>NZ_FNKY01000001.1:1200000-2400000 GCF_900103165.1 Nitrosospira multiformis | reverse complement strand
GCAGCAGTGGCCCACGAAGTCCGTAACCCTATCGCCGCCATGCAACTTAAGGCGGAGAATGCGCTGGCACGGCCAGAAGACCAACGAACAGCATTGGAATTCATCTTGCGGGAAATTGGGCGTCTTGATGAAACCGTGAAGGAATTGCTCAAAAAAACTGAGCCCGTCAGTATCCATTCACGGCAAGTACATATTGCGGATTGGCTCATGGAAAGGGTTGATGCCTTTACTGAGCGAAGTGCCGCCGCCGAAATTGATCTACGAACACGGATCGATATTGCATCCTGGAGTTTTGATCCACGCTCGCTAGGCCGGGCGCTAGACAATCTCATTGCCAATGCACTGCAGCATACGCCACGCGGCGGTGTTGTTACGGTGACCGCAAGCAAAAACGCTTTTAATGCCGCCATGGTCTTGCAAGTCTGTGATACAGGCCCCGGTGTCGCTGCCGACATGGAGCCTCGGCTATTTGAACCTTTCGTATCGGGACGCCCAGACGGGATCGGGCTGGGGCTGGCGCTCGCGCGAGAAATCGCCGTTGCGCATGGGGGCGAGGCCCGTTATTTTCAGCAGTCTTCGGGTACCTGTTTTGAGCTGGAGATTCCTTGGCACGTATCCTGATTGTCGATGACGATGCCAGCTTCCGCGAAAGTCTCGCGGAGACTGTGTCGAGTCTCGGCTACGAGATACTCATCGCAACCAACGGCGCACAGGGCCTTTCACTTCTGAAACATGGGGGGATCGAAGCCGTCTTTCTTGATTTCCGATTACCTGACATGACGGGCATTGAGGTGCTGCACGCGATCAAACATTTGCCGGGGGGCGACGGGCCGCCAGTTATCATGCTGACTGCCTACACCAGTGTAGATAATACGATAGAGGCGATGAAGCTCGGTGCATTCGAGCATCTTGCCAAACCGATCAGTCGTCATGCAGTCGAAACTGCGTTGGCCGCCGCCCTCGCGTCACGCGGCACCGCAACGCAGCAAGCCGAAGCCCGCAAAGAGGACGAATTCGTCGCCCATAGCGAACGCATGCGGGAAACTATCAAAATGGTCGGGCGCGCTGCAGCCAGCGACGCTACGGTGCTGATTACCGGAGAAACCGGCAGCGGCAAGGAAATAGTCGCGCGTGCATTGCATCAGCACAGCGCGCGAGCGTCACAGCCATTTGTAGCCGTCAATTGCGCGGCAATTCCGCAAGAGTTGCTTGAAAGCGAGCTGTTCGGCCATGTACGGGGTGCTTTTACCGGAGCTACCGCAAATCGCACGGGTATTTTTCAGCAGGCCGATGGCGGCACCCTTCTGCTCGATGAAATCGGGGATATGAGCAGCAATCTGCAGGCCAAGCTTCTGCGCGTGCTAGCGGAAGGCAAGATAGTCCCGCTGGGCGCGGAGCGCCCACTGGCCGTCAACGTACGCTTGCTCGCCGCTACCCATCGTGATCTTGAGCAGGAGGTCAAAGAAGGCAAGTTTCGCGAGGATCTGTTTTACCGGCTCAATGTCATTAATATTCATGTATCGCCGTTGAGGGAACGGCATGAGGATATTATTGCGTTGGCAGAATATTTTCTTGCCCTGGCCAGCGATTCTCCAAAAAATCTTTCAGCAGAGGCGCGGCATCGCCTCGAAAAGCATTCATGGCCGGGTAATGTACGCGAGTTACGTAATGTAATTGAACGTGCAACGATTCTGGCTCGAGGCCCTTCCATCAAAGCAGAAGATCTCGGGTTGGCTGATGTCGTTGCGTCCCCCGCACTATCGGCAACGCCGCCACCCTTGCACGACCTACCCGCAGCACTGGCGCAGCTCGAAGAGGCCATGATCCGCACAGCACTTGCCGAAACCGGGGGTAATCGAGCCGAAGCGGCGCGCCGTCTTGGTATTCGCCGTCAATTGCTCTACGCGAAACTGCAGCACTACGGCGTCGAACCTTAAGCGGACACATTTCTGATGGATGTATTTAATCTTTTTTATGAATTAATCTCTTGATATTGAGCATGCATCTTGCTTGTATCTTTTTTTGCCGAGTAATGAGGACAGCGCATAACTCATGGCAAGCAACAAGACCTGACCCTACTATGTCCACTCTATGCTATGTCCATGTGACCACATGTCCTGCATGACTTTGGACCTCATGTCTTTGTGACTCGATGTTATAAACTGCTTGTCACCGGCTGGCTCCTGAGGCGAGAAGGGGGATGCGCTCATCTTTTTGTATCGCACGATCGATCCAATGAGAACTAGGCCGGCAAGAAGAAGCGTGTGGCTCTCTGGCTCGGGGATGAAAGTAACGTATCCAACGTATCCGTTGGCAATGATTTGGCCCGCATTATTGATGCCAGTGGCTTCGGTTAGAATTATTCCTGGCAAATCAACAAGGGAATTGAGGTCGATCATGCCCGCGCCGTCTGGGCCGGTGACGAAGGCGCGTCTGAAATCGATGTGCTCACCTGTGTAAGTAGAGCCTACTACTTGCCCTATATCGTTGATGTCAAGAGCTTCGCTGTAACCACCGCCTAAAGTACCGAGATTCCTTATTCCCATCCCATTCGGCCCGGTGATGAAGCCAGGTCCTCCACCTCCAGTTAAATGATTCCAGCCAACCACCTGCCCGGCTTCGTTAATGCCATTCAAGAAATTGTCATATCCGCCTAACGTATCCAGGCCTCTCATCCCCACTCCATCCGGCCCGGTGATAAAGAGACGATAGTTGCCTTCAGCCGTGGAAGAATAGCCTCCTACTTGCCCGGCATCGTTGATGTCTTTCGCGAAGCTGTTCTCTCCACCTAAAGTCCCCAAGTCTCTCATGCCCGTGCCGTCAGGGCCTGTGATGAAGGCATGGATAGTGCCTTCAGCCGTGAAAGAATAACCCACTACCTGCCCAGCATCATTAATGCTATATGCATAGCTTGGACCGCTGCCTAATGTGCCTAAATCCCTCGTTCCCATTCCATTAGGGCCGGTGATGAAGGCGTGTTCCGAGTCTCCGGCCGTGTAAGAACTGCCTACTACCTGTCCCGCATCGTTAATGCCCCGCGGAACGGTGAAAGGCCCACCCAAGAAAGTTCCACCTAAAGAAACACCAAGGTCTTTCATCCCCGCCCCGTTTGGACCTGTGATGAAGGCATGCCAGCGACCTTCAGCCGTATAAGAATTTCCCACGACCTGCCCTGCATCATTTATGCCTCTAGCCCAGCTCTCGTATCCCCCTAAAGTACCGAGGTCGGTTGCCGTCCTGCTATTGAGGTCGATGAGGAATGCAAGTTCTATTGCCGAGGTATGGACGCTGCACCCCAAGCTAGCAAGAAATACTACGGCGGTGATAAATCCGCGGAGGTTAAATCCGGGAGTAATTTTCATGGTGAGCCTCTCTGTTGAGTTTAGCCATTGAACATGCTTACACTACAGTAAGCTCTCGGTCAACATCAAACAATAGCCTGAGTGAACCAACCTCAACATAAGGTTCTGAAATCTGTTGGTTGCCTCAAAGGATGTGGCGCATAAAGACTTGTCACTGCCGGATGTAAATTGATACAGATCGCCGATTGAAAACTGATACACCGAATTGAGAAGATAGCCGCATTTTGGAATGCGGCCATGATCACTGACGAAGTAAGAACCGAATCTAACTCCTTCGCGCATGCCAAACGTTCGACTTCACTACAAAAGGGGCGCATATGCAGAACGATGAACAGGAAATCCGGCAGCTGGTTTCCACCTGGATGACCGCAAGCAAAGCGGGGGATATCGAGACAGTCTTATCATTGATGGCGGATGACGTTGTTTTCCTCGTGCCGGGCCAGCCTGTCATGCACAAAGCTGACTTTGCCGTTGCGGCACGTGCTCAATCAGGCCAGGAGGCTCCGCAATTCGAGGGTAGGAGCGAGATTCAAGAGATCAGGATTCTTGGGGACTGGGCCTTTATGTGGACGAAGCTCACCGTCGTCGTGACTCCGCCCGGCGGCGCTCAATCCATGACGCGCGCAGGTCATACGCTGTCCATTCTCAAGAAGCAAAGCGGAAAATGGGTGCTGTCACATGATGCCAACATGCTGGCTCCTGTACCAAACAAATAGCTCCAACAATGCGCTCCCATTGGCGTGTTTGCTACCGCTTCGCTCTGGCACACGCAGCTGAGCCTTGGCGTTGTGCGTCTCAAGCACGCTGTGGTGACAAAAGGCACACATCGGCGTAATATGCCGGAATGAAACCATTTCGGTGGAGTCCGGAGAAGAACGAGGCCCTCACAGCCGACCGAGGCGTTTCCTTCGAAAGTGTCGTGATAGCGATCGAATCTGGCGGTTTGCTCGACATTCTGATCCATCCGAACCAGACGAAGTATCCACGACAGCGAATTTTGGTCGTTGCTGTGGACAACTATGTCTACTTGGTGCCGTTTGCTGAAGAGGAAGACTACTTCTTTCTCAAGACCATCATCCCGAGTCGCAAGGCGACAAGGGACTACCTGAACAAAGGTGAACCCTGATGCCGAAGATTGATGCGTACGAACAGGAAGTTCTCGGTGCTTTCGAGAAAGGGAAGCTCAAATCAGTTGCAACCAAGGCAGAGCTTGCCAAGCTCAAGGCAGCGGCCCGTGCCACCGCCATCAAGGATCGGCGGGTGAATATTCGCCTTTCGTCTGGTGATCTGAGTGACATTCAGGTTAAGGCGCTCAAGGAAGGCATTCCGTACCAAACGCTCATCGCCAGCGTGCTGCACAAGTACGTCACTGGCCGTCTCGCGGAACGTATCGAGCCAGATACCGGGCAAGCACCCAGCCGCATACCGAAGCGGCGTACTACATCCGCTGGCTGATGGTTCACTCTTCATCCCAGACGCTCAACCCTTTCGTCGGAGCGACCCGCTTCCGCCCGCGGCCTTCGTTGGCCGCTCATGGCAAACATTGACGTCGTATCCGATGCATTGCAGTTCAAGTGCCGCAGGAATCATTACGGGTACCCCGGTTACAAATGAATTTCTTCTAAAGGATAAGAGACCACAAGCTCTAATTGGTAGTAATAAGCTGGCTTGGGAATGAGAGTACTTAAATCACATGATCCGATTCGAGCGCACATGGAATGTGCTCATGTATTTCGATCTGGATTGTCGCGTGGTCAATTTTGAAACGCTCCTGCAGTTCACGTGCAACCTGTGCCAGAAATTCATCACCTGGATGGCCCCCTGGCATCAGACAATGGCAGGTCAGCACTGTCTCCGTGGTACTCATCGACCAGATGTGCAAGTCATGGATTGCTGTCACGCCGGGCTGTCCCCTAAGAAAAGCACTGACCTCATCCAGCTTGAGCCCGGCCGGGACCGCGTCGAGCGACATGCCCACTGAATCACGCAATAAACCCCATGTTCCCGCCAGGATAATAGCGGCGATGGCAAGGCTTGCAATGGGATCAAGCCATGTCCAACCCGAGAGTAACATTACGCCACCTGTTATCACTACGCCGAGTGAAACCAGTGCGTCGTAGACCATGTGCAAGAAGGCGCCCCGCAAATTAATGTCATCCTTGCTTCCGGGGGCAAGCAGCCACGCTGTAACGCCATTGACAACGATACCTGCTGCAGCCACGACTATAACGGTGATGCTGGCGATTTCACCCGGTGCCGACAGGCGCCGTATACCTTCAATCGTAATCGCGCCGACTGCTGCCAGGAGCAGCATCGCATTAACGAGCGCAGCCAGAATCGTAGCGCGCCGTAAACCATAGGTGTAATTTTGAGAAGGTGCGCGCCGTGCCAGCACAATGGCAATCCACGCTATCACGAGCCCTAGCACATCACCGAGGTTGTGTCCCGCATCGGCTATCAACGCCATGGAGTTGGCCAATAGGCCATAAATCCCTTCAACGACGACGAAACCAAAATTAAGGGCGATGCCGACAGCAAATGTAGCTGTCAGATTCTTGGGCACGTGCGCCTGCGTATGGTTACGGGAATAAAGATGATCATGCTTGGTCATGGTTTTCCCTCATGTCCTCAGTCTGCTTTGGTTTTTACGTGCGAGCAACTGCGTTACACCCGAACCGGCGGACACTTTCTTCCGCAACGGAGGGTGGTAAACCCTAAGCATGATAGCTGCAGGTACGCCAAATCATGGCATTCTTCCCAAGATTGCCAGCAAAATTTCAAATTTCTTCTTATTCGTTTACCCCATAAAACCATGGAACGGTACTGCATGTCGCGAGAAATCATGATCGAAAAGAGGATGCCAACGACGGGATAGCGCAGCAAATAGCCTTCGTAATGAGACTACGCGGCACAAGAAAAGAAGGAACAAAAACGGGGTGCTTGCTGGCACACGTTCTGGTTCATCACATTTCGATAATGCCTTTCAAGGGTAAGTGATCAGATGCCACGCGCGCGAGATCACTGGCGTGAACCTCCACCTTTGCAAGCCGCCTGCGCGGGTGTACCCAGAGGCGATCAAGTGCCATGCAAGGCCAGCGTGCAGGAAAGGTCGCGCAGTGGGGAGAGCGCTTGAAGTGTGCGTGCAGCCAGCGCAGGGGCCGTCCCCAGAGGAACCATTCATTCAGGTCACCCATCAGCACATAAATATTCGCCGAACCAATATTGAAAAGCTTAAGCAGCTCGCGGACTTGCTGACGCCGCTCCCAGGGTCTCAGTCCCAGATGTGTCGCTACCACTTGCACGCGCCGCCCGTTTCCATCAAGGGTGATATCGAGCGCCCCACGCGCTTCGTGTCCGGGGAGGGTCAGATCTACCCGGTTCACCGCGAGTATGGGGAGCCTTGTTAATATCGCGTTGCCATAGTGCCGGGTTTTGCGCAACAGGGTAGGGCCAGCGACGGCTGTCAACCCGGTTTTTGCAGCCAGATAATCAAGTAGATCGTGGCCATCAACGTCATGGTGCTCTACTTCCTGCAGCGCCACGACATCGGCATTCAACTCCCGCAGTACCTGTACGATGCGTTCCGGCTCGTAGCGGCCATCCGCGCCTATGCATGCGTGGATATTGTAGGTGGCGAGCGTCAGGTTCATGCAAATCCGGACCTCATCGTGATACTGCGTTACTCAAGAAATTTTATCGCTTGCATATCAGATATATGCGGCGCACCGAAATTTCTTCCGCGCCTTGTCTGACTTAGAGGTTTGAATTGTTGGATATTCCCTGAATCGCCTGGCTTCGGCGATATCGCCGGCGGTCAGGTCTTCCACTTTGAATAAGGGTGATTAACCAGGTTGGCATTGTAGTAACGGGGATCGTCCGTTACTTCCGCGCCCACCCAGGGTGGTTTGTCAAATACTTGTTGTGCGCTTTCCAGCTCAATCTCGGCCACTATCAGACCGGCGTTGTCACCATAAAATTCATCCACTTCCCATACGAGTCCGCCATACCCGACCCGGTGCCTGCGCTTTTCAATCAAAGGACGCAGACACAAACCATCCAGCATCTCCCTGGCGTGCGCAACAGGAATCGGGTACTCGTATTCGGTGCGCGTTGCGCCTTCGGTGATGCCCTTGATGGTGAGGTAAGCAGCATCCCCCGCGATACGCACGCGCACCGTGCGATGTTTGTCGATACTCAGGTAGCCTTGACGAATCTCACTATATATTGCGTTGCGCCAGCTATCGGCGTTTTTGTCTGCAACGAGAAATTTGCGCTCAATTTCCTTATTCATGACCCTTTCGTATCCGGCAACACCTGGATTCCCAGAATACGGGAGATGGCCAGCGGATAGGAGACGTTCTCAAATTGCTCCAGCCCTAAGGCGGATCGCACCGCGAGCACCTGCTCCGCGCACCGGGATTCGATAGCGATGGATTCGATAGCTGCGCCGTTGACCAATATCCAGTCTATCTCTACCGGACAATCCTGCAAGGTGAATCGGGAACGGCGCTTGAATACGTTGGCGCGATAAAGACGTGGGCCGCATAGGCTGTCTTGAGCGATGTGATGAAGAAATTCTTCCTCGGTCACCATTGCGGTCAATGAGTCAGGAAAAGGCAGTTTCCGCTCCAGTGCGGAAACCGGAAACAGGCTATCGGGAATAGCCGCGCGTTCGATGGGGAATTCCAATGAACCCGTGGGTTTCCAGCGTTCCAGTCCATTGTCCCGGTCAATCAGGCGTTTAAACTCCAGTTTACCCTCACGAATTTTGACATTGCGGTCGCCGTTTTCTCTACCGCCACTGAGAATATAAATTTCTTTGCTTTCAACAATCGATTCGCAAGGCGCCACCTTGCGAATACGTCGTTGCAGCGTAACGAAATCATGCCCAAAAATCCGGAATTCAAATCGTGGCACGATCTCATTCGATGCCGCCAGCCGGAAAACAGGCGCGTCAAGCGGCGCATTCCCGGTATCGAGTATGTTTATAGGCATATCTATTATTTGTGCAATCATTTCAGCCTCCCTTTTTTTCTATCAATAAAAAATCATTCAATCAAACGTGGTTCAATCGGTCTGAGCCCTTAGTTGGGCTGATCAATGGTTCTTTTTCCACTATCCGCTCCTGATTCATTCCCGCCTGAGAATACGGGATGGCCTATATACTCGCCATAACGCTTACTATGGGCCGCTTTGCGCCGGGCTTCCGTTCGCTTCCGAACATAATCCGCATAGGATTTGTTCAGAGAGTCCTTGACGGAGACCGTGCAATTGGTAACCATATCTCAGGCGCGTGAGATTCCATCCGAAACAGACGGGAGGATCAAGAGTTGGCAGACCAGACATTAGATGGCAAACCGCTTTACAGGCTTCAGCCCACGAGCGATGTCGAGGGATACGATTTGCTGGCGGAGCTGGCTCTGGACATGCGAACATCCTGGAATCACAGTGCGGATCACCTATGGGAGCAGCTGGACCCGGCGCTATGGGGGCTGACGCATAATCCATGGGTTGTTCTGCAGACGGTGTCGCGGGAGAAACTCCAGCGCGATTTCGCCAACCCCGTCTTTTTCAAGAGCGTCGCTGATCTGGTGCGGGACAGGCATGCTGCGGCGGAGGCACCCGCCTGGTTTCAGGAAGCGCATTCACAATCACCTCTGCAGTGTGTTGCGTATTTCTGCATGGAGTTCATGCTGAGCGAAGCGCTGCCCATTTATTCGGGTGGGCTGGGCAATGTGGCCGGGGATCAGCTCAAGGCCGCCAGTGAATTGGGCATTCCGGTTATCGGCGTAGGATTGCTATACCAGCAGGGCTATTTTCGCCAGGTAATCGACAAGGACGGTGCCCAACAGGCGCTTTTTCCCTACAACGATCCCGGGCAACTGCCCATCACGCCATTGCGTCGCCTGAATGGGGAGTGGCTGCGGCTGGAGCTGAAACTGCCCGGTTATTCAGTCTGGTTGCGTACCTGGCAGGTCCAGGTGGGTAAAGTAAAATTATATCTGCTGGACAGCAATGACGCGGCAAACTACCCCGCTCACCGAGGCATAACCAGCGAGCTTTACGGTGGGGGACCGGAGCTGCGCCTCGAGCAGGAACTGCTGCTCGGGCTCGGCGGCTGGAGGTTGCTCGCCGAGCTTGGCATCAAGCCGGAAGTCTGCCACTTGAATGAAGGCCATGCCGCCTTCGCGGTACTAGAGCGCGCCCGGAGCTGCATGGAGGAAACCGGGCATGATTTCAAGGCTGCATTGTCCATCACCCGCGCGGGCAATCTCTTCACCACGCACACGGCGGTTGCCGCCGGGTTTGACCTTTTTGAGCCATGTCTGATCGAGCAGTATCTGGCTGAGTACGCCGAGACGAAGCTTGGCATCACATGCCACGATTTGCTGGCGCTGGGACGCCGGAATCCGAACGACTCGACGGAGCCCTTTAATATGGCTTACCTGGCGATTCACGGGAGCGGGGCGGTAAACGGCGTGAGCCGCTTGCACGGGAAAGTGAGCAGGCACCTCTTCGGGCCGCTTTTTCCGCGCTGGCCGGTGGATGAAGTGCCCGTGGGCCATGTGACCAACGGCGTGCATATGCCGACCTGGGATTCGGCGGCCGCCGACCATCTTTGGACGCATGCCTGTGGAAAAAACCGCTGGATAGGAGCGACCGAAATGCTGGAGCAGAAGATGCTCTGCGTATCCGACATTGATCTCTGGCAATTCCGCAGCGCCGCGAGCAAATCGCTTGTCGAGTTTGTCCGGCAGCGATTTTCCGGGCAACTGGCGATGTCGGGAGCGCCGCCGGATGCGGTTGAGGCCGCGAAGGGTCTGCTTGATCCTGATGTCCTGACGCTGGGTTTTGCACGTCGCTTTGCAACCTACAAGAGACCCGATCTACTGTTGCATGATCCCGAGCGGCTGCTGCGCCTGCTGAATAATCCGCGACGTCCGGTTCAGATCATTATGGCGGGCAAGGCTCATCCAGCGGACGAAGCCGGCAAAGCCCTGATTCAGGAGTGGATGCGTTTCATTCATCGTGCCGGCGCGCACGCTTCCGTCATCTTCCTGAGCGACTATGACATGCAATTGACCGGACAACTGGTGCAGGGGGTGGATGTCTGGCTCAATACGCCGCGGCGGCCATGGGAGGCAAGCGGAACTAGCGGAATGAAGGTGCTTGTCAACGGCGGTATCAACCTGTCAGTGCTGGATGGATGGTGGGCGGAAGCCTACACACCGGAAGTGGGGTGGGCGTTGGGCGATGGCAAGGAGCACGGCAAGGACCCCGCGTCCGACGCTGCTGAAGCCGAGGCCCTTTACGATCTGCTGGAAAGTGAGGTGATTCCGGAATTCTATACCCGCGACCAACAGGGTATTCCAACCGCCTGGGTCACGCGCATGCGCAACAGCATGTCGCAGTTGACACCCCGTTTTTCCACCAATCGCGTGGTGCGCGAATATACGGAGCGCCACTACCTCCCGGCCGCGGCGGCTTATCGTGAACGGAGCGCCGATAAAGGCGCGCTCGGCGCGCAGGTGTCGGATTGGAGGCATATGCTGGAACAAAATTGGCCTGCCTTGCGTTTTGGCGAAATGACGGTTGAGACTGATGGCGGGCAGCATGTATTTTTGGTCCACGTGTATCTCAATGATCTTGATCCGGAATCGGTGCAGGTCGAGCTGTATGCTGACGGAATTCTGGAAGATGCTCCCGTGCGCCAAGAGATGACGCGCCTGCATCAGCTGGTTGCCGCGGCCACCGGCTACGCCTATCATGCGCGCGTGTCCGCGGACCGCCCGGCGCAGGACTATACGGCCCGGCTCATACCCCGCCACGATGGCGCAAGCGTTCCTCTGGAGGCGCCTCAGATTCTATGGCAGCGGTGACGCAGGGTTTTAATCTGACCGATGGTCGATGCTGACGTATGGGTTCGCTGGCGTACAGCGCAGCGGGAATCAATCGTATAATCCCGCATCCGGCGGTTGACCGCTCGTTTTTTAGCTTAACACGATGATTTGCAAAGATTGCTTGCATTACTTGATCTTTACCTTTTTGGTGAGTTCGGGTCTGCTGATGCCTGGTACAAGTCATGCTCTGGACTGTCCGGGCATCCCCGAGCAGACACAAAAGGATTTGCAAGTCGAGATCCGGGCTGCCGTGGACAGGATAGGTTCCGCCAAGGGAGCGGAACTGGAAAAGCTGACTCGTAATACCACGCGCGACCTGCTCGGTAAGCTTCCCCAGGCGGACAAGGTTTATCTTGAGCAGATGATGTACGCGACCTATTGTTCGGCGTTGCGCGATGACCCGGCTCTCACCGAGTCGCAGAGAAGCGCCCGCATCAAAGCTTATAATCTCGAGTTGAAGAGAACCCTGCAGGGCGCCCAGGGAAAAGAGAGTCCTGATCAGCGCGCGGCTTCGGCCAAAGACGCCGCGCGTGCCGAACTGGCGCGGATTCCGCTGCCGTACACGCCGGATGCTTTTGTCGAAAGTGCAGGCAACGGCAACCTGGCGGCAGTAAAATGGTTCCTGGCGGCGGGGATCAACCCCAATACGAAAAATGAAGGCGGAAATACCGCCCTGATGCACGCAGCCGGCGGTGGCCATACCGAAATCGTCAATGCCTTGCTGAAAGCGAAGGCGAATGTCAATGAACGGAATCAGGGTGGTTATACGGCGCTCTCCTGGGCAGCCTCGAGTGATCGCAAGGATGTCCTGCCCATTTTACTGGATCATGGAGCCGATAATGATGCGATAAACAAGGCCTTTCTAAGCGCTGCCGAAGGCGGACATGTGGAAGCGCTGCGCATGCTGCTGAAGCGGGGGCGGACAAGGGTCTCGGCAATGAGGCGCTCGGAGAGGCTGCGGGATCAACGATCACGGGCGCGAGTGAAGCGGAGTTGAATGATGTGATCCGCTTCCTGCTGGAACAAGGCATGGACGTCGATACGAAGGATGATGCAGGCTGGACGGCTCTGCTGAACGCGGCGAGGGAGGGACGTATCATGATCGTTCAGACCTTGCTGGATGCCGGCGCGGGCGTCAACACGAAATGCACGTGTACCGGTTGGCTGGGAGGAGGCTGGACGGCGCTGATGATGGCCGCCCGGGATGGAGGAGAGAGGAAGGCAATGCTGGATATGCTGCTCGCCCGGGGTGCCGACCCAGGCCTGGTCAACAACGACGGCAAGACAGCCCTGCTCATTGCATTGGAATTTAGAGGCAGCATTGATACGATTCGCACCTTGCTGGACAAAGGTGCCGATGCGAATGCCAGAGATAACAATGGATCAACTGCTGTCATGCGGGCAGCGGGAGAAAGAAACGGAGTTGAATTCCTCCGCGCCTTGCTTGAGAAGCATGCCGACGTCAATGCCAGAAGCAATGATGGATCAACAGCACTCATGTGGGCGGCCATGCGCGGTTATGTCGATAACATGGAGGCGCTGCTTGATGCAGGAGCGGATATCAATGTTAGAAGCATGAAAGGCAGAACGGCACTCATGCTGGCGGTACGGGAAGGGAAAGTCGAGACGGTTCAGGCGTTGCTCCGCAGAGGTGCCAGGGTCGATGACGAGGATGCGAATGGCAAAACCACGTTGAACTATGCGGAAGAGGATCTGAAAGAGCAAACCAGAACGGACATGATCCGGATTTTGAAGAAGGCGGGGGCAAAATGACCATAGCACGTTGTAGATTTATTTCGGGTACGGTTTGCGCTACGGCCATGTTGGCTGCCGCGTTCAACGTTTTTGCGCTGGATTGTCCCGCGCCGCCGGTGCAGTCGAACAAGGACTGGGAGACGTCTGTGCGGGCCGAGGTTGCAAAGATCGGACCGGTGACAGGTTCGCAGCTGGAAACGCGCGTGAAATCAGCGACCAATGACCTGATGGGGAAGCTTCCCGGTGCGGACAGGCTCTATCTTGAACAGATGATGTTTTCCGCCTACTGCTCCGCCCTGCGCGGCGACAATTCCATTTCCGAATCGGCCAAGGCGAGGCAGATTCTCGAATACCGGCGCGAACTGAACAAGAGCCTGGCGGCTGCGGCCCCGCCTGCTCAAGCGCCCAGGCCGCTTCCCTGATAAGTGGCCAACTGCCGGTTCAGGATAATTATCCACACTAAATACGAGGTGCAATATGTTTGATCCCCCTTACTACCATATCGGAATAGTCGTCCATAATTTCGAGGAAGCCGTTGATCATTATTCGAATGTATTAGGCGTAAAATTTACCGAACCTACGGACAGCATATTGTGTATTGAGAATCCGCAGACGCAACAAACCGAAAATATCAAGGTGGTCGCCGCGTATTCAAGGGCGAGATCACCCTACCTGGAATTAATTCAGGCTAATGGTAATGGGATATTTTCGGAAAAGAATGCAGGGCAGATTCTTTACTTTGGCATTTGGGAATCGGATATGGAGGGCAGGATACAGAAATTGAAGCAACAAGGGATCGGCATAGAGGCGCTGATAAGTTCGGAGTGCGGCAAACCCGCCAATGCCATTATTACCGCGCCCGACAAGATGGGCATTCGCATGGAATACTTGAGCACGTCATTGCGGCTGGTTACCGAAGCCTGGGTGCTCACCGGTAAATATCCGCTGTCGCAGCGGATATAGGTGCAGGAAGGCGGGATGATTAGCTGGGGGTCACATATCATCCGGGAGGCGGCGGGTAACGATATACTGTGAGAGAAACAGACGCCAGGATGCTGGCGGCTGATTTTAGGGGGAACTTGTTTTCACTTGTTTCCCTTTGAACGGCTATTCATACGGCACAGTGCGCTTCGCTTACTGACGCCCTACACATGCTGCACGTGCGACACGTGCAGCACTTGCATATTAAGCACGCCGGATTCAGGTTAGCACCAGTCGCTCCAACTTGGTGACAGTGGCGCGTTCTTCTGCGGAACCGTAAAGATCCCAATGCACTTCCGTCTTACCCTGATCGTTGCGTTGCACATTAATGAGCGCAAAATTATTGGTCTTGCAAGGTTCCATGAGCAGCTGGAACGCGACATTGGGTTCGCTATCGTCCTTATCTCTTTGTAATTGACCATGGTTATTGACAACCAGCGCAAGTGCGGAAGCCTTTGCCCAGGGCAGGTCATAGGTGATGGCGCTCGATGTTAACTGATAAACGCGGGTATCCGGATATTGTTTGTGAGTCATACGGAACGCCGCGCCGATATGTACATCGCCACTTAGAAGATAAAGTGATTTATCGTTAGCTTTCGCTGCGGCGAAGATGGCATCCAGAAGTACGTCGCGTTCCACCCAGTTACTCTCGTGTTCCCATTCGTCGCGCATATCGTCGGCTACGTTGAGAATGTCGAGATAATTGACAGCAAAACTCTTTGCATGCACAACAGGTACTGGCGAAACCACGAAAATCGACTCCGCGTTCTTGACCGCGTCAGACCCAAGCCAATCCTTGAAACGCTGCATCTGCGCCTGGCCGAGAATCCGATCTTTGGTTTCGCGGGTATAATCGCGCTGGCCACGCATATCGAGGACATAAAAAGCCGACTTGCCCCAGGTGAAAGGATAATCAAATTGATCCGCGGGTGTGGAAGGATTGTGCGAATGTTCGTATTCGTCATAGGTAAGTTTCGCGGCTTCATACATCTGATTGAGGAGCAGGAGTTTCTCGTCATCGTCGCCCCAGTCCCACCATGAATCCAGCAGGTTCTTTTTTTCCTTGGCACTGTAAGAGCCCCAGCCATCCAGGATCTCATGGTCATCCCACATCATATAAGTAGGGAAACGTGAGAATACATTGCGTAGCTGGCGATGGCCCCAATAACCCCGGTAAATATCGCGGTACCATGAGCGCATCACTTCGACGCGGTCTTCCGGCTTTACTTTCTGCATAAACTCCTTGCGGATTTTCTTCAGCCATTCCCATATGCTGACATTGGAATTGCCATCCACATAAACCTGATCACCGACACCCAGGATAAATTCCCCATTGCGTTGTTCAAGTTCGTCGCCGAACCGGTCCCACATGTGAATATTCACGAGATCGAACGAATTCTTCTTGTATGGCATATGGCAACTGAAGAGACCGAAAGTCATGGATTCCTGCGAGCCATTCTGTGTTCTGAAACGGTTGACTTTATTGTCCGGCACGATTTCCCACGGCGTTTTCCTTACTTTCAAGTTCAGGGCAAAGGCCGCGTAATAATAGCGCTGGCCGGGTTTCAGGCCATCAATTTCCCAGACGTTCGTGATGTCGTGCTGAAATTCCAAATTCGCCTTGTCTGTGAGCACGGCATTGGCGATCTCGCGCGTGTCGCCGTTATGGATGTTTTTCAGAGAAAAAACCTCCTTTCCCTGCCTAACCGTCGTTTTCGGGTTCCAATCGGTGGCGACCTCATCGTTACCCAAGAGCGGCTCGGGGCAGATCACCATGCGATAGCTGTTTTCCTGATAAGCACGCAACCAGAGCTTGGTGCTGGTGGCCGTGGTATGGCCGACTATCACCGCGTTGGTGAGCATCGGGTTGATCCAGGGGCGATCGGAACCCCGGTCGTAGAAATGGAAAGTTTTCATGATTGATCACCAGAGAAGTTATTCAAACGAGCTCATCGCAATCGTGTGGCATTAATTTTCTCATGCGCTGCAAGTTTAATAATAGATCAAATTAACTGCATAACCGGGATATTTAATAGGCGCTGGCAGTGAAATGCTGGTGTGAATTGAGATCTGCCGGATTACGCTTTGCTAATCCAACCTACAATGATGAGCCCAGCTAAATTTTGGGGATATGTAGTGTTTTACTGATCATCAGGGTTCCGGACAATACGAATAATAGCGCCAAGGGATGCGTTTCCCACGGCCCAATCGTCCACACTCCCCAGTAAAGATCCTCGCCGAGCCGCTCCATCCAGGCGGCCAGCACCAGCACCGCGGTGAGAACAATGCTGGTGGGAATCGGCGTGCCCTCGAAGTAGGCAACCTTGCCGGTTCCCGCCGAGAGATTTTCCGCAGTGACATTGAATCGCGCCAGCCGGCTGACTCCGCAACATACAAAGTAAATCAGCGCTATCCAATCCCAGCCGCCGCGCAATCCGGCGGCGAAACCGAGAGCCGCGGGGGCAATGCCAAACGAGAGGATATCCGCCAGGGAGTCGAGTTCCCGTCCCAGTGCCGAATGCTGATGCCGCCATCGCGCGATCCGTCCATCAAGTACGTCAAATACAAACGCCGCACCCATCATGCCAGCCGAGCTGAAGAAGTGAGTGGTCGACTTGCTTTCAACATAGAGCGTGGCGAATAACACGGCTGCCACACCGCAACCCGCATTGCCCAGCGTGAAGAAATCCGCCAGCTGGAACCCGCGTATCATGGAGAAATGCCTGGGAGGATCGGGAGAAGGGGGCATGGAGTTTTCTCTGTTATCCACGGATGGGTTGCACCTGTCGTTTAAAAACCACCCGGGCAATTCACAAAGTTGTTATTGTGCCTGCCCTTCGAAACTCACGGTCCTGTTTTCAGCTCTGCCGAGAGGTACTTCATTGAAGATATTTGAGCGGCATAGCAACGCGCAGTATAAGCGGTGCGGGAGAATAAAATCGCCCTAAGACCGGCTCTTAAATCCGGCTTCCACGGTCAGGCCTTTGAGGAGATAGCTACTTACATGCCCTGAATTACCTCAAAGAGGATAGGTCCTAGCCCGGATGTTTCATAAATTGACGCGCGTCCTTGCTGGTCTTTTGTTTCGTATGGAAATTTTGGTCAGTCGGGCGTATGAATAACTACGCCACTCTTTCACAAAATCCCCCTACAAAACAAAATCCTGCGCAATCATCACGCGAATTTATGAAATATCCGGGCTAGCGCAAGCCGAGGAAACTCAAAATAGCGAGGATGATAACAATAAAGCCCACCCACCAGATTATGCTGTTCATAACACCTCCTTGGAATTGGATTGGTTGATTGACATCCCATGAAACGTCATTCAATACACTTATTTCTATTAATTCTCCGCCTTCACGCATTTATATTCTGCTGGCCAGCGCACATGGGGGCAGCTTGTTGATTTTGCTATGTGTGAGACGTATGTGTTTATGCTATCGATGAGAAAAACGATCGTCCGTGCGCTGACGCGCATAGCGATTCTGGAATGGGAGGGGCACAAGCCTCTCGGTCTCGAGGCAGAAGCAGGCGGGCTATGCAATCCGCTGGGTCGATGGCAGGCAGTGCACGCAACTTGTATGGATATCGATGCAACCGACCTGCACATGCCCTATGTTTAATCAACATTGCCGTATACCGCCATCAGCGGCATAACCCCTATCAGAAGCTGGCAATCACCGCCCCGACACTACTTCCGAAGGCAGCTGATAAATGAGAGGGAGTACCTTATGTCATGAAGTTAATGAAAGGGCAGGTCACCGGCAGTATCAAAACCAGAGCCCAAGCGCGCCTTTTCCAGAGCCGATTTCTCCGGCCTGGCGCTGGTATGTCTCATACGAGGTATCTGACCGGTCTGCGCATCTCTGGTGTTCGTACATATCTATAAGCTTGTTGCAGTCGTTTCGCTGCCAAGCTTGGCCTACCGTGTAAAGTTGGTGCATTGAGCAGCTTGATAGGGCAAAAATGATTAGCGCTGCAGCAGGCAACATAAAAGATCGCACGCGAGGCTTGCTTGATTGAGCAGTGTGTCGCATTTTTTGGATAGGATCACAGTCGGGACGATAGGTATGTTGAGCCGGTGGGTTTCCTGGAATCTTGATAAATAAAGTGAAAATCCCTGGCTTACTCGCTGCCTGCGCTACTCCAGATTGCTTCCTGGCCAACGCTGACGGTTTGAGCGTCCTGGAAAATAATGGCTCAATGACTGGTCCTGAGCCTCCGTATATCTTTCCATAAACATAATCCCGATATATAGTTTCTTCTAAAAGATTTCCAAATTTTTTATAAATGCCAGCAATGCAAGAGGTCGCCAGGGATAGTATAAATCGACCAATCATGCTAATTTTGCCAAAGAAACGGGGGAACGATGACTAGGCAATCGCAGCAGACGCCTCTCCAAGCCGAGCAATCACTCTATAATTCACCAATACTCATTTTCCCAAGGAAGATATGAGACTCCAAGTCACCTGCATACAGTTATTGTGCGCACTATTTTATTTTAATAATGCAAACGCACAGGCTATGCCTGACTATCAATGCAGAGTGGAGCGTATCGACACCGCATCGACCGAGCCGTCTTCTTCGCGAAAATACCAGGAAGAGGAACACGTCGGAAAACAATTCACTGTCGAGCGAAGAACAGGGTTAATGGCCGGTGTTCTCAAGAATTCGTATGCTACAAAACCGATTGTCATAGATCACGGATCAACTGAAAATTCCTTCAAGGTTATATCCACGATGCGTCGCGATGAAGGAGCGGGGCTTGGATCGAATATCTACGCACTGACAATCAATGAATTTGAGCAGTCTCCAAAGAAGTCATTTATTTTTCTGAGGAACGACTTTGTTTATTTTGGGTATTGCGAGCATTTCTAATCATTGTTAAGTATTAGATTTGCCCACAACGTTTGCAGGCGGGATTCGGTAAGAAGAAGCACGGGAGCCAACGCACCGCGTGCACAAGCGTTGTCACCACTTCAATAAGATGTTCATAGCGCTAGTCCCCTGGCAATAAAAGTACGGCCTCCATTTACCTGGGTTCATCCTCACTAGCAGTACTTCTTGCTACAACGGCCTTTCATTATTTGCGCGGGCGAAGCCATCGTACCTACGTTGGGAGGTTGCGAATACTCGATCGCTGACCCCGCCCGATTGAGTTCATTTCCGGTTTTATCCAACTCTGGTCTGCGAACCTGATTGACTATATTTAGCAAGTTCACGCACTCGATCTTGTGTGCCCTCTCGTCCAAATTTTAGCCGGTCAGACAGGTCACCGAAGTGAAATTATTACTGGATTGACAGGGAAATGCCAGCATGAACTCAACTCTTCTCAATACCTTCTCTCTCTGAGTCGCCGGTATAAATTCCACAAAAATGGGCATTTAACTGGCGGAGAGAAAAATGCGCCCGCCGGATTAATCCGATCTCATCATATTGAAAGGCTGCCCCCGTCATCATGATGAAGCTAATCATCGCCTATAGTAATCCAATCAAAAAAACCGCGATGCAGATATCAAGCATCGCGATATTTGCGATTTTGGCGTGTGAAGCCAACACTATCTCTAATCCCTATAAAAGGAAAAAACCATGAAAAAATCCCTGGAAAAACCGATGTTTGGCCTGGTTGCCGCACTCGTGGCCGCCGTCGCAGCTCCGGTGCATGCCAATATCATCATCTCCGAAGTGGCGCCGTATGCCAGTGGCAATACTGTATATGCAGCGGACTGGTTCGAGCTCACCAATACCGGATCATCCGCAGTGAATATCACTGGCTGGAAAGTGGATGACAACTCCAACTCGTTTGCTTCCAGCTTAGCCTTGCGCGGCGTAAGCAGCATTGCAGCCGGTCAATCGGTCATTTTCCTTGAAAGCAATGCCAGCGGCACCAATGATTCTTCAATCAATTCAGGCTTCAAGAGCGCCTGGTTTGGCACAAATATCCCCGCGGGACTGGTCATCGGCAACTATGGCGGCTCGGGTATCGGTTTGAGCACCAGTGGCGATGCGGTGAATATCTACAATAGCGGTGGAAGCCTGATCACCAACATAAGCTTCGACGCGTCCACCACCGGAAAATCTTTTGACAATACCGCGGGACTGGTGGGGAACGTTACACAATTAAGCGCGGTGGGTATCAATGGCGCATTCAACGCATTCAACGGGACGGAAATAGGTTCGCCGGGCTTGGTCAGCGCCGTTCCGGAACCGGAAAGCTTTGCGCTGATGCTGGCCGGACTCGGGCTGATCGGCGCCGTTGCCCGCAAGCGTCAACATTGATAAAAGGATGCGCTCATCATGAAACTTAGACATCTGATTGCCGCTATCATGACCGCGGCAGCCTGCGCCTCCGCGCATGCGGGGTCCTCAATCAATCTCGGCAGCTACCAGTTGACCGGCAGCCACAGTCTTGACGCATTGGGCGGCATGGGGCTCGAAGCCTCGGCCGTGACCTATGCCCGTGACCGCGGATCGCTGTTTTTCGTCGGTGACGAGGGGCAAGGCGTCGTCGAGGTTTCGCTCACAGGCGTGACGCAGGGCAAAATGATCTTCAGCAACTGGCCATCGACCACGACCCATCATGATGCGGAAGGTCTCACCTACCTCGGCAACGGTGTGCTGGTGGTGGGCGAGGAGCGCCTGCAGGACGCCTTCCGGTTTACCTATGTGGCCAATGGCAGCGTCGCGCTGGCAAGTGCCCCATGGGCCTCGGTTTCCGACTATCCTTATAACAACACGGGACTTGAGGGCATCAGCTATGACCCGCGTGACGGCAGCTTTGTTTCCGTCAAGCAGGCCAGCCCGATGGAAGTGCGCGCCGGCACGCTGAGCTTCGCCGCTGGCGGCGGCAGCTCGACGATGACGCCGTTGTTCAATGCCAGCCTCCTGGGCCTGGCCAGCCTGTCGGACGTGCAGACGCTGTCGCCCATCGACGGTTTGGCCGGCACCGCCGCGGCTGACAATCTGCTGATCCTGAGCCTCGATTCGCGCAAGCTGGTGGAAACGGATCGCAGCGGCAACGTGTTGAGCTCCTTCGATTTGTCGGTCGTAACCACCCAGGCGATCGAGGGTGTGACGGTCGACCAATTCGGCCATATCTATCTGGTGGCTGAGGACACGGGCACACCCAACTCCATGTTGTTCGTGCTGTCGCCGGTACCGGAACCTGAAACCTATGCCATGCTGCTGGCGGGTCTCGGCCTGGTGGGCTTTATGAGGCGACGCCGCAAGACTGCTAAGTAGCGCCTGATCCTGAGCCACAGAGGGCGGATGTCCCTTTGTGGCTTTCTGGTTTTTGGCGCCTACGATCTCCTTACTAGGGCCTATTAACACTTATTTCGCACCCGCGACGGCGACGGATTTCATCCAGAACGAGGCATGAGCTGCGCGGCGGAGCAGGCCTCCGTAAGCGGCGAGTAACGAAGGGCTGGATGAAATCCGTCCCGTCCCTTCGGGTTGCGCACAAAAAACGCGGATGCCGCGTTGCAAAGCTTGACCATAGGCCCACTATGGTCTGCGCTTCGCGCCTTGCCTCCGCGTTTTTTGTGTAGCAACGCGGGTGCGAAATAAGTGTTAACAGGCCCTAGGCCGAAGCATCAGGGGAAATTTCAATATCTGGGAATCCTGTCAGCGGATTTATGGTTATCAACGCCCAGACGTATTCTCGATTTGCGTCTGGTTGATTTCTGCTCAGTTTCGCTCAAGACCTGAGGAGGTCCGTCATCGACTTGCAATATTCCAATTATTAAGGCTGGACTTGTCTAACTTACTAAAACACAATATAAATTTGACAATCTGAGAGGCTTTCAGTACATTCATTTGGTCTAGCGGAGAAGGCCATTTATTTTTCCTGGACCATTTTCTTGATTTTTGAAATTGGGTACTTTAAAACTATCGTTGATCTAAATATGGCAGTGACAGTAACTTCTTTATGGAGAGAGAATTATGGGACGATATAGCCGGATTGCAACAGCAGCTTCTCTATTTTTACTTCCCATGTCCGTTTTTGCCGCTGGATATGGCGCCGCGGGTTGTGGACTAGGGTCAGAGCTCATGGGATCAAAACCAGGTTCATCGCAGGTTTTTGCCGCAACAACCAATGGAACATTAGGAAACCAAACTTTCGGAATTACATCCGGAACTTTAAATTGCGGTGACCATGGATTAATAAAAAAGAGTAAAGAACGAGAGGTATTTGCGCAGGAGAATTACACGAGTCTGGTTAAAGAGATGGCGCAAGGTAAAGGGGAAAACTTATATACTCTGGCCAGCTTGTATCAGTGTCCCGCAGGGAACCATCAAGAATTTGGCGCGATGGTTCAGGCTAAATTTGATAGCTTGGTAGCGAGTGATCAAACAACTTCAACTGAACTGCTGAGTCAGCTTGAAAATCAATTAACCCGTCATCCCACACTTGCAAGTTCGTGTAACATCAAGCAAGCCGCCGCAAATTAAGAAATGACAGACGGGTATAGGGTAACCTATACCCGTTTCGTCTCTATATCGTTGCCACTTCTATAACTTCGCTGTGCGGTATATCTGTTTTGTCGTCGGGTTACTTTTAAGTTTTTGCTTAACTCCTGTAACCGCCCATTCCAAACAGCAAGACGTCGTCAACTATTTGGCTGAACTGCAACAGCAAGCCAAGCAAAGAAAACTCGCCCATGAGCGCGTTTGGCACCTGCTTTTAAAGTACGACACGCGACTTTTAGGTGGCATGATTAGCGAAGCCGATGGTATGGAGTTCTTTAATTCCCCCCAGGGCAAAACTGATCCTGAAGCAGAACTTGCAGCGACTCTTGCCAGCTTCTTTGTTCCGGCAGCCGGGGTCTCGGAAGGCAAGGAGCATCCACAGTGTAACTTTCCCGCCCGATTCAAATGGTTAAATCAGCAATTAGCATTCGACTCCCGGCTGGAAATACAAGCATGTGATCGACTCGACCGCTGGATGAGAGCTTTAGATCCGGCCGGGGTGACATTAGTATTTGCATCGTATTTCATGAACAATCCGGCATCCATGTTTGGTCATACCCTCATACGGATTGATAGCCGGAGAATGGGTAGCGGCAATAATTTAATGAACTATGGTGCAAATTATGCCGCGGTTCCAGATACTGAAAATGCGTTTTTATATGCGGTAAAAGGTTTGATAGGGTCATTCGAAGGCCGCTTCAAAATTTTCCCTTATTACACTAAGGTGCAGGAATACAACAATTGGGAAAGCCGGGATCTCTGGGAATATGAGCTCAAGTTTACCGATGACCAG
This sequence comes from Nitrosospira multiformis, assembly GCF_900103165.1. Taxonomy (NCBI): domain Bacteria; kingdom Pseudomonadati; phylum Pseudomonadota; class Betaproteobacteria; order Nitrosomonadales; family Nitrosomonadaceae; genus Nitrosospira; species Nitrosospira multiformis. The sequence continues at coordinate 2,376,736 of NZ_FNKY01000001.1, read as the reverse complement.
TTGAACATGATGCTTCTGCACTTATGGGAATTAGGTGGGACATATTTTGATTATTATTATTTCCAGGAAAACTGCTCTTACCATGTGCTTTCCCTGCTGGAGATTGCCAATCCGAATCTGCGGCTGAAAGACTCGTTTTTCTTTAGTGTGATCCCGGCCGATACGGTAAAAGTCGTGATGGCACAAGAAGATCTGGTAAAAAAAGTCGTATACCGGCCTGCGGTGCTCACCCTGATGAATGAAAAGCGCCTTAAGATGGTCAAGGCCGAGAAGACGATATTACAAAAGCTGATTAAAGGAGAAGTCTCCCCGGAAAGTACCACCTTTGGAAGCCTCTCCACTCGATCACAAGCACTCGTGTTGAATGCTTATATGGACTATTTGCAATATCAAAGCATGCAGGAGAAGAGCGACAAAGAAATCAAGATACCGCGTTCAGTTTTGCTGGCTAGAAGCCGCCTGCAAAATACCGGCGATGAAAATGGTGAAATCACGCGCTTTTCCAGCCGGCCCGATCTCGGTCACGGTACAGATCGATTTCGTTTAGGGATGGGACACAATGCGCATGAGCCTTTCGTGGAATTAGCCTATCGCCCGGCCTACCACGATTTAATGGCTAAAGATGTGGGGTATGATAAAAACTCGGAAATTATCTTCATGGATTTCAATTTCCGTTATTACGTGGAATCCGAGCGAATAAGACTAGACCGGGCAAAAATTCTCTCTATAACGTCGATGAATCCCTATGACCCCTTGTTCCCCAAAACTTCCTGGCGTCTAGACCTGGAGATCGATACGCTTAGAGACCGCAACTGTAACTATTGTAATTCCGTCAAAGGCACTTATGGGAGGGGTGTTTCCTATCGGCCAGATTCTCTCTCGTCCCTGTTGTTATTTTCCTTTGTTGATGTAAAAACGGAGTTTTCCGATCATTTGAAACAAAATTATCGTTTGGGTGGCGATATCGAAGTGGGCACGTACTACGACATAACTAAAAATTTGAGAATCAAACTTGCGGGCAGTTATCAGGTTTTTTTTCTGGGTGATAGCAAGCGGTTTTTTACTTCTCAATTTATAACCCGCTATTCAGTATCACAGGATCTTGACCTGCGAGTGGAATTGAATCGCTATGATCATAACAATGAAGGAGTTTTCTCCATCAATTATTTCTTTTAGCCCGGATACGTCACTCTTTCACAAAATTTCCCTACAAAACAAAATCCTGCGCAATCAGATTCAACTTGCCCTTGATGTTTTCCAGTCCGCGTAAATGCATATCACTCCTGGGGGTCACATCTCAGATCAGCCTGTCGCTGGCGAATCTTTTCGAGTTCCAGAATTGACTGCGGCGTCCGGAGTACGTCCGCCAAAGCTTGAAACAGCGGCAAGGCCTCTCTTAACCATTCGCAAGCGCGAGCGGCCTCTCTGGACTCAACCGCAACATCCGCCAAGTGCCATAAGGATACGGCAACGTCGCGCCGCGCCTCGGGCGTGCCGAGTTGCGCGGCCAGTTGGCGGCAGATCGCGAGCGATTCGCGATACAGGGCCTCGGCCTCCTGCCAGTCGCCCTGGGCCTGCGCGACCGCCCCCACGTTGTAGAGTGCCACCGACACGTCGCGCCGCGCCTCGGGCGTACCGAGTTGCGCGGTCAGTTGGCGGCAGATCGCGAGCGATTCGCGATACAGGGCCTCGGCCTCCTGCCAGTCGCCCTGGGTCTGCGCGACCGCCCCCACGTTGTTCAGCGCCACCGACACGTCGCGCCGCGCCTCGGGCGTACCGAGTTGCGCGGCCAGTTGGCGGCGGATCGCGAGCGATTCGCGATACAGGGCCTCGGCCTCCTGCCAGTCGCTCTGGGCTTCCGCGACCGTACCCACGTTGTTCAGCGCCACCGACACGTCGCGCCGCGCCTCGGGCGTACCGAGTTGCGTGGCCAGTTCGTGGCTGATCGCCAGTGATTCGCGATACAGGGCCTCGGCCTTCTGCCAGTCGCTCTGGGCTTCCGCGACCGTACCCACGTTGTTCAGCGCCACCGACACGTCGCGCCGCGCCTCGGGCGTGCCGAGTTGCGCGGCCAGTTGGCGGCAGATCGCGAGCGATTCGCGATACAGGGCCTTGGCCTCCTGCCAGTCACCCTGGGTCTGCGCAACCGCCCCCATGTTGTTCAGCGCCACCGACACGTCGCGCCGTGCCTCGGGCGTGCCGAGTTGCGCGGCCAGTTCGCGGCGGATCGCGAGCGATTCGCGATACAGGGCCTCGGCCTCCTGCCAGTCACCCTGGGTCTGCGCAACCGCCCCCACCTTGTAGAGCGCCACCGACACGTCGCGCCGCGCCTCGGGCGTGCCGAGTTGCGCGGTCAGTTCGCGGCTGATCGCCAGTAATTCGCGATACAGGGCCTCGGCCTCCTTCCAGTCGCCCTGGGTCTGCGCAACCGCCCCCACCTTGTAGAGCGCCACCGACACGTCGCGCCGCGCCTCGGGCGTGCCGAGTTGCGCGGCCAGTTGGCGGCAGATCGCGAGCGATTCACGATACAGGGCCTCGGCCTCCTTCCAGTCGCCCTGGGTCTGCGCAACCGCCCCCACCTTGTAGAGCGCCACCGACACGTCGCGCCGTGCCTCGGGCGTGCCGAGTTGCGTGGCCAGTTCGCGGCTGATCGCGAGCGATTCGCGATACAGGGTCTCGGCCTCCTGCCAGTCGCCCTGGGCCCGCGCGACCGTACCCACCTTGTTCAGCGCCACCGACACGTCGCGCCGCGCTTCGGGCGTGCCGAGCTGCGCGGCCAGTTTGTGGCGGATCGCGAGCGATTCGCGATACAGGGGCTCGGCCTCCTGCCAGTCGCCCTGGGTCTGCGCGACCGCTCCCACGTTGTTCAGCGCCACCGACACGTCGCGCCGTGCCTCGGGCGTGCCGAGTTGCGCGGCCAGTTCGCGGCAGATCGCGAGCGATTCGCGATACAGGGTTTCGGCCTCCTGCCACTCGCCTTGGGCCCGCGCGACCGTACCCACCTTGTTCAGCGCCACCGACACGTCGCGCCGTGCCTCGGGCGTGCCGAGTTGCGCGGCCAGTTCGCGGCAGATCGCCAGTAATTCGCGATACAGGACCTTGGCCTCCTGCCAGTCACCCTGGGTCTGCGCGACCGCCCCCACGTTGTTCAGCGCCACTGACACGTCGCGCCGTGCCTCGGGCGTGCCGAGTTGCGCGGCCAGTTCGCGGCGGATCGCGAGCGATTCGCGATACAGGGCCTCGGCCTCCTGCCAGTCGCCCTGGGTCTGCGCAACCGCCCCCACATTGTAGAGCGCCACCGACACGTCGCGCCGTGCCTCGGGCGTGCTGAGTTGCGTGGCCAGTTCGCGGCTGATCGCGAGCGATTCGCGATACAGGGTCTCGGCCTCCTTCCAGTCGCCCTGGGCCCGCGCAACCGCCCCCACATTGTAGAGCGCCACCGACACGTCGCGCCGCGCCTCGGGCGTGTCGAATTGCGCGGCCAGTTCGCGGCTGATCGCCAGTAATTCGCGATACAGGGCCTCGGCCTCCTGCCAGTCGCCCTGGGCCCGCGCGACCGCCCCCACCTTGTTCAGCGCCACCGACACGTCGCGCCGCGCCTCGGGCGTGCCGAGCTGCACGGCCAGTTCGCGGCAGATCGCCAGTAATTCACGATACAGGGCTTCGGCCTCCTGCCACTCGCCCTGGGCCTGCGCGACCGCCCCCACGTTGTAGAGCGCCACCGACACGTCGCGCCGCGCCTCGGGCGTGCCGAGTTGCGCGGCCAGTTCGCGCGCGCGGACGAGCATGTCCTGTGCGAGCGTACTCGCCGCACCGGGGCCATGCCAGACTGCCACCGCATCGCGAGCCGCATCCATCTCATGGAGCCCGAAATCGCTAGCCGTCCAGCGTGTGCCTAAACCTGCCTCGAAACGCTGCGCGAATTCGGCGGCGCGAGCGTAGTCGCGCCCCTGCTGCGCATTCAACGCCTGCGGGATCATTCGCAACAAGCTCTGCCCGGCATAGCGCCGTCTCGACGCCTCGGGGTGATCCTCGGCCAGCCCGACAAGGACTCCCAGCGCGGCAGTCTGCTCCAGGCGCGACAGGGCTTCCCAACGCTCGGCGTCGTCGATGATGGCGATCGCCGCCGTCAACAGCACTTCCCTCACCGCGGCGGGCTCGCCCACGTGGGTGCTGAGCAGTGCGCTGGCCGCTTCGCGGTAGGTACGTTGCACGAAACTCGCCACCCCCTCGTCGACACCCATCACCAACCGGTGCGGGTCTTGTGCAGCGAGGAGCCCCCCGACTACATCACTCAAGTCCAGCGCTTGCGCCGCGGTGGCTGTCAGCGCACATAGAAATTCGATCCCTTGGACTGACGACAAACCGACGGCCTGGCGTACGGGCTCTGGCGTGGCGTCGCTTTCCAGCCGCTCGAGGATCAAATCGGCAAGCTTGGTGGCGCGTCCGTCGATCTCATTCCGGGCATGCGGCGTAAGGCCACCGGCGTCCCGATCTCGCCAAGCAGGGGAGCGGCGCACAAGATCGACGAGTTCAATCAGCACCTGTGGGTTGCCGTCAGACTTGGCCAACAACAACGCGACATCGGCGGAGGGAAGGTTCGACAATCCCGATCGCACTAGGCCGGCAAGGGCCGGTTCCTTGGGCAAGTCGATCAGCGCGCCCTGGCGCGCGGAGACGGCCGACTCACCGAACGCCGCAGCACAATTGACCTGCCCATGCTGGTCGAGCCCCCTGTGCCACTCGACACCCCAGTGTGTGAGTACCAGCAACAGCGGCCAGCCAGCCAGGTTCGCACGCACCCATAAATCGGTGAGCAAACGCAGAACGCCTTCGTCGCCGCCCTGGCGCGCGAACTGTGCGTCGTCGCAGAATATGATGATGGGTAGTGGCGCGAGATCCGGACCAGGTGCCAGCAATGCCGCGAGATCATCCAAGGTATGCCGGTGGATGTCGTCGCTCCGCTTGCTGTCGACGCGCGCAAGGTCGATACTCTGTTGTTCGTCCTTCAGGCGGTTTTCCTCCCGGAGAGCCTCGGCGGCTTTCTTGCCTTTATCGGCGTATTGCAGGAACAATTCGAAAACGCTGGCGGCGATACCGACACCGGGAATAGCCTTGACGATTAAAGCGAGTGTCGACTTTCCAAGCTCGGTTGCTGCGTCCACACCCGCGCTTTTTAGCCGCTCGCGCGCCGCGGCCAGCCGGCGGGCAAAAAACACCGGCACCAAATGCGGGTCGAGCGTGGCGCGATGCGCCGCCATGTCGCTGCGATTGGCGTTGCGCGCTGTTGGGTCGGACAGGCGAAACCCCCACCATAGGAACGGCATCGGCCGTTCCGGGAGCTTGAAGCTCCGATAGTGTGTCTGCACGGACGGGTCACTCAACTCCGGCGCCACGAGCAAATTATTGCCCTTGAACAGCGATGCGTCGGGCCAATAGTTTGGCTGGTCGTACTGGGTGGTGAGTACCTGGTAAAGCTCCTGCACGAGCCGGGTCTTTCCCATGCCGCGGTCGCCCAGAACCACCGCAATACGAGGCCCGTGCCCCGCCCGCACCTCGTTGAACTTGTCCACGAGCATGGACAGCTCCTGCTCGCGGCCGCAAAAGACGTCTCTCCAGTCACTGGTCTCTGTCATTTTCAGCCTCCAAGGTCATCCCTTACCGGTGAAGTGTGTCATCGCACCCGCCTGCAACATCAGTCAATAACATTGGCCATTAAGTTCTGAAGTACGGCCTGAGAATATCCGAATACATGAGATCTTGGCAACCTGGTTGACGGGGGGCAATATTTTGGTTAAATTCTGTAATGGAGAACAATTGTTCTCGATCGTGGAAAGTCATATGACCCCGAATTTAGTTGCACAAAATTTCTGTTTCTCGTATTCGCAAAGCCGCGACAGAGGTGCATTTGAACGATTTAGTGGAACTGGACCGGGCAAGTGATGTTGTCCGGGCAGAGCCGGGCGATGTGAGTCGCTTGATATCCGCGCTCAAGCGGCGCCACGGGCAACGCATCACGGGCGAACTGCTGATTCCCGAGCGCGCTGCGTGCTATGCCCCATTTCCAGCCGGGCTGGATGCACGCATTGCGGAAGGGTTGATGCAGCGCGGCATCACTCAACTCTACAGCCATCAACGCGAAGCATGGGACCGTATCACCCGGGGCGAGCACGCTGTCATCGTTACGCCTACGGCCTCCGGCAAGACGCTTTGCTATAACCTGCCGGTGATCCAGGCGGCGATGCAAGAGCGCTCAAAGGCGCTTTACCTTTTTCCTACCAAAGCCCTGGCGCAGGATCAGGTCACGGAGCTGCTGGAGCTCAATCAGGCGGGCAATCTGGGCGTGCGGGCTTATACGTTTGATGGGGATACGCCGGGGGATGCGCGTAAAGCCGTGCGGACGCATGGGGATATTGTCATCTCCAATCCCGACATGCTGCATCAGGGTATCCTGCCGCATCACACCAAGTGGGCGCAGTTCTTCGAGAACCTGAAATTCGTGGTCATCGACGAGATGCATACTTATCGCGGCATATTCGGCTCGCATGTTGCCAATGTCATTCGCCGCCTGAACCGCATCTGCGGGTTTTATGGGGTGAAGCCTGTCTATATCTTTTGCTCGGCAACGATTGCGAATCCCGGCCAGTTGGCGAGCGGATTGCTGGGCGCACCGGTGGCGGTGATAGACCAGTCGGGCGCGCCGTCGGGCGAGAAGCATTTGCTGTTCTGGAATCCGCCCATGATCAACCCGGATCTGGGGTTGCGCTCGTCCGCCCGGTCCCAGACCACCCGGATCACCCGCAGTGCCATCAAGGCCGGGCTCAAGACCATTGTATTCGCCAATACCCGTTTGATGGTGGAGGTGTTGACCAAGTACCTGAAGGATGTGTTTGACAATGACCCGCGGCAGGCACCGCGCATCGCCGCTTATCGCGGCGGCTATCTGCCCACGGAGCGTCGCGGTACCGCGACGCGGTTGCGTGGCGGGCAGCTGGATTGCGTGGTGGCGACGAATGCGCTGGAGCTGGGGGTGGATATCGGCGGGCTGGACGTATGCCTGCTCAATGGGTTTCCGGGCACCATTGCCGGCACGTGGCAGCGATTGGGCCGGGCAGGGCGGCGCAACCGGCCTGCGCTGGGGGTATTGATTGCCACCAGCGATCCGCTGGATCAATACATCATCCGCAACCCCGAATTCTTTACTTCCGCGTCGCCCGAACACGGCTGCATCGACCCCGACCAGTTGCTGATCCTGATGGATCATATTCGCTGTGCCGCGTTTGAACTGCCGTTTCAGGATAACGAGCGCTTTGGCAAGGAGCCACTGGCCGAGATGCTGAGTTACCTTGAGGCGCAGGGCGTGCTGCACCATGAAGGGCAGCGGTGGCACTGGATGGCGGACAGCTACCCCGCCAACGGCATCAGTCTGCGCTCGGTGGCGGACGGCAATTTTGTGGTGGTGGATGTGACGGATGGGAAACAGGACGTGATTGCCGAAGTCGATTATTCCACCGCAGCGTTGACGCTGTACGAAGGCGCGATCTATCTGATCCAGGCAAATCCATGGCAAGTCGAGAAGCTGGACTGGGAAGGGCGCAAGGCCTTTGTAACGAAGACGCGCGCCGACTATTACACCGACGCGATAGACTTTACCCGGCTCAAGATCCTGGACTGCTTTGAAGAGGACAAGCAATCAAATGGCCTGTGCGGACGTGGTGAAGTGCATCTGGTGCGTCGTGTCGCGGGCTACAAGAAGATACGCTACTACAGCCATGAGAATGTGGGTTACGGCAAGGTCAATCTCCCGGACCATGAGATGCACACCACCGCGGTATGGTGGCAGGTCAGCCCCGATGCGTTGGAGGCTGCCTTTCCCGCGCGCTGGCAGGCGCTGGATGGCTTTCTCGGCGCGGCCTACGCGCTGCATCACGTGGCGGCGTTGTGGACGCTATCGGAACGGCATGATCTGGGCAGGGCGGTGGGCGATGGCGAAGGTATCTGGTTTGCCAGCGTCGGCCAGAACGGGCAGGGTAATCCCCAAACCATTTCCGGTGAGACGGTCGAGATCGATGACCAGCAATTCGTTCCCACGGTATTCCTGTACGATAACTACGCTGGCGGTATCGGGCTTTCCGCACCGTTATTCGATCTGCGTCATGAAATCGTTGCGCGCACCATCGCACTGGTACAGGACTGCGGTTGCCAGTCCGGTTGCCCATCGTGTGTGGGTCCGATTCTCGCCTCCGACGAGAGCCGGGGCTATGCGCCCAAGCAGGCCGTACTGACCGTTCTGGACCTGCTTTCGCCAAACGGCCAGACCCATACATTGGATATGGAGGCATTATGACACTGGCTGAGCGTTTGGCCTTGCTCAAGAACAATGGGACTGGTAATGAGGTAGGCCCGGAATTGGGGCAGCCTCGGGTTTCATCAAATATAGCCTCCATTCCCCTGGATGTTCGCCTGAGGCGCTTATCCGGCAGTAGTGGGGGTGGCGGCGATTTCCGCACCAGGGCTAGCCGGACAAAACACGGCGATGCCGAGGTTGCCAAACACCTGCGCGGGGAGGTGATTGCGCCCGGACTGATCCAGATTGATCAGACCATTCCCCTTGCCAGCCGGCATGGCAAGATTGTGTTTTCAGCCCTGGCTGATATCCCGCTCGCGGCGCTGGGCCTGCCTCATGATGCGCCGCTGGATGGGTTACTGTTCCTCGATACCGAGACCACCGGTCTTGCGGGTGGCACCGGCACGTTGCCTTTTATGGTGTGCCTGGCGCGAATTCAGGGGGATTGCCTGCAACTCGGGCAATGGATATTGACCGGGTTTGCGGGGGAGGCGGCTTTGCTGGAAACCATCTTCGGCTGGATCGAACCTGCCGCTCACTTGGTGTCCTACAATGGCAAGAGTTTCGATGTGCCGTTACTGGCTACCCGTTACCGGCTGGCACGGCAAGCCGATCCCTTTACCGATAAAGGTCATGTTGATCTGCTCCATCTCACGCGCCGCGCCTACGGGCATGGCTGGGAGGATTGCCGCCTGCAGACGGCGGAGCAACGATTGCTCGGATTCATCCGTGAGAATGATTTTCCCAGTCATCTTATTCCCCAAGCGTGGACGGATTTTGTGCGGGGTGGCCGGGTGGAACCGTTGCACGCCATCGCCGAGCACAATCAGCGCGACGTCTTGTCGCTGGCGGCATTGCTGGCGATGTTGGCCCAAGCTTACACCGAGCCTGGCCATGAAGCGGTCAATGCGCTTAAAGTCGCTCAGATCCATGCGGGCCGGGGCGATATCCAGTATGCCATCGATCATCTTACCGGCGCCTGGGGTGGATTGGATGAGGCGGCACTTTTATTTCTGGCCAAGCTGCATCGGCATCAGCGGCAGGATGAGCAGGCCATCGCCATCTGGATACACCTTGGGGAAAACAAGTGCGTTCGGGGGATCGAAGCGCTGGCAAAATACCATGAGCATGTCACGCACGAACTGGAGGCCGCCCTGGCGCTTGCCGAGGAATTGCTGCGGCTGGAACCCGCAATGGATATTCACATCAGGCGTCAAGCCCGCTTATGCCAGCGGCTCGTGAAATTCAATCCTCGGAAGAAGAAAGGGAAGAGACAAATAGGCTTATGATGCAACGGCCGGTTCGGCAGAGCTATCCTTGATTATCTTGAGATAACTGCGGAGCTGCCGCGGGGGCGCCATCCGGCGTTGCTTCAGGGGCCTGAGCGGGCGACTGTGGGACGGGTTGGAGTGCTACCTGCTGCCCAAAACCTTTTCCGGGCCAGAATCACAGTTGGAGATCAGGTCGCGGATCGGCGCTTATCAGATATAGGCATTTCACGGCCCAAAGCGGATTAAGAGGTTTGGGGCGTAATGGAACGTAAAACCTGGTTAAGCCACCTTAGTACCCTTGATAACATATTGTATGAAGTATTTCTATATTCTTCTTATTGATAAAATATTTCATCAATAATAGAATAGTATCTCATCAATAATAAAATAGAAGAATGAACTCATCCGATTTTCGCCGGTTTCCTATCGTGGTTGGTATGCCGGGCTCAAGATTCATGAGTGATGCGAGTATTACAACGAGGTACGTCCCCACCCTCCCTTGGAGTGAGCGGCACCAGCAGAATTCGCCCGTGATGCGAGGGAAAGCCCTTTCCCAACAAGCCTACAGAGCAGGTGTTTTTATATTTTAGACCGGTGCTGATTTTAGGCGGATCAACAATAAATACTATCAAGGAAGATTTTAATCGCAGGAGAGAATCATTATGTCAGGAAAAAAATATCAAGCTGGTGTCAAAGATTATCGTGAGAGTTATTGGGAGCCGAATTATATTCCGCTCGACACAGACTTGTTGGCCTGTTTTAAGATTGTGGCTCAGGATGGAGTGCCTCGTGAAGAGGCTGCTGCCGCAGTCGCGGCGGAATCCTCTACAGGTACCTGGACCACTGTGTGGACTGATTTGCTCACAGACATGGATTACTATAAGGGCCGTGCTTACCGGATTGAACCAGTTCCGGGTGATAACACGGCATACTACGCGTTTGTTGCTTACCCTATTGATTTATTCGAAGAGGGTTCGGTCGTCAATGTGCTGACCTCATTGGTCGGCAATGTATTTGGTTTTAAAGCCATACGTAGCTTGCGACTGGAAGATCTCCGGTTTCCCATCGCTTATGTTAAGACCTGTGGCGGACCGCCAAATGGCATACAGGTGGAACGGGATCGTATGAATAAATACGGCCGTGCTTTTCTAGGCTGTACCATCAAACCCAAACTTGGCTTGTCGGCAAAGAACTATGGCATGGCGGTTTATGAGTGTCTGCGCGGTGGTCTTGACTTTACCAAGGATGATGAAAATATTAATAGTCAGCCGTTCATGCGCTGGCGTCATCGCTTTGAATTTGTAATGGACGCGGTGTTGAAGGCCCAGGCTGAAACCGGCGAGCGTAAAGGGCATTATCTGAATGTAACTGCGGCAACGCCGGAAGAGATGTATAAGCGAGCTGAGTTTGCAAAAGAACTGGGCGCGCCGATCATCATGCACGATTATTTAACCGGCGGAATCTGTGCCAATACGGGTTTGGCTAACTGGTGCCGTGATAATGGCATGTTATTACACATTCACCGTGCCATGCATGCGGTACTCGATCGCAACCGCTATCATGGAATCCATTTCAGAGTATTAACTAAATGTCTAAGGCTGTCGGGTGGGGATCATCTGCACTCTGGCACTGTAGTCGGTAAACTGGAAGGTGACAGGGCTGCAACCCTTGGTTGGATTGATACCATGCGTGAATCATATATTCCAGAGAATCGTGAACGTGGTCTTTTCTTTGATCAGGACTGGGGTTCTATGCCCGGTGTAATGCCGGTTGCCTCGGGTGGTATCCATGTTTGGCATATTCCCGCTTTGGTCAATATATTTGGTGATGACTCTTGCTTACAGTTTGGAGGAGGCACACTTGGTCATCCATGGGGCAATGCTGCGGGCGCCACTGCAAATCGTGTGGCCCTTGAGGCGTGCACTGATGCGCGTAATCAGGGGCGTCAGGTAGAGCGTGAAGGTAAAGAAGTGCTGACTGAAGCTGCACAGTACTCACCTGAGCTAAAAATTGCCCTGGAAACATGGAAAGAGATCAAGTTCGAATTCGATACTGTAGACAAGCTTGATGTGGGTTAATAGTAAACATTTATTACGCTGTTTAAAACTGAAGTCATGAGGTATAGCTATGGATGCAATCAAACCGTATAAAGCAACTGAGCGGAAAGGAGAAACATTCTCTTATCTCCCGCCGTTAACACCTGAAAAAATCCGTAAGCATGTCGCTTACATCATTGCTCAGGGTTGGAATCCAGCTATTGAACATACTGAGCCAGAAAAAGCATTCTTGCATTTTTGGTATCTTTGGAAGCTGCCATTTTTTGGCGAAAAATCAGTTGAAACAATAATGGCGGAACTAGAGGCATGCCGTCGGGATAATCCGGGCCATGTTGTACGTTTGAGCGGATTTGACAACTTTACACAATGCCGCGGTACGGCATTTATCGTTTATCGCGGCGGGCGTTAATTTCTCATAATATTGCACGTTACTATATCTTTTTGATTTTTTCTGGTAAAAGTATTGGTTGTTACCCAGATTAAATTTAAGCATTAATGAGTGAAATTATGTCAAACTCTAGCGCTTTATTGGACTTTCAAACCGGACGAAATGCGTCGCGCATGCGACGTAGTCAATTGGTAAATGGAAAAGCAGGGTTGCCGCCTGCGAAAGAACGTGTGCGTGCGGATCAAGAGACGATTACGCGGCCTGCCGGCTTATTTCCGTCAGAAGCGGTTCCATCGAACGTTTTTCCAGCACAATTAAGCGCTACTACAATAAAGAACACTGGTCAGGCACCAATGACGGGTCGTGATGCGTCGCGTGCCCGTCGTGCTGAATTAGTTCAGGGTAAAAAAGGAATACTGAAACATAAAGCCTCTGTGACGACAATGGATCCAGGCTCTGTTTATTTACCCGCGGTAAATGTTAATACGATGCCGGGCATGGGCGCGGGCCGATTGGCAGCACAGGCTGTCCGTAACGAGCGTATAAATAGTGGGCAGGCTAGAGATGTTGCTGCACGCCCAAGCGGACGTTTGCGTAATGCCAATCCAATTCAGTATCCACCGAAGGTAACGGAAAGTAAGAGCTATGCCGGTCACAAGGTTACCGGAGTTCGAATTGGCTGTGGAGAGAATGTTACGGGTGATGAACGTGGAGCTGCTCTCCAGGTAACTGGCATTCAGTATATTGGAACAGAGGCGGGTTACAATCCTCGCGAGGGGGGCATTAAGGTTGGTGCAAGTAAAACAGTGGCCGGACAAATTGTAACCGGATCACAGGTGCGCAGTAAAATAAGCATTACCGGGGATGAATCCAATCCTGCTTTACAGATTACCGGAGAATGTGACCAGGAACTCGTTGATGACCTGTTACCACGCCGGGAACAGGGAAGTTATGCACCGATGCAGTTTCAAAGCCAGAATGATCCGCATGGACGCTCTGTATTTGGCGCCAACCTGGGACGCTCTGTCAAATCAATCGGTTCTCGCAATCGCAGTATTGTATATAGTAATGAGGAATCGGCGGGCGGCCGTCCGATTACAGGGACCGCGGTGGGTCGCAGCGAACTGACAACTGGCGATGAAAGCGGGTCCTGTCGCGATGTTACAGGTAATCAATATCTGATGCCGGCAGCCAAACAGCCATTATGTGAAACGAATGGGCGCGATTTGCCCAAAAAAGTTGGTATAAGCCATACATTGCAGGGAGCTCGCACAACAGGAACGCAAGTCGGACAGCGAATACGCCAGCGTGGAAATATTACGGGCACGGAAGAAAAAGGTATTTGCCAAAATATTTCTGGCACTGAATATTCCGGTGCCGAGCAATATACTTGTCATTGTGGAACGTCACCCGCCCAAGCTGGCAATGGAAATGTATCCCATGCTATAACGTGGGAGGGGCAGCGCGTAACCGGTGTAGATATCGAGCATAACGAGAAGGTAACGGGTGATGAGCAAGGCGTATGTGGTGCCATTACTGGTACGCCTTATGCGGGACCAAATCAGTATCAGGCTTTTTGTTCTGCGGAGAATGAGGATAAAGCTGGGCGTCGGATTTCATCGCAAATGGCATCAGGTAATCATGTTAGCGGTGATCTCCCCCTCAATGTGGATCAGGTGTCAGGTACGCAACGCGGTAGTGAGCATGAAATTACAGGTACGCGATATTATGTTGCCAATCCTGGGAAGGATGTCGACACGGATTTAATGGAGCGTATTAAGCAAATAAACGATAGTTTTAGTATTCGCTCCCCTCAGCGTGAAAGTCAGGTACGTACCGGTATAGATGCCGTCAATGCGCCAACTGCGGGAAGCCGCATCACCGGCACGTTTTCTGCCGGAGTAGGTAAGATTACCGGCAATCAGGAATTTAATTTTAATCCGCGACCTAAAGTTGAAGCCAGTGCCGACAAATCACGTATAACGGGTGAAGGCCGCATCGAGGGTAGAACGATTACAGGTAGTGCCTGGATATCGAAAGATAATGTTACTGGTACTGAGGGCTATATTGCTGCTGAACGTAATCCCAGCCAGCGTAGTGGTGATTTACATGCGTGGGCGGGTGCAAGAAAGTTTAAAGCTAAGGCTACCCATCCCGAGCCTACGCATCACGTTACAGGAATGGTGGGTTGGTCACCCGCAGCTTCCGCTCCCATTACTGTGTCTGGCGGAGGACGGGGTTAATATATTATGGTCGTCAACAAGATAATCAAGTCATTTTTATCGATATAATGAAAATCTGCCAAGTAGAAAAAACATTAGTAGCTACTTCACGAATTGGGCAGCTGGGTACCCGTCGTCTGCTGGTAGTTAGGGAGAGAGAGAGTTCTAGCAGGCAGGTCGCCGTTGATCCGGTCGGCTGTAAGGAAGGTGATTGGGTGATAATCGTTGGGAGTTCTGCTGCCCGATCCGCAGCAGGCAGCAATGACTATCCCAGTGATTTCACTATTGTTGGCATTATCGATTACTGGGAAGATGAATCAAAGGGTGTAAAGAAGCAGGCTAAATGAATATACAGCGTGTTGTACGAAACTTGGTTACAACCAAACGTCATTTTTGGTTAACTACTCAATCGTTGCGTGTAGTGGAGAACGCTTCAGGTAAGTTGGAGGTTGCACTCGATCCTATTGGCTGCAAGCCGGGAGATTTTGTCATCACTGTGGAAGGAACGGCTGCAAGGCTGGCCACTGATAATCCTAAGATCACCACCGATCTGACTATCGGGGGAATTATCGATCATTGGTCTGAGGACGATTGGTGAAATAGAAAATGGAGTACCCCGCAACACCCCGGGACTTTTAATCAGCAGCAAGTGACTTAACGATTTTAAATTAACAGTAAGAGAACAAAAAATGGCAAAAGAAAAAATGGGAATAGCGTTAGGAATGATAGAAACACGTGGCTTAGTTCCTGCAATTGAGGCAGCTGATGCCATGACCAAGGCTTCGGAGGTTCGTCTCATTGGCCGGCAATTTGTTGGAGGTGGCTATGTCACTGTTTTAGTTCGCGGCGAGACGGGTGCTGTCAATGCAGCAGTTCGTGCCGGTGCTGACGCTTGTGAACGCGTGGGTGACGGTTTAGCTGCCGCACATATTATTGCGCGTCCACACTCTGAAGTTGAACAGATACTTTAAGCTTCATTTGCTTTGGTGCGATTAAATTTTATCAGGAGTTAAAAATGGCAAGCGAAAAAATGGGAATAGCTTTAGGAATGATAGAAACACGTGGCATGGTTCCAGCAATCGAGGCGGCTGATGCCATGACCAAGGCTGCAGAGGTTCGTCTCATTGGCCGGCAATTTGTTGGAGGTGGCTATGTCACTGTTTTAGTTCGCGGTGAGACGGGTGCTGTCAACGCAGCAGTTCGTGCCGGTGCTGATGCGTGTGAACGCGTGGGTGACGGTTTAGCTGCTGCCCACATTATTGCGCGTCCGCATACGGAAGTTGAACAAATACTTTAAGCTTCATTTGCATTTGAATACTAGGAATTTTATCAGGAGTTAATACATGGAAAACGAAAGGATGGGCATAGCGTTAGGAATGATTGAAACACGTGGCTTAGTTCCAGCGATTGAGGCAGCTGATGCCATGACCAAGGCTTCAGAGGTTCGTCTCATTGGCCGGCAGTTTGTTGGAGGCGGCTATGTCACTGTTTTAGTTCGCGGCGAGACGGGTGCTGTCAACGCAGCAGTTCGTGCCGGTGCTGATGCGTGTGAACGTGTGGGTGACGGTCTAGCTGCCGCACATATTATTGCGCGCCCACACTCTGAAGTTGAACAGATTCTACCGGCTAAATCATCGGACGTAACGAGGCCCGAACAGTTGTAATTGGTGGAGGCGGTAGTGATATTCACTAAAACCAAAGTGATGTGCCTTGTTGATGTTACTGTGTTTGATGCGCTGGCAATAAAATGTGTCAGGGGAAACTAAGAGTTCTTTTTTCGTAAAAAAGAATGGACGGGAAGAGATGATTTTCGGATAAAAAATCATTGGATTCTCGGGACAGGGGGATAGAGGCATGGAGTTGACCCATTCTCGTGGACGGTTACGGACTTGATTCCCAAGCGCTCATTGCTGTTAGCTGGGGCTTCTTACACTCGACATCAGATTCAGAAATAGAGGTCGGCGATATCCTTTCGAAATTAACAGGTGACAGGTATCCCAGCGTGCTATGACGTCGCCTGGGGTTGTACCAGCCTTCGATCCAGGTAAATACCGCCAGGCGGGCTACGGGTTTTGAAGGTCTTGTGGTCAATGAGTTCGCACTCAAGGCTGGTGAAGAAACTCTCCGCCATGAGATTATCAAACGCATCGCCCACCATTCCCATGGAAGACAGCACAGCCATCTGGCGGTAGTGATTGCCGAAGGCCATGCTGGTGTATTGGCTCCCTTGGTCGCTATGATGAATAACTTGTTAGGGGTGGCGTTGTTGCAAAGCCATATTCAGTGCAGTCAGCACCAAGCCAGTGCTCATCTGCTCACCAATAGACTGAATCGCTCCTGGAAACGGGGCAATTCAAACTCCAAAGGGCTTCCCCTGGGAACGGTCGGCGATGCGTTTGAAAACGCTATGGCTTAGAGTCTCTTCATCAGCTTCGAGTACGAACTGATCGTAAGATCTTCAAAACCCGTACCAAACCCGCCCCGGTTTACTAACGCCAAAAACTATCTCTCGGAGTCATCTTGGACGCCATGCGGATCGGTTGCAGCATTATTCCAATGCGGTTCCATCCAAGTTTCTGATAGTATTATACATATTGTATTTTTGAGGAATCAGGAGATAGTGATGGATGAAAACGCAGAACAGCTCTGGATTTGCAAAGACCACCCGCCCAGCCTATTCAGACGATTCCAATTTGATGGTTATAACAGTCTTCGTATCTTTCTCGATCGTCTGGCTGACTTATCTAAAGAAACAGAATATTATCCGGATATTAGTTTTGGGTTAAACTATGCAAATATCACTGTATACGCTAGTAATGAGAAAGTACTAAGTGAAGACGATAAAGCATTTGCACAACGAGTAGATGAGCTAATTGATCCCACCTAGGTTAAGCATATTGGATATAGGAGTAACTGTAGTTGCAAACAAAAACGGAGGAATTGGTAAGACAACCTGGCACTGAATATCGCTGTTGATTGAAGCGTCCGGGAAGTTGAGTTGTAGCTGATGCAAACCCGCCGGATGTCACTCGACTTCATGAGCGACAATCTCTACTAGCAGTCTGTCGGACTTGAAGAATCGAAGCGAAAATGCGACTGGGTGAGGCTAGATTCTGACGATTTTGAAGGCCAATAGTTGTTCTATTGGTCGAAAAAGCGGCGAAATATAGACCAGCCAGACGCTTTTGCAGCCGATTTCCTTTAAGTCCGACAGGCTGCTAGGGGCTTCGCTTCCGCACCTCGGACTTGCTGAATGGGGGGCTGCGGGGCATAGCATAGCCCATGGAAATTCGATACGCGGCTTGCGCTACGCGCTGTGCAAGGATGCCCGGCAAACGCAATCAAAATGCTTTCTTCGAGTTGCTGCAATCGATCCTACCGGACCGAGGTACTTATTGATTGGTGGTTCGCCTCGGTTATGTCTGACATGAATCTGGCCTGACTGAAATGTGAGTGAAAAAGGAAGATTATTGATATGAGTGGCAATCTTATAAAGCTTTCAAGAAATACGGAAAATGCACCAAGGAGTTGTGTATCTACACAAACCGTAGCTTTTTCTCATTACAACCATATTTCAGCTCAATTAGGTATCGATCCAAAATCTGGGGAAATAGTAGCTGGTGGTGTAAAAGCGCAGGCAAAGCAATGCTTGGCAAATATTAAAGCAATTGTAGAAAGCGTCGACCACGTTATGGACGATGTGGTTAAAATCACTATATTCCTTAAGAATATCCTGGATATTGACGCTTTAGATGCGGTTTATGCAACATTCTTCCAAAGCTATCTTCCTGCAAGGACGACAGTCGCAGTTGCAGCTTTACCTATGGGTGATGCTTTGGTTCAAATTGACGCAGTTATTTCAAACGGAGAAGGTACACCTTCGCCAGAGTCTCGCCGCGATCCTACCTATGACAGCATCCCTCAGGCACGAAATTTTATGCGTGAGATGGCATTCCACAGTCAGGCACGGAATTTTATGCGTGATCAGATGAGAACGGGTGAGCAAGTTTTTTTCCATCAGTCGATTGGTGAACAGACCGGAGAAGCTGCAAGAGACACGGAAAATGAGCCGGGAAAAGTTGCAAGAAATACTGAGCATGCACCTAAAAGTCCTGCATCTACTCAAACTGTGGCTTTTTCTCATTACAATAACATTTCAGCTCAATTACCCATCGATCCTAAATCTGGCAAATTGGTAGCGGGTGATGTAAAAAAACAGGCTGGACAATGCCTAAAAAATATCAAGGCCATTTTAGAAAATATCAACGTTCCTTTCGACGATATTGTTAAAACCACTATATTCCTTAAAAACCTCTCGGATATTGAAGCCGTAAACAAAGTCTATACAACATTTTTCCCGGACTCGGCTATCGCCAGGGCGGAAGGATACTTTCCTGCACGGACAGTGGTTGCAGCTTCAGGTTTACCCATGCATGCTTTAGTGCAAATTGAAGCAGTCGTGTCACACGGAGACGGCACGCCCCCGCAAGCTGTTGAGGACAGACATAGAATCGTCATAGAAGCAAACAATACGGAAAATGCACCACAAAGTTCTCTAGCTACTCAAACGGTAGCTTTTTCTCATTACAATCATATTTCGGCTCAATTAGGTATCGATCCCAGATCCGGCAAAATGGTAGCCGGCGGGGTAAAAGAGCAGGCTGGACAGTGCTTAAAGAATATCGAGGCGATCCTGGAAAGTATCGATCACGGTATGGATGATATAGTTAAAGTAAATATCGCCCTTAAAAATATCGCGGATAGCGGTGCTGTAGACGAAGTTTACACAACATTCTTCAGAAGCGATCTTCCTGCAAGAACAACAGTTGGCGTGTCAACTCTCCCCATGGATGCATTGGTACAAATTGATGCCATTGTTTCTAATGGTGAAGGCACAGCGCCAGGGTTGTCATAATAATGCCCGGAACTCGGGCAGATAATTCCAAAAGCTATACCAAAGTCCACATATTAACTCACGGGTTTATGGAAAAATTAGCTGAACCCTGTTGATTTGGAAATCTTCTGAAGAACAAATACTCGGTATGTGCCTGCCCTGGCTAAATGTAGGTAGAACAATGGTTTGTTAACTCAATGGTCAGGATGTAGTAACCCCCAATTGAACCGGACACGGACGCACTGATAATAGGAGATAGGCGTATGCCTGATACTATGCATAGTGCTTCTGGTGTTGAACGCATTGAAGTAATGACTGGGATCGAGCGCCACAGGCGCTGGAGATGCGCAGTGACGATGCGGTGGTATCTGCGGCCGAGGTACGGAAGTTGAAAAAGCGTCAATAACTATGCAAGATACAGTGCAAAATTTGCCATCGATAAATGTAGCCTTTGCTGTAGTACAAAGAGAAGATGGACATGTACTTATGGCAGAGCGTCCTTATGGAAAGGAATCTGCCGGTTTCTGGGAATTCCCGGGGGGTAAATTTGAGTCGGGAGAGAGTGCCGACCAAGCTATCACACGGGAATTATATGAAGAATTGGGTATTAGATTAAAAGTAGCTTATCCATGGATAAGCTACAGCCACATTTATCCCGACAAAATTGTTAAGTTACACGTCTACCGTATTTTTTCCTGGGAAGGGACGCCTTCGGGCCGGGAAGGTCAACGTATATCCTGGGAGAATCCAAGTTCAGTTACTGTGACGCCCTTGTTACCAGCGAATGAAAAAATCCTTCAAGCAATTGCATTGCCCCTGATATATGCCATTATCAATGCTGGCCCTTGCCCTGGTATTAAGGTGAAACTTATGAGGCGCCTTATTTATTTGTTGGAACAAGGGGTACGTTTGATGCAAGTACGCATACGGAGCATGAACCCCGACCAACATATACAGATTATGCGTCCTATCGTCAATTTGGCGCATAAGTATGGTGCAAAAATCTTAGTGAATGGAAACGAGCCGCTTGCTCTTAAGTCCGGTGCTGACGGCATCCATCTGTCAGCCAATCAGCTAATGAACATGCGTACCCGACCTTGCATACCATTATTGTCAGTCTCATGTCATAATGCAAGTGAGCTCGCACATGCTGTTACCTTGCGTGCAAATTTCGTATCATTATCACCAGTACGTTCCACGCCAACACATCCAAATGTTTCCGGCATGGGCTGGAAAAAATTTGCTGACCTAACAAATAAGTTGCCTATGCCGGTGTATGCGTTTGGAGGGTTGGACTCCGATTGCCTTGCAACCGCTATGCGCCACCATGCTTACGGAATAGCTTTATCAAGTAATATTTAACAGTATTCCGCCATGCATCAACCAAGCATCAATGAAATGGGGTAAACCGGCTTTACGTACGCCAAAACCATTGACGAGGGCAGGTATTGTTTATGGGGGCGTTTGACGAAAGGGAAATTAAAGTACGCTAATGCTTTGTAAGCCTCTGATTATCATCTGTTCGCAATTCGTAATGTTTAATCGCGGCGCAGGCTCGTGGTGTGGTGTTCAGGCGGCGCCTTGGACGGCGAGTAAAATCTGACAAGTTGACGCCGAAGGTATTGGCGCTGGTAGCTGCTGAGCAATCCTATCGCCAGATCGGCAGGCAATTGGACTTGAGCAAAAATACTGTACTGGAAATAGTGAAACGTGAACGAGCCAAGCTAACTGCCTCTAACGGATTGCGGTAAACAAAACAGCCTAGCGTACGTAAAATTCCGTTTCGTGTTGTCCTCTACGGTAGATCTTGCCATTGGCGCGCACCGTGGGGTACCCGGACAATTTCAACCCCTTTATCGATTTCCTGGTAGAGAATTAGATAGCTACCCCTGATTATCTTGCGGCAACTGCGGGGCCGCCGTAGGGGTTGCTTCAGGGGTCGCCTGAGGGGCCGGCTGGGGAGCGGGTTGGGGTGCTACCTGCTGCCAGCCATCAGGGCAATCCCTGACCTCCGGATAGTAGCCCTCCGGTGCCCGGCAATAATGCCAGAAACTGGTTTGTGAATCAGGAGCGGGCTGGCCGGCATTCTGTTGTTGAATGTATACGGGCGGAGCGGGCCTAGCCATCGCAGACGGATACGCGTAATAGGGGAATGGATAAAAAGGCTGCATAAAGCCGACTCCGCCAAACCCGAAACCGGGACCGAAACCGAGTAGTCCAAAGGCCGGTCCCATCATCCCTCCGCCATGATGATGGTGGCCTACCCGGTGGTCATGATGGTGACCTCCCCCATGGGGATCTTCTCCATCATGGCGGTCTCCTTCATCATGATTTCCTCCTTCGCCCGGGTCATCCCCTTCATCGTCAGATCCTCCGTCATCAAATCCCCCCTCATCAGACCCGCCATCGTCGCCCCCGCCATCAAACGTCCATGCCGGGTTCACAGGAATCAGCACCAGCAGGCATGTGAGGCATAGTAGCCGGATCTTTTTCATGTAACTCTTTCCACGTTAACCATTGTGCGGTGGAGACTCTTTGCCATGTCTGGATCGGATTTATCCTTGTTTCCTGGCGTATCCTGGCTATAGCAGCATCGGGGGCTTTGATGCGGATGGTTTCGCAATGATGTCCACGGATTACCGACTCTTGCGTTCCGGTTATAGGTGGGATGCAAGTTCTGATCCAATTGAATTAACGCGCGGCTGTGGGTTTCGATGACAATTTCAGCCTGCTGCACGTAGGGAGAGGTAAAAATAACTAAAATTGCAATTAAAAAAGTGAGTTTAGACATATCATAAGTAACGGGGCGTTCCGCGCGATCCTGAGGCGCCAAGGTGGCGTCTCAAACAGGATAGGAATTCGTCCTGATTAGAAAAGGTAAATTTGATACGGCGGGTTGTTGCGGCCAGCCATGCGCAGTATCGATTTGTGTAATTCGTTTAGTCGCAATTCGTTCAACAGTCTGGAGGAGAATCGAATGAATATTTCCAAACGTTATTCACTGTTATTGAGCAGCAGTATTGCAATGGCGATATTTTCCGGTTCCATTGCAGCTCAAGGTTTCGGTCAGTTGAAAGATATCATGGGCGGCAGCGGGGCTAGCGGCGCAGCCTCCTCGCTGGGGTCGCTGGGATCACTGTCATCCATAGCGCCGGGAAGTATAGGCAATGCTGCGGGTATTCTCGATTACTGCGTCAAGAACAGTTATTTGAGCGATAGCAAAGCATCTCCGGTCAAGGATCAACTGATGGGAAAGCTCTCCAGTAGCCAGGATCAACCGGCCACGGATAACCCTGACTATGTCAATGGCGTGAAGGGAATCTTGAGCGGCAGTGATGGTCAGAGCGTGGATTTGAGCATGGCCGGCCTGAAGGCCAAGGCAGGCAAAGAGGTATGTCAAAGAATACTTGATCAGGCCAAATCCATGCTTTGATTATGCCAGATCCATGAATTCCCGGATTTCCGATCCGGACGGAGAGCACGCTGCAGATAGTGGGAATAAGTCCCCGGGGCAGGTATTGAGTATTTGCAGGCTCATGGTGCCCGGCGCCGGATGCCAGAAAGCACTTCGCTCCCTCCGGTTGCCGCATTCAGGTTCGCCTGGGACCATTTCCGCTCCTAAGGGTTTTACTTAGCGTAAAACCAGGGTTTCCCCAATGTACTCATAATATTGACTGAGGTAGGATGAAGCCACTTTGATTCTAACTGGGTTCATTACTATCATGAAAACAAAACTGGCAAAAGTTTTTGCGGCGTTATCGATAGTAGGCCTGCTGGCTTCGCTGAATCCTTCTGCATTTGCGGCTCAGTCCGATGACACCTCCGAGACCTCCAAGATTCACGCAGCCGCCCAGAATGCCACAACGCGGAGTGACCATGAGGCGGTAGCAAAGTATTATGAAGATGCGGCTACGCAAATTCAGGCAAAAGTGGAAGAACAAAAGCAACTGCTTGAACATTATGAGGATAAAAGCTATCTCTATGGCAGGCGGGCACAAGATCTGCAATCGCATACCACGGCGTTAGTACGTCATTACGAGAAGACCGTCAAAACACACATACAGGAAGCCGCTTTGCATCGTCAAATGGCTTCTAAACTTGAGGAAAATCATGCTGTGTCCGGCACTCAAACGGCTAGTGCTGCGGATGAGCTCTAGGATGCTAGGATGTTAATCATGGGTTGATCTTTCCAGATCAGATGCCTTGCCGCTTGGGGTATCGAAAATTGAGTAAGCATGAGTAATAAGTTACCCCGCCCTGGAGCGGGGTAACTTATTTTTACGCCCGGATTTTTCCGATTCATCAACCGGCTGCCGGTAAGGCGTTATCGGATCTTGCTGAATCGTTGCGGTGGCTGTCTCGCTACCTCGATGCTCCGCGAAGGCTGGCATTTTCCATGCCAGGATTTGTCATCCGTAGCGGGCAACACCAATTTCTTTCTCAAATCTCTCTCAATGCGCTGATATGTTCGGTACCGCACAGGAAACCCTGTTTGGTGCCCTTACTATGCACGGGCAAATTCGATGATCCGCGCTTTGATCGTATTCCGAAACGCGGAAACTCAAGTTTGCCTGTGAATTTATGTAACCTGTGGACGTATTAACACTTCCATTTCTCAATCAACTCAATCCAATCTGGAGGTAATCTCATGGCGAATGGACTTAACAAAAAAACACCGAATATGCCGACTGAACCGCGTGCTTTGAAGCGGCTCGAGAGGTACATCGAACTCGGGGAATTCAATGATGGCCAGACCGCTGGAATTCCGAGCACTCCGCGCTACCTGGTGACCTACATGAACTCGCAGACCGGTAGCCGGATTCGATCCGCCACGGTGGTGTCGGTCACGAACCAGTCAGACAAGATTAATCGCGTTTTCGTGTCGTACTTTAAAGGGTTCACCGACAATACCTCACCGGTTGGCGTGGCGGTCTTCGCCATTCCACCCGATTTCACCGTCGATTTCTCTTCACGCAACCTTCCCGGTGAACTCACCGTATGCAACGCTATTTGCAATCCGGAGCTGATCTTTGACGAAGGCCGCGCTATCGTCAGCTCAATGTTCCCGGAAATCGGCGTCAGCAGCCGCATTTACTACACTTCGGGCGACAAGGACGAAAACCTGTTGTCGATCACCGATTCGAAGATTGTCCTTTTCGGAAGAGGGAACCGGGGGGATTGACCAGGAAAGTGTCGTCCCGGCAGAAAGAGCAGGTGGCGGCCGTATTTATTTTCTGATGGAGATATATCATGGATATCGAATATTTTTTAAAGAAAGCCCAGGCGAGTGCGATAAATATTGCCAGAGAAGATATCGCCCAGGTTGCTATTGGCAACATAAAATCCCTGCGTTCCCGCATTGTATCCACTGAAGAAGAGGACACGCTGGAATTGTCTGAAGTATTGGAAAAAGGGTGTCCAATTCCCCTGGAATTGGTGTATCTCGAAACAACCGGAGACCGGCCGCGAACAGGTTTTTATGTCGTTGAATTATTGAATGCGTCGCAGAAAACTTCAAGTATCGTGTTTCGGAACATCGAAAGTGGAAAAATACTGGATTACAGGCTCATATTTAATCACGAAGGAGGCATTTCATCGGACGGTGCATCGGCATTTGATCCCGACTTTAATAATTTCGCCTATTCGAATTATGTGAATTGGTGTGGCAGGTGGAGAGGCCGCAGGCGGTTGTGGCGAGTATGTACCGGAGAGGATTGCGCGCTCGGTTATGGGATCTGCTTCCAACGCCGCTTACCGAACTTATAGCAGCGGTCAGAAGATTGTTGAGTCGGCTGTTGAATCGTTTTGGGGGCATAAGACCGGCGATGTCAATGAGTGTCTTTACGGCCTACGCCAATATCAGCGGCCGCCCATCGTTTCCATTGCCTCCAGCTGTGCCCGCAGGACTTCCACCTCGTCCAGCAGCTGCAGGGCCAGCGCCACCCCGGCGGCGTT
This sequence comes from Nitrosospira multiformis, assembly GCF_900103165.1. Taxonomy (NCBI): domain Bacteria; kingdom Pseudomonadati; phylum Pseudomonadota; class Betaproteobacteria; order Nitrosomonadales; family Nitrosomonadaceae; genus Nitrosospira; species Nitrosospira multiformis. Next base: position 2,351,602 of record NZ_FNKY01000001.1, on the reverse strand, counting down.
GACGCCGAGATCGCTTTGCAGGTGCGCGGCTATCCTGGCTTGGCGCATGTGGGTTCCCGTAAAGCGCCAGGCATGAGGTTCATTGTCTCCCATAGACGTTTCCGGGAGTTTTTCCGGCGCGATCAAGCCTTCGTCAACCAGTTCAACAATGTATTCGGTTTGCACCGCACAGACACGGCTGATTTCAACAATGGTCAGCAGATTTTGTTCATCCAGAAGCGTTCCGCTCAATTCTTGTAGCGGCTCATCTTGTAGCGGTTCATTGGACGAATCTCGTGGTTTATCCAGCGGCACATCGCGTGGAGAGGAGGGGGGATTGGCATTTGTCATGTTTTCACTCCCAATCTGGCTCGTGGGTTGAAAGATTTAAATTGCACGGCCATGTTGTGGTAGAAATCTTTGGCACTGTCATTGTCAGCGGGTGGCACCACGATCTGAAGCACCACAAAAAAATCACCCGGCGTCTTGCCGGGAATACCACGGCCTTTCAATCGCAATTTCCGTCCGGCGGACGAATCGGCGGGTATCTTGAGTTCGATGGTTCCATCCGGGGTGGGTGTTTTGACTGTTGCGCCCAGGGCGGCTTCCCATGGCGCCACCGGCAGGTCGAGATACACGTCGCTTCCATCGACGCGGTAGTATGAGTGGGGCCGGAATTCGATCTCCAGATAAAGATCTCCCGCTTTGCCCTGGCCATGCCCCGGTGCACCTTGTCCCGCCAGACGAATCTGCTGCCGGGCGCGAATACCCTTGGGAATTTTTACATTGAGAGCATGTTCGCGCGTCGATACATGTCCCTGCGTATCGACCCCGGGCACCTGCAGGGTGATGGTACGGGTTGCGCCCGTATACGAGTCTTCCAGGTCGATCAGTACCTTGGCATAATGATCCTCGCCTGGACGATGGAATGTTGCCCCGGCAGTGCCATGCCTGCCGGCTCCCTGGCCGCCGCCAAAGCGGGCGCCAAAACCCTGGCCGAACAGGGATTCAAAAAAATCGCTGTACTGCGACGTGTCGCCACCGGAAAATTTTTGTCCGGAAAACTCGAAACCGGTATTCCATTCGGGTGGCGGGCGGAATTCCTGATTCGCTTTCCAATTTGTGCCGAGTTGATCGTAAGCTGTTCGTTTTTCCGCGTCCTTCAGCACTTCATAGGCTTCCCCCAGCTCCTTGAAGCGGACTTCGGCGTCTTTCTCCTTGCTCACATCCGGATGATATTTGCGCGCGAGTTTTCTGTAGGCGCGCTTGATATCATCCTGCGATGCGTTGCGCGCAACACCCATTATCTTGTAATAGTCCTTGAATTCCATCTATTGTTCCGATCAGCGATAACGAGATACGATGAAGAAGTATAGGTAAGCATAACCTTTAATTCTCCTTTGTGACAATCGCTTCGTTGGCGATGCACTACAGAAAATGTTAGCGCTATAGGGCATTTTCCAGCGTGACGCTTGTCTTATGTGCAATTGCCGTTTTTTTTCCGGTAACGAAGGAAATGGTGCTTTGGGCGAAGGCAATCGGAACAATGCGGGACACGCGGTTGCGGAACAGGAGCGTATGTGAAAAAGATCGGATTAATGTGGCTTGTTCTCGTTATGCTTGGGCCAGTTTCCACCGGTTCAGCGTGGACGCGAGATGGAGGCGGGGGCGGAGGTGATGGGGGAGGTCATCACGGTGGTGGAGGTCACCACGGTGGGGGTCATCATGGCGGGGGTGGGCACCACCATCATGGGGGAATAGGTTTCATTGGCATAGGAGGTTTCTATCCCGGTTTTGGCTTCGGTGGATATGGATACGGTCCGGGTTATTATGGCGGTTATGGCTATGGTTATGGCGGCTATGGATTCGGAATGCCTTATTACTCTCCATATTACGGGTACCCCCCGGTAGTGGCTGTACCGCAAGTACCACCGGTGTATATTCAGCAGCAACCACCGCAGGCAGCGGTGCAACCGCCGCCGCCACAAGCACCCGCCAATTATTGGCATTATTGCAGAAACCCGGAGGGGTATTATCCCTATGTAAAAAAATGCCCCGATGGCTGGCTGCAAGTGGCTCCTCAGCCCGCCCAATAAGGAGTGGCCATGTTAAAAAACCATAGACGATTTCCGTTGCTGCTGGTGTTCTTGTTGGGGGCATGTGCGAGCATACCGAGCGGCCCCAGCGTGATGGTCCTGCCGGGGTCCGGCAAGACTTTTGATCAATTCCGGGGAGATGATTCCTACTGTAAACAGTATGCCAGTGAACAGGCAGGGGGAACGACACCAAATCAGGCAGCCGTTTCCAGCGGAGCTGGAACCGCCGCAATCGGTACAGGGGTTGGCGCGGCGGCGGGTGCCGCTTTGGGGGGAGGAACGGGTGCCGCGATTGGCGCGGGTAGCGGCCTGCTGGTGGGAGGACTGATGGGAACGGGTACCGCCCGAACTTCGGGGTATGTCATCCAGCAGCGCTACGATATGGGTTATATCCAATGCATGTATGCCAAGGGTCATCGTGTCCCCGTATCAGGCCAGATCATGGACAGCTATCGCAACCAGGCGCCTGGTGCCAATCTGCCCCCGCCTCCGCTTGGCAATCCTCCGCCTCCTCCGCCCGGCAATCCTCCGCCCCCGCCTCCGCAATGAAGCGGCTGCCAGCGTGCGGGTGATGCGATTGCGTTTGAATAGGTGGCCCACTTTGACAGGGCGTTTTTTCAACAAGAATCACACGGGCCGCACCACCCCTGAAGAAAAGATTATCATCCGATCTGAACATTGCGCGCCATCGTCTGACGTTAGCCAGTACCCGGGCATGATTTGATATGCCGATGTCCCGATGGGTTACGCCACGCTTACCCATCCTACCAAAACCGGATTGAAGATAATTATGAGTCAAACCCATCTTAAACGCGACATGACGGCGCACGATATCGGCGCTACGGCTGCTATCATCCCTGTCGCCGATAGTTCCGGTCTCGCCGATCTATGCGATCTGCAATTCGACAACAGCTTCGTGCGCGAGCTGCCAGGCGACCCGGAGACCCACAACATTCCCCGTGCGGTGCGCAACGCCTGCTATACCCGCGTTGATCCAACTCCGGTGCGGGCGCCCCGGCTGCTGGCCTGGGTGGAGCCGGTGGGCGAACTGCTCGGTATTTCACGCCCGGTTTCACCGGTGGGTCCGGCGGTCGAAGTGCTCGGCGGCAGCCGCGTCCTGCCTGGTATGCAGCCGTATGCGGCACGTTATGGTGGACACCAGTTCGGCCACTGGGCGGGGCAGCTCGGCGATGGCCGCGCCATTACCCTGGGCGAGATACTCGGCCCGGATGGCAAGCGCCGGGAATTGCAGCTCAAGGGGGTGGGCAAGACACCGTACTCGCGCACCGCGGATGGTCGTGCGGTGCTGCGCTCGTCGGTGCGCGAATTTCTGTGCAGCGAAGCCATGCATTCTCTGGGGGTGCCGACTACCCGGGCGTTAAGTCTGGTGGCAACCGGCGAAATGGTGGTGCGCGACATGTTTTATGATGGCAATCCGCGTCCCGAGACGGGCGCCATCGTCTGTCGTGTGGCGCCGTCGTTCGTGCGCTTCGGCAATTTCGAAATCCTTGCGGCGCACAATGAACTGGACACGCTCCGGCGTCTGGCCGATTACGTGATACGCGAGCATTTCCCTGAACTGGGCGCGCCTTCACCGTCAACTTACGCGCGGTGGTTCGAAGAAATCTGCCGTCGTACCGGGACGCTGGCCGCTCACTGGATGCGGGTGGGTTTCGTCCACGGCGTGATGAATACCGACAATATGTCGATACTGGGGCTGACGATCGACTATGGTCCCTATGGCTGGCTGGAGGGTTTCGATTTCCAGTGGACGCCCAATACCACGGATGCGCAGGGGCGGCGGTACTGCTTCGGCAACCAGCCAGAGATTGCGCACTGGAATCTGACCCGGCTCGCCAACGCCCTTGCCCCGCTGATCGAGGACCACGCGGCGCTGGAGTATGGCTTGTCGGTCTTCGGTGAGACTTTTCAGAATGCATGGCGTGGCATGCTGGCGGACAAACTCGGACTGGTTTCGTTGGGGCAGGACGGGGATGACACGCTGGTGAGCGGCCTGTTCGATCTGCTGCAGCAGGTTGAGACCGATATGACCCTGTTCTTTCGTGGACTGATGGCCATGCCGGTGGATACTCAGGGTGACAATCCGGCGGCTACCATGGATGACGCTACGCTGGCTGCGCCGTTGCACCGGGCGTTCTATACTGAACTGGCCCCCGCGCAGATGGCCAGGCTGGCTGGCTGGCTGCGCCGCTATATCGCGCGCGCGCGCCTGGATGCGGAGGCTACCAGTTTGCCTGAATTTGCGGATGTGCGCCTGGAGCGCATGAGATATGCCAATCCCAAATATGTGCTACGCAATTATCTGGCGCAGCAGGCCATCGAGGCGCTGGAGCAGGGTGATGCTTATGTCATTACACGGCTGATGGAAGTATTGAAACATCCTTATGACGAGCAGCCCGGGCATGACGATCTCGCGGACCGCCGGCCTGAATGGGCGCGCAACAAACCGGGTTGCTCGGCGTTGTCATGCAGTTCTTGAATGCTTGCTGCGTTGGTTGATGAATGAAAGGTGGACGATAGGGCCGCGTGGGAGAGGGGAAAGGGGGAGAAATCGAATCTGGATTCGACATCTGGCGTCAGCCCGGAGCGACTTTCCTCTCTCAACAATCGGGAGAGGAAAGCCGTTGTCACATATCGAGTTGTTAAAGCGTTTTGAGGTATTCGAGCAACGCTTTTTTCTCGTCCGCCGAAAGCGTGGTGCCGAATTCGTGGCCGCAGCGGCTGTTTCCCGAATTCCGGTCGCTGCAATCCGTGGTCTGCAATGTATAGTCGAACTTGGTCTGATCGACAGCAAGGCCGACATTGACCAGGTCGTAAGCAGGGCCAACCTTGAATGAACTGACCCTTTCGGCTGCAGGCTTCAGCAATTCGGCCAGCGATGGCACCGATCCATTGTGCAGATAGGGAGCAGCTGCCCAGATTCCTTCAAGTACCCGGGATTCATAGGCATAGGAGGGTGTTGTGGGCGCCGGTGCCTTGAATGCATCCTTGAGAGATTCGGTTTCGGGCGTAAATGGCGATTGCATGCCCTTCACCTGTGCCTGATCTTCCGCCTTCATCAATACCGGAACGTAATGCTGGAGAATGGAGCCGATTACCGATAATCCCAGAACGTTGAAGGCCGTGTCGACCGGTTTGAGAGGCTGGGCGAGAAAGGGGATTTTTGCCCCTTCAAGCACGCCGGTCTTTACGGTCCAGCCAAGAATGTCATATTCCCTGGAATCGGTGCCGACATCCAGAACCGGTGTGGCCCAGGTTTTCTGCTCGAAGAACCGGGTCTGCCCAGGGCTGATTCCATGGCATTCGACGCAGCCGCCTTGATCAGTCTTGCGTGCAAAGATTGCCTTGCCCTTGGTGGCAAGCGCCTGGTCTACTTTCCACGGCCATCTGGGCGGTCCAATTTTACGAATCAGGTCCTCCAGCGCGTCGAGTCCCTGGAAATTGGCTGAATTATTATGCAGGTAGTCGATTCCAAGCAGTCGCCACGCATCTTTCTTAGGATGGAAAACGCCGAAAACCCCGTAAACTTCACCCAGATTACGAGCGAGTCCCAGGATATTATTGCCATTCCCGGCAAAGCCGGGCCACTGGGTTTTGTCCTGAATCGCGGCATTCCAGAGGAATGGATAGCGCACCGGCGCGGTGGCGGGTTTGATATTTTCGGGGATCATATAAGTGGGCGGCGGACCGATGTCGAGCCCCGTGAGCCGGTTAAAAATCATCGCTACGGCATCGAGCCGTGCCGGTCCCCAGGGCGGGGTGGGCAGCGCGCCTTTCATTAACGTGTGATAAGGCAGATACCAGGCTTGCAGCGCCTGGCCCAGCTTCGTCTTGTCGGCCGAAGTTGGCGACGGACCCAGCACGGCACGGGCAAATTCCGTAAATGCCTGTTGATTCGTCAGCACGGTGTTTACCGCCTTATCAAGATCGGCAAGGAAACTCTGAAAGTCGACAATACCCGGACCCCCGTCGATCCGGTAGAGACTGCCATTGACTTCAATCTGGCGCGTATGGCATGCGGAGCAATTCATGCCAATCTCCTGGCCGTTACTTCCGCTGCCGACGGTAAAGCCGACCGGCAGCCCGGGTGGGTGACTCGCCTTGTTGGGCAAATAACCATAGCGGCTAAGACTATCGGCCATAAAAGGCTCGCCATTCGGCTGTTTCAACGCCGCGATCCAGCTAAGCGGCATGATCCGTGAACCCTGGTCACGGCTGTAGAAGTCTTTTTGGGCGGAAGCCGTCCACTCCTTTCCCTGATCAATGGGTAGCGGAGCCGCCGCGGATGAAGGCGGCGGCGCGAGCATAGCGGACGTGAACGCCATGCTGCCGATCCAAAATGCAAATCCGTTTCTCACTTGTTATTCTCCTTATGAGCTAACCGGCATATTTCATGAATTGGCTCGCATCTTCGCCCACCTTTTGATTGATATCAGAGATTTTGTCCCGGCCGAATGCATGAACTGCTGTGCCCTGCCTTGCAAAAGCTTCTACCAGTCAAAAGCCCTGCGCGATGATCGCACGAAGCCATAAAATATCCAGGCTAAATGAATAGAATCCAGCCCGGATACCTCAACTTGCCGGTATACGAGCCAGTTCCACGATGGGTGTGAATGTGTCAAGCGGGTTGCGCTTGACCGTGTTACGCAAGCGGTGCTTCCATTCCCAATGCCTCCTTTCATCGTTGTTAACGATGAAAGTATTAGATAGGAGAATTGAGATCGTGACTACCTGCAAGATCTTACAGGTATGAAGAGAATAAACTTTAGTTCTGCGTTCCTGCTCGTCCAAATGGTGGAGGAAATCCATCCAGCGATGGAGGATGCGGGCAACATGAATCCGGTTCCGCCAACAAGACGGTGGAAATAACAGGCGTCACTGCCCGGGAGCATCTAAACCGGTGAGCAGGCTTACTAAGACTTGCGTGGATACTTTATTCCGCGGATGGTTTTGTCCAGAAGCAAACGCGTTTTTTTGGCGGCTCGCTCTTCATGTTTAGTCAACTCTTTCTGCACCATTTCCGCGAACGCGACCAGATTTTGTCGAGGGTAGGCATCCTGCACGCCGCCGTCCTGAAAGAATTCGGCTATCCAGCGAGCATTCAGCTCGGTGTTCCCCGTTTCTTCCAGATAATCCTCTGCCGCCATCTTGACGTAGTCCGTCAGTTTGGGCATGGTGTCTCCTTATTTAAATCAAAAGACAACGATATCTGAAATCTGTTGAATTATATAGAGACAATAGCCATATGATTCCCCACAGCTGGCAGCGAACCAAGATCGTATGTACGCTGGGCCCTGCGACGGACTCCCCCGGCGTTATCGAGCAACTGATCGAGTACGGCATGGATGTTGCGCGCGTGAATGCCTCGCACGGCGATCATGCCGATCATGCGCGGCGCATTGAGCGGGTGCGTAACGCAGCTCATGCGCTCGGCCAGCCGGTGGCTATTCTCATTGATCTGCCGGGTCCGAAATTCCGCATTGGCGATCTGCCGGATGATTTTCGCAAGCTGACCGAAGGTGCGATAGTCAGGCTGACTGCGGAAGGCGGCATCGCGGAGGAGGGCGGTGGTGCGGAAGAGTACAACACTCTTTTGCCAGTGCGAGACCCGGAGCTGCTTCAGGCGCTCCGTGCGGGAGAGTCGGTGTTTCTGGCCGATGGCTCGATCGAGCTGCGCGTCAGAACCACGACTGCCGCCTGCGTCCAGTGCGAAGTGATCATCGGCGGCACTGTGCGCTCCGGCTCCGGGATCAACGTTCCCGAATCAATTCTGAGCGAGCTGGTGCCTACCGATGATGACCGGCGTCATCTCGCATTCGCGGTGGCGCAAGAGATTGAATGGGTCGGCGTGTCGTTTGTGCAATCGGCCGGCGATCTTGCGCGGGTGCGGGCATGCCTGCCGTCTGGACCGGGTCCGGGGGCGCAGCCGCTGCTGATGGCCAAGATAGAGAAGCGCCAGGCACTCGCGGATCTCGATGCGATTGTGGAAGCGTCCGACGGCGTGATGGTCGCGCGCGGTGATCTGGGAGTCGAGACCGATCTCGCCGAGATACCGGTGGTGCAGAAGCGTATTATCGCGGCGGCCAATGCGCACGGGCGCCCGGTAGTCACCGCCACGCAGATGCTCGAGTCGATGGTGGAGCGCGAACATCCGACACGGGCCGAAGCCACCGACGTGGCCAACGCGGTACTCGATGGAACGGATGCCGTGATGCTCTCTGCCGAGACAGCCATCGGTCAATTTCCCATCGCCGCCGTACGGTTTCTTGCCCGCGTGCTCACGGCGACGGAGAAGGGATATAGCTTGCGCATGGCACATGACCGGATGCGGGCGACGGACATGCCCAGTTCCCCGGATCAGCCGGGCAATGCCCTGAGCTTCGCCGCCTGCCAGCTTGCTGCGCGGCTCAGCGCCCGGGCCATCATCGTGCCCGCCCATACCATGGCAGCGGCGCTGGCGATTGCCCGTTTCCGCCCTCAGGCGCCGCTTATCGTCGTGGCAAGTTCCATGAGATTGTATCGGAGCCTGGCGCTGGTGCGCGGGGTTTCGCCGCTTCTTTCCGCTGCCGTATTTGGTACTGGAACCCGCACTGGAACCGGGCCGCAGGCTTGTCTGGTTCAAGCCGGAGAGTGGCTGGTCTCGCAGGGTCTGGCGGAACTCGGCGATCAGGTTGTGCTGGTCTCCGCTTCCAGTAGCGCTTGCGAAAGAGCCGACACGCTCCGGACGATCCGCTTGAGTCTGGATGGGAGTACCGGATAGGCGGTATTCTTACAGCTACAATTCGGGCAGCGTTTCCGAATCGCCGGTATCGCCAGTGCCGCCGGTATCTTTGGCGAGCATTACCCGATTGCGCCCCGCTTCCTTTGCTTTGTACATTGCCTTATCCGCACGCTCAATCAATGTTTCCTTGCGCTCGCCTGGCCTCAACATCGCCACGCCAACACTGATGGTTACCGGGATGCTGAGTTCCTTCAGATGCAACGGCGTTTCCATCACCCCTTTGCGTATCCGCTCCGCGATGACCTTTGCCAATTCCAGATGGGTGCTCGTCATGATAATAACGAATTCTTCCCCGCCGAATCTGCCAACCATGTCGAAGTCCCGCACCGCCGCCTGAATCCGTCCCGCCACATGCTTGAGGACGAAGTCGCCCACCACGTGCCCGTGGGTATCGTTAATTTTCTTGAAGAAATCGAGATCGATCATCGCCACGCACAGCGGGCTGCCGCTCCGGCCATCGTGCCCCCTGTGCGCCATATTGATATGGTGATCAAGGGTCTCCATCAGCGTGTTATAGCGCATCAAGCCCGTGAGTTGATCAGTCGAAGCTTCCTGATGCCAGTGGGATGTTTCCTTGCGCAGCCTGGTGAGCGCCTTTCGCAGTTCGTCAATTTGTGGAAGACGATAACCTTCGGCACTGAGGTAGACGTCCAGGGAGTTGAGTTTCAAAATGCAGTCGATGAGGGGGCGCAGGGTTGCCGTATCGTCCGCGAATTTGACCGATAGATTGTTTATCAGTGCTTGCTGCGTGAGGCTATGCTGTAGCTGCAGAATCCCCAGGGGAATTTTTGCGCGAACGAAAGCGGCGGCGATGGCCAGCCGTTCTCCAAAATACTTCGGGGTATCGAAGTCCTGGCCGTAGTCCCGTAAATGCCGGGTCCATGTTTGCGTGAAGCATTCGATACCCATACTCCGCTCGATCAACGCGAAACTTCGCTCGCGCGCAAGCGCGACGCAGCAGGAATGCACCAGCGCCTCGGCTTCTCCCTCCGTGGCTTCGCTCCGTATGCGCTCCGCCAGTTTGGCATGTTCGGCATGCAGCCCCAGTACCGACAGCGCCTCCTGGATTCGCGCGTTGTCAAATCCAAATGTGGCGCAATCGAATGTGGCTTTAGTGTCCATCAGATATGGAGCGTGGCGCTCATTCATAGGTTCCCATGGAGGTTTCCAATAGAGACAGGGCGATTCTCAAGAGATGACGGCATCCTGCAGGTTGCAGCGTAAAGCATAATGCACTACCCTCAGCAATTCCGGTGTTGATGACATAGAATAGTAAAGAATTAGTCATAAAACAGTCATTGGGTACCATTTTTTGGAGCGCATGTCATCCACCGTGAACCCATACGGAGTCTCTATGAACCTCGGCCCCCGCGTAATACTGGCATCTGTCATCGTTTCCTCCGTATTGATGGGATGCGCATCTCCCCGATCTTTTCTGGGCGCTTCGTTACCCAAGATGAAATATGAGGATGTCAAAAAGAGAGAGATACCGCTTCGTTTGCAGCTCATTGTCGAGTTTCAGCGAAATGGGGATCCCTTCCCCAGGGGAGACATTCCCTTGCGGGATTATGCCGCAAAGATACTTGGCGATACAGGTGTTATTACCCCGATTGATGCGGTCTCCGCAGCTGACGATCAGGGGGAGGGTGCCATCCGGATAGTCCTGAATAATATTGCAGATAGCGGCACCGTTGCCGCGGAAGCGTCTCGCTCGGGGTTTCCGCTGTGGATGGTTGGAAAAACCATTACCGACGCTTATACCATGTCAATGGCCATCACCATAAAAGGAAAGACGATCAGGCGAACCGGCATAAAACACGCATTCCACACGGCGCTCGGCAATATGGAGATCCCCGAGGGTATTGAGGTTTTTCCTTCGAACGAAGCGTTTGGACGAATGCTTGAGCAAATGATTCTGCGGGGGCTCCAAGACATGCAAAGAAGTGGGGAATTGTCATGGTTGGGTTCGCCGGGATCGATCGTTTTTTCTTGAGCGGTTTTCCGGCGATGAAATTGTTGGGTTACGCTACGCTAACCCAACCTACCACTTCAGGAGCCATGGTGCGTGGCCGGCTTGTCACATTCAACGGAATCCGCCCCATAGTGAGCTCACCATAAGGTGAAAGTCTCAAGATGAGAAATTAACTGCCGGGGTTAGATCTAATCGGAATACCCGGCACCTATCCTCCTTTCTTCCCTGGAGTAATAGCGCACGTCGCCCAACGGCACGATTACCAGCCCGCCTTCGGTGACGTGATATTTTTCTCGATCGCGTGCAAGATCGAAGCCGATCTCTGCACCAGCGGGAATCACATTGTGCCGGTCAACGATCACGTGACGCAGCTTCGCTCCGCGCCCGATGCGTACATAATCCATGATAACGCAGTCTTCGATCTGCGCCCCCGGCTCAACCATGACTTCCCGCCGGAGGATCGAATTGCGTATCTTTGCGTTTCTTATGATGTTTGCCGCCCCCAATAGAACATTGTCGAGTTCGCCAGACGTCACCCAGGAGGTCGGTCCCTGGTAATAGCTGGAAAAAATTGGCCACTGCGGATTGAAAAGATCAAAGCGCGGCTCCAGGCCGAGCATGTCCCGATGCGCTTCGAAATAGGTATCGAGTGTTCCCACATCGCGCCAGTAGCCTTTTTCCTCATAGGGCTTGGTATCAGGCACTTCATTGGTCGCAAAGTCGTAGGCGAACACCTGATGGGACTGGGACAGGCGTGGAAGCACATGATGGCCGAAATCAGTCGCGCCATCCTTGTGCGCATTCTCCAGCGTCGCCCTCAGAACATCCGCATTGAATAGATAATTGCCCATGGACGCATAGGCGCGTTGCGGATCATTCGGCATTGGCCGCGCTTGTTCGGGCTTTTCCTGAAAGCCGGTAATGCGCCCCGACGTATCGGTTTCGATAATGCCGAAGTTCGAAGCCTGTTCCAGCGGTACGGGAAGTGCGGCCACGCTGATATCCGCGTCGTTCTCACGGTGGAAGCGCACCATCTGCTGAACATCCATGCGGTAGATATGGTCCGCACCAAATACCGCCACCAGGTCCGGCCGGTGCATGTCCATCAGGTTCAGGCTCTGATATACGGCATCCGACGTGCCGCCGAAGAGTGCACGTTCCGATGTCATCTGCGGCGGCACCACGGTGACGAACTGCTCGGAAAACAGGGTGGAAACCGTCCACGCCTTGCGGATATGCTCGATGAGAGATTGCGGCTTGTACTGCACCAGAAGATAGATTGAACGAATGTCGGAGTTCACCAGATTGGTGAGGACGAAATCTACGATACGGTAGCGGCTCCCGAACGGCACCGCCGGCTTGCAACGATCTGCCGTCAATGGCCGCAGGCGTGAACCCTCGCCGCCCGCCATGACAAAAGCCATGACTTTTTTCCGGCACCTTCTTTCCCGCATATCGTTGTCCACCTTTTACCTCTTGGTCAACACGCTGGTTTAGTTATAGCCCATATTACTGCGGTTTTCTGCTAGAGTGAGAAACAGCAGGCCCAAAAAGAAAAAATTTGCGTTCCTTCACTCAATCCATGCCTATCGTTCCTGTCCTTCATACGCTCCAACCGCCTGTAGGGAGCAGGGTATCGCCGCATAGCCGGTGCTTCCGGTGAAAGTCTGGCCCGGAAATCCCTATCCGCTCGGCGCTACCTACGATGGCGCGGGAACAAATTTCTCGCTGTTTTCGGAGGTTGCCGAGCGTGTTGAGCTTTGCCTGTTCGATGAACTGGATTGCGAAATCCGGACCGATCTGCCTGAGAACGCGGGTCATTGCTGGCACGGCTACTTTCCCGATGTCGGACCGGGGCAACGCTATGGCTTTCGCATACATGGGCCATGGGCGCCCGAGCAAGGGAATCGGTGCAATCCAGCCAAGCTCCTGGCGGATCCCTACGCCAAGGGCATTGATGGCGACGTTCGCTGGGACGAAGCGGTATTCCCTTACCTGTTCGCAGACCCCAATGTGCGCAATGACGAGGACAGCGCACCCTTCATGCCCAAGTGCGTCGTCCAGCAGCCTTTCTTCGATTGGTCGGGGGACCGCCTGCTGCAACGGCCCTGGCACGAAACCATTATCTATGAAATGCATGTCAAGGGATTCACGGCACAGCATCCGGACATACCGCCTGAATTGCGAGGCACCTACGCGGGCCTCGCTCATCCCGCCGCGATCGGGTATTTGAAACAGCTCGGCGTCACGGCTGTCGAGTTGATGCCGGTGCATTATTTCGTGCATGAGAAACACTTGATCGACCAGGGGTTACACAACTACTGGGGCTACAATTCCATTTCCTATTTCGCGCCGCACAGCGGCTATGCGGCTGATAAACGTCCGGGTGCCGCCAGCGCCGAATTCAAGCAGATGGTTAAGGCCATGCACCAGGCCGGCATGGAAGTCATCCTCGACGTGGTCTACAACCACACCGCCGAGGGCAGTCATCTGGGGCCGGTGCTGTGCTTCAAGGGCATCGACAATGCCTATTATTACCAATTGATGGCGGATGATCGCCGCCACTACAGGGACTACAGCGGCACCGGTAACTCCTTCAATATGCGCCAGCCTCACGTGCTGCAATTGATCATGGATTCGTTGCGTTACTGGGTACTGGAAATGCACGTGGATGGTTTCCGTTTCGATCTGGCCTCCGCACTGGCGCGCGAACTGCACGAAGTGCAAAAATTGTCCGCCTTCTTCGACCTCATTCAGCAGGATCCGGTCATCAGCCAGATCAAGCTGATTGCCGAACCTTGGGATCTCGGCGAGGGGGGGTACCAGGTTGGCAATTTCCCGCCGGGCTGGTCGGAGTGGAACGGCAAGTATCGCGATTGTCTGCGCGACTTCTGGCGCGGCCATGAAGAGACGCTCAGCGAGTTCGCGCACCGTTTCACCGGCAGCCCGGATCTTTACGCCGGCAATTCGCGCAATCCTTTTGCCAGCATCAATTTCATCACGGCACACGACGGTTTTACGCTTCACGATCTGGTGTCTTACAATGACAAACACAATCTGGCCAACGGCGAAGATAACCGCGACGGGAGCGACGACAATCGTTCCTGGAACTGCGGTGTCGAGGGTGCCACCGGCGATGCCGGGGTGCTTGCTCTTCGTGCCCAGCAGCAGCGCAATTTTCTGGTCACGCTCATGTTGTCGCAAGGCGTGCCCATGCTGCTCGCCGGGGATGAATTCAGCCGTACGCAGCAGGGTAACAACAATGCCTATTGCCAGGATAACGAAGTTTCCTGGATTGACTGGGCCGGCATTGACCAGGATTTATGCGAATTCACCAGGCGCCTTGTCGCTTTCCGCCATGCCCATCCGGCCTTTCGCCGCCGCCGCTGGTTCCAGGGGCGGGCCATTCATGGTGCGGACTATAGCGATATTGCCTGGTTCAGTCCCGCAGGCGAGCAGGCGAGCGAGGAGCCATGGGGTGGGTGGCTCGCTAAAAGCCTGGCAATTTTCATCAATGGCGAAACCATTCCCAACCCCAATGCCCGTGGCGAACCGGTTACCGACAATAGTTTCTACCTGATCTTCAATGCTCATCACGAAGCGCTGGACTTTACTCTACCTGCGGCCCGCTGGGGTCAAAGCTGGCTGCCTGTGCTTAATACCACTCAAGGCTGGGTTGAAGATGCCATCCCGCTTCAGGCTGGCGCCAGGCTGACGGTGGCGCCACGGTCTATGGTACTGTTGCAGCGCCAGGACTGAATGATTTTCATGCGATCGGAGGTCGCAACATGAAATCGCTGGGCAAAAGATCGCAGGGCGCGCGGCTGGAGCGTATGCGCGCATCCCTGCTATGGGCGGGCGACCAATTCCGGAACGTACATCCGATTATTCCGAATTTGCGGGATCCGAACGCCGCGATGCCGACGCTCAGCGAGTTTCTCTGCGGCGGCGAACGGCGTGTACCACGGGGGCCGCTGCCATCAATGAACCCGCTGGATACCTGGGCCAGGCGGCCGGCCAGCGGGTTGCGCGCCACCTGGCTCGGACATTCCACGCTTCTGATCGAGATCGATGGCATCCGTGTACTTACCGACCCGGTCTGGGGGTTGCGCGCATCGCCATCGCGGCTTGCCGGCCCCAAGCGGTTCCAGCCCGTTCCAGTCCCGTTGCGCGCCATGCCGCCGCTAGATCTGGTGATCGTTTCGCACGACCACTACGACCATCTCGACTATCCGACCATCCGCGAACTTGCCAAGCGCGACGTGCCGTTCGTGACTTCGCTCGGCGTCGGTGCGCACCTTGAAGCCTGGGGCGTGCAACCTGAGCGCATCGTCGAACTCGACTGGTGGGAATCGCACCGCTTGCCGAACAGCGAACTGACGGTGACCGCCACACCGTCGCAGCACTTTTCCGGACGCGGCCTGCTCCACGGCCGCAACACCACATTATGGTCCTCGCTCGTGATTCGCTCACCCCGTCACACGGTGTTCTTCAGTGGCGATACGGGCCTCACGACGGAATACCAGACTATCCACGAACGGTTTGGGCCGTTCGATCTGGTGATGCTGGAAGTGGGTGCTTTCGATCCTGCCTGGGGCGACATGCACCTGGGCCCGAAAAACGCGCTTGAGGCACTGAAACTGCTCGGCGGCGGTCCTTTCCTGCCTGTGCACTGGGGAACGTTCAACCTGGCGATGCACGCCTGGGACGAGCCCCCGGAAACCTTGCTGGAGCTGGGACCGAAAGCGGGCGTGCAACTGGTGATGCCGCGCCTCGGAAATCCGATTGAGCCAGCGCATGCGGAACAAGTTGAACCGTGGTGGCGCGATATCGACGCAGTCGGGCGCCAATCAGGGCCTGACGCAAAGAGGGGGGTCACTATGCCGAAGGCAATGCCATGGCCGATCGACTAAAGGAAACGCGGCAAATTCGAGCGCTGATGGGGTGAATCTACTCTTCAGAGGTTAAACTCAATCAATGACTCGAACGTGCCATAACCGGTCATTGGGGGTTAATGTTCCCTGATTCGACAGAGTATCCGGCAGCAATCCATGCATCGATGCCGCCAGCCAATGGCCGCACGTGGCTGTAGCCCATTTTCATAAGCCGCTTTGCGACCCGTGCGGCAGACGCTTCATTCGGGCACGAGCAATACACAACAACCTCACCGTCATACGTGGTGTCGAGGGTAGAGAGGGTCAGGTCTTCGACGGACATCGCCATCGCGCCCGGAATACGACCTTCATCCTGCGAGAGCGGGGAGCGCACATCAACGATGGTGGGAGCCGCGCCTTGCTGCAGCAACTGGTGAAGTTCATCGACCGATATACGCGCCATGTACAACGATTTCAGAAAGCGATCACGTTGCCACCATTTTCTCGCGATAAACGCGAGCAGCGCTACGCCGATCAAGACCAAACCCCACGTTCCCATATGCTCGAGCACGTTCAACAGGTCATCTATCGTCGTGCTGAATAGCGAACCTAGATAAATCGCCGATCCAGCCCAAAGCGCAGCGCCTGCGCCGTCGAAGAAAATAAAACTAATGCGCCTTGTCCCGAGGGCGCCCGCGAGCGCACTGGCGATCGAAGCGAAGCCAGGAATAAACTTGGCAACCAGCAAAGACGAAGCTCCCCAACGCAAATACACCGATTCAGTTTGCCTCACGCATGAGTCCGGTGATAGCGAAATACGGCAAAGTATCCCCATTACCTTTCTACCATAACGTCTTCCCGCCAGATACCACGTGAAATCGGCAATTAATGCGGCAAGTACGGCGATGAACAGTAGCAAAGGCGCCGAATAGCCGCTGCGCTCCAACAAGGCGCCGGTGATGACCAACGTGGGGTAAGCCGGCAGCGGGGCACCCAATTGCTCAATGAGCACATTGAAGAATACGACAGTCAGGCCATATTGCTCGATCAGTTGTAAGAGAGAATTCATCGTAGCCTCAAACGCGGTGCAGCCACCCTCATCCCATTGGGGCAAAACCGGATGATGGTCGAGAACCGGCCCCTGTCCCGTGCGCCCGCAATAGCGCATAGGGAAATGTATCGAAGAGTTGATCCAGCGCGAGTCCATGCGCTTCGCCGAGCGCCTGCGTGCTGAAGGTCTTGTCGGTCAAGGTGTTAGTCCAACTCTCATGCTTGCGTTCCGGCGGCAATTCGAGCCAGGTGTCGCCCCACACGAGTTTGCCGGCCGGGATCCGATCATGTTCTCCCATGAGTCCGCCAAGCAGACGCGGTACCACAACCAGCAAGGTTTCGTCCCCAAGATGCCGGGTGAAGGCGCATACTTGCTCCGCATGGCCGCCATGCGCTTTCAGCGGCAGGTAGTCGCCGTCACGGAAAAGCAGTTCGCATTCGCGCCGGAATGTCAGCGCCCGCCAGGTGAGATAGAGTTTGATCCGCCCGTCCCCCGGGCTCTCGATCAGCTGTTGCGCGCACGCAGCCGCACCCTTTTCGGCATACATCGTCTTGATCGTCCGCAGTGCTGCATGCCGCGCCGCGTAATCCACCGCACGCCGGTTGTCCGGGTCCACCAGGCTGAAGTCCCATACTTCGTTGCCTTGATAGATGTCCGGCACACCCGGTGAAGTCAGTTTGAGCAGCAATTGCGACAGGCTGTTGAAAGTGCCCACGCGTGCAATACGCTCCTGGAACGGCAAAAAATCACGCAAGAACAGGTTGGTGGATTCGGGAGACAATAGCGCGCGCACGAAATCGCGTGTCGCTTCCTCATATCCGGTGTCCGGATTGATCCACGAACTATGTTCCTTCGCCTCGCGCCCGGCTTTTAGCATGTAGGCTTCCACGCGTTCGGAGAGCCCGGCCAACGCCGCCGCATCCGGTGGGCCGGGTGGTGGGGCCAGACTGGCGGGCCATATGCCAAGCAGCGTCTGGTAAAGTAGATACTCGTCGTTGCGGCTCGGCGCGTACCCGGTATCCAGCCGCATCTCCAGCTTACGACGGTTACCGCGGTTGAGTTTGCTCCAGCGGGAAAGCGCGCGACTCCATTCGTCGGGTATTTCAGAGAGCGCACTGATGCGCGCCCGTACGTCCTCCGAACGCTTGTTGTCGTGGGTTGATGTAGCCAGCATGGCGTGCGGCCAGCGGCGTGCACGTTCCTGATTCTCCCGGTGGAATGCCGCGAGCGACGTGCCGAAGCGCTGCAGTTCGCCACCGACCTCGTTCAGGGATACCAGCCGGTTGTACTGGTAGAAGGTTGTGTCTTCCACCGCCTTGGCCATCACCGGGCTGGTGTACTGTTGAAACTTCATGGCAAAGGCGCACACTGCATCATGCTGCGCTTCATTCTTTCCCTGCGCATGCAGCGCCAGCAGCACGTCATGCACGAAGTCGAAAATGCTGGTGTCCGCCGCCTGGCTTCGCTTCTTCGCGACGCCCACCGCCCAATCCACATAACGGATGTCTTCCGCTGAAGCCTCACAATCGGCGACATAGGTACGGTAGACCGGGAAGCTCGCCACGATCTCGGCCAGCGCGCCACGCAGGCTGTTGAAGGTAAAGTCGCAGGTGCGGCGGCTGCCTTTCGCGATACGCGTCAGTTGGGTGGCCAGCACCTGCAGTTCGCCCGCCAGTGAGGTTTCCATGATCAGGTGCTTGTTTGCCCGTATGATCGTGTCCAGGTCCGGCCGTTCCCGGATGAAGCCCTGATAGAGCCGGGTAAAATGATCGGCGGCGGCGCCGTCGGCAAACAGGCCGCCGCACGCCGCCGCGAAGTCATAGCCCGTGGTGCCATGGACCGGCCAAGACTCCGGAAGATGCTCGTGGGACGCGAGAATCTTTTCCACGATCATATACAGCGGCTTGGGGTTTTCTCCCGCCGTTTGGGGAGAAAGCGCCACCGCCATCGCTTGCAAGCGCTCGAAATATTCCTTCGGCGCGTACAGACCGTCCGGATGATCGATGCGCAACCCGTTCACATCACCACGCGCCAGCCACTCGCGCACCCGTTGATGGGTATGCTCGAACACCCCTGGATCTTCCATGCGTAGCGCCGCCAGATCATTGATATCGAAGAAGCGGCGATAGTTGATTTCATCCGCCGCCGCGCGCCAGAAAGCCAGACGATAGGCCTGGGCCTCCAGCAGTTCGTGCAACGGATTAAAATTCACTGTGTCCGCTGCTGTGCCGTTGAAAGCCGCCACATTTTCCTGAATGAACTGGGCAATGTCGGCGCTATTCGCAAATAGCGAGGCCAAGTGATGCTTGTGCATTTCCTTGTCGCGGGCACGCTCCCCGACCGCCTCGGGAGACGCGCCGTCGCGCGGCGGCAAATGGCTAAAGGCCGTGATCAGGGACTGGAACCGCAGAAGCTCTGCATGCTCATCCCCCAGCCGTGTTCGCAGGCGCTCCAGGCCGTGACCCAGAATGCGCGGATATTCCCGCGGATCTACCGGGAAACAATGCTCATAGTAGAACACACTGAATGCGCCTTGCGCGGCATCGAATGCAAGCTTGAGCTCACCATTTTCCAGAATCGCGCCATAGTGGTCGCCGAGTATCGGCAGCAATACCCGGCCCGGCAGATCCCCGGCGATGAGATACCAGTCGATGTCGAAATAGCCGGCGAATCTGGATGCCGGACCGTTTTCCAGCACGTCCAGCCACCAATTGTTGTCGGCACCCATGATGCCCATGTGATTGGGCACTACGTCCATGATCTGGCCCATCCCATGCTGTTTCAAAGCGGCAACAAACTGTTCAAAGTCTTCGGGGCTGGCGATTTCCGGATTGAGACTGTGATGGTCAGTAATGTCATAGCCGTGGCGGCTGCCGGGGCGGGCCTTGAGCAGCGATGACAGATAGCAGTGGCTGATCCCCAGCTCATCCAGATACGGAATCAGCTCCGTTGCCTGCTTCAGGTTGAAGTCCCGATTCAATTGCAGCCGGTAAGTCGCCCGGGGGATCCACAATTTCACACCGTTTGCAATTTCGCTCCCGGCAGGGGCGGGCGCATGCGAGACCGGCCGCTCCCGGCGCAGGGCGAGCGTTAACCCTTGCAGGAAGGCACTGCCATGCCATTCCTCCAGGTTGAGCGGCAACTTGAGCCGCCAGTTAGGGTAGGCCGGTTCCACCGTGCCCGGCAAATTCGGCTGCTCACGCACGCCGAAACCATCTTCCATCTGTACCAGCAGCAGTTTGGACGGTGCCCGCGCCAGACAGGCATACACAGCCGCCGCCAGCTCCGCCGCCATCTCGGGGAAACCAACCTGATGCAGGCCACCGCTTGCTGGTAACATGCCTTCTCTCTCCAGTGCCACCAATATCTGCGCGCGGTCCGCGGCGCGCTCAACGATCTGCCGATTCCGCGCCTCGTCGTCGGGAAACAGATGCCGCTCCTGACGCAGATCAATGTCCAGCCCTTGCCAGAATCCAGCCAAAGTTGCCAGATCGTGCGTCGTAACCGCTATGACAGCATTCACCGGATACTCTTGTGGCGGCTTCAGCCGGCCGTCGCCGCGCCGCTCGAAATACAGCAGTCGCGTCGACATCACGTTCATGGGCTGCAAGGCCCGGCGCACTTCATCCGGAACGGTACCCAGATCTTCGCCTACCACCAGGCAGCGATTGCGCTGGCTCTCCAAAGCGAGAATACCCAGCAGATCTTCGAATGGATAGCGCACGTAGGCGCCTTCCGTAGCGGGCAGGCCGTGCGCAACCCAAAACAGGCGGTACAGACCCATTACGTGGTCCGCGCGCAGCCCCCCGGAATCGCGCATATTGGCGCGCAGCAGCTCAATGAAAGGTGCGTAGGCGGCGGCAGTCAATTGATGGGGAATCCATGGCGGCAGTCCCCAGTCCTGACCAAGACGGTTGAAATCATCCGGAGGGGCGCCGGCACTGGCACGCAACGCATAGAGTTCGCGCCGGGCCCACGTGGCGCCGCCGCCTTCCGCTACGCCGACCGCCAAATCAAACATTATGCCTACGCCGAGCCCCAACGCCGCCGAGCAGGTGCCAATAGCGCCCAGTTGTGCGGAAGCCTGCCATTGCAGGTATTCGAAGTACTCAACCCGATCCAGGCGATTATCGCAAAATGCCGCCACCTCCGGTGCATGCGGCTCGTGATAGGCTTCCGGCCACGCTGGCCAGCCCCACATTGCGCTGTCCTGCGCGTGAAAATGCTCCTGCAGCGCCTCGAACAGCGCCTGTTTGCGCAGGCTGTCGCCGCGTTCGGCCTGAAAGGTGCGAAAAGCCCGTGCCCGGCTGGTGTCGCGGGTCAAGTGATGAGTGCGGAAATGCCGGTACAGGTACCCGCAAACTTTCGATTTTGCCTCCGCGGCACCGCGATAATCCACCTGTTCCGCGGCGCGAAGCGCGCGCAGCTGCGCCTGGAATCGGGGCGTAGCCACCAGCGCGCGCGCCTCTGCACACTCTGAAAAATCGGTGATGGCTTCCACGTCCAGATAAAGTATGTTGAACCAGGCACGATTGGAAGGACTGTACGGGCTCGCATGCTCAGGCGCATCCGGGAATAGCGCATGTAGCGGATTGAGCAGCAGCGTGCTTGCCCCCGCCTCGGCGCAAAATTCGACCAGACGGCGCAAATCGCCGAAGTCTCCAATGCCATAGTTACGCTCGGAGCGGATGCCATAGAGCTGTGCCGCGAAACCCCACACCCGTCCTTCGCCGTTAATTGCCGGTGGCTCATAGCAGGCGGCGGGCGCGACAATAATGGGCATCTCACCGGTGAGGCCATGCCCATCCACCGGCTCAATCGAGAAGTAGTGATAGCCCGGTTCCACAGCGAGATCCAGCGACAGCATTCCGCGCGCGAATTCCTGGCCGCCGAAATGAGCGCACTCCACATCGTTCAGTGCGGCTGGGGTGAATTCGCCCCTGTCCTCGGCGCCGGATTCCCTGCGCAGACACCAGCGGTAGGCCCGCGTATCCTCGCTTACCGGCAGGGCGATGGCGATATGGTGCGGCCGCACCGCCTCGCGCACCACCTGTACCGGTGATAGCGGCCGTTCCCACTTGCTCCGCTCGAAAGCCTGCAAGGACGCGGAGGTTTCTTCCTCGGTGTTTGCCGCTATTCCCATGGCGCCGAGCAGGGCGCGTTTCGCGGCTTCGGAGATGTGATGGGCATTGCCCCAGATATCGCTGTACCACGGCAGCACACCATACCGGTCGCATAGTTGATCCAGCGTATTGCTCATGTATTTCCTTTTAGGTCGGGTACTTCACCAGAGTACGCGGCACAAACCGGATTTAGGTTCAATGCCATTATTCATGCGGGTTACGATAATTTTCGGGCCCCGGCTATGTTTCGAGCGTCCACACCACGGACCACGGATCGAGCATGCCTTGCCCCGCCTCTGTTGACGAGGCGAACACAGTCTGTCCGGCTGGAATGTCTGCGTGAATTCTCTCACCCGAAAAATTCGCCAGCAGCCGCAGCGTCGAACCATCACCCAGCTGCCACTGCACCCGCAGACTTTCCGGCGCGAATACTTCGAACCTCGCCGAACGCCCACTCATCCCTCGCAGGCGGGGCACAATCACGTCCCGCCGCAGCTTCAATAGGTTCCGGTAATGCGCCAGCCATTCCGCCTGTGCATCCTTGAGCAAGCTCCAGTCGAGCTTCGACGCAAGAAAGGTCTGCATCTCATTCGGGTCCGGTATGGCCGCCTGCATCGCCGGATCGGCGAAGCGCGCGAACCGGGCAAATTCGCGCCGCCGGCCTTGCGTCACCGCTGCGCGCAGTTCGCCGCTGAAGTCGCAAAAGAACTGGAACGGCGATTTCGCGGCGAACTCCTCCCCCATGAACAGCATGGGGATGCCCGGCGCCAGCAGATAGACAGCCGCCGCCGCGCGCACGGCCGCCGCTGGCGCAATATGTGCAATGCGTTCCCCGAAAGCGCGGTTGCCCACCTGGTCGTGACATTGCAGGAAAGACACGAAGGCTTGCGGCGGCAGGTGCGCGCTCGTTTCGCCGCGCTTCGCATGGCCGCGATAGGCTGACACTTCTCCCTGGTAAGCAAATCCTTCCGCCAGGCAGCGCCCGAGGTGGCGGATCGGCTCATCAGCGTAGTCCGTGTAATATCCATCTGTCTCGCCGGTTGTGAGGACATGCAGCGCATGATGAATGTCATCATTCCATTGGGCCGCATATTGAGTGACATGCGGGGCGGCACGCGGGGCAAGATAGGGGGTGACATAGGGGGCGGCGGAAGATCCGCGTCCGAGATAGCGTGCCGCGTTGGCGTCGTTCTCCAGAATCAGGTGCACCCGGCGTTTGCCGCCGATGCTTGCATGCACGCGCTCTGCCAGTTCGGTGAGAATATGTGGTTCAGAGCCGTCGACGATCGCATGCACCGCATCCAGGCGCAGGCCATCAAGGTGATATTCGTGCAGCCAGTACAGTGCATTGTGGATGAAAAATTCGCGCACATCCCGGCTGCCTGGCCCGTCGAAATTGATCGCCGCGCCCCAGGGGGTATGGTGGCGCTCGGTAAAGAATTCTTTTGCATAAACGTGAAGATAATTTCCTTCCGGCCCGAAGTGGTTGTACACCACGTCCAGCAACACCATCAGGCCTCTTGCCTGCGCAGCCCGAATCAATGCCTTGAGATCGTCCGGGCGGCCGTAACGGCTGTCCGGCGCGTAGGGTAGGACGCCGTCATAGCCCCAGTTGCGCGCGCCGGGAAAATCGGCCACCGGCATCAATTCAATCGCCGTCACGCCAAGCTCCACCAGATAGTCGAGCCGTTCCAGCACTCCCGTGAAGGTCCCTTCGGGTGAAAAAGTACCCACATGCAACTCATAGACCACGGCTTCTTCCCACGGGCGGCCGCGCCATGCCGCGTCCCGCCAGTCAAAGTCCGCCGGGTCGATCACTTCGCTTGCGCCATGCACATCGTCCGGGTTGAAACGCGATGCCGGGTCCGGGACACGCAGGCCGCCGTTCACCTCGAAGCGATAGCGTGTCCCTGCGCTGGCGTGCGATGTAATGAGTTCGAACCAGCCGCCACCGCACGAGTCCATCGAAAATGCCCGTTCGTCCTGCCCGGCTGTGACGCACAACGCTACCCGGTCGCAACCGGGCGCCCACAGACGGAAGCGGACACCCTGTTCCGCGATCTGTGCTCCGAAGGGCATATCATGGGATCGTGTGAGCAAGCCTGCTCCTGTCTTTACTGTTTCTCTTCACCACCTATCTCCGCTGGCCGAGCTGGATCAGCCGCCGCATGGCGGTGACTGCTGTTTTTGAACTTTGCGTGAGCGCGTTACTTACGCCGGCGGCAGCCTTTTCCACCATGAACAGCGTGACCAGCGCATCCGCGATCCGTGTATCGGAAGGAAACAAGGCGTGTCCCTTCATCGCTCTGCGATAGCTCTTGAAGAAATTCCGGCTTGCCTGCGCTTGCCAGGTATCCACTTGCTGCCGCAGCGCGACGCCCGTTTCGGGCAAATCAGCCGCCACATGATCCAGCGCCGCTGCCGCCACCTCCGAAAATGAATACAGCATTCCCGCTACATCACGCAGCGGCGTGTGTTTCCAGCGGCGCTGCGCCCAGTCCCGTCCAGGTTCGCCACCATAGTTGGTAATCAGGAAATCGTTACTTGAAAGCCATACCTGGCCGAGATGGTAGTCACCATGATAGCGTGCCTTGGCGGCACCAGTTGCCTCGGGATGCAGGGTTGCCGCGTGCATGATGCGCCGGTAGAGCCTGGGCCGGGCCGCCACCAGATCGTTGCCTGTCGGCTGCACCGGCTCAGGCAGCCACGGCAATTCCGCTTCCAGCAGCTTGTACATCGCGCCCATCTGTATGTGCACACTGTTCACCCATGCGGCAATGTCGTCCGCTGTGATGGGCTCGCTGCCAAATGCATCGATGGCATCGATGGCATCAGGAGCACCGGCGGCGCCGGGTAGTGCGAGCGCCTGATGAAATTCCGCCGTGCGCAGGCCCAGGGTCCTGATCAGATCCATGTAAACGGCATGGCGCGCATCCGGAGGGTGCTCCGGCCGTGCGAGACACTCGTCCAGGAAACGCTCCAGGTAGTCCAGCGTATAAGTCCAGGCATTGCCCTGGTTCTCGCCGTAGCGCTCCAGGATCGCAAGCGTTGAACGATGTCCCTCGCCGCCGTCCGAGTACTCCGCCGTGCCCGCCAGTGGGGTCATGTGGGTAAACTTCGCCGTCTCCGTGAGGAATCGCGATACTTCCAGCTCCGGGTGCACCCCTGGAAGCAACCAACGGTAGCCCTTCAGCACCAGGTGATCACCCAGGTTCACCACCAGACGTCCGCGCTCGGATACGGTACGCGTCACCGTCGCCGTATCCGCTGGATAGGCGAAGCCGGGGAAGGCAAGAGTCGCCCCGAACTGCAACTGCCCGCCGCCAAACGGCACGGTTGAGCCACACTCCATGCTCGATACCACCGTGCGGCAGAATGCGTCGTCCCAGAATGCGTCGAACAGGATCCCCATGCGCGCGCGCCGCCGTACCTTAGCCAGCGTAGCATGCAGCAGCGCACTGATACGGTTCTCGTCCTCATCCTCCCACGCCAGCGCCAGCGGAATGGCGTAGCGATGCGATTCACCATTGGTGAGTGTCAACACCGCGGTGGCCAGCAGCCAGCTGCCGGATTCCGTGGACCACTCACTCATCTCGCCAAGCTCGAATTTCTCCGTCGCCGCATCTTTATCCAGGAACCATGGCTGGGAGCGGAAGTAGCGTGGAATGATCTGCCGCTCCAGCTGGTCCCGCGCGCGGCGCACCATCAGCTGGTTCACACCCTCACGGTCCTCAGTGTGCCCAAAAAGGGTGTGCCATCCCAGGTCTACCAGTATCAGCACGGGCAGATCCGGGGGTACCGGGCGCTCTTCGTGCCAGGCCGGCGCCTCCACATCCGTGGCCAGACGGAAGGCATAAAACCCGTGGCCGCTCAAGGTGAGCAGATACGGCAATTGGCCGATGGGGGGAAACTTGCTGCGGCCCATCAATTCCACCGGCACCCGGCCCTTGAAAGGACTCAAATCCAGTTCTACCGCCTGTGGCGCGCGTGACAGATTGGCCACGCACAGGATGATTTCATCTTCGTATTCGCGCAGATAGGCAAGTATCTTGCGATTGCCCGGCCGCAGAAAGCTGAGCGTGCCGCGACCGAAGGCGCGTTGCGCCTTGCGCATGGCAATCAACCGGCGCATCCAGTTGAGCAGTGAGGAAGCGTTGCGCTGTTGCGACTCCACGTTTACCGCGCCGAAGCCATAGACAGGATCGACAATGAGCGGTTGAAACAGACGATCAGGTTCAGCGGTGGAAAAGCCGCCATTAAGCTCTCCGCGCCACTGCATGGGTGTGCGGACACCATTGCGGTCGCCAAGCAGGAAATTGTCACCCATGCCGATCTCATCGCCATAATAGAGGATCGGCGAGCCCGGCATGGTCATGAGCAGCAGGCTCATCAGCTCAATACGATGCCGATCGTTTTCAAGCAGCGGCGCGAGGCGGCGGCAGATGCCCAGATTGAGGCGCGCGTCAGGGTTAATCGCGTAAGTCTGGTTGAGATAGTCCCGTTCGCGATCGGTGACCATTTCCAGGGTCAGTTCGTCATGATTGCGCAGGAACACCGCCCATTGGCAATTGTCCGGGATGTCCGGCGTCTGCTCCATGATTTCCACGACCGGATGCCGGTCTTCCTGCGCAATGGCCATGTACATGCGCGGCATGAGGGGAAAGTGGAAGGCCATATGGCATTCGTCGCCGTCTCCAAAATACTCGCGTACATCTTCCGGCCACTGGTTCGCCTCCGCCAGGAACATGCGGTTGGGGTAGTGTTGATCCAGTTCGGCGCGCATGCGTCTGATTACCGCGTGGGTTTCCGGCAGGTTCTCGTTGCTGGTACCCTCGCGTTCGCATAGATAGGGCATCGCGTCCAGGCGCATACCATCCACCCCGGCGTCGAGCCAGAATCTCATCACATGCATGATTGCCTTGAATACATGCGGATTGGCAAAATTCAGATCCGGCTGGTGCGAGAAGAAGCGATGCCAGTAATAAGCCTTTGCTTCCTCATCCCACGTCCAGTTGGATTTCTCCGTGTCATTGAAGATGATGCGGGTTCCGCTGTATCGGGAATCGGTGTCGCTCCAGACGTAGAAGTCCCGCTTGCTTGAACCCGGCGGCGAACACCGCGCCGCCTGGAACCAGGGATGCTGATCCGAAGTGTGGTTGATTACCAGCTCGGTGATCACGCGCAAGCCGCGGAGATGCGCTTCGTCGATAAACTTGCGGAAATCCGCCATCTCGCCAACCGCGGGATGAATGTTGTGATAGTCGGCGATGTCGTAGCCGTCATCGCGCCCCGGCGAGGGATAGAACGGCAGCAGCCAGAGCGTGTTGACGCCCAGCTCCTGCAGATAGTCGAGTTTGGAGATCAGGCCCGGAAAATCTCCAATGCCATCACCATTGCTGTCAAAGAACGTCTTGACGTGCAGCTCATAGATGATGGCGTCCTTGTACCAAAGCGGGTCGTCTTCTTGTTCCATGGTGTTCTTTTTTTCCATACTGGAGTGCCGGCATTGCTGAAGCGGGCAGACAGGTGTTATTGAACAGTTTTCCACCTGCCTGGATTATCGTATTACGCGACGCTAACCCGCCCTGCAGGTGCTTCATGAATCAAATGTTTTACGGGTGCAGAAGAAAATGCAACATTGCGTCCGTAATTGAGCCTTTTCCCGCACGGTCGAATGCAACGAACATCGGCGCGGTATTCACCTCAAGAAATTTCAATTTTCCCGTGTCGCCACACGTTTTATAGTCTGCCGCCGCAAAATTGAGGCCGATGCGATCGGTTAATCGTTTCAATTGCCGGGTCAGTTGTTTCGGCGGGCTCGCGATCATTGACAATTTGCAGGCGCTATCCACCCGGTAATCGATTTCTTTTGATTCAATCCCGAACGCCATGAATTCCTTGCCCACACGGAATATCCTGACGTCAGGCGAGACCAGCCGCTCCTGGATAATGGCGGGTGCCGCCGCCGCGCCTCCGCGCTGCGCGACTTTCCCTATCAAATCGTCCAGTATCTGCGTGTATTCGCCCCCGCAAACCGGCTTGCCGATCCATTTCGTGAAGTCACCGCCGGTTTCTTCATTAATTCTTTCAATGTCATTCGATATCAGCGAACGCGGAACGTTCATGCCTGACTCCAACGCCATGCGCAGAATGGCGGGCTTCAGGACATTGGGTTCTCCATTTCTGTTGAAGGCGCGTATATCGATCCGCGAGGCAATCCAGCCCGCAATCGCGGCGTACCAGGCATGAGCGCGAAAAGCTGTTTGCTCGCGGGCGTCTGCCATATGATTGAATACGTCATAGCGTAGAAATGCCGCACCCGGCTCAAGCTGCATGCCGTCAAGCAGCAACCGGTTGGCTTGAATATCCCAATGTATCGAGGGATGCGTATTGGGTCCAAACAAGATTTTCGAGGTAGGTATCTTGCGCTTGCGTGTGATCTTGAGCAGATGCGCAATATTGGGGTCATGTTCCCCGCCCGAAATAAGCAGCATCAGAATTCGCCGAACGGATTGCCCTCGCCGGGCCCTCCCTTGGTACCCTTGCCTTCCTCTCCAACGACCAGTGTTGTAAGACCTTCCTCACCCTTTAGCTTGGTAGTGGGGGCGGGTATTTCTTCACCCTTTTCCCCGGTCGACGGACTCTCTTCCCCTTTCAGGAGGGTGGATGGACCTTCCTCACCGAGAGCGAAGGTCGTCTGAGGACCTTCTTCGCCTTTTGCCCTGGTAGTCGGATTCTCCTCACCTTTAAGCAGCGTGGTAGGCCCCTCTTCACCTATCGCGAGTGTCGTGGGCGTTGGGCCCTCTTCACCTTTAGGTTTCGTTGTCGGCAGCAGCCTGGCTTTGGTTCCCTTGGGAACCTTGGTGGCCGGACTTTCCTCACCCAGCACCAGGGTTGTAAACTGGTCCTTTTCCTTCAAGCTCTTGTCCTCTTCGCCTATCGCGAGTGTGGTCATTGGCGCTTCCTCACCCACCGCCCTGGTTGTCAGTATGTTTTCTTCACCCAGAACCAGCGTAGTGACGTTTTCTGATCTTTTTTCCTTCGCCATGATTATCTCCTTTTGAAATGGAATGACATCAACATTAATCGGCGTGACGAGTACAAGTATAGAAAAGATCTTCAGGAAATCAAGCAGGGACTTTTCTGAATCGCGTCTGATGAATGTAACCGGAAAAGTATTGCAAGACAATATGGCCCGGCTTATGGGATTCTCAAAGGGCTGTGACGGCTGACTGGGAATGAAGCGGCCACACGCGATATCGCTGCACTATGGTATACGTATGTATAGATTATGTCATGGGTGCTTGCCGGATGCCGGCCGGCACTATGCTAACTCGGCCTGCGGGTACCTGCGTTTCAAGCACATCACCATCACCCACTTCAAGAATTGTGTCGCCGGGAAACCGGCAAGGGGAACACTTCGAATACCGAAATGGAATAATCCAGAAAAAGCTCGATTTTTTTCTTGAGACCGGCGGACATGGTTATTTGTCTGGAGCGGAGATCTTCCGGATCCATGTGCTCGATGAGCAAGCCATGATCGATTGCAATCTGAATATATTTGATGGCAGTGCGTTGACTGATGTTCGGCATGAGTTGATGCAGCTCGGATTTATAAAAAGTGTCTCGTGTCGTTCCGTCCAGCCGCAACCACATCTGCGTAAAAAGATCGTAGTAGTTCAAGTCATGGAAGAGCTTGTCTCCCAGGACATCCATCCAGTATTGATCCGTGCTGTTCAGTAATTGAATAAACTCACGGCGTCTTGCATTCGCGGGTCTATCGGGTTTGCTCATTCTCATATCCCTTGGTTGCGCCTTGCAGAATTCTTAATTATCCGTAGATATTATTATATCTCTTTTATACATGTAATTTTACATGTATAATTACTTTTATAGGGGTATTGCTGGATGGATCGCTGAAGTTTCCATAGCAGTACCCGGAAAAGAGGGGTGACGACAATGATTAATAGGATCGAGAAAACCTGGTTTCGCTATCAAGGCGGACTGCTGCCGAACATTTCAGCGCTGTTTTACTGCCAGTTGGCTTATTTTGGCGGCGCCGGGCTTATTTTATCGTTGAATCCGATCCTGATGGCGGCCGGCACGCTCGCCATGGCGCATGGCATGGTGATCGCTTCGTATTTGATCCATGACTGCGGGCACAATACCTTGTTCAAGTCGCCGTGTCACAATGCCGTGGTGGGGAAGGCGTTAAACTGGCTTAGCGGCGGCTGTTACGGCACGTACGCGGATTTGCGTATGACGCATATGCAGCACCATGTGGATAATGCGGATGTGGGGACGCTCGACTACAGAGGCTATCTTGCCAGGCATCCGGCCCAACGCAAAATGGTAGAGGTATTGGAGTGGCTATATGTGCCCGCCGTGGAATTGATCATGCATGGCGTGCTTATCCTTGCTCCATTCGTCTTCAAGGAAAAGAAGGATCAACGGCTGCGTATAATGCGGGTAGCAGTGATCCGCTTCAGCCTGCTTCTGGCGCTGTTCCTCTACTCACCGATGGCCTATCTGTGCTATCTGCTGGCTTATACCATCCTGTTGACCGTGTTGCGTTTCATGGATGCATTCCAGCATAACTATGGCGTCCTGGCGTTTGCGGACAGCGCGGAGCTGATCAAGCACAGGGGCGACCGGGACTATGAGGAATCCCACACATTCAGCAACCTGATTTCGATCAAGCATCCGTGGCTGAATCTGCTCACTCTCAACTTCGGGTATCACAATGCGCATCACGCCAGGCCCACCACGCCCTGGCACCTGCTGCCAACGTTGCATCAGACGCTGTATGGGAACGATACGTCGGTTGTCATTCCGTTCTGGAAGCAATTATCAAGCTTCCATAAGAACAGGGTCGCACGCGTATTCGGCGACGATAGCGAGACGCAGGGAGACCGGTTTGCACAGCGCCTGTGGGATGGTTCAGCAGTGGGTATTGGCGGAGTGTCTTTCCTGACCCCATTCTAAGAAACACTGTACGGCCCCCGGTTGACCGGGGCCGTACAGGGGCAAGGGGTATACAAATTGCAGTAAACTGGTGTACGCGCCATGTTGCGCTCCCTGGCGCCGTAGACTAAGCTACGATTTCCACCGCCTATATCAAACGTCTGTGTCAAACGCCTATGATCATCCCGATTCCATGGCAGCGCGTTCCGCGGAGGACTCATTCGGAGATCTTCTGATATGAATAAAGGTGTCTGCGTGGTTGTTGGGGTGGGTCCGGGTAACGGTGCCGCGATCGCAAGCCAGTTTTCTGCCAATGGTTACCAGGTAGCCCTTTGCGCGCGTAACCAACGGAAATTGAATGACATTGCGGCGACTATCAAGGGGTCCAGGCCATTCGGGTACGATGTCCGGGACCCCGAAGCCGCACCCAAAGTTTTTGCTCAAATCCGGCAGCAACTTGGCTCGATTGACGTTCTTGTGTACAACGCGGGTGCAGGCGCTTTTGCCAATATCGACGACGCCACGCTGGCGGATTTCCAGTCTGCCTGGGAAGTTAATTGCAGGGGGCTGTTTCTCGCGGTAAAGGAGGTGCTCCCCGATATGCGCGCTGCGGGAGCCGGTCATATCATCGCCATCGGTGCGACCGCATCCATCAAGGGCGGAGCCCATTTTGTTCCCTTCGCATCCGCGAAGGCCGGTCAACGGGGACTCGTCCAGTCTCTGGCCAGATATCTCTGGCCAGAGAATATTCACGTCAGCTATGTCATACTCGACGGGATCGTGAATCTGCCGCGAACCAGGCAGCTGATGCCTGACAAGCTGGATGAATTCTTTATGGAACCCTTCCGGATTGCGGAATCCGTCTACTTTCTCACGCAGCAGGACAAACAAGCCTGGACATTCGAACTCGACCTTCGGCCTTACGCGGAGAAATGGTAGGTAAGTATCCGGTAGCGTTCATAGCCTGCCCACCACTGGTTTGGCCCCGATCCCGGATCAAACCCGAATGACGAAATTCGTAGTATTGCGCGCTATAGTTAAACAGGAGAGGATCGTATGAAACTGGAATCGCTGGCATTGCACCATGGATACAAATCCGAACCGACGACGAGAGCTGCGGCGGTTCCCATTTATCAGACAACATCCTATACGTTTGACAACACGCAACATGGCGCCGATCTATTTGATCTAAAGGTGCCGGGAAATATTTATACTCGCATCATGAATCCCACCAACGCGGTGCTGGAGCAGCGCATCGCGGAGATGGAGGAGGGCGTTGGTGCGCTGGCCGTGGCCTCGGGCATGGCGGCAATCACCTATGCGATTCAATGTATCGCCAGCACCGGCGACAATATTGTGAGTACCAGTCAGCTTTATGGGGGTACTTACAATTTGTTTGCGCATACATTCCCCCGACAAGGCATTGCGTCGCGCATGGTGTCGTACGATGACTATGAGGGTATCGAGCGGAATATCGACAGTAATACCCGGGCGGTTTTTTGCGAGTCCATCGGAAATCCCGCGGGAAATATCGTCGATATCGAAAAACTGGCGGACATTGCGCATAGGCATGGGGTGCCGCTCATCGTCGATAGTACGGTTTCCACCCCCTATCTTTGCCAGCCTTTCAAGTTTGGGGCGGATATAGTGGTGCACTCGCTGACGAAATATATTGGGGGGCATGGCACGACTGTAGGAGGAATGATCGTTGATTCGGGAAAATTCGATTGGGTTCAGCACAAGGCACGCTTCCGCTTGCTGAATGAAGCCGATCCTTCGTATCACGGTGTGGTGTATACGGAAGCATTTGAAAATGCCGCCTTTATCGGCCGCTGCCGGGTCGTGCCGCTGCGTAATACCGGTGCGGCTTTGTCACCGCATAGCGCATTTTTAATACTGCAAGGCCTGGAAACGCTGGGTTTGAGGATGGAACGGCACTGTGAGAATGCCCTGAAAGTCGCGCAGTATCTGGAAGGCCACCCAAAAGTGGAACGGGTCAATTATGCGGGATTGCCCGGCAGCAAATATCATGAGCTGTGTAATAAGCTAAGCAAAGGAAAAGCCTCGGGGATACTGAGCTTCGAGATCAGGGGTGGGGCGGCCTCAGGCGGCCAGTTCATTGATGCGTTGAAGATGATCTTGCGTCTGGTTAATATTGGCGATGCAAAATCACTCGCCTGTCATCCCGCATCAACCACCCATCGGCAACTGAACCCGGATGAACTGAGGGCCTCAGGGGTGTCGGAGGGTCTTGTCAGGATATCGGTGGGCATAGAGCATATCGACGATATCATTGAGGATATCGCTCAGGCGCTTGATGTGGTTGTTTGAGTGTGCACAATGATGGGTTGCCCCTTGCTCCACCCATCCTACCGGAAACTGTATTTTTTAAGTCGGCAGGTAGTGGGTCGTACAAAAAGCGCCAGTAATTGCGCCTTCCTTGTTTTCCTTGTGATAATCGTGCCACCAGCGCGCCGATTGCCAGATGGCTTCCGGGCAGCTCGCGCGGCTTTCGAGGCCCGGGGTGAGGTCGAATCCCTCAGCGCCGGTTACGGTTTCGAGCATGGCGGCCGAGGGAATCCCCATACCGTCCAGTAGCGGATTTCCCGTGCGCCCCGCGCCCCATACATATCCCAGCCACGCCAGCAGGAGTTGCACCGCATCAAGCACGATACGCTGTTGCTGGAATTGCTCAAGCGTATCCATGAGCTTTTTCGGTGTCACTGAAGCCGGAAGATAAAGAATAGCGATGTTGGGAAAGCTTTTGGGATCAGCATATCGGCCGAGAACTGTTTTTTGCACGCCATTGCTTGCCGGAGGAAAACCAAAGCCCTCGGCGGGCATCAGGGAGATTTCATACAAGGGTGCCGTGGCCAGGGCTTTGGCTTCGCCTTGCCCCAGCAATGCCACATGCGACCAGTGGCTGGGCGTCAGATCATTACGAAAATGCGATTGCGCAACCCTGAGACGGAAGTCAACCAGGCCCGTGCCGCCCAGCAGCAATATCGCTACCCTGTCATTTCGCCAGTGAGCGCGCAACCAGTCTATGTTGG
Organism: Nitrosospira multiformis; assembly: GCF_900103165.1. Lineage (NCBI taxonomy): Bacteria > Pseudomonadati > Pseudomonadota > Betaproteobacteria > Nitrosomonadales > Nitrosomonadaceae > Nitrosospira > Nitrosospira multiformis. The sequence continues at coordinate 2,317,688 of NZ_FNKY01000001.1, read as the reverse complement.
TTTTTCCGCGTGCCCTCTTGTGCTCTTTGAATTCCTTGTTGATCGACTTGGCTCTGGAAGATAATGTAGGCATCTGTTCTCCTTATGCGGGGATGAGTGAGATTTCACGCACGGCTTGCGGCCTGCGTTGGCTGAAGTCTTGGTGAATCGGATAGTAAGTCGTGCGCAAATTTATGCCGGCACCGCTGCGCGTGAACGAAAGCAATACAAAATGGTTGCCACGCTGCTCGTGACCCCGAGAGCAGACAAATCGTGAACCAAAATCGCTGAACCACAGAAATTCCGGTACCGGCCCTGGACTGGAATGGCGCGGCCACGCCTCGGTTTGGCCGGCAATCGTTCCCCGGAGGGCGAGCAGCTGATCTTTTGCCACGGTACTGACAAGCGACGTGGGAGAGGAGATAATTTCGAATATCGACTCCCGTCCGGTGCGTGCGTCCCGGGCTGCCGCGAGCCGCCCCCAGTGCACATCGCCGGTGATCATAATGACGGGCAGACCGGCCTCGGCAAGCCGCCCCAGCGCATTCGTGAGGTCACTGAAATCGCCATAGTTCGCCAACTGGTAATCGGCGACCCTGCCTCTCAATCCCCCTACCGGCAAACCGAGCATCGATTGCCCGGTAATGAACACTCCTATCCGCCGCTGCTGTATCGTATCGGAAATCCAATGATCAAGCTGTTTTCTCGCCCTAGCCGTCAGTATCGTAGCCAGATTGGGGTCGCGCTTCGATCTTCCATCCGCCATAAAGAATGACAGCGGCTCAACATTGATGACCGATGCGTCGCCCAACTCGGCCGGGCCTCCATGATGATAGGTATCGGGTTCGTAGGAGAATTGAAAAGCCTTATACAATGCAGCCGCAGCCGCGGTCCAGTTATCGCGTCCGGATTGTGTCCAGCTATTTTGTATAAACGGACTGGAGTGCGGAAAATTATTCCAGTATTCGTGATCATCGGGTATGGCCGCGGTGGGCGCAACCTTGAATAATTGCGAATAACCCTCTTCTTTCTGCCAGTTTGCGCGGTAGCTGCTTTCAAACCTGCGTGCAAGCGCGGCCTTGTTATTTGGGAAATTCGCAAGCGTGGGCAAATCCAGGTAAACCTGATCGCCTAGCAGCAGCGTCAAATCAGGACGCACCGCGCCGTTCAGCTGATTCGCGAAAATACCAGCCAGCCCGGCTTTGTCTTCTCCCTGGTAAAAACATGAGGCCAGCAGGACGTTGAACGTACTCTCAAGGACGCTGGGAACGCTGGAGGGAAGCGTTCTCGTGCGCAGTTCGGCGCTCGCTGTCGTGCCAAGGGCGCTTGCACTGAGGGATATTTTATAGGCGGTGCCCGATTGGAGGCCATCGATCTCGAATACGCCAGTAAAATTATCCGCCGGCAGCGCACCGCGAAACTCCACCGGGATGGCACTTGCAAGCGGCCGAAGCGGGTGTATCCGGGCCGCGGCAACAGGATTGCCGTCAAGAAACCAGGTGAGGGAGGGCGCCTGGGAAGCAAGAATTCCAACCCATATGCGTAGACAGCTGCTGGGCGCGGCACGAGGCACGAGGGATATCTTCATGCCCAAAAACCTCGTAGTGCCGGGAAATTCATGAGGTCAAGCCTGGATCAAAGGCAGGAATTGTAATGCCATATCCATAAACCATGTGCCTCCATACGATTTTCGGTAGGATGGGATAGAGCAGATGCAACCCCATTATTGGTTAATTCCACACTTCTCCAAACTGAATCGCGTCACTGGCTTCGATGGGTGACGCTATGCTTAACCATCCCGCACAGGCCCATGGTGCCAGAACATTCACATAATTAAGCATAGCATAACAATATGCGGAAATCCTGAATAGATAGACGGTTATTTCTTCCGTTCACGTATATAAGAATCAAGAAAATCCAGTATGCGATCTTCATATTCCCTGCCTGCATAGGCATGCATGTTGAAGTGTCCGCCTCCCGGTACTATCCACATTTCTTTTGGTTGCCGGGCGGCCTCAAATAACCGCCTGGTTTCCGCGACAGTCGTATGCCGATCATCGGTGCCGGATATCAGCAGCAAAGGCGTATCGAGGTCGCCTATGCGGGTAATGGGATTCAACGCCTCGGGCGAAATATTCAGGCGAAACGTTAGTTGCCATAGCAGGAGCGGGGAAAGCGCCGGTCCCAGCTCGCCAAGGTGGAGTCTCAACCGGTTTTCGACGGCTTCTTCAATAGTGGGGTGCAGCGATTCGAGCACCACGGCGTCAAGCCTTAACGGATGGCTCGCCAGCACGATAGCGGCCGCACCCAGCGAAACGCCAATGGCGGCAATCCTTTCAGACGGGAAATTCTCTCGCAGAAAGGCCACGGCGGCCTCCACATTCTCTGATTCAAGCGCGCCAAAGGTGATCCGTTCGCCGGGTGTCTCGCCATGCGCCTGAAGATCGATGAGAAGAACACTGTATCCCCGCGCATTCAGGAATTTGGCCCGGCTAAGCATCTCGACGCGATTGCTGCGGATCGAATGAACCAGCAATATCACGCCGCCGCCGTGTGCGCCGCGTCTCAACCAGCCGTGCACGCCGAAACCGGCGTCACGGGAGCCGGCATTGAGGGGAATCTGCACGGATTCGACCGGAAAATCGGACGACACCGGGCCGGACAGGGAATCCACGGCGGTGGGCGCCGCGCCGCTCAGCAATTCGCCCACGCCAATCGCGCCAAGTATGATGGCGGCTACGCAGGCGGATACTCCGGTCAGAATCCAGCGGCGCATAGGTTTTGAGGTGGGTTGATGGCAAAATAAACTCGTTTATTTTGCCACGTAGTGAGTGAATGGCCGGGTTACGCTACACTAGCCCGATCTACTTCTGCTGCAGGGGTCCGTCATACCATCCACTTCTCATCAGCCATGTTGACCACTCGTCAGTACCCTTGATGCGAGGGCGGTGCCGAGCACGCGCGCCTGTATCTTCTCGAAGGCTGTGTCGCGGCTTGTGGAGGTGTCATCGCAGAAAGGCGAGAAACCACAGTCATCCGTCGTGCCTAGCTGATCGATGGGAATATATCCGGCTGCTTCGAGAATGCGATCCCGGATTTGTTCCGGGTTTTCGATTTGCGGATTGATGGGATCGACGACGCCGATAAAAATCCGATGGTCCGGTTTCATATGGGCGCGAATGATCTTCAGCACCCGTACGTAATCCCGCTCACGCGCCAGCGAGATATAAAAATTTCCCGCTTTCAATTGAAACAGACTAGGTAACAACTCGGCATAATCGACATCGGCACTGTGCGTCGAATCCCGGTCGCTACCCGGGCACGTATGTATTCCAATCCGCGTAAGTTCTGCGGAGGTAAAACGCGAGAGCGCCAGGTTATTCAGATCGATAAAACTGTTGAGGAGCCTCCCCGTGGGATCAAGTTTCAGCGCGAGCCGTCCCTCGGTGAAGTCGATTTGAACCTTGTGCGCACCCTTATCAAGACAGCGACGAACTTCGGTTTCATGCTCGCGAATAAGATCGTCAATAAACTCCGCGCGCGAATATCCGGGAATCTCTTCGGCCGGATACATAAGGCTCAAGGCGGAAGGTGAAATAACCGCCTGTTTGACGGGAACGCGCGTGTACCGCATGGCTTTTTCCAAAAAGCGGTCCGCATAGATCCGGTAACGAAACGGTCCTGATGCGAGCTGCGGCATACGACGGTGGTGGCCTGCCTCGAACGGAATGATGAAACCATCGGGAGTCGTATTTTCGAGCCCATCTACGCAGTAAGTGATGAAATTGTGGTATTTCCTCTGTTCACCATCGGTAATGACTGGCGACCCCGTCGCCTCGAATCTTTGGATGGTATCCCGTATCGCGATCTCGTAGAGGGACTCCAGCTTCGGGTCCATGGGGTCACCGTTGGCGAACGCCTCGATTAATTCAGGCGGTCTCGGGATGCTGCCGATGGGCTCGGTAGGTATGATCGTCATCATGATTTCCGAGGCTTCAAGTTTCCCCCCCTATCCATGGCTTTCGCGTCCATTTGCTCAGACTCCCGATGGTGGCAATCAGTTCATGCGATTCGACAGGTTTGGAAAGATGCATCTGATATCCGGCCATCATCGCCCGGGTCCGGTCTTCGGACCGGGCAAACGCGGTAAGGGCAATGGCGGGCGTTTTTCCGCCGTGAGCTGCGGGAAGATTCCTCACTTCGCGAATGAGCTGGTATCCATCTTTTTCCGGCATGCCGATGTCACTGATGATGACATCCGGCCTCCTGCTCTGCAGGAGCTCCAATCCTTCCGCGGCGCTGGCGGCGGTGATTACGTTGGCATCGCATTCCGTCAGCACTTCATTGATAAGCTCGCGGGAATCCGACTCGTCGTCAATGACCAGAATTTTTATGCCGGAGAGCGTAATGTATCGGTTGCGCGGAGCCGGGGCCGCCGATGCCGCCGATGCCGCCGTAGGTTGATCTCTCTTGCCGCCGGCGGATGCAAGCGGCAGGCTCACGATAAACGATGCGCCCAACCCCTCGCCGGCGCTTTCCGCATGGACTGTTCCTCCATGAAGCGCTACCAGCTGCTTCACAATGGAGAGTCCCAGACCGAGGCCGCCGTAGTGCCGGGTAAGCGAGGAATCGGCCTGACGGAACCGGTCAAAAATGTATGCCAGGAACTCGGGCTTTACGCCTATGCCCGAATCTTTTACCGTAATTTCAAGATATGAAGCCACCCGCTCAACGATAACCTCGATATTGCCACCCTTTGGCGTAAACTTGACCGCATTGGAAAGAAGGTTCCAAATTATCTGCTGGAGCCGGTTATAATCGCCCGAGACCAGCCCGGCGGCGGGATCAATCTTTTTTATCAGATGAATATCCTTGGCCTCCGCCGCCGGGGCCAACGACTCCAACGCCGCTTCGGCTATGCTGGCAAGATTCAGCTGTTGCACATCAAGTCTTATTTTCCCGGAGATGATGCTGCTCATCTCAAGAAGGTCTTCGATAAGCTTATTTTGCATGCGCGCATTTCTTTCGATGGTCTCGAGCCCCCGCCGAACGGTTTCCTGATTCATTGTCCCTTGCGAAATGAGCTGCGCCCATCCGAGAATCGCATTAAGCGGTGTTCTGAGCTCATGAGACAGTGTGGCCAGAAACTCATCCTTCATCCGGTTGGCTCGCTCGGCTTCGTTCCTTGCGGTCCGTTCGCTCTCAAGAAGCTGTTTCTTTTCTTCATCCGCCCGCTTTATGCTGTCGATATCGGTGCTCGAACACACCCACATCGATACCTTTCCCAGTGTGTCGCACTTGGCATGGGCCCGGGTCAGATGCCAGCGGTAGCCGCCGTCCGCCTGCCGAAGGCGGATTTCCATCTGGAAAGGTTCTCCCGTGGCAAGAGAGTGGCGCCAGCGCCGGGTATTCTCATCCAGGTCATCGGGATGAATGAGTTTTGTGTTTTCCCAGCATTCCATCTGCTCAAGGGGCAGTCCAGTGTAGTCTTTCCATTGCTGGTTAAAATAATCCACAACACCGTCAGCCCGGGCGGTAAATATTTTCAGGGGCATCGATTCGGCCATGAAGTGCTGCCGCTCTCCGCTTTCCCGTAGCGCATCTTCAGCATGCCTGCGTGCAGTGATATCCCTGAAGCTCCAGACACGGCCAATACTCTGATTCTCAATATACTGAATTTTGGAAAACTGCTCGAATACTCTGCCATCGGCGAGTTCCAGTACGTCATAACTATCCGCGGGCCAGGATGTGTAAATGCCTTCTATCTCTTCCATAAGCCATTGAGGATTTTTCGCACACTTGCAGCAAAATTTCAGCAATTGCCTGTGGTCGCTCAAGTTTGGGATATCCCGGGGGATCTGCCACATTTGCAGATACAGTTCGTTGAAGCGAAGTACCAGGCCATCCTGGTCAGTCACCAGAATTCCATCGGCGGTGGATTCTATGGTGGCGCGCAGGATCGATAGAGAGTGATCGAGCCGTCTGGCTTTCTCCTCCAGCGATTTTTTGGCTTGTTTGAGTTCGTTCTCGGCCCGTTGACGTGCGAGGAGTATGGTATTGCAGGTTTGCAACGCAACGGAGCGCAGCAGTTTTTCTTCGTTATCGTCTATCATCCTGAATCCGGTAGTTGGACAGAGTGAAGTGCGCGGTTTTTGGGGTACAGGGCAAGACGCAACGACGCAGAATGGCCGTTCCATCCCAAGAAGTTGCGGCGCAGCCTGGGCTGCAAAGAATTGTACAGTTCACCCCGTAGCGGCCCTACCCAAAAAGCGAGAGTCAAAATAATACGAAATATTGCCATTAATCATAAACTGATCTTTTAAATAAGCGGTCAACTACCAGATTTAGGATCATCCCTATCCTTAACTATTTCCCGGAGTATAACCCTATTTACATTCCGGTCAATGAGGCATCGTAGCCGGCGTTTCTCCGCACGATCGAGGAGGGATATTACGTATAATTGTGTTAATCTGAGCAGGAAATGAGAACGGTTCACGGAAGCATTATCTCCTGTGTCATAACCATCACCAGAAACTTTTCATCAGAAGCACAGGAATGAATATTCATGAATAAGCCGGAAATCCCGGACTGGCTGCGCGGCAGCGAAATGGGCGAGATCATCCATGCCCATGACTGGACTGAATCAGGCCTGGGGCCGATCCAGACATGGCCGTCAAATCTCAAATTTGCGATCAACATTGTACTGTTGTTACCGTCGCCCGCCATGTTGTTTTTAGGGCCGAAACTCGTACAGATCTATAACGACCGTTGCCGGGATTGGATGGGTACCGAGCATCCTGCCTGCCTGGGCCAGCCAGTCACCGAGTTCTGGCCGGAAGTGAGAGATTTCCTCGCGCCGATCTGCGAAGGGGTGATGCAGCGGCGCGAATCGTTTATTTTCGATGATCAACCACTCACCGTTAAACGCAGCGGGATACTTAAAGAGGGTTTTTTCAGGCTTACCTACAGCCCCATCCCTGGCGACGTCTCCAATCATGGAGATGGCATGGGTACAAGTATGCCGGGGGGGGTGCTGGTAACGATAAACGAGACGACCGAATTGGTCCGTACGCGCGCGCTCGAAGCGGAGCGTATCCGTCTGTATGGAGCGCTGCAGGCAAAACGGATTCAGTTGTTCGAGGAAGTATTTCGTAACGCGCCATCATTCCTGTATGTACTCAAGGGGCCGGAGTTCGTTTTTGAGTTTGCCAATGAGGCGTTCTATCAACTTGTCGGCCACCGCGAGCTGATCGGCCGCCCGGCCTTCGAAGCGCTTCCGGAGGCGGCGCACGACGGTATCCAGCACAGCCTCATCCAGGTAATGGCCTCCGGCGAGCCATTCGTGGGATTCGAACAGCCGGTGAAAGTCATACGCACACCGGGCGGACAATCGGAAGAGCGCTTTGTCGACGTCAGCTACCTGCCTCTTTTCGACGAACATGGCGCCTGCCAGTACATTCTGGGCCATGGCATTGACGTTACCGCACACGTGCAAAAACGCAAAAGCGCCGAAAACGCATTGCGTGAAAGCGAGGAACGTTCTCGCTGCGCATTGGAAATCGATACGGTCGGCATCATTTTCCTGGATACGGAAGGCCAGATTACCCAAGCCAATGATGCGTTTCTGACGATGAGCGGCTTCAGCCGCGAGGATGAGAGGGCGGGACGGTTGCGCTGCGATGAGATGACACCGCCGGAATGGATTTCGGTTTCGCTGCGGGCTATCGAGGAGTTCAAGGCTACGGGGCGCACCACCCCCTATGAAAAGGAATTCTTCCGTAAGGATGGCTCGCGCTGGTGGGCCTTGCTCGCCGCGAAGCAGATCAGCAAACATGAGGGTGTTGAATATGTGATTGACATAACCAGGCGCAAGCACGTCGAACAGAGTCTGCGCGAGAGCGAAGCACGGTTTCGCGCCATGGCGGAAGCTTCGCCAGCGCTAATCTGGCAGGTAGATGCGCAGGGGAATAATGTTTATGTTAATCAGCGGTTTGTGGAGATAATTGGAGTCGCTGCGGAAGATTTGATGCATACCGGCTGGCATTCGATTATTCATCCCGATGACGTAACAGGCTATGTGGCGGCGTTCGAACAGGCGTTGTGCGATCGCTTGCGTTTTCGGCAGCGGGTGCGGATCAAGACCGCGAAGGGTGAATGGCGCTGGCTGGAATCCTACGCGCTGCCCTGGTTTACCGCTACCGATGAGTATGCGGGTCATGTCGGCATATCGATAGACATCACCGATACCGTCAATGCGGAAACGGCCTTACGCGAAACCGACCGCCGCAAGGATGAGTTTCTGGCCACGCTGGCACATGAACTGCGCAATCCGCTTGCGCCAATTTCCAACGCATTGGCGCTCATCGCGCGGCCGGACGGGATTACGGCGCTTCCCCGCCTGCTGCCAGTCATAAACCGGCAAGTCAACTATATGATCCGGCTGGTAGATGATCTGCTGGAGATATCACGCATCACCAGCGGAAAAATCGAGCTGCGGCCCACACCAACCGCTTTGGCTGTTGTACTGCGCAATGCGGTGGAAGCGAGCATGCCGCTGATTAACGAAAAGGAGCATAAACTGAGCGTATTTATTCCCGAAGCGCCTTTAATTGTTCTCGCTGATATCGTACGCCTGGAGCAGGTGTTTACCAATCTACTCAACAACGCGGTCCGTTACACCAAAACGGGTGGACAGATCTGGCTGACTGCCCGCCAGGAAGGCAATAGTGCCGTGGTATCCGTGCGCGACAACGGTATCGGTATTCTGGCCGGCATGCTGCCTCGGCTGTTCGATATGTTTGCGCAGGAGCGCCGCAACGGTATCGGTGCGCAGGAAGGTCTGGGTATCGGACTCAACCTGGTCTACCGCCTTCTGCAAATGCACGGCGGCGCCATTGAGGCCATAAGTGAAGGGAAGGATCGAGGCAGCGAATTCATTGTGCGTCTGCCTTTGTCGGAGGTATCCGCTCGCGGAAAAAGTGCCGAGCCGGAGAAAGCGGCTCTTCCGCCGAAGGGCCTGCGCGTACTGGTGGTCGATGATAATCATGACGCGGCCGAAGTTCTTTCCATGTTGCTTGAGTCAATAGGCGTTAACGTCCGGGTTGTCAATAGCGGCCTGGCGGCGCTGGCGGCGCTCTCCGATTACCAGCCAAATGTGATCCTGATGGACATCGGTATGCCGGGAATGAATGGTTACGAGGTGGCGCGCCGTATTCGCGAGCAACCACAATATGACGATATCAAGATGATCGCCCTGACTGGCTGGGGCCAGGAAGAAGATCGCCGTCAGTCTGAGGAGGCCGGCTTCGATCATCATCTGACGAAGCCGGTGGATTTCAAGCTCCTGAAGGAGTTGATTGCTTCACTATAGGGGCAGTAGCAAGGTCGAGCCTGGATATTTTCACCGCATCATGTTAGAAAATCCCGAGCGATGGGAGGAAGACTCCAGGATCGGATCATCCTTGTCCCTGAGGTAGGGTTACCAGCCCGGTTGAGGCAGGCAAGAACAGCGTTGCTTCTCAACTTCCTTCGTTACATATCGTCCTGCCCCCTTCTGCTTAGGGGAGCCCATAGAGGGCGTAAACAGGCTGCTTCTGCTGCTTTGACTTGAAATATTCTTTACTATGCCGAATCAAGCAAGTCACGCTGAGGCATTCTTGTTAGATCTGGTTTAAATTTTTCCTTGTTATGTATGGATACTTGAGGCTGACGTACAGAGAAATAAGGAGAGTTCACCAGACGCTATCTCTGCGGTCATTGTCCTGGTATATGTACCTTTTGAGAAATCGAAAATCAACAGCGAAGTGAGTAAAGCGTTATTGATGCTTGAACCACCCGCTACCGTCCGTGCTCCGTCAGGAAAGATGCATAGTATAGTATGTCAGCGCGCTGTCAGCTTGCTACGCTAAAAATTACACAAGCCACAACTTTGCATGACTTGTAGATATTTTTTAATACATATATTGACTATTCAGGAGGCCGCCATGAAGAAAGCGCTTTTATTAATCGCTCTTCCGATCACAATGGCATATGCCACCTCCAGCTTCGCCGGCGGGGAGGAGAAGATAAAATGGTCTCAGGTTCCTGCCGCTGTTCAAAAGACAATAACCAAACACGCGGGTGGGGGAAAAATTGAGGAGATCGAGAAGGAGACGGAGACAAAAGATGGAAAATCGGTGACCGTTTACGAAGCCAAGGTAAAGAGGCGCGATGGCAAGGAGTTGGAGATTGAGGTTGGTGAAAATGGCAAACTTATCAAAAAGGAGGAGAAGATAAAATGGTCTCAGGTTCCTGCCGCTGTTCAAAAGACAATAACCAAACACGCGGGTGGGGGAAAAATTGAGAAGATCGAGAAGGAAACGGAGACAAAAGATGGAAAATTGGTGACCGTTTACGAAGCCAAGGTAAAGAGGCGCGATGGTAAGGAGTTGGAGATTGAGGTTGGTGAAAATGGCAAACTTATCAAGATTGATGATTAAAACTGAGAGTCGTCATGGAGAATTCCCTGGAAAGTAAAGCAGATCAATATCCCGACAGCCAGCGAATCGATAAGTGATGAAGGTGGGATCGTCGCCCACGAGACGCAGAGAAAAAGGTCCGAAAAATAAATATAAGATCATGCTACCAAAATACAGGAGACTCGTGAAAAGGTGAAGGCCCTATATCGGGTCCGCGCCGCATAAAGACATTACGAACGAACATTCGGGAGAGGGACCGCGCCACTTGACCGATGTTAGGGGACTGTGTAAGTCAGATTTTTGGGCAGTGCAGGGCACCCGCGATTTCACTTTCTAGGCGTGCATGTTCAAAGGATATGCTGTAAAAGTCCTATTGGCGCGACCTTGCATTATCACCCTAGCCCTACGTCCGATCAGCTTGTGCCGGACATTTCACGGCAACTCCCGGCACATTTGCGGCAGGCTGCAACGCAGTCATCCATGCCGCCGACTTCCTCGCAGCTGTCGGCACAGGCTTCGCAGATATCCGCGCAAACTGCACAGACCTGATTACTGAAATCCGAGCCACTCAGCATGGAATTGGCCGAGGTTTGGCAAATCTCGGCGCAGTTTATCATTAGACGGAAATGCCCGGGCTCAACGTGTTTGCCGCCTGTTTCGAGGCAATGGTTCATGGCTGTTTCCAGACAGGTCTGGTGGCAATTCGTGCACGCCTCAATACATGATTGCATATCGTATTCAGTATTCATGGGATCTCCTTATTGATTGATTGGCGATTTCGCTGTCTGGCTTCGCTAGAAGCCAGACAGCGAAGCGGTCCGCCCCAGTGGAAAATATACTTCCCCTTCATACCCAGGTCTGTGCGGAAACCAGCATAAGAAGTTACCAAGGCTGAATCCAACCAAAGAGAATCCATCAGGCAGCTTCGTCGAGTCTACGCAAGCACTGGCGGTCAGTTTACGATCATTTTTGCCGCTTGCCCGGCGTCCATAGTCCAAACTATAGATTTCTCCTAACTGGCAAAGTTGTCTCGCAGCCCGTCTCACCATCATTTCGCAACCTAATGGATTATCCAGGGTTGAGCTGGGCAGCATTAATCTAATTGACAATCATTATCATTATCGTTTAGTATTGCTGATAGCATGGTTCGGGCAATAAATTCACGGGTCATAATTGAAGATCTGTGTCTCACGGCAGGATGATCCGTAACCCAGTTCTTGGCCGTGCGCCAGACTTTAACCATTGATAAACCGGTGGATATGCGCCTCAGATCACTCGAATATGCGAAATTCCAAAGACGAGCATAAACCTTCGGTCAGTCTGCTGTTAGCAGCCTTGTCATGGCTTACCGCCAAACGGCGGTGCCCTCCCGATCCTGTCACACGGTCGGCAATCGCCCATCACCTTCATCTGCTTGTCCTGCATCCCGCATCCGATAGTCTTGATATCCAGGCGGCGTTATATATGGCTGGTAGAGCGGGTATCGATGCCAACGGACTGATGGCACGCTTTTCCGGCATTCCGGCAAGTCTTCATTAAACGATGAAATTTCTGCAGAAATTTATTCCCGGAGTCCGATGGCTTATTTAGGAGTCCTGTCGTTCATAGTTCTGAAGCCAGCGGCTGATCACTCATTTTTAGTTTAGCGTTATGATCTACAAATACTTTTTACCCTCGCTTGACCTTCAATTTGATGGTGAGGCCGCTTCCTTGGACGGATTGGTGCCTGCCAGCGCGACCATGGCGGAAGCGGCGGATTATGCTTCGTATCCGGAAAAAGACTTATGGTGATGAGCATCGATGAAAGTAAGGAGCTGGAAAAATGAACAGCACGCATATCGGATCAACCCTCAATGATTTCCTGGAAGAGGAAGGCATTCTTGAGGAAGTCCAAACCAGAGCCATCAAAGAAGTTATCGCCTGGCAACTCGTGGAGGCAATGAAGGCGCAGTCGCTTACCAAAAGCCGGATGGCCACGTTATTGAGAACCAGCCGCTCGCAGGTGGATCGCCTGCTCAATCCGGCCAGCGATGTAACGCTATCAAGCCTGCAACGCGCCGCCACCCTGGTAGGGCGCAAAATACAAATCGAGCTGGTGTAACCGCAGTTTAATTCCAGATAGCCAAAGACGTGTTGCCAACTGCCAGTAAGTGATCGACCTGAACAGATAGATCACCTTGTCATAGGCAAAAAATATGACGTTCCCTTAGTCCCGAGCGCGGCATGGAGAAAATCTGAAATCCATGCTGACACGAGAGGAAGGGGTGTCATTGAAGACGCTACCATGACAGAGATTGGGGCCGTCGAAGATCAGTGCCTGGCCATATTCAAGTTCGACTGGTGAGAAGTCGCTCAGACCCTCTTCGCTTTCAATCCAGATACTGTTGGAGCCTCGGACCTGTGTCAACGGTATCCAGACGTTGAGATGACCGGGATTGACACCGTAATCCCTATCCCGGTGAAAGGCGCTACTCCCCTTTCCGCTGAAATGAAAACGGAAAGACGGCGGAATCTGGTATGAATTGATGCCGCCGTAAAACGGTGCGATGACCGATTGAATGAAATCCATATAAATTGGCTTGCAATGGCCAAAGCCGCTGGTCAATTCGTCACGGCAAGTATTGATTTGCGCGGCCACATCCTCATAAGCTTTCAAATCGGCTCGCTCATGAATATTCTCTAGCGGTTCAAAGCCCAGCACAGACGAAGCCCATGCGCGAAAATCATATTTTTCGGTATCGTATTTGATAACGGCTAAATTCATGGCAAGTATTCGAACTGGAAGGCATAAGACCCTGTCTGGCCTAAAACCAGGCAGGGCCATGACCCGGTTATTTCTTCTTGGGTTCTTCCTCTTCCTCCAAGCCTATTACTACTACTTCAACCTCAAACACCCCGGACTATCGCAGCCGCCATTAAGCCGATCAGCAAGCCAAGCGAGTGAGCCAGCTAAACAAACGATAGCGGCATCGGCACGCTCTCCACCCATGTGCCGAGTCAGAGATTGAACGACCAAGCCATTGGACAATAAAATGTATTTCTTGAATAGCTGTAAGAAATTACAGGTATTGTTAATCCGCGTCCCTGAGTGGACCAAGTAGGAATGGGACCCGCTCTCTGCTCATACCTTTTTGTAAACAGTGATCCTTCCGGCAAATATGCCGCATATTTGAATGGTGGCTTGACAAGATCTTTCCAAAAGTTTATTTTACTATCAGGTTAATTAACCATCCGGTTTAATATTTATGCTGCCTGATCAACTCAGCAATACCTTTGCCGCGCTTGCCGATCCTACCCGGCGGGCGATCCTGGCTCGCCTCGCCATGGGTGAGGCCTCCGTCAAGGAGCTGGCCGCGCCTTTCGAAATGAGCCTGCCCGCTGTTTCCAAGCATCTCAAAGTGCTGGAGCGCGCCCGGTTGATCGTTCGTGGCCGCTCGGCACAGTGGCGACCTTGCCGATTGGAGGCAAAGCCGCTCGCGGAAGCGACAGATTGGCTCGAGCACTACCGGCTCTTCTGGGAGCAGAGTTTTCACCGCCTCGACGATTACTTACTCGAGTTGCAAGATAAAGGAGAGAAATATGAGCGAAAAAAATGAGCCCGCCGCGGCATCGGCGGAACGAATACTCGTCATCACTCGCATCTTCGATGCACCACGCAGCCTGGTCTTCAAGGCCTGGACTCAGCCTGAGCATCTCGCACACTGGTGCTGTCCGCGCGGTTTCACCACGCCTTTCCACCAGTCGGACATTCGGCCGGGAGGCGCCTGGCGGGTCTGCATGCGTTCTCCGGAGGGCAAAGATTATTGGGTTCGAGGTTTCTATCGGGAGATTGTGGAACCGGAGCAGCTCGTCTTTACTCATACCTGGGAGGATGCGGAAGGCAAACCCGATCATGAAACGCTGGTGACGGTAAGTCTCACCGAGCACGACGGCAAGACAACGCAAGTCTTCCGTCAAGCAATCTTCAAATCGGTCGAAAATCGTGATTCGCATGAGGGAGGCTGGAACGAGTCCTTTGATAATCTTGCCGATTATCTGGTGCAGGTGTCGAGACACGGAAAATGAAGTGAGAAGCGGCTGAACTCAGTTATCTTTGCAAGACGGTGAAAATCAGCCTCGATAAGCCATGGCAGGGTTCTACCCGGACAATTCATAATAAAGAACCGTTCGGCTTGTCGATTTCGCGGGCCCTCGTTCGACATAGAGATAGAGCCCTGGTTTATCCCACCGAGTTCGTCCGGGAAGCCTGGCTCCCAACCCGAAACCAAATGGAGGTGCAACAATGCGATTCATGGTAATGATCAGAGCTGACAAAAGCACAGAAGCAGGCGTCATGCCGAGCGAGAAGCTACTCACGGACATGGGGCAGTACAACGAGGAACTGGTGAAGGCCGGTGTGATGCTCGCGGGCGAAGGGCTTCAGCCGAGCTCGAAGGGTGCCCGTGTCAAGTTTTCCGGAGACAAACGCACCGTAATTGACGGGCCTTTCATCGAGACGAAAGAACTGATTGCCGGTTACTGGCTGTTCCAGGTGAAATCGAAGGAGGAGGCGATCGAGTGGGTCAAGCGCTGTCCCAATCCTCTTGAAGGGGAGTCCGAGATCGAGATTCGCCAGGTATTCGAGGCAGAGGACTTCGGTGACGAATTCACGCCCGAGCTCAGGCAGTCGGAAGAGCGCATGCGTGCGCAGATAGCCGGCAGACAGTAGTCGCATCACGGCTGAATGGACGTTCCCTAAGTTTACTTACAACCTTGAAAGGAGACATCATGCAAGTTCAAACCTATCTATTCTTTGATGGCCGGTGCGAAGAAGCACTGGAGTTCTATCGTGGCGCACTCGGTGCCGAGGTGACGATGCTCATGCGCTTCAAGGACGCGCCTCCCGCACCAGCCGAATCCAGCGAAGCCGGAAAATCCGGTGAATCCTGTATGCCTCCTGCTGGTTCCGAAAATAAGGTAATGCATGCGAGCTTCCGCATCGGTGATACCACGGTGATGGCTTCCGACGGTCACTGCCAGGGAAAGCCGAGCTTCCAGGGTTTCTCATTGTCGCTCATCGTCTCCAGCGAGGCCGAGGCCAACCGGCTATTCGCTGCGCTGGCCGAGGGCGGGCAGGTGCAGATGCCGTTGGCTAAAACTTTCTATTCGCCACGCTTCGGTATGGTAGCCGACCGTTTTGGCGTGTCATGGATGATTTATATGGAGCCGTGAGAATTCCCATTTTGGAGTATCCACATCTCAGCTGGACAAGGTTGTGGATAACTCCCTTAAACTATCTTAATTCGGGGTGTTCAAGGATTTAATCGATATTTAGGCAATGCGTTTTGGGATGCGAGCATCAGGCAGGATAGGAAGAAAGCCGAGCATGCGGTACCGCAGCAGGCATAAAAAGTTGCCCGGCGCATAAAGCACCGGGCAATTGACTCGTTTGCGGAAATCTCTCTTGGGTCAAGAGCGTGATCGATTGGTCCTACCGGAGTGTTACAACCCGGTAGCGGACTCAGTCAGCTGCGTGGCTGCATGATTTTGATTTATCTTGGCAGCCATTTGTCGATGCAGGGTTGCAGCTCGTATGCTGTCTTCCGCGCCTTTTTCATAATCGCGGATCAACGCCGAAGTGTGCGATTGAAGGTCTTGAGCTTGCCGGCCGTAGAGATAGCTCCTGTTTTCATATTGCTCCAGCAGCGCTTTTTGTTCCTTTACCTTTGCCTGCATCTGCGCAGCGGTATTCTCATAGTATTTTGCAATAGATTCATGATCGCCGCGGGTGACGGAATGTCGAGCGGCAGCGCGAATTTCCGGAGTGTCGATCGACTGCTCTGCAACGACCGATGAGCTTGCCGAAACCAGCAGACCAATCATGGACAACGTTGCGAAGACATTTCCAAGTTTTGTTTTCATGATTGCAAATCCTATTAGGATTAATATGATTGCATCCTAGCTTAGTCAATACCCGCCGTATATTAGGGAAACCTTGGTTTTTTACTAAGTGTTTCCCTTAGAAAGAACCATTGATAAAGCAGGGATTAGGATTGAATTGATGGCATGCTGCGCATTAATCACCCTTCAAGCCCGAAATACTACTGACCTAAGCCATGCGCATGATTAAATGTTGCAGCCGGATGTCTATCGCCGCTCAAAGCTACCAAGCGGCATAGCCAGGTTAGTCAGATTCCTGCCCCACCACGAAATAAAATGCATCGGCCTCGCCAAGGTTCGTGCCATTGCCGAATTGCAATCCCATAATCCGTCTATCGATATGACATCGGGTTTTATGTCGCGCAAATAATCGATCGCAGTAGAGGTAGCGAAGTCGAATATCACAATGCTGCCGTCGGCTGAACCACCCACCGGCAGATCGCCGCTGTAGATACCGAAGCCATCTGGCCAAGGCAGATTTTCTTTGATTGCCTCTCCGTTTCGGCTTTTATTATGCGCGCTTCCGCACAGAAGCGAGCCTCAGCCTGGGTATATAACGAAACTGACAAAATACAAAAAGGGCGACATTGTAAAAAATAGTATTTCCCAACGGGCAATATTCGGCCAGGAGGTGAAAATTGATTAACAATGATCGTAGTGATTTGCCGCCGCTCGATTCATCCCGGTTTCCACCGGAGCTAGCCTTCGGAATGGATTTTCTGTTGAAGCGCCCATCTCGTACTAAAGATTTCGAGGCTGAAAACCGCGCGCTCGTGATCTTGGCCGATGAGCTTGCGAACCGGCCCCGCAATCTTTTGCAGAAACTGGCGGAGATCGCCCTTGAGCTGTGTCATGCCGGGTCCGCCGGCATCAGTATTCTCGAATCCGACGGTAAAGCCTTCCGTTGGCATGCCTGTGCCGGGTCGTTCGCGGAAAATGCGGGAGCCCGGATACCTTATGCCGAAAGCCCGTGCGGTATTGTCCTGGAGCAGAATTCGCCAATTCTGTTTCTGGAACCGGGCAGCTATTTCACCCCGCTGAAGAGCATGGACCCACTGATAATGGAAGCTTTGATCCTGCCGTTCCATGATGGGAACAAGCCCGTGGGTACCGTTTGGGTAATGCAGCACTCAATCGAGCGCAAATTCGACAGAGAAGATGTTCGTCTGATGACCAGCCTGTCGCGCTTTGCCTCTGCGGCTTATCACATTATGTGCTCCATTAATAAGAGTATGGATGCGCGCGACTTGCTTGAAAAGCGAGTGGACGAGCGCACCATGGCGTTGTCACATGTCAATAAAACGTTGCGGCGTCAAATCCGGGAACGGGGGCAGATCGAGGAGGCGCTGCGAAACGCCCAGAACCAGCTTGAAGCCGAGATTTCTTCCCTTAATTGTCTGCACGAGCTCAGTTCGCGTCTGGTTGATACCTCCGATTTGCCGGCCGCACTGAGAGAAATATTGGGAGCGGCCGTGGTCTTGCTTGGCGCCGACATGGGTGTTGTTCAGTTGTATGACCCGGTAAACAAGTTATTGACCATTGCTGCTCACCACGGCTTTGAACAGGATTTTCTCGATCAATTCAAAACTGTCGATGCGGATGGAGACGCCGCTTGCTCCCGCGCGCTGGCCAGCCGGCAACGGTGGATGATCGAGGATGTCCGGGCGGACGAACGCTATGCGGGTTACCGCGCAGCCGCCGATAAGGCGGGTTACAGGGCTGTCCAGTCCACACCCCTGTTTAGCCGCGATGGTCAGCCGCTCGGCATGCTCACCACACATTTCCGTTTGCCTCGCACCCCGGCCGAACACGAATTGAGTATGCTTGATCTCTATGCGCGGCAGGCCTCCGATTTTATCGAGCGCCTGCGCATAACCGAGCAACTGCAGGAGGCGGATCGGCGGAAAGACGAGTTTATTGCCACGCTTTCACATGAGTTGCGCAATCCTTTGGCAGCGATCGACAGCTCAGCCATGTTAATGGAATCACCCAATCTGGGCAGCAGGGAGCGCGAAAAAGCCATACGGATCGTACAGCGTCAATGCAGGGCCATGAAGGTTCTCCTGGATGATCTTCTGGATATTTCGCGCTTGTCGCTGGGACGAATGACGCTTCATAAGCAGTGCGTGACGCTGGCTTCGATCATAGACGCCGCTGTGGAGGTCATGCGGCCTCATATCGATACGGCCCATCACATATTATCGGTAACGAAGCCCCCTTCATCAGTAGTGGTTTATGGCGACCCGATGCGGCTTACCCAGGTTTTCACCAATCTGTTGGCCAATTCCGCGAAATATACCAACCCCGGAGGCAGGATCACCCTGGATGTCAATACAGCCGCCGAAGGCATCGTAGTAAGCGTTACGGACAACGGTATTGGAATCGATCCGTTGTTTACCGAGGAAATATTCGGTATGTTTTCACAGAGAAAATCCACAAGTGATCGAACCACCGCCGGATTGGGCATTGGACTTGCCTTGGTGCGCGCTATTGTCGCGCTGCATGGTGGCTGGGCCCGTGCCGAGAGTAGGGGGCTTGGGCAGGGCAGTACTTTTCGCGTCGGGCTGCCGCTGGCAAAGCCGACGGAGATCGCCGCGCAGATATCTCCTTCAGGGATGACGCAGCCAGCTCCGGATTCTGGAGCTCATGCATTCAAGGCAAAATACCGGATTCTTGTTGCAGACGACAATACGTCGGCGGCCACCGCAATCTCGATGTTGCTGCAACGCGGCGGGCATGAAACAACTGCCGTTCACGATGGCCGTGCGGCGCTGGAGACGGCGGCACGATTTCTGCCCGATATCGCATTGCTGGATATCGGCATGCCTTATCTCAATGGCTATGAAGTGGCGCGCCAAATTCGATCGGCACCCTGGGGTGCGAATATGCGTCTGTTTGCGGCCACGGGATGGGGCCAGGAAAAGGATAAGAAACTGGCAAGAGAGGCCGGGTTCGATGTCCACATGACAAAGCCCATCGATTTCAAACAATTGCTGGCGTTGATAGAAGAACACGGCAGGAAGGAGTGATATTTCCCATGCATTCGGAGGAGGTGCAGGGCAGATCATCTACATAAATACCGCTGTATGGTTTTCGATAGGATGGGGAAGCGATGCTCCACCCATCCTATCGGAAGTTGCCAGTTCGAGTTCTAGCCGTGAATGAGCCTAGAAGTTGGCGACAACCGTCAAGCGATAAATGCGCGGCGCGCCCGGCAGGATGTTGTTGTTGTTGTGAGCGGACGCAACATAATCGATATTGGCGATATTTTCGATATTCGCCTGGACGCGGAGGGTCTTGTTGAGCCTAACGTACATGGCTGAATCCAGTCGTGTGAAACCCGGTAATAACACGGTATTATCCAGCGCGGCGTACATGTGGCTGCGATGAACTACCCCGAGAGCTAAACCCAGCCAAGGCGCGAAATCATAGCGATTCCACATCGAGAAGGTATGTTTGGGGACTTGCGCCACGACCGCTCCCGCCTGGGCAGTGACTGATTGGGTCTTGGTGATCTCCGCATCCGTATAGGCGTAACCCCCCATGACGCTCCATTGCGGGGTGATGCGACCCATCAAGCCGACTTCGGCACCTCTGGAACGCTGACCGTCGACCAGCATTGTTCGGGTAGGATCATTGGGGACGGGAACGATGACATTGTTGCGCTCCAGCTGGTACAACGCTGCGGTCAGCGCCAGATCAGGGCGGATATCCCATTTGGCGCCCAGCTCCAGATTCATGAACTGTTCCGGTTTGAGTGCTGCATTCGTCAGCGTCAGCGAGGCGAGCTGGTCACCGGCGCGCGGTACATAGGCCAAGCTATAATTACCGTAAATCGACATCGTTTCGATGGGCTTGTAAATCAGTCCCGCCCTGGGTGAGAGCAAATTATCATTGGAATGGACTCGCTGGCCATTACGGTTGTTGAGGAAATTCGTCTCAAAATTATCGTAGCGTAAGCCCAGAACCGCTTTGAGCTGGGGATGGAGCGTAATCTGATCCTGTAAATAGACACCTACTACCTCCACCACGCCGTGATTGCTGGCATCAGTGGCACTTTGTCTGAATGTGACGGGAGTCGAGGCCAGAGGGTTGAAAAAAGGAACATTCACGCTGGTAGCGGTATTATTGAAAAACCCGGTATTGCGCAGATTATCCGTCACCTGTCGGCCATATTCCACGCCGGTCATGAACTCATGCTTTACTCCCCAGGTATTCAGCGTGTACAGGAAATCCGTCTGATTAAAGATATTGTCGCGCTGAGTCCCATTGTTATACGCCCCTATGGCTACCGTTCCCGTGGCATCCTGTGCCGTCGCCGGCCCGTTGGCAAAAACATTCTGATAAAACTTGTCGTAACTGGCATAGCGTGTGCGATTACGGACGGTAAGCCCATTGTCGAACGCGTGCTCGAACAGCGAGTTCAATGCCCAGACGTTGGTATGGGTCGGGCTGTTCGCCGCATTGCCAAAAAATGTCGATCGATGGGTGTCGGAGGGGCGGCCTGAAGCCACGAGCCCAGGTATGCTCCCGCTTGCGAATGTGGCCCCAAATGACGGCACGCCGCGATCGGCTACGCGGTTGTCGGTAAAGTATTCGCCGCCCAAAACAATCTTGGTTTGGGCGCTGGGTTTGATGGTCAACGTTGGATTGACGCCGCCACGCTCCAGGTCTACTCCGTTACGGTAGCTGTTCGAATGCTCATACATGGCATTGAGACGAAACGCAGCTATGTCGTTTATGGCCCGGCCGATGTCGACCGCCACGCGCTTCTGACTGTAAGATCCATACTGGGCTGAAATTTCTGTAATCGGTGTCCAACCGGCTTCCTTGGTTACGCGATTGATCACGCCACCCCCTCCGCCACGGCCAAAAATCATGCCATTGGCCCCCTTCAGAACTTCAACCCGGTCAATGTTGTAGATATCGCGATAATACTGAACGTCATCGCGCAGTCCATCCACAAAAAAATCTCCCGTTGAATTGTTGCCGCGGAAAATAACCGCATCCCGATTGCCTTCCCCTTGCGATATGCCTACACCCGGCACATAACGCACCACGTCACTCATGCTCAGAATGTTTTGGTCTTTAATGAGATCCCGCGTCACCACGGTGATGGATTGCGGGACATCGCGCAAGGGTGTATCGGTCCTGGTCGCGCTATAACTTTTCGTGGCCATATAGCCATCCGTCGGGTCGGTGATGGTCTGCGCGATTACATTAACCGGTGACAGCGTCGCGGGCTGATTGGTTGTGGTAACGGGTTTCCTGACGACATACCCGCCCGCTTGCACTACCGGTTCCAGACCGCTTCCCGCCAGAAGGCGGTTCAACCCGGCTTGAGCAGTAAAGCTGCCCTTCAGTTCCTGGGCGCTTATTCCGCTTACGTGAGCAGCGTCAAATGAAATATTGATGCCTGACTGATTTGCAAATTGATTAAGCGCTGTTTCCAGTGGACCCGAAGAAATATCGTACGCGTGAACGGTGGTGCCGGCAGGAATCTCGGTGCCGGCGGAAGGCTCGGCCAGAACGCTATGGGGAAGCCCCATGGCGATGCCCATACTGAAGCAGATTAATCCACTATTAAGCGTTTTTGTAAACGAATTACGGTCGTGTTTTTGTTTGGTTAGAGCGGATTCTTTGAGTTTTATGGCGCGATTGTCTGCTAATTTTGAATGATATCTACTATTGCGTGACACAGTATTCTTCTCCCATTACAATTATTTATATGGTTAAATTTCTAAGTTTTATTAGATTATCATTATTTAAATCAATTATTTATTTAAGATAGCTTGCCGCTTTCCCGTTATTAAATAACAATGACAATACCAATGTTGCCAATAATACGAACCATTCTCATTGTACTATAAATAGAAAATAATTCCATATAAAAGAAGCGTCTATAAAGAGACCTGGATAGACAAACACCACCATTCTGTAATAATCTAATTAAACTCATCAATCCGTTTATCAAGCCCTCATTGGCCGCTGGCAGATAAACCGTGCGGTATGGTATTCACTATGAATCTTTCCGGGAGGCGCGATATGAAAACTACAAGACCGGGAGGCGCAACATCCGGTTTGATGCTGGCGATAGCGACCGTTATTGTTATTACGGCAAATAGTGCTTGGGCAGCGCCGCAGGACGTTCCCTCTCGCGGCTTCGTCTGGAAAGATGGGGCCGAAGTCTACGCCAAGGTTTGCGGATATTGCCACGATGCACAGATCGGTCCGCAGATCCGTGGCCGCAGCCTTCCCGCAGCGTATATCCGTACCATCGTGCGGAATGGACACCGGGCGATGCCAGCTTTTCGTTCCTCCGAAATCGACGATGAATCGCTCATAAAACTGGCTGAATATATTTCGAAGAATTAATAGACTGGCAAGGAAGGCTTGATCAATGGACGTTAACCGGCGCAATCTCATGAAAGGTGTATTGACGGGTGGCACGCTGCTGGCGCTGGGCATCCCACCGGGAGCATTTGCTAGCGCACCCGCCGGGAGGGCCGGAAGGTTCGGGTTGCTGCTGGGGAACACGCCCCTGGATGCTGAGTTTGCCGCCGGCATCCGCACGGCCTATGCCGCCAATGCCCGATACGATGGTATGGAGAGCGGGGCAACTGGGGCAGGGGTGGCGGGACTCGACGCACCCCAGGTGGTAAAGCTGACAGGCGGGCTGCTCAATGACTATGAGAGAGTGACCGGATTGCTGGAAAAATCCCGCGATACGCGGTGGATTGCCGTAATGGACGATGGCAGCGCGGCGATTTTCATGGAACTGGCGCGCAATGCCGGCGCCAGGCTGATCTTGCTGGGTTCACACGCGTCTTCCGGTGATGACGCCTTCATGCACGGTATTTCCCCCGGTATTCCCGAGCTTCGCCACGTATGGGCCGCCGCATCGCCGATGCACAGCGCGGGAGGTATTCTTGCCTCTCGGCTCATCGAGAATCAGGGCAGTTTTTCCATCGTAGAGAATTTTCTTTCCGCAGAGCATTCTTCCACGCAGATGCGGGCGGATAGCATAGCGGCAAGCGGGCCTAACCCCGGTTCTTTTACCTATTGGCCAGGCTTCCTGGCTTACCGGCTCGATGGACCGGATGCCATCCATCTCCATTGTTCCGGTCTTTCGCCTTCAGACGGATGCGAATCGCTTGGCTGGAACACAGCAGGAGGATGGACCTCTGTTTCCCGGCAGGTATCCACCCGCGAAGCAGGCGCAAGGAGGGGGGCTGGGCAACCTCAATCCGCTGGCTGGATGGAATCGGTGGGTTATGCCGTCATGGCTGCGGCGTTAGGCACGAGTGCGTTTCAGGAATCCTGCTCCAGCCGCGCGTTCGTGCACCGGCCAAGTAAGGATAAAGTGAACGGACGCGGTGAACCAATCGGCCCGGCAGAGCGGTTCACCTCATTCGTAATCGACATTTAGCGTAGCGCCAGGGAGAACAAATAATGGCCGGTAAATATATTGCACTGCCCAAGGGGGTATCCGAACAAACCTTTGATGCCGCCATCAAGGCGTTTCGCGGTGTTCTTGGCAAGGCATCCGTTCTCACCAGCGCGGAACAGCTTGCACCTTACATCAAAACCATGATGCCGGTGCCGGACTCCGAACATGCCCCTTCCGCGGCGCTCATGGCCACAACGGTGGAGCAGATCCAGAAGATTGTGGGTATCTGCAACCAGTACAAAGTACCTGTCTGGCCCATCTCAACCGGCAAAAATCTGGGTTATGGTTCCGCGGCGCCGGCCGAACGCGGCCAGGTTGTACTCGATCTCAAGCGGATGAACCGCATTCTCGAAGTCGACAAAGACCTGGCCTATGCCCTGGTCGAGCCCGGGGTCACCTATAAACAGCTCTACGACCATATCGCCGAACACAAGCTGGGCTTATGGCTATCCATGCCGGCTCCCTCGGCGATCGCGGGACCGGTTGGCAATACGCTGGACCGGGGGGTAGGCTATACGCCCTATGGCGAGCATTTCATGTTTGCCTGCGGCATGGAAGTGGTGCTGGCGAATGGCGAAGTGCTGCGCACCGGCATGGGATCGATGCCGAACTCCAACACCTGGCAGGTTTTCAAGTGGGGATACGGTCCTTATCTGGATGGAATCTTCACCCAGTCCAACTATGGCATTGTCACCAAATTCGGTTTCTGGCTCATGCCCGCTCCACCCGCTTTCAAGCCGTTCGTTATCCAGTACGAGCATGAGGAAGACATCGTGGAGATCGTGGAAATCATCCGGCCGCTGCGCATCAGCGGCGTGATTCCCAACGCGGTCGTCATCGCCCATGCGTTGTACGAAGCGCCGGTGAAGGCGCGGCGCAGCGACTATGTGAGCGGGGCCGGATCGATTACGGACGAGGCGGTGCGCAAGATCACCAAGGACCACAAGCTGGGAATCTGGAACGTGTATGCGGCGCTTTACGGCACACAGGAACAGATCGACGTGAACTGGAAGATCGTGACGCAGGCATTCAGCAAATCCGGCAAAGCAAAGATCCTGACCGAGCAAGAAGCGGCTGAGGACCCCGCATTTGTTTACCGCGCCAAGCTCATGCGCGGGGATATGACGCTGACGGAATTTTCCCTCTACAACTGGCGCGGCGGCGGCGGCTCGATGTGGTTCGCGCCGGTTTCCCAGGCGCGCGGCAGCGAGACGCTCAAGCAGATGTCCCTGACCAAGCAGATTCTCGGCAAGTACGGACTGGATTATTCCGGCGAATTCATTGTCGGCATGCGTGACATGCATCATGTCGTCGATGTCTTGTACGATAAGACCAACCCGAAACAGGTGAAAGCGGCCTACCAGTGCTTCGACGAGCTGGTGACGACGTTTTCAGCGCAGGGATACGGAATCTATCGGGTCAATACTGCGTTCATGGACAAGGTGGCTGATACCTACGGCCCGGTGCAGCGCAACGTCAACAAGATTCTTAAAAAGGCGTTGGACCCCAACGGAATCCTCGCTCCGGGGAAATCGGGCATTCGGCTGTAGAAATTTAGCCGCTGGAGGTTTAGAGGGGGCGCGCGCTTATCGAGTTTTCCTTTACTCGGGGTGACGCCGAACTGTTGCCAGTGAGTACCGCCGAATACCTATTGGGTACCACGGCTCATGACCGCGCCGCGCCAGAGATCATTTTCCGGAACTAATTAAATGACAAATATCGGAGGCCAGGGATGAGAAAAATCAAGGCGGCAACGATACGCCGGAAGGGCGGTCCTTTCCAGATCGAGACGCTCAGTTTGGATGAGCCGCGCCCCGACGAGGTGCTGGTACGGGTGGTTGCAGCCGGCATGTGCCACACGGACATGGTGGCACGCGACCAGCTCTATGACGTGCCTCTGCCCATCGTACTCGGACACGAAGGCTCGGGCGTGGTAGAGCAGGTCGGCGGCGGCGTGAAGAAAGTGGCGGTAGGCGATCACGTCGTGCTGACCTATATGTGGTGCGGCCACTGCAAACCCTGCTTGCGCGGCGATCTGACCTATTGCGAAAACTTCTATGCGCTTAATTTCGGCGGCACCCGTGAAGACGGCAGCACGGCCACCCAAGATGCAAGCGAGCCGATCCACGACCATTTCTTCGGACAGTCATCGTTTGGCACTTTTGCGCTGATCCACGAGCGCAACGTCATCAAGGTGCCAAAGGATGCTCCGCTGGAACTGCTCGGCCCGCTTGGCTGCGGTATTCAAACCGGCGCGGGAGCCGTGATGAACGCGCTTAAAGTCAATCCAGGCAGCAGTTTCGCGGCGTTCGGCGGCGGCGCGGTGGGATTGAGCGCCGTGATGGCCGCACGCGTGGCGGGTGCCGCTATCATTATCGCGGTGGATGTGGTGCCGTCTCGCCTGGCGCTGGCCATGGAACTCGGGGCGACCCATACCATAAATAGCCGCGAGACCGATCCGGTTGAAGCCGTACGGGAAATAATCGGCGGCGGTGTCGATTTTACGCTCGAATCGAGCGGCCGCCCGGCGGTACTGCGCCAGGCCATCGATGCGCTCGCCATACGTGGCACCTGCGGCATCGTGGGGGCACCAGCCCTGGGGACCGAGGCGAGTTTCGATGTGAATGGCGTAATGACGACAGGCAAGCGTATTATCGGGATCATCGAGGGCGACAGTAAGCCGGATCTCTTTATCCCCGCTCTGGTCGCGCTTTATATGCAGGGACGTTTTCCGTTCGACAAACTGGTGAAATTCTATACACTGGAGCAGATCAATCAGGCGGCTGAAGACAGCGAGAAGGGGGTCACCATCAAACCGATTATCCGGCTGGTATCTTAGCGGAGTCCTGAATGCCATCCGCTCTGCCGAGTATTATCAGTTGCGCCAGGCGCAGCGATGATAGCTTCACACTCTTAATGTAAAATATAGGTTGTTCCAGTAACATTATATTAATAAATATATTATATCTCTCGCTGCCTGATTCTGAAAAAAGGGGGTGAAGACACGATTCGCGGCTTTCTGTTCATTCTGTAATGCGAGTTTTAGAGCGTAAATACGTGGTCTATCTCAGCTAGCGACAGTAGTTTCCTTCTCGAAACTCATATTCAGCTTGAATATTTATAAAAACTATTTCGAGAAAAAACCTCTGTACAACTGAACTGAGGATTCTGATTTTTCAGATACGTATTCCTCATCTACCGACTTCCTGATGATCTCCACCAGACGTCTTGCCCCGGGACCGGCAAAGTCCGGATTGGCCAGAACCAAGTAGAGCGGTACCTCGCGCGTCCCACCTTCCCGCAACGGCAGTGGCCGGAGCATTCCTGTCCGCAATTCCTCGCGAATATGCTCCTCCGGCAGCCAGGCAAAGCCATATCCCATGCAGACTGCCTGAATCGACGTGGCGACCTGACCCACCGTCCAGCGCTGATCCACTTCGACGGTTACCGCACGTTGATCGCGCTTGGCACCCGAATCCCGTACCACCAGATGGCGATAGGCGCGCAGGTCCCGATAGGTCAATTCCCGGCCATGATGATGCAAGGGATGATCGGCATGAGCCACCGCGAGCAATCGTATCCGCATCAAGAGATTGCCAAGAAATCCGGGTGGCAGCTGCGGCAGAATCGCCAGATCCACCTCCCCCTTGAGTAGCGCATCCGAAGTGCCGCCAATCACGGATTCGATCAGCTCGACCCGCGTACGGGGGCTTTCCTGGCCAAAACGCTCCAGACAAGCCAATAGCAGGCTAGAGGGAAAGAGGATTTCAGCAGCGATGTGTATGACCACTTCCCAGCCGGCCGACAGCGTGTGGGCCGCCCGCTCCAGATCATTTGCCTCATCCACCAGCGCCAGCGCACGCCGGTAGAGCATCTGTCCGGTCGGCGTGAGGATCGCCTTGCGCCCTTGAATCTCGAACGCCTTCACCCCAAGCAGCGATTCTATTTTTTGCACCGCATAGGTAACGGCGGATTGACTTTTGAACAGCGTTTCCGCTGCTTGGGCGTATCCGCCAGCGTCCACGACCGCGATCAATGATCGCCATTGCTCCAGGGTGATATGAGGCGCCATCGTAACCTATCTAATAAATAGATGATCTATACCAGATTATTGTACTTTTTTATCTGATCGATAAGAAGTTAAATATCATTACTTTCATTGATGGAGAGAAATTCCATGAGAAACCTGCAACTCAATTCAAGCATCTTTTCTTCCGGTGGCCAATCCAGTCAGCTCGCCGATCAGTTTGTCGCCGCGTGGCGTGCGAGCGAGCCGGACGCGCATTTGGTTGTCCGAGACCTTGCATATATCTACCACTGACTGATTCGGAACGCGCCGGGACTGGTGACAGGTACCGATCGGCATGACGTATTGGTGGTGGACCAGAAGTAACGGGTGCGAAGGTTACATATTGAAGGGGATGCAACCTTGCTCCCTATAACTGAACCAAGAGAGGTGGAATTCCATGCTTAATCAATCCCGTTTTGATGATATAGGTAAGCTGATCGTACGCATGATGGTTGGCGTCCTGATGCTGCTTCATGGTTTACACAAGATACTGAATCCCGGATCTCTCGACTCAATCCGCAACATGCTCGCATCCATCAGCTTGCCGTCGTTGCTGGCCTATGGCGTTTATTTTGGCGAGGTAGTGGGCGCCCTGATGGTTATCCTTGGAGTCTATTCACGGATTGGGGGTTTGCTCATTGCCGGCAACATGCTATTTGCGCTAGCGTTGGCTCACCGGGCGCAGATATTCACGCTTACAAATATGGGTGGCTGGGCATTGGAGTTGCAGGGGTTTTTCCTTTTGTCAGGGCTAGCAATCATATTTCTGGGCAGCGGCCGGTTCGCCTTGAAACCAGACTAACCGAGCGCTGGCTGGGATACGTCCCATCAGGGACATCGATCTCGAATGCCTTCGGTCTGCATACGTGCATACGTATTAAGGCACTGCAATCACCCCCAACTTAGGAGAGTCGTTATGATGAAGCTGGAAATATCGGAAATGAGCGCAGCAAAATATTCCTGCAAGGCTGGGTGGACCGGTGTCTTGCGGGTGACAAGCGCGCTGCCTGGGAGGATCAGAACATGACCGACGCCGCCCTTCAAGATCGTGCTGCCGGCGCCATCATGGGTGCCTTTATCGGAGACGCCCTGGGCGTTGGGCCTCACTGGTACTATGACCTGGAAGAGCTTCACCGTGACTATGGTGACTGGATCACAACTTATACGGATCCCGAGCCCGGCCGTTACCATGAAGGCCTGAAAGCAGGCCAGTTGTCGCAGGCAGGCATTATTCTCAGGCTCATGCTCCGCTCGCTCGTCGATCAAGGTGGTTATGACGAAGCGGATTTCTGCAGGCGGATGGACGAAGAGCTCTTTCCCTTGCTTGACGGCACTCCGGCGAACGGACCCGGCGGATACACCAGCCAATCCATCCGCAACGCCTGGCGCAAGCGCGTCCAGGAAGGACTACCATGGGGACAAACAGGCGGCAATGCCGATACAACCGAAGCCATCGAACGCACGCTCGCCCTGGCCGTTCGCTATGCGATGCAGCCCCATGAACTGGCCACCGTTATTTCGAATAATGCCCGCCTTACCCAGATCGACGATGTTGTGCTATCGATGACGGTCGCTTACGGAGCCGTGCTCGGCCTTCTGGTCCAGGGGCACAAGCTCGACAAAAACCTCTCCGGCATAATGATGCAATTGGTGAAAACGGGCCAACTGCCTTTTCACGCAGTGACGCACTCGGATCTGCAACCGCCGCGCCCCGGTGATCCGGACCCTCCCCGCGCGGGAAGGTTTGCATCACCTGACGCATTGCTGACGCCATCGTATGTTGCCACCGCCGCGACAGATCCCGCCATCGCAATAGAACCCGCGTGGAAGGTGTCGCTTGTATACGGCATGCCTTGCGCCATCTATCACCAGCTTCCCGCAGCCTACTACCTGGCTGCCCGTTTCCCTCAAGACTTTGAATCGGCTGTGCTGCACGCCCTGAATGGCGGAGGGCAAAACCAAGCGCGCACTATTTTGACCGGAGCGTTAGCCGGAGCCCAAACCGGGCTGGCTGGCATTCCTCAACGCTTCCTGGATGGCTTGGAAGAAGGCCAAACGCTCAGGAAGCTTGCAATGGAATTGGCAACGAGAGTCGGTGTCTAGCCCGGCCTGCCGGACGGCAGGTCAAATCGTATTCGGACAATAAGGAGGATGATATGGTACAGAAAATCGCGATTATAGGAAGTGGAAATGTTGGCGGCGCACTTAACCGGGGCCTGGTCCGGGCCGGCTATGAGGTTCGTAACAGCCGCAAGGAAACGGTAAAGGAAACCGCAAACTGGGGCGAGGCCGTGATGATCGCGGTTCCCTACACTGCGATCGACGCTGTGCTGCATGAGCTGGCAGATGCAATTGACGGGAAAGTGGTTGTGGATGTGACCAATGCATTGACTCAAGACATGCGGCTGGCACTGGGTTTTTCAACCAGCGGCGCTGAAGCACTCCAAAGGAAAGCCCCGAAGGCACGCGTCGTCAAAGCCTTCAATACCGTCTTTGCACAACATATGGATACAGGCAGCGTGTTGGGGCAGCAGCTCACTCTGTTTGCCGCAAGCGATGACCAGCAAGCCCGTAGCATGGCGCTGGATTTTGGCAGGGCAATCGGATTCGATGCGGTCGATGCAGGTCCCCTTGCCAACGCGCGCCAGCTTGAGGCGTTAGGATATCTCAATATCCAGCTTGGATACGTTCTGGGCAACGGCACCAACGCCGGATTCAAATTTATTCATTAGGCGGATGAGCGAGCAACGCCTGCCCCCTTCATTGCCTGACGAAGACGATTGCGTTGGACTATGCCAGGCAGGGCATTCGCGCCAACGCGGTGGGGCCAGGCTACATCAATACCGAGCTAGTTAATCTTTATCCTCCCAGCGCGCCAAGCTGGCCGGAATGCACCCCGGCACCTATCGGGTCGGTGGCGACCAGCTTCTCGTCGACGACCAAGGCCACAGCTGGATATCGATGGAAGAGTATGTCCGCCGGTATTACCATTGGGCGGTGATCTATTCAAATTCTTAATGTAGAATCTCGGATTATATTAATAACATTTTATTTATGAATAAATTATATATATTATGGCTGATTTTAAAAAGAGAGCCTCAATATGAAGTCTGATAGACCAATGCATGGTCGCCGCACTATTCTGAAAGCATCAGCAGCATTGCTCGCTGCGGGTATACTGCCACTAGTTGGTTCCGCTTTTGCGCAGAGGGTTCTGAACCGGACGCAGGATCAGATCCTTGGGCCTTTTTATCCCATTATGAGCAAGCCCAATCGCACCGGAGACCTGACGCAGGTGCCCGGAGGCTCACGGCGCGCCAAGGGACAGCTTCTCATAGTCAAGGGCCGCGTGATCGACCCCACCGGGAAGCCAGTTGCGGGAGCGGATGTCGAAATCTGGCAGGCTAATTCCGTGGGGCGCTATGCCCATCCGGATGACACGAACCCGGCGCCCCTCGACCCGAACTTCGAAGGTTTCGGCGCGGTGACCACTGGCGCCGATGGGCATTATCAGTTCAAGACCATAAAACCGCCGCCTTATCCCATCACGCCGACCAGAACGCGCCCGGCACACATTCATTTCGACGTCAGGGGCCGCCATGATGAATTGGTAACACAAATGTATTTCGAGGGAGATCCCTACCACAAGACGGACGCGTTCCTTCAGAGCGCGCCCAATCCGAAAGCGTTGATCGTAAAACTGAGCCCGCCATTGCCGGAGGAGCCCGATTTCATGGTGGCGGAATTCGATATCGTATTCAGGGGTTAATCGAAGCGAAAAAGTGACTGGGTGAAGATAATTTGGCGGGTTAAACCAAGCACCCTGTCCAAACGCGCCAGATTCAGGTTTAATAAGGAAAATCATGACTCTTAAACTTCATACCATCATCTGCAGCACGCGGCCGGGCCGTGTCGGACCTCCCGTCGCCAACTGGTTTCACGAACTCGCAATGCTGGATGGCAAGTTTGACGCCGTGCTGGTCGACCTCGCCGAATTCAATCTTCCGGTATACGATGAACCGGAACATCCCATCCGCCAGAACTACCGCCACGCGCATACCAAGAAATGGGCCGCCAGCGTCAATGCCGCCGATGCCTATGTATTCGTGACGCCGGAATACAACTTCGGACCGCCACCTTCGCTTTTGAATGCACTGAATTACGTCTACAAGGAATGGAACTACAAGCCGGCCGGGATTGTCAGTTATGGTGGAGTCTCGGGCGGCATGCGTTCCGCACTGATAGAAAAACTCACTTTGACCACGTTGAAAATGATGCCGATGGTGGAGGCTGTCACAGTACAGAATGTTTCCAGCCACCTCGATGACAACGAAAATTTTCTGCCGGGCGAGCATCACAAGAATTCGGGTGCGACGTTGCTGAATGAGTTGTACAAATGGGCGCAGGCGCTGAAAACCATGAGGGAATGAGCCGTCCGATCCACGAATTCTTTCATTGTGGTTAATTTCTGAATGCCCCGGACTGGTGCTTTGCTTTCGTTGTCGCGCGAACATCATACCTCGCTGGTCATGGCGCGTACCGCACGGCGTGCGGCTAATGAAAATGAGAACAACGTGATGGCCCGTGCGGTCGCGATGACCGCGGCGATGGCCTCCATCGAGGCGCATTGGCATACCCTGATGGCTGCGCATTTCGAGAAGGAGGAACGGCTGATACGGATCGCGCAGGATACACTCGACCCCCGGGCGGTGACGCGTGTGCTCGCTGAACATGCCGAACTGCGTATACTTGCCGCTGGTCCGTGCGCGCTTGAACCTGCTGCGCGCCTGCGGCGCTTCGCCGACCTTATCAGCGCACACGTGCGCTATGAGGAACGCACGCTTTTTCCACAATTACAGTCCCATCCCTGTGTTACCGATGCCGATCCTTAAGCGGCGTTTCCGATCAACTTCAACTCATTCAATCAACTCAGCAAGGAGATCCGCATGAATTTTCCCGATTTCTATGAACAGGCGCCGGTGGTACTTACCCATGATCCATTTGCCGCTACGCTGGGCGCCTCCCGTGATGGCGTGCTTGAATATCACTATGAGGATGCGGTGCGCCTGGCTGGTCATTCCTGCCCCACCGTCGCCGGTGCGTTTCTGATGGGACGCGCGGCGCTGGCGGCGCTTTATCCGGACGAACCTGCCGAGCGTGGTGCCATTGCCGTGCATATGCCCGCACCGGAAAAGGAAGGTACCACCGGTGTCGTCGCGCAGGTGCTGACTTTGCTTACCGGCGCGGCCGCCGATAACGGCTTTCATGGCATCCAGGGACGTTTCAAACGCAGAGGATTGCTCAGTTTCGCCGATCACCGCGACGGTGATGCGATTACCTTCAAGCGCCTCGATACCGGCGCCAGCGTGGCAGTGAGCCTGGATGTTTCTCTGGTGCCGAACGATCCGGCGCAGGGGGGGCGTTTAGCCGCCATCCTGCAGGATAGCGCTGATGATTCCCAGCGTGCCGCCTTCGCCGAAGCATGGCAGGAGCGTGTGCGGCGCCTGCTGCTGGAGTTTGCCGACGACCCGCGGGTAATACGGCTTACGCCCGTGCAGTAATCGTATTTATTTCCTTCAGTTTCAATCTGGCAGGGACCCCTTAGGTGAGGATCAATCAGCGTCCTGCCATAACAGGTTCCGTGGTACGCACGGTTCTCCACAGCAATGGCCGGGTCAAGGCGGGTGATGTCACTTCCTGGATTGCTGTGAAACGGGATTGAGAGTCAGGTCGCCAACCCCACGCGGGTGGTGAAGCTGTTGTTGAAGATCTGCCGCACCGCCGCATTTTCCAGCAGGGTTCCGCGGCTGGCGATCCATTGAGCGACGGCGGCATCACCATAGCGGTTGCGTACGCGCTCTGGCGTGAGGAAATCATTATATTTGCCCCAGTGCAGCGTAAAGGGGATACCCGCCGCATCCAGATCATCCCAGATCCGGTTGTAGAACGCGCGGGTTTCCGGTGTATTGACGGCATCCACTTCCATGACCGCGGTGTTGTCGAAGCGGGTGAATCCCAGCAATGCCCTGGTGCCCTTGACGAAACGGTGCGAGAGGATGACCGGCAAAACGGTGTTTGAATCCTTGTAGACCCTGAAGGCGATTTCCATTGCTTCGACCGCGCGCGCCACCGGCATGCCGACGCCGCAGGCAAGGGTCTTGCCCAGCGTTTTTTCGCCACGGAAGAGGTCGCGAATGAGCGCCTGCTTGAAGTAGGGCGCGAACTGCTGGTTCACCTGGCTGTTCAGCAATGGCACGGCTAATTTATTGAGCGGACTGGGTATCCTGCCCACCACCGCTCCCATGATATCCAATCCCGATGCGCCCAAACCTGGCTCACCCGTGTTCCATTCCGGCGGATTGTAGTTGTCCGGGTCGTAAACTCCCTCATACATGATGAGAACGATGGCCTCGTCAGGGGGCGTGCCTTCGTTGGGGTTGAAGAAGATCTCGAAATGATAGGGTTTGTCCCTGGGGACGGCATTGGCTTCCGCCGGCAGGGGAATGTGTGTCGGATCGCAAGCGGCAATCGCCGCTTTGAGTGTGGCATCGTAAGGGTGCCGGAAGCGCATGGCATTGAGGAGGAACAACTCGCGCGTCTCGATCATGATGCCGTGTATGATTCCGAATGAGCCAAAGCTAACCAGCGCGGCATTGAACAACGTATCGTCCTGGATGAAATCGGCACCGATACTTTCGGCGAAGGCAGATTGCATGACAGGGAAGGATTTTCGTTCCAGGTAGACGTGCTTGTCCGGCCCGGTGATGAGGTGCAGGCCGACGACCATCTCCTGCATGGCGCCAAACCTATAGGCGCCGCCATGCGTCCCGGTTGACAGGGCACCGGCAATGGTCTGGCCGTTGTTGGAGCCGCAGCCCTTGATCGACAAACCGGCGGCAAAGAGATAGTCGTTCAATGCGGCAACCGAGTTGCCGCACTCGACGAAGCGCAATTTCGCTGCATCGCCCTTATAAGCGGGATTCGTCAGGTCCTTGGGCACTTCGAATGCCAGCCGCAGGGCCGTGGTATCGATCAGGCGGCCATCCGTGACAGCGACCGTGCTCAGCGACCAGAGGCTGCCATGCGCCCGCAGCGACGCGCCATCCTGAATACAGGTCTGGATGATACCCCGCAATTCCCTGGTCGCATCGTTGTAGGTTTCGAAGGGCGGCTTACCGCCCCGGTCTATGTTAAAAGCGTATTCTCCCTCAAGCGTTTGTTCATAAGATTGATGCCGCCCCGTTTCGAGCGTCTGCGGCCTGAAGAAACTGCGTCCGTGTCCATTGGGCATGATTTATTTCCCCTTATTCAATGATCTGTCTCAGGAAAGGTGCCGTGATTTTGATCGCTTGGATGGTGATGGCAGCACACCCGGCCTCGTCGGGGGCGCCTTGCAACGGTAATACACCTCCGTTGGCATCCATAAACCCAGGGTTACAACACCCGCCAGGTCATGCGCCAATGAGCGGTAGACAATAACGTCATTGATGCCCTGGCCCTCGCATTCCGCCGAAAGAACCTGGGGATCAAGCACCAGTCCCCAGAAGTAGGCGTGCATGGTCTTCTTCAGATACCCCTCGGTATGGCCCTTGGGCTTGATGGGATCGGAATCCGGTATGGTGATCTGAAAACTGGCGCAGCCGGACAGGGCCAGAAATCCGGCCATGCAGGCAGCAAGACAGGTGGAGCGAAAACTACTGCGGCTACTTGTCGTCGTTGCGGCATTCATTGTGGTCTTCCCCAGAAATTATTTTGTACTGACTTCTCCCTTGTCTCACATTCCGGTTCAATTGGACTCCAGATGATCAAGGATAAGCGGATATACATCATCAACCGCGTTTTTACCAAAGATACAGTCGATATGCCCATAGTCAGGAATGACATGGCGTTTGTAGAGTTTCTTGCCTCCATCAGGATCGTTCGCTTCACGCAGTGCGTTATAGGTTAACTCCGTACTTTTCGGCAGGAACGTCTCATTCTCGGCGCCATGGATGAACGTGATGGGAAGCGCGAGTCGATCGAAATGCCCCAGGTAAACCTCGTCGCCATTTGCATTGACCAGATGGCCGGCGCGGGCAATACGTGCGAGGTGATCGAATGAACTCATGTTGGCGATGCCGAACATCTCATGCAATGCGTCGAATGTTGCCGTATTCAACTGGTCATGCTCATACAGCACGCCATACATGAACATGATCCGCCTATCCACCGGGCTGCGGGAACGCTCCTCGAATTCCACCGGATATAGTTTCAGTACCGCATTGAATAATTTGTCCTGCCAGTCGGCATTACTATCCACGTATGCGTTGAGCGACTTTATACCCAGGTTGTCCAGAAGATCCGGTAGATAGAGGCCCGTTTTCAACTTGTTTATGCCGGTGACGACAGTGTGGGCGGCAATTTGCGATGCAACGACCGAGCGCACACCCTGCAAGCCCGCAAGCATTGCCATGAAGAATGTGGTCGAACCGAAGCAATGGACTACCATTTGCACGCTCGGCGCGCCGCTGAGTTGCCGTACCTTCGCAATAGCGGCGGGATAGTCATGCAAAGCGATATCATCCCCCGTGAACTGAGTCTTAGCTGAAACCAGATCGATACTCGCCCGAAAATCCAGTAGCCATACGTCATACCCGTGACTAAAAAGGAACTCCAGGAGATTGGTCTCGATGGTATCGATGCTAAAAATCAGACTGCTCACACCCAGCCCGTGCGCGAGGATCACAGGGCCTTTATCGCCGCCGCGGTAGCGCGTGAGCTTCAGCGTCACGCCATCGTCAGTATTGAAAAAGTGGACTTCAGGCTCATTCACACGCAACGGGCGCTTTTTGCGCGGCGGGGCCTCGGGATCGAATACGCTATCGCGCGCAGCAATGCCGCCATATGTATCGGCCAGGACCCCCGCAAAATATTTGGCGAACTTTGCCAATGCCTTGAAACGCGCTTTTGCATCAGGTGCATTCAACACGCGTATCGTGGCGATTTGCCTGGCAAAATCCACCGGCAGAATGTGCAGAATGCCTTTGCCCAGCACCGGTGCGGTATCATCCGTTCCGTCATACACCGTAATGTAAAGCGTCGTCGTATCGGGCCAAATATCCAGCTCTTTCTCATCGTGAACCTGCTTGAAGCCAAGGAAAAGAAAGGTTTTTCCAGACTCTGCTGTCATGTTCATGCGATAGCTCATCTTGTGCGCATTGACCTGATCCGGGTCTATGGTCAGTAACGAAAAATGGCCATTCGTGACCGTGAGCGGCTGCTCCGACAGCACAGGGGCCGTCACGGTGCCAACCATGCGGGCCGGATGGCGGTCGTCTGTCACCAGCAGGTCGACGTCATCCGCCGTGACCGTGAGCGTGAACTCGAATGGCGTGTTGTTCTTGCGTCCTTGTTCCTCGGCGCGAAGGTAGTCGTTCTTCTCCTCCACCGAGAAAAAACCACGCATGGTTTCAGTAAATTGCACGCCGACGGCGGGTGCCGGGCCAGCCGCCGGCGGTATGGAAGGCAGCTTGTAATCAATTTGCCAGCCATAATCCTTCGCAATCAGCGCGGCGCAGCGCTCAGCCACCGCTGAAATGGTCAATAACGGATTGACTCCGAGTGGCAGCGGGATCACCGATCCATCCGAAACATATAATCCTTTATGGGTGGCTGTACCGTGTGTGTCCGCGAACACCAGCCCACGCTCATTCACAACGCCTTCAGCCGCGTCGTCGGCCAATATGCAGCCGCCAAGCGGATGCACGGTGATTAAATCGTGGCCGAACAGCTTGCTCCAGATAGGGTTTGGCACCAATGTCCCGCCATTTGCATGGGTGCACTCGCCGAGATTGTCGTTGATCTTCTTCAGGCCGGGTTGCTTTCCCGCCCCGGGCCACACCACACGCACGCGATCATCCTCCAGTTCCAGCCGTCCCGCACTGTCGTCATGCGCCATCACGAGATAGGTCTGGGTATTGCGGGTCGCGCCATGATAGGCGCCCAGTATGAGACTTCTATTCTCGCGCGCTTTTTCGCGGATTTTGTCGGCGATGCCAGTGTCGGTGTCCCTGCCGAGCGCTTTCGCGGCGGCAGACAGTGTGGCTGGGATCAATGATGCCAATGCGCCGGGAATGGCGCCTTCTTCGATCACCATGCCCTCCTGCAGTAGGGATTGCTCGCGCAGATCAATGATGCCGGTGATGCAGGGTCCCACTGGATCGCGGCCTTCCGGCTTCAGGGGGCCGTAGCCGATTCCATTGATATCCGTATCGCTGTTGTAGCCAAAAGCCATCACGTCCCCATTGCCCGTAAAGCGATCACCCAGCCGATTGGAAACCTTTAGACCCTTTTCGCGCGAACGCAGCAGGATTTCATTGGAGCCCAGCGTCCCGGCGGAAATCACGACCACATCCGCGCTGACTGTCAGCGTCGGGGCATCAAATTTTTCGCGGCCGTCGCCGATCGGGTCGAAATGGACGATCCATTTATCGCCGGTGCGCTTCACCCATCGTACGGCACATTCACAGAAAATGTCCGTACCAAAATTGCGCGCATCGGGTAGATAATTCATCAGAATCGTATTCTTTGCGCTGTAGTTGCAACCCGAGACGCAGTCGCCGCAGAGCTTGCAGGGATGTTGTTCAACACCCACGTGATTTATCCCGTCGATGTCGAAATTCACATTGATGGGAGGACGGTAAAATTTAGCGTTGGGCGTATTCTGAAGAAACGAATTCGCGGATTTCTCGAGCGCGTCCAGCTTGGCGAGCGGCGGGAAATCCGCAGGGTAGGGCACCGGCTTCAGCATCTCGCGCGCAAGATCGAAACCCTTCTCTAACAGCTCATCGGCATCCGTGCGAAGCGCCAGCGGCCACGCGGTATCCTGCATGACACGAGGCTCCGGCGGCAGTGATACATTGGCGTTAACGAGTGAGGTTCCCCCGAGACCGCAGCCCATGAAAACGTTCATGTCGCTGTTGATGCGAAAATCATACAGGCCCGTCACGTTACCTATATGCTTGCCGGGCAAATCCATCTGAACTTCAGCAGCAGCCTCAACGGGTGTATCGGGATATTCACCCGGCTGAAACTCCTTGCCGCGTTCCAGCAGACAAACATGCTTTCCAGCACGTGCAAGACGGGAGGCCGTTATCGCACCGCCGTAGCCGGAACCGACGACGACAACATCGTAATGAGGTTTCAGATTCTCAAGCGGAATGGAGAGGCGAGTCATGAAGGCACCTGTACAGTGGCATCGTCGAGAGCACGACAATGTTGTGGGATGAAGCTTGCGGCAGACAAGACCAAAAGGCTACTTGTGCTGTGGGGGGCAACACATGTGAAGCAGGCATTTTTTATTATTCCGGAAATTGTCATCGTCATGAAAACCATTCCCGCACTCCTTGATGAGTCAATTATTTTTTATTAGGGCGCACTTCGAATCGATGGTGTAGTGGTAGTCGTAGTCGTGTAGCCTTTTGGCGGCTGGATCTCGCCATTTACCGTGTAGACGGGGCATGGCTGCTGATGACTAGGGGCAGAGGGAGACCTTGTTGTCGTAATCTTGACGATACGCTGTGCCGTTGCACCCGTCGCTGCCCCGGTGGCTGTCCCCTTGTTCAGGTCTGGAGGATCGCACACCACATAACCATTGTATCGATGGAGGGGGGTGCCACCAGGCATGTAGCTGCCGGGGAACTGGGTTCCGTACGGAGTGTTGATCCCGGACATACTATTGGCTGGTACCGGCAATAGTATTAACGGAGCGCCGGGCTGAGCGCCGCGGGTAGGGCCGCCAAGGACACGATTGTCAGTATAGGGGTTAGGATTCGGGAGGGTTCCCGGGGAGATGAATGGACTGTTCTGAACCATGCCCTGGTGCATCTCCGCCGGAAATGCGCCCATATTCGCGTCCATGCCGCTTGCTTCCTGCGCCGCTGTGTAGCCTGGATAGCTCGAATAGGCCACACCGAGTACGGTCACGAGATATTTCGCAAAATGTTTGATCACAGAATTGCTCAAGTATTAAAAATACTCAGGAATTTCAAAACCATGAGACAACTTCAAATAATTATAGCTTAGCCTGCTCACATACAGCTATTTATAGCATTGATGAGGGAAAAATCAATTTTTGAACAGAATGGGATTAATACCGTAAATCTTGGCAACAAATAGCTTGACAAATGCCGGTAACGCTATATAATACGCATCTATATTGTGGATTTTTGTGTCCAAACACAATATTCAAAACTCGCTTCAGGCGAGTTTTTTATTTTCCGCTTATCCACTTATCCGCCCGTTCAAAACGGGCTTTTTGTTGCCTGCCCCGTGTGGGCGTTTATGTAGCACCCAAACCCGCTTATGCGGGTATTTTTTTGCCTTGTATCCAGAAACCGCTTCGTGCGGTTTTCCTTGTCTGCCCCGCCATGCGCGGGTTTTTTATTTCTGCCCCAGAGCGGGGTTCTTTTCACAGGTAACGTAAATGATTAGTCCAGCGATTACAGCAATAGTGATTGCCGTCCTTGCCGCGCTTGCCTTCGGTGGCGGGTTCGCACTTAGCGACTGGCGAACGGCAGCACAGATACAGCGGCTTAATACCAACAATGCAATGTTATCGGCGGCAAATGATAGATGCGCTACTGATATTCAGTCCGTACGCATGGCGCTGGAGGCACTGACAGTAGCCACCGCTAAAAGAGAAAAAGATGCGATCAAGGCGATGCGCGGAGCCGCAATCGCTGCGGCGACACATACCGGCAACGCAAAAAAAATACGCTCTCTTCGGCCAGTTCCGGCAGCGACACCTGGCAAACAATGCGAGATGATAAATACGGAACAAATACAGTATGTGCAAAGCCGCCAACGCCATGACTTATCACATTAGCCTCGTGGCGATGCCATTATTTGCATTAATGGTGAGTGGTTGCGCAGGCAAACCTGTCATTCAGACACAGGTGGTCGAAAAGCCGGTTGCCGTTTTATGCCAGGTTGAAACACCGGCAGAGTGCAAATCAGCTTACGCGGTTGATCGCATATCCGCAAAGGATGACTCCTTGACTATTAATCGTGCGCTGCGTGCCGAAATAGAAGAACGCTGGGCATGCGAGATTAAATTGCTTGCGGCGGTAAAGGGGTGCAACAGTCTGCCGCTAAAAGAATCAGATCATGAATGAGCATAGACTCCGGAAAAAAGCGAAGGAACCGATAAACGCGGCCCCAAACGGCAAAAGAGGGGCTCCGACCATAAAAACCCGTGAACTGGTGGACGCAATCTGTACCGGTATTTCGCTGGGAAAATCGGCACGGGCGATGTGTGTGGAGACTGGCATCAGTCAACGGGTCTTATGGAACTGGCTGGCGAGCGATGCGGCGCTCATGCAGCAATACCTGCGTGCGAAGGAGCTTTGCGTGGATGCCTATGCCGAAGAAATCATAGAAATTTCGGATGACGGGTCAAAAGATACCTATACCGACGAGAAGGGAAAAGAAGTGATGAACCGCGAGGTTATCGCACGCTCCCAGCTGCGTATCGACGCACGCAAGTGGTATGCGGCGAGGCTCGCGCCCAAGAAATACGGCGACAAATTGCTGAATACGCGAGAAGACGGCGATACGGGCAAGCCGATTGTGCATAAGGTCGAAGTAGCCTTTGTCGCAATGCTTGCCGCCGGCAAGTAGCCAGGTATTGGGTCTCATGATTCCTGACTATTCGATAGCGGCATGACCGCGCACAGGGCGGAATTTCCTGAAAAACTCCGATTTCTGTTCGAAGCGGCAAGGTACAAGATTTTATATGGCGGCCGTGGCGGCGCAAAGTCATGGAGTGTGGCCAGGGCATTGCTGATACAAGCCGCCGCCGCACCGCTGCGCATACTCTGCGCACGTGA
Source organism: Nitrosospira multiformis (assembly GCF_900103165.1). Lineage (NCBI taxonomy): Bacteria > Pseudomonadati > Pseudomonadota > Betaproteobacteria > Nitrosomonadales > Nitrosomonadaceae > Nitrosospira > Nitrosospira multiformis. Next base: position 2,275,946 of record NZ_FNKY01000001.1, on the reverse strand, counting down.
GTTTCAGAATTCAATCACCGAGTCGGTGCATCACTTGTTGCAGTCCCAGATTGTTGAAATCGGCCTGGAATCATTTTACGAGGTGCAGAACAACATCATTCTGGGTAGAAACGGCTCCGAATTCCTGTTTGCCGGGTTGCGTAACAACATCACCCGGATAAAGTCGTTCGAGGGCATTGACCGGGTCTGGGTGGAAGAAGCTCAGGCGGTAAGCAAGCCAAGCTGGGACACGCTTGTTCCCACTGTCCGCAAGCAAGGTTCGGAAATCTGGGTGACCTACAACCCGGAGCTGGAGACCGACGAAACGCATCAGCGGTTTGTTATCAATCCGCCGGCGGGAGCGGTTGTTGTAAAGATTAACTGGAATGACAATCCGTGGTTTCCGGATACGTTGCTGCGCGAGAAGGACGACTTGAAAATCAGGGATCCCGACGCGTACTTGAATGTCTGGGAGGGTCATTGCCGTGTGACGCTGGACGGTGCGATTTACGCCAGGGAGTTGAGGCTGGCCCAGGAAGAAGGCCGTATCAGGCATGTACCTTACGACGCCGCAAAACCGGTGCATACGTTCTTCGATCTGGGCTGGGCGGACAACACCAGCATATGGTTTGCGCAAACTGTCGGCGGCGAACTCAGATTAATCGATTATTACAGCAACAATCAGATGCCAATACAACATTACATCAATGTGCTGCAGGATAGGGGATATTTATATGGCATGGATTGGCTGCCGCACGATGCCAGGGCCAAAACGCTGGCCACGGGTCGAAGCGTGGAGGAAATCATGATCGCGGCCGGGCGCAAGGTGAGGATAGTGCCGAATCTTTCGATTTCCGATGGCATCAATGCCGCCAGAACGATATTCAACCGTTGTTATTTCGATGAAGCGAAGTGTGCGGAAGGACTGCAGAGCCTGCGGCATTACCGGTTCGATGTCGATCCGGCCACAAGGCAGCTCAGTGGCAGGCCGCTGCACGATCACCATAGCCATGCCGCGGACGCATTCCGCTACTTTGCCGTGTCCACCGAAGACGACAAGCCGGCCGGTAGTGCGCGCGGCATCAGCATGAAAGGCTGGCGCGCATGATCCTGGATACCGGCAGGGTGGACACAGTGGATATGGCGGACATAGCGTCAGACATATCAGTCGAGGCATACAGCGGGATCTGCCGGGATATTCGCAATCAGCCGAAGTGGCGTCTGGATTCGGATACGGATTGCGATTATTACGACGGCGCGCAGACCAGCGTCGAGGTAATCCGGCGCCTGAAAGAGGCGGGTATTCCACCGCAGGATTCGAATCTGATCAAGCCGACCATCAATGCCGTGCTGGGGATCGAGGCGCGCAGCCGCACGGATTACAAGATCACGTCCGACGATGAGCAGCAGGCCGAGATTGCCGAGGGGCTCTCTGCGAAAATCAAGGAGGTCGAAGCGGAATCCAGGGCGGACAGGGCAATGTCTGACGCTTATTCCAGCATGATCCGGGCAGGAGTCGGATGGGTTGAGGTCTCACGCGAATTCGATCCGCTCAGGTATCCGTACCGGGTGCGGGAGATTCATCGCAACGAAATCTGGTGGGACTGGACGTCGAAGGAGCCGGATCTATCGGACGCGCGTTATTTACGACGCGATAAGTGGGTTGACCGTGCGCAGGCTGCGAGGATGTTTCCGGAACAGCAGGCGCTTATCGGTAATAGCTGGAACGGCTGGAATAATCTGGACGTATACGATGGTGCCGATACGGGCATGGCCAGAGCATACGAAATCGAGCAGGCATGGGGCCAGACGTGGGGACATAGCCAGGAGGATTACCTCAACCGCAACTCGGGCATGGTACGTTTATCCGAGCTGTGGTACCGGCATTTCGAGGATGCCTACGTTCTGGTATTGCCCGACGGCAAGGCGATTGAATACCGCGAAGATAATCCCTACCATGAGGCAGCACTCAGCGCTGGCCTGGTGCACGTTCAGAGATCCATGCTGCCGAGAATGCGCGTGGCAATCTGGCTGGGACCGCACAAATTAATGGATGTACCCAGCCCGCTGCCGCATCGTGATTTTCCCTATGTCCCGTTCTGGTGCTTCCGCAAGGACCGCAGCCGGGTACCGTATGGATTGATCCGCGATATGCGGGGGCCGCAGGATCAGATCCTCGATCTGGATATTTTGCTGTATGAAGTCCTGAATTCGGTAAAAGTCGAGGTGGATAACGATGCGCTCGATTTGAGCCAGAATACCTATCAGGAGGTTGCGCACAACATCAGCAGCCTGCGCTCGATGACCGTTCTGAATGCCCAGCGCAGGAATGCGGGCGGATTCAAGGTGACGCGCGAGCATGCGCTGGCCGCGCAGGTGTTCCAACTGGTGGAAGAGCGCAAGCACAGGATTGAAGCGGTGAGCGGCGTGTACCGGGCAATGCTCGGCGCATCGACGCAGGCCGCGAGCGGTGTTGCCATCAACAATCTGGTGGAGCAGGGCTCCACCGTACTGGCGGAACCCAACGATAATTTCCGCTATGCCCGGCGGCTGGTGGGACAACAGCTTCTGGCATTCATCAAGTACGACTTACTGGGCAGGCAGACGGCCATAGCGGTGAAGCGGGGCAACAAACAGAGGACGGTTTATTTCAACCGCGAAGTCATGACCCATTCCGGCCCTGTGATCGAGAACGATATCGAGACCGCCCAGGTCAGGGTCGTGCTGGAAGACATACCGGCTACGCCGAGTTTCAGGGCACAGCAGCTGCAAGCTTTCACCCAGATCGTGCAGGCGGCACCGCCTGCATACCAGGCCGTGCTGTATCCGGCCATGCTGGAACTGTCCGATGTGCCGAACCGGCATGAGCTGGCTGATCAGTTACGCAGGGCGGGTGGTGTAGTTGAAGAGGACCAGCAAGCACCCGTCATGCGCCAACCATTCCAGGCTGCCACGCAGCAATAGCCCCAAGTGATGACTCAGGCGGTAAAGAGTCATCCGAATGCCGATCTAAATATGAATAACCTTATATTAAACATGAAGATATTTAATAATGTTAAATGATTATCTTATGATCAGGAAGAGAAGGGATTTTCATGCGGCGCTACTGGATACCGATATAAAGGGCTCTGTGGCGGAAGAGATTATCAATTGATACGGATTCCGCGGGCCTGCTCAAGATAGCAAGCCGGAGAATCAAACGCGCCCATCCTATATCCAGCCTATACCAGCCGCTTTCGAGCGGCTTTTTCGTTCCCGGACTGCCAGACTCAGTTATCCGGATTTCCGGATAACTCAAGCGCGCTTACGGCAATACCGAAGTTTTATCAACCCGCTCATACCCGGGCGGCCCGCTCACTGGGTTAAGCAGTAGGAGAAAACGGCGATGGAAGTAGATCAGCTTACGGATGAACAAATTGCAAATCTGACGCCGGAACAGATCGAGATGCTGGAGAGCGACCCGGACCGTCTCTCAGAAATTCTGGACAATCAGAAGGAGGAGGAAAAAACCAGGGCAAAAGACGAGCCCGGACAGGAGGAGAAGCGGGACGCGCTCAATGACTCGACCAGTGGCGTGCTGTCCGCCGTGGGGGAGGATATGCCGGTCGTTCTGAACAAGAGCGGCAAAGGCGTGATCCCTTATGAGAAGCACAAGGAACTGCGGGTGGAGAACTCGGCGCTACGCGAACAGTTACAGGCCGCACGGCTGGAAAGCAATAAAGCGGCTGAAAAACTGGAGGCGCTTCTGCAGCAAAAGGAGAACGCAACCGGTGCCGGCATCACCTTGGCCGATAAAGCCATCGACGCGCACCTGGAGCGTATCAAGGAAGACATGCCCGAGCTGTACCAGGTGGTTAGCGCTGTTCTTGAAGGAAGCCGCAGGCAAGGCGAAAAGCTTGAAAAAACACTTGCGGAACTGAAACGCGAAAAGGAGGAATCCGATCGTACGAGACAGCTCCGCATTGAAGAGCAGGTAGCCGAGGCCAAGGACAATAACTCTGATCTGGTGTACTGGGAAAGCAACGATCCGCAAGCGTGGGATGAAGCCATCAAACAGGATGAGATTCTGAGAACGAGCGGCAAGTGGGCTGCAAAACCTTATTCCGAAAGATTTGAGGAAGTTGTCCGGCGTGTCAGGGCGATTATGCCAGAAGCTTCATTACCAAAGAAACAAACCGATCCCGAGCAAACAAAAGCCGAAGCAAAAGCAAAGCTTGAGCGCGCGCCGGCCAGGAAACCCACAACCCTATCGGATATTCAAGGAGGCGCAAACCCCGCTTCCGAGCGTGAGCAACTCGAGAACCTGAGTCCGCATGAACTGGCCAGGCAATTGATGAAGATGCCCTCGCAACAGGCGGCAGCCTTGAGATCCGAACTTGACTAAGGATATATGAAATGGCTGAAACTAATGTAGCAAGCGGCAGCTCGATTGCGGTGAAACATTATAGCGCCGCACTTTTTGCCAATACCCTGAAGGGCGCATCGGCGATGGAGAATCTGGCTGGGCCGGTGGAACCATCCGCCGCGATGGAGAAGATCGCCGGGCAGACGCAACCGGGCATGCCGATCGTCAGGATCGACAATCTGATGAAAAATGCCGGTGATATCGTTACGCTCGATCTGGTCGATACCGTCAGCGGAGAACCGTTGATGGGAGATATCAATCGCGAAGGCAAGGGCGACACGCTGTCATTTTCTTCGATGGAAATCAAGATCGATCTGGCGAGCAAGGTGATCGATGCGGGCGGCAGCATGTCGCAGCAACGCACCAAGCATAACCTGCGTGAGATCGCGCTGGCGCAGCTATCCGGTTATTTCCCGCGCTTCGATACGCAGGAATCGCTGGTGCATCTGGCGGGCTCGCGCGGGTCGCAGATCGGCACGGATTGGGCGATACCGCTCCAGAGCAGCGCCAATTTCGCTTCGGTTATGGTAAACCCGGTCAAGGCACCGACCTATAACCGGCATTTCGTGGTGAACGGCGCCAATCTCACCGCCGGTGGGCAGCAATTGGGGTCCATCGTTTCCACCGATCAATTCAAATTGATGCATCTGGACAATCTGCGCAAGCGGTTGGACGACATGGACCAGCCCTTGCAGTCAGTAAAGCTTGCCGGCGACCGGGCTGCACAGACGTCGAAAATGTGGGTATTTCTCGCCACGCCGAACCAGTATTCGATATTGCTGGCCGAAGGCTCTCTGCGGGCATTCCAGCAGAATGCCGTGAATCGCGCCGCCTATCTGGATACCCGCCATCCGTTGTTTGCCGGTGAGGCCGGCATGTGGAACGGTATTCTGGTAATAAAAAACGAGCGGGCCATTCGTTTTCTGCCCGGCGAAAACACAAAAGTCGTCACCGCCGCCAATGCGGCGACCGCAGCCGAAACCGACCAGGCCATCAACGCCTCGCTGAGCGCCGGTTATGCCGTCGAGCGCGGCCTTTTGCTGGGTGCGCAAGCACTTGGGGTGGCTTACGGCAAAACAGGGGTCAGCGGCATGCAGTTCGGCTGGAAGGAACACTGGTACAACTTTGAGAGCAATCTGGAGGTCATGGGTGAGCGGGTATGCGGCAAGGGCAAAGTACGCCTGTCGATCAATGATGGTACCGGCACGAAGGTACCGACCGACTTCGGCGTAATTGCGGTCGATTCCGTCGTTTCTCTTTAATCCCGCAGCTTTTTAATCCAGGACAGATAAACGGAGTCTTTTCAACGCTCCGCTGCCTTCACGTCCATTCATTCTCAAGGAGTTTTTTACCATGGCTACTTTCAATGCACCGGATTTGTATAGCAAATCGCGTCACATGGGGGGATATGGCAATACGACCGTCGTTTATGGCTCGGTGACACCGACCGCTGGCGCCGTGGGTGACATCTACCGTTCCGTCATCATTCCAGCCGGCACGGATGTGACTGACGTTGACATCGTCAATGATGATCTCGATACGAATGTTTCCCCAACTATCGCCTGCAAGGTAGGCTATGCGCCGCTCAATGCGGCGGATGGACCTGCAGCCGTCGATGACTATTTTGCCGCGGCAGGAAAAACCTTTCTCAATACAGCCGGGCGTACTTCATTGGCATTTCAGCCAGTCAAGTTCGAGAAACCGGTATTTCTAACCATCACGCTTTCGGCGGCAGCGGCAACATTCGCAGCCGGCAAGGTAACCGCAATCGTCAAGGGTGATGCGGCAGGAATCAAGTAAGTCGGATCATCGCAAACAATACCAGGTGGCGTCTATGCAAAAGCAGAAAAGAGGCTGCCTGGTACGTCTAAGGAGGCGAAATGCCACTGGTAAGGTATATCGGAACGGTTCGTAAGGTGGATTCCATACCCGGGTCGCTGATGAGCTGGGAACCGGGCCAAACGCGGAATATGACCCTTGGAGACGCGGAAAGACTGCTGGCATATCCGGACTCCTGGGTAGTGGCGGCCTCTGACGTATGGCTAACCAAGGATTCATTCGGCGACATCGGTGGATTGGTGGGAAACGCCGGCGATACCTACCCGATAATCTCGCGCTCGATCGAAGTATTGTCCAGTACGGCGGTTGCGGCACCATGCACTTCAGCCGGTATCAATGAGGTACTCGCATCATTTCCCATTCCAGCCAGAACGCTGGGGGTTAACAGTATCCTGCAGATTGAACCGCTATGGACATTCACCAGCAGCGCGAACAACAAGTTTTTGAGAATTGCCATAGCTGGGACCGTGCTGTTTAACGTGACGCGCACAACCGCCATGGCGGAGGCCCCGTTGTGGGTAATGATAAACCGGAATTCCCTGAATTCGCAGATTCTTCCGTACTCTGCAAATTCTGGTTATTTCGCTGCCGGAGCAGGTTTTCCAGCAGTTGCAACAATCGATTTCTCCCTGACCAACACTGTCGAACTCATCGGGCAGAGGGCGAGTAGCGGGGATAGTTTGGTGTTGGAGTACTACCGGGCTCTGCATTTCCTGGGAGACTGAGCAGGTTAGCCGTCTATATGCAATTCAGTTAAGGACGGCAGCTTATTATTCGTTGTTAAATTCTTTTATAGGAATAAAAATTATGGCCACATATTACGTAGATCCGACTGCTCCATGCAATGGCACGGGTGTTTTCGCCCTACCTTTCAATAGCTGGAGCAGTGCCTGGAACGCGGCAGGTGCGGGTAGCAGCGATGTGCTTTTACAAAAACAGGGCACGACTTTTACCGGCACCGTCGGATGCAGTAAAAATGGCGCAAACGCCGACGCTCCAATTGTTGTTGGCGTTTATAACGCCATTACCGGAGAACGTGTCGTGGGGGTAAGAGGGGCAGCGAAGATCAATGGCAATGGCGGTAGCATCGGCATCAGCCTGCAAAATTGCTACAACATACTGATAGATGGCTTCGAGATTTACAATTGTCAGAACTATGGGGTTTACGAAGGACATCCCACGGGAACCCTGGATCAAAAGGCCGACTATGTGACCGCTATCCAGTTCAGGAATTTATATGTGCATCATATATTTGCATATGATCTGGCCGCAATCTGGATCCAGGGTTCAGGCGTTAAATACAACAATATTCTGATCGAGGATTGTGCCGGTGATGGCATATGCCATGCCGGCAGCGCCATCGGCGAAGACATCACTATCCGGAGGATCAACGATACCGCAGGAGGTCTGGGTGATTGCATATCGCATCAATATTGCAGATCCAATTCCGTATGGCGCAGATGTTCGCTTGATCATTCCAATAATACCCAGAAGCAGCCCATGGTGCTCGGAACTGGCGTTCTGATTACTGCGAGCGACATTGTTGTTGAAGACTGCGAATTTATTGGCAGTGCGGAAGGGGCTGGGCTGGTATCGGTAAATTTTGTAACCGGGGTTACGATCCGCAGGAATAAATTCACCGGGAACAAGGGGGTCTATGTTCTGGGAGTCACCAGTTCTGCCGATATCGACAGCAATATCATTATCGGACAGGGTGGAAATACCATTGGCATTGGTTGCACATTAGGGGCAACGGTCAATGCACGGCATAACACTATTATCGGCCATCAAAGGGGCATAGAGCTTACCGGGACTAACAACATGGCGAAAAATAACATCGTCTACTCTACCGGTCCTTCGCCGATTATCGCGTATACCAAAGCAAATAATTATACCAATGTCGAGGGCGACCCCGCGCTCAATCTGTTCTACCGCCCGCAAACGCCCGCAGTGAAAGGGGCCGGTGTTTATCTTGGAGGAAAGGACTATTACGGTGGTGACTTTAGCAATCCCCCCAATATCGGAGCGGTGGATGAGCTATCGTTTGCCACGAAGTAATTGAACCCGCAATGGGGATAATCGGCTCCTCCCGGGGAATCCAACAATGACTGTCATATGATTTTTACGGGGAGTTCTTGCAAGATTTTGCTGGAACTCCTCCGTTTGCTCGATTTCTCGGGAAATCGGGTCAAGAAATCGAGGTCACTGGCGGTGTATTTCCTCAATTACAGAACCATACTGAATAATGGCTACATACTGTGTAGATCCCACAGCATCAACGAATGGTACGGGCAGCCTTGCCTCTCCGTTCAATACCTGGAGCAGCGCGTGGGCCGCTGCAGGCGCAGGCAGCAGCGATGTTCTTTTGCAAAAACAGGGTACTACTTTTACCGGGACCATCGGATGCAGCAGGAATGGCGCAAGCGCTACGGCGCCGATAATAATGGGCGTTTACCGTGCCCAGACAGGTGAGCGCATCACCGGCATTCAGGGTGCGGCAAGGGTCAATGGCAATGGGAATAGCATAGGCATTAACATGCAGGATCGCTATAACGTTCTGATGGATGGCTTCGAGGTTTACAACTGCCAGAATTATGGAATTTATGAGGGGCACTCCACCGGAACCGTCGATCAGAAAGCGGATTTTGTAACTGCTGTCCAGTTAAAGAATCTGTATATTCATCATATTTATGCGTATGACCTGGCTGCAATCTGGATTCAAGGGTCAGGCGTGAGATATAACAATATTCTGATTGAGGATTGCGCTGGCGATGGGATATGCCATGCCGGCAGTGTAACAGGCGAAGATATCGTAGTCAGAAGAATCAATAATACCAATGGAGGTCTGGGCGATTGCATCGCGCATCATTATTGCAGGTCTAATTCCCGCTGGCGCAGATGCCTGCTCGATCATTCAAATAATTCCCAGAAGCAGCCCATGGTGCTCGGAACAGGTGTTCTGATTCCTGCGAGCGATATTGTTGTCGAAGATTGCGAATTGATCGGCAATGCGGAAGGGGCGGGAGCGTTATCGGTGAATTTTGTGACTGGCGTCAAGATCCGCAGGAATAAGCTCATCGGGGATAAAGGCATCTATATCCTGGGTGCTACAAGTACCGCGGATATCGACAGCAATATTGTGATGGGGCAGGGTGGCAATACGATAGGGATAGGCTGCACATCGGGTGCGACGGTTAATGCAAGGCAGAATACGATCATGGCGCATCAGAGAGCCATAGAGCTTCTCGGTACCAAAAATGTGGCAATGAACAATCTCATACAGTCCGCTGGTTCCACCCCTGTCCTCGCGTATGCCAAAGCAACAAATTACACCCATCTTGACGGCAATGCGAAAGTCGACGCGCATTATCGACCGCAGACCGTAACCGTCAAAAGGACGGGAACTTATGTGGGAGGAAAGGATTTTTACGGAAAGCAGTTTTATAATCCGCCCAATATTGGCGCGGTGGATGATTTGTCGGTCACCAGGAAGTATCTGGCAATCACACAACGCTGAAAAGCGACCTTAATAGCAAACAGCAGTAATGAGGCGATCTTTAGATCGCTTTTTTTATGGAGCCTGATATGCCTCAAGTGAAATACGTAGGCGCCTGCGTTAAAAAAGACAGCATCAATAACGTTGGTTTGCACTGGGAACCGGGACAAGTCAGAAACGTAACCGCCGAGGTCGCCGAAAGGCTTTTAGCGTTTTCCGATACCTGGGCGCGGGAAAAGGAAGAGGCACCATGCGCGCTTAAAGTAGACGAACCAATCGGACTGGCGCCGGAGGAGAAATCGGTTGAAGAGCCGCTGCCGGTGGTTGATTTCCATGCCATGGACAAAAAAGCCATGGTCGAGTACGCCGCGCGTAATTACAACGAACGATTGGACAAACGCCAGAATGAAGGCGTTATCCGGCACAAGCTCATCGACCTGTTTGCCAGGCACCATCAGGTTGAATGGGGTGAATGATGGCCTTTACCTATCAGTCCGCCGTCGATCTCGCGCGAATTCCGCTCAACGATGCGGGTAAGGACCGGTATCCGGATGCCGCTTTATTATCGTTTGCCAATCACGGAATGCTGCAAATCTTCATGCGGCGCCCGGATCTGTTCGCAGGTCGATTTGACAACCCGCCCCACGGCGAACACTTGCTCACCGATGTATTCCCGCTCTCCGGCGAGTACGTGCAAATCCTGGCGGATTATGTCACGGCAAGAGCTGAGATGACTGACGATGAATACATTAACGCCGGGCGTGCGGCCATGTTCATGCAGCTCTTTGCCTCAGGGGCGGCAATATGAAGCCATGGAGTGATTTTTATGACCTGGTCATGCCGGGTCTGCCGGGTTGCCCGTTCGTGATGGTTGATAACGCCCTGCGTCAATCAGCCATGGTGTTTTGCGAACAATCGCTGGCCTGGCGGTTTAATCATCCCGATATCCCGGTAATAGCCGGAACAGCGGAGTACGCCTTCCTTCCACCGGCGGGCGCCGCCGTGCATTGCGTTACCCATGCGGTACTGAATGGAGAGGAAATCGAGACCCATGCGGGAGAATCCGGCATAACCGTCTGGAACTGGCGCAATCAGTCAGGTACGCCGCTCTATGTTCTGGGCGGTGCAACGGCGGCCACACTGGTGCCGATCCCCGATACGGCCGGAATCCTGACTATGGTGGTAGCCCTCAAACCATCCGCAAGCAGCACGGGAATCGACGATGCGTTATTCAATGAATTCCGGGAATCCATTATTCATGGCGCCTTGGCGCAGCTTATGCTTTCGCCTGAAAAGCCCTATACCAATGCGCAACTCGCCACCCACCACCAGCGGCAATTCGGCATCAGCACGGCGGCGGCGGGCATGCGCGTGGCCAGAAGCTACACGCGTGCTCCGCTGCGAACCACGATCATGGCCAGAAGATAAGTAAAACGGGGGATGGGAATGGGACTCAAGTTTTCAAATTTCGGCAAGGCGAAAGTCGGTTCCGCCCCAGATGGAACGGCAGGCTTGAACTTCACGGTGGAGGCGGGTAAAGGTATTTTCTTTCCGGTACTCGGTGCGGGCGATTATTTCTATGGAACCTTCAAGGATGCTTCCGGTAACCGGGAAATCGTGAAAATCGACATCCGCAGCATTGACAGCTTCACCATCGCCGCAGGCGGACGCGGACTGGACGGCACCACGGCCAGAACCTGGGCGGCAGGCGATTATTTTGTAGCGGGCATCACCCGCGCGGCGCTGGAAGAGTCATTATCCAATACCAACCTCATCGCCCTGGGCGGGCTTGCGTCATCCGCCGATACTCTGCCGTACTTTTCCGGTGCGGGCGCCGCCGCGCTGACCAGCCTGAGCGAGTTTGCCAGAACCTTGCTGGATGATACGGATGCGGTGGCGGCGCGTACGACGCTGGGGGCTGCCGCGGCTACGCTGATTCCATCCGGCACTGTCATGGCATTTTTTCAGGCTGCGGCACCCGTCGGCTGGACGCAGGTAACCACGCACCACAACAAGGCAATGCGGATCGTCGGCGGGACAGGGGGCGGATCGGGCGGATCGGTGGCGTTTACCAGCGCTTTCGCCTTGCAGCCGGTTACCGGTTCGAATAGTGCAACGACACTGACGGCGGCCCAAATACCCTGGCATACGCATGGACTGCCTGTGTATAACACTGCTGGCGCAGGGGCGAACCCTAGTGGGGGTAGCGGGGGGTCCGTACAGGGAACCCCATCGACAGATGGAGGTACCGGTGGCGGTGGTTCCCATAATCATGCATTCACGGGTACCGCCATTAACCTTGCTGTGCAATATATCGACATGATCCTAGCGAGCAAGAATTAATGGAGACCCGGATTGCCGATTGTCCGCTTGGGGCAAAGTGCGAGGAGATCAAGATCGAGGCGGGAAAACCCATGCTTTACCGCTGCCCCTGGTATGTGCAGGTACGCGGGGTCGATATGAATACCGGCGAGGAAACCGGCAACTGGGGCTGCGCCATTGCCTGGATGCCCGCGTTGATGATCAATACGGCCAACGAATCACGCAAGGGGGCGGCGGCCACCGAGTCATTCCGCAATGAAATGGTGAAGCGGAGCGCGCAGTCGCAACAGATGCAGGAGGCATTATTCGTGGCAACACAACAAAAGCTATTGCAAGGGGAGGGCAAGACATGCGAATAACGATCATTCGGGACGATGGCGTGGTCGGGGTGGATGGGTTGTTCCGGCAGGTCGATCTGTCCGCATTGCCGCCGGAAATTCGTGCGATACAGTGGAATGGAGAGAGCGGGCATATCGAGTACGACAATGCGGCAAACGCCTCTCTGGAAGCCATTACAGCTTTCCAGTGGATAGTTGATCGCTGGGCAGCAGCATCGCAGCCGTCTGTGCCGTCCACTACCCATCGCGGCAGAGATTAAAGACGCTTTTTAAACGATGTTCAACAAGGCCGCATATGCGGCCTTTTTTATTGGAGGTTCATGATGACCCAGTTCCAGCGCAAGCGTATCAAGGAAGAAATCGAGAAGCAAAATGCGGCGGTTGATGCGGGCGCGGACAGATTTCTCGACAAGCTGCGGGCTTCGAAGTGGACGGGCGCGATCCTGCTCGCCGTCGCTGCGGTAATAGTGATCGTAGTCTTGTGGGATCTGTTCTGACATGGCAAGCCAGGATCCTGACAGCGATCACAAACCCGAGCGGCGGCGCGGCCCATCCACCTCCACGCTATCCTTCGGCGGGATTATCGCAATAGCCAGTCTGCTTGCGTCCGGTGTGGCGACTTACAACGCGGTGCAGAATGATATCGCCAGTTTGAAACGCGGAGAACTGTATCAGGAGAGAACCAATGAGCGCCTCAGTGACGAGATCAAATCCGTGAGAGTCGAGCAGCGGGAAACGATGAAGGAGTTTAACGAAAAGCTCGATAGAATCATCGAGCAGTGGCCTCGCGGGAGAAAACAATGAGGTACCTCGTCGCTGTCCTGTTTCTGGCGTCCTGCACCATATTCACGCCTGCACCCATAGATGATCATGCTGTTGAACAGTCCACTCCCCCGGTGGCAAATCCCGTGAAAACCCCCGAGGCAAATCCCGAAGCATCGGAAAGCCGGGCCGAGGGGCGCAAGCTGAAACCCAGGCCGGTGGCGCCATCCACATCCGACGTCTCGCCCTGCGCGAATCTCGATGCCGGCGATTTGAAGGCGACCATAAAGGCGAAACTTGACTGCCTCCAGGAGAATGCCAAATGATTAATCCGTCTCCCACGCAGGTTCGTTCCACGATTGCGGTCATGGTACTGGCGGCGTCGACCCTCGTCGGGATCGCCTTGCATGAAGACTACAAGGACGAGGCCTATATCCCCGCACCCGGCGATGTGCCCACTATCGGCTTTGGAACGACCGCCGGTGTCAGGATGGGTGACAGAACCACGCCCACACGCTCGCTGGTGCGATTGCTCGACGAAGTCGAGGGCGTCTACGCAGCCGGGGTGAAAAAGTGCGTGACCGCGCCGCTGTATCAGCATGAGTATGAGGCGTATGTGTCGCTCGCCTATAACATCGGCGTCGGCACATTCTGCAAGAAGGCAAAGCCGGGGAAGCCGCCCAATCTGATTGATCTGATCAACGCCGGGAACTATGCGGAAGCCTGCAAGCGCATCGAGGCGTTCAAATACGGACCAGGCAGGAAAGTATTGCCGGGCCTGGTAAAAAGACGAGCGGAGGAACGAGCCATATGCGAGGGGAAAAAATCGCTCCAATCATTGGGTGGCATGAATTCCGAATCCAGTGGCTGACCGCTCATTTGAGCGGATTGCACTCCGCTGCGTCCAGTTGCCGGATTTAGGATAATGACCGCATTCAGAATCGCCGGGTTTTCCGGGCTTGTGCCAAGGCTGGCAAAGCAGTTGCTTGCGCCGAATCAGGCGCAGGTTGCGACGAACTGCAACCTGACATCCGGCGACCTGCGCCCAGGGAATGGCCCGCTGCATGTATTCTCGCCCGTCATCGGTAATGACATAAAGTCCATGTTTCGCATGGAGAAGGATGGTAACGAAAAATGGCTGGCATGGGATAAGGATGTGGATGTGGCGCGTTCCCCTGTTGCCGGCAATACCGCCAGACGGTTCTATTACACCGGCGACGGCGAGCCGCGTGCATCGGATTACGACATGGCGACCGTGGGTGCCGGGCCTTATCCGTCCGGTTGCTATGTGCTGGGGGTGACGCCCCCGGTTACCGCGGCGGCCGTGACACCTTCCGGCGGTGCGGGGGCCAGTGTTACCCGCTCCTACGTTTATACTTTCGTTACGCAATGGGGAGAAGAGTCTGCGCCATCTCCCCCTTCGATTGTCACAACCGGAAAGGTTGACGCTACCTGGGCGCTGACCGCCATGGATGCCGCGCCGCCGAATTCCGGTGCGGTATCAGCCGCGGTGAAGGATACGCCGTCGGCCGGATATGCCCAGGTGACGCTTGATTCAGTTTTTGGATTGCGCGCTGGTGAAACCGTCACGTTTGCGGCTGTGACCGGCATGACGGACCTCAACGCCACATTCATCCTCGTGAGCGTGGACCCCGCAACACGCAAGGTAGCCGTATCGCTCTCGACCACTCAAACTTTTATTGCAGGCGGCACCTGGGCACGCATGGCGCCACACAATACCATCGGGATGAACAAGCGGATTTACCGCACGCTGACGACCCCGGCGGGCACCGAGTACCACTACATTGCCACCCTCACTGCCATAACCTCGACATACAACGATACGACCTCCGATACCAATGCCGCACTGGGAGAAGTGCTTCCCTCCGCGTCCTGGGCCATGCCGCCAGCCGGCATGAAGGGCATTGTCATTCTGGCAAACGGGATTGCAGCCGGCTTCACCGGAAACGAGGTGCATTTTTCGGAACCGTTCAAGCCTTACGCATGGCCGGCCGCCTATCGTCAAACCTACGATCAGGACATCATTGCAATAGGGATCGCCGGCACGACCCTGGTAGGCATGACCCGGGGCAACCCTTTCACCATCACCGGCGTTGAGCCTATGACCATGGGCGGCGGTATGGAAAAGCTGGGCGTGGCGTGGCCGTGCATGGCAAAGCGCGGCATGGCGAGTTTCGCGTTCGGCGTAGGATACCCGGCGCCGCAAGGGCTGGTGATCGCCGGAATGAATACGGACATCGTTACCAAGGACCTGTTCACGCAGAAAGAGTGGGCTGAGCTCAACCCCGAAACATTCATTGCCGCATCCGCCGATAACCGGTATTACGCTGGCTACACCGCTGACGACAGCTCGCTCATGTTCGTGATTGATAAGGCCGAGAACGCGTCATTCGTCAAGGTGAACCAGAAAATAACTGCCATATGGGCAGATCCATGGACCGGCAAACTCTACGTGGCGGCGGATAAAAAGATATACCGATGGGAAGGGGATGCGGGCACCAAGCTTGGCTATGAATGGAAGAGCAAGAGGTTTATCAGCCAGCCGCCGCTGAACTACGGCGCGGCCAAGGTCGATGCGGATTTCGAGATGACGGAGGAGGAATCCGGCTCCGCCAGCGCATCATATGCCGCCGCGATTGCCGCAAACCAGGCGCTTGTTGCCGCCGGCATAATGAATGACGGAATTGCCGATCCTTACCTGGGCGAATACGAGATTGACGGTGATGAAATGCAGGCGATTCCGCCCCTCTCCATTGACTCGCTGCAATTCCAGTTGTGGGCGGATGGCGTGCTGAAGTTTACCAGGCAGGTCGAGAACTGCCGTGCTTTCCGGCTCCCGGGCGGCTACAAGTCCGATAACGTGGAGATTGCATTATCCGGTAATGTGAAAGTGACGGGAGTGGTACTCGCTGAGAGCATGGATGGGCTGAAGCAGGCTTGACCGAAATTTCCACGAAAACATGCGTATTGATAAATTTGCTATTCCTTTTCGTTGTTGAAGCAAGCCTGCTGCCGGGCACAAGAAACAAATGAACCGGATGCTTAACCAAACCGCTCGTTCGAGCGGTTTTTTATTGGGGGATTCAAATGGCTAAATGGGCACATTCCGATGTTCTTGACGGCGGGTTGAACGCAATCAGGAACAATGCTATCCGCATGATCCTGATCAAGGCCTATACGGCGGGAGACAGTTACGCCACGGTCGTCGCAAATGCGGTTTGTACGGTCACGATGGCTTCCGGCGACTATACGTTGTCAGGCTCGGCCAATAACCCGCGCGTCTGCACGACGGGCGCGAAGAGCGGCACGGCATCCGCAAACTCGGGCGCAACACCGGACCTGCACATTGCCTTCACCGATAACGTGAGCAAGGTGCTCTGGGTGACGGATGAAACCAGCGATCAGGTGGTGACCAGCGGCAACACGGTCAACTTTCCGGCACTCACTTACACCAGCAATCAGCCGACATAGCCATGCAGACCATAGCTAGCCGGGTCATCCCGTCATCGGTACAGGTTGATGATGGTCGCACACGAGCTCGTGAGCGCCATACCGGTTACCCGGGGGTTGCGCATGGGCACGAGCATCTCGCCGCTATCGGGCTGGATACGGATGGAGTGCCTGCCGCTCGCCCTGCGATGACAGGTGTCGCATGACAGACCGTTACGTCAGGTCTGCCGATGGCAGTGATGGGGATAGCGGCGCAACATGGCCGTTAGCCAAAGCGACACTCGCCGGGGTTGCGGCTGTGGATACCGCTGGAGACAGGATATTTCTGTCTCAGGCGCATGCCGAAGCCCCGGCCACCGCGCAGACAATCACGCTTGCAGGAACGATCTCCAATCCGGTACAGGTGCTGTGCGGCAACGATGCGGCAGAGCCGCCTGCTTCGCTAGCCGCTACCGCAACACTATCCACTACGGGTGCAAGTGACATAAATATTAGTGGACATGCCCGTTTTTACGGGATTGTCTTCACGGCGGGAAACGGCGCCAGCAGCGCCATTTTCCGTCTTGGCAATGCAGGAGGGGATTCTCAATTTTACGAAAATTGCAGTTTCCGGCTCGGGGGTTCGTCCAGCGGCAATCGTATATATGCCGTAAACGCTTCGGGTTCCACCATTGCTACTGTGAGGTGGAAAGACTGCACAGTTAAATTCGCACATGCGAGTCAAGCAATATCCGTCAATGGCGGATTCTTTGAGTGGGACGGCGG
Source organism: Nitrosospira multiformis (assembly GCF_900103165.1). Lineage (NCBI taxonomy): Bacteria > Pseudomonadati > Pseudomonadota > Betaproteobacteria > Nitrosomonadales > Nitrosomonadaceae > Nitrosospira > Nitrosospira multiformis. Next base: position 2,258,569 of record NZ_FNKY01000001.1, on the reverse strand, counting down.
AAGCATCGTTGCCGGAGGCACGGATATAACGTCGTTGTTTACGAACGCGGTCGCGAGTGCCGCCACCGCGATTGTGAAGAATGTTGATCTGTCCGGCCTTTCCTCTACTGCGAATCTGTGCCTGATAGCGAATGGTCTGGATATCATCTTTATCAACTGCAAGCTACCCGCTTCGTGGTCCGGCCTGCTCGCAACAGGTACCAGAGTGGCAACGTTCAGAGCGGCAATGTACAACTGCGATGCAACCGATACGAATTACCGGATATGGATATCAGACTTCGCCGGAGATTTGATTCAGGAAACGATGATAGTCAGGTCTGGCGGCGCGAGCGATGGCACGACCTCGCTGTCGTGGAAGCTGACGAGTACGGCAAATTGCAATTTTTTATCGGGCCGGTTTTGCACGCCGGAGATTGTGCGTTGGAACGATACTGTCGGAAGTCCACTAACCGCAACGGTTGAGATTGTCCATGACGGCACGGCCGCGCTGAATGACGATGAGGTGTGGCTGGAAGTCCAGTACTTGGGAACCTCGGGATTCCCGCTGGGTTCAATAATCAGCGACTCAAAATCGGATGTTCTGGCCTCGGCGGCTGCGCAGTCGTCAAGTTCGGTCACATGGACAACGGCCGGCCTGGCAAACCCGAACAAACAGAAACTATCGGTGACATTCACCCCGCAAGAGAAAGGTTACCTTCATGCGCACGTGTGCATGGGCAAGGCAAGCTATACGGTATACGCCGATCCGCTCTTAACGGTCGCATAGATGACCCAACGGCAGATACCGGGCGGGCCTTTCGTTAACGAAACCGGCACGCGGCAAGCACAGATACCCGGTGGCGCATTCGTTAATGAAACGGTGTCCACCGGACACAGCCTATCCGGTGCGAACTCCGCCCAGGCTAACACCAGCGGCACGGCGGGGATAACCCAGGCGCATGCGTTTGCCGCAGCGGGTTCGATCCAGGTAAATGCCGGCAGCACCGGCGCTATCACACTGAGCGCAGTCAATGATCTCGTTGCCGCCAACGCCGCTCAGGCCGATGTCAGCAGCGTGGCAGCCATAGATCAGCCCCATGTGCTGGCTGTTTCTGCATCGATGCAGGTCAATCCATCAACCGCTGTCGCTGTTACGCAAATCCATGTACTGACCGGAGCGGCATCCGCGCAGGCCAATCCGGGCGAGGCTGGCGCAATGAGCCTCAGCAGCGGGAATCTGGCGGCCGCGCCATCGATGCAGGTGAATCCTGGCGGAACGGGTGTAATCGCTCAAATCGGAACGGTTTTAGAACCCGGTCTCATGACCGGCATGGACAGAATCATCCGTGTCAAGAAGCCGGGCATACCTGCCGGAACGCCGGAATGGCTCAAGACCCTTTTGGAAATTGTCATCGGACGGCGGGGTAACGCGATCGAGGTGCCTGAATTTCAAACATTAACCTTCTCGGCAGCCCCGACCCAGGCGGAATGTGAGGCGCTTTACGCTTACACCAATGATATACGTGCATCGGTTGAAAATATTCTTGCGAGACTGGATAGCTAATGACCATGACCAATCATCAATTGCTTGCACTCCTTAAGGATAACCTGGGCCTGCCTCTCACGCCCGAACTGGCGGCCGACATCTGTCTCGCCGCAGACCATCTTGCCACCTTGGTACCTGCAGAAGATATTCAACAGATCGAACCGGCACGGCACGGAGGCCTTGTTTTTTCTGTTGAGCGCATTGAAGGCATTACCGATGAAATCGAACCCCTGCACCGGGCGCATTGGGCTGAAACCGAAGAATACCGGCATGAGCTGCCCTTCAACCCGGATTACGACACATTCATCCGCTACGAGCGTGCGGGGCGCTACGTGCTTTTCACGCTGAGAAGCGAAATGCGATTATTGGGTAACTGCGCCCTGTACCTGGACAAAAGCGCACATACGCAAACACTCATCGCCACGGAAGACACGCTTTATCTGTTACCGGAGGCACGCAAGGGCCGGGTTGCAAACTGTTTTGTGGCGTATGTCGAGAATGCAATGCGGTTGCTGGGAGTCAGCGAAATCAATATTTCCGTGAAGACGGTGAACAAGGCGGAAAGGTTCTTCCGGCTTCTGGGCTACCGTCATGTGGAAAATGGTTTAACCAAAATACTGGAGGTCGAAAAGTGTAGCGCAAAACTGCCGGAACCCGGTCCCCTTACCGGCCAGGCCGCCATGCGCAACGCGGCACTCGTCAGGGAAATGGCCGGGGTCGCGCGCGATCAGCGGGCCTCGGAGAAAAATCGCGCCCCGCTGGTAGCGCGCTGGTCGAGGATGCCAGCGGATTCGACTCCGCCGAACGCAAGGAAAGAAGGGCCGGAGAAGCGGCGGCGGATGTCTCGCGTGGTTCTCATGGCGCGCTGGAGTCGAACCAGCGGGCACTAGGGCGGTTGGGCGTCAACCCGAACTCGGCAGATTCCAGGCATGGAGACGGGTATCAGCCTGGGCCTGCCAAGTACCGCCGGCGCAGCGAACAAGGCGCGGCGTGATACGGAATTTTTGCTGGGAATCAGCGAAATCAATATTTCGGTGAAGACAGTGGACAAGGCTGGAAGATTCTTCCGGCTTCCGGGTACTGTCATGTCGAGAATGGTTTAACCAAAATACTGGAGGTCGAAAATGTGTAGCGCAAAACCGCCGAAACCCGATCCGCTTATCGGCCAGGCCGCCATGTCCAACGCGGAACTCGCCAGGGAAATGGCCGGGGTCGCGCGCGATCAGCTGGCCTGGGAGAAAAATCGCGCCGCAAGGCAGGATCCCCTGATGGAAAAAATCGTCGACCAGCAGATTGCCCTGGGCGATGCCAATGCCGGCCGTGCCGAATCGCAGTGGCAAATCTATCGCGATCTTTTCGCCCCGCTGGAAGCGCGCATGGTCGGGGATGCCAGCGAATTCGACTCCCCCGGCCGCCAGGAAAGAATGGCCGGGGAAGCGGCGGCGGATGTCTCGCGCGGCTATCAGGGAGCGCTGGAGTCGAACCAGCGGGCGCTGGAGCGATTGGGCGTCAACCCGAACTCGGGCAGATTCCAGGCATTGACGCAGGATATCAACCTCGGGCTGGCCAGGGATACTGCCGGCGCAATGAATAAGGCGCGGCGAGATACGGAATTGCAGGGCATGGCAATGCGCGAAGGGGCGGCGAAATTCGGGCGCAACATGCCGAACACGGGGCTTGCCGCCGATGCCGCAGCGCTTAATGCCGCCAACTCCGCCACCGGCAATATCGCGACGGGCGCGGAACTGCACAACGCGGGGATGAATGCCGCGCAAAACTGGTTTGGCGGTGCAACCAGCGCAAATGCGTCCGCCGGCAATCTGGGGCTGGGGCAATACCAGGGGCAACTCGATGCGTGGCGGCAAGCGAACCAGAATTCAGCGTTGGGGGCTGCGGGGCTCGGGAGCCTGCTTGGCCAGCTCGGTTCGGCCGCTATCACAAAGAAGCTGTGAAAAAGCGGTGTAATGCGGACTACCATTCGTACATGCCACTGGCGGATCCATGCAAAATCCGGCTCATGGACACCAAGGGGCTGATGCCCGCCCGGCCCGTTAATGGGCCTTTTCACGCCCCACTCCTTTTCATTAAGATGAGAACATGCTGGAGATTATCATTGACAGCCGTTAGATGTACATATACTGTACATGTACAGGATAAGCTTATTCAAGACTAAAGGAGTTTTCATGGCAACAGCGATTGAAAGAATTGTGGTGCAAGCCACGCCCCAGGAAAAAGAAATGATCATGCTTAAGGCCAAGAAACTGGGGCTTCCTGTCGCGGAATTGATGCGTCGCGGTGCCACGGCATATGAATCCGCCGCGGCGGATGAAGAATTAGGTATCCTTGCCGATAAGGCCAAGGCCGCCGCGGACCGGGCATCCGAGTCAATCGACGAAGTGCTGGCGTTCGTGGAAGCCAGCAACAAGCGGATAGCTGCAATGGAAGCCGAGGCATCCGGAAATATGGGCAAGGCTATCTGATGGGCGTGACGGATCGCGTATGGGGTGCCCTGACCTCGATGATAAAGCTGGAGGACAGGGTCGTTCGCCAAAGCGAGGTAATCAAAACCCAGCAGGACAAGATTGAAAATCTGACAGAGCGCGTGATCAAACTCGAAACAACACTGGAACTGCTCATGCGGGCAAGCGAATTCAAGCGGCTCAAATAATTTGTGATGGAGCGCCAGTCTGAAACAGTGCGATAGCGAATGAAGGGAACCATGAACGGAGGAACACATGTTTAACTTTGGTGCATTTGCGGGTGGGCTGGCGGAGGGCGCACGTAGCGGCCAGAATATGGCGCTCAGGCAGAAACAGGCGGCGCGAATAGCAAGAGCGGATGAGCGCGAAGCGGAAATTCACGGCGCAAGAATGGATAAGGCTGCTTATCATAAGGGCACGCGCGACCGGCTAAGAGCAGCCAATGATGAAATAGCCGCGGGTTGGGAGGAAACGATGCAGCAGCCATCCGCCATACTTAAACCGGGTCTGCCAAGCTCCGGCCCGGATGCGCTTCTCGAGGCAAACCCCATTTCCCGGCAATCCACCGGGGGAGATTCAGTGAGCGGGCTTCAATCGGAGATTCCCGCGGCCCCGGCGGATCATGGTGCGGGCCTGATGAGCCTGCACAAGGAATCCGCTGGTCAAAAGAACCGTCCCGGTGCACCGGCGTCGGCCGACGAGATGATCGCCCGACGCATGCTGACCGGCAATCTCCTGGATGACCCGGATGAACTGACGCGAATGGCAGGCATCTACAAAAAACATGGCCTCTTGGCGGAAATGGCGCCATGGATGAACAAAGCCTGGGAAGCAAAGAAAAAGCGCATTCCCGATGCCTTGAGCTTGCTACTAAGCGGTGATGCCAAAGGCGCCAGGGCAATTCTGAAGAAGGGGGGCATAAATCTCGCGGATGATCCAATACCAGCGAATCCGGATGATCCGCAAAGCAGCTGGAAATTCAGGTTCGAGGATGGCGCTGCACAGGATGTCAACTTGAAGGAATTGGCGATCCGGTTTTTTCCTTCTTCCATGCTTTCCCGATAGATCGGGGTGGGCGGGGCATTTCAGGATGGACTACTGGAAAATCGTTCCTTGTCTCAAAATACATAGCCTTGTCCGCATGCCTGAGAAGTTGTTGCGCTTCGTCCCGATGATCAGGGTAGAGGGCTATGCCGATGCTTGGCAGTATGCACAGGCTGCAGCTCTCTATTTTTATGGGGTGGCTGATAGCACTGCGGATTTTTTTACCACATTCGAGGCGTATTCAGGCGACTGCTGAAATCCGCAAAGGGGCCGCTACGGCGCCCCGGCGTCAATATGAAGTTCATAATCGCCACGCGACCCTTTTTTCCGCCAGGTAGTCCACAGAATTCCTGTAAAACCTTGTGAGTAAGTTGGGTAAATTACGGGCACGTTAACCCTTTTTTACCTGATTACGATAGAGGCATGAAAATGCATCGTGCCATGTAAATATGGCGCTGATGATCTGCCCTGAAAAACACAATCGTGCGCCACGCTTCTTATTTCTTGCAACAGCGCCAGATTACTCACTGCATTTGAACGATCAGTCACTTTTAGTCTGTATTTAGTGGTTATAATAGCTACTATGTCTATAAGAGCTATTTTTGGGAGGGCTCACCATGAAAGCCATAGCCGCTAAAGATGCAAAAAATAATTTTGGGGAAATGCTGGATACTGTGCAACGAGAACCTCTTTCTATTGAAAAACATGGCCGGGCGGTTGCCGTAGTCATGTCAGCGCAAGCGTACCGGCAAATGAAGCTCGAAAGGTTACGGGCAAAGCTCGCCATAGGCGAGGGGCAATTGGATAGAGGGGAAGGGGTGGACGGCGAAATATTTTTTGCCGAGCTGTTAAATGAAGCATGAAACGCTATATCCTCTCACCAGAAGCAAAAACGGATATTATCAATATACGCAAATATACAACCCGGCAATGGGGCAAAGCCCAGACAGATAAATATAGTTCGCACCTTCGGGAACGGATGCGATGTCTGGCAGACAATCCAATGTTTGGAAAGTCAAGAGATGAAGTAAAGGAAGGTTACCGCAGTTTCAATGAAGGCAGCCACATAATCTTTTACCGGGTGGCGGGAAGTGTAATCGAGATTATCGGTATCCTGCACCAGAACATGGATATTGAACAGAATTTAAGCAGTGAAAATCTCATTTTTCCGGATATTACGCTTGATGGGCTCGAAGATGACTGAAAACGACGGGCAGTATCTAAAGTTTAGTATGGGCTAGGTAGTCGGTATCCAGTTTCCGGGATCAGGCCGGAACGACGGAATTCGTGGGATCTCTCGCCGGATCAATGGAATTCGGAATTAAGATCGCGGGCTAGGAAGCCGATCTAGTTTCCGGCAACAGCGCATTCAAGTCGCTGAATAACTGCTCAAAGCGGGTAAGCGTCACTTTTAAATCCGCTCCAAACAGTTTTTTGACGATGTCGGATTGATGTTCCGTGAAATAGACGGCGGGCACGTAACGATCGAATTCCGGAGCCGTATTCAGAGCCGTTTCTGGCTGTGTCCGGAAACGCTCTGTCGTGTGAGTTACAATGCGTGATCCGGCGGGCAGGGCGGCGACGGCCTGTTTTCCCTTGAGACCGAAACTTGCGCCTACGATCTCCGCATAAAGCCCCGCGCCGAGCATGTCTTCAACATCCGCCTCGCGTTGACCGGCATACGCGCCCGCCGTGAAAATATGGCCATCACGCAGAATTTTCCAGCGGCGCAGGTCTTCGACCTTTTCATGGTCTGAAGCCAAGTCCGTCAGTATTGCCACCTGCAATCGATTACCCCCGAAAAGACTCATGAAAGCGCTAATTTTCTCGATACCACCGGCCGGGCAAATGGTCCAGCGCGGGTCGAGCGGAGTGCGCTTATGCGAGCGCAATACTTCCGACATGGCTCTCAAATAAAGCAGGTCGGACGGTCTGGTCACCAGCAGCGTATGCTCATTGGCGGAAAGGGCTTGGGTAATCTCGTAGGCCAGCGCATGCTGCAAGGGGAAGAGCGTGTCCGGGTCCGTACTGAGCACATCGCCGCCCACTTTGGTGCCTCGAACCTCAGGCGCTTCATCCTGATGATAAATCACCACGTCCTCCACGGTGCGGACGGAAGGAAGATCATCGGCCGGCACCATGAACGGTGAATGTGTCGTGTAAATGACTTGATGGTCAGGCGCCAGACGCTCCCTGAAGTATCGCAGCAGGTCGGCCTGCGCCTTACCGTGCAAACTCAGCCCCGGTTCATCCAGCAGTAGGATTATCTTCCTCTGGTTCCGCTTTTTCACCTGTGAGAACAGCGCGAGAAACGAGAAAAACCACACGAAACCCGTGCTGCGATCGTCGAATGGAACCGTCACGTCATGAAGCTTGTTTAAAATGCGTGTCCGGAAAATGCGACCGCTGCTGAAGGGAGACGGGTCGCCCGGCAGCGCATGGTCGAGCCGGAAAATCACCTTGAGGAATTTATTCTGGCTCCAATAACGGAACATCTCAGCCGAAATCTTGTTGGAGGCGCCTTCGAAGCGTGAAACCAGGCTCTCGAAATCCTGGATCGAGGCAACCTGCTCAACCGTTGTGGAGGCCATGTCACAGAGCGCGATGAACACCTGGTCGGAGGATTCAAGCGTATTGCTCGATTCCCTCTCCCGGATCTGCTCAAGGCTCACTTGACCTTGCATCCGCTGATACTGGGAGAACAGCATGAATTTCGGCAAATCCAGCAGCTGCACAATGCCCTGTGAAACCGAGCCTTCGGGAAAATCCCGCCCGATTCGATGAAGGCAATGTGTCCGCCCTGGTGATGTTTCATGAAGCGATTCCGTTTGCGCCTTCAGTTCCGCCACCGTGCGGACCGTACCGATCTGCGCCTTCTCATCATCATGAAAGCCGCTGGTATCGATAAGATGTTGAACGATCGCAGCTTCATCGAAGCTCACCGTCCAGCGGGTCCGGTTGCTGTAATCCTTCTGCACCACCACCTTGTCGCTCGCCAGTGCTCCAGCTCCAAACACATCGGTGATCGCTTGTTGCTCGGCTGGGTCGATGGCCCACCATGTCGTGACCACGGCCGCGTCTTCACCTTCGTGGCGTTCTTCGTAATCTGATAGATGGCGGCGCGGGTAGTCTTTCTGCCGGTCAAATCTGGCATCATCGAAGATTGGATTGAGGCGGTGGAGAGCCGTCAGCAGAGTAGTCTTGCCCGATTCATTCTTCCCGACGAAGCAAGTGATATGTTCATCAAAACTGAACTCATCAGAATCGTCAATGCTTCGGAAATTCTGAATTCGTGCACGCACCAGTTTCATGTAAGCTCCTCCACGTAAATGCCATTGTAGACATATACATGACGTTAGTCAGCAATGGATTTTTGGTTTACATTCTTCATTCGGAGAGAAATCGTGTCGCATATGCTTTCTGCCACGCGACCCCAATGGCGGTGATGACAAGAAGCAGATAAAGATTTTGTCTGAATATTACAAGCACATCCGTTAATCCGAAAAGAATGATGAAACACGTAAAGGCTGCCCCTGGAATGCCTAACTGGTATGCTTTCAGCGTTCGAAGCCAGCTCCATAAGAAGAAAGCATACGTCAGCATGCCAAGTGCGCCCATCTGCATTCCGATCTCGATCCAGTCGTTGTGGTAGTGATAGGTTTTGAGAAAATTCGGTAGATCCTTGTAAAGCCCTCCCTTGTAGGTCTCGACGGTCTTATCAAAGTAGGGAGCCGCCATCCCCGTGCCATGACCCAGTACCGGTCGTTCCCCAATCCCATACAGGCCGACGTCCCAGATGGCAAAGCGGTATCCGAGGCTGGAGTCATATTTTCCCTGCTTGGATAATTCAATATCGCTCCTGGCCTGAACGAGCCTTTGCTGGAAACTGTCGCTGCCGTATGCAAAAAATACCATCGCAACGAGTAATGCTGCCGTAGCAACGAGGAGTTTTTTGATTTCTTTTCTGTGCAGCAGGAAAAGCAAAAACACCGATGAAACGAGAGTGGCGATAAGTAGTGCACGTCCATTCTGGTTAAACTGCATAAACAGCAGAAAAACCGCCAGAAGCCATAACCAAGTTCTTGCTTTTTTACCGTTGCTGCTGCCTGCCAGATAAAGCGTCAATATGACCCCGATCCCGAGCATTGTGGAAAAGTCCAGGTAAGTTATTCCAAGAGGGGGAATACCCTGTGCGCCTATAACTATCCACTGGTATATGCCGATGAGGAGCACACCAAAATAACCGATAAGCGCGCCGCTAATCGCCCAAGACACTCGTGTTTTACTTAGAAGGGATAAGTAGGGAATAAAGATCAAATATGCAAAGTATCTATTCCACACCTTTAATCCAAGTTTAGGATATTCACTCCATAAAATTCCAAGCGCAAGCACCATGCACAGGGTAAGCATTGCCAATACAAGAGGTTCTTTAATCGTCTCCCTGATTCTGCCCAGGCCGCCGTCCAGGAGCCAGGCCAGAACCAGAAGATAATAGGCATAGAGGCTCAGCCCTCTGCTCCATAAGGCGATACCGAAAAAAAATAGTGCGGATATTGCCAGCACATCGCGCCAATCGAAAGTGCTTGGCGTCTGCCTGGGTGAGGCGACGGGGTTTTGGCGAATCCAATCTTCCGGACTGCGGGTTTCTGATTCAGAACTCATGTTTGCTTGAGATTCCCGTTATCATTTGGATTTTTAGCGGCACGTAAGCCTGGATCTCAAGGGAGATGCCGACGATGCAGATACCATACAGGGATGCCATATAATAATACGCATTGCGTAATATAGCCGTCTGTATGCTGCCGTACAGTGTTTGCCGAAATGAGCTGCTACCCGGCGGCTGCTTTAGCTTCGTTCGGATATCAGCACAAGTCTGCCATGCGTCAGGTGAGTGGATTGCGTTTCAGGTCAAATAGCCAAAATCGAGAACATCAATGTTTTCTCCAGAACTCCCGTATCCGCGCTGGGCAGGGTCATTCAGGAATGATTAATGGACTAGAATGACCACCGGCAAATGATAGGGGGGTGATAAACTGCGATAGAGATCATCCTCTCTGCCGCTTCTATTGCGCCCGCTTCCCAAGCGGAGTTATTTCATATTTTAAGGAAATACACCATGCTTAAGATGCTGCTTATCCGTATGTCCCTTGTTTTAACAGGGTTATTCCACACGCTCCCCGCAGCCGCGCATTATATCTGGATAGAACGGGATGAGATGAATCATGCGCGCCTTTATTTCGGTGAATACCAGGATCAGGAAAAAGAAGTCACCGGTGGCAGGCTGGATGAGATAAAAGGACCGCAGGCATGGCTGCTTGATGCGAACGGCAAGCGGCAGGAGCTGAAAGTGATCCGGAAGGGGAATCACTTTGATTTGGGGATGACCTCGAACCGCACATTCCCATTGATCGCCGAGGAGCTCGGTTACGAAGTCAAGGACTGGACCGAGCACGGTATTGGCATTGTAAAGCCGATGTTTTATACCCGCTTCAGTCCGCTGCTGCGGCGCTCAACGCCCAAGCCGGAACTTGTACTCGACATTCTGCCGGAGAGTGGATCGCCTAACGCATTCATCGTTTATTTACGGAACGCACCGCTCGCAAAAGCCAAGCTCATGGTCTACGCCCCAAATTTCTGGATGCAGGAGCGCCACACCGACGAAAATGGCAGGGTCAGCATCACCACGCCGTGGTCTGGCCAGTATGTTCTGGAGGTTATTCACCTGGAAAGGCAGCCAGGGGAATTTAAAGGGCAAAAATTTGAAGCATTTCGCCACCGCGCCACGCTGAACTTCAATATCCCGCAAGCACCCCATGACAAATAGAAAATCGTGACCAGCCGGGCATCGACGGTATTGATGATGTGTATTAATTTGGATCTAATCAGGCAGACAATGTCAGATTCGCACTAACGCTAAAGCCCAAGAGCAGACGGTGGTATCGTCTAATGTCTGTTTATTGGGGAAGCAATGAAGTGCTGCAACTCAAGCGTCAGTTTTGACAACCAGGTAAATGGTCCCAACCCGATTTTCCCCGATTAGATCCAGCCCTGTTCTTTGAACTTTACCTTTAAGATATTGGCGATTTCCGTGGCCATATCCTCGGCCCTGCCTTCGATTTTGCTGCTCCCAGTGGTCTCCCCGTACATTTTCATGCCCGTGCCAATGATGAGACCGGCTGGATTGCCTGTCGCAGCGAGGGCAGCAACCCCCATCGCTCCTCCCGGTGCTTTACCTCCAGTGGAATCTACACGGCCGGAACCCAGTTTTTGGAGTCCACTGTCTGTCATCAGATAGACCTCCGCCATTGCTTTTAACTCGGAAGCACCCGACCCCAAGCCGATTGAGACACGTTTGACAGTGCTGCCTTCTTCGATTGAAATGAGATAACCTCTGATCACAAGGTCGCCAACTTGTGGCGAAGTTTTGGTCGAAGCCTGCTGCGCTGGCAGTCCCATGGCACGAATTTTCGTGACCAGACCTGCTGCGATCTGGGCGCCCAGTCGACGTCCGGTAGCGGTCTGGTTCGCCGTTTGTGACGTACTATGTTCAAGATTTTGGCCGGCAAGAGGGGACTCGGCTGGCACATCGGCAGGGGTGGCTGCGAAGTTATATACGATGATGTGATCGGGCCGAGCTATCTTTCCACCCCGGTATTCCTGTCGTTCCTTGACGGTGCTTGACGCGCACCCAGCAATGGCGACTATAGCAAACAAACAAACCATGACGCGGCTTAACGGGTTCATAGAAATCTCCGGTGAAGGGAATAGCTCTATAACGACGGTTATAACTTATCTCATTTTATTTATAGCAGATATATTCTTGATAGCAACAAGTTCCAGTAACTCGAACCTGACAACCAGTGTCAGATCAAATCTTGACTACTACAGATGATAGGAGGATCTGGAGTTTGTGTTGGCGCAGCACTCCTGCGGTGCCGCTGGCACCGCAGGAGCGGCGGGCCGCCGCTGAGGCCCCTTGGCGCATCCCCGCATTTTCTGAAAATCCTCTGTCACGGTCGGCCTCACTCCTGCACAAGTAAGCGGACGCATCGGCTGATTTAGGGCACCGTACCGTATTGCCCCGTCCTGCTAGTACTTGAGTCCAATTGTCAATATCCGCCATGCTCGTAAGATGACCCATGGATAACCTGCCTAGGGCAGGTTCCAAACCCGGGGAGGAATCATGCGTAAAACGATTGGATGGGCAGCCTCATGGGCACTCTATTATCTGAGCGGCTATGTGGATCTCGCGAGGGCACGTTTCGGTGCATGGTGGCTTTCTTCCACATATTTCAGGCTGCTGAACGCGTCTGATGAGGCACAAACCTGGGGTGGCGGTGGCGGTACCTGGGTTCATGGCACGCCTGGCGAGAACGCATACTGGCCTTATTTGGACCCCGCCTATGATAAGAACAAGCGATTGAAAAATAATTATAAAAAAACATATAGAGCAGCAAGAAAAGTCTTGGGGCGTGCGAGAGGCCTGCGTAGATTTTTCTTGTAGTGACAGACAGCGCGCAGGTTTTTGGGGAGCACGCAGAATTCAGAAAAAATCGTACGATAAGCTTCAGTGAGCCCCCGTAGCGGCCAAACTTCCAGGGCTTATTATCTCCAATTCAGCGTACCGTTTAGGATAGTGCGATCCACCTTCAGCAACTCAGCAATGCCAAAAACAGTTTCCCGCCTTTTTCTGACCATCTTGGCAACATATAGACTTGGTCGACCTCTTGTTTTTTTCACCGTAAAAAATTAACATCCGGTACTAAATCGGGGATTTCGCAGCCTCCCCATTCAAGACGCTTGCGTCCAAGGCCTGCTCCAATCTTAGGGGATTGCCCCGCAGAGGAGAATCCATGGACGTCGGAAGTAACCATAGCAAGACCTCACAAATCCCGAAGTCCCCTACGCCCATCACGCTCGCACAAGCTGCCCTGTATTGGTTAAAGCTTGGATTCATCAGCTTTGGCGGCCCAGCTGGGCAAATCGCAATCATGCATCACGATTTGGTGGAAGAGAAACGCTGGATTTCGGAAAAGCGTTTCTTGCATGCATTGAATTACTGCATGATCCTGCCTGGGCCTGAAGCTCAGCAGCTCGCTACCTACATTGGCTGGCTATTGCATCGTACTTGGGGCGGAATCATAGCAGGCGGATTGTTTGTCCTGCCTTCATTTTTTATTCTGGTAGGGCTTGCATGGGTATATATGGCTTACGGCTCACTCCCAGCAGTGGCGGGCATGCTCTACGGCTTTAAGCCGGCGGTGGTTGCTATTGTCCTGTTCGCTGCTTATCGTATTGGCTCGCGGGTATTACGAAATCCCGTAACCTGGAGCATTGCTGCCGCCGCATTTTTTATGATCTTTGTTTTTAAACTGCCGTTCCCCGCTATCGTACTTGCGGCTGGTCTGATTGGTTTTGTGGGGAGAAACATCTTTCCTCAATACTTCAAGCCAGGCGGGGGACATGGCAGTGTTCAAAAAGAATTCGGTCCCGCTCTCATTGATGACGATACCCCCACGCCCGCCCATGCCTTGTTTAGTTGGGTAAAACTGGCTCGTATCACAGCTGTGGGGGTGGTTCTTTGGGTGGCTATGATAAGTGCGCTGACGTTCCGTTATGGATGGGACGGTACTTTCCCGCAGATCGGCTGGTTCTTCACCAAGGCGGCATTACTCACCTTCGGCGGAGCCTACGCAGTTCTGCCTTATGTTTATCAAGGCGCGGTGGAAAATTACCAATGGTTATCCCCGGTCCAGATGATTGATGGGCTTGCTCTGGGCGAGACCACTCCTGGTCCTCTCATCATGGTGGTCACTTTTGTGGGTTTTGTCGGCGGCTGGACCAAGGAAGTCTTTGGCCCTGATGCCATCTTTGCATCAGCCTTTGTTGCCTCTGCAATCGCCACTTTTTTTACTTTTCTACCCAGTTTTATTTTTATTTTGCTAGGAGGTCCCTTTATCGAAACCACACACGGCAATCTGAAGCTGACAGCACCCCTCACAGCCATTACTGCCGCAGTGGTAGGAGTGATCGTTAACCTTGCCCTGTTCTTCGCCTATCATGTATTCTGGCCTTCGGGCTTGGATCAGCCTGTGGACTGGCTTCCTGTTCTGATTACTGCTATAGCCCTGATTGCCTTATTTCGTTTTAAAGTAGGAGTCATACCCGTTATCCTGAGTTGCGGCATCCTGGGCATGGCATCGAACCTATTTCATTGAACATCTGGAAAACGCTAAGCCAGAAATTCCCGGAGAATGCAGGGATGCTATTGACGGAAATTAACTTGAAAATCCAAGACGGTTTTGACAGTTCTGGCTAAATCTTCTGCGCTGCCCTTGCCCCAATAATGTATAAACAAATAATGGGGCCGGTCATGTGTCATATGCTGGTGGATTGCAACAATGTTGATATCACCCGCCCGGAGGATTTTTAGAACAGGCTGCAGCTCGTCTTCGAGTACTGCGAAATCACCATCGACCACGGCCTGGGTATCAGAGCCAGCAAATGCCACCCAGGTATTTACTCCCATTTCCTTACCGACCTTTACGCCATGTACGGTAGCGTCACGGCCTATCGTGAACTTGAACATGCCGTTGTTCAGCTCTCCTTTCATGCCAAGGATTGTTTCTAATGGCCCTCCAGCAATCTTACTTTCCTGGACAATCGCTTTAGGAAACTCTGTCGCAGGGGCGGGTCTTGCTGTCCTGATTTCAGTCACTTTGTCATAAATTTTCCTGATGCCGGTGGCGAGTTGCGACGCAGTGCCTATACCGCCGATGTGCATGAAATACACTTTCGGTTGGTCAAAGAAAAAGTGGTTGTGCAGGGCCGTGATTTCCAGGCCGGCATCGAATGCAGCACTTATGGCCGGGTTTACTTCATCCTCGAACAGTACCGTGTCGCCCATCATCACGACTTGCCCATTTTGGGCAGGTGTAAACCCGGCCCAGGAAGTCAATCCCATGAAGGGCACCATCGTCCACTTATCGATTTGGATTTTGACGTCGGTACGCGGCTTGGAGACCTTGAAGACATTTTCTTCTTGAGATAACTTACCTTTGAGGCCTGTGATCTGTTCAATCTTGACAGCATCCACGGCCGGTGTGTCAGCTGCATGAGCGCTTGCCAAACCAAAGATCAGCGCAGTAGCCAGTATCGAATGTTGTAGGAAAAGAGAGTGCGGCATGCGGTACCTCCTTAGAGAGGGAAAATATCAGGCTATTCGCAGGCGGACAGTTGTGCGTTTCTGCCCGGCGATGGTGCCGTCATTCATTACAAGACGTCATACATTATCCTGCTGTGCCTGAACATTTCATGATCATCGGAAAATACTTTGGATAGTCCAAGTGGGAGACATATAGTCCTGCCGACCTGCTTGGCCAGTGGTGGGGAGAGGTAGCGGGCGCGATTCCGCACCTCGCCCCGATCCTGGATGGCCATCAACCCGCTTTCGATGAATAGCGCCAAGAAGCAACAAGCCACCTATGGCAACTAGCGAGAGCGTCGCAGGTGCAGGGACGGCAACGATAGGGCCAAGGGTGTCATAATAAGTGATATCCACGAACTGGATCTGGCTGCCCAAGCTCTCGATAGGCCCATCAAGCCAGATATCTGTCTGCGCAAGCGCGGCATTGGTCGCGGCATCAATATCGTATCGGACGACGGCGTTGGCAAGTGGTCGCTGGAACACGGTCTCCCCCAGTCGTGGCGCCACCCTCGTGTTGTTTACAAGGATCTGGGTTCCCGCCGGAGGAGCACCCCCCGCATTGGCCACACCCGTGGGGTTAAAAACGAAGTTGAACATGTAGTTATCCAGAAGGGTGGCCCTGCGATCACCGCGGCTCTGCTGATCAACGCCGGTTTCCAGGTAGAACAGGCCCTGCGCATCGTCTAATGCCAACGCGCGATGGGACTCAAGCGCTGGAAGTCCCTGAACCATGACTGCTTCCAGATTAGCGATGGCATCGAATCCTGTTGCAATGCGGCCCGCGCTGGCGACCACCCGGGTCGGTGCCTGAGCGTACCCACCGGTTACGAAGGGGCCATCCAGAAAAAATCCTTCTTTGCCGGCCAACGCGGGCAAGCCACTAAACGGGTTGTTATCCTGATCGACGAGGTGAAGCGATAGATCATCCCCGCGGTTGTCATTGAAATTCCCTGGGATGCCATCGACCGTGCCAAGGTCAAATATGCCGTTGTTGCCCTTGGTGCTCGCGGTGGCGCGATCTAGCTCTGGCGTCGAGCGGTCTGCAAGATTTGGATGGTCGAGCCCGAAGGCATGCCCCAATTCGTGCAGCAGGATCGATTCGAGATCATAGTTCTGCCCTCCCAACACCTTCACAGGGGTTCCGGCGGGAAAGCCATCGGGATTCGCAACAATGTTGTTCGCAGCCAGCGGGTTTCGATTGCTCCAAGTAGTAACCGCGTTGGCGAGCGCGGGCCGGTCGGTCACAGGGACGATGAATCCCGGTGCCGTGTTGAACGTGATATTGAGCGTACGTTGAGCGAAGGCCCCAGGAACAGGTGACGGCATCAGGGTCGCGTTCGTCCAGTGGACCGGGACTGGTATGAACCTCGGTCCAATCCTCGCCCCGAAATCCGGATTCACCATTCGCTGGTCGCTGAGAAAAGCGAATCCATACGCGTTGGGCATGGGCAGGAGCGCATTCGCCGTAGCGAACAGAGTTGCCACCGATACCAGGAACCTCGTCAAGGAACAGAACCGGCATGTTAAATGGGACAAGATGACGGTAAATCTATCACTGCCACACATGGTTGCTCCTCCTTCACGCCTATCAGTTAATCAAAAGACCCATGGCTCCGGATATTCATTAACATAGATCAAGTTTCGATCGTTTGCTATCGGCGTCTCTCAACGTGGCGATGGCGGAACCCGTTATCTAGCGGGTTGCCCGCCGGATTAAGGTGGATGCAGCCGCATAGGAGAAGTACGGCGAGCGCGAAACCGCCATTTCGATCACAGTAGCACCAACGAGGCGGGGTTCAGGCCTATTCCAGGGCTGTCCCCCACGCGGGGTCGAATTGTGACTTAAGAGATTTGGTATAAATGACACGTGGGATTACCCCCCGAACGGGAGATTTTAGGTTACTTCACCACGCAAATTTGCGCTTACGAACACCACACGGTTGCGTCCCTCTTTTTTAGCCTGGTAAAGTGCATCATCAGCGCGCCGAATGAGTTCATCGAAAAGTAAAGTTTCCTTGTCAGCCATTGCCACCCCCAGGCTTATCGAGGTTGGTATCAAGCCAAATTTAGTCGTTATCGGTTGATCGGCAATCCCTGATCGCACCCTCTCTGCTATCGTCAACGCATCAGTCGCATCGCATTCGGGCAACACAATTAGTAATTCTTCTCCGCCATAACCGCCAAAGGAATCATAAGGCCTGAGCATCTCCGTCACCCGCCGCGCCACCTCGCATAGCACCATGTCACCCGCCTGATGGGGTTGCACTTTGGGAATGTCCCAGGCAGGCACCCAACCGGGACGCGGGGGTATGATTCTAAGCATCTTGACGGTGATTTTGAGTGTGTAGTTTTGGGATCTGTTGCATGGCTGACTACTCCCGCTGATTTAATAGTCTTGATATTTTCAAGTATATTTTTCATTTTATATCAGAAAAATTGTATAAGGCGTGGACAGCAATGGAACCAAAAACCAATATATTCTGGACGTGAAGTACGATTGACTCTATTGTGATGGAAATGGCGGCTGTGGCATGACCATTGGGTCTACCCTTTATTTGGAGGAAAGTTGCTGCAAAGCGTCAGGCGGGTCCCTATTTCACCGCTTGTCCGATCATAGAATAACTATTAGCCTTCAGAATCGTTTAATCTGTACTTGCCCACTCGCATTTTCGTCTCGATTCTTCAAGTCGGATATGCTGCTGAATATCCATTTAGATGGTTTTCCGGGCCTGCTGTGTGCCGGGTGAAACATCTGTTTATGCGAGAATGATCAACCGAAGGAGATGACGTGAAATTCAATTCAATTATATTATTACCAAATATTGTTAAAGTATTTTCGATTTTATTTATGGCGAGTTTGCTATGGATGGGATGGATAACCGGTGCGCCCGACGCGCGGGCCGGCGTAACATCAACCGGGATAACCCTTACACCCGTCACGTCGCAGGTTCTTCCGGATGATCCCAAAACTACTCTGACAACAGTTGTAGTGAACCTCGCACCCGAGGCTAAAACCGGCAGCCATCGCCATGGAGGCATGGTGTTTGTCTATGTGCTCGAGGGTACGGTTCGTTCGCAGCTTAACAGCGGCGAAATAATCGAATTTCATCCCGGACAAAGTTGGAGTGAACCACCCGGAACGGTGCACTCGTTCATGGAGAATCCCAGTCGGACCGTACCAGCGCGCCTTCTAGCCACGCTTATCACCCCGACGGGCGAGCAACTAACCACCTACGACTAGAAACGTGCCGGCTTAAGAAACCGAAGTGAAAAATGGCTGGGTAGTATAGATTTGGAGGGTTCTCAACGACCATCCCCTGACCCATAACCTGGCGGGCACTGCGCAGGACAACAACTGGACCTAAACCTGCAACCAGCCGTAGGAAGTGACCGACCATGCCTGGAGCAACAATATCTACCAGTGGAGCGGCTCTGCCAACAGTAGGGGTAAAATTCGTGTGTCCTGCCGACCTGGAATAGTCGGTCGATCAGAAATCCTTGTAGCACTGCAGATGGGTGGCGCTGCAGGTTTCCAGCCGATAAAATCATGAAACAGAAACCTTCTTAGACTCAATGCCTTGCACAAACCCTTCTAGGCTGGGCAGGGTTTTCCAAGCGCCAGTTATTGCACTAAAAACGAGGGGATCCCGATATAAAGTTACCCATCAACTGGATTCTCTGGCGTATCGAGTATCAGTTGGTAAAAGCTGAGATTAAGCCAACGTCCAAATTTGAATGCCGCATGTTTGATGGTTCCTGCATGAACGAAGCCGAGCTTGGTATGCATATAAATACTTGCCATGTTTGACTCGTCGATTCCCCCAATGAGAACATGATAACCTTGACTCCTTGCATTTTCGATCATGTTATTCATTATTAGCAGGCCGAAACCTTTTTCACGTTGATCCTTACGAACGTAAACAGAATGTTCCACGGAATATTTGTATGCTGGCCATTCTCGAAAGGTTCCGTAGCTTCCGAACCCTAACAGCTCGCCGCCCTCATCCTCTAGTCCTATTACTGGAAAATTTCCCTCTTGTTTTGCTCTGAACCAGGAAACCATACTTTCAGGTGTACGCGGCTTATATTCGTAGAGTGCCGTTGAATTAAGAATTTCATCGTTAAATATATCCAGAATTTTATCCGCATGTTTCTGGTAGCTACACAAAATGATCTTAATAATCTTTTTCTCCTGAGAACGGTAGCGGCCTTTTCAGGCTTCCTACCACCATTAATTAGAACAACCCGCACTTTAACTTAATTGTTGGCAAGCAGATCCAAACCGCCCCAAAAAATTAGCGAGTAATTTAAGCACCTCCGCCACCATACAGTCTAGATCTTAAGTGTAACGGCTCGCATTTGAAAACGGCCAGGCTTGCATTTACCTGCATTCAAGCGGGTCGGCCTACATTCCATTGAGGCCGACCAGGAATAATTAAGTGCCAGCGCTCAGCGGTAATGTTCCGGTGACCGGTAGATGGCATATGCCCCCTTTATTTTTATCTACCGTTGCATGTCTCCTTGAAATCATGCACAATAAATCCAATTTAATTGGAATATTAACAAGGAGCCGACCATGCAAAGCATGACCATAGAGCAGCTACGCGCTGCAAGTAATGCCGGCGGCGTGTCAGGCGTGACCTTGAAGGGGCAGGGCGGGGTGTTTCTTGTCCAGATTGCCACCCGCAGCGGTTCCGGTGCCGTGCTGTCGAAGGCACGCGGCACCGAGCCGCGCCGCTTCGGCAATCCGCTGGCCGCGTTGAAGGTGTTGCGTGATATTGGCATCACGGTAGGCAAGTTCGACGCGAGCGAATACGACCCCGCGGACAAGGAACCGGACGCAGGCAACCGGGGCAGGGCAGACGCCATGCGTGAAGCGCACGAAGCCGCCGCCTATAACCAGTGGCTGGCTGCCGAGATTCAGGCATCTATTGACGACCCCCGGCCGAGCATTCCGCACGATGAAGTCATGGCGCGGATGGATGCCCGGATTGCTCGACACAAGGCGGCAGGACGGAAGCGCGCATAAACCAGCAGTTACAGCAGCATGAGGTGGCCGACTGACTTATGACGAAGGCAAAAACCCCTTATCGCATCGTCTGGCGACCGATAGCTGAGGCCGACCTAGACAGCATCATTGACTACATTGCCCAGGACAATCCGACCAAAGCGGAGGCGTTCGGCCAAGAGCTGCGCGACAAAACTTTGCCGCTTGCGCAGCATCCCAAGCTCGGCCGTACTGGCAGGCCCGGCCTGCCGGCCCTCCTGCGCGAGCTAGTCGCCCATCGGAACTACATCGTTTTTTACCGCGTGCTAGATGAGGCGCGCACCGTCGAAATTTTGAGAGTGAAGCACACGGCTCAACAAATGCCTTGATTACCAGCCCCGGCGTGCGAGCGCTGTTTCCAGGAGTGGCAAAGACGAATGCGGAGCAGAGCTTGGACCTACCGCCCGGCCAAGTCGGGTCACCATAATGAGACGCTTTTTGTGTCTCAATAGGATTTTTTGTTATTTTCGGTATGATATTGTCTGAGGCTCTAAAGGCTAACGAGACGGATTCTGATCCATGGCGCTTCACGGATATGCGCGTGTTTCGACCAGCGATCAAGACTTCGCGCTGCGGGAACAAGCGCTGCGCGTCGCCGGGTGCGAAGTGGTCTGGGCCGAGAAAGTGAGTGGAGCCGGCCGGGAGGGCCGGACTGAACTTCAGATTCTGCTGGATTTCCTGAGTCCTGAAGATACGCTGGTCGTCACGCAGATCGACCGCCTTGCGCGCAGCATCAAAGATCATGTCCACGCTGAAAAAGCAAGGGGTCACCCTCAAGGCGACAGAGTAACCTATCGATACACGCAGTGTGGCATCATGGGCTTTAGTGGAAGGCAACCGAAGCAAACAGAAAGCCGCTTAAAATAGCTCAGTCGGCCTTTCGCCGGGCCTGAGTACCAATTTTCTTGACAGACGTAACGTTTTTCGTTACGCTTATTATGCTACTTAGTTTTAAAGATAAAGAAACGGAAGAGTTCTGGCTTACAGGTAAAAGCCGAAAACTTCCATCGGCTCTTAAAATAAGAGCCTATGCCCGCCTTCAGACGCTACATGCCGCCGGAGATATCAAGGATCTTCTCGTTCCTCCCGGCAATCAGTTGGAAAAACTGAAAGGGGAGCGGAGGGCTGAGCATAGTATCCGTATAAATAAACAATGGCGCATTTGTTTTATCTGGAAAGATGGTGATGCGCACGATGTAAAAATCGAAGACTATCACTAGGAGCTAGGTAATGACCGCAAAAGACAACCGCAGGAACCTGATTTCTCATCCTGGCGAGATACTCAAGGATGAGTTTCTTGAGCCATTTGGTATTAGCGTATACGCCCTGGCAAATGCCATAGGTGTTCCCCGCACACGCTTGAACGACATTGTATTAGCACGACGCGGCGTTTCCGCTGATACGGCCCTGCGCCTGGCCCACTTTTTTGACATGACGCCCAATTACTGGCTGAATCTCCAAACGCACTATGACCTTGTTATGGCTGAGACTGAGCCTAAAAATACGCTGGCCAAGGTTCTGACCTTGAAAGATATCAAGAAAGAGGCGATCCATGCGTAATACCTTACCGAGCTGACCCCGTGTCGTTGCCAGCTTTGCGCACCGTCAGTTATTGCACTAAAAATGGGGGAGCCCCGATAGGGCGGTGAAATATCGCCAGCCAGACGTTTTTGCAGCCGGTTTCCTTCAAGTCGAAAGGCCGCCGAAGCATTCCGGAATACCCCGGTTTTGCCAGCAATGTGCTCCATGGAAGACCCGCTCAGAGATTGACTGATCACCAATTCAGTCAAATTATCGTGTGTTGGGGGCCTGAAACGCTCCCTGTCAGCGAAAGGGAATGACCGTTCGCTCAATACTTACCTTCGTTGTCAGAAGCCTGGCTTCGACAGTGCGCGCAAGTTCATCTATCAGCCCCGCCGACGCGCCCTGGCCATCCTTCCGCGCGACACCCGCGATCGACTGAAGGTCCGAATGTAAACGTACGGGGTCGATCTGCCACCCTAGAGCGGTAACGAGCGCTCTCAAGGCATCGGTATACGCTTCAAGAACCTGGGCATCAGCACGCGTCAAGGTTGTCATGGTTGCCTCCATAAATGTGAATGAGAATCAATCCTATCTCAACCATGATGGACTGTAAAGGCCTGGATTCAAATATCGAAGGGGAAATTGGCAGATTTCATCCTGACGGTACTGCGACAATATTTCGGATATGCGGCGCAGGTTGATTGATGACCGGCAGTATCGCTATCATTGCGCATGATTAAGTAAAAGTCGGAAGTTAATGAATGCAATTGACCGCTCGTTTTTCAGTGTAGCGCTATGATCTACGTATATGTTCCGCGTCATTTGGATTTTGCCTTTCCGGTGGATCAGCATAATAGGGCGGACTGCATGTTTTTACGACGTATGGCCACGTTGCTGGCAATACCTTGCCTCATCTCCCGGAAAAACGCGTACTTCACCCCATTCAACTACCTGATTCAGGTTTGAAGACCCCCATACCAGATGGTTGCCGGGTAGTGAGCCTGGTTACTTTGGCGTTTGCATCCGGCTTCTCCTCAGCCCAGTCTCCCTCACAGCAAAGTCCTCAGGCTGTGGCGGCTTCATCCTCGAACACCACGCCCACGCTCAACCCGGTTGTCGTCACGGGTACCCGCGTTGACCAGTCGAGCTTTCTACTGCCCATGTCCATTGACGTGGTGGAAGCGCCTGTCATCCGGGACGGGCGGCCTCTTGTCAATCTTTCGGAGGCATTGACCCGTATTCCCGGCCTGGTAATTCTGAATAGACAGAACTACGCCCAGGATCTGCAAATATCCAGCCGCGGCTTCGGTGCACGCTCCACTTTTGGAATTCGTGGCATACGGATGATCGTCGATGACATTCCCGCCACCATGCCGGACGGCCAGGGCCAGGCGGCCACCATCAATCTGGGATCGATCCAGCGCATCGAAGTGTTGAGAGGGCCTTTTTCCGCTATTTATGGCAATGCCCCAGGCGGCGTGATACAGGCGTTCACCGAGGATGGCCCGCCGGGCACAGTGTTATCCGCCATGTTTCTGGGAGGCAGCTATGGCACCACTCGCGGAGAGCTCAAGCTTGGCGGTACGCTCGGCGGAACGGAGGCAACCGGAACAGGTCCGTTCAATTACGTGGTGGATATTTCCCGTTTCGAGACGCATGGCTATCGCGATCACAGTGCAGCTACCCGTTACCAGGCAAACGCAAAGCTGACCTATCGGTTCGCTCATGACGCCACGCTTACACTGGTGACCAACGAACTGCACCAGGGCAACACACAGGACCCGCTTGGCCTGACGCGCGTCCAGATGAGCGCTGATCCACGCCAGGCGGACGCAAGCGCCACCACTTTCAATACCCGTAAAAGTATCGACAATACGCAGGGCGGCCTGGTTTATGAACATAGACTTTCTCCCTCGAACACGATCAAGCTGATCGGCTATGCGGGAACACGGGAGATTCTGCAATTTCTCGCCATACCGCGTGGCGCGCAGATTCCGGTTACCAGTTCCGGAGGCGTGGTCGATCTGGATCGCCAATTTGGCGGGCTGGGTTTGCGATGGACGCATCGCACCAGCGGCCCACGGCCGTTAACGCTGACGGCGGGGATCGACTACGATAGCTCTAAGGAAAGGCGAAAAGGTTTCGAAAACTTCATCGGTGCAACATTGGGCGTGCGCGGCGATCTGCGCCGCAACGAGAACAACACGGTCACCAGTTTCGGCCAGTATGTGCAGGCCGAGTGGCAATTCGTGCCATCCTGGATTCTCTCCGCCGGGGTACGCCATACGGAGGTGAAATTCAAATCCGAGGATTTCTACACGCGTACGGGCAACCCCGATGACAGCGGCGGCATCACTTTCCAGAATGTGAATCCGGTGCTGGGGCTGTTGTACAAGGCGACATCCAGCCTCAACCTGTATGTCAGCACCGGCAGCGGTTTCGAAACGCCCACCTTCGCTGAACTCGCCTATCGGCCGGACGGCGCCAGCGGCCTTAATTTTGCGCTGCGGCCAAGCCGGAGTCTTAACGTGGAAGCGGGACTCAAGTGGCTGCCTGCGAACAACACGCGCATCAATCTTGCGCTTTTCCAGGCTTTCGTTACCGGTGAAATCCTGCCTGCCACGAATTCCGGCGGCCGGGCCACCTTCCAGAACGCGGCCGATACGACACGGCGCGGCGTGGAACTCTCGCTTGATTCACGTTTCGGGCCAGATCTTTCCGCATTTCTATCCTACACTTATCTCGATGCAATTTTCCAGGATGCCTATACTTATCGCCCGACCGCGGCGCCGCGTACGGTAACTGTGGCTGAAGGCAATTTTCTGCCTGGCGTGCCACGCAACACGGCTTATGCGGAGTTAACCTGGCGGCGTGGCCAACCAGGTTTTTCAGCGGCGGTAGAGGCGATCTACCGGGGCAAAATCTTTGTCAACGATACCAATACCGAAGCCGCGAAGCAGTATGCGATGGCAAATATTCGCGTCGCCTATTCGCATCAATTCCGTGGTTGGAAGTTCACTGAATTCGTTCGCATGGATAATATCGCCAATACAAAATACAGTGGATCGGTGATCATCAATGAAGGCAATGGCCGCTTTTATGAGCCCGCGCCGGGGCGTAATTATATGGTGGGGGTAAGCGCGACTTACACCTTCTAAGATAGTGCGCGATCATTGATAGCACTATTAGGGGTCACCTCAAGAACCGGAAATTTACGTAGGCTAAGCTTTTGGTAACGCCGATTTGACTGGCCACAAAGGACGGAACCCACCTCGTGCGGCCCGCCTGTTGGCGTGCCAAACGTAGTCGCCAGTCAGATTGATGTGCTCCCAGCCTAGAGGCGGGACGTGCGGTAATAGCGTTTCGTCGATGGTTTCGTGCTGGCGTGAAGTATCGTTGCACAAACGGCCGTTTGCGCAATTGCACCAAGACTCGCAACATGTGGAACTGAATGCGCGGTTGGGTAATCAAAACAGACGAATCGAAGGAACGTCATGATGCTTAAGCTCTACGGTTTTTCCAAGGTCAACGCTTACGCACGCGGGCACACCCGCGACCTGCGCGTGCTGTGGGCGCTCGAAGAGATGCAACTGCCTTTCGAGTTGGTCGGCATGGACCACCCCGCACACGACCTGACCACAGACGCCTATCGCCGGCTGAGCCCTTTCGAACAGATTCCGGCGATCGATGATGACGGGTTGGTGCTGTCCGAATCCGCCGCCATCGTCGTCTACCTGGCGAAAAAGTCCGGCCGCTTGATTCCCGGCGACCACGCGGGCGAGGCGCAGGTAATACGCTGGTGTTTTACCGCGATGAACTCGGTGGAACCGCCGCTGCTTAGTCTGATGGTGCACGACTGGACAGCCGATGGGAGTTGCAGCAAGCCCCGCGATTTCCTGATCGGCTGGATCAATCGGGTGTTGACGAACCTTGAGCGCTGGTTCGCCGACCGCGACTTCGTCGCAACAAAAGATTTCACGGTCGCCGACATCCTGATGGCGCACGTGCTGCTCTCGGGCATCAAGAACGAGGGATTAATCGTGCCGTATCCGCGAGTCGCGTCGTATCGAGATCGGTGCCTGGCCCGACCCGCGTGGAAGCGCACCATCGCGGCGTACGGCGCAAGGGTCGAGGCGGGATAGATCGTCAAATTCGGCCACGGCGCGCATAAAGTCCCTTCCCCTCAAAGCCCCTACTTGCTGTGCTGCGTCCTCAGCGTGCGTAAATTTCCATTTCTTGAAGCGACCTCTATTAGTATGGAGTATTGCTAAGCAATACTCCTAGATGGGATGGCCGCGGGCGGCGGCGCTCAGGTGGTGCAGCTATATTTTCCTGGCTTCAATCCCGCCAGTCCGGCAGGCTGCTAGGATATCGCCTCCAGCCCGGCGCCACACTGCCAGCACAATTGAAAATTGTGCGGATTCTCTTCGCCACATGCGCGGCAAAATACCACGCGCGTTTCGATTGGAGCTTTTTCAAAAGCACTTACGATCGCCTGTCCCCGAGCAAAATCGCTATCGTTGACAACCCACACCTCGGGATAAGCATGGGTAAACGGGATGTCTCCCATACCGCCCTGCGCATGTTCATTGAATAACCTCGCCGCTATATACGCATGCCCGAGAAGATCAAGCATGATATGAGCTTCCATCAGATTCGTGGCGGAACAAAGTTTCTTCATTTACCGTGGATGCGCGAATAAATTTATTTGAACCCGGATAATCCATTAGACGGCCCTCCGAGCTACGCGAGTGCTAATGGGCTGTTTTGCAGCCATTTCTGCCGCTTGCCCGGCACTCATAGACCAAACGATGAATTCTCCCAACCGGTAAAACTGTCTCGCAACCTGCCTCGCCATCACTCGCGGGCGCCGTGCCGCAAGGTTTGAGTTTAGCCTATTTCAGAGCGGGAAGTGAATTCACCACCATTAACATGATCCCCGGGCTATGAGCATATAAGTAAAACCATCAACGCGCTCCGTTGTTCATTCCTCGTTTATGGGGTCTTGGGAGCAGTGGAGCAGTGGAACAGTGAACCGACTCAATGATTCTCGGCAGGGCTTCGAAGCGGACACAGTTCGCCCCGAGCGACCGAATCATGAACCGCAAAAGAGTAGTGACCCAGCATGTTGATATGCTCGCGACCAAGAGGTAAAAGCCTGGCAGCATCCTCATCGAGAACGGGATGCCCCTCTTTCCGGAGTTGTGTCAGTACAGCATCCATGTAGATCGTGTTCCACAACACGACTACATTTACAACTCGCCCCAACGCGCTCAACTGATCTTCCTGGCCCCTGCGGTGAGACATGTCGCTGACCTGCTCCCCCTAATTAGCTATACGGTGCAGTAGAATCCTGGGTTGTAAATTGATGTTGGGCTGCAAATTCGGCTGGCGTGTAATTGCCAAGCGAGCTATACGGCCTTGTTGAATTGTAATCCTTTCGCCATGCTTCGATCAGAACGCGCGCTTCATACAAGGACCAACGGTTGTTCAGGCACTCACTCAGAATCGACCATTAAAGTTTTCGATATAAGCATTCTGGGTGGGCTTGCCCGGTTGGATAAAAGCCAGCTTCACGCTCTGGCATGAGCCCATGCATCCAGTGCCAGCTGATGAATTCCAGTCCATGATCGACCCACATCATCCGTGAGAAAGGTCATGGGATATCTAAGAGCGGCCTTCGCGCCGTTTCGCAGTAAGGGCGTGGGTGCCTAGCTTCTTTAACACCTCCCAAGCCGGTCCGGGAAATTTGTGTAACTTAACTAATACGTCCTCAAGCGCTTCCAGAAACCAATCCACATCGCTCTCGCTGATGTTCAGGGGTGGCAAAATTTTGATGACGGGCATAGCGTGACCGGCCACTTGGGTAAGGATGTGATGGTCGTCCAGAAGAGGGAGAACAATGGCTTGGGCGAAGAGATTTTCATCCATCTTGTTCACCATGGCCCATGCTGCTCTTAGCGACATTGACTCGGGCTGTCCAAATTCGATGGCGATCATGAGACCACGCTGGCGTACACCCTTCAGGAATTCAAAGCGTGGCATCATCGCCTCGATACCAATACGGAAACGTGCCCCGAGTTCATTGGCACGTACAATGAGATTCTCGTCGTCCAGAATACGCAGCGAAGCCAGTGCCGCGGCCATCGCCATATTACCCATACCAAAGGTAGAAGCATGCACGATCGCACGGTGCATGCTATCGTAAACACTGTCGTATACCGCCCGACGTGTAATCGTTGCACCCACTGGAATGTAACCGCCAGACAATGCCTTGGAAAGACAAATAATGTCAGGGCGCAGACCATCAATCCACTGTGTGGCCAAAAAGCGCCCAGTACGTCCCATGCCTGTCTGTACTTCGTCGCAGATCATCAGGGTGCCATACTTCCGGCACAATTCCTGTGTGCCGAGAAGATATTCATTGCTGGCGATATTGACACCCTTGCCTTGTATTGGCTCGAAGACGAATGCAGCAACGTTGCCCACGGCAAAACGTGCTTCAAGACCAGCAAGATCACCAAGTTTCACCTCTGAACTATCGGGAAGCATCGGGTCAAAACCCCTACGAAAACTTGCTTCTCCATTCAGTGACAAGGCGCCCATGGTCAGACCGTGGAATGCTTTTGCAAGATGAACCGTGCAAGGTCGCCCGGTATGTGCACGCGCGAATTTGATCGCGGCCTCGATGGCTTCAGTTCCGGAGTTACTGAAATAAACAGTGTCCAGCCCCGGCGGCATACGCTTTACGAGTTCACGAGCCAAAACGGCGGCAAGTGGTGGAGCGTCGAAACCAACCCATCCAGGAAAGTCAGAGTCCAGCACTTGCTGTAATGCGCCGCGAATGGCTGGATGACGACGACCAAAATTGAAGACGCCCCAATTGGTAAGGAAATCAAGATAGCGTGTACCCGTTTCGTCCCAAAGATAGGAACCCTCTCCCCTGACCCATGAGCGATTGAATCCGAGTGTCCGCAATACCTTGACGAATACCGGATTCACATACTCTTCATAAAGTTCGAAGTTCTTGCCTCGGGTTTCGTTAAGTATCGCGTTAATATCAATTGGCATGATTTAGTCTAGTAATTAAAGGATAAGAAATCAGAATGTATAAGCTGGTGAATAGCTAGGACGCTAACTAAAATTCATGCGGAATCCCAGTCCGGGAAAGCTCCGCTCCTTGAATACGGGACAAATCATGCGCCGGGAGCTTGTGAACTTCTCGTGAATCTCGCGCGTATTCTGGCGAGTAAATTGGGGCGATGGCTGGTCTCTTGAGCGATGTCCTTGTCAGGTACATCAGCTGGTGGCGTAGCGGTATCCTTGTCAGCGACATCAGGTAGCGGGTCGAAATAGCGGTACAACATGGGCACTACCACCTTCGTCATCACCGTCGCAGTAATCAGTCCGCAGATCACCACGATGGCCAGCGGCTTCTGTACCTCGGAACCAAGGCCGCTAGCGATCAGGAATGGCGCCAGGCCCAGTATCGTGGCTGCGGCGGTTATCAGCACGGGACGGAAGCGCGCCTCGCAACTGGTTTTCACCGCATCGGCCACACTGAGTCCCTGTTCGCGCAGTTCCTTGATAAAAGAAATCAATACCACACCGTTCAATATGGCTACACCCCATACTGCGATGAAACCCACCGATGCCGGTACCGATAGATACTCGCCGGTGATAAAAAGGCCGACAACACCGCCGACGGAAGCGAATGGCAAAGCCGTAAAGATAAGCGCGGCAAGCTTGACCGAACCAAACAGCATGAACAACAGGAAGAAAATCGCGGCGAAGGTAATCGGCACGATCACCGCAAGAGTGGCCATGGCGCGCTCCATGTTCTCGAACTGCCCGCCCCAGACAAAATAGTAACCAGAGGGTAATTTGATTTCCTTCGCGGTACGCTCCTGCAGTTCGGCAACGAAACCGCCAAGGTCACGATCATGCACATTAGCGCCGACCACCACGCGGCGCTTGGCATACTCACGCGAGACGATTGCCGGGCCATCGATGACCCGGATATCCGCCACAGCGCTCAGCGGCACCAATAAACCGCCGCGCGCCATTATGCCCTCGGGCCCGGCACTCCCCCGTGACCGCAGTAACAGTGCACGGATAGATTCCACATCGTTGCGGAATTGCTCGGGAAAACGCAGAAGGAGCGTAAAACGCCGCTCACCCTCGAATACCTGGGTAACCGCCTTGCCGCCGATGGCAGTTGCAATGAGCTCGTTCACATCGGCAACATTGAGACCGTAGCGGGCAATGGCACGGCGGTCGATATCGATGGTCAATTCCTGCTGTCCTGACAGGCGTTCGATGCG
The DNA here is from genome assembly GCF_900103165.1 of Nitrosospira multiformis. Taxonomy (NCBI): domain Bacteria; kingdom Pseudomonadati; phylum Pseudomonadota; class Betaproteobacteria; order Nitrosomonadales; family Nitrosomonadaceae; genus Nitrosospira; species Nitrosospira multiformis. Next base: position 2,228,418 of record NZ_FNKY01000001.1, on the reverse strand, counting down.
GAGATCGCGCGCACCGCGCGTCGACTTGACGATCCGTGCCACCTGCTCGGACAACTTGCGCAACTCTTCCAGATCGTCGCCGAAGATCTTGACCGCGACCTGCGAGCGCACCCCGGTCACCATCTCGTCCACCCGCTGCGCGATCGGCTGCGACAACGCGATATTCACGCCAGGCAACACCAACAGCGCCTTGCGGATATCCTCCTCGATCTCTTGCTGGGTGCGGCCGGATCCCTCCAGGTCCAGAGACGCAATGGGGTCAGACTCATTCTGCGACGCCGGGTCGGCGGGCGAGTCACCCCGCCCGAGTTTGGATACCACCGATACCACACCCGGCACTTTGGCAATTAATTGTGTTGCTTCCATTTCCAACTCAATCGCTTTATCCAGCGAAATCGAGGGTGCGCGGATAATCACGGGCGTCACCGCGCCCTCCTGCATGATTGGAATGAAAGATTTACCAAGAAACGGGTACAGGCCGACCGCCAGCAAAAGAGAGCCTACCGATACCATGGCAGTGGCCTTGGGATTCCTCAACGCTAAATAGAGCAGGCGCAAGTAAAGAGTCTTGAGAATAGAGACAATCTTGGTGTCCTCCTCGCTGCCGCCTTTCAAAGCATAGTCGCATAGCACCGGCGACAGTAGCACCGAGACGACCAGCGCCACCAGCAGCGCGATGGAAATGGTGACGGCAAGCGGGCTGAACATCTTGCCTTCCATGCCCTGCAGCGACATCAGCGGCAGGAACACGAGGACAATGATGATGATGCCGTAGATGACCGGAGCCCCCACCTCGGCTGCTGCCTTCGCAATCGTCTCGCTCTTCGGCTCGTCACCGGTGGCGTGGCTCAGGCGCAGAAAGATATTCTCCACTACGACTACGGTGGGATCGACCATCAGCCCGATGGCGATCGTCAGCCCGCCCAGCGACATCAGATTGGCCGGAATTTCCAGATAGTTCATGATCATGAACGTGACCAGCGGCGTGATGATAAGTGTCGCACACACCACCAGGCTCACGCGCCAATTACCCAGGCAGATAATCATTACCAGGATCACGAAGACCAGCGCCTCGATCAATACACGGTACACGGACTCCAGCGCGGCATCCACCATAACGGTCCGGTCATAAAAAGGCACGATCTGGAGCCCCCCCGGCAACAGGTTGCGCTCATTGATCTCGGCAACCTTTTCCTTCACCCGCCCAACGATGTCCTTGGCGTTGCCGCCGCGCAGCATCATCACCATAGCGGTTACCGACTCGGTATAGCCCCCTTTTATACCGGCTCCCTGGCGTACCTCCCCGCCGAACTGCACATCAGCCACGTCGCGCACGTATACCGGTATGCCGTCCAGCTCTTTGAGCACGATATTGCGGATATCGTCCAGTGTGCGGATCAGGCCGACGCCCCGGATCAGGTATTGCTCCGCGTGCAAGGGCAGTATGTTGCCGCTGGAATTCGCATTGTTGCTGGCGATGGCCCGGTCGACCGCTGCCAGCGTCAGGTCATAGTGACGCAGCCGGTTCGGGTCGACCAGCACCTGGTACTCCTTGGCATAGCCACCGATGGTATTGATCTCCGCCACACCCTGGACCGAGCGCAGCAGCGGCCTCACCACCCAATCCTGGACCGTGCGCCGTTCGGTCAGCTCCTCAACGGTTAGCGCGCGCTGGCCGTCGTTGGGATGATCGATGGTGTATTGGTATACCTCACCCAGACCGGTGGATACGGGCCCAAGCACCGGCGTAATCCCCGGTATGAGCCGGGGAGAAACCTCGATCAAGCGTTCCATCACCAGTTGGCGCGCAAAGAAAACGTCGGTCTTATCGGTAAATACCAGGGTGATAAGCGACAACCCGCTCTTGTTCAGGGAGCGCATCTCCACCAGCCCAGGCAGGCCAGTCATGGCGATTTCCACGGGGACCGTAACCAGGCGCTCGATCTCCTCCGGACTGCGCCCGACCGCCACCGTGGCGACCTGCACCTGAATGTTGGTCACATCGGGAAAAGCATCGACCGAGAGATTCTTCGCGGCAAAAATGCCTCCGGCACACAGCGCAAGCGACACCACTACCACTACCAGGCGATGTCGAAGCATGAGGCGTACGATCGAGGCTAACATTAACCTACCCAGTTCGATGAGCTTCAGCTCCTTCAATGGCACGCATTGTGCGCATGCCATTGAAGGAGTTAATAATCACTTTACCGCCAGGCACCACAGCATCGACATTAGCCCCAACACTACTAACGGGGGCGGGCAAGATGCTGCCCCGAGCACCGTGGCCGGCGGCACGACCGAGCCAGCAAAGTACATTGTTCATCTTTTGCAATGAATTTCACCTAAAGAATGACCGCTTTCCTCAAAACTATGAGGGCGCGTATCATAGCAAGGGAATTCTTACAAAGTTCTTTCATCAATTCGAAGCATAGGCAGACACGATGAGAATTCTCCTAGTTGAGGATGACAACGCCCTTCGCGATACACTCTTCCAAGCACTACGCCAAGCCGGTTATGGCGTCGATCCTGTGGCGGATGGCTGCACTGCCGATAATGCTCTAGCGGTAGGTGTCTATGATCTGGTGGTGCTGGATCTTGGCTTGCCGCATCTCGACGGCATCCAAGTGTTGCGGCGATTACGTGGTCGCCAGGATCGCACACCTGTCCTTGTGCTGACGGCCCGCGACGGCGTCGACGAGCGCATCCTAGGGCTCAAGATTGGTGCCGACGACTACCTGACCAAACCCTTCGCCTTACCGGAACTGGAAGCCCGCATTGGGGCGTTGATTCGCCGCGCTTCGGGGGGATTGGTGCGGCTGGTACACGGTCCGCTGGAACTGGATTCGACCGGTCACGTCTTGTCGCTGCACGGCCAGCCGATGGACATTTCGGTGCGTGAGATGACCATTCTCGAGGCTCTCATGCAGCATGTCGGACAGGTCGTGATCAAGACGCGGCTCGCTCAGCAGATCAGCGACTGGGATGGAGAGATTGGGGCGAATGCCATCGAGGTCTATGTTCACCGACTGCGCAAGAAACTGGAACCTTGTGGCGTGCGCATCCGGACCATCCATGGCCTCGGCTATCTGCTGGAACCACATGATAACTTCTGAGCGCTGGTCGCTCCGGCAGCGGCTGCTGCTCTGGTTGTTGCCGCCTATCGTGCTCCTGACCGGTGTCTGGATTGGGGTCGCCTACGCGATTGTTTTGTATTTCACCAATCTGGCCTATGACCGAGGGCTAGAGGATACGGTCCATACCCTGGCCGGCCAAGTACAGATTAAGCAAGGCAAGATCAATGTCAACCTGCCACCGGCAGCACGTCGCATGCTGGAATTTGATCAGGTGGATAACATCTATTTCAGCATTTCAAACGCGCATGGCGAGCAGTTGGTCGGCAACCGTATCCTCCCGCCGAACCTTTCCCGCGCCGGGGCGCACAAGGAGACCCGGTTTTACGACGGCCAAGCGGACGGCCAGCCCCTGCGGCTGGTCGAATACACGGTGCCAAGCACGGTGGCCAGCGAAGTGCTTTTTGTTCGGGTGGCCGAGACGCTGCACAAACGAGAAATCCTGACCAAGGAAGTTCTTGTCTACATGATGGCCTCGCAACTCCTGTTTCTCACCTGCATCGTCGTCCTAGTGTGGTATGGCGTGGGTCGCGGCATTGCGCCCCTGAGCCGGATTCGTGACGCCATTTCCCGGCGCACTCACGAGGACTTGAGCCCCCTGGACGAAACGGAATTACCGGCGGAGGTCCACGAGCAGGTACACGTCATCAACGCCCTAATGGACCGCTTGGGCCGGACCATCACGGCCCAGAGACGCTTCATCGCCGATGCCACGCATCAGTTACGCACGCCGATCACGGTACTGCGGACTCAGACAGAGCTGGCCTTGCGCGCCGACAATCCAGCCCAACTGCGCGCCCTCGTCATGAAACTGGATTCCGCTACGATCCGCCTCGCTCGGCTCGCTAATCAATTGCTGAACCTGAACCGCGCCGAGGCGGCTCTCACGGGTTCCTTGGATCTAGCATGCTTCGGTGTCGCTGAGTTGATCGAGGATGTGGTCGCCAGACTCGTGCCCACCGCCTTGAGCAAGCAGATCGATATCAGCGTCGATATCGCGGACGCTTTGCCGACGGTACGCGGGGATCGGCAACTCTTGGGTGAAATGCTTGCTAATCTGGTTGACAACGCCATCCGCTATACCCCAGCAGCTGGCCGGATCAATGTCGATGTACAGCAGGCCGATGGATGGGTGGTCTTTGTTATCGCCGATAACGGGCCTGGTATTCCCGCACCGGAACGGCAGCGAGTACTGGAACGCTTCTACCGTGGCATCAATGTTGGCACTGAAGGCAGCGGCCTCGGACTGGCCATTTCCCATGAAATTATCTCGCTGCATAGCGGACGGATCCATCTGGCCACGGCCGCGGGCGATTCGGGATTGCGGGTGAGGGTCGAAATTCCTTCAGCAGCGGGGGCATCACCTTCGAAGTAGACCGGAACAATTTTCATCATGGCGTAAAGGTCGACAAGGAAATGGGGATTAACGCCTAGGTTGGCATTTGCCGGTTCTGATATGGAAACAGTAGTCGATGGTGACTTCGCAGTGCTCGAAAACCAACTACGGCCTATCCTAGAAATACTTCGGGCGGGTAATATTAACATCGTTGCAATCCACCAGCACATAACAGTCTCATTACTTGTTTGTACATTTAGTACTGATCTGATCGGTTTTGTCCTTCTCTACGTAATTTAGTGAGTCCCACTTTAGGTGGTCTTGCAGAATTCGGAATTTAAAGTACGTCAGGATTTTACAAGATACTGATTAATATAATATTTAACCAGAATCAGCATCGATCAAGTTTTGTAAGCCACTGTGATCATTTGCTTTACATTCTACTAACGTACTTTAAATCCCGAACTCTGCGTCCTCCCAAATAGAGGACCACCATGAATCAATCTCCTTTACAAAGCTATGGTCTTCACATATACTTCACAAATAGTTCACAACTATTTAACAATCACCTAACAAGGCAAGCGTAAGCTTTGCTATTAATCAATATGGAGCGGTAAGATGGAAACTGCAAAGATGAAACCGGAAAACAGTAAGGATGAAAGCACCAAGCATGATAACATGCTTGAACTGGTCCTGATCGGACTGTTAGCCGCATTGGTGGGGCTGGCTTCCTGAGGGTTGGAATGACCCGAATGAATAGGAGGCCAGCGTAAACCGTCTGGGCTTCCCCGGATCAACCCGCTTTGGCGGGTTTTTTATTGCTGCCCACAGCCCACTGGCATCAAGGTAGCTAATTGAAAAATTAAACCAGATTCCGTATCAAACAAGTTCTGTAAGTTGTTGCAATTATTTACCTTACGCTCTACTAACATATTTTACAATCCGAATTCTGCATGCTCCCCAGAAAGAGAAACGGGTTATCAAGGGTAAATCCAGTTGCAATCATTCCTGGTTCGCGAAGATCAAATGCAGAATATTACCTTGCCCCTCCACAAACCTTCTCACCGGTTACTGGATCGGTGGTACAGCTCGTAGCCCATCCTCCGCAAGCAGCGACACCCTTTGGATTAGTAATGCAAGTCATCGCATCGTATCCCAGCGCGCTATGACGTCGCCTGGGGTTGTACCAACTCTCGATCCAGGTAAATACTACGAGGCGCTTCGGTACGGGTTTGAAGGTTTTGCGGTCAATGAGTTCAACTCCAGGCTAGCAAAGAAACTCTCCGCCATGGCCTTATCAAATGCATCGCCAATCGATCCCATGGAAGGTCGCACGCCCACTTGACGGCAGCGATTGCCGAATTTCCACCACCCCCTGTTTGCAAGCTACTCGAAACTGCACTCAGTCCATGAAAGTACCAAAATTCTGGTCCGTATAGGCCATGTGTCATAGCTGGAAGCGGTGCTGTTTATTCCGGTATTGGATTTGCCCATCTTACTCAACCCATGTTGCGACTTCGTGCTTGCTCCGTCCGTGGTCTTTCCTCATTTCGGCTTCCTTCTCGCTCCGGGCGGTATCCGAACCTGCCAGTTCATTTGCCAGGAACGATATCTGCTGGCATGCGCGGGACAAGGGTGCTACCCGGCTAAATGCGGCGTCGATATGAGGCATCAGAATTGCCATTGTGCCCAGGGTGGAACAGTCGAGTTTATCGTGCGAGCTGAAAATTACGTAAAGGCGATCATGGTGTTCGCGCCTATCGCGGATGCCGTGCAGCAGGGATGAGCGCATGCCTTGCAGGATGCCTCCAAAGGCGCATTGCGCGCCACTGCTTTCATACAGGGTATCGGAGCAGCTCCTAAATGCGCAAGGCATCCTGCCCATGTCGCCCCAGCGCTGATAGAGGCCGCGTAGCAGCGGTGATAGGCGCTCGGGTTCCAGATGAGCGGTCCTGACGCCGGGCAGGGTGGAAACAATGTCGTACTGAATTAAATTCGCGCCAAAATTTCCCCAGGCGGCCAGCATGATTTCATGGGGCAGATATTGCTGGACTTCTCCCTGCAACCATCTTAGCAAGTCAAGGTGCCGCCGCACCGCTATCGCTTCCTGAATAATGCGCGAATATCGCTGGAGATGGTCAATGGAAAATGGGATCATCTTGCCGCTAACCCTAGCCGTGCAAATGTTACGCCTATCCCCCATGTCGTCTTGGAGCAACGACTTCGCATTATTTTGATCTTCCGAAGAAGGATTTTTAATGGCTATCATTTTTCGTCTGCCTATTAATTCGTAGTCCATTGGATTATTGCCGCTATCGGGCCATTGGCCCGTTCCCTTTTGGGGCGAAACGGGCTGAAACGCTGTTATATCAGGTTAATCGTGTTGCTTCTGCGACGCGCAATGAAACCCATTACCCCTAAACCAGCCAGCAGCATGGCGTAGGTTTCTGGCTCTGGAACGGGTGACAGGAAATCGACACCGCCGCTAGCCTTATTGATCGTTATATGATCGCTGGCTATGAAAATGCCCTGGCTGGTATTGTTAAAGTTCTGGAACTGCACAGTGTAAAACGGGACAGGCGCCGTAAACAGGGCGCTCCCCTGAGGGTCAAGAAGTGTGAAATTTGTTGTCGAGTTAAAACCGGTTCCGCCTAGACTATTAATGTTCGCAACCCCCTCGATCAAGTCTACAGTGGCAACCTTGAAGCTGTCTGCACCATGGACGACCGATGCGGCTGCGCCGCCGTTGGTCGCGGCAATGAAGGCGGTAGCTGAAGCAATTGAAGGATCGACCCACAAATCAGCATGCAGTCCAGTGACTATGTAGCTGCTATTGGGCTTTGCATAGGCGCCACTATCCAGCGCGATCGTATAACTGTATTCGGCCCACAGTTGCCAATTATTATTTAAACCGCTAACAGACCCAAGTACATTATTGGAATTCTCATCGACGAAGGACGAGAAATTGACCCATCCTGCCCCGTTAGCGGTCGTGCCGACGGGAAAAGGTCCAGTGGTATCCAGTTTCACGAGCGTTGACGAGTTGCCAGTGATGAGATCTGCCTGGAAGGGACCGGGGTGAGGTCCGCCGGCTGCTCCAAAAGCGGCATTCGGATCGACGGTAAAAGTTGTAGTTGCGAAAGCCTGCGAACTGATCCCAAAAGCAAGAACCGCCACTATTCCCGCCGTCTGTAAATCTTTATAAATATATGATTCCCTCATAACATATTTCTCCAGGTTAATTACACAATAAACTGCTCAAATAAAATCTTCTTTTCTTCCACTCCATAGATTGACTTACGCAAATGCCACGCAGCTATATCCAGTCATCATCAAACGGAACAATATGGGAAAAGAAGTCGGCCCCCGGACACGCTATCAGCAATACATGCCGGACATCATGTCTACGGAAGATGGGGCTCGTTTGTTTGCCGCGTGGAAATTGGCAGCAGTCCTTAATTTCAATTACATGAAGTAACCAAACTGCAATGGCATCCTAGAGGGAGATTCTTATAAATGAAAACAACATATTTGAATGATGAGATGAAATGATTTCATAACTGGACGCCGCGGAACATGAATGGAGGAAGGTCATGAAAATGCTGACCAGGAATTGCGTAATATTGCCTGGATTTTGGTTAGTTTTTGAGGTAATTAATGGATAGACCCAACATGGTATGAGCGCGCTTCTTCCGCGCAATTCAGATCGCGGTGGGTATGCAGCCGACGCTATTCATGTTTTGTCATAGGATACTAATTAAAAATCGCTACCTTGAAGTCGACCAGCAGGTCAAGATGCCGTCGTTGGCGTCGCAAGGTGTAATAAGAGGATTCTACAATTCCTGTGGATACTTGAAATATCCAAGAAAACTAAATGCGGAGGAGAGAAAATGACGCACAAGAATAGCATGTCGGACGACTCAGGGGACAAGGGTTCAGTAAGACAAGAGGATGAAACGTTACTCAAGATGCTCCGGGCAATCGAGAGCGACCATGAAGATATGAACCTGCTTGGCACAGGTATCGGGATGTATTGGCTTGGTATGTCGTTGGGATGGGAGGCGCTTCGTGTGGCTTACATACGCAAAATACTCCTTAGCTATAAGAAAACCCTTGTTACGACTCATTCGTTTGTGTCATGCCATGGTGATTATGAGGATGCGGACCTCTTGCCCCAATAGTCGGCTCGCAGTCTATCCTGCGCCGTTTTGGCCTGGAAATCACAGTTGCAGCCCGCGCTATAGAGAGGGGACACCAATTCTCTTGAAATAATCGGGAAAACCGCCAATTATATTTTGGCTTAGTTTGAATAAGCTGGAATTTTGCCTTACAACATTGCAACGACTATTTTGATCGCATTTTCGCCCCATGCGGAGAGGTGTTTATCTGCAAAAGATTTAATTTATTCCGGGTATTCCCAAACCAGCAACAATGATAAGAATGAAAGTTCCCCAAAACAAAAGAGTGTCGTTCATATCGGTCTCCTTGGCATTCGGTTGATATATCATCCTTTTCTCTGAAAACCCTTCTGTGCGATCCGCATAGGAGTTGACTTCCCATCCGGAAGGTCTTTCACTGCCATTAACGATTATCATCAGCAAAAAATTGCCTGACGGTGGAACATACCAGATGGAACGCGGAGAGGCTGATGACCCGCCCCATTCATTAGCTTCATGATGTCGGTGAAAGGATTGCAGTTCACAACAACCACATAGTTCCCTTGGCAATTTCACGCTGCTGGAACGGCAACATCAATTTGCAACCTAGGATTCTGCCGCGCTATGTAGCTGATTACGGGGAGCAGGTCAGGAGAGCACCGCTCCCGAATATTTTCCTGTAAATCTTAATCTTTATTCTCCCTATTGTTATAGAGGAAGCCGCTTAGGTGAATCATTAGTCCCACCTCGATTTCCTCATCATCTTCGAGGTATCCGGATTCGTAGAACTCACTTAACTCCTGAAGAGCGCTGGTAGGACGGACTTTATCGGGGGTTTCCCCGACCAGAGGAGGAATAGGTGTAATGGAACCTACGTTTCTATTAGTCTCCATAATCAAGTTTTTTTACCTATATGTCGCCAATGAGTAGGCATGTTTCAACTATAGGTGTGTCTATAGGCCGCGCGCAAGTGAGATTAATGTATAACTAGCGTCGATTAATTTATAACTACCGTCAGCGCGATGGCTTCATTCGCTTCCGGAACCCAGCCCAGGAATTTGCCCACCTGAACCAAGTAATAATATAAATTACCTACTAATCGCCCGTAAATTAATGAAATGCAGCCTGAACGTGCGTAAATATTCTATCTTGGTCGCTCGGGGCAAGCTGCATCCGCTTCGAAGCCCTGCCGGAAATCCTTAAGTCGTTTCACTGTTCCATTGCTCCCCAGACCCCGTTATAGCCGGTTTCATCTCCCTATCACGTGGATGGATCTTATGGCGGGCTTGACACTCCTGAGGTGATGCACTAGCATCAGGTGCATCACCTCAGGAGTGTTTGCCATGCCCACGTCAAAGCCGCGCATTACCATCACACTTACCGATCATCAGCACGCGCTCCTGCGCAGGATTAGCGATGCGGGCGGTCAAAGCATGAGTGGAATCGTCTCGGAATTCATGGTGGTCGCGGAACCAGCGCTCGAGCGCATGGCCGCTGCTTTCCAGCAACTCAGGCAAGACAGGGAGTCGGATCATCAGCGCATAATCGAAATGTTTTCCGAATTGCGATCCGGCCGTGAAAATAGTATGCCCTCATCTTTGAAGTCATTGGCCCCTTTTGCACCTTCGAGTCAGATGGATTTCACTCTGGGCAGCGGGATGGATGCAATACAGTTTCGGGCAAGCGTGGATACGATACGGCCAGGTACTCCGCACCAGCACGCTTCCCCGGATACACACAGCGGAATTGAAACCGACCATGAAGAACAGAAAAGGACCCGCTCTCGCCGGATTTCCGAATCTGCCATATCCCCAAAAAATTATCTTAAAGGCAGGAAAAAGAATGGTGAAATTTAAGGAATTTTTGAACGAATTCCCGTCTTTACAAAGAAGGGCTGCCAGGGCAGTTTTACGGAATGAGGTAATGATTATTCCGTTTTTAAATAGTCTGTCGTATGAATTGCGATCCAATGTATCCCTTGCCTGGAGACAATGATTCATGTCATCCAGTCATCGCGAACCACCCACACCTTCACACGATCAAGAAACGGAACGAGTTTCTTCGCCAGCCGATCCATCAGCATCGGCGGCATTTCAGATTAAATATATTGCCCGCGATGTCCAGGCCGGGATCATAACCGGGGCCATGGCGATTCCCCTGACTGTGGGCATTGCCTTGATGTCTGAATATCCCATCAAGGTCGCTTTGGCAACCGTTGCGTTCGCCTGTTTTATCGGCTGGATCAATGCTTTCATCAGGCCGGGCAACTATATTGGCGCACCTGGCGTCGCGGCGGGCCTGGCGCCGGTTCTGGCGATGGGAGTTCATAGTTTTGGCATGGAAAATATGGCATTTGTCATTTTCCTGACTGCATTTATGCAAAGCCTGATATGGAAATTCGATTGGCAGAAATATATTCTGCTGGCGGTGCCCAGCTACCTTGTCGAAGGACTGCTGGCGGGGGTTGGCTTGAAGATCGCCCTCAAGTTTTTGACATTTACCTATGAACTGCCTATTGATCAGGAATCAACCGATACATTCTGGAATGGCGCGCGTATCCAGATAGCGCTTATATCGCTGGCTGGTTTCGCCATGTTTGTCTACCTGTTTTCGAAATTCAAGGACACGAAACCAGCGATCCCTTATTTCCTGTTGATCGGGGCAAGTATAGTACTCGCACAATTCGTGCCCATGTCCATGTTGCACGTGGATGATGTGGAGCTTCGTCTCGATCTGCCGATACCACACTTCGACAGTGCATTGACTTGGATGTACGTAATAGGTTTTGCTGCCATGCTGGCGGTGATCGACGTGATAGAGCAGGTCATGAGCAACGCCGCCATCGAAAAAATAGATCCGCTAAAACGCAAATGCAACACCAATAACAGCTTGCTGGCTATCTGGATAGCCAATATGGGTTCCAGCTTCTTCGGCGGCATGACCAATCTGGACGGTCTGGCAAAAAGCACCACCAATAAACTGGCTGGCGCCATGACCAAATTCTCCGTTCTTGTCATAGGCATCGTGGTCGCATTCTTTGTCATGAACTCACAGTATCTTGAGTTTCTTCCCAAATTTTCGCTGGCGGCCATCATGATCTTCTCCGGCTGGAAAATGATCATGGGACTGTGGCACGTAGCGAGTCACGGCCAATACGCCATGATTCTTGCCACCCTTTGTGGGTTGCTGGTCTATAAAGTGGGCATTTTCGAAGGCTTGCTGATCGCCATGACGGTACATGGTCTTATTAATTATATTGTTCTCAATCAGGCCGACAAGATGCCCAGCAAAACTATTATTAAAAAATACCTGCAAAAATTTTCCTCGGGTGGAGGAGGAGGGCCAGATTAACCCGAAGATACTGGATCGCAGGCTGACGGGACAAATTGGATTCTAGCTCCATTTGGCCAAATGTCATGATTCATGCTGCCATACAATAATGTATGGCCCGGTTGCTGCAGGAGCAACACGCATACTGCTTTGCTCTAATGGATTATGTTTGACAGAATTCAAATGGAACAGGCTTACGATGTCATTATCATTGGTGCGGGTCCTGCGGGTTGTGCGGCTGCGCGCACTTTGTGCAGCGCTGGGTTATCGGTTGGCCTATTTGATAAGGCCATATTTCCCCGCGACAAAACCTGTGGAGATGCCTTAATTCCCGATGCATTTCACGCACTGAGCAAACTCGGGCTGACCCAGCGCATAGCCGGGATATCCTATGCCGTTGACGGCATGCGCCTGATTAGCTCCGATGGCAGTGACGTTCTGGTCCGTGCGCACGGCGCATGCATACAGCGTCTAAAGCTGGATGAATTGTTGTTGAATGGCGCCATCGAAACCGGCGCCATGTTTTCACCCGGACATGATTTCATCCGCGTGTTGGACGAGAATGGAAAATATTACCGGATCGAATTCAATACAGGCCTTGGAGTTGTCACCACTCGTGCATCATGGGTATTGCTGGCAACAGGTGCTCATCCGGCACCGATCGAGCGTGCGGGTTTATTACTGAGCGCTGAATGCAGGAGTTTCGCCGTTCGCCAGTATGTGCGTAACGAGCGGCTGGCAAAAGATTTCAATGAACTGGTATTTGTTTTCGACACCACCGTCAAAGGCGGCTATGGCTGGATTTTCCCAGGCCCGGACGCAGTATTCAATATCGGAATAGGATTCTTCGGGTCCGCGCACAAACACAATAACCCCCGCCGCAACTATGAAAATTTTATTGCCAAGCTGCCTCTCTTGCAAGAGCTGATGTGTGATGGCGAGATCGTTAGCCCCCTCAAAGGCGCGCCACTTCGCACGGGTTTATCCGGTACGCGTTTTGCCAAGGGCGGTTTGCTTGGCATTGGGGAATGCATTGGCGCGACATTTCCCCTTACTGGCGAGGGTATCGGGAAAGCGATGGAAACAGGCATTCTCGCCGCGGACGCCATTATCGCGAAATGCCAGTTGGGCCGTGCCGCAGTGGCGCAAGCCTACACACGGAGCGTGGACGCCCTCCAGCCCAAGTTTGAAGTCTACCGTAAAGCCGAATTCTTGTTTAAGTGGCCGTACTTGACCAATAAATTGGTGAGACATACACGTAATAACGAAACGACTCGCGGCAAGGTGGAAGGGTTGTTTAATGAAACGGCCGATCCAGCTTTTTTATTAACATTGCCCGGATGGGCGAAAATTCTATTCCGCTAGGCTGCGGTAAGCAGCCGTTAGCTGCACTGAGTTCCATGTAAATCAGCTCCCAAACGGGGTCTCCAAATCCTGAAAGCATACCTTGAAACCGGAATATGGGCAGGCCGCTTTAACCCGTTTCATTAAATGTGCCGCCGAACAGGTAAGCCGGGACTGGGTGAGGTTATTGGCCGGCCGGTCCTTTTGTATTACCCGATATTCACATGGCCAGCGGAGTATTGAATACTTTCTCCGCGTGCATGAGAGAGCGTAAATGCGATAGTCAGCGGCCCCGCCCGGCCAATCAACATCAGTACGATGATAATGCATTGTCCGGGGGTGGATAAATCGGCGGTTATTCCTCTCGATAATCCCACCGTGGCGGCGCCTGATACCGCTTCAAACGCCAAGTCAAGAAAATTCCCGTTTTCGGTTATGGTCAACAAGAATATACCTATATTGACGCAAAGCAGGGAGATAACGATGATTGCCAGTGACTTACGGATGGTATCGAGTTGAATGCTGCGGCCAAATATGGTGGGGCGTTCCTGCTGGCGCAAGAACGCCCATGTTGCCAGCAACGCCACAATGAAGGTGCCGAGCTTTATCCCGCCAGCCGTCGAGCCGCTGCCGCCGCCAATGAACATCAGCCCCATGATGAAAAATGCGGTGGAAGGGAATAGCGCTCCCGTATCCAGCGTATTAAAGCCAGCGCTACGCGGAGTAACAGCCTGGAACCAGGCGGCCCAGAGTTTCGCGCTCCAGTCGGGCAGCGCGGCTAGCGTAGCGGGATTGCCGTATTCAAGCGCCAGAATTACAATCATGGCGATCACATTTATAATCAGCGTGCCTACCAGCATTAATTTGGTATGCAAAGCAAATTGCCTGAAGCGTCTTTTTTCTATGATGTCAGCGATAACAACGAATCCAATGCCGCCGGAAATAAACAGCAGAGAAATAACAATATTCACCAGCGGATTACCTGCATAAGTCGTCAGACTATCCGCCGCTAACGCAAATCCGGCACTGTTAAACGCCGAGAGGGTATGAAAGAAACTGTAAAACAGTCCCTTGCCCCAGCCCATTTCCGGTACCCACTGCAAGGCCAGCAAAAGTGTCCCGAGCAGTTCCATGATCGCAGTAAACCCGATCGCCCATAGCAATACGCGCCATACATCACCTTGGCCGGTGTGACTGAATGTCTCGCGCAAAGCCGCACGCTGTTTCACGCCCAGTTGACCTCGTGTCAGATGAATGACGATAATGCCAAATGTCATTAACCCCAGGCCGCCGCATTGCATCAGAAACAGCAATATCCAGTGCCCGAACAATGTAAAGTGCGTGCCGATGTCCACCACGGCAAGCCCAGTAACCGTCGAAGCGGACACAGCCGTGAATAGCGCCTGCAGCCATGATGTCGGCTGATGGCTGGCACCCGGCAGTTTCAACAGCAAGGTACCGAGAATGGCTAGCCCGGCATAGGATAAGATCAGGGCTTGCGGTGGCGTGAGGCTGAGGAACCGCTTCTTTGCCAGCTGAAACCATTGCGAAAGCGACGATGGCCGCATTACAGATACTTGGTGATTTTACGCAGATTGCCGAGAGTGCCGAGTAACAGGATTTTATCGTTGAGCTTGAATTCATATCGAGGTGGGGGCGGCACCATTACCTCATTCAGGTGTTTGACCAGCAAACACTGAAGATCATTCTCCGGCAAATGCAATGCATCCATGTTCTGCCCCGCAAGCCGCTCCGAAGCGCGCACCTCGACAGTAAACTGGTCATGTCCGAGACTGATGTAGTCCATGACCTCAGGGTAGACCATGCCGCGGGCAAGCCGCAAGCCCATCTCATGCTCAGGGTGCACTATATGATCGGTGCCCAGCTTCTCGAGGATTCGATGGTGGTTGGGATTAAGTGCTTTTGCCCACACTTTGGGTTTCGGCATGGCCTTTACAATCAAGGTGGCGAGAATGTTGGCTTCAATGTCTTCGCCGATGGCGACTACGACGCCATCGCAGTCATGCACGCCGAGGTCACGCAATACCTTCTCATCGCGCGCGTCAGCTATCACGGCCTGGGTGATTCTATCGGCGATTTCACTGACGAGACCGGGATTGAGATCGATGCCGATAACCTCATTGCCCAGGCGTGAAAGTTCGAGGGCTATCGTTGAGCCAAAGACACCAAGTCCAATAACGGCATAAGTATGCTTCATAAATAGAATCGCAGTGGATGATTAAGGGAATTAGAGAATGGAATGCAAAGGCGTGGCATGTCTTTGATAACCCCGGTTTTGGCTAACCGGCAGGGTATAATAATGCCATATAGAATTCTGCTGGAGTTTGCACGTATACGTAGCAGGATGCAACCTGGCCGGGCGGACATTCTCGCTCATATTCCAGCCATCTGGCTGCTGACCACAGATTATCCCGTATCCGGCAGTTGTACGGGACAGAATATGTAGTTTTTGGAGTACAGGGCAAAACGCAACGCCGCCCTGCGCCGTAAAAGCCGTGCAATCTGCCCGTAGCGGGCTCACCCAAAAGGCGAGGGCGCAAATAGTAAAAAATATTGCTATTAATCATGATATTAATCTGACAAATAAGCAGTCAATTGCCGGATTTGGGATCACCACGACGCTGAACCCATAAGCACGACGGAGGTTAACATTAAAAAAATTCTTGTCGCAACCGATCTTTCCGGTGATTCCTCCCGCGCCGCGACACGGGCCGCCATGTTATGTGCTGAACTGAAGTGCGAAACAGTCGACCTATTGACAGTGAAGGAAGCCAGGTTGCCCGACGCGCTTGGGCTTGTACTAAAAAGTACACCGGCAGTAGCGGAGTCCATGCTGGTAGAGCGTACCCTGGGCGAGTTGCGGCTTATCTCCGGCCAATTGCATGACGATTACGGAATTTCCTGTACTACTACCGTCAAATTCGGGCAGCCCGAGGAAGAAATCATTGACCGGGCAGATGAATTGCCTGCGGATTTAACGGTGATAGGTATGCACGGAGGCAATTTTTTTACTGATTTATTTATCGGCAACACTGCTGATAAATTGGCGCGTATGACTAAAACTCCTTTGCTGGTGGTAAAAAACCAGGCCAAGCGCGCCTATCGCCTGGTATTGGTTCCAGTCGACTTCTCGGAAAATTCGAGGCGCGCCGCGTGGATGGCACTGAAGATCGCGCCTGATGCTCATGTAATTTTTTTGCATGTATTTGACGTGGTGGTCGAAGAGCAAATGCGATACATAAATGTTCCCACGGATACGATCAACCAATATGATATCGAGGCGCATGGAAATGCCCGACGGGATTTGAATCAATTCATAACCGATCTTCAGATCGAAAACCGTCCGCACTCTCGCACGGTGATTTTCGGTAATCCTGGGCATGTTGTCTGTGACTATGCCAGGACGATGGAGCCGGATCTGATCGTGCTGGGAAAACATGGGCAATCGCGTTTCGAGGAATTTTTGCTTGGCAGCGTCACGCGGCATGCGATTGATCAGACTTCTTGCGATATCCTGGTTGTCACCGCTCGACCAGCATAAAGTATTAAACCTAAATCCAGCAACAGTTGGCCGCTCTATGCAGGAAGAGGGCGATGACGAGCCGGAGTAGAAATTAAAGCCAATTTAACCTTTTCGAGGGATTGGGCAATAATAGCCGCTCTTGGAGAACGGCTATGTTTCACCAACGGTCGAACGGTCGGCTCGATAAGGCTATCAATCGCCTTGAAGGTGATTGATTTCCAGCGCTATGAACTGCGTAAGCTGATTCCAGGTGAAATTATTGTCGGCTACCAGCACAAGGGTACGTTTGCCATTGAAACGCGGACCCAGGGTAATGCCTTCGATATTGCCGACCGCCAGCGCCGAGCCATCCGTGTTTTTCAGATCCGACAAATCCAGCAGCAGGATTTTTCTTACGGGCTGGATGCTTCTACCCGCAATGGATTCCATCCCTGTAATATCGGTAGCATTGCGCGCATCGGCATAATAAAGCCGGACGGTGTAGCCCGTCGCCGTATTGCCGGGCGTGGCTGCACCACGCGTGAAGGAACGCTCGATAGTAATGAACTGGCGGTCTCCAATGGCAATAAAGTCGGTCAGCCCGTTGGTGGCAAAGCCGATGAAAGATGCGGGAGCGAAGACAACCGGTCCGACATCGTAAATATATTCGGCACCGGGTTTTCCGCTGGCGATGTCGAATGCAAGAATGCGCGCACGCGAACCCGTGAAAATATTGGAAGGCGGGGAATCCTGGATCAAGCCGTTTTCGGTGGCGGTGTATAAAGTATCGCCATCAACCGATAGCGCCAGGCTTTCGAACGCCAGATTGTTGTAAATGCCTTTGTCGCCCGGAAATAATCCCATATTGGAACCACTCGGATAGTAACGAGCGGGTACTTCAAAATCGCGGCTGTGGCTGCCATCGGGATTCATTTCACGCACCGTAGGGTTCTGAAAATCAAGAATGCCGCGGTACCCCTCATTGCTCCAATAAATCTTATTGCGCGCGATATCGAAACGCAGGCCTTCCGGATCCACCGAGCTGCGTTCGAACGCACCGCCACCGGGCCGCTGAATTGTGGTCACGGCGTGAAATGTCACGCCAGCCATGCCAGGCGTGTTGGAACGCTGAAACCGGGCAAGATCGAGAGACAGCTCGTAGAAACGCGCCGGATGGGTTCTGCTCCGGTCATCGCTGATAGCCAGGTAACGATCGGTGAAGGGGTTATAATCCAGCGACGACAAACCGCCGACGCTGGTATCGAGGAAACTTGTCTTGTTGGGTACGATTTGCTGGCCTATATAACTCAAACTGAAATCAGCGGCGTGGCCAGTCCCCTGAATACAAGCGGCACAGCTTGCGGCGAAAGCCGCGGCGACAACCACCCTGAATCCGGCGGTCAGGTGCTTATTTTTCAGTTTAAGACAATGATCCACAAGGAGTTTTTTCGCCATTCGACCTTTGCTGCCACGAAACGGATTGATGATTATTTTCATGAGCGGGACTTTATCAGAAGTCATCGGGCGCTACCGTGAAGTTCCTTAAGCGTGGGAAATATACGCTGAGCACACGACTGTTACCTATTCCGGTGCTTACTTTCGAGTCGCCCACTCTCTCAAGTTTGGGATTTCTCATCCTCCAAGGCGGCATCGTGCCCCAGCTGGCAAAAGCATGGATTCCTTGGAGATCATAAGCAGGTTTACCCACATTGGAATTCCGGCTATATTGCGGCGTAGCGGATAACCATCAGCTGTCACGGCCTGCCGTTCGCATGATTCTCACAAGAAAATGACGTATGATTAGCATCTCTCATATACGAATGATAAGCGGTGGTTTCCGATTGACCGTAGTCACAGTCGCCGCCGTACTACTGACGGCGGGCATCTCTGGATGCGCCAGTTTCAAGGAAGTCAGGACGTTTGCTTCACTTTCCGTGAATGCCGCCGGCTATGAGACGCTCACCAGAGACTATATCGGTGCGCTTGATAGACGCAAGCAGTATCAGCCGCAAAAATTCCACGGCGATCTGGAGACGATGAAAATTCGCCGGGAGGCACAGCGCGCCAGCCTGAATTTACTCCAGCAAACCGTGACAGACTATATGCAGGGTCTAGGCAATCTTGCCGCAGGCGATATCAGAACCTTCGACAGATCGCTTGACGATCTCAGCTCCAGCCTCAATGAGGCAACATTACTGGACCGTAACGAGAAAGAAGCTATCGGCGCACTCTCGACTCTGCTCGCACGTACTGTTACGACACTATACCGGCAGCATGAAATGAAACGACTTATCCATGATGGCAATCAACCCCTTCAGGACGTGATAGCGGCTACTCGCAAGATTGTGAAGAGCGGCATCGTGGCTGATTTACAGACAGAATCTGCGTTGGCCGGGCGATACTATGATAACTTTATGCTGGCGCCGGATAATCCCGTGGAGCCTGTCGCAATGGCGCTCGCAAAAGAAGCCAGGGTGGAAGCATTGGACCGCGTGGACAATCGCATCCGGAGTGCGCAGCGCTATGATGCGGTGCTGGAGAAAATCGCGGGAGGCCATCAATATCTTTACGATCACCGGAACAGGATCGGTCAGGATGATTTTGGCCGGCAGTTCAAGCCAGCCATCGACGAACTTCGGACCGCCTACCGGAACTTGCTTGACGTTTCACGATAAAAAGAAGGAAAGAAGGACAGGGCATGGAAAAACTTACGCCGGATGATGCTTTTGAGCTGGGTAACCTGTTTCGCGATGCCGCAATTGCACTCGGAAACTGGCGCATCCAAAATCGAGCCAGTCTGACCCCAAGCCAATGGACCGAGCTCGATGACCGCGAAATCACGCTTTTGAACGCCGCGTCCAGCATATATACTAACGCGATAGGGCTGGTACTGGCCGAGAGCAGGACACCGCTTGCTCGCCTGCAGTCCAGCGTAAAAAAAGCAAAGTCGGCGATGCGGCGCATTGCAATCTTTAAACAAGCGCTTGATCTCGCGTCCGCACTCATTCTCTTCGCCGGCGCGGTGACATCCGGCAACGTCGCGGGAATTCCCGCCGCAGTCGTCGCGCTGGAAGATGCCGCCGCGGCTATTGTCGAATCCTCCGATTCGGAATCATGACAATCTGAAACTGGCAGACTCATGACTCTCGCAATGACGTTCCGGTTTTTCGCTGGTTCGCCGGTAGACCTTTATTATTGATTTCAGTGTCGCAATGCCACAATTTCCCATCTACTCATGAATAAGAGACGTATCGTAGTCGCCATTATGCTGGCCGTCGCCGTTGTAACGCTGGCGAGTTGGTCTTTCTTCCGCCAGGAGAGCGATACGAATACGCTGGAACTGTTCGGCAACGTCGACATCCGCCAGGTTTCACTGGCTTTCAATGGCAGTGAACGGATCGCTGAAATGCGCGTGCAGGAAGGCGATCGGGTCGAGGCAGGACAAGTGCTGGCCACGCTCGATACACGTACCCTGGCGCTGCAGATTGCCCAGGCCCAAGCGGGGATCGAGGTACAGGAGCAGGTCTTGTTGCGGCTGAAGAATGGTACCCGCCCCGAAGAGGTGGATCAGGCCAAAGCTGACGTTGCCTCCGCCCAGGCCGAGGCGGATCTTGCCGGGCAACAGCTCAAACGGCTGCAGAATGTGGAAAAAACGGCTGGTGAGGCGATCAGCCAGCAGGATCTGGACCATGCGCGTTCGCGCCGCCAAGTTTTCAAGGCACTGCTGAAAAATCGCAAAAAGGCACTGAAGCTGGCGGTGATCGGTCCACGCAAGGAAGACATCGCCCAGGCTGAGGCACAACTGAATGTTTCCAAAGCTGAACTGGCTTTACTCAAACATCAGCTCAGCCTGGCCGAGCTTAAGGCGCCCATCAATGCCGTTGTACGCTCACGCCTGCTGGAGCCTGGCGATATGGCCTCACCGCAACGGCCGGTCTATGCGCTCGCGATCACCGACCCGAAATGGGTGCGCGCGTATGTCACGGAAGTGGATCTGGGGCGGATCAAACCGGGTATGAGCGCGCGCGTGACTACTGACAGCCATCCGGATCAGTCGATTCGGGGTCACGTGGGTTACATTTCTTCGGTAGCCGAATTCACTCCAAAAATGGTGCAGACTGAAGAGCTGCGCACCAGCCTGGTGTATGAAGTTCGTGTCTTTGTTGAAGATGCGGAAGACCGCTTGCGCCTGGGCATGCCCGCCACCGTTCGTATATTCCTGGAAAATCATCGTGATGTGGCCGGAGCAGCGCAGTGACGCGCCCATACACGACGGCGGTAGCCGCGTGCGGACTCCACAAGCGTTTTCTGATCAAGGAATCCGGCCAGACGGTTCACGCTGTCACCGACGTCTCGCTGGACGTACAGGCAGGCTCGCTTACGGCGCTGGTAGGTCCCGATGGCGCGGGTAAAACCACCTTGCTGCGGATGATGGCTGGATTGATGAAAGCCGATGAAGGGCAGCTTCATGTATTGGGTATCGATGTTGCGGCCGACCCGCAGGCGGTTCAGGATCGCATTAGCTATATGCCGCAGCGCTTTGGTCTGTATGAAGATCTCAGCGTGCAGGAAAACCTCGATCTCTATGCCGATCTGCATGGCGTGCCGCAAGCAATGCGCCTGAAACGCTACGCACGGCTTCTGGAAATGACTAATCTGACGCGCTTTACCGCACGCCTTGCGGGCAAGCTCTCCGGGGGGATGAAGCAGAAACTGGGTCTGGCCTGCACATTAGTGCGTTTGCCGGAATTACTGCTGCTGGATGAGCCGACGGTGGGTGTTGATCCGCTATCGCGCCGGGAGTTGTGGGAAATCGTTCAGCAAATGATAGATGATGAGCAATTGACCGTCCTCGTCAGTACCGCCTACCTCGATGAAGCCGAGCGCTGCGCCAAGGTATTCGTGCTGCATGAAGGCAAACTCGTGGCCCAGGGAACCCCGGCTGAAATCCGCCATCATGCCCGCAACCTGTGTTTTGTCGCGACGCCGCCGCAAGACCAGCCACCGCGTTTCCTGCAGACACGCCTGCTGGATAATACTGAGAACGTCATCGACGCGGTTCCGCAGGGCGGGGCCGTACGTTTCATTCGCCGCCCGGGAAGCGATCAGCGGCATCTTGATGCCATGCTTGACGGGGCTCCGGTTACGGCGGTAGAAGAACGCCTGGAAGACGGGTTTATGACGCTGCTAAGCAAACAGTACGTTGCTGATCCACTGGATGCCACTGCGCGGGAAACCGCCGTGCATCCGAAAGTAGTTGCAAGTGAAAGGCAGGGGGAAGGTGAAGATTATGCCGGTGACGTGATTATCGAGGTGCGCGATCTGGTGCGCAAGTTTGGTGATTTTACCGCGGTGGACCATATCTCGTTTTCGGTCCGGCGCGGAGAAATCTTCGGCCTGCTGGGACCAAATGGTGCGGGCAAGACGACGACTTTTCGCATGCTTTGCGGTCTCTTGCCGGCCAGTGGCGGTTTCCTTCAGGTGGCTGGTGTTAATCTGCACCATGCGCGTGCAATCGCACGCCGCAAGATTGGCTACGTATCACAGAAATTTGCTCTCTATGGCGATCTCACCGTGATGGAAAACCTGGAGTTCTTCGGGAGTGCCTATGGCTTGAGCGGTGAGCGCTTGCGCGAGCGCATCGGTATTGTCACGCGGCAATTCGGCCTGAAGGATAAAGAGAAGTCACCGAGCAAGCAATTGCCCGGCGGCTACAAGCAGCGCCTCGCGATGGCGGTAGGGCTGCTGCACGAACCTGATATTCTGTTTCTTGACGAACCTACCAGTGGAACTGATCCGCAGAGGCGCCGCGAATTCTGGCGGCGTATCGCCGCGCTGTCGGAAGTAGGCACAACGATTGTCATTACGACCCATTTCATGGAAGAAGCCGAGTATTGCGACCGTATCGTTATACAGGATGCCGGGAAGCTGCTGGCGCTCGGAACGCCGCGTGAGGTACGGACGCAAGCCGGTGGAAAAGACAGCCGGTTGAATATGGAGGAAGCGTTTATCAGCATCGTCGAGCAAGGCCGGCGGAGAGACAGCGAAATGGCTGCGAGGGAAATCGTGCCATGAACGCAAGGGCAGGGACAAACCAGCCGAAAAAGAAAGATGATGATGGATAAGGGTTTCTGGCTGCGCCTGATCTCATTGACTCGCAAGGAAATCCGCCAACTGCTGCGCGACAGAAGCAATCTTGCCATTGGTATCGGTCTGCCGATGGTATTGATACTGATTTTCGGCTACGGCCTCTCGCTCGATGTCAAGAACGCGCCGATAGCGATTGTGCTGGAAGATCCTTCGCCCTTGGCAGCCGATGTGATCGCAGGCCTCGAGCTTTCCGCCTATATCTCTCCTGTAACGGTCACCTCCATGCGCGAAGCCGAGCGCCTGATGCTGGCACGCGAGGTGGATGGCATCGTGCGCATACCCAATGATTTTTCCCGCCGCCTCACAGCAGGCGATGCGCAGGTGCAACTCCTGGTGCATGGCTCCGAGGCCAGCCGCGCCCTGATTATCCGCAGCTATATCATCGGTGCCGTGGGTCAGTGGATGCAGCGTCAGGCAGACCGTGGAACAGCGACAGGCACTTCCCGCCCAGGTACGGTTACGGTGATTGAACGCATGTGGTTCAACGCCGCCAATACCAGTACCTGGTATCTCGTGCCAGGATTGATCGTGCTGATCATGACCCTGGTGGGTGCCTTCCTCACCGCGATGGTCATGGCGCGGGAGTGGGAGCGCGGTACCCTTGAAGCACTGTTCGTTTCGCCGGTGCGGCCCGGTGAGATCCTGCTGGCGAAAATCATACCGTACTTCCTGGTTGGCCTCGTGGGCCTCGGGCTGTGTCTGCTCGCCGCGCACTTTCTGTTCGAGGTTCCGATGTACGGCTCGCTGGTGATGCTGCTGATCAGCTCAATGCTCTACCTGTTGGTGGCGCTGGGTCTCGGCCTGGTAATTTCTTCGGTGACCAAAAACCAGTTCCTCGCCAGCCAGATCGCGCTGCTAGCAAGTTTCATGCCGGCGCTGATGCTTTCGGGTTTCCTGTTCGACCTGCGCAACGTGCCGCCGGTCATTCAGCTTGTCAGTCAGATATTGCCGGCCACCTATTTCATGGAGCTGATCAGGACGCTGTTTCTGGCAGGCAACGTGTGGCCTCTGATTTTCAAGAACTGCGCGATTCTTTCTGGTTACGCCGTTCTCCTGCTGGGGCTAGCGCGGTTTGTTACCCGAAAGACGCTGGACTGATGCCATGTTCGATTTTCTGCACCGCATCGCCAGCCTGTGCCGCAAGGAGTTGCTTGCCATTTTCAAGGATCCCGCCAATCGGGTTATCCTCGTCGTTCCATCGCTGATTGAGAGTTTTCTATTCGGTTACGCCGCAACCTATGACCTGGTCGATGTGCCTTACGCCCTGCTTGACCAGGATCGCGGGGCCATCTCGGCCGAGCTGGTCGCGCGCCTGGACGGTACGGGTATATTTCACCGCGTCGCGAATCTGCAAACGCCGGCTGATATCGCCCGGGTAATCGACTCGCAGCAAGCATTGATCGTGATCCAGATCGGACCGCGATTTGAGCAGCAGCTCAATGCGGGTGAATCCGCGCCGATACAACTGATACTCGATGCGCGCAACTCCAACACGGCGGGTTCCGCTGCCGCCTACCTCGGATTGATCATTGAGTCATACAACACCACATTGCGCAGCGGTGCCGGGCCACCGCTCACCGTCGAGTCGCGGGCCTGGTACAACCCCAATCTGGAGACACGATGGAACCTGTTGCCAGGCTTGATCGCGTCTCTCAGCATGATCCAGATGATGATGCTGTCCGCATTGTCGGTTGCCCGTGAACGTGAAAACGGCACGTTTGACCAGTTGCTGGTGACACCGTACTCGCCCATCGAGATCATGATCGGCAAGGCTATCCCGACTATCATGATCGGCATGGTGCAATCCACCATCGTGCTGTCGGTGTCGCTGTTCTGGTTCAAAATACCGATGGCCGGTTCGCTACTGGCGCTCTATACCGGGCTGGGGCTGTTCGCCATTGCGAGCGTCGGTATCGGGCTGGCGATCTCGGCGGTTTCGGCAAACATGCAGCAGGCCATGCTCTATACATTTGTACTGATCATGCCGCTGATTTTGCTCTCCGGGCTGGCTACGCCGGTGCGCAATATGCCTGAAATCCTCCAGATCGCCACCCTCGCCAATCCGCTGCGCTTTGCTATCGATCTGGTGCAACGCATTTATCTGGAAGGAGTCGGCCTGCTCACCGTTATCCATGACCTGATTCCCCTGCTAATTATTTCAGCTATTACGCTGCCCCTGGCCGCCTGGCTGTTTCGCAATCGTCTTTTGTGAATAGTGAATGGGCATTCTCATAATCGTGTCATGTTCCTTAATCATGATGAGCCCCGGGGCGTGCGCGCAATTCCAGCACGACCGGTCCCCCCACAGCTTACATCGAGGGGGTCATCGAGGGCTGGCGATACCGGTACGCAACATGCCCGAAAATTCTCAATTTTGCCATATTGCCGGCCCACTGCTATAAAGAGGCTGTAGTCATAGTGATGGAGTGTGAATGGACATCATTGGAAATATTGAAAATCAGCTGATCAAACTCCAGGATATATCCTGCTTTCTGGAAGAAGGGAATTTCGACGACAATCTTTTACAGCTCGCAGAGAAGACCGCTAAAATCCTTGGTGCCAGCAATTGTTCCATCATGCTTTTAAATGATGGCGAATCCCAGAATCCGCGCATGAGAGTTTGCGCCAGCTATGGTCCGCTACCGGCAGCTGCGTACAAGGAATCCGTACGCAAGGGGGAGGGCATTGCGGGACATGTTGTCGCCACCGGAAAATCGTTATTTATCGAGGATATCAATAAATCGGAGTTTGCCAATCGGGCGCGGCGCACCAATGATCCCCATAAAAGTCTGCTTTGCTCGCCAATACGAATCAACACTTGCATAGCAGGCGTGGTCAATGTCACGGGTTGCGATAACGAAGCATCCTTCAAACCGGGCGACCTGAATCTGCTTGATGTCATTGCCCTGTTCATCGGCAAATCGATTCAGACGATACAGCTTCAGAGCATACTGAATTCACGTTTCGCCCAGTTGGCGCTGATACAGGAAACCCAAAAAAACATGAACAATTCACTGGGAAGCACTTTGCATAATCCGGATCAGATCGCAAAAATCATGGCAAAATCTTTCTATAAGGAAATGACCCGCCTGGGCTTCGGCTCAGGCCAGGTCATCAATGTTGCGTCGGATATCATTGATCAGTTGAACGCTAATTTGCAGCGGCACAGCAAACGCATGAAGCGGGGGCAAAAAGAGTCCCCCGATGAAACCACATAACAATTTCAGTAATCCCTATTTAGAGATTCCTAGGAAATCGCCACAAACCTCGCCTCTGACGGCACGCCCTGATTATCGACCACGAACAGCATATAGGAACCCGGTGGTGCGATATTGCCATGAGCTGGCGCCTGGGTTTCCAAGGTGCTGACGGTACGGGAGCCAATCGGCAGCTTGATATATCGCTGTCCGGCATCGGTGTGGTGCGTCACCGCAATCGGCGCGATCAACACCACTGCATTGATATTCGCGGCTTGTGGCGTTTCAATCACAAAAGCGCTCGCATAGGTGACAGCGGGCGGTGCATTCGATATCACCGGGCGCGCACCCAGGCTAAGATAGCCGGGCGAGTATAGCTCCACCGAATGCTGGTCGGGATCCGCCGTACCCGGCGCAACGCCGCCCGCTGTCACGACCCTTCCATCCGCCAACAGAATGCATACCGAGTGATACTGGCGCGGAAAGTTTAACGGAGCGCCCAATGTCCATGTATTCGTAGCCGGATCGTAGGTTTCCGTTTCCAGCACGGGGGTAGGTGACCATTTCTGGCCATTGCTGTGACCGCCTATGATGAGTATCCTGCCGGTGGGCAACACCACCGCATTGACGTTTGTCCGGCCGAAATTCATATCGGCGATACGCGCCCATGCCGAGCCTGCGATACCGCCGCTGAATTCGATTACCTCGGCGGTAGCGTTATTACGCGCCGTGGCGGGGCCGGATACACCGCCGCCAAAGACATACAGGCTCGTGTGTTCCGGGTTCACGGTCGTGTCAATCATGAGGAGGCTCATGCCTTCCTGGCGGTCATAAAACTGCTGCTGCCCATAGTCGGTCCAATTGCCATTATTCGGCCCCGTCATGGTCAGATAAGCAGTCTGGGTCCCCGTTGCACCTGCCCACCCGGCACGGGTAT
Organism: Nitrosospira multiformis; assembly: GCF_900103165.1. NCBI lineage: Bacteria > Pseudomonadati > Pseudomonadota > Betaproteobacteria > Nitrosomonadales > Nitrosomonadaceae > Nitrosospira > Nitrosospira multiformis. The sequence continues at coordinate 2,201,313 of NZ_FNKY01000001.1, read as the reverse complement.
AGAAAATTTCCCCCGAGGGGAGGAGATGCATGCCGGGATACAGTTCATCGAATGAACGGTTTGCTCCGGCCACCGGCGTCCACGCCCCCCCGTCGAACACTTCGACTTCCGCCGCGATGGGGTGCCCCCCGGAAAACGCGAGTATGCGTCCATCGCTCAAACTCAGTGCTGTCGGATACCAGCGCGCGTGCGCCATGCTGACGGTTGGGCCAAACGTGCCATTGTCAGGGGTTACCGCATCAGGGGTAAAAATGAAGCAGCGATTATTGGTGTGTCCCGCCCCATTTGTGTCGCCGCCGATGACAAGCAAGCGGCCGTCAGGCAGGAAGGTATGTCCACAGCAGAAAAAATCCTCCGGCAACGTAATGACGCCGGGCATGACCTGTTTGGTTGCGGGGTCCCAGATACGGGCCTCGAGCGGATAATTCCTTTCCGCTGCGCCGGAAAATAGCAAGACATGCCCCGTATTCAACAGTGCTCCATGCACCACAAAAATCGGTGACGGTTCCAGCAATTCCCAACTGTCTTCGCCGTCCCCGCCGCAAGGATGGTGCTCTACCTCGGGGCATTCATGCACGCGCACGGTTGGCAGTTGGTAACAGATCTTGTCGAGCTCCTTATCGCTCAGCTCGACTTCCTGCGTAGCGCGAAGCACCGCGGCCATGCCTTCCATCATGTGCATTTCCACATGACAGTGGATCAGGAAATCGCCCTGCAAGCGGTATTTCTTGCGCTTTTCCCCGCATTGATCTGGATAGGCATCTTTCGATGGGTGTCCCTGCTCACCCGCAGACGTTGAGGAGGAAGAATGGAGGAAGTGTTCATGAGCATGTCCATGTCCATGTTCATGCTCGTGGTCAGGTCTGGCTTCCGGCCGGAAGGGAGGGCGCGCCTCACGGCCATGGTGAGGTGCATCATGCCCGCCTTCATCCTCGGGCAGGGTGGGATGAGGACCTTCATGCCCCTCATGAGGCTTGCATTCACATTCGAGCGGCAAGGGGAGAAGAATAACCGGCGGCACGACTGTATCAGCGACAAACGATTCGGCGGGCCCGAGGGAGCGCGTATCGACCCATTCATTGCCCCACCGCCAGCGCTGCCCATGCAGGTGGAAGTTGTGCCATATCATACTCAAGTCCAGGTTGAAGACATACCAGCGCACGCGGGTGCCATATTCCGCCACGATAGTCGGCGTATTCCCCACGAATGTGCGCCCGTTGATGGCGAACGACTCCAGACCGGCGCCACTGCGCTCGGTTACGGTATGGGGTTGATTCCCGGCATGGTTCCAGGTGACGGTCGCACCCACTCCCACCGTGATATCGTCGAGTTCGAAGCGTGCCGGTGTATCCAGGATATTGATGGTTGCAGTGAGGGGACCCGCCATCGTGACGCGCACGCGCCCCTGCATCGGATGAAAACGGCAGTAGTATTCAAAAGTGCCTTCCTCATTGAAGGTAAAGTCAAATTGGTCGCCCGCATTGAGCGAATCGCTGTCGAACAGCGCGGCACCAACATTCGCTGTCAGGCGATGAAAAAAGATAGGTACCTCAAGGTCCGTTTTGTCGCAGTGGGGGTCGCGAACCACTATGCCGCCAAAGAGCCCGCGTTTCACGACTTCCTCGATATGCATGTGATGGTCGTGGAAAGGCCATGCGCCGATGGCGTCTTCCTTGACATCGAAGACGTAGCACCATTGCTCTCCTGGACAAATTGCATCGCTGCGATTTGGTCCATCGTATTCCTGCACGCCAAATGGCCATGAGCCATCCGAATCGATGCCATAGTGCAGCCCATGCACGTGAAAGCTATGAGGCTCGGTATCGCCATTTAGCACATGGACATAAAGCCGTTCATCCGGCTGCGTATAGATGACCGTACCCGGAATGCGCCGTTCGACACGCGGCTCATTGATATCCGCGGCAATGAGGGGCGTGTTTTTCATTACAGTGTAGGCGGCATCAAGGTACTCACGGTAGACCAGGGCATTCAGCGAGCGCCGGTCAACTTCCGATTGCGGAATGGTCGCGTCCTCATGTTCCATGTTTCTCATGCAGTCAAGCCGGTGTTTATGATGCTCGGCATCGTCTGGCGCGACGGGGCTGTAATTCGGTACCGCTTCGATTTTCAGGTAGATATGTCTGATTTGCATGATCCCGGTCTCCTATTTGTCGTAAACATTAAACCCAGATAATCCATTAGGACGCGAGATGATGGTGAGGCAGGTTGCGAGACAGTTTTGCCGGTTGGGAGAAGTCCATAGCCTAGTCTATGGACGCCGAGCAAGCGGCGGAAATGGCCGCAAACTGACCACCAGCACTCGCGTAGGCTCGGAGAGCCGCCTAATGGATTATCTGGGTTAAAATTAAAAGTAGTAAAGATTGGGATAAATGCAAGGAAGGAAAGGTAATCAACTGCCGGATTGAGGATTATGCTGATTGAGATATACTGATATACATCCTGAAAGGAGAAAAGCATGGCCGAGATTGTTCTCGTACACGGCATTGATCAGCAGCAAAAATCCGCCGATAAACTGGAAAGCGCATGGTTACCCGCGCTGGCGGGTGGTGTGCGGGATGCCGGGTTTGCGGATGTAGCGGATCGGATCTGGCGTAACGCCGGGAAACCCGGCAGCATCGAAACGCGAATGGCATTTTATGGCAACCTTTTCCTTATGCCAGGTCAGCAGGGCGATGATCCGGCGGAATTTACATCCGAAGAGGCGCAGTTCGCACAGGTTCTGGCGCTGGAATGGCTAAAGCACGCCGTCGAGCGAGCGTCGAAGCAGAAAACCCGGGAAACCGGTGAGCTTGAGCTGGCTTACATAACCAGGCAGATGGGTACGGAGCAGGGCGCGGGAAGCGTTGTCCGCAGCGCTATCGGAAGCTTGAGCAAAATCTCCTGGTTTGCACCGTTCGGCATGGGTTTTGCCGAACGCTTCGTCAATCGCTCTCTCGCCCAGGTGACGCGATATCTCACTGACGACACTATCCGTTCCGCAGCCCTCAAATCGGTATTCAAGCTGATCGGCCCTGAAACCAGAGTACTGATCGGGCACTCACTGGGCTCTGTAATTGCTTATGAGGCAGCGCACCTTATGGATAAGCCGCTTCCTTTACTGCTGACGCTGGGTTCCCCCCTCGGGCTCCAGACCATCGTTTATCAGTGCCTGCGGCCGCAGCCGCCGAGGTTCCCACCAGCTGTACGGCGCTGGGTGAATATAGCCGACCGGGATGATTTCATCGCCGCCGAACCGGATCTTATAGACTTGTTTCGTGCAGGAATACCCGCCAGCGCATCATTCGAGGGTGGCTACACCGTAGACAACGGTGCCGATCCTCACAATTCGGATTTCTATCTCGGCAAGGTGCAGATTGGCAGGGAAGTAGGGGAGATTTTTGGTGGCAGCGCCGTAAACGCTGTGGGTTGACCGGGATTCAGCTTGCGGTCAAATGATCAATCGATTCCTTGATGATGAGGGTATTCGGATGATCAGGGCCGAGTATGCGCTCCTGGTCGGGGAGTAGTGCCTGGAACAGTCGCAGTGCTTCACGGGCGTCGCCGCACTCGGCAGTCAGGTAGGCGATGTTGATGCGGATTATGAGCAAGGCTGGATGATTGGGGCCGAGTACACGCTCATGGTCGGCGAGCAGCAGCTGTAATAGCCGGAGTGCCTCGCGCGCATCGCCGTTGCGTGCGATCAAGTGGGCGACATTACCCCGAATTTTGAGCGTGTCCGGGTGATCCGGTCCCACTATGCGCTCCTGATCGACGAGCAGTGCTTCGAACAGTCTTAGTGCTTCATGGGAGTCTCCGCATTCGCCAGTCCAGAGGGCAATATTGTTGCGGGTGGCGAGTGTGAGCGGGTGATCGGAACCCAGTACACGCTCCAGGTCAGGGAGCAGCGCCTCAGTCAGTCGCAGCCCTTCGCGAGCATCTCCGCACAGGGAGATTGAGTAGGCCATATTGCTGCGAGTCTTGAGCGTATCCGGATGATTCGCTCCCAATATGCGCTCCTGGTCGGGGAGCAGCGCTTCGAATAGTCTTAGCGCTTCATGGGAGTCCCCGCATTCGCCAGTCCAGAGAGCAATATTGCTGCGGATCGTGAGCGTGTTCGGGTGATCCAGGCCCAGCACGCGCTCCTCGTCGTTAAGCAGCGCTTCGGCCAGCCGCAATGCCTCGTGCGTGTCTCCGCTGTTGCCGGTCCAGAGCGCGATGTTGCTACGAGTCTTGAGCGTATCCGGATGATCCGCTCCCAGTATGCGCTCCTGGTCGGGGAGCAGTTCCTGGAACAACCTGAGCGCCTCGCGGGGATTTCCGCAATCTCCGGTCCAATGGGCGATATTATTGCGGAGCGTGAGCGTGTTCGGATGACCCAGGCCCAGCACACGCGCCTCGTCGGTAAGCAGCGCTTCGGCCAGCCGCAATGCTTCGCGCGCGTCTCCGCTGTTGCCGGTCCAGAGCGCGATGTTGCTGCGAGTCTTGAGCGTATCCGGATGATCCGCTCCCAGTATGCGCTCCTGGTTGGGGAGCAGTTCCTGGAACAATCTGAGCGCCTCGCGAGGATTTCCGCAATCCCCAGTCCAATGGGCGATATTATTGCGGATCGTGAGCGTACCTGGGTAATCGGGTCCAGACACACGCTCCTGGTCGGGGAGCAGCGCTTCGGCCAGACACAGTGCCTGGCGAACGTTTCCACACATGCTGGTCGAGTATGCGATATTACTGCGGGTCATGAGAGTGTCCGGATGATCGGGGCCCAGCACGCGCTCCTGGTCGGGGAGCAGCGCCTCAAATAACCGCAGCGACTCACGCGGATCTCCGCATTCGCCGGTTAAGTGAGCGATATTGTTGCGGACAATGAATGTAACCGGGTGATCTGAGCCAACTACCGCCTCCACTCGCATCAGCCAGAGCCGCCAGCGGCGCAGGTTGTCGCGGGGGATGGGTGAGGTTCTTGCGGAAAGACTCGCCCAGGCACTGTCAGCCTCCCCAAGCGTCCATAAATGCTCTGCCTCCCGCTCGAAGGCATAACGCTGTATGGCGTTATTCAAGTCTGTTGGACCTGCGCCAGGAGGTGCGAGCGCCTCAATGCCGACAATAAGGGCCTTGTGTGCGGCAATGATTTCTTGCGGCGCGCGGGCGGCAACGTAATCGACGAGCGTCTGGTGGAAAAGACCAGCGTGCTCGTTCTCCGTACCCGCCGCGCTTCGCACCGCAAGGCCGCGCAGCCGCACTAGCTGGTCGCGCACAAATACTGGGGAGGCCGGGCCGCCAAGCGCTTCGCTCGTCTTGCATAGCAGCGGAAGCGGCAGCAGGGGGCCTGCCCCGGCGGCGGCGAGAATCTCGAGCACGCGCCGAAGGCTCTCGTCGTCAGCAGCGCCGCAACGCGAAAGCATTTCCTCATAGGCATCCCCCAGAGCGAGGCCACCGGCACCTATGGGTGCCTTGGGCTGTTCGCCAAGCAGATCGGCAAGCACACGGGCCACCAGCCAGCTACCCTCGGCTGCCTGCACAACTTCCCCCTGACGCGCAGGTGGAGTGCCGCGCCGTTCGAGATATTGATGGATTTTCTCATCCGGCGCGAAAGCAAGCGAATATGACGAAGCTCCCGGTGGAAGTTCCGTATCTGGCCGGGCAGTAACCAGCAGGCGCACGAAGGCCAATTTGCCCAACTGATTCAGCGTCTCCATTACCGAGCTGCGCGCACCGGTCGCGAGGCGATCGAGCGCATCCACGACGATGCGTACCGCCGTGACCTGACTTGGCTGCTCCAGCCGCCCCAGCCACGTGAGCGGACCGAGCAATTGCTTCTCCAGCGTATCCAGTTTTTGCTGCTCGTCGTAGGGAGTATCGCGCATAAACGCTTGCTGCGCTTCACGGAAGCCGGGCACGGACCGGACAAGCTGTTCCGTCAGGGTGCGTGCCAGCTCCCGTGGTGTCGTCGCCTCGTTAAGCAGAGCGATTGCATGTACGAAGCCGGCGGGGACGGCTCCCTGCGCGGCCTTCGGCCATGCCAGCGCCGCCGCCAGCGCCGATTTTCCCGTGCCTGCATCACCCACCACCGCCACACAGCGCTCCGCCCGCGAGCGCGTCACAATTTCATCCAGGGCAAGGGTGGGCTGATACGCGAGCGTGAGCCGCTGAATTTCATCCGCCAGCGGCGTCTGTGCCCATGGCTCGCGGATACTGGCCGCATTCTTCGCCAGCCACAGCGTTGCGTCGGGATTATAGGCGGGGTTTTGCGCTTCCTGGTTCGGACAGTGTTTCTTAATGAGAGGACGCAGATTAACGCAGTGCAGGTGTTCGGAGGGTTCCGTGGCAACCCCATCACGCAGTAACGCAACAAGGCTTCGGCTAAAGCAGCCATCCGCCGCCGGACGATCGGCCGCAGCAGTGAGGACCTCGAATCGAAGTGTACCTCCCAGGCCCCGCACCCAGGACTGTGCTGCGCCGAAGCCGGCTTGACCCGAATAACAGGCATCGACCAGCACAGCCAATCCATCCACTTGGCCCACAGCTTTCTTGTGCGCCTCTTTTATTATGTTGGTGAGATGTACCGCCGTGTCGGAGTCGGGGGGATTTTCCGCATCTTGCGGGAGCAGGTAGAAGTCTTCGTCCGCGCGCTCGCCGTGACCGATATAGGCAATGAATAGTGTTGCCTCATCTTTTGCCGCGCGCCGGTATGCTTTCTTGATGGCATCCTTGGTATCCCGGACGGTGGGATCGATGAGTAATCCTTCCCCCTCGAGCGCAGAAACACATGCCCCCCGTTCCGGATCGATCATCACCCGGTAAAGCTCCTGCGCCGCCTGCGGCAAAAAACCAAGTTGGCTCAGGGCTTGGCATTGTGACCCAATGACCAGGATCCGGCGTTCACTCATGACATTTACATTCCTCTTGAAAATAACCCTATTTATTTTTTTAGTTTCCTGAACTATAAAGAAGTGAAACTAGCGTGTATAGAGTTCAGCCGTAATAAAACCTGGAGGATAAATCAACCCATGAAAACAATTCGTGAAGTGACGGAAGTCAGGCTTGCGGTTCTGGAAAGTTTTCCCCCTAAATTACAAATTACCGCCTCGGGTAATGTGCCAACCGGGGGCTGGACCAACCCTCGGCTGAACCCCTTCGTCAATATTCAGGCACCACCGGATGGAATTTACGATTTTGATTTCGCCGCCGATCCTCCGGAGGGACCCGCAACGCAAGTGATCTCTCCCATCCATGCGATTTATGTATGGGACAGCTTTCCGGCGGATGTCAGGGGAGTGCGCGTAAACGCTGCGCAAAACTCAATAACCACTTGGCTGGACGATCGCAGCGGGCAACCCAACCGCTATACCTTCAGCGACTGCGAGGGCGTCAAACGCGTCATCTTTTTCCCCAAGGCATTGGGCCCCCTGGGAATAAGCGAATCACCGTCAGATGCCCAGCTTGAATACAATGGTTCGGAAGGCCAGTTTGTATTTCGGGGAGACGATATCAGTCAGGAACAAACTATTCTGGGATCGCTTATCTCAGTAACGCTTCAACCCAATGCCGATGCCGGCGGCCTGGATTTCGCCCTGGTTCTGCCGCCAGTTCAACTGGGAGGCCATGCACGACAGGAGTTTGAAACCGTGGGTATCAAGATTCACAGCCGGGGGCGCGTGATAAGACGGGCAGGTGCGGAACTGACCTATGAAGTCATAAAATTAAATGGCATTGCCGAGGATATTCCCATACTTTGAGCCCATTCTATAAGTATGACGCGACATCCGGTCTGGCAGACTTCGAGCTCTGATCAAGAAATGTTTCACATTAATATTTAACATTAGATAATTATATTAAATAATATGATTTAAAAGAATAATAATTTAATTTCTTCGGGCTCGATACGGAATTGAAGCATCAGGAAGCGGGCAAAGCAAGGTTCTGAATCCGAGGATCAACCATGGCCCAAAAGGCATTAATCTAATAAGAAAACATCATGATTATGGCACCCGGTAAAAGAATCATCCTGGTTTATGCCAGCCGGGATGAGGACTGGCGGCATCGGCTGGAGGATCGTCTCGTTGTCCGTACGAACGACAGGGAACGCTTTCCGGCAGGGCTGAGCGTCGAAGCGTGGAGCGACGAATATCTCGCTGAGTCGGCCCGCGCACCCGACACGCTTCGTGACGAAGTCGAGAATGTGGCTGTAATGCTCTTTCTTGTTTCGGATGATCTGCTTGGTTCCCCTTGCGTGCGCGATGAGTCCATCGCGAGCGTGTTGCAGATCATATTGCTGGAAGAGCGATCGGTGGTACGCCGTTTAAGCGGTTTCATTGCCGTGTGGCGGCGACGATCTTCTGGATTAAAATCTATTACCCCCCGCTTCGATAGTAACAGATCAAAGTGTTGGTATTTTCATTCGGATGTGCATAGAAAAACAATACCGTGCAAATACATTTGCATTGTCGAACTCGAATGTCCGTAAATTTCTCTTATGCTGATAAAGCATGGTGATAATGCTTGGGAGAGCATGTGTCTATAGATCAAGGCTATGATGTTTTTATTAGCTATGCTGATGCGGATAACGAAGTTCCGGACTCAGCGCAGGCTGGCTGGGTGACTTCATTTGCCCATTATCTGAATATCGGTCCCAACGTCCTTAAGAAAAACCTCTTCATTGACCACCATCTCAAGTCGGGCGATGTATTTAGCGATGATCTGATCAAAAAAGTTGAAAACAGCAAATTACTGGTATTGATCCTCTCGCAAAATTATATCGATTCCGAATGGTGCGGAAAAGAACTGGAGTATTTCATTCAGGCTCACTCGAATGATCCTGAGAAACCCGCCGATGTTTTCGTGGTGGAGATTTTTCCCTACGATGAGTTGACCGGCGTTCCCCCGAATATTGATCGCATTCGCAAGCACCAGATCGACGCGAAGTTCTGGTATAAACCGCCGAACGCGATTGCACCCCTCTTGTCCGGCTATCCCACACCCAGAGAAAGTGGAGCGGAAGATTTCTATTGGAACGCGTTAAATCAACTACGCTATGCTATTGATTCCCGATTAAAAAATATAGCACGCGCCCAAGGCTGGAGTAGTTCGAATATCGGTAATGGCGATGAAACACGCGAACGCGAGACTGAACGGAAAACATTAGCCGATGCGGCTCTTCAACCACCGGAATCAACCGCCCCACCCGACGCCGGGACCGTACCGCTGACACGGCTCTCCGAGTTCAAGACCGCGAGCTCAATTCCATTTTTGATGAATCGGGCAGCAGAGATGGCATCGGGCGTAACACCGCCGCTTGCCGTGACCACCAGCTTCATGCTACTCGCGATCGCCGAAGCCACCGATACGGGAGGCCCATGGGCAGCACATTTCCTGCGCGAGCTGGTCGACAAGCACACAAAAGAGTATGAGGCAATACGGGACCGCTATTTCAGAAAACGCGGATCGCGAGGTCTGCAAGTACGATCGGAAAGTCCGGTTCGCAGTCTTCCCGTCGAGATGACAGGCTACCTGTTCGCGGCGCTGGAACGGTCGCGCGACATCGCCCAGCGCACGGCACACGATCCGGAAATTCATGCACGCCATCTCCTGGCAGCCCTATTGCACAGTGATACAACAAAAGAGCGCTCAGGCGCGCTCAACCGTCTCGCCGAGATGGGGCTCGACCCCGTATTCGTGCGTGAGGCGCTATGCGAGTGGTTGCGCGGCCATGGGGATGACGATGACGCCTGGGAGGCACTGCTCATCGGTACGCGATCGGCGGTACGCCGTTTCAGCGGCTTCATCGCCGATCGCGTGGGTGGCGATGATCTGCTGGATATCCAGAATGATGTGCGCGCGCTCGCCGCGCTGATTGCCGCGCGAACCGTCGTGCCGCCGCTCTCCATCGGCTTGTTCGGCGAGTGGGGCTCCGGCAAGACGTTCTTCATGCGCCAGTTGCGAGCGGCTATCGACAGCCTGGCGATGGAAGCGCGCACGGCGAACCGGATGCAGCGCGACCTGCCCATTTATAAAAACATCGTACAGATCGAGTTCAACGCCTGGCACTATGTCGAAGGCAACCTCTGGGCGAGCCTCGTCGAGCACATCCTCGACAACCTGTATGTGAAGAAAGACCCAAGAATCAGCCGGGCATTGCAGGAGGAGCTGATCAAAAAGCTTGCCGAGGAGAAGGCGCTCTCGCAGGCAACAAGCAACGCCGCCGACAGTGCGAAAGCGGCGGCGACTGCCGCGAAGGTGACTCTGGACGCCGCGCAGAAGAGTCTCAACGAAAAAACGGAAGAACTGGCCAAACTGAATGCTGAACACGTACGGAAAGATTTTGTGCTGAGCGGCGCCCACCAGCCGGTCGTCAATGCGCTGGAACAACTTGATCTCGGGGCAGTCGGCCGGAGCGCCGTGGAGCTCGAGGGCGCGCTGCGGCAGATCCATGGCGTGCTCGGCCGCGGACAACGATTTCTCGCCCCGCTCATGCATGCGAAGGATCGGAATCGCCGGTTCAACTGGCTACTCTTTAGCCTTCTCGGGGCGCCGGTCGTGGCGATTGTTGTGCGCCTTGTATTGCAGATGCTGGGATCGAGCGTTACCGACATCTACGCCTACGCCACCGGTTTGGCGACGTTGATCGCGTCAGGTGTTCCCTGGCTCAAGCAACAGGCCCAGTGGATGTCGCAACGGCTCGATGAAGCAGAGACCGCGCAGAAGAAGTTTGACGAGGAGATGGCGAAGGAGACTGCCACGCATGTGCAGAAGGTCACACAGGCCGAGCAAAGGCTGCGCGAGCTGACAGCGGCTCTCGATTCTGCGCTGCAGAGGCATGCGGAAGCGAAGGCGCGCGAGGCCGCCGCCGACGCCGAGCTCAAGGCTGCGACGGCCGGCCGCCTGCTTGCCAATTTCATCACCGACCGCGCCGCAAGCAGCGACTATCGCAAGCACCTCGGCGTGCTCGCGCTGGTACGCGACGATTTCGAGAAACTTTCCGGGCTGATCGAAGAGGAAAATTGGTCGCTATCGCCCGAAGACCCGTTCGAGCCACCCCGTACCGATGGCCAAAAGCGGTATGCGAGCCTGGCTGAAGAGGAGAAAGACAAGGACAAGCGCATCAATCGCATTGTGCTTTATATCGACGATCTCGACCGCTGTCCGCCAAACAAGGTGGTGGAAGTATTGCAAGCGGTGCATCTGCTACTGGCATTCCCGCTTTTTGTCGTTGTCGTCGGGGTGGATGCGCGCTGGATCAAGCGCTCGTTGCAGACACGTTATCGCGAATTGCTTCACGTCGACAACAGGCCGGTAAACGACGAAAGTGACACGGGGTTGCTCGTCGGCTCGGCGACGCCCAACGATTACCTCGAGAAGATTTTCCAGATTCCATTCTGGCTGAGACCCATGGATGCCGCCGCTTGTGACCGCATGGTGCGCGGGCTGCTGCGAACGAGCGTGAAGCACCCGGATCAAGACTCGAAAGAGGGGGAGCAGGAAAAAGCAGCTGGCAAGATAATAACGACCGTAGCGGGCGCCGACATGTCTTCAGGGATTCCGATCACACCGCAGCAGCCAATATCCGGGGCAAGCGCACCGGCGGCGGCGCAAACAGCACAGCAGCAGGTGCCTCAAACTGCTTCGGCTGGCTCCGCATCCGCCGGGAGCAATGTTGGCGCCACCACGATTCCCACCGCTCAACAACCCGTCTACCCGACGTTCGAGAGCCTCGAAATCATTCCCGCCGAACTTGATTTCATGACAAAGCTTGCGCCGGTACTCGGCCGCTCGCCGCGTGCGCTCAAGCGGTTCGTTAATGTGTACCGGTTGATCAAGGCGGGGCTCGGGCCGCAGGAGGAACGCTCATTCCCGCGGCCGGGCAATCCGCTGGGCCACTATCAGGCCGTGTTGCTGCTTCTCGCGGTCGATACCGGCACGCCCATGCTGGCACGCAATTTCTTTGCGACGGTGGAAACTGGAGCGGGTCCCGCACCCCTAAATGAGGCTCCGCGCGATATCGGTTGGCTCATGAAGGAGATGGATCAAGCCTGGCTTGAGGACGCACCCGGCTGGCAACGCCTACGCGAGTGGCTGGAGACGCACGATGAGGAGATACCTGCCGATACCAGGCTTGCGGTACTTGCGCCCTGGACGAAGCGTGTCGCGCGATTTTCGTTCGAAGTCGGCCGGTCGTGATGCGCAGGTGGTGATAATGAAATATTGCAGACCGGCAGGATGGGACAGGTATCCTTGTGGTAGGCTTTTTTGCTGGATTTAGGCCTGTTAGCATTTTTCCTGGTCTATACCTTCGTATTTAACTTTATGTTCGACCGCTGGTTTGGTCTGCCTGCATCGGCAGCACCATAAATGAACTAGGCTGATAACAGCTCGATCTATTACATGAATGTTGAGAATGACAGTAAAAAAGGCTGTTATTAAGGAGTCACCGGATTTACCGATTGCGGTATGCCTGAGGCCCAGCATATTCAGCATGCTTCACTTGCCCGAAAACCGATAATCGCTCAAATAAAGGAATTCGGTCCTAAGCGCCTTTTTGTCGCACGTCAGGCTGCGGGGTTGCGAATACCTGTTTATTTTTGACCGCTGCAAAACGATCCCTCTGCTATTCTTATAATGAGATTTTCTTAATATCTCCTATTTGCGCATCGCCGCATCGAAAAAGCATGGATGGCGCTTCTTGCGACATATTCGACAACAAGCGATATGGGGCGAAAGATACATGCCAATATGGCGATCAATTCTATGAAGGAGAAAATCCTTATGCGTTATTCAGCCATCATTATCACGGCCGCGCTGCTGGCTTGTTTTCCGCAGGTATTCGCGCAGGAAACAACCGTTGAAACTTCTGTTGCTACTCCCGTCTCGGTCCCACCCCCTGACGCAGCAAGGGGCCAGGCTCAACAGGAAAGCCAGAAAGGCGAACTTTTTATCGTCGGAAAAAACGAGGGCAGGAACAAGGAAGATTTCGTTTTTAAAATGGGCGAAAGAGTCCATATCAAAGCAACCGGCGATGTTGCCAGAAGATTGAAAATCGAGCTGGAAAAGACCGGCGCTTCAAGAACATTTTTCCTGTTGTTTGACGGGATCAAGATGGCCAATCTGCCTTCAGCCATATCCCAATTCGATAACGGAAATACGCTGCGCTTCAGTTTCTATCTTGAACGCAATCCTGCGCTTAAAGAATCCCGCGAGGCATGGGACATGGTGTTCAAAAGCAAGGATGAGTATGTCATGCCAATCGAGGTGGGCATAGGGATAGGTAACGAATTGCCATTAGTGGTGCAATCCACCTACCCGTTTTTCGTCTATCTCGCACCGGCATCAGAAATACTCGCCGCTGTCAGTGGTTCCTTGCTGTTTTTATTTGTTGCCTATTATTTGATCGTCAATAAGACAAACATGCTGAAGGACAAAGATACCGGCTATTACAGCCTGGGCAAGAGCCAGATGGCCTTCTGGGGATTGATGGTCGCACTGGCATTTGTCGGCATCTGGATATTGACCGGTACTATGGAATATATTCCCCAACAAGTACTTATCCTCCTGGGCATCAGTGGCGCCACCGGATTGAGTGCAGTCTTGATCGGAAACAGCAAGAAATCCGGGGCCGAGGACGAAGTCACGAAGCTTCGGCAGGAAGAACAGGATCTTAAAACGTTGAAAGAAAGAAATCCGGACGGCTTTTCTTCGGATAATGAAAGCCAGTTGACGACCCTCTCGCAAAAAATCAAGGAACTATCCCATCAACTGGGTAACCAGGCGCAGCGCAGGCAATCCAGGGGATTCTGGCAGGAAATTTGCGATGACGGCAACGGCGTGAGTTTTCACCGTCTTCAAGTTGTCATATGGACACTTATCCTGGGCATGGTATTCGTCGGTTCTGTGGCGGATGGCATGTCTATCCCGGAATTTCCCGAGACTTTGCTTATCTTAATGGGAATCAGCAACCTGACTTATCTGGGATTCAAAATTCCCGAGAAATAAATAGATTCCGGCGAATAATATGTCAATTCCAAATCAATACAATGACCTGACAGGAACCAGGGAGGTATTGGAGGATGCTATGTTAGGTAACGCACCGAACGGCTCGAGGATAAAGAGTATTTCTATACAAAGGGAATCAAAAAAACTTATTAACCGCAAATAAAGCGGCCTGATCATTGGCATTGACCAATGCAAGGCTTTCCGGCAATCTGCCATCAAGGGCTCAAGGGGTGACGCGCGCTATGCTTCCTACGGAGTTGGTCAGGCTCTCGGCATTGATGGAACGCACCAGCGGTATTCCTGACATCAGGATTGGACTCATCGATGGCCCTGTCCTTACCCGGCACGCTGATCTGGCAAGCGAGAACCTCCGGGAAATTCCCGGAAACAATGGGGCAGCCTGCACACAGGCCAATAGCGCAGCATGCCTGCATGGAACCTTTATAGCCGGGATCTTATCTGCGAAACGGAATTCCCCTGCGCCCGCCATTTGTCCCGGCTGTACCCTCCTCATACGTCCCATTTTTACCGAAAAAACCGCCGGGCGCGAACACATGCCCAGCTCGACGCCTCAGGAACTGGCAGCGGCAATCCTTGAATGCATTGGTGCAGGCGCACGCATCGTTAACCTGAGCCTCGCCCTGGCACAGCCTTCCACCAAGGGGGAGCATGCCCTGGAAGAGGCACTCAATCTGGCCCTCAGGCGCGGCGTGCTGATCGTTGCGGCAGCGGGCAACCAAGGCACGCTCGGAAGTTCCGCCATTACCCGTCACCCGTGGGTCATTCCGGTCGTGGCCTGTGATTTACGCGGCCGACCTATAAACGAATCGAATCTGGGCAGTTCGATAGGCACGCGAGGGTTGAGCGCGCCGGGTGACAACATTACCAGTCTGAACGCTGACGGCCAATCAGTCACGCTTGGTGGTACGAGCGTTGCGGTGCCTTTTGTCACCGGGACCATTGCACTGCTATGGTCGGAATTTCCCGCCGCAACCGACGCACAAATCAAACTCGCTATCACGCAAGCCTTCACAACAGGATCACGGCGAGCTTCGGTCGTTCCTCCATTGCTGGACGCAGACACAGCCTGGCAAACCCTGCTGACACTCAATGCAAGAAGGCGAATAGCATGACCGGGGCAAGCAAAGTGAACAAAGCGGATGATGCGAACAGCGTGCCTGATAAAAATGGGCAACAACCCCATCGGGTACATCTACCTGGATTTATCACCGGCGATGAGATCGGCTTGGGTGATGCAATCAAGCGAACGAGTTCCTATCTTGGAATCCAGCCTTGCGGAGACTGCGAACGCCGGGCAGCCAAGCTCAATCGCTGGCTGGTTTTCACCCCTCGGCGGTCGAGGTAAGAAGTCTCGCAGGTTGGGCCAGCAGCTTTATCGCATGCCGGTTCGTTGGGTTACGGCTTCGCCTAGCGAGCTTACGAGTTCCGGATACGAAGGTTGCATAGCACAAACCAGCAGGGCAGGCGAAGTGGACGAAATGAATAACCTCATACTCAAGGAGCGCAACATGACCGAGCAAACTGAAACGATGGAACAATCGCTGGACCAGCCGGTTAAAACGAATGACATGCGAGCACCCGCGCCTTATTCCGAGGTTCGTTCAAACACGGCAATCTCACCGCAAGCGGGAGCGGGAACCTGTAGTAGTTGTGGAGGAAACGGGGGTGGGGGCATGAATCTCAATGATGCCACGACGATCTCATATGTCTATGCCATCGGCCGGGTCGAAGCCCGTTTCCCGAATCTCGCCGCGGAAAAGGAATTTGCCCAGGCAACCGGGCGGACAGAAACGGCCGGTAAAACCGATCAACAGGCTTTTCATGCGGTTCTGTCCCAACGTCAGAATCGCTATCTGGTACGCCAATTATGCTGGGTGCTAACCATACAGGGGCTGGAAACTTACCTCCTGCAGCCGCGCGACCCGGCGGATATCGATATGCTGGTGGATGCGATCCGGCCCATGCCCGCACCCAATGATATCGATGTCGTTATCGGTCTGCGCGGTCCCATTGCCCCGCCGGATATGTGCAACGGCTTGATGGTGCCCATTATCGTCTTCGATCAGATTTATTCATTCGGACGCGACGAACTGATCAAGGCTATTCCGAAACCGGAGAAATTGACTGACAAGCAATTCGGTCCGGCGGCCGAGGAATTATTCGACAGGATCATGCAAATGACTGATAACGCCGGGGCAACCGATGAGCACCGTGTATTGAATTATCTGGCCATGCGCTATCCCGCTATTTATGCCAAGGCGGCGGAGAAATATGGCGGTGACTATTCAATGACCGGAGTGGAAGTTATTCCTTCATCATTAAGCAGCACCCGGAAAATCTTTAAAGCCATTTTTTCTTACACCCACCGCAACACGGATTTTACCGAGAAGTTTTTTGTGCGCGTCGATGCGACCGAGGAGTTTCCATTCCTCGTCACCAAGATGTCGCCATACTATGATCATTAACCTAACCACCCAAAAGGAGAGATATCATGAACATGCCAGGTTTTACTGCGGAAGCATCAATCTACAAAACAGGTAAGAATTACCTTATGAGTGCGCAGGATGTTTCCATGACCAACACCTCCGCGGTCACGCCACAACGAATAAGAACGCTAGACGTGGATCAGGGATGTACACTGTTTTGTGATTGCAACGATGCGTCAGGAGCGTGTAGCTGTGACGCTACCTTATGTCCCACTCTTCGCTGGGGACTGACCCGCGCAACTATATCCTAAGCCGGTATGCATAATGCGGATTCGCATGTGGTCACCGGGATATCGAGGAAGTCAGAGATCCTGCTCCGCACCCTGATTAACAGAGCGTTTTGATCATCCGGACTTTAAGATTTTGATGAGGAGAATTTGAAAATGAACATACCACAGTTTAATGCCGAGGCATCGCTTGCTCCAACCATGGGCATATATCGCGGGAAGGCCGCTCTTGCCGGAACTTCCTCGGAAGGGGGTGGAGGAGTTATACCGCAACTTCGTTTCCAATCGGATCCGGATGTGGGCGCCTACCTGAGATGCAGGGCGAATGGAGGAGGCGAGCTCATATGCCGTTTCTTTGGAGGGCTACCTCCCTTCACTATCGGCGGCTTACTGATTTCCTGATTGCCTAGCTGCGCAGAGCGGAATAACGATAGCGTATTCCGCTGGATGTTCGCATCCCACGTTGGATCAGGCTGCGTATAGCATCAAAAGATTCCGGCCCGCATTCGTCATCCGGCATGATACGTTGATGCTAGTGCGCCCAGCGAACTGCTGGTCACCAATATGCCGGTCAAGAGCAGAGCTCGTAGGTTGGGTTAGGCGAAGCCGTAACCCAACGAAGCGGACGAGGCAAAAAGCTCCATATTCAAGGAGCCACAACAATACACCGTTATAGGAGGAGCAAAAAATGCCACTGAATTCTTATGGCGTACTAAAGGGTCGCCCTGTTAACCGCCAACTCGGCTCGGGCTCCAATCCGCACTACCAGATTCACATCGTCGATGATACGACTCATTATCGCATCGCGGTAAACGTGGCTTCACAACTCGCTCCTTCCGAGCTTGAATTTCTTGTGGATTCAAGATTCGATCATCCGATTCTGGCGGAGTTGATCGATCAACCTCTCGGATGGCTTCCGCTGCAATCCCGTCCAGGCGGCGTGGCGCTGGACTTTATTCGTAGCAACTTGTTCGATCCGCGCAATATGCGCGTGCTTCCCTTCAATGTCCCAGGTCCGGACAATGATCTGAACGAAAAAATCGATCAGTTCGTGCAACGTGCGATGGCCGACGAAGAGGCACATGTTTATGCTTTCGGCGAGCGCTGGGGACCGGAGAACAACACGACCGACAAGATATTCGGCTTTATCCCCGGCAATGGTGTCCATGACATCCATATGAACCAGGGCAATGTGGGACGCTTTACCGGCGATGACGGGGTATACCAGGATGGGGCCCTGTTGTTTCATTTCCCCCGGACCAGCCAATGGGTTGGGGTATTTTTGAAATTCCAGTCCCAGACCTGGCATACCGATGACAGGACAGGACATCGAATTCATACCCAAACCAGCGGCCCGCCATCAGATGCGAGTGTTGTCACAAATCCGTTCACCCCGGGGGGACAACCCAGTCCGGAAATGCCGGACGGGGCAATCCGCATTGTCGCAGCGCTCGTCAATAGCATCGAATCACCCGAGGTGGAGTTCGTAACGCTTCTGAACACCACCAACGAGACCCTCTCGCTTGACGGCTGGATGATCGCGGATCGGGACAAGAACAAGATGTCCCTGACAGGGACTATCGCGGCTGCGGAGGCGCTGCGTATACAACTTGTTCCACCGGTTTTTCTGCCCAACAAGGGAGGAATCATTACCCTTTTGAATGACCGCGGCCTGCGCGTGGATGGAGTGGCTTACACCAGAGAGCAGGCACGTAATCCAGGCTGGACGCTAAAGTTCTGAACGACCGGTGTGCCTGGGACCGGAACCCGGCGGGATTATCACAGTAAAGCACCACAGCGGTTTGACATATGCCAAACCGCTGTTTAGCTGCACTTTACCCTTTATTGTGATGCCCGTGCTTATGCTCCTCGCGCATTTGTTTCATTTGTTCCCGCTGAGTATCCGTCAGCACCAGCTGAATCTCGTTGCGTATCTTGCTGCGCTGAATAATTGATGCGGCCACCAGATTACCTCGCTCTTGTGCCAGCACTTGTACCTGGCTACCGTCACCACCGCCATTTTGCTTGAGTTCACGTAATGCCTTGCGATTTGTCTGTATTTTTTCTTTTAAATTCGCCATTTGAGATTTCGATTTCTGCAAAACGGCTTCCACCGATGAACGCTGCTCGGTAGTCAGTTTGAGGCGATCCGTCATCCGGTTCAGGAAACGTTCCCCGCCGTCCGCGCCTTGCCCCATCCTGGAATGCGCACCATGGTGGCATTCCTGCGATGCTTTTTTGGAGCCCGTGTCAGCTTGTGTGCCTGCCAGAGCAATGCTGCTTGCCAATAAGCAACCGATTAGCGAAATTTTCGTGATGATTTTCATTAGCTGATTCCTCTTAGTAGGTTTTTACGAATATCGCGATGAGCCCCCACGGCCCACACGATATGGGCAAAGAATAAGATCAAGCCATGTCAAGGTGGGTGATGAAAGCGTAAATTTGTGTAAAGAAGTCAGAGCCCGCTGTATTTGTTTGCCGTAATTTGGCAATATCCATAACAAATGGATCACCTGATGGTTCACAACAACTTGATTTTGGAAAACGGATGGCGCGCATACTACTGGCAGATGACGACATTGAATTGAGCGATATGCTGGTCGACTACCTCCGCAAAGAGGGCTTCGATGTCGATGCGGCTCATGATGGCGATGCCGCGCTGCGCAAGGCGCTGGCCAACCCATATGATTTACTGATACTGGATGTCATGATGCCCAACCGGAGCGGTTTCGACGTATTGCGTGAACTGCGTGTGCGATCCTTACTCCCCGTGCTGATGTTGACGGCACGCGGAGATGACATCGACAGTATTGTCGGGCTTGAGCTCGGTGCGGACGACTATCTGGCCAAACCATCCAGTCCTCGCGTACTGGTAGCACGGATTCGCGCAATCCTGAGAAGAGTGGAGACAAAAGGCGAATTGCAAAATGGCGGTGAGCGGCCCGATCAGATTGCATTGGATGATCTTGTCATGCACATGGGCTCACGTATGGTAGTGTGCGGTAATAATCCCGTATCCATGACCAGCACGGAATTCAGCGTATTGGACATATTGCTGCGCGAAGCCGGCAACGTCGTGTCGAAGGCGAATCTGTCCGAGCGGGCGCTTGGCCGGAAATTGAGCCGCTATGACCGCAGTCTCGACATGCACGTCAGCAACCTGCGTAAAAAACTGGGGACGTTATCCGATGGCCGGGAGCGGATTAAAACTGTCCGCGGTGTTGGTTACATTTATTCGCGGACCTAGGAGCCTGTCGGACTTAAAGGAAATCGGCTGCAAAAGCATCTGGCCGGTCAATACCTAGCCACTTTCTTGACCAATAGAACAACTACTGGCCTTCAAAATCGTCAAAATCTATGCTCGCCCAGTCACTTTTTCGCTTCAATTCTTCAAGTCCGACAGGCTGCTAACGGTGCACAGACTATTCTGGAAAATATTTCTGTCATTCTGGCTCACGCTGATCATCTTTGCCGCATTGCTCATGTTTGCGGCTTCGAGCTATCTCGAACATATCCGGACGCAACAGGATATCGGCAGCATACGTACACGTCTCTCGGAATATTTTAATCAGGGTCAAACAGTCGCAAAACAGAAAGGTATCGAAGGCCTTAAAGAGTGGCTGGATCGCCTGGACCACAGTGAAGCCATACCCATTTTCCTCATCGATGAGGCGGGGAAGGATCTGCTTGAACGGGAGATTCCAGCCGACATCATCGCAAGGCTGGATCGAAGGCGGGAGCATGCGGAACGCGGAGAACGAAAAAGGCCGCCTCACCAGCAGCCTATCCGGTTACCGGATGGAAGCGCCTACCGCATGATCCCTGACTTTCAGAGCATTACCTTACTCAGGATTTTGCAACGCCCCAGGGTCATTGGGCTTCCCATGGCAGTCGCAGCACTGGTAAGTGCGCTGATTTGCCTGCTCCTCAGCCGCTACCTGACTTTTCCGCTTGAGCGGCTGCGGCGCGCCACCCAGCACATTGCGGCCGGAGACCTTACCCAGCGGGTCGTCCCATCCATGGGCAACCGCCGGGATGAGATTGCCGATCTGGCAGGTGCATTCGACAAGATGGCCGAACGGCTCGAGAAAGTGTTCGGCGCGCAGCGGCAATTGCTGAGTGATGCCTCTCATGAACTGCGTTCCCCGCTCGCACGCTTGCAGGTCGCATTGGGTCTTGCCAGGCAGCGATCAAACGGTCAGGCTGAAAAAGAGCTTGACCGCATCGAGCTTGAAATAGAGCGCCTGAATGAGTTGATTGGCCAGCTTCTCGCGCTCTCCCGTCTGGAAGCGGGGGTGGACGCGGCACATATCGACCGGATTGACATGCAGGAGATGCTCGAAGACCTCATTGAGGATGCGCAATTTGAGGCGGATTCAAGGGGCTGCCAAGTGAAATTGCAGAAAGCCTTTCCGGTCATGGTGAAAGCAAACGCCATGCTGCTTCACAGTGCAATTGAAAACGTCATTCGCAATGCTATCAAGTACACAAAACGGGATACGGCAGTTGAAATAAGCATGCGAGAAGACGCCGGAAATCCGGACAGCATCATTGTTCAGGTGCGCGATCACGGACCCGGAGCGCCCGAAGAAATGCTGCCTCATCTGTTTGAGCCATTCGTAAGGGTAGAGGAGGCCAGGGATCGCTTAAGCGGTGGGCATGGGCTTGGGTTAGCCATCGCCGAACGCGCTGTTCAGCTATATGGCGGCGAAATCATGGCAAGAAACGAACCGGACGAAGGGCTGAGTATTTACATCCGCCTGCAGCGCGCCAAAATTTGATGAGGGTTCAAGAAGTATGCCACGGGAAGAGTTCTGTTAAAGAAAGGACGCGACTCGATCCGGCGGGGAGTGCGGACCGCGTCGCGTCTAACCGGCAAACGAAGGATCTGGAATGGCCACAGGCGGTCGTTTCAATCCGTATAAGCACCGGGCTTTTGTACCGGCGAGAACCACAATTGGAATGGCGAAGCGCATCGCCTCACCTTCGAGGTGGACATTGATTCCCAAGTGATCCTTATCGATATCCGATCTGAACAACCTACGGATCTTGTCTGCGTCGCCGGGAGCAGGAGATGAAATATTTAATTGCTGCTCAACTTCACCCTCGACTTTATGTTGCTGGATCTTCAAATCCAGAAGCCTCGAATTATGGATGAGCCTGACGATTTCAGATATTTCCAACGCCTTGACATGTGATGGATCGCGAATTTTTTCGAGTTGATTATAGGACTCCGCTTTATCTGACGGCATGACCACATCGGCCACGAGAACACGTCCTCCTGGCTTGCAAACCCGAATCATTTCCGACAAAACCATTTCCGGTTTCTCGAAGTGGTGAAAGCTGTATCGAGCCAGGACGATGTCAAAACTATTCGATGAAAAAGGTAGAAGAGAAACGTCTCCAATTTGCCAGGCAAGATTATGGAGTTGTTTTTCAGCCTGTCTTTCCCTGGCTGCTGCGATCATCCTGGATGTAATATCCATACCGGTTACAAACCGGGCATGGGCAGCGAACTCGCATGCAACCAGGCCGGGACCGCAGGCAACGTCAAGCACGGTATCCGTGGCATGCACACCACTCATTTCAATCAGCATTTGTATCGATGCTGAATGGCCAGGAAGTTCGGCCGATGGAATCGCCTGAAGCGGCGGGAACCGCTCAATGATTGTTCGATTAGGGTTGCAGATCATCACGACGCTACCGTCAGTCTCATCGAGGTCGATAGAGATTCATACAACAAACCTCCGGCTTTCTCGGGACATGCCACTCTGTTCCGTCTTTCAGGAATGGCAAGAACATCATCGGACCCGAAACTTGCAATGGTTATCGTCGTAAGGGATGACAAGCAGGTGACTTTCGAGTGTGTTTCAAGTACATTTGGAATGTCTGATTCAAGGCGAAAAAGTAGATCATCCAGTTGATCATTACTTGATGAATCACCCCTTAAGCCGAACATATCTATCAATTCTGATTTTTTCATTATCCATTTCCTTGAAGTGCCGCCAGGATAGATAAACGTTCAATGCTTGACCTGAAATGATCATTCGGACCACCACAGGTATGACCGAACAATACCTAAACTCACGCGGGGAGTCGTAAAAGAACAGTTAAATATTGGTTAAATTTCTGCCAGTCATTGGGAGAGAAACCATGCAAAATCCAGTAGCTGTAGTAGGGCTCATCCCGAAGATAGGGGTCAGATATCAAAAAGTATTGTTATTAATCAAACTACTAACCTAGTAAATAAGCGGTCAACTGCCGGATTTAGGATAATACCCATATGGATACCGGAATTCAGACAAGCTATTGGAAGTTCCATTCCTTCAAGCTGGATAAGGCCAACGCCATACTTTGGCATGATGATCAAGTCGTGCCCTTGCGGCCCAAGAATTTTGCCGCGTTATGCTACCTGATTGAGCGGCATGGGCAACTGGTGACGAAGGACGAGTTGCTGGATAGCGTGTGGCAGCATCGCCATGTCGGCGAATCGGTGCTGAAAGTGTGCATCAATGAGTTGCGACAGGCCCTCGGAGACGATGCCCGTGCGCCAGTCTATCTCGTAACGGTGGCACGACGTGGCTACCGCTTCATCGCCCCCGTTACCAAGATCAACCCATCAGAAAAAACGGGAGAATTTGCAGAAAAATCCCCTGCCGGCATTCGCCGCGCAACTCCGCCAGGTAACAGAGCAAACTGGTGGATCGGCCGTGAAACGGCTCAGGCCCAATTGCTGGCTATCTGGCAGCATTCGCTGAAGGGTCTGCGCCAGATTGCTTTCCTGACAGGCGAACCGGGAATCGGCAAAACGACCCTGATCGAGATGTTTCTCAACGAGATAAGCAATGATGCCCCGCTGGTTTTACGCATGCGCTGCGTGGAACATTTTGGTCAGGGTGAGGCACTGCTTCCAATGATTGAAGCCATCGAAAAGCATTGTCGCGCACCGGAAGGCGTCAAAATGATCGAGCTATTGCATCGTCATGCGCCGATCTGGCTTGCACAGCTGCCATCGGTACTGCAACCCGAAGAACGAGAAGCTCTTCAACGTGAAATCTTTGGCGCGAGCCGGGAGCGCATGATACGCGAGGGATGCGAGCTACTGGAAACCTTGAGCAAGGATGCTCCCTTGATTCTCGTGCTGGAGGATCTCCATTGGAGCGATCACGCAACATTGGACTTTCTCGGTTTGCTGGCACGGCGAAGCGAGTCCGCAGCCCTGCTGGTATTGGCGAGCTATCGGCCGGTCGATGCTGCCTTGCAGGCACATTCCGTCGCATTGGTCCATCGTGAATTGCAGTTACGGGAGATGAGTTATGAGATTGCCATTGATCCGTTCTCTGCGGACGAGGTTAAAGACTTTCTTACCCGGCGTTTCCCCGCCATGGAAATGCCCGACTCGGTGAGTCAGGCCCTTTTTGTCAGGACGGGCGGGCATCCGCTATTCGTTTCCAATCTGATCGAATATCTGGTAAATCAGCACCAGCATTGGCCTTCTGCACGAGAGCTAATGGTGGATAAGGCACTCCCGGATACTATCCGGCGTGTGATCGAACGCGAAATTGAACGATTAAGCCCTGATGAACGGCGTGTGCTGGATGTCGCCAGCGTGATAGGGTCGCACTTTTCGGTGATATTGCTCGGTGCGGTGCTCGATATGGAGATTACCGACGTAGACCGCTGCTGCGATGCCTTGGTCAGGCGCGGCCAGATCCTGATTCCAGACGGCATGGAGCAGGATTCGCAGGGCGATGTTGTCGGCCACTATGCGTTCCGCCATGCCTTGTACGTCGAAGTGCTCTATCAGCGGTTTGCTCCTGGCCAGATCATCCGATTACATTTGCGTATTGGTGAATGTCTGGAGAAGGTGCATGGCAGGCTGAACCTGAAACATGCCGCAGAATTGGCCTTGCATTTTGAAAAAGGGTGGGATTGGATTCGAGCGGTTCACTATCTGACGTTATCAGCCGCTAACGCCGCGCATCGTTTCGCCAATCACCAGGCCTATGACTACCTGGTGCGTGCGTTGGGCATGATTGACCAGTTGCCGGCAGGACAGCAGGTGGAAACACGCATAGACCTCCTGAAGCAATCGTCAGCAATAAGACGCTCGCTGGGTGATATGGCCGGCGCTAAAGCCGACCTGGAAAATATGCTTGCCACGGCCAGAACCTCGGGAAGTTCCCGGGCAGAGGTTCTGGCACTTATCGAACTGAGCCGTGTGCTGGTATGGCTGGACCGCCGTCAATGTCTGGAATTGGCGGAACAAGCATTGGTGCGTAGTAAAGATCTTGATGACAAGATTCTTCAATCGGTGGTCAAGGGCATGTGGGGTGGACTGAATTTATTATTTGGTCAATGGCGCGACGACTGTGCAAGCGCGTGCCGCGAAGCCATGGATGTCGCCCGGGCCAGCGCAAATCCTCAGTTACTGCACGCCCGGCTGACACAGCATATCTATATCGAATTGCTGGCTTCGCGTTACAGGAGTGCCTGGGCAACAGCTGAAGAAGCCCTGGCGTTATCGCGCACACTGGGTGATGGTTACATGTTTATAGTTGGACACTACTACTGCGGATTGGCTTTGCTGCATCTGGGTGAATGGCAAAAATTGCGCAAGGTTGCGGAGGAGAGCAGGCGTGCATTCGAATCCAACTGCAACGATGCAAACTTACCGCTCCGTTTGCATCGTCAGATCATGATGGCCTGGCTGCATGTAGAGGCCTGCGATTTTGCAGGTGCCAAAACCTATTGTGAAGAAGCCCCATCGGAGAATTCCGGACCTTGGGCTACCTATATCTCGGCTCATTTTTCGGCCATACGGGGAAGGGCATTACTCGGACTTGGAGACTACAAGGGAGCGATTCGATGTTTTGAAATTTTTTTTCAGGCGGAGAAAAACGAATCGTTGCCCCTGTCCCGCAACTACTCCTTCCCAGCTTGTCAGGGAGCCTGTGAAGCGTGGCTATCACTGGGAGAATTCGGAAAAGCGCGTTATTACGCCCAGCGGCTGCACGACCTTTCAGCTGGCGCGCCAGAGAACACATATCTCGCGCTCAGCTATTCCCTTTTTGCCGAAATCGCCATAAAGGAAAATGTGCTGGATGAAGCGGATTCACAAATTGCGGAGGCACTCGCTATTGTGGAGAGCACGGAAATTCCGCTTGCTGCCTGGCGCGCATATGCCACAGCCGCGAAATTTTACCATCTGCGGGGTGAAGCACTCAGGGCTAATGAATACGAATTTAAAAAGCAAAGCGCGGTGGAAAAACTGCTCGCCTCACTTCAAGACGCTGACCCGCTGCGCAAGCATTTATCGAATTTTGTCGAAATGAATACGCTTTGCGGGTATCGTGCTCAGAAAAGAAATAACGGCACTTCTTCGCATGGCAATATATTCTGCGATGCAGTGTGATTTCCTCCGCAAACCCTAACTTCGGGAATTGGGCAGGGTGAAGCAGGTGTGTGATTTTTTGGGGTACAGGGAAAGGTGCGATGTCACGGAATGCCCATTCCATTTCAAGGCGTTGTGAGCAACGAAATCATGTACCACAAAAACTGTACAATTCATCTCGTAGCTGCCTCACCCGGAAGGTGAGAGTCAAATAGTACGAGATTGTCTGATCAGTGTGGTCAACCGCCGAATTAGTTAAATTCGGTCTTTAGGATCTGATCCGACCTTGGCCTTGTTTTCCCGATTCCGCTGGCCCGGTGTTTCCGCGGGAGCGGCGTAATCGCGCTTCGCAAGCTCGGATGCCATTCTCTGGTGAAAAGCAGCCTGATGTATGTTTTCCTCCGCGGCTTGCTGATATTTGTTCAGCAAGGCCCAGGTACGTGATTGGATATCTTGCGCCTGTCTACCATAGAGATAGCTTTTTTCTTCATAATGCTGCAGCAATTTCTTTTGCTCTTCCGCTTTTACCTGTATTTCTTTGGCCGTATTTGCATATTGCTTTGCCAAATTTTCATGATCGGCATAGGTTCTGGCATTCTGTGCAGCCTTGTTAATATCATCACTCTGCTTTTCGAGAGGCCCCATCTGTGCGCAGGAAGCCAATAGACCCAACGTGGACAGGACCGCAATAAATGTTCCTAACCTTGTTTTCATGATAGTAATGAACCCGGATAGAATTAAAATTATCCTAACTCAGTCCACACTATTGAGTAATTAGGGAAACCCTGGTTTTATACTAGGGGAAACCCTTAGGTCACATTTTCATGGAAAAAGTGACTAATGTAAATGTAGGCACGCTATGAGGAAAACCAGCCGGACTTCCTGCCGCCCTGAAATAAATCAGACCCCGTGAAAAATACGGGTTCAGCCTGTAGCTGAGGCAATGGCACTGCTGTTATTGTGCCTCGGAAATCCAGTGAGTGGCGTAACGTATCAAATCGGCACCATCTCTCAAATTCAGTTTGGTACGAATATTGAAGCGATGCGTTTCAATAGTTTTGATACTGCGGCTAAGCAATCTGGCAATTTCCTGACTGCTATGCCCGGATCCGATCAAATGCAGCACTTCAAACTCACTGGGGGTCAGGCTGTTGATCAACGGCTCAGGCTCCGAATTTCCGGTCGCGACCCGGTTCAACAGCCTGGCGTGCATCTGCTTGCTCAGATAAACATTTCCCTTTAATACCTCGCGGATAGCGGATACCAGCACTTCACCCGGCTCTTGCTTCATCACATAGCCCCGCGCACCGGCCCGCAAAGCACGTTCCGCATATGCGCCTTCGTCATGCATGGAGACGACGAGTACGGGTAGTGCGGGGATCAGGTTGTGCATACTTTTTATGACTTCAAAACCGGAGAGGGTCTTGAGAGACACATCCATTAAAACGATATCGGCATGATGCCCTGCTTTAAGTGTGGCCAGCGCTTCGTCTCCATCGCCGGCCTCGGCAAATACCTCCATATCCGGCTCAAGATTAATGAGCATCGCCATGCCATGCCGCAACATGGCATGATCGTCCACCAGCATTACTTGTGCTTTCAAGGCCAACATACTGAGAAACTCCTAAACTATTCGCATTTCCAGCCGGACTTCCACTCCCCCTTCCGCACGCGACAGGAATTCCAGCATCGCGCCATGCTGTCTGGCGCGATATTGCATAATTTTAATACCCATCCCCGGCGTCACTCCATGTTTTGTGTCCGTACCGGCAAAGCCGCTGCCATTATCGCTTATCGACAGGTGGAGCATCTCTTCTTCGACGGCCAGCAAAATTGCCACATGTTGCGCGCCACCATGACGTATTGCATTGTTGGTGGCCTCCTGGACAATCCGGTAAAGATTGAGCGCAAGGTCCTTATCCTTGATAAGGACTTTATTTTCGCATACAAAATCACAAGTAATCTTATAGGTAATTGCGATTCTCGATGCAAATGCCCGCAACGCGGCCGTCAGGCCATTGGTCTCCAGTTCAAACGGAAGCAACCCTTGTGCGATCTGTTTGCATTGCATCACGGCGACCTGTGCCTGTGTCGCGATGGAAGCGGCGACCGTTGCCGCATCCTCACACGACGATGTGGCTATTTTTTTTTCCAGGGCCTTGGCTTGATAGCTGATCGCCGCGATCTGCTGCCCGAGATTATCGTGCAATTCCTGCCCGATCAGCCGCTGCTGTTCTTCCGCTATGGAAACCAGTGCTTGCTCCAGGCGTTTGCGCTCGAGCCATCGCTCCAGATCGCTCGCGACCGCGTCGATGAGCCGCTGCTCTTCGGGCACCAGGAATGGCTTGTCTTCGGGATAGAACACGCGCAACTGCCCGCAGGGTTTATTATTGGCGCTAATTTTCGCCTGCAGCTCGTGCGTAAGGCCCTGGCCATGGTTCTCCGAGGTGAAACGCCTGCCATCGAGTTCGATCATGGCGGTGGCAATTTCCGGGAATTGCATGGCGGGTATCAGGTATTCAAAAATATACCGGCAAGCATTATCCACCGATAATTCCAGCCCCATGCCACGGCGAATCTCGTAGAGACAGGTGATTTCCTTCAGACGCTCATGCAGCGCCTCATCGATCTGTTTGCGCTCAAGCCATTTTTCCAGATCGCTTGCGACCGCGTCGATGAGCCGCTGCTCTTCGGGCACCAGGAACGGCTTGTCTTCGGGATAGAACACGCGCAACTGCCCGCAGGTTTTGTGGTTGACGCTAATCTTCGACTGTAGCTCATGCGTAAGGCCCTGGCCGTGATTTTCGGAAGTGAAGCGCTTGCCATCGAGTTCGATCATGGCGGTGGCAATTTCCGGGAACTGCATGGCGGGTATGAGGTGTTCGAAAATATTCTGGCAGACATTCTCCACCGATAATTCCAGCCCCATGCCACGGCGAATCTCGTAGAGACAGGTGATTTCCTTCAGGCGCTCACGCAGCGCCCCATCGATCTGTTTGCGCTCAAGCCACTTTTCCAGATCGCTCGCGACAGTGTCGATAAGCCGCTGCTCTTCCGGCACCAGGAATGGCTTGTCTTCGGGATAGAACACGCGTAATTGACCGCGTAATTCGTCGTTGGCGCTAATCTTCGACTGCAGCTCGTGCGTAAGGCCCTGACCATGATTCTCGGAGGTAAAGCGCCTGCCATCGAGCTCGATCATGGCGGTGGCAATCTCCGGAAACTGCATGGCAGGTATCAGGTGTTCGAAAATGTTCTGGCAGACAATCTCCACCGATAATTCCAACCCCATGCCACGGCGAATCTCATAGAGACAGGTGATCTCCTTGAGACGCTCGCGCAGTGCCTGACCCGCGCTTGCAGGCTCTTCTGTCGCAGGACGGACCGCGTCTGTGGAGCTTTTATCTTTGCAGGCCATTGAGGATTTTTATCGTTCGATCAATCTGATGTTTTTCGCCCGGCCCATGGTCGCAACCGCAATCATCCGCTGGTCTCGTTCACCAAAGCATCGTCGCGAGAGTACTAAGTTGCCAAGTTTATCCTAAATCCAGCCTGTAACGAACTCATTATTAAAGGTAAAGGTGACGTGACCCAAGAAGTCTGTGTGGATCATGACGCCATTCTAATAAATGAGCGGTCTACGGTCAGTTCGAGTTTGCATTGGTCATTCACTTCGAGCGAACTCATCACTTCTCGTAAAGAATTCCTCCACCTCCAGCAACTCGCGTGTACGCTTCATCGGTGGCAAGCTTTGCCAGATCCTTTTGCCGTAGGCTTTGGTGATGAGACGCGGGTCGCAGATCATCAGCACGCCACGGTCGGTCTCATCGCGGATCAACCGTCCCGCTCCCTGTTTGAGGTTGATGACGGCGCGCGGCAGTTGGTACTCCATGAAGGCGTTGCGTCCTTCCTTGTTGATTTTTTCGATGCGCGCGGAGAGTACGGGGTCATCCGGGGGAGCAAAAGGCAGTTTGTCGATCACCACCAGCGACAACGCCTCACCGCGCACATCCACACCTTCCCAGAAAGACTGGCTGCCGATCAATACGGCATTGCCCATCTTGCGGAAGCGTTCCAGCATATGGGAGCGCGAACCCTGGCCTTGCAGCAGTATCGGATAATCAAGTTTCTCGCGTTCGAATGCCGCCATCAGCAATTCGTGCACGCGCTGCATCGCTCGCAGACTGGTGCACAGGAAAAATGCGCGACCCCGGCTCGCTTTCAATACCGGCAGAGCCGCCTTCACCACTTCTTGCGTATATTCCCGGCTGCTCGGTTCTGGCAAACCTGCTGGCACATAAAGCAGGGCCTGATTTGCAAAATCGAACGGGCTTTCCCAGCAGGCGGATTGCGCGGCATTCGACGCCGTGCTCAAACCCATTTCATTGTTGTAATGCGAGAAATCACCTTTCACCGATAACGTGGCTGAGGTAAAAACCCAGGCGCGTGGTGAACCGCTCAGCTGCTTGTTGAATATTTCCGCGATGGAGAGCGGGGTGGCATTGAGTTGCAGCGCGTGGCTGAATACTTCCACCCAGCGCACGAACCCTTCGGATTCGGCCTGATCGCGCCAGCGCTTTATATTGCCGGCGATTTCACGCGCGCGTTGCCAGCAATTTTCCAACCCCTCCGAGCGCTCCGCCTGGCTTTCCAGCATTGCCGCCAGCGCATCCAGCTTATCCAGCAACTCATTCAACGCGCCACCAAATTTCGCGTTTTGCATCACCACAGCCAGCGGCATGCGTGTATTCTCGCCTTCGATAGTCAGGCGCAAATCACGCGCCGCTTTCTCCATTACCGCAATGGCCGGGGGCAGGGCGGTGAAATCCTTCGCGCCCAACAACGCTTCGGCCTCCGTGTCGCGAGCAAGCTCCAGCAATTGACTGGTGCTCACCGATTCGCCGAAAAACAGGCTGGCGGTTTCGGGCAACTGGTGAGCTTCGTCGAATATCACCGTGTTGCAGGCGGGCAGTAGTTCCGACAATCCTTCATCACGCAACATCACATCGGCGAAAAAGAGATGATGGTTGACGACCACCACATCCGCCGCAAGCGCCTGTTTGCGCGCCTCCATGACGAAGCAATTTTTATAGTTTGGGCAATCGGAACCGAGACAATTGTCGCGCGTTGAAGTCACCCGTTGCCAGACCTCCGCGTTTTCAGGCACTTCGCTCAAACCGCTTTTATCGCCGCTTCGGGTAACACCCGCGTAACGCTCGATCAGCTTCAAATACTTCGCTTCCTCGCGGCTGGCGAAGCTTGCGCGCCCATCCTGCAATGTGCGCTCCAGATGATAGTGGCAGACATAGTTGGCTCGCCCCTTCAATAACGCCACGGTGACAGGTGCCTTGAGCGCAGCCCGCACGGTGGGAATATCGCGATTGAACAGCTGGTCTTGCAGGTTTTTGGTGCCGGTGGAAATAATCACCTTGCCCCCCGCTAGCAACGCCGGCACCAGATAGGCAAAGGTTTTACCTGTACCGGTACCCGCTTCGGCAACCAGGATGGTATTGGTGGCGATGGTGCCCGCGATGGCCTGTGCCATTTCGAGTTGCTGCGTGCGCATGCGATAGCCTGGTACAGCTCTGGCAAGCGGACCAGTGGAAGCAAAAAATGAATCGATATCAGGCATGGAGGAGGGTGAGACAATGGGTGCCATGATAGTGCAAGATCTTGTATTTATCCAATTTTGTACTCCCGATGACTAAAAGGGAATATAGGCGCCGGAACTAAAATAGAACGATCCCCTCTTACAGACAGCTTGCCCCCCACAGGAAAAGTCACCTATACTGAGCCAATCATGGTGTCCGGACGAAAACTTTTACTGGTTTCAATCATGCTGTGGCTCCCACTGCAAGGTGCGATCGCCGCCATCATGCCTTTGTGCGTGCAAGCGAAACAAATGGGTGCCAGCCTTGATATTCCAGCGGTTACTGCCCCTTGCGACCTTCATGATGATGGCGAGGAGGTTTCGACGACGCACAGCGCGCCCGATAACATGACCTCCAATCTTCCGTGTGAGAGCCTCCCTTGCTACGCAAGTTTCAGCACACTGCTTCCCGCAACATACGCCTCGTTGATTTCCACCGGCGGCTCCTCTTATGCCGTCGCTTTTGATTCCCGCTTTACTTCCGCCATCCTGCAGCAACCGCAGCATCCCCCTCTCGCTTAATTCTTCGACAGAAGAAATCCGCCTGTAGCAAGGGCAATCAATCGCCTTATCCGTATTAGCCCGACGCCCGGTGTCATGCTTTTTGCATAAGTTCGCCAGGCGGCACACTGGACCCGCTATTCAACATAACTAAACCGATAGTGCAGTGTTACGAGATTTTTTAAAGAGGTCAGGATGAATATCCCATTCTCAGCTGTATTGCAACTGGCACTGGCTGCCGGGGCAATGATTTCAGTCAATGCGCAAGCCGAAGATCCAGGGTATGCCCATACGGAAGGAGGGTCACGGACTTTCGCTGCCGCTCCGCTAAAAGCCTCTGCAACGAGCAGTACCCATAAGTCCACCCTCCTGACTTCCCTGGTTTCGGAAGCCCTGGAGAACAACCCGGAAATTCAGGCCGCGCTACGGGAACGCGACGCCGCCAGCCAGCGGATTGCACCTGCGGAAGCGCTCGATGACCCGGTACTCGAAGCAGGGCTGGTCAACGCGCCCCTGACATCGTCGACTTTGAACCGCGAAGACATGACCATGAAAATGATTGGCCTGTCCCAGCGCCTGCCATTCCCGGGTAAACGGGGTTTGCGCAAGGATGTCGCCGCCCAGGACGCGCAGAGCGTCGGCTACGGTTACCAGGAAACCATGAACCGGGTGGCACGCGACATCA
Organism: Nitrosospira multiformis; assembly: GCF_900103165.1. Classification (NCBI taxonomy): domain Bacteria; kingdom Pseudomonadati; phylum Pseudomonadota; class Betaproteobacteria; order Nitrosomonadales; family Nitrosomonadaceae; genus Nitrosospira; species Nitrosospira multiformis. Next base: position 2,168,369 of record NZ_FNKY01000001.1, on the reverse strand, counting down.
AGATCGCTTATTTCGATCTGGGGCTTACGCTCGAAATGACCCGGCTGGTCGAGAAAAACAAGCTGATCCTGGAGGATCTTCTGCATATTGCCGAGAAACACTACGGGGTAGGCCTGGGAAACCAGGCCGATGCACTGAAGGCGCAGACACAGGTATCCAGAATGCTGGACGAACTGCTCAGGCTCACGCGCGAACGGCCGACGATCGAAGCAGAACTCATTCGCGCGCTTGGCCGCAACGCAGCGGTTGCAGCGCCGGAACCGGAACCGCCGCAACTGCGGGAAGAGACCTTGACGCTGGAATCGCTGCGCGAAACCGCTCTTTCGCAGCGGCCGCAATTGCTGGCGCTGCGAAGTATCGTGGCACGTAACGAAAAAGCGCTGGACCTGGCCCGCAGAAATTACTACCCCGACTTCGACGTACGCCTGGCATACGGCCAGCGCGACAACATGCTGGACGGCACCCGGCGCCCCGATATGGTTACCCTGACGGTAGCGATCAATTTGCCGGTGTGGCGCGAAAACAAGCTCGCACCACGCGTCGCCGAAGCCCTGGCGAAGCGCGATCAGGCCCAGAGCCTGTATGAGGCGCAGCGCAATGAAGTGACCGCCAGCCTGCGCCAGCAGACGGCGATGGCTGAGCAAAGCCTGAAATCGGCGCGGCTCTACCAGACCGCCATCCTGCCGCAGGCCCGGCTGACGGTTGAATCGGCATTGGCCGCATACCGGGTCAATCGCGTCAACTTCCTCACGCTGCTCGACAGCCAGATGACGGTGTTCAACTATGAAATCAGTTTAGTGACAGCCATGGCCAGCTACAACAAGGCGCTTGCGGAAATCGATTTTCTCATTGGCAAACCGCCGTCACCAGGCAGCCTACCCCTATCAGCGGAGCCTCTATGAAAACAACTGCCAAATTGATGGCGGTTATCGCCTTGGCCGCTGCAATCCTGGCCGCAGGTTATTGGTGGGGTAACACCCAATCCGGGCCTTCAGCGGCTAATCCGCCCAAAACCTTGATACCCGATCGCAAGATTCTCTACTACCGCAACCCGATGGGCCACCCTGATACTTCGCCGGTGCCAAAGAAAGACTCCATGGGGATGGACTACCTGCCGGTGTACGAGGGTGAAGCGGCCCCATCCGATGTAGTGACGATCAGTACCGAAAAAATACAAAAGCTGGGGGTGAGAACCGAGATCGCCGCGCTGCGGGAGCTCACTCGTACCGTACGGGCCGTAGCGACAGTACAGGCGGACGAACGCCGGCTATACACCGTGGCGCCCAAGTTCGAGGGCTGGATCCAGCGGCTCTACGTCAATACCACCGGCCAGGCAGTTAAAAAAGGGGAGCCGTTGATGGATGTGTACAGTCCGGAGCTGATCACGGCACAACATGAATACTCTATCGCCAGGAAGGGATTGAAGTCGGTCGAGGATAGTAGCCCGGACGTCCAGGGTGGAATACAACGGCTGGCCGAGAGTGCCTTGCAGAGGCTGCGTAACTGGGACATTTCGGAGTCCGACCTGCAAACCCTGCAGCAGAAGGGTGAAATCGGACAGACCATTACCTTGCGTTCCCCAGTGAGCGGCGTGGTGCTGGAAAAGCCTGCCATCCAGGGGATGCGCTTCATGCCCGGAGAGGTGCTGTACCGGATTTCCGATCTCTCCAGGGTATGGATGCTGGCAGACGTGTTTGAACAGGATCTGGCCATGGTGCATCGCGGGCAAACAGCCACCATCAGGATTGATGCGTATCCGGAAAAAATATTTAACGGCGAGGTGACGTTCATCTATCCCACGGTGATGCCGGAGACCCGCACCGCCAAAGTGCGTATTGAGCTATCCAATAACGAAGGTCTGCTCAAGCCAGCCATGTACGGAAGAGTCGAGTTCTCTTCATCCCACCGCAAAGATAAAGTGCTTACCGTGCCCGACTCGGCAGTGCTTGACACCGGCACGCGACGGCTGGTGCTGGTTGCTCTTGGCGAAGGCCGCTTCGAGCCGCGCACGGTAAAACTGGGCATGCATGCCGATGGCTACGCTGAAGTGCTGGGGGGACTTGCCGCCGGGGACGCAGTTGTGGTCAGCGCAAACTTTCTGATCGATGCCGAGAGCAACCTCGGGACGGCGCTCGGCGGCTTCGGCCATCATCCCTCGGGTTCTACGCTTGGCGAAAATGAGCAGGCCAGGTCCGGCGCCGCGTCCGTGGCAACGTCTGCGGCAGCATCTGCACAGGCGACGCATCGCGGCGAGGGCAGGATTGAAGCGATGGATTGGGCGCATGCGACGGTAACCATTGCGCATGATCCGATTACCAGCCTTAATTGGCCCGCAATGACCATGGACTTCCGTGCCGGGGATCCAGCATTGCTGCGGCCATTGAAGCCCGGGCAGAAGGTCGGTTTCGAGATGGTTGAGGGGCCGGATGGCGAATATGTCATCGTTCGTATCCAATCCAGCCAAGCTATTCAACCGGCGAGCGCCAACGCCGCTCCCAGCAATCAGCGGGGGCACTGACATGCTGGGCCGGATAATCGAATGGTCCGCACGCAACGTGTTCCTCGTGTTGCTGACGACAGCGCTTGTCATCGGCGTGGGCATCTACGCCGTTATTCGCACGCCACTGGACGCGATTCCCGATCTCTCGGATGTGCAGGTCATCATCTATACCGAGTATCCAGGGCAAGCACCGCAGGTAGTAGAGGATCAGGTTACCTATCCGCTCAGCACGGCCATGCTGGCCGTGCCGAAATCCAAGGTAGTGCGCGGCCTGTCGGTATTTGGTGCGTCCTTTATCTATGTCATTTTCGAGGACAACACCGATATCTACTGGGCACGGAGCCGGGTGCTCGAATACCTCAATTTTGCGGCGGGACGTATGCCGCGTGGTGTTACGCCGACCCTTGGACCAGATGCCACGGGCGTCGGCTGGGTTTACCAATATGTGGTCGTCGCAGCCCAGCATACGCTCGCGGAACTACGCACCATACAGGACTGGTTCGTGCGTTATCAGTTGACCAAGGCTCAGGGCGTAGCAGAGGTGGCGAGCGTGGGTGGATTCGTCAAAACCTATCAGGTTACGGTGGAGCCACGCAAGCTGCAGGCTTACGGCATACCTCTCAACACGGTCGCCGCAGTGATCCGCGCCAGCAATCGGGACGTAGGCGGGCGGGTGATCGAGATGGCGGAAACCGAATATGTGGTACGTGGCCGGGGTTACCTGCGCGGCATAGCCGACATTGAGAACCTGGTACTCAAGGCGGAACAAGGCACGCCGGTGCTGATCCGCGACGTGGCGCGGGTCGAACTGGCGCCGGACGAACGGCGCGGGATTGCGGAATTGAATGGTGAAGGTGAAGTGGTCGCCGGGATCGCCGTCGCACGCTATGGCCAGAACGCACTTGACGTCATCGACAACCTGAAAAGCAAGATGGCGGAAATCGCCAGCGGATTGCCGGAGGGCGTGTCGTTGCGGACGGTTTACGACCGTTCAGACCTGATCCATCGTGCCATCGACAATCTGAAACGAGTCCTGGTCGAGGAAAGTATCGTGGTGGGCGTGGTTTGCATGATATTTCTCATGCACGCGAGGAGCGCGCTGGTGGCTATCGTCATGCTGCCGATCGGCGTGCTCATTGCGCTCACCGCCATGCATATGCTGGGACTCAATTCCAACATCATGAGCCTGGGCGGTATCGCCATTGCGATCGGCGCCATGGTGGATGCCGCTATCGTCATGATCGAAAATGCCCACAAGCATCTGGAGCGCGCGCCGCCAGGTGCGCCGCGCCTGCAAATCATGATTGATGCATGCCGCGAGGTGGGGCCCGCGTTGTTCTTCAGCCTGCTCATCATCACAGTTTCATTCCTGCCGGTGTTCACCCTGGAGGCTCAGGAAGGGCGCATGTTCGCTCCGCTGGCCTATACCAAAACTTTCGCGATGGCGGGTGCGGCGCTATTGTCGATCACCCTGGTGCCGGTGCTGATGTTTCTTTTCATCCGCGGCAAGATCATGCCCGAGCGGAAAAATCCCGTTAACCGTTTTCTGATATGGATTTATCGCCCCGTTATCGCCTGGGTCATGCGCTGGAAGAAACTTACCGTTGTCATGGCCCTGCTCACGCTTGCACTTTCGATATTCCCAGCGCTGAAACTGGGCAGTGAGTTCATGCCGGTGTTGAACGAGGGAAGCCTGTTGTTTATGCCGATTACGCTGCCGGCGTTGTCGGTCACCAAATCTGCGGAGCTATTGCAGACCCAGGATAAGATCATCAAGAGTTTCCCCGAAGTCGAGTCGGTATTCGGCAAGGCCGGGCGCGCCAATACGGCCACTGACCCGGCTCCGCTGGAGATGGCCGAAACGGTCATCAACCTGAAACCGGAAAATGAATGGCGCGCCGGCATGACCATCGACAAACTGATTGCCGAACTGGACCAGGCACTGCAAATACCGGGGGTGAGCAATGCCTGGACCATGCCGATCAAGAACCGGATCGACATGCTCGCCACCGGCATCCGCACACCGATCGGCATCAAAGTGTTCGGCAAGGATCTGGGCGAAATGGAGGACCTCGCCAGGCAGATCGAAACTGTCGTAAAAACGGTACCGGGAACCACCAGTGCTTATGCGGAACGCACGACCGGCGGCTACTACCTTGATATCGAGCCTGATCGCATGGCGCTTGCCCGCCATGGCCTGGCGGTCGGCGATCTGCTGGAAGTGATCTCGCTGGCGCTGGGTAGCGAGATGCTGACGACCACGGTGGAAGGCCGCGAGCGCTTCGGCGTCGCCGTGCGCTATCCACGCGAACTGAGGCAAGACCCGTTAGCCATCACTACCCAGGTGCTGGTGCCCCTCCCGAACGGCGGCATGATCCCGCTGGGACAGGTGGCGAGCGTCAAAACAGTCAAGGCACCGCCCAGCATACGCACCGAAAACGCCCTACTGTCCGCGTACATCTTCGTCGACATTCGTAATCGCGACATCGGCGGTTACGTGGCCGAAGCGCAAAAGGCGGTGGGAGAGCAGGTGAAATTCCCGCCAGGATATTACGCTACCTGGAGCGGCCAGTTCGAGTATATGGAGCGGGCCAAGCAAAAGCTGAAAGTGGTCATACCGCTTACCTTGGCGATCATTTTTCTGCTTCTCTACCTCAATTTCCGGCGGCTTACCGAAACCCTCATCGTCATGCTGTCGGTGCCTTTTTCGCTGGTGGGTGGCGTCTGGCTGATGTGGTTGCTTGGCTACAATCTCAGCGTCGCGGTAGGCGTAGGCTTCATTGCGCTCGCAGGCGTCGCCGCCGAGACGGGCGTCGTGATGCTGATCTATCTCGATCATGCCTGGGAAGCCATCAGGAAGCAACGCGCGGCCACGGGCAGTAAGCCGTTGGTAACCGATTTGTACGCTGCTGTCATGGAAGGCGCGGTCGAGCGCGTGCGGCCAAAGATGATGACCGTGGTTGCGATCATGGCAGGACTGCTGCCAATCATGTGGAGCAGCGGCACCGGCTCCGAAGTGATGCGGCGCATAGCCGCGCCCATGGTCGGGGGCATGGTGTCCTCAACCTTGCTTACCCTGATCGTCATCCCCGCGATCTACGCGCTGGTGAAGGAATGGAGTCTGCGCAAGCAAGAGGAAATATGATATGTCTAAATGAGCATGCTGCTGTGTCGCTAACGTACCTTGGAGAAATACGTCGGCTCGCATGTGGAATCAATCAGCAAACGATTGGGCGATTTTCTCGGATGGCTCTAGGCGTAGGATGGGTGGAGCAACGCGCAACCCATCAACTTGCTGGCAATACAATAATTTCCGAAAATTGTCCAAATAGTAAAAGCTGGTCTAATATGAATTAGATTAGCTCAAAATTCTATTTTATAACGCGATTTCACCGAAATTCAGAAATGAATCAGGCATGAATCCTACCCACCCATCACACGCTCACGACCATCGGCACGACCATTTGCCGTGTGGTCACCTGCACACGGATGCCGCAACTCCAGCCCCCACCAAGGCGATGGCGGAAGCCCAATGGACCTGCCCCATGCACCCCGAAATCCTGCGGGATGCCCCGGGCGATTGCCCCATCTGCGGCATGGCCCTGGTGCCTGTCGCAGGCACAGGCGGCGGGGAAGCCGATGATTCCGAACTACGTAGCCTTGCACGCCGATTATGGGCCGGCATTGCCTTGTCGCTCCCGCTGGTGATGCTCGCGATGGCGCCCATGATCGGCATTCATGAACCGTTTGGACTCCAGCCGCATTCACGCGGCTGGGTCGAATTCTCGCTGGGTACGCCCGTGGTGCTGTGGGTCGGCTGGCCGATCCTGCGCAAGTTCTGGCTTTCGCTCGCGCATCGCGCACTCAATATGTATACGCTGATTGGTCTGGGAGTGGGGTTTGCCTATCTCTTCAGTCTCGCGGCCGTGCTCATGCCTGACTGGTTTCCGCAGGCATTTCGCGCGCACGATGGCGCGGTGGGCACCTATTTCGAAGCGGCGGCGGTTATCGTCACGCTGGTAACACTCGGCGACTACCTGCAGACGCGGGCGATGGGCCAGACCAGCCGGGCAATTCAGCAATTATTGAAGCTCGCGCCCAACCAGGCATGGCGATTGAGCGACGACGGGATGGAGGAACAAGTCCCGCTCGAGACCGTAACCGCAGGCAACCGGTTGCGCGTAAAACCGGGAGAAAAAATTCCTGTAGACGGCACGGTGCTCGAAGGCTCAAGCCGGGTAGATGAATCCATGATTACCGGCGAGCCGGTGCCGGTGGCTAAAGTACCGGGCGACAAGGTTACCGGCGCAACCATGAATAGCAATGGTTCGCTGATTATCCGTGCCGAGCGCGTGGGCGCGGATACGCTGCTGGCGCGCATTGTTCACATGGTCGGGGAAGCACAACGTACGCGCGCACCCATCCAGCGGCTTGCGGATGTCATTGCCGCTTACTTCGTCCAGGCTGTCATCGCCATTGCAATCGTCACAGCGCTTGCATGGTGGTTTCTCGGCCCGGAACCGAGATTTGCCTATGCGTTTCTCAATGCCATTGCGGTTCTCATCATCGCCTGCCCCTGTGCCGTCGGCCTTGCCACCCCCATCTCGATGACGGTTGCGATGGCGCAGGGCGCGCGGGTGGGCATCCTGTTCCGCAATGCCGACGCCATCGAACGCATGCGTGATGTCGATACTGTGGTAGTGGACAAGACCGGCACGCTGACGCTGGGGCGCCCCGCGCTGACCGATTTTATCGCCGAGGGGTTTGCGCACGACGAAGCGCTCGCGCTCGTCGCAAGCGTGGAGCAGCCTTCCGAGCATCCGATCGGGCTTGCAATTGTCGAGGGAGCAAAAGCCCGTGGATTGACACCGCGCCCGGCGGAAGCTTTCGATGCCATCAACGGCCTTGGCGTGCAAGCCGATATCGACGGCAAGCGCGTGCTGGCCGGCAGTCGCAATTTTCTTGCACAGCATAGTGTTGATACACAGGGTTGGGAAGTGCGCGCGGAAACCTGGCGCATGGAATCCAAAACCGTGGTGTTCTTCGCCATCAACGGTATTGCCGCCGGCATCGCCGCGGTGGCCGACCCGATCAAGGAAAGCACGCCGGAGGCTATCGCAGGGCTCCGAAATCTGGGCGTGCATATCGTCATGTTGACCGGCGATTCGCGGCGCACCGCTGATGCGGTTGCGCGGCAACTGGGCATTGATGAGGTACTGGCTGAAGTGCTGCCCGAGGACAAAGCCAGTCATGTGAAGCGACTCCAGGCTGAGGGGCACACAGTAGCGATGGCGGGCGACGGCATCAATGATGCGCCCGCGCTAGCCCAGGCCGAAGTCGGCATCGCGATGGGCACCGGTACCGACGTGGCGATGGAAAGCGCGGGGATTACGCTGGTCAAAGGTGATCTGCGCGGCATCGAACGGGCTATCGTATTGTCACGCGCCACCATGCGCAACATCCGGCAGAACCTTACCTTTGCCTTTGGCTACAATGCGCTTGGCATCCCGCTGGCCGCCGGTGTGCTGTACCCGGCTTTCGGGTTGCTGCTGTCGCCGATGTTCGCTGGCGCCGCCATGGCAATGAGCTCGGTATCCGTTGTCACCAATGCTTTGCGCCTTAATCGCATCAAGTTATGAAATACCGTCATAAATTCCATTGTATTATCCTAGACCCAGCAGTTGGACAGGGTGGAGTGTGCGGTTTTTGGGGTGCAGGGCAAGGCGCAACGACGCGGAATGGTCATTCCATTCCAAGGAGTTGCAACGCAGCCATGTGCCGCAAGAACCGCGCAATCCACCCTGTAGCGACCCACCATAAAGGTGAAGGTCAAGTAGAGAAAATGGTGTTTGTCGATCATAGCGTTAAATTGAAAGATAAGCGGTCAACTGCTGGATTTAGGATTCTTACTTCTTCATACCAATCCCATCACGGAGGTACATCATGAAAGTCAAAAACGTCTTCGTAATACTGGCTACTCTAGGCTTGCTGGCATCCTGTGCGAATATCGACCATCACCCGATGGACATGACAAGTGCCGTTCGGAACGCCAAAACTAAAGCAGACCATAATGCGCTGGCGAAGCACTATGAGGATGCGGCACAAAAAATGCAGGCAAAGGCAAAAGCACAAGAAAATCAGCTCGCGGAGTATGAAGCACATGGTTCTTACTATGGCCGGCAAACTGAAGATCTGAAAGAGCATACCCAAGCCCTGGCACGCCTCTATCAGGAGGCAGCGGACGCTAATACGAGTATGGCGAAATCCCATCGCCAGATGGCGGAACAGACCAAGGAATAATGCTGGGTTGTATTTTATCCATCGGTTGTAACTGACAGGATGAAGGAGTTGGTAACTATTCCGCCCTTGAATGAAGTGGCGTAATCATGAATTGGCTGCATGTGGTCAACATAGAAACACACTATTTTCCACTGCGACAAGACCAAGCACGAGGCCACAAAACACCTGAGGTGCAGTGGCGCAGAAACGGCTTTTTCATGGATTTTTTGGAGTCTTGAGGCAGTGCTATCAAAAAAATTGAAACCTACGAATCGTTGTTGCTTTCGACGCATGAACCTGAACGGGGGCGTTATGTTGCAGAGGGGCCTGCATGGCTAGCCAAATAGTGTATCGTTATACAGAGTTACCCTCCCTAATTCATCTACTTACTCGTCGGGAACTGACACTTCTCGACCCACTTTCTTGGGATGACAAGAACGATTCGAGCTTTATTACGTTCTATCGTGAAAAGTGTAATCTGAAATCTGTTCTTGCTCTCTGCTTCGCCCGATCGGAAGAGACTTATCATCATTGGCGTGTTTTTGCGCCAGGGGCGTCAGGCGTACGTATACAGTTCGATGAGGATAGACTAAGAAACTCAATCGATAATGTTCCTGAACTAAAATTTCAGGACGTTGAATACCTTACTGTTGATTCACTTAAAGGGCAAAGAATCGACAAAGAAAGACTTCCATTCCTTAAACGTCATCCATTTTATCCTGAGCGCGAGGCGCGGTTACTATGGGAATCAAAAAATAAAAATCAATCCTCGTTGGGTGTTCCAATTACGCTTTCCGCCATATCCAGAATTACCCTTAGTCCTTGGCTTCATCCATCACTGGTTCCCGAAGTTAGGTCACTCATCAAACGTATAGACGGTTGTTCGAAAATAAAGATTTACCAATCCACATTGATTAGCAATGCCAAATGGTTGAAGCATGGTGAGTCTGCAACATAATATTCAAGCTGGTACCCCCTTGCATCGTAATTTGATCGAGGCGTATTTTCAATCAATAAATCTTTCTTCTTTATCCTGGGGGAGATGCACTTTTAAAAGTTTAGCTTTATATTAAGGGCACAAAGTATCCCTATTTGAAAAGCTAAACTGAGATAATTTCGACTTCACTTTCTGCGAACCAGCCCCGATTAATAACATTTTCACTCACTCTTTGTGGATAATCAGAATATGCCACAATCGCCAGGCTTTCTTCGCTACGGCTGCAAGTAACATAGAAGAGCCGTCGCGTCCTAGCTATGCCTGTTTCTTTTCCCAATTTTTCATTGTCAAAATCGTTTCTTGTTCTCTCTTTGACTCCGAAAAGCTTGTCATAGGAGAAAAGAAACCCCCTTGCGGCGCTGTCATCAATGATGACCATGACTCTTGGAAATTGTAATCCCTTCACGCCTTGGTGAGTATCAAAGCTCGCCTTTCCGGTCACATAATTGACGTAAGGCTTGGCTTGCTCAAACGAAGTAAGAAGGAATTGATCCCAGTTATCCAAAATCGTTTCGTCTTCCCTGTCATTTGCCGCCATTTTTCTTGCAATTTCAGCCTCAGCAAGTTTTTGTTCTTCATCACTCCGAACAGCAATAGGCTGCAAGCTTTCCGGAATTTCAAAAAGCCCAGTTGCCGTAACATTGCGAAGAATGTCTATAAATCTTGGAGTTTTATTTTCTTTCCATAGGCTCCAAAGTGCATCCACGGCTTCTCGTGCCTTTTGAATCTGCATAGACTGTTTATCACCAGCAGCTTTGAGCGTGGTTTTACTCAGAAGCGGGGAATGTTTTCTTACAATAGACGCCACTATAAAAGAATCGTTTCCCTTTTTTGCTTCAACCAAAGGTAAGACACGATTCACGAAGAATTTTAATCCACTCAAAGTACCATCGAGAAGGCCGATACGCAGGGTATCGTCCCTGTAAAGCGGCTCGTACATTTCATAAAAACCCATGCGCTTTGCCGCCATGTGATGTTCAAGAATAAGTGTTTTGACCTCTTCTGGTTTGTTCCATGTTGCGTCATTGGCGATTGTTGCCATCTTTTCTGCAATTAGTTTCTCAGCAGTCATTTTGTCGGCTATATCGGCCCTCAAAATAAAGAACCTAACAATCCCTTCCTCTGCATCTGTTCGTGGTATTTGTTCTTGATTGTCAACATCGGCGCGAAGATTATTTATCAGTGTGATTACCCTTTTAGGGCAACGATGATTCATTTTCTTGGTGGGTGTTGCCCAGTCTGCGGGGAGATTATGGCCGAGATCAACTTTGCCGTCCGCATAAATTCTCTGCATCGTATCACCAAACAAACCGAGCTGGAATTCTGCGGAATATTTTTCCTGAACCGATAGAAAGGCCTCCATCAACATTTTATTTGTGTCCTGACTTTCATCAATCAGGAGCATGGGAAATCTTGTGATCAGAAGCCGTTGCATGGTGGGTTTTTCGGAAAGAAAAGCTGATGCTATTTTGACAACTTCGCTGTGGTTAAGTGAATCGCGACCACGGTTGTCGCCATTAGGATTGTAAGTAAACTTAGGGATATCCGGCAGCGTAGCCAAGCGCCTCGTTTTGGCTTCAATGCTTTTCTCTCGGTCAATGTTGGCTTTGCCTCCGCGACCTTTGGCCTGCTTATCTTTCAGATCGGCAATTTCGCTTTCCAATTCGACTTTGAGCCACGCTTTTATATCCTCATCAAATCCCTGAATTAGAGTCCAGACGAAGCTATGGATAGTCGAAACCTCCACCAAAGGATCAAAGCCTATGCGGTGCGTAATCTCGCCACACGCTTTATTTGTATAGGTGATGACCCCGACACGCTGCCCATGAAGGCGAAGACGCCTACTATGGCTTTTCTGAATAAATCGCAACGCCTGAACCAGAGAGCGCGTTTTTCCTGAACCCGCCCCAGCGAACAGGAAAAAGCTTTTAGGCGGTTTCTGACCAAGGCAGGTAGATATTTCAGTGTCTACCTTCGCATCGATATTGTTGCCATCATCTACGGCAAGAGCGACTTCCAGCACGCTGCCTCCTTCTGAGGAGGCGATGGTGGATTGGCTTTTTTCTGCCCCGCGCCCGGAGATTCATTTTCCTTCCTGCATGCCTGATCTTGCAACCACTCCAACCCCTCACTGATATAAGCTGGAATCTTGAACTCACCCGGGTCTTTGAATAGTAATTCAAGGGCAAATTCTGCCTTGCCCCCCGATTTCAATGCTTCGAATATATCGTTTGTCAGGTCGGCGGGCGTCTTATACTGGTTAAGAGCCTCACTGAATTTCTTAATTAGACCAGTTCCGTCTAAGGTTTTGAAAAGGTCGATATTCTCATATGCCAATGCATCTTCAAAAGTGTTGGCCGCTATATCGATTTGCCCTACAGCGGCATCAAGGACGACCTTAACTGGTAACTGGTAGGCGACACGCACCGAGAAATTTTCGTCGGCGTAATGTTTTATCTTGGCAGACGGTGGTAAGCCTAGAAGTTCATCAATCGCTTGTTTCTCCGGTATCCAGGTTTTCAAAGTCGCATTGCGCGTAACCTGGCTTGAGCCATGCGCGATTGACTGGGAAGGCTTGTTACTCGTGTTTGCCGCTGCGTCAATGTCGGAAATGATGAGCGTCGTTAGCCCAAGATGCTCGATAAGTGGCCGGAAACGGTGAGCATGACTGCCGCCGACTTCCAACAAGGTTAGATAACGATAGTTCAGTTCAGGGAAGTTTTCTCGGATGAAGTGAGGAATCATCATCCGTTCCGCAGCGCCTTCAATAAAGATGGCGGCGTCGGCAAAGAACAAGTCGCAATGCACCGCTCGAAGATAGCGGGTAACGAATTTAGCGGTGTCGTCCTGCTTGCCGAAAACTTCCGAAAGGCTAATCACCGCGGATGTCGGAACGTCGCCGGCGTTGACTGCGAGTTTGCGTCGGAAATACCGCAAGCATTCAAATTCGCATTCATGCGCGATATGGCTTGAATGCGTCGAAACAACCAGTTGCGTCGTTAGCGCCTTGTTACCTTTTAGATCTGCATGATTCCTTAGTATCTCATAGGCTCGGCGAATGAAAACTTGCTGGACTTGCACATGCAAGTGCGCCTCAGGCTCCTCGACAAGAACCAGATGTAAAGGTGGGGGAAAGAAAGTTTCGCCGGTCTTGGCGACCACTCTCTTGCCAATTTTCCCGACTTGCATCCACTCGTCGCGGAAACTCATTAAACGGAACACCATTGAAATCAAGTTTTGATAACCCAAACCGTTATATTGCTCTGGCAACCTCGGCGGCAGGTCTTGCGGATTTTCGCGATTGGAAAGGACTTCGTATTGCAGAGCCGAAGGATGGTTGAGGCCATCCATCGGCTTTATGCGCGTCGAAATCGTCAGTGTTGGGTCGCTAATGCCCGGGTAGCCAAGATTTTGAATCTCTTTCAATGCTTCCGCGAAGCAGATTTCTAGCTTTTCATCGAAGAGCGTCTGCGCCATGTGAATGGCTTCCAGTGCGTCAACGTCGCTCAACTCTGGCATTTCGGACGGGTCAAGGTGCTTGGCGTAATAAGATCGTAGCTGATCGGACAATTTGCGCTTATCGCCACGCCCGGTGTTTTCTTCACCCTTCTCAGACGATGCATCCTGATTGTTGCCGGCGTCAGAGAAGCCCCGTTGTGCGTTGATTTCATCAATACGGATGAGTCCCGCGAACGGATTTCCTTCGATATATTCCGCGGTTGATGACAGTGTTTGCGGTTGTGCTAGCCCACCTTTCGGATAGACTTTCTTGGTGGGATCTAGGATATAAGCGCGGACACAGAACTTGCTGCTAAAGCCACGTTCCAAAAAGTCCTTTATAGAAGAAGGCCAGAGAGAAACCTTATAATCATGGCCATCCTTATTCTTCATAGCGGCGGCAATCGTGCCTACCGCACGTTGACGGACGGTGACATATTCTTTGTGCAACGCTTCCAATTCTTTAGGCTCAAGGCGCAGCCTGACACCCAGCAATCCACCATTCCAGTCCAGTGTCGGCAGTAGATGTCGGACATAATGAATTTTGTCCGGCTCGACTTCCAGCCATACGTCCATTGCGGGGAGGGTACCTTCCCATTCTGCCAAATCGGACGGAATTGCACCGGGCGCCTCCCACGTCTGTCCGATTTGGTTTATTTTCTTCCAACTTGAAACCGTGAAATCATGAGCATCAAATTGCTTCTGATCGATCAGGAAACGTCGCAGCGCAATCATTGCGGTTGTTTTTCCACTGTTGTTGGCTCCAACAAATAGCGTTTTGTCTTTGGAAAAATCAATCCTGATAGATTTCAATTTCCGAAAATTCTGAATTTCAACGAAAGCTATTCTCATCAAACTTTCTCCTAGTTACCTAAATTAAACGCATCCATCATTTACCATTTTCATGTTTTTCTTTGTTACAAAAAATTTTCTCTTCGCGCTGCTGCCTGACTGACGCCGCCATGTCCTTCCCAATATTTTTTGGCTTCGGCATTAAATCCCTTCAGTGATGAAAGCACAGCTCATCTTTTTGAGACAGCGCGATATAGATTTTCTTCTGAAAAGTCAGGCTGACCTTTTCCGATATCATGGGTAGCAGCAATCAATTCAGCGCCGACAGGAAATAATTCCGCGCGCAGCCAATCGGCATGCGCCTCATCATCGCGCACGCCACTTCACCAACAATCTGGCAGTGACTAAGAACCAGTCGCCCGGGCAATACTGCGTTTTCATCCGTTTTGCGTGACTTAGCCAAGCACTGATTGAAAGGTAGAGGTAACGAACTAAACGATTCAGACGGTTTTTGAATACGGCGTCTAAGCATATACTTACCCCAATCCAAGGTTTAACCGCATCCTTATTTATCTAGCGCGGGAGACGTTAAGGAAGCTATAAAGATTCAACCAACAATCGTTTTAATTTTTTCATTTTTATGTTCCATAACTCAACATCCAACGCTATCGCTTGCGTGATTACATCTTACAAGCATTGAATGTATTGCCCATTGGACCAAGGTACACCTGAGGATTAGTGTGGTTATTCAACTCAGATAATCCATTAGGACCGGAATGATGGCGAGGCAGGTTGCGAGACAGTTTGCCGATTGGGAGAGGTCCATAGCCCCGTCTTATTGGCGTGATAAAACGGGTATGTCATTCACTGGAGTTCTTTATGATTTCACAATGTGCCAATCCTGGAATCGGTGTTGACATGCCCACGCGGCGGATATGCCAAACAGAAAACGATGCTAGCCGATGCATGCCAGTTCTTCTATGAGTATAAGGGCTGTAATGCACTGCTGCGCCTCCATCCGGCGACTGCTGTCTTTTGTTTCTTCGGGACCGTCAAATGCCCACCGATGTGAGGGGCAATCGGGCTACTGCTAGTAGCGCTTGTTTCTCGATTAATGGCGGTCGATTACTATCGCTAGTTTTATTTCAGGACCTTTTGAATTATGTGCCCCAGCGCACTGACTAATATGTGCCTCCGTAACATATTTATGTTAACGATCGATGATCTTAGGCACAGTATGTTTTCCAATTCTAAAACTTCGGCGGGGGAGGGGCAGCAAATATTTTTCAGAAGACTTAGAAAAATATGTAACAGGAAAACGTGGTCTATCCCCTATTTCCTTCGGTCTGCGGCCTCTGCGGCCCACTCATGTTAAACATTAGACGCATATAACAGAAGGAGTCATCATGAAACCTAGAATTGGCGGTACCAAATTTGGCTCCATCACCATAGATGGGTCAGATATCGAGCATGATGTTCTCATCCGGCTTTCAGGGGAGATCAAGAAGAGAAAGAAAAAGCTATCCAAGGCAGTGTTCGGCACATCCCATACAATCTCACTCGACGAAGCTGAGCATATATTCGAAAAGGGAGCAGAACGGCTGATCATTGGCTCAGGCCACGATGGCAATGTAACGCTCTCTAAAGAAGCATCCGAGTATTTCAAGAAAGAGGAGGTCCGGGTTGATCTCTGGCCCACCCCCGAAGCCATTCACCACTGGAACAAGGCTAAAGGCTCAACCATCGGACTTTTTCATGTCACTTGCTGATCCCCGCCAGGATCGATCCTTACCACCTGACACGTGCATTCCTGATGCGCCTCTCCTTGAATCAGTGCTGACATGCCCGTGCTGTGGATATGCCAAACGGGAAATAATGCCGATAGATGCCTGTCTGTTCTTCTATGAGTGCAACGGCTGCAAGGTGCTGCTGCGTCCTCATCACGGTGACTGCTGTGTGTTTTGTTCCTTCGGGACCGTCAAATGTCCGCCGGTTCAGGCACAATCGGGCTGCTGCGGATAAGGCAGCCTTCCCCCAAAGTCCGGCTGAGGCATTCAGCGCTAATTGTTCGGTGCGGGCGAGAGGAACTAATAAGGAGCCTAGATGAAGATCGCTGTTTGTAATGCACAGTCCTATGACCGTCAATTTTTGCTGGCTGCCAATCATGACATCGGGCACGAGTTGATATTTTTTGATTCGCACCTGTGCGAGGAAACGCGCCAGATGGTGGCAGATTTTCCCGCCGTGTGTGTATTTGTCAACGACACGCTGAATGCAGCGGTGCTGCAAACATTGGCGGCGCAGGGCACACGCCTGATCGCGCTGCGCTGTGCGGGCTTCAATAATGTGGATATCCAGACGGCCAATAACCTGGGGCTTCATGTAGTACGGGTTCCCGCCTATTCACCGCATTCGGTAGCGGAGCATAGTGTGGGGCTGATGCTCGCGCTCAATCGGCATCTTCACCAGGCCTATAATCGTGTGCGCAACGGCAACTTCGCATTGCAAGGGCTGCTCGGTTTTGAATTACGCGGCAAAACCGCCGGTATTGTCGGTACAGGGCGCATCGGTGCCGCAGTCGCGCGAATACTGCATGGTTTCGGTTGCCGCCTGGTCGCCCATGATTCGCAAGAAAGTCCGGAATGCATCAGTCTGGGTGTGGAATATGTTCCGCTGGAGCAACTTTATGCGGACAGCGACATCATCACCCTTCATTGTCCCCTCAACTGGCAAACGCATCATTTAATCGATAGGGTGGCGATTACGCGCATGAAGCGCGGCGTAATGCTGATCAACACCAGCCGGGGTGCGGTGATTGATACGCTGGCGGTGATTGAAGGGCTGAAATCTTCAAAAATCGGCTGTCTGGGATTGGATGTGTATGAGCAGGAAGGCGACTTGTTCTTTAAGGATCTATCTGATCAAGTGCGGCAGGATGATGTATTCGAACGCCTGCTGACTTTTCCAAATGTGCTGATTACCGGACATCAGGGATTCTTTACCGCTGAAGCGTTGTCCAGCATTGCGCAAACTACTCTGCAAAACATCAGTGTGTTCGAGCGTGGCGGGGTATGCCAGAATGAAGTGACGGCTGAGTTGCTACGCGCAGATTAGCACTAACTCACATCTTATAGCTCATATTCCAGGATAGCAGCAGACGGCTACATCAGCCCCATTGCGGGATCTTGGGACGATCGGGTTCTGGTGTCACGGGGTCGCTGCCGCGCAGCCCTGGAGGCACATTGCTTTCGGCAATACGCTCCCAGAAGCTGTCCAGCCCGTTTCCTTCGAAAACGCGTGTTGCCTGGAAGAAGCCGAATGCCGCGTTACTCAGCATATGGCCCGATTCATGCTCGAACGTGGCGGGGATGATTTCTCCGCCGACATACCGGGATGTGTTTACGAAACTGAATGCGCCGAAGTTGAATGCTCTCCCATCCAGTTGACCGACCCATCCGCCCACGGTGAAAATGTTTCCCGTTTTCCAGTCAACCTGCATATCCCGGATCCGCAGCGCATCCACTTGCCCGAACGTGACCAGATAGCCGACGACGTTCAGGGCGAACAAGGTAAGACCAATGGCATGGCCCGGCCAGCTCATCGGCATCAGGTAACTGGTCCAGCCGAGTATGCCTTGATAGACATCACTCTTTGCCACTGGCGGGATGACCGAGAGGAAGGTGATGACCCCAAGCGCAGCGCCGATAATCGGCCCGAAGATCATGCCGCCGATCATGGCATTGGCGCCTGCAGTAAATCCGATCAGGGCGCCGCGCAGGGCGCCTTCCCAGCTACCATAGGCAATGCCTCCGACGACAGCGCCAATTGCAGCGCCCGCAAGTCCCGCAACTGCCGCATAGGCCAGGAGCGTGCCGAACCCGATCGCGGTCCCGACTCCGAAGGTCAGCACCGAAACGGCGACAACGGCCACCACCACGGCGATGGCGATGACGATCGCACCCAGCACGTCCCAGAAGCCGAGGCCGCTTGGATCGACATAGCGCACTGGATTATTGCCAGCGTACGCGTAGGGGTTCAGACGCTTCGGTTCCTGGAGCCCCTGTTCCGGTTGATATAGGTAGAGCGGGTCCGGTGAAATGAAGCGGCCCATCGTCGGCGAGTACCAGCGCGCGTTAAAATAGTACAAGCCGATTTCCGCATCGAGTTTTTTCGTCGCGAATGCGGGGGGCAGGGTACCGGACGGTGCAATGAGCACACTTCCAAAAGGGTGGAACGCGGCCTCGGTCAAAAGGCCGCCATCCGCATCGGTATAGATGACCGCACTGCCCAGATGATCGTTGTGGATGAATACAGTCGTCCCCTCGGAGATACGGGCGACTGGCAGGTCTCCCGCCAACACCCAGCGCGTGTCTGAACCATCACCCGATTCGAACAGGTTGTCAACGTAGTGCGTCACCTCCGTCGAACCGGCCTCGGTCGCTTCGCGCCGGCTCAGCACACCTTTATGGTCATAGAAAAAAGCCACATCGGCGCCGCTGTCCAGTTGCACGCGCGCAAGCTGCTGCTTGGCGTCAAAAGTCAGGGTGCGCCCCGGCATGGATACGACGTTGCCGTTCGGATCGTACCCGAACAGGCTAACGGGGTTTATGCCATCGTTGTAACCACTCAGCCGGTTACTATTGCCGCCGTTTTCATAAAAGAGCGGATTGGAGCTGATCATTGGATTGCGAATAAAATTTGCCGCCGCGTCATATTCGTAGACATGCGAATATCCTGCCGCCGGATCGGGACTGGAAGCCTCCAACAGATTGTAGAAGGCATCGTATGCGAAACCCTGCGTCCGCTGAAATCCCGGCGTACCGGGCCGCAGATCCTCGATTGACGCAACGTTCCCGACCGTATTGATGTCGTAACGGGTATGAAAGAATACGTCTCCCGTATCGGGCCGGAACGTCCGGATTTCCCGTAATCGAAGAGAGGCAGGATCATAGCTGTATTCAGTCCGGACCCCGTTCTGATAATCCATCCCCGTTCGCACACCGGCGGCTGTGTATTCGATCGCGTTCAAAACTCCAGGAATGGACCGAAGCAGAAATCCCGAATAGTGCTCGAAA
Organism: Nitrosospira multiformis; assembly: GCF_900103165.1. Lineage (NCBI taxonomy): Bacteria > Pseudomonadati > Pseudomonadota > Betaproteobacteria > Nitrosomonadales > Nitrosomonadaceae > Nitrosospira > Nitrosospira multiformis. The sequence goes on along the minus strand of NZ_FNKY01000001.1, from coordinate 2,149,228 downwards.
TCAATAACCGCTCCATCGGGGTAGGTCAGCTGGGTTATACGGCCGATGCGGTCGAATGAGTAGCTCAGTGCCAGGGCTTCGGTCTGGCCCGGCGCCAGGCGCGAGCGCTCGATGACATTGCCGCGGGAATCGTAGCTATAAGTGGTTTCGCCGGCGGGATCGATCGTGCGTGCAATACGACCCGTCAGATTCGCGCCTGTCCCGGTGTCGTAGAAGTATGTTTCCGGCTCGGCACCCCCATAAGTCGTCCCGGTGATGCGATTCAGTTCATCGAAGCTGCGATTGATGGGCTCGCCGGCCCCATCCACCTGCAGTGCGAGGTTGCCTGCAGCATCATAAGCCAGCAGGCGATGGCCCGCATCCACATGCTCGATCGAAATCTCCTGACCCGTCAGATCGCGGGTGATGCGGCTAAGGATCACTCCCCGGGGATCGGTAATCTGCTGCAAACGGCCGGTGGCATCAAGCTCGTAGCTTGTTGTGCGGATCGATGCCTGGTCGCGCTCTTCCACTCCTACGAGACGGTACCATGCGTCGTAGATCTCGCGCCGCGGTGTCCCGAACGAATCCGCCAGGGCAGGGTCGTTATCCCCGGCATCGGAGAATAGCGTGTCGAACGTTCGATATTCCGCGCCGGATTGGCCGCCATCCGGATGCAAGGTGCGGATCGCGCGGCCCAATGGGTCGAAGAAGAAGCTGCGTCGTGGCGCGGAAGGATCGGTTGAATACGGCTCGAACCCCAATCCTTCGGCATAGAAGGACTCGAATTTTTCGGCTGTCTTACCCCGGGCATTGGAAACGACCTGTCCACTGACGGATACCCTGTTGCCGTCATGCTCGGTGCGGCGCTGGAAGAGGGCTCCGGCCCCATCGAGGTACTCATTGACGGAAATGGTGCGGGAATCACCCGAAAGAACGAGATAATGGGCAGCACGCAGCGCTGGCAGCGTCGCGGTTTCGTATGAATAGGCGACGGTAGGGAGTGCGAGCGTATCGCCGGGGGCCACTACCAGGGCAATGCGCGCCAAGGGGTCGTAGCGCGACTCGGTCACTCCGCCGTTAGGGTTCACCATCCGCCTGGGCCTCGCTACCCGGAGATCATGCTCGACCGTTGCGACAAAGCCTTTTGCATCAGTGATCGACGTGGCGAACAGACCGAATTCGTCGAAGACGTAGGTCGTATCGTTGCCGCGTGCATCACGGCTGACCAGGACGTTGCCGCGCTCATCCAGACTGACCCGTTTATGATTGTACAGCCAGGCTGGCTCGCCATCTTGATCCACTCCATCGTGATACTGCAATGCTGAAAAATCAGGCTCATGCGCACCGTATATGGACGTGGCTGCATTCTTGTGCAGCGCCACCCTTTCGGTGCGGGTGAGCAGTCCATTCGTGACCTGGCCGAGCGCCAATCCCTGGAATGCGGGGCCATCGTAATAATGACGCACTTCGTTGAGCAGATTGCCGTCACCGTCACGCTGGACAATGCGGGAAACGCGGTCACGGACGCGTCCTGCGGGGTCCAGCGCATACTCGGCGTGGGTCGTTACGATGCCGGGTGCGCCTGATCCGCCTTCTCCGCGACGCTCTTCGGTGGTCACATTTCCGGATATATCGAACGTGAACAGGCGCCGCTCGATACGCGCATCGGACGTCCGTTCAAATGTCGATATGGCTGTCTCCCCGATGAAGGGAAACAGAACCCGCCGGCTATCCGCAAGCGTCTGCTCAACCCGCACGGTCCACGTGCTCTCCTCCACACGATATGGAGCCGATGCCAGCGGACCCCCATCTTCTCCGAATACCTCTACCCGGAAAAGCTTGCGTTTCAGGCTGCGCCGAAGCTCCGGATCGGGAACCGCCGGCCGGCCCGACGCTTCGGTGTGATAGTAAAAGACAGTTCGACAGGAGGGAATCGAATCATCGCCTTCTTCAATCTGCTCGGATCGGCCGAATCCGTCGAATTCCCGCCGATACCCATCGTAGTGGCCTTCGTGATAACGATAGCGGGTCACGTTGTGCAGGCCGCTGATCGAGTCATCGACGGTGACGGCCGAAACCACCTGCACCGGAAACGGAAGAAATGATACCCATGGATTCCCTTGCTCCCGGTCGCGCGTTGCTTCTCCGGTCGAGGTCGAGTATTCGATGGCCGTGATGCGGCCAAGTCCATTATCGATGCGCGAAAGCAGGCCGGGCTTCACATCGCCGGTGAAATCGAGGTAGCGATAGTCCGGATACGGGCTCGTCCACAAAATCCCTGCCGTTCCGGTTCCGCTCATGTCCGCGATTCGCAAGGTATCGGCACGCGAGGTTGGCGGCGTGTAGCGAATCGTCTGCGGGGCGCTGAATGAATTTCCCGACTGGTTGATCCAGTAGGTTACCTCGTCATAGCCGACAAAAACGACGTCGGCCAGGCCATCTCCGTTGATATCGACGAGGAACACTCTCGCCGGATCGAACGGATATGTGAATCTCGGCGCGGCCGTCATCTTGCGCGATTCGGAGAAGCGGCCTCCGCCCCGCGAAGGCCAGTATTCGAAGTAACCGCTGCTGAATAACACCACATCTGCAAGCCCGTCACCATTGATGTCGGCGAGACGGACGCGGGGATCTCCCGAAGAAAGATTCGGCACCGGTGCCGGCAGATCGTCACGCGGGACGAGCCGTGGGGGTGCCCACCCCGCGGAACCCAGGTTGTCGTATACCTGAAGACCGGTGCGGCCATCGTGCACCGCATCAACAAGCCCGTCGCCATTGACATCCATTAACTGCAGGCCACCGGTTTCAAAAGCGAGCTGCGGTTGCCGGACGTACCGGTTGAAATCGGCGAACGCGCCGGTTCCCTCATTGCGGTAGAAGCCGCTTAGCGTGCCGCTGCCGACGAGCACATCCGCCGCACCGTTTCCATCCATGTCGGCAAATTGCACGCGGTCTTCCCCTGTGGAGAAGACGGCCGGGAACTGCGGCAAGGAGCGGGGCGGGCTCCACCTGAGCTTGCCCGTATTGGACCAGTAGCGCGCCGCACCGTTTTCAATCGACAGAATACCAGGCAGACCGCGACCCTCCAGATCGATCAGTTCCAGATTCGGCTGGTCGAGGCCGGGAGGCGCGGCGCCCGCTTCAGCTGCGAACTTCCTCAGACGGCGGCTTGAGGGGGAGAATCCGGTATAAGAAAATTCCAGCGGCGGAAGTGACGCCGACTCTCCCGTCTCCGGATCGAAACCCGAAAATGTGACCGACCGAAGAAGCGACAAACCGGAGTAAGGCTCCGTATCGTACGCCAGTGCCCACGTTCGCACAGCGGCCGGACCCAGCGGTTCGACATGAAGCGTGACACGCGAGCAACGAAGGGCGGTATGCACCTCAAAGCCGCTGCGAAAATCCGAGAACGAGTCCGGGCGGGCTTCATATTCGAACCGGACCGCATAGACGGCGTAGCGAATTTCCTCGATATAGCGCTGGCCTTGTTCCGTTCGATACCGGTATGTGATGGTGTTTCCCGCGGTATCCTCGGTGCGTTCGATAAGCCAGGCGAACTCCCGGGTCGTCCCGTTATCATCGAATTCGACCCTGCTTTCAGCCGTAGTCCCGAAGGTGTGGCGTATGCCGGACTTTTCCGTGACCTGCCATCCGGACGCCATGCGGCTGAATTGCTCGAATCCGTTCTCGATGGATGCCCGAAAGGTATCGGAGCCCACGGGCAGGAGTTCCGTTTGTCCGGCGAACAGGAATGTATCATCCTCCGTGTAGGAGGGCGTGCCTCGAAACGTACGGCGGCTGATGGCGGCAAAAGGCAGCGACCAGCCCAGACCCCAGGCGCCATTGCCGGCGCCGGTGCTGTAGCCGAGGGCGAGGCTGGGCTGGAAATTCCGTATGCCCGGCAACAGATCGAGAGGAACCCGATAGTTGCCGACTCCGGAATTCAGGTCCGGCTGAAATGTTTCGCCGAGACCGCGAACGTCGCCGCCGCCTCCAGGATTGGAGGCAGATTGGCGATTGACAGGCGATTTATTGGCCACAGGCTATCCTCTTTCCGTTTCAGAGATCCACGATGCGGAAGTTGTCGAAGTGCACTCCCGCGCTGCCCCAGCTGAAAAGTCCGGCACGTCCTGCGCCGGGTAGCGACGCATCCTGCCCCGACAATGCCAGTTCGTCATTCAGGTACGCGTTCAGCTGCGTTCCACTGATGCGTACCTTCAACGAATAACTCGTACCGGCGTTGTATCCGCGAGTCGTATCCAGCGCGGCGGTATCGAGTTCCTGGAATATGCCGACGACCTTCTTGCCCATGCGGCGATAGTTGCGCTGCCGGTCCATCAGGAAGTAATAGAAGTTGTCCACATCCTGCCAGCGGAACACCACACCGATACCATCGTCATCTTCCGAAGTGACGTCGACGACCAGGATGAAATTCTGGACCGCCGGCAGTTCGGCCGTCGTTTTCCGAACGAGGTAGGTACCGGGTTTTTCAGGTCCGGTCGCGCCGGCTCCGAATGGACCGCCGTGTATATCCGACAGCTGATCGATGCGCTGCGCTTCGGCATTGAAGACCCACTCCGATGGCGCGGAGACGGTGGCCTGCGGATCATCAACAACGTCAAAGTTCGCGAGTGTATCTGCATCAAAGCGATCCAGCAGCAGCAGGTAAGGCTGGCCGAGTATGCGGCGGGGGGTAAACTCGTACTCCGTGGTCATCACGATATTTTCCACTTGCGACCATTCGAAGCCGGCATCGAACCGGGCCTGGTTCTCCGCAATCGGGACAGTGATTTTCCACTCCTGCAGCCATGGCTTGCCAATGAATGCATTGAGCGGGTTCGAACCACCCGTGGAAAGCGCGCCGTCGCTGGTCGTGGTCTGGGTGGCGGCAGTGCCATCGGCGGTGGATACCTTGACGACCAGGTTCTCGGAGGTTACGCCTTCGTCCGTTTCGATCAGGAACGTGAGTTCGCGTACGCGCGGGTCCAGATGATAGAAAGGGAGCATGGTCGATCGAAGCGTGAACGTCACCTCGCCGGTATCCTGGAACGCGAAGAACTCGTCGAAAAGCTCATACCGGAGTGCGACGGTGCGGCGTCCGGCATTCAGCTGCTCGACCGCGAGTTCTTCCAGCACCTTCGGCTTCAGGTTCGGATCGAAGAACGACTCGTAATAAAGCACGAGCTTTATGTCGGTAATGTAGTTCAGGATGATGTCGTTTGCCGCAGGATTGAGCTCGAGTACCCATGAGGTTGAGACCGGGCTGTTTTCGAAAATCGCCAGCATCTCGACATCGGGCGTGAAGATCACGGCATCCGCAGCGATGCGGTACTGCGACAGCAGCAGCGTTTCTGGTTGCAGCAGCCGCATCTGGATGCCCCCATCGCGCATTCGCGACAGGCAGAGGCCGGTGTTGGTCAGGCTCGCGTGTATTCCGCCGCGGCCGATCAACCCCTCGACGAGTACCTCGGCGCGCTTGATGCGCTGAAGGTAGGCGCCGGGATAGTTCCGGTCGAAATCGCTCAGCTCGGTACGGAAACCCATGGTCCCCGTCCGCTGAAAATCACGCAGGAACTGGACCGGGTAGCGATCCGCCAGAGAGATGATTTCCTTCATCGGCTGTTTTTTCTCACCGAGAATGATCCGCATGAAGGTGAACGAATCGATGTCGCGCAGTAGAAAGTCGCCGCCCAGAAGACCAGCGAGGTCGTTCCGGACATAGGATGGCTTGATGATATTGACCGCCTTGCCGACCTCAAACTCGTAAGCCTGTTCCATCAACCGGGCTATCACAATGGCCTGGTTGAGATATGACTTGGAAATCTGGCGAATCTCGTTCGCCAGGCGATTCCAGAGATCAGGCGTAAACTCCTGCGAGTCGAACAGCGCCAACTGCTGCTCGGCCTGCTGCTTGCGCAGCGTGGCGATATTCTTCTGGATATCGGCGGCCTCTTTCTGTTTGTTCGCGATATCCACCTGTTCATCCGCGACTTTCTTCGCAGCCTCCAGTTCGCTGATCCGGCGATCCATGTTATTGAGTTCGAATTCGCGCGAGATCTCGCTGCGCCGCTGTGTCAACGTACGGAGCACTTCGTCGACACGGTGGGTTCCGTTCGAGATTCCATATTCCTCGTAACCGGAAAAATCGTACTCGGTCGTAGGAGCGCCCACATACGTGATCTCGGAGTCCAAGGCCATCTCTTCCAGGCTCACATCCTCGTATTCCGTTTTCAAATCCCTGGCGTTCTCAAGCTGTGTGTTTGCATAAGCCTGGTTCGCTTCGATTGCTTCCTTCTGTTCTTGTGCTATTTCTACCTTCTTGATTTCGAGTTGTTCGTTTGCGGTCTCCAGGTCAACTGCATTCTCCAGCATCGACCGCTGGAACTGCTCCTGCTCGGCGCTGGTCTTGAAATTGATGTATGTCCGCTCCGCCTGAATCGCATTCTCGGCGAAGTAGCGCGCGGTATTTTGCAAGTAGTCAAAGCGAAACACTGGAACCTGTTCGCGAGCCATGCTGAGCAATGGAAAATCGATCCCGTCCTCGATGTTTTGAATGTTGAGTTTGGCAAGCAATACCACGGCAGCGATGGACGGGTTGTGCACCTCGGCATCCAGCGGCTGTGGTGCCGCAAGAATGGCTTGTACCTGCGCTGTCAGCCCGTCGAACACCGGCGACTTGTAGAGCGCAGAAGCCGGATCCAGAATGGGATCGGTGAGACGCACGATCTGTTCGTACCTCGTTCTGGCTTCGGCCTTTTCACCGGATTCGAACAGAAAATTACCCCATCTGGCGTATGCATTGGCCAGCTTCAACCAGACCATCGGCGCTTCAATGGCCTGGTTCAGGTATTGATAGTCGCGAGCCTTTTCGTACCAGGTGATGGCTTCTTCATAATCGCCCAGCTCCAGGTAGCAATCGCCAAGACTCAACGGAATGGTGAAGCCGTAGGTGTGGGGAATATAGGCAATGAAATTGGTGTCGATGATCTCGAAAGTCGCGAGTGCCGCAAGCGAGGTTGCGGTGATTCGCGGCTGGTAGATACTTGCCGTCAGGTTTGCGGCTGCATTGACCTGAAGATCGACGCTGACGACCTGATCGCCTTTGAAGATGCCGAATTGCTGGGCGCCGCTAGATGGAGAAACGGCGGGCGACAGGCTCATATACTGGTTGGAACCTGATGGCGAATTAAGAATGAGGCCGAGTCCCTCGCTGCCCATCGGTCTCTGCATTGCGGTAGCCGTACCGGGGTTGAGCGGTTGCGAAAGCGTGCGCCCAAACGACAGGGGCACGGAGTCTCCCGCCACCTGGAAAGCGGCGCCGGAACTGCGCGCATCCCCGGTCAAGGCCGCCACAACCCCGAGGTTGCTGCTGATCGCCCCGAGTCCGGGCGTTTGCGGAGATTGCCCGGGCGCTGCGGCTGCAGGTGCGGCAGCTGCGCCAGGCGTTCCGGCTGCACCCACGACGCCGGGTATGATCGCCGGCCCGATACCCGCGCCTGTGCGCTGTGCAAGCTCGAATGCTTTCACGAAACTGTCGCGGGCATTATCAAATTCGCTTTGCTGCACGGCAGCGATGCCTGAGGCCACCATGAGATTCGATTCCAGTTCGCGGTCCCTTCCGCCATTGAGTTCGAGCGCCTGGCGAATAATGGGTCGGGCCTCGGCAGTAGCTCCAGCCTGAAGGTACGTCGAAGCCTGTTCATAAAGAACGGCTGCGGGCGATGCCACCACGGTGCTGCCCGTGCCACCGAACTTCTGCACGATGGACGAGATTTCCTGCGACGGACTATCGAGCGATACTATTGGACGCTCCCCCACGACAGATCGGTATTTTGCAACCTGGGCAGTGGCAGTAACCATCATATCGGTCAACTGCATTTGCTTGAGCACAGAGGTAGTGATTGCAGTAACGTCAACCGGGAAATAGGGATGAAGGAACTTGTGCAGCAGGGCATAGGCTGTCTGATACTCGCTCAGGGCGTTCTGGAACTCGTCCTGGAAAAAATAATGGTGCCCATTCGCGAGATGTCCCTGTACTTGTTTTTCCAGCGCCAATTTCGGATCAACTTCGGTCAGCTGGAAACCGAAAACCTGAGGGATGACTTTGTAACTGTAATAATTGCTGAGATACTTGGTTGCCATAGCTGATTCCTCATTTGATCGGCTGTATGCCGGCTTAATTGAGCTTTAACCTAATCTGCCCTGTAGCGAACTTACCAAAAAGGTGAGGGTCAAGTAATGCAAACAGTCTTTGTGGATCATAGTGTTAGGATAAAGATAGAGTGGTTAACTGCCAGATTTTGGTTCAATGGCTACAAAAAGAAATTTAATATCTACCCATTACAGGCTCCGTCGGCGCATCGGTATAACTCCACTTTTTTATAGACGGCATATTTAGAAATAGCAAATCCAATACGTATTGCCTTATAAAAAATTACCGAGAGGGATCAATAAATCGTTGCCGATATTCAAGTAGGCCAAACTGACCGGTTCGCCCCCATGCCAGCCTATTCACAGGGGCAGTCAAAACGCACATCGGCCTGAACACAATCAAACGGGCGCAATTCCGCTGGATTGAACCGGGCAGTCGTTCGCGCGAGTTTATTCCTGGGCTTACGCGCACTTTCCGGATTATGTGTCCCAACGCACTGACCAGCCTTTGCGCTGGCAATATGCTATTTTTCATGGCCGTACGTTTATCCAATCAAAACCAGCGAAATTGCGCCGAATCGGGAAGGGAGTAGCGAATGTTTTTCAAAAGACTGAAAGCCTCGGGCCTGGGGCAGAACTCTTACCTGCTTGGGTGCGGGGAAGGGCTTGCCGTAGTGGTCGATCCGCGGCGCGATATCGACGAATATCTGGAGCTCACTCGGAGAAACGATCTGAGTATTGCCTATATACTCGAAACGCACCGTCAGGAAGATTTTGAATTCGGTTCGCGAACGCTGGCGGCGATGACGGGCGCCCGAATCGTGACGGGTACGCACGAGCTGTTTGGCCACTCGGATGTCAAGCTTGCGGATGAAAAAGAGCTCAAGGTGGGTACTACGCGTATCGTAGCGCTTGCAACGCCGGGCCATACGCCGGAAAGCGTAAGCTATGCCGTCTATCCACAGGATACCAAGGATAAATGCTGGGGTGCCTTCACCGGCGATGCGCTTTTTGTCAGCGAGACTGGGCGCACCGATTTGCCGGACCCGGACCAAACCGGTGAAAACGCCGGCATTCTCTATGATTCCATTCACCAAAAGATTGCCCCGCTCGGTGATCAGACTTTGCTTTTTCCCGCACATGGGTCCGGCTCGGCATGTGGCGGGAATATTTCCAAGCGCGATGACTCCACGCTGGGTATCGAAAAAGAAACCAATCTCGTCTTCAAGGTGAGCCGCATGGAATTCGTCGACCACAAGGTGGCCGAGAAACTGCCGCGCCCGCCCTATTTTTCTCATATGGAACGGGTCAATCTGATGGGGGGAAGACCGCCCGGGTTATCGGCGGAGTTCCGCGTCTTTCAACCCGGAGAGTTCCGGGAAAAGATGAAGGACGCAATCGTGATCGATTGCCGCTCGCCAGATACCTTTGCGGCCGCGCATATTCCCTTGTCCTACAACATCTGGCTGAAAGGGCTGCCGGCCTTCGGCGGCTGGGTGGCGGACGAACACACGGCAATACTTCTCGTGCTCGATGAGCCGGGCCATATTCAGGAGGCGGTGACGTCCCTGTCGCGCATCGGCATCGACAGAGTAGAAGGCATGCTGGCGGGCGGCGTGGAAGCCTGGCGGGAGCAGGGGTTGCCCATTTACGGGCTGGGCACCATCAGTGCCGAGGAATGCGCCAACTGGATACAGGACCGCAAGACGAACGTACTCGACGTGCGGGATGATAACGAATGGGCAAAAGAACACATACCGGGCGCCCTCCATACCTTTGTGGGCCATCTTGAGGACAGTATTCCTCAACTTCCGAAAGACAGCGAGCTGGTGGTTCACTGCAGTGTCGGGCATCGGGCCGGGCTGGCTGCAAGCATCCTGGAACGGAATGGTTTTTCTAAAGTTTATAACATGCTGGGAGGTCTCTGTGCGTGGAAAGCGCTGGACCTGCCATTGGAAAAGACGGGCGATGCTGGGTAAGCTCAGCTATGGAATCAGTCATCAAATAGTTTAGAGGAAACCTCTGGATTCCCGCTTTCGCGGGAAAGACGATGCTCCCTATTTGATGGCCGACGTAACCTTGATGCGAGGCATCAATGGAACATGACGGTGGTGCATGGTCTCCTTATCTGGTCGGGGCGCTCATTGGGGTGCTCTCGATGGCGACATTCTATTTTTCCAATCAACCGATTGGCGCTTCAACATCTTTCGCGCGTATTGCCGGGCTCATAGGAAACCTGTTTTCCAAAGGCCATACCGAATCCCTCAAATTTTTTCAGGAAACAAAGCCGCAGATCGAGTGGGGCGTCATGCTCATGGTCGGCATTATTTTGGGTGCTTTTCTGGCCGCTTATACAGGGGGAGAAATTACCGCGCAATGGATACCGCCCTTGTGGGAAGAACACTTTGGCTCAAGTCGCGCACTACGTCTTGGGGTTGCATTTATCGGCGGCACGGTTATGGCGTTTGGCGCACGGCTCGCGGGTGGATGCACGAGCGGGCACGGCATTAGCGGAGCCTTGCAACTCTCGGTGGGTTCGTGGATCGCGCTGATGTGTTTTTTTGCAGGCGGTGTTGTTACCGCAAAACTGATGTTCAGCATATAGGGAAGGCACCGGACGCTATGGATCCCATTACGCCAGCAACACAGGAAATGCCTTCATCCGTTGCTTTCCCGATCCCGCAAAAGAAGCGGAAAAACGAAAAGGAAGCATCAAAAAAGCAATCAGCAGGAAAAGCAGATGGGCCCAAACAACTTGTACTCGGGCTGATCTTTGGTATCGCATTCGGTTTTTTGCTTCAGAAGGGCGGTGTTGCCAAATACGATGTACTGCTGGGGGCACTTTTTCTGACTGATTTTACGGTAATGAAGATCATGCTCACCGCGATCGCCGTCGGCATGATCGGCATCTTCTCAATGTATGGCCTGGGGCTTGTCCAACTGCATGTGAAACCCACGCGCTATGCCGCAAACATAATCGGGGGGCTGATTTTTGGTATCGGCTTCGCACTGCTGGGCTACTGCCCGGGTACTGGCGCCGCGGCGCTGGGGCAGGGCAATTACGATGCGATTGCTGGCATCATGGGCCTGCTGGTAGGTAGTTATCTCTATGCGGAGTTGTCCGGTTACCTGGATTCGACGATTCTGAAGTGGGGCAACCGCGGCAGAATCATGCTTCCCGACCTGATGGGAACGCGGCTTGCAATCTTCATAATTTGTTTTGTGCCCTTATTGATCCTGATTCTTTTCGGAATAGAAAAGTATTCTCAATAAGCTACACGAGCGCAAGTGGCTAGCGATGCCGCCGAAGCGATCACCGCTAGCCTGTCATCGCCGACGGGGAAGCCTGATGCCTCCCCCATGAGGACTCCGTCGGCACCGACACCTGCCTGCTTTATCGTACCCCTGGTGTACCTGGCGCACTCACTGGTAGCACTGTGATAAAGAAGAATCTATCGAGAATTGCTTCTCAGTGGTTTGCAACCTCCTTGCCTGGGCCATGGTTTGCAAACTGATACGGCTTTTTCTTTTTCCATACCACTTTGCATAACGGATCACTGAGAACGGTCGTTTTCTGGGCCAGATTCCTGGCTAATCCGCTTAACGCAGCCACGCTGATGACTATAAAGACAATAAGAAGTATCAGTGGGAACCATTTTTTTACCAATAGATCACCTCCTTGGTGCACGATAGCCGCCGTAATGATTTTACTTTTGCTGGCCACCCTGCACACTCCTGCGGATATAGTTATCCTCGTTAGCAACGTTTACATAACCGACGTAGCCAAAGTACTTCTTTTTATTTCTTCTTATCCAGGTAGCGTCCGGTTCGGGACGCCGGATTTTAATGTAGCTAACCAGTTTGGGATATTTCGCTGGAATGCCACCTTGCTTGTTGCCAACCTCGTTGGCCTCGGGCGTACCTGTGGTATCCGGATTATCAATCGTGTCTTGCTTGGGGCAAGCGGGCGATTGCGCACGCACGTCGTCAGTAACAGCAGGGTGCGAGTCCTTTATCATGAGGCCATGAGCTTGCAATTCCGCATTCACGCCAGCGAGCATTCCAGCTAGCCTGCCCGATGTAATCAGGCGATTTCGAAAACGGCATAGCGTGATTTCATCCGGCGCATCATCAGAGAAACCGCCGCAAAAATCCATGAAGTCGGTACGCATGCGCAGTGCCTCTTCAAGCTTCGGATCCGACAGGCTGTGCCACTGGCCCAACAGCACTGTCTTGAACATGACCAGCGGGTCTATGAGCTTTTGTCCTTCGCCCTGACTAATCTCGCGTCTATATATCTCCATAAGCTCGGTACGAAGCCCTTCCCAGTCAATCAGCGCATGGGCTTCCATCAATACGGTATCGCATTTCGTGCGTGCTTCTTTTTTCATCGATCCCAAATCTGTCTGCATTTGCATTGACTCCCTTTGAGATGTTCTGTTTGATTCAGATTAAAGAAGGGGACACTTCACCCTTTGCACCAAGGCCTGGTTTGATTGCGTATCCAGCGATGAAATTGCGAAAGAAATCAGCCGTGAGTTGTTTTCTCTGAATGGTTACTCTGTTCAATCCTGAATCCGGCAGCGGGACGTGCGGAAATGGTCAAAATTGAAAGAAACATCATTATTAATCATGGTTCTAACTTCATAGAATCCGCCGCCGGATTCAGGTTAATTACTACCCGTAATGTCGTTCGAGCGCAGCTTGTACTTTACGATAGCGGGAGTATCAGCCGTTTGCCGGACAAAGACGCCTTGATCCTCCCGCGCGAGGCTTGCTGCTTTTTGCCGGTGAGCATCCGCCTCGGCAAGGCTTTGTTCCACAGCCAGTTCATATCTGTTCAACAAAGCCCATGTGTGCGATTGCCGGTCTTGCGCTTGCCGGCCATAGAGATAGCTTTTTTCCTGATAGTGTTCCAGCAATTGCCTTTGCTCCTCCGCCTTTACCCGCATTTCCAGAGCCAGCTTCTCGAAATGCTTCCATAAGGCGGTATGATCGCTGCGGGTTCTTGCGCTTTGAACCGCTTTACGGAGAGCGGGGCTACTGATTGCCTCGTGATGGCTCATCGGCGCGCACGACGCCAATAAACCGAGCATGGATAGCAGCGCTACAAATCGGATTACTTTCATACGACAACACCTGCTTGGAGAATCTCATCACTGCGATGAGAGAAACGCGTGGGCAAAGTGCGGCACGTGAATGCAGGTTATCAGTCATCCATGACTTTGTCAATATAAACATGTTTAAAGTGTCTAAATGGCATTCGGAGCCTTATTCAGGAAAGGGGTAATGAGTACACTATAATAATTTTATGGTTTCCAATCTGGCTTCCGTAGGAGGGGTTGCGCTACGCTTCATCCTACATATACTCCATAACAATAGAGGAACTGATCGCCGCGATGACCTTTCTCTCCGATAACTGGATGAAAATCGCTGTGGCGTTGGGGATCGGCTTGCTGATAGGGGTCGAGCGCGAGCGCAGAAAAGGCGCAGGGCGGGACCGTGCGCCGGCGGGGATTCGTACCTATGCCGTCACAGCCCTGCTTGGCGCGCTTGCTTTCGAACTGGGAGGGATTCCGTTACTGGCAGTGGTGACGCTCTCGGTAGCCGGATTCATCGCATTGGGCTATTTTCGCACACGCAGTCAACGCGATCCGGGCCTTACCAGCGAATTTGTACAGCTTCTGACGTTATTGCTCGGCGCGCTTGCCATGCGCGAACCGCTGCTCGCATCCAGTCTCGGCGTTACGGTGGCACTCCTGCTCGCGGCACGAACTCGCATCCACACCTTCGTACGCAAAACCCTGACCGAAGCCGAGTTGCACGATGCGCTGGTGCTTGCCGGTGCGGCGCTGGTGGTGCTGCCCTTGATGCCGGACCGTTACATGGGCCCCTTCAATGCGATCAATCCGCATACCTTGTGGATCATCGTGGTGTTGATGATGGCGATCAGCGCTGGGGGGTATATCGCCTTGCGCCTGTTTGGTCCGCGCTATGGATTGCCTGTTGCCGGACTGGCCTCGGGGTTCGTATCCAGTTCGGCGACGATAGCCTCCATGGGTACGCTTGCTAAACAGAGGCCGGAACTCATGCCAGCGGCGGTAGGGGGCGCTGTTCTCTCAACTGTGGCCACTATTACTCAGATGGCTATCGTACTCGGCGCGACCCATCCCGCAACACTTGCCGCCATGGCGGTGCCACTCCTGTCGGCGGGATTCATGGCGGTGGCCTACGGAGCATGGTTTTTTATGAAGGCGCTCCGGCAGAAAATCCCTGAAACAATCGAGATGGGCAGGGCATTCAGCTTTCGCACTGCGCTCATCCTCGCCACGACGATGGGGGCCGTGCTTCTGGTCGCGGCAGCACTCAATGCCTGGCTGGGCAGCGCGGGGCTGATCGCAGGCACCGCAATCGCCGGTTTCGCCGATACGCATTCCCCTGCGGTCTCGGTAGCGTCGCTGGCAGCCGGGGGTAAGCTTGAGGCGACCCAAACCATATTGCCCATCCTTCTCGCAATGAGCACAAACACCGCGACTAAAATGATATTGGCGGCATCCAATGGCGGCAGCCATTTCGCATTGCAGGTTATTCCGGGATTGCTGCTGACTATCGCGGCGGGCTGGCTTGGCGGATTGCAAGCCATGATGAATTAAGAAGCCTTTGCATAGATCCGTGCGTTTCAACGCCGTCAGATCAGTATCGATCTGAAGAATAGCGGGCGTGCCGCCTCTGTCGGCAAGCAAGACAATGCACTCGCGTAGCTGACAATTCGAGTCTGGCCGGGCGCGATAGCGCAACACGGGGGTGAAAATGTTCATCAGCCCACAAGCCCAGCACTCAGACAACTACCACGCTGTCTTTAAGACCCGCCACCACTTCCCGCCGGGCTTGTGGGCTTACCACTTTCATGAGACCGCGTCCTTCAACGCTGCATGCTTGTTATTCTCTGCTTCCAGCGCCTTAGTCCAGATCCTTGAATTCAATCCATTATCTAAGGGTTTCACTTAGTACAAAATCAGGAATTTCCTTAGTATTGAATCAGGGTTTCCCCAATACCATTTTGATGGTAAGGGACTTAATATGAAGTCACATCTTAGGACTCTGACCATCCGTCCAGTGTAAGGACTCTGACCATTCGTCCGGTAGCAAAAGGGACTCTGACCATCCGTCCAATATTGATTTTTAATCAAATGGAACAGGAGAATCAAAATGGCAACGACACTCGGCATAAAAGCAAAAGATACTTTTGCGGTTTTATCCCTGCTTGGTTTATTGGCTGTGGGTGCGCCCATAAGCACCGTAAAAGCAGAAAATCTTCCTGAATCAGCAATTCAGACTGCAACAGCCCCAAGTGAGCATAGCGTTTTGGCGAGGCGTTTTGAAGGCGCCGCCCACGAAATGCAGGCAAAGGCGGATGAGCAGAAGACACTGCTTGAACAGTATGAGCAGACGCGTCTGTATGGCTGGCAAGCGCACAATTTGAAATCGCATACCACAGCTTTGATACGTAAGTATGAGCAAGCTGCGCGGGCCAACATGAAGGAAGCCATGGCTCATCGCCAAATGGCGCAACAATCTAAGCCAGATTACGCGATTCATGGCGGCCAAATGCCACAAACAGGAAGTAACTGATACAGGCTGCACTTGGCAAGGCAAACTCGGATGCATCAGCAAGCATACAGGTTTGCCTGTCATTTTAGGACTCTGATCACCCGTCCGTAGCAGGGCTCTGAATACCTGTCCGTCGGCGCAATGCCGGTTTATACCAAGGACTCTGACCATCCATCCAGCAGTTATCGTTTGGCAACATTCTTGTACGCAAGAAAATGATTACACGTTTTGCCTGCTTGCGGCACTTCGAGGAGCAGACGGCAGAGATAGCGAAAGGCAAGATGAAGCTTTGAATGCAATTTTTTTGCTATAGCGGTAGCAATTTACCGTTTTTTTGTGGAATAATTGTAATTGAGAGAGTTAATAAATCATTCTGGGCTACATTAACTACTTCTACGTGTCATCTTAGGACTCTGCGCATCTGTCCAGTAGCAGGACTCTGAATACCTGTCCATCGGCGCAATGCCGGTTATATCAAGGACTCTGACCACCCGTCCGCAATTATTGCAACAACAACGGAGTAGAAGGAACTCAAACCTCAACCGCATTGCGAGGGGCGAAGTGACGGCACACAAGCGGATCGCGAGGACAGCATATCTTTTTTGCTGGAACTAAGTCTACTCTTGCTCTTCCGGCATATACCTTCGTCTTCGGCTTCATCTTCGATGCCAGTTTTGGCCTGCTCGCCTCGCGTAGTGCTATGACATAAAGGGATGAAGTCACAGAAGAAAGGCTGTGTTGGCTTACTCAGTGTATTGTCTTCAACCACCATGGACGGATCTTTACCCGGAAAGGAAGGATGTATGAATCCACTCATTCAAAAAATCATTCTAGCTACTGATTTCTCAGAGGCTTCTCAGGATGCCATCATATATGCTAAATGTATATCTGGATCGCTTGCGGCGGAACTCAAGATTCTGCATGTATTTGAACCCGGCGGCTGGATGGTTCCTTCACCCTACTATTACACGCCCGGATTCGAAGATTGGGTGGATGCAAGTATTGAAAACACCCGGCAAAAAGGAAAGGAGGCGCTCAAAACACTCGCCGAATCGTTCGGCACACACACCGAAACCATTTTTATCGAAGGCGACCCTGGTAAAGAAATCGTACGGGTGGCTGCCGAACAGAATGCCGATCTTCTAATCCTCGGTACGCATGGTTATACGGGGTGGAATCATTTAACTATGGGAAGCATTGCGGAATATGTTGTCAGACACTCTCCCTGCCCGGTGCTCACCATCAAACCCACTGCAGCAAGCAGATCTGAGACCCACACTTCGCCTGTTTCGGCAAGAAACGATTAAGGCGAGGATATTTCTGCAATAGACTCGCTATGTTGGCTGTGGGTCTCCGTAAGCGGTGAGTAACGAAGGGCTGGATGAAAATCCGTCCCGTCCCTTCGGGTTGCCCACAAAAAACGCGGGTGCGAAATAGGTGTTAACAGATCCTAGCTTCTGCTCTCCTTGTGGTGGATTTGCGGTGCGGAGGGAAGGCTGGTTTGTAACACTCCTGTAACAAAAGATCGCTACTATTTTGAGGGTTATTGGATGATATCGATGAATATTACTCCTGCCTCCTACGCTCCTCCTCGTCTCGATCACAAGCCTGGTGACCTTCGGTGAAAAAATTCGATATCTACGATCTGCCGCTTTCTACCACACAAATCCTGTCATCGGGCGTAGCTGGCACGATGGTTGTCAACAAATCAAGCTTGCAGTAGGGTTGTATGAAATTTGGCCATGGCTTGGGTGCTTCAATATCTCTCTCCGGTTCCCTGTACGGGTTGTTTACGAAACTATTTTAAAACAAATACCAGGAGATCCCGATGCGCGCAGATAAAACCCTTGAACATGCGGACCTAGAACGCCACATTCATGCCGATATGTTGGACAGTCTCGACGAAGAACTGGAAATGGAAATCGATGATCATCGGCTGGATAAATTGGTGGCTGAAATCACCACACCTGATAACGAGACCGAGGTGGGCAGGCAATTCTATTTCAAGGAGCTTTTTCGTCTTCAGGGAGAACTGGTCAAGTTACAGGACTGGGTAGTGCAAAAGAAACTCAAGGTAGTAGTCCTGTTCGAAGGGCGTGACGCTGCAGGTAAAGGCGGAGTCATCAAGCGTTTCACCCAGCGCCTGAATCCTCGGGTCTGCCGGGTGGCTGCGCTGCCTGCTCCGAGCGAACGAGAGCGCAGCCAGTGGTATTTTCAACGCTACGTGTCACATTTACCTTCCGGCGGCGAGATCGTACTATTTGACCGGAGCTGGTATAACCGGGCCGGCGTGGAAAAAGTCATGGGATTCTGTGACGAAGAAGAATATGAAGAATTCTTCCGTAGCGTGCCGGAATTTGAGAAGATACTCATTCGTTCCGGCATCATCCTGATCAAATATTGGTTCTCGATTACCGATGATGAGCAGTACATGCGTTTCCTGATGCGAATCCGCGACCCCCTGAAGCAATGGAAACTGAGTCCGATGGATCTTGAATCCCGCCGTCTTTGGGAACAATACACCAAAGCAAAGGAAACCATGCTGGAGCGCACCCATATTCCCGAGGCTCCCTGGTGGATAGTCGAGGCGGTCGACAAGAAAAAAGCCCGTCTTAATTGTATTCATCACTTCCTGGCTCAGATTCCTTACAATGAAATTGAGCATGAACCCATTATTCTGCCGGACCGGGTGCATAACCCAGACTACTTGCGGCATCCGGTATCTACAGAAATGCTTGTGCCGAGTGTGTATTGATTTGAGGGGATTCCAAAGTTGAGGCAAATAAGGGCCAGGCCTGGCTAACGACCTCGAATGGCATGCTCTAAAACATGCGAATGAAATTCAGAATGAAAATTTGCGCTGATCAGTCCCGGCGCCATCAATACAATCCCGGTAAAACTTCGTAAGGCGGGCGGGCGATGTGGGGGTGTGCAGGAACATTCGAACTCTTTCCTGTTCATGAGTTCCTTACGGATAAGGCGTAACCCACTCAGCCTTCAATTGATAGCCCGCCTGGCCCATCTCCGTATCTATGCTGCCGGCGTGCAGCACTCCACTGACCCACATTGTATCCATGGTGCGCATATTGGACAGGGGTTTTGATGTCCGCACATGAATGATCTGGTTGGAAGGCGGCGGGGGCGTATGAATGCACGCTCCGAAATAGGGAACGAGCAGGAATTCGCTGACTTTATTGCCTGCGCGTTCCAGAGGAATCACGAAGCCCGGAATACGGATACGCTCTCCATCCAGCGCGGGCTCGATGGGTGCGTTATTCCAGGCTGCGCGTATTTTTTCCAGCGCTTCGATGGCACGGGGGTCGCCATCCTTAAGGTTGTCCAGCTTCAATCCCTTCAGCGGCGCCATCGGGTCCCAGTTCTTGGGCATCAGATCATCCCAGGTCTTTTCCTTGTAACCGGCTGAAGCAGTTCCCGAAGGTGCGGGCTTATTTTTCGCTGCACCGGGCGCCGGCACTGACAATCTATCTCCAACCTTGTAATCCTTATCGGCCGAGATGGCTGTCTGTGCCGTAAAAATCAGCAAGGCGATTAAAAATAAAATGCGAAAGCGGAGAGGGGTGGCATACAGAGAAGCAGTCATATTTGGTATCCTTTTTTATAATCTTGGCGTCAAACCATCGCTTAAGGATAATCGGTAGGCACGATAGCCGGGTATAAGGCTGACCAGAAACCCCGTTGCCATGACCAGTAACAGTAATTGCCAAGCCTCGGCCGATAGCATACCTGCCGCCAGCGAAATACCCAAGTGCGCCTCCAGAACGGGCGCGGCAAACAGGCTGAGCACGGTCAACCCCAGCACACCCAGCAATGCACCAGCCACGACCACCATCAGCCCCTCGATAGCCAGCAGCAGAAAAACCACGCGCGGGCCAGCGCCCACCGAGCGCAGAATTGCCAATTCGCGCCTGCGTTCCCCCAGGCCGGCCAGCACAACAGCCACCAAACCGCTCAGACCCACCGCCACCACCAATGCGGAAATAGCCAGCAGCGACTTTTCCACAATGCTGACGATGGACCACAGCTCATCCAGCGCCACACCGGGAAGCACGGCCAGCAATGGCTCTCCCTTGTATTGATTGATGAACCGCTGCATCTGAAAAACACCCGCGCGGCTTTTCAGCCCGATGAGCACCGCCGTAATTTCCTTTGGCGCCAGATCGAATTTACGCACATATTCAGCCGGAATGGATACCCCGGGCATCGGGGCGCCGCCCTGCCAGTCGAGATGAATAGCTTCAATAGCCGCAAGACTGACATGAACGCTGCGATCCACGGGCAGGCCGGTCCGCTTGAGAATGCCGCTCACCTTGAACGGTTTGTCGGCGTGATCGGTCAAACCGAGGCCTTTCGCACCATGATTGAGCACGATACTGTCGCCCACTTGATAGCCAAGTTGCGCGGCGATATCCGCACCGATTACCGCTTCAAAAATATCCGTAAACGGCTTTCCCGCCGCAAATGCCAGCAATCGGCGATCGCCATAACGAAAATACTCGAAATACGCGGGAGTGGTGCCTATTACCGCAAAACCGCGATGCGAATCGCCCAGGGAAATCGGCACTGCCCACGCCACCGCCGGGTGGGCCGCCATCGCCTGAAAGCTTGCCCAGCGGATATTATGGGTGGCATCCCCCAGGCGGAACACGGCATAGAGCATGAGTTGGATTGGACTAGTGCGCGCACCCACCACCAAGTCGGTCCCGGATATGGACTGAGAGAAACTCTCCCGCGCCTGGGTACGCAATTGCTCGACGCCCAACAACAGCATAACTGAAAGCGCAATACTGACCGCCATCAATCCCAGCGTGGCGCGCCGGTTCCAGGCGCTGGCAAACGCAAGGGAAAACAGTGATTTCAGTCCGCCCCTCCTGCGTTTCGGCCCAATTCATTCAAGACGGTGGTTCGTCCGGAATGGAGCCGCGATCGCGTTTCGCTGGAAACGGCAATACCATGATCAATTTTCATAAAAACGGGCTTCTCGCCGAAGCAGGTCGTCGAGGGTGAGGCCTCCTGGCACATAGCCATCGAATACCGTTCCCACCCGCTTCGTCTTGAAGAATTCCATGTTGGCGGCGTAGGCTCTGGGTGGTAGTGGAATGTACTGGAATCCCCTCACCAGAGCGGATGCATTTTTCATATAAAACGCAACAAACTCCTTAAGTTCGGGTTTCTCCGCCGCCTTCATGTTCACATAGATAAAAATGGGACGAGACAAAGGCTGATAGGTTCCATCCTCCACCGTTTCGGCAGAGGGAATAACTCCGCCGTTTCTACCATCATCCACCGCGACAGCACTAATTTTGTCCTGATTCTGCATATAGTATCCGAAACCAACGAACCCCAGCGCATTCTTGTCGTTCGCCACGTTCTGCATCAGTATGTTATTGTCCTCCTCGGATGCCGTAAAGTCGCTACGGCTGGATTTAGCCTTGCCCACAATTGCTTGCGTAAAGTAATCGAGCGTGCCGGAATCCGGGCCTGCGGCATAGAGATTGAATTTTTCGTCAGGCCATGCTGGATTTACCTGGCTCCATTTGGTAATTTTACCCTGAGCGGCGGGTTCCCACATTTTTTTCAATTCGGTAACAGTCATGGTTTTGCTCCAGGTATTCTTCGGATTCACCACCACCGTTAATGCATCAAACGCCATCGGCAATTCTACGTATTGCACGCCGGCTTTATTGCACGCCTTCATTTCCGCTCTTTGAATGGGACGGGAAGCATTGACGATATCTATTTCACCGCGACAGAATTTCGTAAAGCCACCGCCGGTACCGGAGATGCCGACCGATACCTTGACCGCCTCTTTTTTGGTCGCCTGAAATTTCTTCGCCCCCTCTTCGGTAATGGGATACATCGTGCTGGAGCCATCGACTTTTATGACCGTATCGGTGCCTGCAATGCCCTCAACGCTCATCAATGCACCCAGTACAGCGGCTGCACCCAATACTTTAAAATTATATGATAGCGACATTTTTTTCTCCATTCGATTGATCAAGGGACTGTGGTTACGCACAATTCATTCAAGTCGACGGTACGGCTGAAATGGGACCCCAGCCGCTGGTCATGGCTGACAAAGATCAGCGTGACATTCCCATCATCGCAGCGGCCTAGCAGAAGATCAAGAAATTCTGCTTGCCGGGCCGCATCCAGTGCGGAAGTCGGTTCATCGGCGATGATCAGCTCGGGGTGGCCGATCAGTGCCCGAGCAGCCGCCACGCGCTGCTGTTGCCCCACCGATAAAGCGGTGACTGGTTGTCGTGCCAGCGTCACATCCAGTCCCAGCTGATCCAGCAGCCGGGCCGCCGATTGTTCGAGCGATACGGCTGATTCAAGCGCTTGCCGCCGCCTGCGCTGCGAAAAACGGCAGGGTAGGAGCACGTTCTCAAGCACGGACAAATAAGGCACCAGATTAAACTGCTGAAACAGGAAACCGACATGATCTACGCGAAACCGGTCGCGGGCGCTGGATGAAAGTGCGGTCAGGTCGGTATCGAGTACGCGCAGGTGGCACGGCTGCGGCAGCAGCACGCCGCCCAGCAAACTCAGCAGGGTACTCTTGCCGCTCCCGCTCGCGCCTTGCAGAAAAACACGCTCTCCGCGTCTTACCAGAAATTGGGGGATCGACAGGCGGAATCCATGCTTGCCAGGCCACTGAAAAACCAGATCCTGAATGTCAATGACAAACGGACTCATTCCTGACCCACCTTCTCAGCTACCATTTCAACCGGGTAGACTCAGGCGATAGCTTCGCGCTTGATTGTCCCTTGGGCCCCGCTACGGCGGCATCGAGACGCTGGAGACCGGGAAACATTTGGAATAATCGCACATCGACGCCTTGCAAAGCCTGCGGCTGGGCGCACCGGAACTGCCAGGTGGCCTCCAGCTCCGCATGCATATCCGCTGCCGGAGACGGAGTAGAAGGAGTCGTTCTGGATGCACCACTGTCTTTTCTGGTACTTTTATCGGCACTTTTACCAGAATCGGAGGCAGGCGCCAGCAAGTCCGGAGAAAGCACCGGAGACGTCAAATCAGTGGATTCTACCCGGCACTGAGCTGCGGGCGTAAAAATGAAAAGACTATTAGCCTGATTAAATTTCGATGTCATGGCCGTGACGGCTTGATGTTCTTTTTCATTTCTAGGGGCATGCTCGAATCTCAATAGATTATCCAATGGGCTATTCAGGTTGACCTGCACTATCGCTCCGTCAATCGCAATTTCCAGCGCGGCGCGGCCATGCACATGAACACCAGGCTCATGTGCCCAGACGGGCAGGGCCGATTCAAGTACGATGATCGCGGCAAGTGCTGCCTGCCCCGGGAAACGCTGTATTCGTCTCATTTTTCGTCCCTCATTAGCAATTTTAGACCATGATCATTGCAACAATATTGCAATGATCACCCGCCGGCGATGACTTCCGATGACTTATGGAGGGTAGCGGCTATGAATAGCCAACAGGTGATCGGGTGCCAGCGGCCCCATGGGCAAAGACTCTGGTCGGCGGTAACCCCGGATGTTCCATAAACTCGCGTGATAATTGCGCAGGATTCTGTTTTTAGGGAAACTTTTTGAAAGAATGACGTAGTTATTCATACACCCGCTGAATAAAACTTCCATAAGAAATAGAAGACCAGCGAGGACGCGGCATTTATGAAGCATCCCGGGTTAATTACGACGCCAGTACACCGCGTTCAATAAACGAAATTTCAAACTCCATCACGACGCGTTTGTCCGGCATGACCAACCGTTCGTCTTTATTCTCATAATCGAGGCGGCTGAGAAGATCCTTGATGATGTTGATACGCGCCAACTGCTTATCGTCGGCACGGACTATTGTCCACGGTGCCGTGAGACTATGGGTATGCGCCAGCATTTTATCGCGTGCCAGGCTGTATTCCTTCCATTTCTTGATTGCATGTTCGTCAAGCGCACTGATCTTCCATTGCGCGAGCGGATCCTTTTTGCGATCATCCAGCCGCTTCGCCTGCTCTGATTTGCTGATATCAAGATAGTACTTCAGAAGCTTAATACCTGAACGGACCAGCATATGTTCGAACTCCGGCACCGAAGTCATGAATTCATCATACTCGGCGTTCGTGCAAAAACCCATTACCGGCTCCACTCCCGCCCGGTTGTACCAGCTGCGGTTGAATAACACCAGTTCCTGGGCCGCGGGCAGATAGGGGGTATAACGCTGAAAATACCATGAGCCACGATCTCTGTCCGTGGGCTTGCCAAGCGCCACGACGCGCGTTTCGCGCGGACTCAGGTGTTGAATGATGCGCTTGATGGTGCCGTCTTTACCGGCCGCGTCCCGTCCCTCGAAGATGATCAGAATCTTGTCGCCGCACTTGATAAAGCGCCGTTGCAGCTTGACGAGTTCAATCTGAAGTTTATAGAGCGTATCCTCATAGTCTTCTTTGGATAGCTCCGGCAGGGGCTCGCTCACTTTTTTTTCGTTATCTTTCTTACCCATAACCAGATCTTTTATTATTCCCGGTCCAGCAGTTGGACGAGGCGGAGTGTGCAATTTCTGGGGTATGAGGCAATGCGCAACGATGCCGGGGTAAATAGCACATAACCTTACTAATCATAGCGCCAACCTGATAAATAAACGTCAACCACCGGATTCAGCGCTATTGCCGACTATGGCACGAACAACTACCCACGGTTTCTGTTCTACGATCACACTTCCAGCCCGACCGAGGCGCCGCGACAGCTAAAATTGAAGGCTGATCAACTTCGACCGCTCTCAACGCAATGGTTGAGCCTATCCTTCAATAACCTATGAACGGCGGGAAGACCGCCAATTCTGCATACGCTTTGATTTCATGATCTTGTAAGTAAACAGGGTCAACAGCAGCATGGCTATCAATGGCCCTATCGATGCACGAAAAATATTCGCATAATTAACCATCTTTACCCGCAATGGGTACTGATAGTGTACGGGGGGCACCGACTCTCCCGTAATGAATACCGTATAGAGTCCCTGATCCAGACTGGTTTCTCCCCTGATCACTCCATCAGGGTGATAGCTCGGACGTAAATACGTCACCGTCTCGTCTTCCACCTCGCTGGTTCCTTTCACCACCCTTATTCCTATCGGAATGTCACGAAGCGCCTGGTCGACCAGATCCACCACCAGAAAAGTATCGCCTTCTTTAGGTATCTCTGTGCAATATTGGTCGCTTGGCTCATGTTGTGGCTGGTAAGCACTTAAATGTACCATGCTGTTGTCGCCGAGCCGGCGCATGCATGTATCTTCTTCCATAGCCACTTTTCCATGCGCAACCGCGGCGCCGCAATAGAGCGCCATGACGACGGTAAGGATCGATACACCGCCCTGCATCACTTGCTTGATCATCATTGAAACTCCTCTTGGTCTACGTTTGCCCGGCTCGGCGCGTTGAATTCATGCGCTTGAACCAAGCCAGCAAAAACATTATGGTTGAGCCGGGTTTTGTTTCATCCCATGAAAAACTCACCGTCACAATTTCACTGCCTTGCCTTGACTGGGTTAGGCATACTATCCGATATGCGGATTCGGCCCTTCTATCTTATAGTATTGAATACCCGGAATTCAAACATTCAACGTCCCGCTGATCAAATAACGTCTCATTCCCTCATTCACGGTAAGTTGCACAACAAAAGTATAATGGATCGATTGCATAATGCAACTAAATTGATCAGTAATCCTTTTTGGAGGTAACTAACTTCCGGCGTTCGCTAATGGATGATCAGGTTATATACTCTTACCGATTTTCGTTAGGAATGGAGCAATGCCCAAAAACTGCGTACTTCACCTAGTCCCACTACCGAATTCAAAATTAACGAACGTAGCACTTTGAAGTTGACGACAATGATCGACACGATCAATAAACGGGCTAAATCTCATTGATTTCAAAGTTTTTTGACTATTGAATCGGGGTATGGTTTCCAAAAATAGAGTATGTGAAGGAAATATTTCCTTTCGCTCGTCTGACTTGCCAGGTTTCTTCTGGTAGCGAATCGTGGGGGTAAAAATGGCGCAACTGACAGAAAAAGATAAGATGATTGCCGGACAATTGTACCGGTCCAGTGATGACTTGCTGCGTGAGGAAAGAAAGCGGGCCCGACGGTTGCTTAAGGTATTCAACGACACGCTTCCGAATGAAAATGAGAAACGTGTCGTTATGTTACGAGAATTGCTGGGTGCGTTGGGCGGGCAGGCTGAAATCGAGCCGCCGTTTTACTGCGATTATGGATATAACATTTGTATCGGTGATAGTTTTTACGCCAATTTCAACTGTATTATTCTGGATTGCGCCAGGGTGACTATCGGCAACAATGTATTTTTGGGACCGAATGTCCAGATCTATACCGCAACGCATCCATTGGCGGTGAAAGAACGTAATAAGGGTCTGGAAGCCGCTAAACCCATCATCATCGAGGATAGCGTCTGGATTTGCGGCGGCGTAATTATCAATCCGGGTGTGACGATAGGAAAGGGGACAACTATCGGGGCGGGCAGTGTGGTTACCCGGGATATCCCACCAGATGTTTTTGCTGCTGGAAATCCTTGTAACGTAATACGAAACCTTGCCTGATATAGCGCAAATTCTCAAAATGACCGAATGCACTATGTTGTTACCTTATTTTAATTGATGCCGGGCTAACTTCTGAAGACATGACCGGCCGCTATTTTTGGCACAATCGAAAATTTCTCCGGACCTGATCGCTGCCTACCGCACAGCCGAGTATCGGGTAACAGTGGGAGCGGGATTCGATTCCGGCGCAATCATCCTGCGCATTGATGAGTATTCCGAACCGCTATCGCGACTTTTCACCGTATTGGGTGATCGTTGTGCGGCTTTTATTACGGCCTGTAATCCATTCAGTATGCGCCAGAGTCATGAGGAAAACCTTGCCGTTTGCGCGCATCTGCGCGATGGATTGGAGCGTCTGACTCAAATAGGCCGGATATTTGAAGGCGAAAGTCATGATCCATCCGGCGTATGGCCGGTGGAGAAGAGTTTTCTTGTGCTCGGCCTTGATCTTGAGACGTCACAGGCACTCGGTAGGGAATTCGGGCAGAACGCTATCGTATGGATTGATTCGGACGCCATTCCCCGGCTGGTTTGGCTGCAATAGGCATATCGGCGCAGCGCTGCCCAGGGCCTGTTAACCGGCAAACCCTAATGCCTTTCCCGGCAAAATCCTGGCGTGTTATGATGATGTTCATTATCAGAAAAACACTGACATTATGAATATCGAACAGCTGAATGCCGATTATGGAATTGATGATCAACTTAAATTCGTCGAGGGTGCGGGCGGATTCCCCTTTATCAAAATCGACAATGATAAAGCCAGCGCCGTTATCTCGGTCTATGCGGGACAGGTACTCTCTTTCCAGCCAGCCAATGACCCAAACAACCTCATGTTCCTCAGTGAGGCGGCATACTATCAGCCCGGCAAGGCCATCAAGGGAGGCGTCCCGATTTGCTGGCCGTGGTTTGGACTCGACCCGGATGGGCTTGGCCGCCCGGCCCACGGCTTTGTGCGCAATCGTTTCTGGAACGTGGTACGAACCGGGGTTACCGCGGATGGCGATGCCATCGTTACGCTGGGATTGATCGATACGCCTGAAACGAAAGCGATCTGGCCGCATTCGTTCAACCTCTCGCTGGAAATTACGATCGGGGAATCGCTGAATCTGGAGTTAGTCACGCGCAATACCGATACACGGCCGTTTTTTATCACCCAGGCATTTCATACCTATTTCAAGGTGGGGCATATTAATCAGGTGGCTGTCCTGGGACTGGACGGACTTGACTACATTGATAAAGCTGATAACGCCGCTCACAAACTCCAGACTGGCACGGTCTCCATTGGTGCGGAAGTCGACCGCATCTACCGGAAGGCACAGGGTAAGCTGGTAATCGATGACGCTGCGCAGTGCCGCAGGATTTGCATCACATCCCAAGGCAGCAATACTGCCGTCGTGTGGAACCCCTGGGCAAAAATCTCGGCGGAAATGGCGGACTTGAAGGACGATGATTATCAGCGCCTCCTGTGCGTCGAAACCGCGAACGCCGACCTGGATGTGGTGGAAATTGCCCCCGATAGCGAATTCCGCCTGGTGGCAAATTACCGTATAGAGCACGACTTGTCGCATGTATTGAAGGGTACTCAACCCGTCACAACAGGGTAGGGCGTCTTCAATTCCTGAAAACACGCAGGATGGGTGGAGCAAAGCGCAACCCATCAACTGGATCGATGGCTTGGCTTATGAGTGACAAGTGACAGTGATGACTTCCACCTTGCACCCATCCTGCCATCTCACCGTTGCTTCAAGCGCTGACTTCCTCCCACAATTTCTGTAGCCGCTTGGCGGAAACGGGGTAGGGCGTCTTCAGTTCCTGGGCAAACAGCGAGATGCGCAACTCTTCGATCTGCCAGCGGAATTCGGTGAGGGCACTGTCGTTGATTCCTGTCTTGCGGTGCCGCTCCAGGCGTTGCTCGTATTGATTCCACAATCCGGTGATAACGGCGCCGTGGTGGCCATCGCGCTCGGCGTTGGCGGGATACTTATCGAAACGAAGAACCATACCTTTCAAATAACGCGGCAGATGCTGCAACCGATCCCATGGCGTGGCACCCAAAAATCCCGGATAAACGAGCTTGTCCAACTGCGCGCGCAGTTGTGCGTGCAGTTTCCCACCCGGTTGCCCTGCGGCACTCCCACCTGCCATAGACAATTTCATCAGCAGTGACTGGCACTCATTGGCGATATTTTGCACGATCCGTGCTGCAGCCTCGCTAACAGCGGGTAGACGCACCCTTGCCCGCTGCCGCTGCGCGACGAAATCTTTTTCGCGCCGTGGCAGCGTATCATCGGCAATAAAGGCACGGTCCATGATGGCACCCAGCATGTCTTCCTTAAGAGCACCAGGGCTGATAAGCGTTTGCAATTGCAAGGCAACCTGGCTCAGGCCCGGTAGATTCCTTTCCAGTTGCTTCAATTGCTCCTTAAGCTCGAAACGCAGCAACTGCCGCACACCGCCGCGCATGCTGGCTTGCGCCGCTTCGCGCGTATCGAACAAATGGATGGCTACTTTTCCCTCACGCTCTACCAGCGCCGGGTAGCCGGTAAGTTTTTTTCCCGCACGCGTAAAGGCGATTTCTTCTGGCAAATCACCAAAATCCCAGCATTTCACGTCGTCGCGTTCAATCGGTAGGCGTTCCCCTGAATCCGCTCGCGAGAATGTCAACTGCGCCGCCTGGCCAAGCTGCGCCTTGAGCTGCGAGAGATCACGACTCATCGCCAACTCCTGCCCCGCATCGTCGACTATTTTGTAATTCATCAGCAAATGAGGCGGCGGTTCTTCGTCCCGCCACACATCCTGTGGAATGGCTACCCCGGTTTTGGCCTGAACAAATCGGGATAACGCACTGGTCAAGGATACGGGCAAGAGTGGGCGTAGCGGTAGCGTGGTAACGCTCGACTCCTCGCTTTCCAGAAACCGGGTTACAAACTCCGGGATCGGCACCGCATGACGGCGTATCTGCTTGGGAAGCGCCTTCAGATACCAGGTAATCTTCTCGCGAACCAATCCGGGAACCAGCCTGTCGAATCGCGCCGCATCCAGCTTGTTGAGCAGCGGCAACGGCACGCTAACCGTCACACCGTCCAGTATGTGCCCTGGATCGAATCGATAGGCGAGCGGCAACGCAATCCCATCTGGCAGATCATCTCCCTCCACGACCATGCTGTCAGGATACTGTTCCCCAGTGATCCTGTTCGCCTCATGCCGCATCAGGTATTCCTGGGTGAGGTAAAGCAGGTGCGGGTTTTCCCGTTCAGCCTGCCTGCGCCATCTCTCGAACTCCACCCCGTTGCAGATGCCGTCTGGAACAATGGCATCGTAAAAGGAGAAAATTTCTCCTTCATCCACCAGTACATCCTGGCGGCGGGCCTTGTGTTCCAGCGCTTCCACGGTGGCGATCAGCTTGCGATTATGCTCGAAGAAAGGTGCTTGGGTGACGTATTCGCCCGCCGCCAGCGCCGAACGGATAAAAATCTCACGTGCTTCTTTCGGATTGATCGTACCGTAATAAACCCGCCGCTTCGGTACCACCGCGAGGCCATACAAAGTCACCCGTTCATAGGCCACTACCTGCGCCGGCTGTTTTTCCCAATGCGGATCAAAGGTGTGCTTCTTGCATAGCCCGCCTGCGATTCTTTCCACCCAAAGCGGGTCGATTTTCGCCGCGCAGCGTCCGTAGAGCTTTGTGGTTTCGGTCAATTCCGCAGCCACGACCCATTTTGGTTTGGCCTTCTTCAGCACCGAACCGGGAAAAATGGAAAACTTGATCCCGCGCGCGCCCAGATACTCGCCGTCCTCCTCGGTCTTGAAACCAATGTTGCCGAGCAACCCCGCCAGCAGTGCGCGGTGAATTTCATCGTAGCCAGCGGGAATCTGGTTGGGTCTCAACCCCATCTCCGTTACCAGCACATGCAACTGGCCGTGGATTTCACGCCATTCGCGCATTCTGCGATGGGACAAAAAATTTTCCTGGCAATGCGCCATCAGCTTGCGGCTGGATTTTTTATGCTTCAACAGCTCGTCGAAGAAATCCCACAGCTTCAGGTAGCCCAGGAAATCGGAGCGTTCGTCCTGAAAGCGCTGATGCGTCCGATCCGCCGCTTCACGCCGCTCGAATGGCCGATCACGCGGGTCTTGCACACTCAAGGCGGAGGCGATGATGAGTACTTCGCTCAAGCAGTTCTCTTCCTTGGCGGCCAGTATCATGCGTGCAATTTTCGGATCGATCGGAAACTTCGCCAACCGCCAGCCAATGCTGGTCAATGCCTTGTTGTTGTCCGCTGTGTCGTCCATCGCACCCAGTTCCGACAGCAACTGGTAGCCGTCCGCGATCATGCGTGGAAGAGGAGGCTCAAGGAAGGGGAAATTCTCCGCCTCGCCGATCTTGAGAGATTTCATGCGCAAAATCACGGCCGCCAGTGACGAGCGTAGAATTTCCGGGTCGGTGAATTCCGGGCGGCCCAGATAATCTTCTTCGGTATAGAGCCGGATACAAATGCCGCTCATCACTCGCCCGCAACGCCCCGCCCGCTGGTTGGCGGAAGCCCGCGAAATCTTTTCCACCTGCAGCTGCTCCACCTTGTTGCGATAACTGTACCGATTAAGGCGCGCCAATCCCGTGTCGATCACATAGCGAATGCCGGGCACCGTGAGGGATGTCTCCGCCACATTGGTGGCGAGCACAATACGTCTGACGTTACCATCTGGTTTGAATACACGCTCCTGCTCGGCGTATGACAGGCGCGCAAACAACGGCAGAATTTCTGCGCCTGCGCCAACACCCTGACCAGGGCCGAGTCTATTGAACGCATGCTTGCGCAATGCCTCGGCGGTCTCCCTGATTTCGCGCTCGCCTGGAAGAAAGATCAATATGTCACCCATGCCGGAACGAGTGGTTTCATCCACCGCATCAAGAATGGCCTGCTCAAGATCGCCTTCGTCTTCCTTGTCTTCATCCCTGGTTCTATTTTGATCCGGCCCGATAGCGTGATAACGCACTTCCACCGGATACATTCGGCCTGACACCTCAATAACCGGCGCATCATCAAAATGCGCGGAAAAGCGCTGCGCGTTGATCGTGGCGGAGGTAACGATCAACTTCAGCTCCGGCCGCCTGGGCAATAGCTGCTTGAAATAGCCGAGCAGAAAATCGATATTGAGGCTGCGCTCGTGCGCCTCATCGATAATGATGGTGTCGTAGGCGAGAAGGGAAGGATCGCCCTGGGTTTCCGCCAGCAGAATGCCGTCGGTCATGAGCTTGATATAGGTGCCTGAGCCGATCTTGTCTGAAAAGCGCACCTTGTAACCCACCGCGTGACCTAATGGACTCTTCAGTTCGGAAGCAATCCGCATCGCCACCGTGCGCGCCGCAATACGCCGCGGCTGCGTATGCCCGATCATTCCCGCTACCCCGCGCCCGAGTTCAAGACAGATTTTCGGCAGCTGCGTCGTTTTACCTGAGCCCGTCTCGCCGCACACGATCACCACCTGATTTTCCCGGATTGCGTGCATGATATCGTCCCGCCGCGCCACCACAGGCAAGTCTTCCGGATAAACAGGTTTTGGCAGATTGGCCAGACGCCACGTGGTATCCATGGCAGAAACGGCAGAAGGTTTTCTCATATGCTTTTATATTTAATAGGATGCGAAGCGCAACCCATCATTGTGGGCTTATTTGCCCCAAGCGGCCTTTCGGTGGGCGTCAAGGCTGACACGGTACTGAAAGGAGACCGTCACTGGTATTTTACCAATTAGAGTCTATAGTTAGATTGCTTGATGCTTGGTACTTCTTTGCAACCATGATCAGAAACCCCCGCACAAAACGATTCCTGTCCGTCACCCTGCTTATTCTGGGAGGTGTGCTGATGTTTCTCGCACCCGAAAACATCTGGATTGGTGCACTTCTTTTTGTCCTTGGAGTTGGCGTAGAAATAGCGGGACTGGTGCTCGGACATCGTAAATAAAACCTGCAACAGCGTAGTGCAATTCGCTTTCATGCTACGCAAGATGGATCAGGACCCATTTATTCCCGATTTGATATTCCGGCAGGCATAAAAAAACCCGAAACCGCATGAACGGCTTCGGGTTTATAGTTTCCACTTACAAAGGAGAGGAACTACTCATCCAACGATTTACATAATAAGCCTTTAGAAAATAAAGTCAAGTACCTTGCAATATGCAATGCGCAGCCTCGATTCTTGCAGTCTGAATATGCCGTACCATGCCGTACGCTTAGTTCTCCAGGATTCCTTCTATCCTCAAGGCACGGCGTCTGATCAGCAGCCCCAGCATTCCCAGCCCAACAAGCATCATCGCATAAGCCGAGGGCTCGGGTATCGGAGTCAGGACACCTAACACGCCATGGGTCTCATCGTTGGGACCCGCTGTGAAGTACAATAAATTACTACTCCCTGCCAACGCGCCGTTACCCGGCGAAATGGCCCACAAGCCATCGATCACAACGGGTTGATTGTTGACATCCAGCACTTGTCCCAGATACGCAAAAGTAGTCGAATCATAAATGTTGATGTGACCATCACCAAAATTGCCCACCAGCAAGTCACCCGCCATGGCGCTGAAAGAGGAGGGCGCAATCGCGAGTCCCCACGGCGCATCCAGGGTGCCATTTGATGCAACGCGCCCCTCAAAGACTCCATTCAAGCTGAATTTGTCGACAAAACCCTTTCCGAGTCCGGCAACCTCATCCTCCTTGGCAGCATCCTGCTCGGCATAAGCGACATAAAGCGATCCGTTAAGATTCTGGACATTAAAGGGAGCGTATCCATCCGGAATCCCCGAATCGATAAATGTTCCGGTCAAATTTGGCGCTGCGGAGGTACCTTTATAGACATCTATTGCACCGGTTTTGAAGTTGGCGGCATAGAGATAATCGTTTCCTGAAACGCTGCCAATCGCTACACCCTTATAGCTATTTGCTGCCGATGGCGGAACGATAGTTTCGGCCGGTACCAGACCGGTAGTACCCAATGCGGGGCGCCAACCGGTAACACTGCCAGTTTCACTCACGAACAGGAAGCGATTACCGTTAAACGATGCGCCACTGTTGAAGACTTGCCCGGTTACACCGGCACCGGTCGCAACAGTCAGCGCCTGCTGGATGGTTGTCTGGTCTGCTGGATTAACCCTGTACAGGGGGGATGTGCCCGTATGATTCGATGAAACCCAAAATGGACCTGTCGGAGCAAATGATAACCCCCATGCATTCTTGAGTCCGAGATCGGTGATTTGGCCTGGATTGGCGGCTGGATCATCGGTCACCAGGTTGGTTGCCATAAACGGACCAGCCCAAGCCGGAATGGCCAGAAGAGCAAAAATCGCACCTGTAACGAATGAAGGTAGACGGGATCGGATGTGTCGCATGATAGTTCTCCTAAAATAATTTACAAGAATTTCAATGCCACGTGCAGGTTCTCCCTTCCCGGCGTAGTTGGGTTCTCTACCCTTTTCCTGGCGCAAACCAGGAAGCTTTATGACTCGCAATTTGCAGTGAAAACACTTTGCAAATTACGAAACCTTTTTTTGGGTGAGTATTTCACATATAACATGATTAATGTTAGGGAATTGTTCTTTTTCCGTTGAGATTTCGTGAAGTTAAAAGGAGACTCAAAAATAATCCAGAATGAATAATTTTATTTGTTGTTAGTATTAAAAACAGGTATTCTGAAACCGACTTGCAGCCCTGAGGGAAGTCAACTTCTCCAGAACCATACCGCCCCATCAGTAGTCAAAGTTTTTGATAATACCCGGAGGCTACAAGGGAGTTTGTGTGAGGAGAATTCATGAACAGACGCGCCGCACTTCAAAGTCTCGCCACGCTGGCCACGCTGCCGTTACTTTCGGCATGCTCCCGTAGTAAAACAGCCGGGGACACATCCAGTGCAATCAAAATTAAACCCCTGAACAAGTCGCATGAAGAGTGGCGCGGGCTGGTTTCGCCCGCAGCCTATCAAGTGCTGTTCGAAGAAAATACCGAGCCGCCGGGGAGTAGCGCACTGAATAAGGAAGATCGCAAAGGCACTTACCTCTGCGCCGCGTGCTACCTGCCGCTGTTCGATAGCGCAAATAAATACGAAAGCGGCACGGGATGGCCCAGTTTTACGCAACCTGTTACAGGGCATATTGGTACGGCGCGCGACTTCAAGATGATTTTGCCGCGCACTGAATACCACTGTGCGCGTTGCAGCGGCCATCAAGGTCATGTGTTCCAGGATGGGCCGCTTCCCCGCGGCGAGCGCTGGTGCAACAATGGGGTCGCCCTTAAATTTGTACTAAGGGGTGCGCCGCTACCGGCACTCAGGAGCTGACGATGGATGCCCGGATTCATCCTGCCCATCGCCATCATGTCCGCCCGATGCGCAGCGGCATGCTGTTGCCACTCGCGATATTGATCGCCGCGCTAGCCGCATGCGGACAACCGGACACGCGCACGGATACACGCGGAAAGCTTGTAAACACTGATCTCCCCTCCGGATCACCAGCGGGTATCGCCACCTTTGCCGGGGGTTGCTTCTGGTGCACCGAAGCGGACTTCGACAAGGTGCCGGGTGTGATATCCACGACATCAGGCTATATTGGCGGCAAGACCGTCAATCCAACCTATAAACAGGTATCGGGAGGAAAAACCGGGCATATCGAAGCGGTACAGGTGCGTTTTGATCCCGCAAAAACCAGTTTCTCCAAGCTGTTAACGGCGTTCTGGCCCACCATCGACCCGCTTACGCCCAACCGCCAATTCTGCGATGACGGCTCGCAGTACCGCAGCGCGATCTTCTATCACGATGCCGATCAGCAGCGGCAAGCCGAAGCATCCAAAGTAGAGCTCGCTGCTTCCGGCCGTTTTACGCAACCCATCGTAACCGAAATATTGCCCGCCACCACATTTTATCCGGCGGAGGAGTACCACCAGGATTATTATATTAAGAACCCGATCCGCTATTCGTACTACCGCAGCAACTGCGGCCGTGACGCACATCTGGCTGAAGTGTGGGGCATTACACGATAATATAATTGATTAGGCGCGCAGCCGTACCAACGTCATACCGGCAAAAACCGGTATCCAGTGGCGTTCAAGGCATGCCGTTGTTCGTGGACAGGATTCCGGGTCAAGCCCGAAATGAGAAACGCCTGGTATTCCTGCGCCGGATCCAATAGCAACTTAGCGGACGGGGTTTAAAACCGATTCTGAAGCAGGTGGGGTTGGAACTTGGCCTGGATTCAAATTCTTAGCCGCGTCGCGTCGTGCCCTCAGTTCTGCTGTATCCAAATCCAGGATCTGCGGATCATTAGCGCGAAGATCTTCAACTTGAGGCTCTTTGGTTTTGGGCTCGCTGGCCTTCAGATCTTCAGCCTTTGAGTCCTTAGCCTTCGCGTTTTTAACCTTCGGATCTTTAGTTTTCGTGGGCTTTGTCTTCGTATCCGTGACGCTTTCCGGCGCCTGTGTGGTCCTTGAATCGCTGCCCCGCGCGTATTGAGCCCTCAGGTCGTTGCTGATGGCAGTATAGCTACGATATTCATTTTGCAATTGCGATTGCAGCTGCGCGTATTGATGGCTGACAGATGTGCGGGCATTTTCCAGATGGCGTAATTTTTCTTCCAGCAGGCGCCTGTTATGCGAACTGTTTTTTGCTTCAACCGTCTTGGCGGCCAGGGAGACATCCTGAATTTTTTGATTCAGTTGCTTGACTAATTCAGCCATATTATTGGCGGCGGTGCTATAACGTCGATAGTGCAATTCCATCTTCTCGAGATCCGTCATGGGTTCGCTGGCAGAGCGGGATAACTCCGGTGCCTCCTTCACCGCCACATGCGATTCCGCTGGCCCGGCATAGGCTGTGGATAGGCAGATGCCGGATATAAATAGTGTCAACACCATCAAATCGATGTACCGGGTCAATGAGCTTCTGCGATTGTAAGCCATGGTTAAGCTCCTGAATACTTTTGTCTTTCTTTGAAAAATGGTGTAAATCTACGGCAGCGGTTATGGTTTCTCCAAGTATGATGGTATACCTGCTTAGCAAAGATTTTCAATTATAATCTGGTGTCATGACGATTTCCCTCGCATTGAATTCCCGGCAAAATCAGTTGGAAACGATTGCCGCTTTTGAATATAAGCTAAACTGCGTTAGATAATAATGAACGACAATGATCCCCGGTAAATTCATCACGCTCGAAGGCATAGACGGTGCGGGCAAAAGTACCCATCTCGGCTGGCTTGAAAACATTTTTCGGAGCAGGGGGAAAACCGTCGTCGTGACGCGCGAACCGGGGGGTACCCCTCTGGGTGAGGCGTTACGCGAACTCCTGCTCGACGATAACGGGACAATGCACGCCGAAACAGAGGCGCTGCTGATGTTCGCGGCACGGCGGGAGCATTTGGACAAGGTGATTCTGCCGGCTCTGGCTCGGGGCGACTGGGTGATTTCAGATCGTTTCACCGATGCCAGCTTTGCGTACCAGGGAGGAGGTAGAGGTTTGGCTATGCAGAAGCTCGACAGTCTGGAACAATGGGTGCAGGGAGAATTTCAACCTGACCTCACATTTTATTTCGATGTAACCGTCGAATTAGGCAGGCAACGGATAAGTGTCATCAAGCCGGCTGACCGATTCGAAAAAGAACACGATGCATTTTTCCGGAAAGTACGAGACGCTTATCTGGAAAGGGCGCATAAATTTCCCCGGCGCATAAGCATTATAGACGCAAATCAGCCTCTGGAAGAAGTTAAGAAATCACTTGATAAAATCATCTCAACAATTTGTTAATGAATAATATTTACTCATGGCAAAAAGAGACATGGCGAATATTGACGCAAGACAGCGCGTCCCTGGGCCATGCCTTATTGCTAAGAGGCAGGCAAGGTATCGGCAAGCTTGTATTTGCACGCCAGCTGGCAAAATTCTGGCTATGCGAGAATCCGTCGATTGAAGGGTATGCGTGCGAAAATTGCCAAAGCTGCAGATGGTTTGAGCAAGGAAGTCATCCGGACTTTCGCCTGATAGAACCTGAAGCGATGACGGCAATGGCGGAATCGTCCGATGGCGGTTCAGGTGAGGATAACGCCGATGCAGGGACAGGTGCTGAAATGGAACCCCTCGCAGCCTCCGCCGGGGAATCCGGCAGTGCGAAATCCAGGAAGAAACCCAGCAAACAAATCAGTGTTGCGCAAGTTCGTGACGTTACCGATTTCATTAATATATCCAGCCACCAGAACGGCTACAAAGTTGTCCTGATTCATCCGGCGGAAACAATGAACCCTGCCGCCGCCAATGCCTTGCTGAAGAATCTGGAGGAGCCGCCGCCGCTGACATTGTTCATTCTGGTAACGCACCACGCGCAACATTTGCTGCCGACCCTGCGCAGCCGGTGCCGTCAAATCCCCATGCCGGCGCCTGATCCCGCAACCGCGGCTGCCTGGCTTGAACAGCAGGGGGTCAAAGACCCCGCGACGTGTCTGGCTTCCGCAGGCTACACACCGCTGGCCGCGCTGGAATTCAACGACGACGATTATCTTGCGCGGCATGAGGCATTCATCAGGCAAATCAGCGTGCCGGGAAACTTTAACCCGATCATGCTGGCCGAGGAAATGCAAAAGCTGGATTTGCCCACACTGGTCAACTGGCTGCAGAAATGGTGCTATGATTTGATGAGTTTTTGCACCACCGGAAAAGTCCGCTACCATCTGAATATGCTTACCACCATAAAATCGCTGTCATTGGAAATCGACCCGCGCGCACTGGCAGCCTACTTGCGCACCTTGAATGCAACGCAACGGCTGGCGCGCCATCCCCTCAACCCCAGGTTATTTCTGGAGGAAATGCTGTTTTCCTACGTGATGTTGATTGCCCCCGCGTCTCCCGGCCGAAACAGGCATCGTGATTGAGGGAGATTGTCCAGGGGAATGCGCCGGTTGCCCGGATACTTGCGATATTTGCTTAGGATAAATCATGTTTGTTGATTCCCACTGCCATCTTGATTTTCCGGATCTTGCCGGCAATCTCAATGAACTGCTGGATAACATGCGGGAGAACGATGTCAGCCACGCTCTTTGCGTGAGCGTTAATCTGGAAGATTTTCCCCGCGTGCTGGCGCTGGCGGAAGCCCATTCCAACCTGTTTGCCTCTGTCGGCGTTCATCCCGATTATGAAAACCTGGCCGAGCCGCAAGCGGCGCAACTGGCATCTCTGGCTAATCACCCCAAAGTCATCGCCATCGGTGAAACCGGACTGGATTATTTTCGCCTGAAAGGTGATCTGGAGTGGCAGCGGGAGCGTTTCCGTCAACATATCCGTGCGGCACGGCAATGCGGCAAGCCGCTCATCATACATACCCGCGAAGCCGCGGCGGATACACTGCGCATCATGGCGGAGGAGGGCGCGGATAGCGTCGGCGGGGTGATGCATTGCTTTACGGAAAGCTGGGAAGTTGCGCAACAAGCGATGGAAATGAATTTCCATATTTCTTTTTCGGGCATTGTCACTTTCAAGAATGCCCTTGCTCTCAAGGATGTCGCCAAAAGAATCAAACTGGAGAGAATGCTGATAGAAACCGATTCGCCTTATCTCGCGCCCGTGCCTCATCGCGGCAAGATGAATCAACCCGCCTTTGTACGGCACGTTGCGGAAGAAATAGCGGTATTGCGCAATATCGGCGTGAATGAAGTCGCTTCCGCCACTTCAGCTAATTTTTTCAACCTTTTCAAGGCCGCCTGAATGAGGAATGCGTCAAGAAAATCCTTTTCCCTGGCTTGCATTCTGCTCGCCGCCAGTTTGTGCCAACCGCCGGTTGCCGCGGCGGGAGTCTATGAAGACTTGCGCTCGGCAGTGGAAAACGATCAAACCTCGGAAATAGCAAAGCTGCTGGCCCGGGGCGCCGATCCCAACACACCCGATGAGCGGGGGAATACGCTGCTGATGGTAGCCGTCCGGCATAAAAATGCCAAGCTGGTCGATCTTTTGATCGACGCCGGCGCCCGGCTCAATCTGCGCAATAAGTATGGTGAAACCGCCATTATGCTTGCCAGCTACAATGGCCTTTACAATATCGTGGAGAAACTTTATGTCAAGGGTGCCGAGATCAATCATGCGGGATGGAATCCCTTGCTGTATGCCGCAACTACCGGGCATCCGAAAATTATCCAGTTATTATTGGATGGAGGCGCGGCGATCAATTCCACATCCGAGAACGGGACAACCGCATTAATGATGGCGGCAAGGGGAAATCACACCGACACCATCAAAGTCCTGTTGAAAAACGGAGCAGACCCCAATATCCGCAATGAGTCGGGCGGAACCGCGCTGAAATGGGCGGTGAGCAGGGAATATCTTAACGCTGCCGAATTACTGAAAAGCGGCGGAGCCAAGGAATAGCGAATAATGGCTCTGGCCGATTTTCCATATGATGAATAGAACAAAAGCGCAGCCCATCACTGGGCTGCCTGCAAACCTCTTGCAGCAGCAATTGTGCCGACATTTTGGTTGAAGTAAGTCGGGTTGGCAAAGCGTAACCCGGCCATAATCGACGAAAAGCAGACAGGAAGTGATTGCCGGGGATTAAGCTTGTTAACCGGCACCACATGAATGGTGCATAGGCATAATAATGACTTTTCCGTCTTTTGTGCATCAACTATCGGGAATCTCTATGACCACAATCGGCTTCAACCATTTCAATCTGCGCGCCCCGCGTGAACTCATGGATGAACTTAAAGCGTTCTATTGCGACATAGTGGGCCTCGAACAAGGCCAGCGGCCGGATCTTGGGACCCCTGGCTACTGGCTTTACGCCGGTAATCAATGCGTTCTTCACCTGAGCCAGACAAAGCCGGATGAAACGCGCCTCACACACACCCCAACCACCTTTGATCACGTGGCGTTCACCTGCACCAACCGCGCGGAAATGGAAGCGCACCTGAAACGGCATAACATTTCATTTACGACGGGCCAGGTACCCTCGATGGGGATCACTCAATTATTCCTTAAAGATCCGGCAGGAAACGGCGTGGAATTGAACTTTGCCGAGAGGGCCTCCTGATACTTCTATTTCTTGTGACCATACTCAATGCATCAGTACATTCTAAAACGGAGACATGACATGACAAAAATTCTTGTTCTTTATTACAGTATGTACGGTCACGTCGAAACCATGGCGGGAGCGGTAGCCGAAGGTGCGCGCGGTGTGGAGGGCACTGAGGTTACCATCAAGCGCGTGGCCGATCTGGTGCCGGAAGAGGTGGCGCGAAAAGCAGGCGCCAAACTCGATCAGACGGCACCTATTGCCACGGTAGACGAATTGCCTACGTACGATGCCATCATCTTCGGCACACCCACCCGTTTTGGCAACATGTGTGCGCAGATGCGTAATTTTCTCGACCAGACCGGCCGGTTGTGGCTAAGTGGCGGTCTGGCCGGCAAGATCGCCAGCGTGTTCACCTCCACGGCCACGCAACACGGGGGGCATGAAACCACGATTACGTCTTTTCATAGCACCTTGCTGCATCAGGGCATGATTATTGTGGGCGTTCCCTATACCTGTCAGGAACTGCTTAACATGGATGAAATTACCGGCGGATCGCCGTACGGTGCAGGGACGCTGGCTGGTGCCGACGGCAGGCGCCAGCCCTCGGAAAATGAGTTGAAAATTGCCCGTTTTCAGGGAAGGCATGTGGCGGAGATTGCGAAGAAACAACGTGCATAGGTATAAGGGAGTAGGAAGGAAATAAGGTTCCAGCATCTGCCATCACGCAGGAACGTAAAGAACGTTGAGTGCGTTGATTAGGCAAGATGCCCTCCAGAGTCACTGAAATGAAGAAACCACTTCAGGATAAAGTTGCCATTATCACCGGCTCGTCGCGTGGCATCGGCGCCGAGATTGCACGTACGCTGGCCGGCGCGGGAGCGAAAGTCATTGTCAACTATCTTGGCAACCGGAAGGCTGCCGAAGCCGTTTGCGCCACGATAGCGGAAGCAGGGGGCGAGTCGCTCCCGGTCAGGGCGGACGTCAGCAATTCGGCTGAAATGCGCAAACTTTTCGATGCTGCAATCGAACACTTCAGCCGCGTGGATATTCTCGTCAACAATGCGGGCGTGCTTATTTCCAGGAACATGGCCGAGATCAGCGATGAGGACTTTGACCGGATTTTGAATATCAATGTCAAGAGCGTTTTTTATGCTTTACGCGAGGCATCAACGCGGCTTGCGGATGGCGGCCGGGTGGTCAGTCTGTCCAGCACTGTTACCCGGCTGATGCTGCCAAATTATGGTGCTTACGCAGCCAGCAAAGGTGCCGTGGAGCAACTGACGCGCGTCTTCGCGAAGGAGCAGGGCGGGCGTGGTATTGCTGCCAATATTGTTTCGCCAGGGCCGGTGAATACGGAAATGTTTACCACCGGCAAAAGCGAGGAAACGATCAAGCGCATGGCGGGCATGTCATTTGTTGGCCGTGTGGGGGAGCCGGAAGACATAGCCCGGGTAGTCCTTTTTCTGGTAAGTGACGACGCCGGCTGGGTTACGGGACAGAACATCAGCGCCAGTGGCGGAGTGGCGTGATCCGAAATCGGCTCGCCAGATCTGAATCGTAGAAAAAAAGAATTCGCGGGAATCCCTATTGCTGTCTGGTGGAAAAAATAGCGCTTATCCGAAACGTAACGTTTTATTGCCTTAGCAGTCTACCGGACTTAAAGAATCGAAGCGAGAAAGTGGTTGAACGAGGGCAGATTTTGACGATTTTGAAGGCCCATAGTTGTTCTATTGACTGAAAAAGCGGCGAAATATGGATTGGTCAGATGCTTTTGCAGCCGATTTTCTTTAAGTCCGACAGGCTGCTAGGCCACCGGGGTCCAATAACTTGGAGGCTGGTATGAGTGCTGAATATTCCGTCATCACCCTGCATCTGGTGGGTGCACTCATTGCGGGAGGGATCATCGGCTTCGAGAGAAGCCTCCACGGTCATCCCGCCGGTTTCCGAACTCACGCGCTCGTATGTCTTGCGTCCAGTCTGCTGATGCTGGTGGCGCTGTATGAATGGATGTGGCTTCCCGGCATGCCGGCAGGGAGCGTACGGACAGATCCGACCCGAATGGCCCAGGGAATCATGACAGGCATAGGCTTTCTTGGCGCTGGAGTGATTTTCAAGGAAGGTTTAAGCATCCGCGGATTGACAACCGCCGCTTCCATCTGGATCACGGCCGCGATTGGCATACTGATGGGTATAGGATTTTATTTTCCGGCCATTGTAGGAACCATTCTCACACTCGGTATTCTCACTTTGTTTCAACTGATTGAAGATCGGGTTCCCCTGCAGTCATATGCCCAATATTACGTCAGCTTCGACAGGAACAACGTGATGCTGGAGCAAGAAGTTAAGAACCTTCTGATTAATCATGGATTTACCGTTGCAAATACAAGTTATCGCATTACCCAAGCCGGATTATTCGAATATTGCATGGATATTCGAACGACCAATCCTGACAATGCATCCGCTCTTGCAGAAGCGTTGCGTACGCTGGAAATGGTTCGCGAGTTTCGTATCTCGACGACTGGCGGCTAACAGCGGCAAGACATTCCACCATGCCACCGTTGCCGATTTTCACTAAGCATAAAAAAAGAGATTCCGAAGAATCCCTCTCCTCGGTAGAAAAACTACCGAAGCACAATATTTATCCTTTCGACTCCTTGGCTTACGCTTTCAGACTACTAAATAAACCCTGTCTGATCCAGCCCTCTCTATGGCGGTGAGCCCCTGG
Source organism: Nitrosospira multiformis (assembly GCF_900103165.1). NCBI lineage: Bacteria > Pseudomonadati > Pseudomonadota > Betaproteobacteria > Nitrosomonadales > Nitrosomonadaceae > Nitrosospira > Nitrosospira multiformis. Next base: position 2,106,122 of record NZ_FNKY01000001.1, on the reverse strand, counting down.
GATTTCACTCTATCCATGGTCAGGCAAAAATCCCGCATTTCCATGCAATCAAACGCCCATTCTCCCACTTCGGATTCATCTATCGCGTCTTCCATTGTCGAGGCGGCGGCATCCCAGTGACCGTGCGCAATTTCCACCAAAGCTATTTTGCATCGCGTCACTTGTTCCGGCGGTGCCGTCATCAAAATCTCTAGCATCGTTTTCATGATGACCTCCGTACTTAAAATCCCCCTCCTTAAAGAACTTTGACTATCATTTTCTGAAGAAGTGCGAAGTAGGGGATGGAAATTATCCTCATGCTCTGCAATCAGGGGTAGGCCAACAGTCGTGCCATCAGCCACCATTGCGGTCACAGCAGAGCCAATCGTACATTCATGTCCAGATCAAACCGTCCATATGGGTTCACGTGCTCCCATATCTGCGGAGTCAACGCAGCATAGTCGCGGAGTGTGAACCTGCTTTGCCGGTAAGGCTGCGTCAACACCTCACCGTTCTTGCCTGAAATCCTTGACCAGGAGCAGAGTTCTGCACGTTGCAATGCGTGATAGAACAAGGTGGTGAATGGCATGATCGCGCTTTCCTTGACTGATTCTTGGATGCGCTTCATTGACAATTTGTATTGATGATCTAAGGTGGTATTAACCCTTCAGCGTTTTCGTTCCGCTGGATTTCAGAATCCCTAAAAGGAGTTTGACATGGAAACAGGAAAGGTCTACCCCCCTCGCTATAGCGGATTTATCGTCATTCGAATCGCACAGGAAGCCGCTCCTGCGAGTGAGTCGATAAAATCGTTACGATCGTTTGCCGCTGAGTGCAAATTGCATGGTATCGAGAAACTGCTTGATTTGTATGAAATCAAAGAAACACGGCCCGTGATACGCGCGTTGCCACCGAAAAAGATATTTGAACTCGAAAAACAGGCGGCTCAAACCGAACTACCGCCATTACATAGCCTCACTTCTTACTGGAAACTCGATGTTCGCCATTCTCCTGAAAAATCGGAAGAGATCATAAAACGTTTCAGTGCCCTCAATGAAGTGGACGTTGCATATCGCGAATTGGAGGCTACGGATCCTGCAGTTAACCCGGCTGACGATCCTTATAATGCCAATCAAAATTACCAGGACGCAGCTCCTGTTGGAATCGACGCACGCTGGGCCTGGACTCAACCGAACGGGGAAGGCAATGGTGTTGGATTTGTTGACTTGGAACAAGGCTGGTTTCTGAATCACGAAGATTTTTCAAGTAAATCCCCCACGCTTTTGTACGGTGATAACCACGATGGCGTGGATGGGTATGTGGGTAATCACGGAACTGCAGTGCTGGGCGAAGTGATTGCTGACGATAATACGGTGGGTGTTGTCGGGATCGCCCCCTCGGTATTGTCGGTCAATGTAACAAGTCACTGGGATACCGCCAGCAGCTCGTCAGGGCACGTAGCTGACGCGATTGCGGGTGCTCTGCCGACGCTGCAGATTGGTGACGTATTATTGCTGGAGATTCAGAAAGGTCTTTTACCTACTGAAACCGATGACGCAGATTTCGACGCGATACGGCTCGCCGTGGCGCTCGGAATCGTTGTAGTGGAAGCAGGGGGAAATGGTTCTTTTGATCTGGACAGCTATACAGATGGAGGCGGCAATTTCGTACTTAATCGAGGGAGCGCTGATTTCAGGGAATCAGGGGCAATTGTGGTGGGTGCCGCTCTTTCACCTTTGCCTCACAATCGCGCAAATTTCTCGAATTTTGGTAGCCGCGTCGACTGTTATGCCTGGGGTGAAAACGTTGTAACTGCAGGTTATGGGGATCTCGACAATGGCGGTGGTGATAACGATAAGACGTATACCGCGGGCTTTAATGGCACTAGCTCGGCATCGCCTATTATTTCAGGAGCGGCGCTCATTGTTCAGGGCATGAACAAGGCAAATAATGGTTATTCGCTATCGCCTCTCGAGATGCGCGCACTGTTGTCAGATCCAGCTACGGGTACTGCCCAAGGCGGGGGTGTACCTGGCAACATTGGTGTGATGCCAGATTTACGTTCGATAATTGAAACAATTCTACCGAGACTGGTCACGGTGATCGCAGATAGCGGTGACTTTGGCGAGGTATGCATCGGGGCCTTTCAGGATATGGTCCTGAGCTTGAGTAACAGCGGTGGCAATATGCTTGCCGTAACCAACATTACCTCCTCTTCTGCTGAGTTCCTTGTTCCGAGCGTATTGTCATATCCCATCACCATTGAGGCAGGAAACGCTATTGAAGTACCCATCCGGCTACAACCGAATAGTCCCGGTCCAAAAGCGGAAACTATTACTGTGTTCAGCAACGATCCAAACAGTCCGAAATCTGTGGAGATATCAGGAGCAGTAGGGGCGCCAAGGTTGGTTGCGATAATCGCGAATGCAGGCAATTTTGGTAATGCATGCATCGGATCTTTTGTCGATGAGATGGTGACCTTAAGCAATAGCGGCCATTGCACACTCACAATAACCAGCATCACTTCCTCTTCTGCCGAGTTCCTTGCCCCCAACGTCCTGGCGTATCCAATCGCTATAGCGGCTGGCGGTTCCTTGCAGGTGCCTATTCGGTTTGAACCAAATAGCTTCGGCCCAAGGGCGGCCATGATCACGATCAAAAGTGACAATCCGGCAGGCGCAAAGACCGTCGCCGTCTCCGGGAATGCGCCTTCCGGAAAGCTCGTCGTCACCGGCTCTACATGCATCGGGGGCGTGAAGGCATGTTGCCTCGGCGAGCGTACCATCTCCATCTGCAACGTAGGCGACTGCAAACTATACGTGACAAGCGTTGCATTCAAGCGCAAAAGCAAGCACTGGAAGCTGATCAATAATCCCTTCCCGGCGACGCTAGTGCCCGGTTCGTGCCTGAGCGTCTTGATCCGGTACAAGGCAACTGAGAAATGCCCGCGATGCTGCGAACTGGTCATCATGAGCGATGATCCAGAGATCCCTGTGAAAACGCTCGATGTTATGGCTTACACGATCTGGAGCGATTGCGAGTGCAGCGATTGCCGTAAGGGGTGTTGCGAGAAACACCATGATGGATCTTGTATTGCCCAGGGTATCGACGCCTGTTGCGATGATGAGAGTCATGGCCATGAAGATGATGACGATGACGAAAGCTGACACCGCTTATTTTGTAGCTCACTCTGCTCGCCGGCTTGTCGTTATCACGCAGGTGTTGAGCGGCCGGGCCGGTGAGCTTATTCGTTAGCCTTGTACATACACGTAAGGAGATGCCATGTCAGAAAGAATCAATCTTGGTAAATCCGCTCCAGCGCTTTACCAGGCAGTCATTGGCCTTGAGAAGCTGGCGACCGAGGCCGTTGCTTCTGCAAGCATCCCGGAGGTTTTGCACATCTGTTGCGCCTTCGTGCATCTCAACTCAACCAGTGCGCATTCTGTATCAGGATGCATACTCGAGATGCCTTATCCAGTGGCGAGTCAAGCGATCGCATAAGCATCTTACCGGCCTGGCGGGAAACCGCGTATTTCACCGAAAAGGAACGCTCATCATTGGCACTGGTAGAAGCCATTACACTGATCTCTGACGGGCAAGTGCCAGATGCCATCTATGAGCAAGCCGCAGCCAATCTGTCAAAAGATGAAATATCGGCTGTCGAGTGGCTTTCGGTAGTCATCAATGCCTGGAATCGCATTGCCATTTCCAGCCGTTATCCTGTGAAAGCGTAAGCATGGCTAACCTTCTAACAGGCAAAATGGAAAAATATACGATGAACTATTTTTTAGCTGTATTCCTGGGCTTGACCGGGGTTCTGTTTACCTATCAATTTCCGCGGAAAGATGGCCCAGGAAAAGCTGATCAAGGCATCCAAGGTTCCCTACACGATCGTCCGCTCGACGCAGTTCTTTGAGTTCTTGGGTGACATCGTCGCTCTAGCGGAAACGGATGGACAAACGGTTCACCTGTCACCTGCTCTTATGCAGCCCATCGCCTCGGATGACGTGGCTGCCGCGATGGCCGACGCCACGCTGGGGGCGCCGGTCAACGGCACCGTCGAGATAGCTGGTCCCGAGCGGGCACCTCTTGCCGAAATTGTCCAGCGATTCTTGAGTGCAAAGCACGACGCACGCAAGGTAATCGCAGACGTCCACTCACGTTACTCCGGTGCGGAATTGAACGATCAATCCCTTGTCCCCGGCGACAACGCGCGCATCGGCCCGACAAGTTTTGAGGCATGGCTCCAGTCCAAGCCCCAAAAGTAAATGCTTATTTGATACTTCTCTAATATCTCCCTCATAGCGCATGCTCACGTCTTCATTGCTCGGACAAACGTAATGCCAGCGCCGCCAGTGTAACAAGCAATACCGGCGTGGTAAGTATTATCCCTACCTTCAAATAATAGCCCCAGGTAATCCTCATGCCCTTGCGTGCCAGAACATGAAGCCATAGCAAAGTTGCCAATGAACCGATAGGCGTGATCTTGGGGCCCAGGTCGCAGCCAATCACATTGGCGTAGATCATTGCGTCTTTGACCGCACCTGTTGCATTTGTGGCATCAATGGCAAGCGCCCCAAGCAGCACCGTTGGCATATTGTTCATGACTGAGGACAATAGCGCGAAAAGAACGCCCGTTCCGAACGCGGCTCCCCATATCCCTCCCTGTGCAAAGTAATCGAGCAGCCTGGTGAGATAGTCGGTAAGCCCCTCATTGCGCAGCCCATAAACGACGAGGTACATGCCAAGAGAGAAGATTACGATCTGCCAGGGGGCCTCCCGAAGTACCTTGCGGGTACTAATGACATACCCATGCGCAGCCACGATATATAGAAGTACGGCACCGCCAGCGGCCACCGCGCTGATAGGTATCCCAAGCGGTTCGAGTCCAAAAAATCCGACCAGTAACAGCACGAGCACCACCCAGCCCATGCGGAATGTGGTCCCGTCCCGAATGGCATCATTTGGCCGTTTAAGCTGATTCACGTCATAGCGTGCCGGAATACTTTTACGAAAATAGAGCAATAACACCGCCAGAGCGGTGGTGATGGCAGCGATATTCACCGGAAGCATGATGGCGGCGTACGCCTTGAAACCGATCTTGAAAAAATCGGCTGACACGATATTGACCAGGTTGGAAACGACAAAGGGGAGGCTGGCAACATCGGCGATGAAACCTGCCGCCATTACGAACGCGAGAGTCGTTCCCGGATTGAATCCCAACGCCAGGAGCATCGCCATTACGATAGGCGTGAGGATCAGGGCCGCGCCATCATTGGCAAATAAGGCAGCAACTGACGCTCCAAGCAGGACGATCAAGGCAAATAGCATGCTGCCATGTCCACCGCCCAACCGTGCCACGTGCAGGGCCGCCCATTCGAAAAAACCGGCTTCATCCAGCAGCAAACTGATGATGATAACGGCGATGAAGGTAGCCGTTGCATTCCAGACAATCTGCCAGACTGTTAGGATATCGGCGAGATGGACCACGCCGGATAGCAGCGCCACCGAGGCCCCGAGCGTAGCGCTCCAGCCGATTCCGAGCCCGCGCGGTTGCCAGATCACCAGAATAATGGTGACAAGAAAAATCAGTAAGGCGACAAGCATGTCATTCTCCCTTTAAACGGGTCAACCGCTCACGGTGACTAGCAGGCTTTAGCAGCTGAGTCTGAAACAGAACGGGCTAAACGGTGTGTCGGGGAGTCCGGGGGGTGGAGTTTGCCAGAAGCGATATTCAGTAATATTTCAGGATTTGACGCGACCTTATTGCGTTTCACCGATCGCCTGCAGCTCCTGCTGCATAGCCATGCGGGTAACCGCGCCGGGGTCGAGATTTACAAGAAGGTTAATGCGCCGCTGTAGTACCGAGAAGGCGTGGAGAAAGGCGGCCCGCTTGGCATCACTATCGCCAGCTCCTCCCGCCGGATCTTCCACGCCCCAGTGTGCCGTAACAGGTTGCCCAGGCCAGACTGGACACACTTCCCCTGCGGCCTGGTCGCAGACCGTAATGATGATGTCCATTTTCGGCGCCTCGGGCTTGGCAAATTCATCCCATGCCTTGCTCCTGAGTCCTTCGGTTGGAAGGTGATTTTTCTCCAGAAGCTCAAGCGCATAGGGATTTACCTTGCCCGTTGGAAAACTTCCAGCACTGTAGGCGCGGAACCGGCCTTGTCCGGACGCATTGAGATAAGTTTCGGCAAGAATGCTTCGTGCAGAATTACCAGTACACAGAAACAAGACATTGAGGGGGCGAATGGTCATGATCTTTAGCAGCAGCTTGCGCGCTTCGGGGTGGCTTTAATTAAATTGGGCTTGGGGGCGCAGCATGCGGCCCGTTCAGCGACAGGTTCTGCGGCTTTGGGCATATCCATCCCATAAATCTCGACCGCGCCGAGCGTATGATAGGTTTCCCAGGCAATACCCTGCGGGTCGGTGATCCAATATTTATCCGAACGCGCATAGCAGCATTCCGAGAGTGGCTGATCAAGCGCGGCAATCTCCGCATTGGCTACTTTCTGGCGCAATTCGTTCAGCTCCTCATCTGAATCGACTTGAAACCCCAAATGGTCCAGCCCGGTTTTTGCGCTACGGTTCGAGATAGCAAAATTAATCCGCGGATCCTCGATCATCCATTTTGCGTAATCAGGTTTTGCTACCGTAGGAGGCACTCCGAATACTGCGGAGTAAAAGCGGATGCTGGCTTCAAGATCATCAACGGCAATGTGAGCGTGAAAACGTTTCATGATTGGCTCCTTGTAGATTTAGGGTTGGATTGCGGCGGACAGCATCCTCCAAGAGCGGTTTCAACCACGGTAAGGCACTCCTGCGGCATACCCTGACAACAATTCTGGGTGAGAAAGGTCATGATTGCAGCCATACGCTCGAAATTGGCCGTGTAGTAGATAAACCGGCCTTCCTGGCGCGATGAAATCAGCCCTGCGTGATAGAGCTCCTTCAAGTGAAACGATAGCGTGGCGGGCGCGACTTTCACCTCTTCACCGATCTGCCCCACAGGAATCCCTTCTGGTCCTATCTGTACCAGGAGGCGAAATATCGAAAGGCGCGTTTCCTGGGCTAGTGCGGCAAGGGCAATGACTGCTTCTTTTGTTTCCATAGTTCTATAATCATCGAATTATTAGGAAAAGTCAAGTAAGCGGCCCTCAGTTCTTTAATTATCTTTCTGAATGAAGGTGCAACGGGCGGTATCTGGTCAGACAGCTCGCTCCCCGCTGGACGGTTTGATCTGGGACATGACTCCCATCACATAACTGACATCTGGAGGGTCTAAAATACCTATCCAGATCTCAACCTGGAACGAGGACTTCCGCAATGGATTTCATTCGAAAAACGTGTGCCGTCGTATTTGCCGCCAGCTTATTTGCCGCCAGTATCACCACGCCGGTCTACGCAGTCGATTTCTCAGTAAATTCCAGACTGAGTTATCTGGGTCAACAAATCATCCCTACCGGGACAACCTTCAATGGCACCACCGTGGATGGTCTTTCTTCCCTGGATTACAATCATGGCACGGGTCGATACCTTGCCATCAGCGATGACCGCAGCAATATCAATCCAGCCCGTTTTTATGAATTGAGCCTGGATCTCGAAAAATTTCGACGCTCATCCGCTCCCGGCCAGGACGGCGTAAGCTTCAATACGGTTACCACCATTCAGAAAGCGGGTGGCGGCGCCTTCGCCGCCAACACGGTGGACCCCGAGGGCTTACGCTTCGATCCCGCCCGCAACAGGACCTACTGGAGCAATGAAGGCCAGCGCAGCGGGGCTGGATTTCAGAATCCTACTGTACGCGAGATGAACATGGATGGCAGTCAGGTGCGCGATTTTGCCGTACCCATCGCTATCATCCTTCCGGCTCTGCTGCCGGACTTGCCGCAGGTGACAAGGGCGTTCACAACAACCTGGGCTTCGAGAATCTGGCTATTTCAAAAGACGGCAACACCTTGTATACCGCCACCGAGAATGGTCTGACCCAGGACAGCTTGCCGGCATCCATTTCCAGCGGCTCCCGCTCGCGCATCCTGTCCTTCGACATCGCAACAGGACAATCAAAGGCCGAGTATATTTATGATGTGTCGCCGGTCGCCATCGCGCCCGTTCCGGCAGATCTGTTTGCCACCAACGGGCTGACCGATTTTATCGTGGTTGGCGATCGCCAGTTCATTACGATCGAGCGCTCTTTTGCGGTGGGCGCCCAGACGCCTGGCACACCGGTCACCGGCAATACCATTCGCCTGTTCTACGCCGATGCGCGGAACGCCACCGATGTTTCCGGCTTGGAATCGATTTCCGGTCAAAACATCAATGCCGTGACCAAAACCCTGCTGCTTGACCTATCCGACCTGAAGCATGACGACGGCACTCCGCTGGCACTCGACAACATCGAAGGCATTACCTTCGGCCCGAAAATCAACGGCATGGAAACTCTGATTCTCGTGTCGGACAACAACTTCAACAACGCACAATTTACTCAGTTCGTTGCCTTGCAGATAACCGCGGTACCTGAGCCCGAGACGAATGCCATGCTGCTTGCCGGGCTGGCGCTGGTGAGCATAATTGTCCATCGCGGGCAATCGATGGCTGCTCCATCGAATCCATAGAGAATAGGGGACATTCCCGAGTGGTGTATTACAAACCGCGATCCGCATGCTGAGCAGTGGTCGTCAAAACAATCTTGCCAATATGCGTGCCGGATTCCATCAACGCATGCGCCTTGGCCGCTTCCTCCAACCTGAAGACCTTGAATATCAGGGGTTTTAATTTTCCCTCATTCAGCAAAGGCCAGACTTGGCATTCCAGTTCCCTAGCAATCAGGGCTTTCTCGGAAACGCTGCGGGATCGCACCGTCGACCCCGTATGCGTAAGACGCTTGGCTAGCATGGTCATCAGATTCAACTCCTTCGCAGGACCATTCTGGACCCCAATTTGTACAATACGGCCATTCAGCGCAGCCGCCTTGTAATTCCGGGCGACGTAGTCGCCGGCGATAATATCAACGATGACATCGACACCTTTGCCGCCAGTGAATTTCTTGGTTTCTTCGACAAAATCCTGTGTGCGGTAATTGATCGCGAGATCGGCGCCCAGCGCCAGACAGGCCTCCCGCTTCTCTTCCGAGCCAACGGTCACCAGCACAGTCGCGCCAAATGCCTTGGAGAGCATTGTAGCGGTCGTGCCGATGCCCGAGGAACCGCCATGAATCAACACCGTTTCGCCGCCTTTGAGCCCGCCTCGCTGAAATACGTTAGTCCAAACCGTAAAAAAAGTCTCCGGCAAGGCCGCTGCTTCCACCATGCTGAAGCCTTGCGGCACTGGCAGTGCATTGCTTTCATGCACGACGCAGTATTCAGCGTAACCGCCACCCGCGACGAGTGCGCATACCTCATCATCCAACTTGAAACGGACCATTCCATGGCCCAGCGCGGCAACCCTTCCGGCAACTTCAAGCCCCGGAATCTCCGAAACGCCCGGCGGCGGGGGATACAACCCGCGCCGCTGCACAATGTCAGGACGATTGACGCCGGACGCCTCCACCCTGATCAGGATCTGTCCGGTTGCGGGTTGGGGGATCGGGTGTGAGACAGGCACCAGCACTTCCGGCCCTCCGGGGTGCCGGATATCGATAGCCAGCATGGTGTGTCGACCGAAGGTTGGGAGGAGGGCCATCTACAGCAGCCGCTACTTATTATTGGGCAGGTGGCTGCGGAGCCACTTGCTCCCAGCCATTCGGGCAATCCTTGACATACGGGTAATAGCCTTCTAATGCTCTGCAATAATACCAATAGTTGAGTGGTGGCTGCGTCGAGCGCTGCATATCGTCTTGTGGCGGCATGTCTTGTCGCTGTATGTATACTGGCGGTGCCGCAGGCACGGTTACCACGGGTGGATACGGGTAATAAGGCGGCCCATAACCATAACCGCCATAACCCAGGCTATACCCAAGTCCATACCCTAGCCCTAATCCCAGCCCGTATCCGCCAAAACCAAATCCGAGGCCATAACCATAACCGCGATAGAAACCTCTTGGGCCACGATAGTAGCCAAATCCACCCCCACGATAGAAACCGACGCCACCGCCCCGATAATAACCTACACTTCCACCGAAATGCTCTCCACCCCCATAATGCATCCCTCCGGGATGTCCGCCACCACCATGCCCCCAGCCTCCGCCCCCCATGTGCCCGCCACCGCGAAATCCCCCACCTCCGCCTCCACCCCCACCACCCCGCGCCCATGCAGAAGTGCCAGAAATCAATCCAAACAGGATAAGGACAAGGCACATCCATTTGATCTTTTTCATTCACGCCTCCGGTTCGCACGAATAGTTGAGCTGCTGAGTCAGGTATTTATGGATAAACTACCTCAGCCAGAATCCGCCGACTTTTCCGTCCTTTAGGGCCATGAATACAAGCACATCATCATTGCCGTCCTTGAACTCCAACTTCCAGACGTAAACCTCGAATCCCTGCTGATTCAGCCTGGTCAAGAACGTAGTGGTGGTGCCCTGCGTGAGACGAGAGGCGAGGGATTGGTTAATACTACTGAGCATTTCCCGTGTCATCCCAGCTTGAAACGCTTCATCTCCGGGTGCTACGAAATCCGGTAAGAAGTTGGCCCGAATAGCTGAAATCATGCTTTTCATGGTTCTTTCAACGGGCTGCGGCGCCTCTGCGGGCTGTGGTACCTGCGCAAACGCCGTGGGGGAGGCGATCGCAAGAAAAAGCATAGCGGAGATAATCAGGCGATTTGCGGAGAGTAGTAAAAGAGGCAGGCACATGAGATTCTCCATGGAACAAATTTAAAAGAATGAGTATAGGGAATAACGGTTGAACCAGCACTTGGTGGACAAATACTCAGGAGCGATTTACAACATTGTGCCTTTGTTTTATAGATCTTAAAATTCAAAATAGCCAGCCGCCATAAGAAATCCCGGCAGTTAACGGACCCGATTTCCGGATAATAATTTGGGATGCAGCCTGCGGTAAAAAGGAGCGGGTGATGAGTGAGATGAAGCACAAGAATTTTGCGGATGAATGCAAGGCCAGCATGGTACTGGAAGCGCTCCGAGGCATCAGGACGGTAAACGAGATTGGCCAGGAACTGGGGTCCATCCGGCGTAAGTAGATTATGGACGAAGAAACCGCAGGCTGGGGCTTCGCCGCCACGGCTGATCGATTCAAGTCAACTTCAGATGACGGGTATCCGCAACCATTTCACGCACCGGCAGCACGTCCGCCAGATGCGCCATTACCCGCTCGGCGGTCAAGCGGTACGTTGTCAGTTTGCCGCCATACACGGTAAGGAGGCGGGGGCGATTCCGCCGATCGGATTGCAAAACTGTTTCGCGTAAACGCGCATTGACGGATACCGCACTACTTTCAGTTCCGTCTCCGCTTGAGGGCAAAACACGCAAACCCGCAGTGGCTCCAAGAATGGGTAACCCGGATCGATAGCGTGGAAAATAGTGCGAGAGCGTTTCCATCAGATAAGCAATCTCCTGCGGCAGCGGTCTGACATCCGCCGGGTCACCCTGATAGATGGATTCGGTTGTACCCACCAGTATATTTCCTTGCCAGGGCATCACAAATACCACCCGTTCGTCTTGTGCTTCGACATAATAGATCCCTTGCGTGAGCGTGCCCGGCACCATGATGTGGGTGCCTTGGACCAGTTCGATTTTGAGCTGAGGAGGGGCTGGCGTAATCCGGCTCAATACCTGCCGCACCCACGGTCCGGCTGCATTGACCAGCACCGCCGCCCTGCATGTTTCAATGGTTCCGTTGTGCCGGTACTCGATTGTGTTGTACCGGTCATCAAGATGGGCGCCGGTAAATGTGGCGGGCATTTTCAATTGCGCGCCCATCCGCTGCGCCGAACGCATGACCGCACGAGTCAGTGCCGCATCATCGGTCTGCGCATCGTTATACTGAAACACGGCTTCAAGGTGAGCCGTGTCCAACCCATCCAGGCGCTTCCACTGGTCTTGCGGTACGCGGCGAAAGCGCGTTGCCGGATGCAAACCACCCAGCACCGCATAAAGACTCAATCCTGCGCGCAATAGCCAGGGGCGGCGCGTGGTGTCCTGATATACCGGAATGTAAAATGGTTTAAGCTCAATCAGTTGTGGCGCAAGCTCGAGCAGCAGGGTGCGTTCACGCAAGCATTCGCGCACCAGCGAAAATTGCCTGCTTTCCAGATAGCGCAGCCCGCCGTGAATGAGCTTGCTGGAGCGGCTGGAGGTGCCACTTGCGATCCCGGTCTGCTCGAGCACCATCACCGAAAAGCCTCGCGCTGATGCCGCTTGGGCAATACCCGCACCGTGGATGCCGCCACCGATGACGACTACGTCGTAGGTTTCCGTCATTTGCTTGTCAGGAGCGTCCGAATTTCTTGCAAAGCCTACCTGCATCTTTCCGTCAGAGCAAATAAAGCAGAAAATGGATTTCTGATGGAGTTGACTGTATCGTAGCGCTATCGAAAATATAACCCGAATGTTTCATAAATTTGCGTGATGATCTCACAGGATCTTGTTTTGTAGTGGGATTCTGTGAAAGAGTGGCGTAGTTATTCATACGCTCGACTGAACAAAATTTCGATACGAAACAAAAGACCAGCGAGGACGCGCAAATTTATGAAACATTCGGGATAAGATCCAGATTGCCGTGCGGCACATGATAGACATGATTAAATCTTCTTTAAGGCTGCCAACGATCGTGGTGCTCGCATTGGTCCTGTCTACCTTTGCGGGCTGCAGTGTAATGCGCCTTGGCTACAACCAGGCGGATTATCTCACTTACTGGTGGCTTGACGGTTTTGTCGATTTCAACGATGCGCAAAAACCGCGCACCCGCGAGGCGCTCACACAATGGTTTGCCTGGCATCGGCGTGCGCACTTGCCCGAATATGCCAATCTGCTTGCTCACGCGCAAAATCTCGTAGCGGAAGATATCACCGCCGAGCGTACGTGCGGCTTGTGGACTGAAGTACGCGGCTACATGGATGAGGCATTCGAGCGCGCCATACCGTCAACCGTGGAAATAGCCTCAACGCTGACACCACAGCAGATACAGAATATCGAACAGCGATATATCAAGTCTAACAAGGAATTCCATGACGAAAACCTGCGGGGCGACGCCTCTCAGCGGCTCAAGAAATCGATCAAGCGCACGGTTGAACGAGCGGAGTTTTTCTATGGTGATCTCGATAACACGCAACAAGAACTCATCACCCGGTTGGTAACCCTTTCGCCCTATGACGTCAATATATGGAATACCGAACGTCTACGGCGCCAGCAGGATTTCATGCAGGTGCTGCGTCAATTGAGGGAGAATGGCTTGAGTCAGGAAAAGGCGCAGGCTAGGTTGCGCGCTTACGTCGAGCGTATTCACCGCTCGCCCAATGATGACTATCGAAAATACACGGAGCGATTATCGCAATATAACTGCGCTTTTGTGTCGAACTTCCATGGCACCACAAGCGCGGCACAAAGAAAACATGCGGCAATAAAGTTCAAGGGCTGGGAATCCGATATACGCGCGCTTCTATCGCCGGTGCGAACAGCCGGTTTACCCCAAATAGTCCATTAGGACGCGAGTGATGGCGAGACGGGCTGTGAGGAGTTTTGCCGGTTGGCAGAAGTCTGTAGTTTATTGAACCATCCTCTGTTACTGTATTTTTCCGACAGGCTACTAATCGCTCAAGTAGTAGAAGTAGCAGAAAAAGTTTCTCAAAGAAAGGAGGTCAGCCATGAAGGTGCTCATTGTTCTCACGTCGCATGACCAGCTCGGCAACACCGGCAAAAAAACCGGTTTCTGGCTGGAAGAATTCGCCGCTCCCTATTACGTACTGAAGGATGCCGGCGTAGCGGTCACGCTGGCCTCGCCAAAAGGTGGCCAGCCTCCGCTCGATCCGAAGAGCGATCTCCCCGAAAATCAGACCCTGTTAACGCAGCGCTTCCGCACGGATACCGCCGCGCAGGCTGAACTTGCCAGCACGAAAAAACTCGTTGACGTATCAGCGGATGATTTCGATGGGGTTTTTTACCCCGGCGGACATGGCCCGATGTGGGATATGGCCGAGAACGCGACATCCATTGCGCTGATCGAAGCCTTCGTAAAGGCCGGCAAACCAGTGGCCGCGGTATGTCATGCGCCGGTCGCGCTTGTCAATGTGCGAGGAAAAGATGGCGAGTATCTGGTTAAAGGCAAGCGTGTAACCGGATTTACCAATGAGGAAGAAGAGGTGGTGAACCTCACCACAGTGGTACCTTTCCTGCTGGAAGACAGGTTAAAGGAACGGGGTGGCATCTATAGCAAGACTGCCAACTGGGTTCCCTACGTCCAGGTGGACGGCAAGCTGGTAACCGGCCAGAATCCGGCCTCTTCGGGGCCAGGCGCGGAAGAGCTGCTGAAGCTGCTTCGCTCCACCTGAATTTTCTGGATCGTGGCGTCAGGCTGAAAAACGGGGTATAAATGAGCGGTCAACTGCTGATCCGGGATAGTTAGCATGGACAACAACGAATGGTATTATGAAACGGGGTATGTGGAACTATTGTATGCGGCATTGGTAGTTGGCGTTATTGCTGCGTTGTACTATCTCCGCCGGTCTACTCGAATATCTGACCTGGCAACCAACGTAATTGAAGAGAATCGGCCGTTACTGGGCTTGATTGCCCTCGCCGTCGTGCTCTTTATTATCAATAGGGTACTGGGGGATCTATGGTAATCCCCTGGAGTCTGACCAGATCCCCTTTAAGCGTCGTGCCGCCGCACTCGGCTATGTGCGTGTTCCGCCGCCTGGTGAGGGCTAAATTTATCCTTGTTTTAATTTCTTGACGAACCACCGGCCTGCCGGGCCGGGAGGTGCATCCTTGCGGTGAATGGCATGCATGGAAAATGCAGCACCGACGGAAGGGTGAGGCTCCAACTCAATACGGACCAGGGTACCGCGCGACAGATCTTCCTCCACCATTGGCAGTGGCATATGGCCCCAACCCAAACCTGCCCGTAAAAATGCATGTTTCGCACCCAGATCCGCGAGCCGCCAGATTTTTGGTGAGAAAACGCCGAAAGTGCGCCCTTCCGTTAAGGTAGAACGATCAGTAAGCACGAGTTGCAAGTGATCGGCGGCATCAGCCCGAAGAACGATACCCGTTTGTTTTGCCAGAGGATGCGACGGCGCCACCACCGTTACCGCACGCACGCTCAAAAGATACTCGGAAGAGCAGTGTGCCGGGACATCGGGAAATGAACCAATTACTCCAACGCGGCAGCGTCCGTCCAGAACTGGCTGCAGGACCGCGCCAAGCGCCTCAACATACAGATGTAGCGGCGTTGAGGGAAAAGCCCCATGAAACGCGTGCACTGCTTCGGTCAATGCGGCAATGGGATACATCACGTCTACTGCAACCGCCAATTCCGGCTCCAGCCCTTCTTCCAGGGTTCGTGCTTTTGCCTTAAACGCATCCATGCTATTGGCAGCAATGCGTGCATCTGCAAGTAATGCCCGCCCCGCCTCTGTCAGCCGGGGATAGCGTCCAGTCCGATCAAACAAGGGAAACCCCACCTGCAATTCCAGGTTAGCCAGCGTTTGGCTCACGACTGACTGCGCTCGGCGCAATTTGCGACCGGCAGCCGAAAAACTTCCCTCGTCTGCGGCAGCTATGAAGGTGCGCAGTTGATCCATGGACATCGCGTCTAACATCTATCTCTCCTGACGATACTTTATATCTAAATATATAGACTTC
Organism: Nitrosospira multiformis; assembly: GCF_900103165.1. Lineage (NCBI taxonomy): Bacteria > Pseudomonadati > Pseudomonadota > Betaproteobacteria > Nitrosomonadales > Nitrosomonadaceae > Nitrosospira > Nitrosospira multiformis. The sequence continues at coordinate 2,090,380 of NZ_FNKY01000001.1, read as the reverse complement.
CCAGATATTAATCCAGTATCTATCATTCACTCATCGTTTCAGCAATGCAAAACCATGCTCAAACGACCCAAGTTACCTAAGACATGGGTCTTGAACAAACGTAAATTAACCGGAGAGAAAAAATGAATGACATCGTTAAAGATATTGCCGTCTTTTCAGACCAAAATAAAATTTTTCAACGGCGAGTCCATTATCGCACCCAGGGCCGGAACCAAGGCGGCATTACCCGTCTCGTCAGTCCATCCGATCTGGGCAATTCGATCAAGCCTTTTGTTTTCCTGGATTACTTTGACATGGTATCGAGCGGAGCCCGGATGAACATGCATCCGCATTCCGGCATCGCAACCTTGGCAGTGATCCTGTCCGGAAAGCTTGACTATGCCGATACCACCGGCATGCATGGAACGCTGCCTGCAGGTGGCATCGAATGGATGAACGCCGGCGGTGGTGTGTGGCACGACGGCGGCGCAGCTGAGAACGAGCGTGTCCAGGGTTATCAACTATGGGTGGCATTGCCTCCGGAAGACGAAAACGGCACTGCATATAGCCGGTATCTTCCTCCGGAACAAGTGCCATCGAGTGGCCCGGCACGAGTCATTCTCGGTCAGTATGGCCAGGCGAAAAGTTTGATCAGGACCCGCACCCCGATGAATTATCTACACGTGCGCTTGAAAGACGGCGAACACTGGCGCTATCAGCCGCCGACCGATCATACCGTCGCCTGGATTGCCACAAACCGGGGGAAATTATGCACTGCTACCGGCACACTGCAAAACGAGATCGCGGTATTTGACGAATCCAACCTGGCTATCGATTTCACCGCGGATGGGGACACCGAATTTGTCCTTGGCTCGTCAATCAAACATCCTCACGAATTAGTCCTGGGTTACTACTCGGTACACACCAGCAGTAAAGCGCTCGAACGTGGCGAAGCCGAGATCAAACGGATTGGTCAACAAATAACATATTCAATCGAAAACGCCGCTCCCAGCCTCTGGATAATCCGATTTAACCATTACACGCCATAACCAGCTTTTTAATCAACTTTCAAGGAGTCACCATGAACAACGTTGAAAAAACATTTCCCGCTCTTCCGATGATCGGCCGCTTGATGATGGCAGCAATTTTCCTGGTCAGCGGCTTCGCCAAAGCCGCAGCTCCGCAAATGACTATTGGCTACATCGCGTCGGTCGGTTTACCTTTTCCAGCATTGGGACTGGCGATCGCCGTAGCCGTAGAAATTATCGGCGGTCTTCTGCTTGCATTGGGCTATAAGACACGTATTACCACATTGGTTTTGGCGATCTTCTCCGTGGTCACGGGTGTAGTGTTTCATAACGTCATTGGCGATCAGAATCAGTTCATTCACCTGATGAAGAATATCGCCATGACGGGGGGTTTGATTCAAGTGATGGCTTTCGGAGCCGGCGCATTCAGCATCGATTCATACCGCAATTCCGGTCGGGTAATTCCGATCGGGTAAATACAAAAACTGCCTTTGCGTCGCATCCATAATATCGAAATCAAAAGCCCTGGCAGCAACCGGCCGTGGCTTTTGTGAAGATCAGCCACGCTTCCGGCATCGACATATCACCGTGAAGATACTTTTTGACGATTCATCGCGCCTGGATGCACCCATTGTTCTCAGGATTCGATACCGAGAATCGGCGTATCCAGAGCCTTGGCTGCCTGCACGGGATCGAAATATTCGCGCAGGAATATGATTTTTCCTTCTGAAGCCCGCAAAAATAGCACGTAATTCTGGATATAGACACGTCCTGTCGACTTGATGAGTCCTTCTGCACTAAATTCGGCAATCGCCACTTCTGGATCGGTTGAGGCGTAGACCTTGGCGTCGAAGAAACGGAAATTCTCTACTGCCTCCAGGAACCACGTTACATGATTCATCACCTCCTGTCGTCCCGTCAGCCGTGCTGGATGGCCAAGGGAGGGTGCATAAGGTAGCTCCCACAAGAGATCATCGGCGATCAGTGTCTGCCATTGCGTGTTGTTCCCGACAAATGTCTGAATATGCTGATGTAAGAGATTGGAAGCTATCGTCATTTAGTTCTCCTCGTTGGCCTGTAAATCGGTATCGGTCATAAACAAATGGGATCATAAAAGTTTTCGTGAATCATACATCCAGCAAGAAAATGAGCGATCAGCTGCCGGATATGGAATTATTCAGAGATTCCTGGCATCACGCCAGGAATTTGCTTTAATGAAAACATGAAGCACTTCATCCTGGGCACATTCCTTTATCTCTGTTGCGCCTTTCCATCGCATGGCGAGGAGTTCGACGCAAAACGCCATAAAATGATGGAAGAAGTATTGGCTGATATAGCCGCCAACGATGGTTTCACGCTCAGCCCCGGCGTCATGGCGGCGATGGAAAAGGTACCCCGGCATCGCTTCGTGCCAAACTGGCTGACTGCGTTTGCCTATCTCAATCGCCCGCTTCCCATCGGCCATGGCCAGACGATTTCGCAGCCAGTCATCGTGGCACTGATGACCAGCCTGATAAAGGTCAAGGCTGGCGACAGGGTGCTTGAAATCGGTACCGGTTCAGGCTATCAGGCCGCTGTTCTGGCGGAAATAACCGAATCGGTGTACAGCATCGAAATTATTGAGCCACTGGAAAAAGAAGCGGCCGAGCGGTTGAAATCTCTTGGCTACGGCAATGTAAAAGTAAGGCTGAGCGACGGCTACTATGGCTGGCCGGAAGCGGCTCCGTTCGATGCCATCATGGTGACCGCCGCCTCGAGCCATGTCCCGCCACCTCTGATCAAACAACTCAAACCAGGTGGCCGTATGGTGATTCCGCTCGGTGCGCAATTCATGACCCAGTATTTAATGCTGGTGGAGAAACATATGGATGGTTCGATCACCAGCCGTCAAATTACGCCGGTGGCGTTCGTTCCGCTCACTGGCGGCCATTAGGCGGTATCAGGAACCTTGGTAGCCCGGGGTTATGCCGACACTCATGTTCGTGACGAGGCCGCCGTTTTTCGCCATTGGGCTGCTCTCCGGTTGCCTGCTGGCGTATGAGGTACTGCTGACACGCTTATTCAGTATCGTGCTATGGCATCACTTCGCCTATATGATCATCAGCGCGGCGATGCTGGGCTTTGGGGCAAGTGGTACAGCGCTAACCTTACTCAAGGAAAAAATTGCGCCCCACGTCGGTGCGGTGTATCTCATCGCCGCCGCCGGGATGGCTTTTATGATGCCCCTGGCGTTCCTGCTCGCGCAACAAGTTCCCTTCAATCCACTCGAACTGCTATGGGATAGTACCCAGCCCGCCAAACTACTCGTCATTTATCTGCTGATGATGTTGCCCTTCTTTTTCGGCGGACTGTGCATAGGTCTGGTTTTATGGTACTTCGGCGACAACGCGGGGCGCATCTATGCATTCGACATTTTTGGTGCGGGGGCGGGCAGCCTGGGCGTTATCGGCCTGCTCTATATCGTGCCACCCCACAAGGTGCTGATCATTCTCACGACGCTAGCTTTGCTGGCCGCCGCCATTGCCGTCATCGAGCTGGAAATGCGGCCGAAATGGATGGCGAAGGTATTTTTTGGGCTGGCTATACTGGCGCCTATGGCGCTACCCGGCAACTGGCTGCTGATGCAACCCTCCCTTTACAAGGATTTGAGCCAGACCTTGAACATTACCGGAATGCGGGTAATCGAGGAAAGTTCCAGTCCACTAGGGCAGGTTACGGTGGTGGAAAGCAGTCGAATTCCGTTCCGTCATGCGCCGGGAATGAGCTTCAACGCCACAGATGAACCACCACCGCAACTGGCGGTGTTCGTGGACGGAAACGGTCCGGCGGTCATCACGCGATTTGACGGCAATCTCGCGCCGCTGGCCTATCTTGACCAGCTTACCTCGGCGTTGCCTTATCACGTGCTGGAGCAGCCACGTGGTAAGCCGCACGTGCTGGTCCTGGGGGCAGGGGCAGGCAGTGATGTATTGCAGGCATTGTATTACGGCGCCAGCAAGATCGATGCCGTGGAACTTGACCACAATGTCATCGATCTGCTTCAGCACCGCTTTCATGATTTTGCCGGGGACCTCTACACCCGTCCTGGTGTACAGGTGCATGAAGGCGAGGCGCGTGGCTTCGTCAATATCAGCCATGACCGCTATGATCTGATCCAGGTGGCGCTGCTGGATTCATTTGGCGTCGCCTCCGCCGGACTATACGGCCTCAGCGAAAGCTATCTCTATACGGTTGAGGCATTGCAAACCTACCTGAACCGCCTGACCCCGGGTGGCATGCTGGCTGTCACCCGCTGGCTCAACCTGCCGCCGCGCGATTCACTGAAACTGTTTGCCACAGCCGTAGCCGCGTTGGAGCGGGCCGGTGTATCCAACCCCGCCGCGCGGCTGGCAATGATACGGGGCTGGAAAACCGTCACGCTGCTGGTGAAGAACAGCGATTTCACATCGAACGAAATCGCAGCGATCAAGGAATTCAGCCGCGCACGTTCCTTTGATCTGGCTTACTACCCCGGGATGCGCGCTGACGAGGCGAACCGTTACAACTTGCTGGCGCAGCCCTATTTCTTCGAGGGGGCGGTTGCGCTGCTGGGTACGGAACGGCAAGCATTCCTCGACCGGTACAAGTTCTATATCGAGCCGGCAACAGACGATCGGCCTTATTTTTTCCGCTTGTTCAAATGGAACGCCGCCGCGGAATTATTTGCCTTGCGCGAGCAGGGCGGTATGGCGCTGCTCGACTGGAGCTATCCGCTGCTGGTGGCAACGCTGGGACAATCGTTCTTGGCAAGTATCCTTCTTATCCTGGTGCCGCTTGCGGTGTCGCGTTGCCGCCACACATTACCCACTGCGCGGGTGGTACTGTATTTTCTCGCCATCGGCCTGGCCTTCATGTTCATGGAAATCGCATTCATCCAGAAATTTGTGCTATTTCTGGCTCACCCCCTGTATGCCGTAGCGGTCGTGTTATGCGCATTTCTGGTGTTCGCCGCCGTGGGGAGCTGGCTTGCCCAGCGGTGGCAGAGCAGGGTGGCCGGCAGCCGCAATGTTACCTTGGCGGTAATGATAATAGGCGCCCTGGCGGCACTCTACCTTGCCGCCTTGCCAGACGTGTTTCAGGCGCTCATCCATTTGCCCGATGCGGTAAAAATAGTTATTTCCATAGCGCTGATCGCGCCCATCGCGGTATGCATGGGAATCCCTTTTCCCACGGGTATGATGCGGCTCGCGCACACAGCGCAAGACGCCATTCCCTGGGCATGGGCAATCAATGGTTTTGCCTCGGTGATAGGGGCCGTCCTCGCCACCTTGCTGGCTATTCACCTGGGTTTTGCCGTAGTAATTCTCTTGGCAGTGCTGCTCTATGGTTTGGCTTGTGCCGCTTTAGGGGATTGAGGGATTTGGGGATCGAAAAGTTGAAGATGTTTGGACTGATATATTCCCGGTAGGGCAGTATTTTTACCGGCTCAATCCTACAAGGGCTGTCCAGAAGGATCAGTCAGAAAATTGAACCGGCACATGGTGTTAAGCTACGTCAGGCTAGCCTTGGCTCAATACCAGCAGCCGGGGCATGGTCAAAGGCGAACGATCGGTCGCACTCGTCAGCTTCTGCCTGCTTATCCAGGCGATCATTTTGTCTTCACGCATGGGCTTGGAGAAAAAGAAGCCTTGCAGTTCATCGCAGCCGAAGTCTTGAAGAATCTTCCGTTGCGCCTCTGTCTCAACGCCTTCCGCGACGACGCTCAGGTTCAGCACATGTGCCAGATTGATCACCGCCTTAACTATCGCACGCGCATCGCTGCTCGACTCGATATCATTGATGAAACTGCGATCAATCTTCAACTGCTTCGCTGTTAGCTGGCGCAGGTAGCTCAGGCTGGAATAGCCAGTACCAAAGTCGTCAATCGATAGGCGCACGCCGATGTCCGCCAGCCCCTTGAAAAAACGTTGTGTTGCTGCGATATCTTTCATTGCGACCGATTCGGTGAGTTCGCACATCAATTGCGACGCATCCACCTGATGACGCTTCAACGCCTGGCTGATGCTGCTGATAAGATCCTCCTGGTGCAACTGGTGTCCCGATAGATTGATGGCTACATTCACCCGCACTCCCTCATCTAACCAGGCCTGCATCTGGCGGCAAACCTCATTGATGACCCAGTTGCCCAACCCGTTAATCAAGCCAAAGCGTTCAGCGATCGGGATGAACACTTCCGGACTGATAATGCCTCTCTCCGGATGATTCCAGCGCAGCAGTGCCTCCATACCCTTAATCTCGCTACTACGTCCATCCACCTTGGGCTGATAGTAAAGTTCCAGCTGTCCAAGCTCTACGGCATGACGAAGGTCTTTCTGCAAGTTCAGCTGATCCACCGCATTGTCTTCCATTTGAGGCTCGAATAATGCATAACCACTCCCACCGGAACGCTTGGCGGCATACATCGCGGCGTCGGCATATGCCACCAGCTTATCGCGGCGACCTTGATCAGGATAGACCACAACGCCCACCGAACCGGATATCTCAACCTGCTGACCATTAATGTCAAACGGCTGTGCCAGCGCCTTCACCAACCGGTTTGCAAACTGGGTACAGTCAGCCACATTGCGGACGTCTTCCATCAGGAGTACGAATTCATCGCCGCCCAGACGCGCCACTGTGTCACTGTTGCGTGCGATGCCGCGGAGCCGCGAAGCCGCTTCCTTAAGCACCAGGTCACCGGCAGCGTGGCCGAAGGAGTCATTGACAGGTTTGAAGCCATCAAGATCAACGAACAATACCGCAAGCTTTTTCGGGTTTTGCCCGGCGATATGTTCCTCCCCGCAATCGCAGACCGAGACCGCGCGCATTAACTGATCTTCGAACAACACGCGATTGGGCAATCCCGTAAGCGGATCGAGGAGGGCGCGCTTCTGCAACTCTTCATTGGCGGATTCCAGTCGCGCGTTGGCAGCCTTCAATGACTTTGAAAGGTGCATGCGTATCACGAGTATGAAGACAGGCAACGCCAAGACCAGCAGCGTGCTATCCGCACTATGGGCGGCAAAACTTGCGATCAGTACGGACCCGGCTATCATCCAGGAGCTGTGATTTAAAAACAGGTATAACATGACATATCCTCCAAGTAAGGGGTTATGTGTCTATTACGACTTGGGGATATGAAACTTGAGGAACATGATGGTGAGGAGCAGATCCGGCTCCTACAGGAGCGACTGATCCTGGTGACGAACGACGTCTGGGTTTGTTACCGCGATAGAAAAAAGTATCAAACGACAATAACGTATCGGCTTAACGCCGGCCATCATACCAGATCGGTAACTGCTTCCTATCCTGCAGGGACCGGCGTGGATGCAGCATAACGCGCAGAATTTGACCGGCCATCTCTTGCGCGGAGTAAAGTTGTACCTTGCGCGATGATGTTTCCAGCGGATGCCTAGTCAGGATGGCGAATTGAAGGCCGCGTCGCCGGCCCCACTTCTTTAATTGCTGACTCAAGTCTATTTCGTCGGCAGCGTAGAGTTCCTGGTTGAACCCGCCGACATCACGAAACGCGTCGCTGCGGCACACAACGAGCGCGCCTGCCGCCCAGCGACACAGCATCGATATGCGTGTCCACAGTTGCAGCATCCAGTGTGCCCACCACGGCAACCCGTGCATCTTTACCGTGCTGCCACAACCTACACTCTTGCCGTCTTCAATCAGCCGCAAGATATCGGCAAGCAATCCGGGGCTTAAAATACTGTCGGCATCCACAAACAGCAACCAGTCGCCCGCCGCCACCGCTGCGCCGGCATTGCGTGCCCGGCCAATCTGATTGATTGGCTCAAAAACGACCTGGGCACCCGCCTGCCTCGCCAGTTCGGCCGTGCTATCGGTGGAGTTGTTATCCACCACAATGATCTCGGACGTAAAACCGGGCCTGTCATTTTCGGCGAGTGATGCAGAAATGGAGTGCAGGCAGTGTTCAATCAGACGCTCTTCATTAAAAGCTGGAATGATAATTGAGAGGTGCATGCAAAAAATGGGATCCTGGTTTGCGGAGTCAACACCGTTATTATCCTTGAAATATGATGTGCGCGAAAAAGACATGCAAGATATTCGCGTACGGAACGAGGCGGGGAATTTGCAGGAGCTCTGTCTCTGTTAATGAAGCGGAAAAGAGTGGATAAAGCCGGGTTCGGACGAGGCGCTCGCTCTCCTGCGAATGCCCCAGATAAAACCTGAAGTGTTTCTATTATCAGCCAATCCCATGCAGACACACATTGTGTTCAACTTATTGCATGTCTTGCAAGTTTCCCTTGCTGACACTTTCGCCATCTCGAGAATGCAGCGTCCAGAATGAAAGGGATGACAGAATGGTGAGTCCCCCTAGCGTTAAAAATGCATAATGCAGCGCATTCGTCACGGCCAGATGGTCGGTTTGTGGTAATCCACCCAGGTACCCGCTGGTAATTAGCGACCCGCAAGCAAGCCCAAAACTCAACGACATTTGTTGTAGCGAGCTTGAAATGGTGCTCGCCATGCTTGAGTCCGATGTTTCAATATCCGCATAGGCCATGGAATTCATGCTGGAAAACTGAAGCGAGTTGAAGAAGCCTTGCGCCAATCCCAGGACCACGATCAACGCCATGGGGGTGGCCGCATCCACTAATGAAAAAAAGCTTATCGTAAGTCCCATCATTACGGTGTTCAGAATCAGCACCCGCCGGTACCCATACCGTCTCAATATCGGTCCTGACAGGAGTTTCATTCCCATGGCCGCGGCCGCGGTAGGCATCATCAGAAGGCCCGACTGCCAAGCGGGCAGGCCCAGGCCTAGCTGATAGAGCAGGGGCAGCAGGAAGGGAAGGCCGCCCACACCCAAGCGCGTGACGAAACCTCCGACCACCGCAACGCGAAACGTGCGAACCCGAAATAGAGTCAGCCGCAGCAATGGATAAGCCGTATGGTTGGCATGCCAGCCGTAAGCAACCAGCAAGCTCAAGGAAATGAGCAACAGAATAATGGCTGGAGTCATGCCGATCTCGTGCTCGCCGAATATTTCCAGCAGCCACGAAAGGAGCGCTGCACCGCTGCCAAACAAAGCCAAACCGATGAAATCCAGCGGGCGAGGCGTGTCACCACGGTAATCCGGCATGTGCCGATGTATAAGATAAAGCGCCGCCAGGCCAACAGGAACGTTAATAAAGAATATTTCCCGCCACGATAGCCAGTGCACGATAAGACCACCCACCGTAGGACCCAGCAACGGACCGATCAGAGCCGGTATGATTACGAAATTCATTGCCATCAGCAGCTCGGACTTGGGAAAGGTTCGTATGATGGCGAGTTTTCCCACGGGCAGCATCATGGCGGCACCCATTCCTTGCAAAATGCGCGCCGCTATCAGCATAGGCACATTGACAGCCAACCCGCATAAAATGGACGATAATGTAAAAATGATGACGGCAATGCTGAATACCCGCCGTGTTCCGTAACGGTCGGCCATCCAGCCGCTCACCGGGATACAGACGGCCAGGCTCAGAATATAACTGGCAACAACGGCCTTTAGACTCAGCGGCGTTGCATGCAGACTGGCCGCCATGGCCGGAATCGCGGTATTGACAATGGTCGAGTCCAATTGCTCCATGAATAACGCGGTAGCGACGACCCAGGGCAGATATCGCTTGACGGTAGGATGATTCATGAAGGAGGAAAATAAGAAGGAATATGCGCGCTGGAGGGGAGGGAGCCTTCGTAACGATAACCACCACTCACGCAGCGCACAAGAATCCGGACATTAGAGCTGGCCGCTACTTTCGAGTGGTAACAGCCACAGTTTCCGTTAAGCATAAAACACAGCACCCCGGTCAGCCGGCATTCCTTCCGACTTTCCGACCAGCATGAGCAAAATGATATTATTGGCTCACCACGATCCATCATACCAGACCGATGATTTCTTCTTGTCTTGCAACGACTGCGGCGGGTGCGGTATGACGCTCAGGATCTGGCCCCAAAATTCCCCATCGGAGTAGAGTTTCACCTTGCACGGCGACGACAATAAGGTTTTTGCAAAAAGATATGCAAATGGAAGAATTTGCGGACATTGATAAAACGGAACTTGGTTCTCCTTCGCAGTTTGAACGCTAGGAAAGAAACACTAAACCTGCCGTGCATGCGCTATTTTTACATTAAAAATATACTATATCATATTGATATAGAAAAGTTATTTTGTGGAGAACTCCGATTCAATCCACATTCTCCGTCGCTTTTTATGCGTATGAATAAAGAAGTCAGCCTAGCATTTCTCGCTAGCGTATTTCTGCTTGACTATAACTATTAAACATCAATCTACTTCAGGAGGTTACATGGATGACTTCGAGATCGTACCTTGGCTGATAGGAGCCGCAATTTTTATTGTCGTGCCATTTTGGAGAATTTTCGCCCGGGCGGGTTTCAAGCCCGTATTTTCATTACTCGCACTCATCCCTGGAGGTATCCTGATCCTGCTGTGGGTTATTGCGTTTGCGAAGTGGCCCGCATTTACGGAAGAGAAGAAGGAATAATGCAAAAAAGATTGCAGCGCTGGCTTGCCTCCATTTATCATCTATTTAACATAATATACATTATGCGCAAATTAAACATGCCGGGATTCTGTCAATTTAATCGGTTCATCCGCTTCCAATGGTCAGGGTCGGGAAAATATTGAGTTATACGAAACAGCTGGCTTGGCTGCAAATGATTTCGTTTTAATGTACGCATGACCATCAAGCAAGATAAATACGCTTTATGTGTGGCTCCGTACAGAAGCCAAGATCAAGGGAGAAGATAATACGCACTGGTATCTGCTTTTTTCTCCCTCTTGTAGTAGATACCACTGGCCCGGCACAGGCCAACTACTCCTTGCCGGGCCTCTTTTACGCCGTTTCAAAGCAAATCACCCCACCGTTTCAATCCCAGCCTTTCCTCTTCGTACCCAATTTGCTACCCATTCATATCGATTCCCTATCTATGTTGGATAGCGCACCGAACGTCTCAGGATAACGAGTATCGTTATAAGGCCGTGGCCCGTTTTGTACTGATAACAAACCGCAGCAATTACTTTTTCATTCACAGGTGTTCAGGTGAGTGCGAATAGCGGAATAGCCCCTGTTGAATTCGATAATATCAATCCCACTTACTCATCAGATTTTCGAGTTTTCAGTTCGCAGCGCCTCTTTACTGGCGTGGGTAGCAATGTCGTGGATGTTTCGTTCTTTTTACCAGGCACTACTACCCCCGCACTGGTTTCGGGCTTCGGGTCGGTATTTACGGATGTCGATCTGACCAGTTCAACAAAGATTGAGTTTTTCGACGCTGCTAATGCTTCACTGGGGGTTTTCAATGTGCCCGTTGGCACAGTTGACTCCGAGAGCTTGTCATTCCTGAGGGTATCCTTCACTGAAGGCGCCATCATTTCGCATGTCCAGATCACCAGCGGAAACATGGCACTGGGTGCAGGAGTCAATGATGGCGCCCCTTTTGGCCCGGATAACGTGATTGATGTCGTTGCCATGGATGATTTCATATATGCCGCACCTGTGCCCGAGCCAGAAACCTATGCCATGCTACTGGCGGGTCTTGGGCTGATAGGTGCAATAAGCCGTCGCCGTAAAGCTTCCATGAATTGATTCAGGAAGAAACACTCCGGAACGGGAACCCAGGTTCCCGTTTTTCATTTACAGAGCTCGCTTACCTGCGGCGTATTCATTTTGCTCTTTCCCGGCGCGGAAATGCTCGCCCTGATGTGCCTGATCAGCTATTAGGGATGGATAAGCCCAAACCGCCGAAAATTCCGTCTCATTACCATACGCCGAATAAGCGGGAGGACATGTTTTCTGGAAGTAATCCTATCGCGCACTCATTCCACGTGAATTTTATGTGACGGTTTTTGCAGCGATACGCGCACCAATCAAAGATGAAGGTCGAGTAAGACAAGAAAACCATTGTGAATCATAATCTTAACCTAAAGAGGCGGTCAATTGCCGGATTTGGGATAATCGGCAATATGAGAAGGCATTAGCAATTGGCAATCACGTTCCCCCACGCAGATCTGCCAATAGAGTAAGATTAAGCTATATTTCGGGATAAATATTCTAATTATCAAGAACTATCGGCAATGGCTTCTGGGATTAGAGCCAAGCCCATCTTATAAGAAGGAGAAGACGTGAAATTTATCATTGCGGCTATCTTCGTGGCGCTGATTGCGGCCACTGCACAGGCCCAGGAAACGAATCCAATTTATCAATCGCCAGATGCTCAAAGCAAATTCAGGGATGCCCAGCTCCACGTGCAAGAACTGATGAAAACCGGCCGTTACGCAGAAGCATCGAAATTCATGCCGGTCTATCAAACGCTGGCCTGTGAAGCCGCGGAGCAAAAAGCGGGCAGGAGTGCAGAGGAAGGCGCAGCGATCTGCGCACAGAAAAATAAACCGGCGGGTCTCAGCGCCGGGCAATCCCCGCAACAATCTGCACAACCTGCCACGGAATCATTTCTGGGCCCGGGCGTGACCATGATGCAACGTACCGTACCAGGCTCATCGACATTCCTGGACGGGTCGGCACCCTCCATTTTTGTCTTTGATCCCCGGAGTGTTCCTGGAACTGATTCCCGGACTAGCTCCCGGACAGATTCCCAAACGGATCCCTGGACTGGAAAACCTTAACCCTATGAGCCCCGTTCGAGTGTCAGCAGCCTTAATGCCCGTCATTAGCTGAGGGAGCCGAGTACTCCTCTAAACAAAGCGCGGTCTCCACGACTTTCTTTGCTTCGTCAATACTCTTTACATGGGAGAGATCCACCGCCGGGTTAGGATAGCTATGCCAGAATGAGAAACCGGCAGATGTAACCCATAGCAGGCCTCTGACATGCTTTTCTATAAACAGGCCTCTGATATGCTTCTCTACAAATACCTCCTGATGGTGTTCATCAACTACTTTCCATTCAAATTCCATGACCCAGCCCTCCATGCTCTAATATTGAATCATCTCGATTTTACCAGCAACACGCTCAGTATTTATACCCGGTATTTTCGATTGGAACTCCAGGGAATTGAGGTGTATCATGCCGTCTGGAAAATTTACCCCTATCGGAGGCGGTTTTGAAAATATCTTATTTTGCAGTCGCTTTCTCTATCGGAATTGCGCTGGCAAGCCCTTTATACGCAGCTGCCGAGAAAGCGAACACCAGTGCAACGACTGCGGCAGCGGGAATGCCAAGCAATGAGGGTAAGGTCCTCTCCACCCTGGATGCGCCAGGCTATACCTACATGGAGCTGGCCACCACCGAAAAACGGTTCTGGATTGCAGCGCCCACTACCCGGGTAAAAGTGGGTGATCATGTACGGTTCGAGCAAAGCCTGGTCATGAAAAATTTCAAAAGCAGCACACTGAATCGTACCTTCGATCAAATTATTTTTGTCAATTCCGCGACAATTGTTAAATAAGAATTAACCTTAATATTCAAGTTTATATACTTGATTCTTATGTTATTTAAGCGCCCTCTTCTTGAGTGGCGCTGTCTTTTCCTGGCTTACCTCAGGTTCAGGTTCAATAAATCCCACGAACAGCTTGTTTTTTAACCTTTTTAACTCATCACGATATTGAGCGGCTTGCTCGAATTCAAGATTTTTTGCGGCATCCAGCATCTGCTTTTCCAGTAGCTTGATTTCTTTTGCCAGTTGCACCTCGCTCATGGAATCATAACGGGCTTGTACCTGCGCCGCCTTTAGATGCTGCTGCGCGGTTTCAATGTTGTAAACGCCATCGATCAAATCCTTGACACGTTTGTGCACGCTTCGCGGCGTAACGCCATGCTCAAGGTTAAACAGGATTTGTTTATTGCGCCGGCGCTCGGTTTCATCCATGGCGCGACGCATGGAATCGGTAATCCTATCGGCGTAGAGAAGCGCGGTACCATTGATATGGCGCGCCGCCCGGCCTATTGTCTGGATCAGTGAACGTTCCGAACGCAGAAAGCCTTCCTTGTCGGCATCCAGTATCGCCACCAGCGACACTTCCGGAATGTCCAATCCTTCACGCAGCAGATTGATACCCACCAGGACATCGAATTTTCCCAGCCGAAGGTCGCGAATGATCTCCACCCGCTCCACCGTATCGATGTCGGAATGAAGGTAGCGCACCTTGATGCCATGATCGGAAAAATAATCGGTCAAATCCTCCGCCATGCGCTTGGTCAGCGTCGTCACCAGCACCCGTTCGCCCTTGGCCGTGCGCAGACTGACTTCCGACATCAGGTTGTCGACCTGGGTAGTTGCGGGGCGAATCTCGATCTGCGGGTCCACCAGGCCGGTGGGACGCACCACCTGTTCCACCACCTGGCCGCTGTGAACCCGCTCAAACTCCGCAGGGGTTGCCGAGACAAATACCGTTTGCGGCATCATTTGCCTGAACTCGTCGAACCGTAGCGGGCGGTTATCCAGCGCGGAAGGAAGGCGGAAACCATATTCCACCAGGTTTTCCTTGCGGGAACGATCCCCCTTGTACATTCCGCCTGTCTGTGGAATGGTCACATGGCTCTCATCGATCACCATCAGCGTATCGGAGCGAAGATAATCTATCAGGGTGGGTGGCGGCTGCCCCGGTTTTTTCCCTGAAAGATGCCGCGAGTAGTTCTCGATACCTTTGCAGAACCCCAGTTCATTGAGCATTTCCAGGTCAAAGCGGGTACGTTGTTCGATACGCTGCAACTCCACCAGCTTATGGTTTTGCTGAAAAAAATCGATGCGCTCCCTCAATTCTTCCTTGATAGTCTCGATGGCGCGCAATGTGGTACTTCTGGGCGTTACATAGTGACTGGAGGGATAAACCGTATAACGCGACACTTGTTTCAGCGTGCGCCCGGTGAGCGGATCGAACAACACCATGCTTTCGACAATATCGTCAAACAGCGATACTCGCACAGCGGTTTCCGAGCTTTCCGCCGGAAATATGTCGAGTACGTCACCCCTCACCCTGAAGGTTCCACGGCCGAATTCAAACTCATTACGCTCATACTGCATTTCGATCAGCCGCTGTATGGCCTCGCGCTGAGTGATTTTTTCATTCTCGCGCAGGTGCAGAATCATGCCATGATAATCCACCGGGTCGCCAATACCGTATATGCACGATACGGTGGCGACAATTATGGCGTCATCCCGCTCAAGCAGCGCCTTGGTTGCGGACAGGCGCATTTGCTCGATGTGCTCATTAATACTGGAATCCTTCTCGATAAACAGGTCGCGCGAAGGAACATAGGCTTCCGGCTGATAATAATCGTAGTAGGATACAAAGTACTCGATGGCATTCTCGGGGAAAAACTCGCGCATTTCAGCATAGAGCTGAGCTGCCAGCGTTTTGTTCGGCGCCATGATGATCGCGGGACGGCCAAGCCGTGCTATCACGTTAGCCATCGTGAAAGTTTTGCCGGAACCTGTCACCCCCAGCAGCGTCTGGAACGCGAGGCCATCCTCTATCCCCTCCACCAGCTTGTCGATGGCTTCAGGTTGATCGCCAGCGGGCGTGAACGATTGATGCAGCTTGTAAGGGCTATTGGGGAAGGTAACGATCACAGGTATAATGCCCGGTCCAATATTTTTTGACTATCCGCCTATATTATCATGCGGACACAACCCGCATCAGTGCAAGGACACTAAGGACATTATCGTGGAACTCTCAAAGCGCGTTCAGGCCATCAAGCCCTCCCCCACCCTTGCCGTCACCGCCCGCGCCGCCCGGCTCAAGGCGGAAGGAAAGGATATCATCGGACTGGGTGCCGGCGAACCGGATTTCGACACCCCTCAACATATCAAGGATGCGGCCATTGCCGCCATTAATAAAGGTTTCACCAAATATACGGCGGTGGGCGGCACCCCCGGCCTGAAAAATGCCATTATCGCCAAATTCAAGCGCGATAATAATTTTGACTATTCCGCGAAGCAAATTCTGGTTTCGTGCGGCGGCAAGCAAAGCTTTTTCAATCTGACGCTTTCGGTCATCAACCCCGGCGACGAGGTCATCATTCCCGCGCCCTACTGGGTTTCCTATCCTGACATCGTTCTGATCGCCGAAGGCAAGCCGGTGATTGTCGAAGCCGGTATCGAACAGGGTTTCAAAATAACTGCGGCGCAGCTCGAAAAAGCTATTACACCCAAAACCCGAATGTTTGTTATCAACAGTCCCAGCAATCCTTCCGGCGGTGTTTATACATTCGATGAACTTAAAGCGCTGGGCGAAGTTCTGCTGAAATATCCTAATATCCTAATCGCCACCGATGACATGTACGAGCATATACTGCTTTCGGGCGGCAAATTCGTGAATATCCTCAATGCCTGCCCTGCCCTGCATGACCGCACCATCGTGCTTAATGGCGTATCCAAGGCTTATGCCATGACAGGCTGGCGCATTGGCTATTGCGGCGGCCCGGCACATATCATTACCGCCATGGAAAATATCCAGTCCCAAAGCACCTCCAACCCCGCTTCCATTTCACAGGCCGCCGCGGAAGTGGCGCTTAATGGCGATCAGTCCTGTATTGTACCCATGGTGGAAGCATTCAAGGAACGTAATCAGTTCATAACCGGCGCACTCAATGCCATCCCTGGCGTCGTATGCCTGTTGTCTGAAGGCGCATTTTATGCTTTTGCCGATGTCCGGGAAGCCATCAGCGGGTTGCATGCCAAAGGAGTGATTAACGATTCCACGGATATCGCTTTCAGCGAATATCTGCTGGAACACAGCGGTGTGGCGGTGGTGCCTGGGTCAGCCTTCGGCAGCGAAGGCTATATCCGGCTTTCCTTCGCCACCCACATGACCAACCTGGAAAATGCATTACGGCGCATCGCGAAAGCGCTTGGCTAACAGCTTGCCAGAGTCTGAATGACGATCGCATTTTCGGAAATATTATTCTTCCGGCATATGCACAAGTTCCGGATACTTCTCGAGTGCGCGCGTACGGTCATACTTCAATAGTTTCTTTGCCGCCTCGGTAAAAGCCTGCTGACTATCGGTCTGTGGCTCGGTCGACGGCGCCATCACGACCGAACTTGAAATAATATCCTGTGGCGGGGACGGGATATCGATTCTCGGCTGGGCGAGTGGCTGAGCCAGTACTTGCGACACACTCTGTATCCCCAATTTTCTACGCCGCTTGACTTCGTCATTATAGTCCGGGGTGCCCGCGAATTTCTCGGACAGCAACTGCAGTATGGAGGTATGGTCCATCGCACCCTTGCATACGGTGCCAGGCGCAATCCATGGCGATGCGATGAGCGCCGGGACCCTGGGGCCGGTACTCTCGAATCCCGTCGAGAAAAGCGCGCCGGGCGGCACCGGAGTGGGAATCGTCAGCGGCGGAACATGATCGAAGAAACCCCCATGTTCATCATGCGTGGCAATCAGCAGCGTACGATTCCATTTGGCGGCATCCCTGGTCAGCAGCCTGTAAATATCACGCAGAAAATTTTCACCGGGACCGACAGGCGTGGGCGGATGATTGTCGTTGGCGGTCCAGCCGAAATGGACAGGCGAATCGCTATATTCAGGCTCGATGAACATGACTTTTGGCATCTCCGATACCGATTCGGACTCAAAATCTCCCGGAAATTGTCTGAAACTGCGAAAGTTGGGGCCCAGCACTTCATCAAACCGATCAAACAGCGTAAAGAACGATATTCCGCAGTGATACACACGCCAACTGACGTTATGAGCTTTCAGCCACTCGAAAATGAAGCTTCCCTTGATGGTAGGAATAGGACGCGGTTTCGTGTCTTCGATCAGGGAGTAGCCTGTGTAAGCCACCGAACGGTTTGGCTGGGTATCCGTTGGCAGCGGCGCAAACCAGTTGTCGCACACGGCATATTGCGCCGCCAGAAAACTCGACATGGATGCATCGGCAGGCGAGAGAAAACCCATCGGCGGCGGATCGTTTACCTTGCTTCCGCTGGCACGATAGTATGCCTCGGCAAAACCGCTCATGGTGAAGGGAGCGCCAGGCGTCCCTAACTGAGCCGCCACGAGAGGTCTACTATGGGGCAGATCGTGCAGCAGGGGTCCATCCTTCAACTCGAAGGGCTGGTAACCCTGACCATCGAGGAAGTTCGTATAGTCCAGATTTGCTTCGGGATCGACCAGGCCCCTGACATCTTTTCGATTGCCGAACCGGGCCATGCTGAGATGACCAAGCATATGGTCGAAAGAACGGTTCTCCAGCATCACGATCACAATGGTCTCAATCTGATCAAGAATCGCCATGGATTACTCCTTGCAGGCCATCTGTATTTTGATAATCAACCTGCGCGCAACCGCTTGGAGTGCGTTATCGCATGCTTCATCAGGGCCGACGGGACTACGAACTATCCAGGTTCCAATCATGGATACGTTTTTGAAGCCATCGGTTGTGCCGTTTGGTGGAATATCAATTTCCATGCCGTCTTTGCTGATCGATAACAGCCGGGGGTAGCTATTCGTGATCAATATGGCGCGAATACGTGTTGAAGAGTCCTCACGCTGAATCGTAAATGAAGCCGATACCGATTGAGGTTCGCCGCCACATTGGGCAATGCCTCCCAGCAGCCTGGAACTCTGCTCCGGGGCTACCTGCACATCCCACTCGCGCTGAGCGTTCTTGAGCACACCCGGAACCTTGAGTATGAAACGCGTACTTTGTGCGGGGGTAAAGAACCGCGATCCTTCCTCAGGTACCTCCCCTGCGCCCGCCAGTACCGGAACCGAATCCAATGTTCCATTGCCCGCATCGCCCGAAGTAAGCCAGTCAACCCTGACGGTCTCGCCAGGACAAATGGTACTCGGCACCACCGTGAAGGATTTGATTTGGGCGCAACCCAGGATCAGGGGTGTCATCACCAGAGTCATCCATACCGCAAACCGGTCAGGCATTTGCGTTACCCCAAACCTTTTCTTCGAAAGTGCTCATGATTTTATTCCGATCCTTTGGATGGATGGAAATGAGTCAAATGGGTAAAAAAGAAATTTACGCAGCCCAGCTGTAAAGTTTTACCAGTATCCCGGCGGCACCATGTAGAGCCCCGTATCCCACTTCCATTCCCGAATGGGGTTCTCGGTCATGGCATTCCTGTCGTCAGGCTGCGCCGTCCAGTGAAAATCGCAGACGCTTCCATTGTGCCCCACGAAAGTGTGTATGCCACCATTGGCAACGCCGACGAAGAAGGGCACATTCTCCAGCTTCTCCAGCAGCGCCTCGGTATTGCGGTCTGGCGTGACCCCGCGATAGCCGGTGATAACCGCGTCGCAACGCACGCCGCTCGATTCCGGAATTGGTGACTTCCACACGCGCGCGCCGGCCTTTGCCATGTTAAGCGCGCCCAATTTCTCGCGCTCGCCCGAATCCGACAGGTCTGCGGCGGTCCGTGGTGAGTAGAAGACAGCCGTCCAGCCGTCTTTCTGCAGCTCCTCGCACAAAACAGTGCCGCGCAGATCGGCATCCTTCACTCTGTTGTTGATCTCGGCGAAGCGCGCGCCCATGCCGGCGCCTTCATAAGCCGCCTTGGCATTCTGCATCACCCAGCCGATACATGAGCTCTCCTGAAGGCGGGCAGATTGGCCGGATGTGTTTTCGATAACAACGGATCCAGGTTCGATGGACTCCATACGCCAGCTTCCCGCCCCCATGGCGTCCAACTGCATTTGCAGGCCCTGGCGATCCCCTCTCAGGATATTTTCACGGAAAGGCGAATGATCCCCGTAGTAGAGGCCAATACCGGTGCTGTCGATGGCGGATCGATGAGCATTACTATTGCTGGTAATGCTTCTGTCGCCGAATTCCGCAACCTTCCTCCAACTCCCCGTCTCGCCGCCCAGGGACACAGGACTTTCCGCCTTGGTAAACAACCACTCTGCAATGGATAAGGCCGGCGCATCGGAGATGGTGTTGACGTTGCCATCGTGATCGTAGTTATCGATGATCTCCCACAATTTCTCGAGATTCTGTGCCGTGCCTGTGATAACGCCATTAGCGGCGATGGTCCTCACGTTCAAATCCGGGTAAGCACTCCGCAGCGCGGCGGCGTCGATGGATTTGCCCTTTAAACGATTAATGAAAGTGGCATGGTCGAGTTTTGGCATCATGCGGCTCCTGGCGGTTCAGCGAAGAAAAAGTGGCGTAATGGCGGAGGCTGCTCGCACAGTTTGCCTCTCGCTTCACCTATTTACAAAACGTGCTATTAACTTTAGCATCAATTTGCGAAAGATCAATGTTAACCCGAATGTTTCATAAATTGACGCGCGTCCTTGCTGGACTTTTGTTTCGTATGGAAATTTTGTTCAGCCGGGCGTATGAATAACTACGCCACTCTTCTCAAAATCCCCCTACAAGGGGTAAACCCAACATACGCACTACCAGGGGCAAATTGATCTTTTTTACATCAATCTGGAGACGTGGTGATATCACCGAGCTTCGGAGATCACGGCATGGCTGAATACGCTCGGATTCACCGGTTCCGGTGGCACGCTAAACGGCTAGCTGAACAGCTATCCAAAGAATTCCTGATTCGCTAAAACCGGCGTGCTAAACCGCGAACGTTTCTCGCGTCCGCGAATCTCCTGATTTCATTCCCCGCCGTCAGGCCACACCGGCCGTTAAACACTGAGGCGGTGCCTTGAGCGTTGCACCTGCCTTGAATGCAGGCGCTTTGTTCAACAGTCTACCCGCCGCTCCGGTCGGCAGCCCCGATAGGTGCCCGGGCCTTGTCTGCAAGCTCCTTGAGCAGCACGGCGGCAGCAACTGGTTTGCCTGCCGGAGTTTCCACTGGAGAGGGTGCCAGCGGTACCAGGAGATCGCCTTTTCCCTGAGCACCATGAAGCCAGAGAGCCAGGACATAGAGTCCGGGAACATTGAGTAGCCGCAGTTCAAAGCCGCCCTGCCCCACTTCCGGAGAGTCCCTTGCCGCACGCATCGCCTTCGCGCTCGAATCGACGAAGCGGCCTTCGTTAAGAGTGGAGAAAACCTGTTCCCCCCTGGGCCCGGCAACCGTTTCGGCGGAGGCGAGGACATTGTCACCTTCCTGCACGAGATAGCGCCATCCGGTTGGCCTGGCCGCATCGAGGCCTTTTCCGGCCGCAAGGTCGGTGAGACCGAGCGTGAACACTTGATGCGGCTCGGCAAGCTGCAGGGGCCCGGCAGCGTTGCGCAAGGCAGGGATTCTGAAGGCGCGATTCCTGCTCAAGTCCAGGAAGGTGGAATGCATGGCATCCAGCGCCTGTTGCGGAGGTTTTGGAGCGATCAGGGCCATCGGAAACTCCTCAGTATTTGGTGTAGTAAGTATGGGTCCACGTCCCCGACCCTTTATAGGCAGTCTGCAGGGTCGCGTAATTGACGTCCGAGCGGCCGTAGATCGGATCGTCAACCGACACATAGTCGATACCGCCCGCACTATATTGCCCCTTGATGACCAGGAAGTGGGCGCCGCCGCCCGACCAGGCCACCCGGATCCCCAGCGGACGGGCGAAGGTGACCTCGTTCTCGATCTGGGCGGTAGTGGCGATGCCGCCCACCCAGTGGTCGAAGTGGCCCACCACCGTGAGCGCCTGGTCGAGGAAGCCGTAGACGTTGCAGGGGCCGGATGCCCCTGCGCCGCAACAGTCGGTTCGCGCCAGTTCGCCATTGGCCACGTCGCACTGCTGCCAGCCGCTTCCCGGCTGGTAGAACAGGGCGACGCTGGCCGCGGTTGCCGCCCAGCACCAGTTCGATTGCTGCTGGGGCTGCATGAAGAAGTAGATTTGGTCGAGCCACCAGATCGTATCGATGTGGCGATCGGCTCCCACGACAAAGTCATTGCGTATGTCGACGTGCTGATCGACTCCCACGACAAAGACATCGAGGATGTCGGGATAGCGGCTCAATGCATTGATCGAGGTTCCCGGCGCGACGACCGGCAAACCTCGAATCATACCGTGCCGGTCCCAGGGACTCCGTGCATTGAGCGGGCTGTCCGGCGCGACGGCGCCTGCGGCGATCTGGAACCAGGAGCCCCAGCCGGTGCTAGCGTCCCACCAGATGCTGAAAACGCCGTGGTTCGTGCCCACGGCGAAGACATCGAGGTGATCGGGATAGCGCGACACGACGCTGATAGACGTGTCGGGAGCCGCTGTGCCGCCCGCCACCACAAACCAGTCCTGGGCCCAGCCACCATTGGCGTCCCACCAGATGCTGTAGATTCTATGGTCCATGCCGACGGCGAAAAGGTCCAGGTGGGTCGGATAACGCGCCACGGCCGCAACCGAACTGCCCGCGGCGGCGAACCCGTCCGCAACCTGGAACCAGCTTGCCCAGCCCGTGCTGGCATCCCACCAGGTGCTTAAGATGCCATGATTGGACCCGACCGCAAAAAGGTCGATATGGTTGGGGTTGCGGGTCACCGCCGTGATTGATGTCCCGCCTGCGGCGACGCCGCCGCTGACAACGAACCAGTTCGCCGCCCAGCCGCCTTGGGCGTCCCACCAGATGCTGCAGATTTTGTGATCCGATCCCACCACGAACAGGTCCAGGTGGTTGGGGTTTCGGGCAATGGCCGCGACGGAAGTCCTCGGCGCCGCGGTCAGGTTGGAAACACGGAACCAGCCGTTGGCCCACCCGCCGTTCGCATCCCACCAGATGCTGTAGATCTTGTGGTCCGATCCCACCACGAAAAGATCGAGGTGGTCGGGATTGCGGGCGACCACGGTGACGGTCGTCCCCGGCGCCGCGATGCCACCGGCAATATGAAACCAGTTCGACCATCCCGTGGAGATATCCCACCAGGCGCTGTAAATTCCGTGGTCGGTGCCCACGCAAAAGATATCGAGATGCCGCGGATACCTCGCAACCGAGGTAATGGAAGTCGACGGTGCCGCAACACCGCCCTTGATGCCAACCCAATTCGGTGCCCAACCCATTGTCTGCTCCTTCTGTCAATACTCTGCCCCGAAAGTGGAACAAATACATTGGAAAAATAGGAAAAACAAATGTTCTTTAAAAGAAGCTTCCCTGATGATCCTGCCCTTCTTCGTTGTCCTGCTCTTGGTGCCTGGCGGCTATGCTGCCATCGCGCTTATAGTGGAATTCAGGGTGAATTGAGCACAACCTTGATCCACTATCCACAGCATGACGAACTAGCCTGAAGTTTATTCATAGATCAAAGTCGACAAATAACAAGTGAGTTTCTTGCAAAACTCCCCGCGTGAACGGGATTAACCGCCGGATGGGGTAGAAATGGGCGGCCATGCTGGCAAGATGGGGGGTCCTGAATACTTCATCTATACGTCCGATATGGATACTACGCAACACACAGGAGTAATGCAACGGTGGCAGGTGGTTCAGGGTGAGTTGATGCCGGAATTGAGATTGGAAGCAGATTCGCTGACACCGAAGCTGGAGAAGGTGGTTCATACGCTGGAATGGGTGCGTATAGAACAAGTCAAATTACCTCCGGCAAAGCCGGAGGCCTATTTCTGTTAACCCCTCAAAGGGGCAAGAAACTGGCGCCGCCTAAAGGCGGCATCACATGCCAAGTTTGAGTTGATCATAGTGCTCATCCTCTTTCTCTTGGTAGAGATCAGAAATTCACACCGACCATCGTAAAGGTCAAACTCCGGTGAGTCCCCCGGCATAACCGGGGGCTTACCTATATTGATCAGCATGTGTAGAGGATGCGTTCGCACCATCAGGATAGTCTTTCGCCTGGAATGATGTATCGTAAACTGCACCTACAGCGATTACTTGTCGGAAACTCGTGAATATACTCATCCCTTCTTCCTGGAATTGATAATAGCTATTTCGTCAAGCTGCTGAGGAGGCAAGCCCCTTCGTAAGCAATTCGCAATTTGGGCAATGATTGTAGAGTTTCAATCTGAAAATTGAGGCAATCACGGCAAATCCCCAGGAGGATTGCCTGATGAGTGGCCGGTAGCGGCGCGAGCCACCTCCAGCATGGTTTCCAGCGCTTCCGTAACCAGCCGCTCGATTACCGGGATAAAATAAGGGAGCGACAGCATCAATGCCACCATTCCCACCATCAGCGTGATCGGAAAACCCACCGCGAAAATATTCAATTGGGGTGCGGCGCGGGTGAGAATACCCAGTGCCAGGTTGACGACAAGCAATGCCGTTACCACCGGCAGCGCAAGCCCCAGGCCCGCCTCGAAAATCTTGCCACCCCACCCCGCGAGCATCTTCCAGCCGCCAGCCGAGAACGGCTCCGCGGAAATGGGAAATACGCTGAAGCTCTCCGCCAGCACCGACAACATCAACAGATGGCCATTCATAGTGAGAAAAGTGAGCGTCGCCAGCAGGCCGAGAAAGCGCCCCACTACCAGCGTGCTGCCGTCACTGCGGGGACTGAAAAAAGTGGCAAAACCCAATCCCATTTGCAGGCCCGCTATTTCGCCGGCCATCTCCACCGCGCTGAATATGATGCGTACCGCAAAGCCCATCGCCAGCCCGATAATGATCTGTTGGCCGAGAATCAGCAACCCTTCAAGCGAACCCGGTTCGACCTTCGGCAGTGGTCCGATAGCTGGCGCGACAATCAATGTGACAAGTACCCCCAGCCCGATTTTTACCCGCGTCGGAATCGCGGCGTTTCCGAGTACCGGCGCCGCCGCCAGAAGCCCCAGGATACGCGCCAGCGGCCATATGAAGGACGTCATCCAGGCATTAAGATCGGCGGAGCCGAAGGTTATCATTTACAAAGGAGGCTTTAAATCTATCGGAGGTTCTCAGCGGTATGCAATGGTTATCGCTACCCCACCATTGCGGGAATTCCCTCCAGCACCTGCCGCATATAGTCGACCATTACGGAAAGCATCCAGGGTCCGGCCAGCACCATGGTTGCGAACAGGGCCACCAGCTTGGGAATGAATGATAGTGTCATTTCATTGATCTGAGTGGCGGCCTGAAAAATGCTCACTACCAGGCCGGTCGCCAGCGCCACCAGCAACATGGGTGCGGAGACCATCAAGGTCACTTCCATAGCCTTCTGGCCCAGAGTCATTACGCTTTCAGGTGTCATGGTTTTCTCCTTGGTGATTCATCAATGACAAAGATGGTTGGTTAGGGCCGGCACCCGGTATTCAATAATCTATCAACAAGCCTGCCGGACGTCTTAGTAGAAACTTTCCGCCAGCGAGCCAATCAGCATATGCCACCCGTCCACCAATACAAACAGCATAAGCTTGAAGGGCAGCGCCACCAGGGCGGGCGATACCATCATCATGCCCATGGACATGAGTACGGAAGCCACCACCATATCGATGATGAGAAAGGGAATGAACACCGCGAAGCCGATCTGGAATGCGGTTTTCAATTCGCTGGTGACAAAGGCCGGGACCAGGACCCGCAACGGTACATCTTCGGGTCCATTCAGCTGCGGATGACCGGAGAGTTTGACGAACAATGCCAGATCCGCTTCCCGGGTCTGCTTCATCATGAAAGCCTTGAGCGGTGCGACACCTCTCTCCAGCGCCTGGGCCTGCGTAATCTTGTTATGGGTATAGGGTTCGTAGGCGTCCGTATGGATCTTGTCGAATACCGGACCCATGACAAAAAAAGTCAGAAACAGCGCAAGCCCGACGAGCACCTGATTGGGTGGTGAGGATTGGGTACCGAGCGCCATGCGCAACAGTGAAAGCACAATGATGATACGGGTAAAGCCGGTCATCATCAGCAGCACGGCGGGCAGGAAAGTAAGTGCCGTCAATAACAGCAGGGTTTGCAAGCTCAGCGAATAATTTTGTCCTCCGCCTGCGGTCGGTGTACTGGTGAAAGCGGGCAAGCCGGGCACCTGAGCCAGCGCAACGAATGAAGCCCCAAACAGCGCCATTCCCAGCACAATGCGGGTAAAAGACATAGTCTTGTTATTTTTCATTCCGCTTCTCCATCACCTGCCTGAGCCATATGGGAAAACGCGCGTCGATTCCCGCCGCACGGTCCGTGGGGTCATTCAATGCAACATTCTCCCCCTTTGGCATACTATGCAACGCCGTCACATGACCCGGTGCAACGCCGATTACCAGCCAGGTGTCGGCAACTTCCACCAGCACTACCCGCTCGCGCTGACCGACGGACGAACCGCCGATAACCCTGATTGCATTGGCAGGACCTCTTGGCATACCGCCAAACCGCCGTAGCAGCCATGCGGCGCCGGCGATCACGGCAAGCACCAGCCCCAGGCCGAGCATGACCTGGAGCATACCGCCATCGGCAGCCGGAGCAGCGGCCGCCGGTGCGGCGTTGGCTGGAAATGCGCAATAACCAAAAGACCATACGAAGACCCATTGTCCCAACGTAGTCCGGTAATTCTTCCGGCAGTTCTCCGCGCGATGCACAGGGGCGGTACAACACAATGAATCCATCACGATCACGATTTCCTCAAAAAAAGCACATGTGCATAAATTCGCAATTACAGATTCAGCGATTCAGTTTACGAATGCGCTCGCTCGGGGTAATGATGTCGGTCAGACGAATGCCGAATTTTTCATTCACCACTACCACTTCCCCCTGGGCGATGAGATAGCCGTTGACCAGCACGTCCATCGGTTCACCCGCCAGGCCATCCAGCTCCACCACCGAGCCTTGGGCCAGTTGCAACAGATTCTTGATGGCGATTTTCGTGCGTCCCAACTGGACAGTCAGCTGGACCGGGATATCCATGATCATATCGATATCGTTATGGATTTCTGCCTTCCGCGTATCCGCGAATTGTTCAAAAATCTGGGCTGGCGCAACGTTGGTTTCAGCGTTGGCGAGCGCCGCGGCGTCTTCCTGTTCGGTCATACGGGCGGCGCTGGTTTTATTGGCAGGCATGTTCGGTTCCTCGGATTTATTCGTAAAGGGTCGTTTCGACAGGTTGCGGCGTTCGGCGGACATCATTCGCTAATGGCTGAGCCCAGCATCTTTTCCATGCGCAGAGCATATTGGCCGTTGGAAATACCATAGCGGCACTCCATTACCGGCACCCCATCCACGCTGGCGGTGACAAGCTCGGGAATATTCAGCGGAATGACGTCCCCCACTTGCATATTGAGTATCTGATCAAGCGTGACCTGTACGTGTGCCAGATCCACCAGCATTGTTACCTCTGCCGCCTGGACCTGCTTTGACAGCCGCCCCACCCAGCGTTTGTCCACCTCCAGCGACTCCCCCTGCATGCTGCTGGATAACAAGTCCCGGATCGGCTCAAGAATGGAATACGGCATGCATATGTGCATTTCTCCCACCGCGGAACCGATGCTGACCTCGAAAGTGGTGGCTACGACCACCTCGTTGGGTGTAGCCACGTTTGCGAATTGAGTGTTTGTTTCCGCCCGTATATATTCAAACTCGATTGGATAAACCGGTTGCCACGATTTGCCATAGCTGTCGAACACCAGGTTCAGCAATCGCTGAATAATGCGCTGCTCGGTCTGAGTGAAATCCCGGCCCTCCGAGCTGGGGTGGAAACGGCCATCGCCTCCGAACAAGTTGTCCACCACCAGAAACACAAGCGTCGGGTCGAATACGAACAGCGATGTACCGCGTAATGGCTTGACATGGACCAGATTCAGGTTGCTCGGCGCCACCAGGTGGCGTACGAACTCGCTGAATTTGATTGCCCGCACCGGGCCGACTGTCACATTCGCACTACGGCGCAAAAAATTGAACAAGCCAAGGCGCAAAAGCCGCGCGAAACGCTCATTGATGATTTCAAGCGTGGGCATGCGCCCGCGCACGATACGCTCCTGTGTTGCCAGATTGTAGGGACGGAAACCCGAGGCCGGCTTTTCCCCGTCGGTTCCGTCGCCGCCAATGACGCCCTTGAGCAAGGCCTCCACTTCTTCCTTCGAAAGAAAGTCGTTATTCACGATCGATAACTACTGAATGACGAACGAAGTAAAAAGCACGCTCTGAACCGCATGCCCGGGACTGCGCTCGCTGGATGGCTGTTTTATTTCCTCGAGCAGTTCGGAAGCGAGCTTTTTCTTCCCCTCAACGCCATTGATTTGTGATGCCGCCTTGCTTGAAAGCAGCAGCAGGACGCGATTACGTACCTCCGGCATGTGAAGTTTGATCAAATCAGCCGCGGAGGAGTCTTCCATTTTCAGGGTCAGATTGGTCTGAAGATGCTGATCACCGTGTTCGGATTGCAAGTTGACCGTGAATGTTTCCAGATTCACAAAAACCGGTGGTTCGTGCCTTGTCTGGAACGGCGCTCCATCCTGAGTCCGGCTCATATACCACGCTGCGCCTCCGCCCCCGGCCCCAAGCAGCAGTACCGCGGAAGCGATAATCAGTGTCATTTTTTTGCCTCCGGATTTTTTTTCCACTCTGGCCCCCCTATCTTCCCTGCCTGGTGCATTTGCCTTGCTTGCCATGATCGTGCTCCGTTGCATAGTGTGATACGGATTATCAAGCCAATTGCCGGTGGATAATGCCGAAAACAGAGCGGGAAAAAGGCGTCATCTCGGAATTTGATGCCGGAACATCATCCATGCAAATAGCTGGAAGAACTAAAGTTCGGTACATGAGTCGTACCAGGTCAGGCGCCTGCCGGATCAAGATTCTGAGAATCCTGAACCTAAATCCGGTAGTTGACCGCTCATCTGATAGATCAGCGTCATGTTGATAACAATATTTCGTATTATTTGACTTTCACCTTCCGGATGAGGCCCGCTACGGGGTGAATTGCACAGTTTTTGCGGCACATGGCTGCGTTGCAACTTCTTGGAATGGAGCGGCGCCCCGAAGCGTCGCACGAGGGGCCCCGCGAAGCGGGGATCGGGCAGCGTAGGGAATGCCGCGATCGCGTTCCACGTGCATGGGGCGCCCGCATCCCGCTTCGGGGTCGCACCTTCCTGCGGAAGGCACTGCTCCGCCCTGCGCGGTCGCATTCCGCGTCGTTGCGCCTTGCCCCGCACCCCAAAAAACAGCACACTTCACCTCGTCCAACTACCTGATTTAGGTTGGAAACCAATAGTTGTGACGCTAAAGATCCATGGAATTGGCGAACGATGACCGCATCGGCAAATAACTAATTATTCCAATCGACCAAACGCAGCAGAGATCATTCGCTCCCGGTCAAGACGGGCTCACTACGCGCTTGCCCTGTGCTTCTTAAACATCAGCAAACTCCCACCCTTATGCCCATGCAATAGCGCACTGAATTCTTCCACTGCCAAAGGCTTCCCAAGCAGGAACCCCTGCATCTCGTCACACATCATGCCTTTCAATTTTTCAAGTTGCGAAGCGGTTTCGACGCCCTCGGCCACCACGTCCATCTCGAGGGAGTGGGCAAGCTTAATAATCGCGGAAACGATGGCGCTGCCTTCGCGACCATATTCGTCCAGGCCATTGGTGAAGAAACGGTCTATCTTCAGCTGCTTGGCGCGAAAGCGTTGCAAGTAGGCAAGGCTTGAATAGCCGGTTCCGAAATCATCGATGGCGATTTCGAAATTGTTTTCCTGGAACTCTCGGATCATGTTGGTCGTTTTGGGTGCGTCCTGCATCGCCACGGTCTCGGTGATTTCAAACATGATTTGTTCGCATGGGACTTGTTCGGAGCGGACAATATCCAGCATTCTCGCGACTAGATCCGACTGTTCCAATTGCCGGGGCGACAAATTGATTGCCACCTTGACCGCCGGCAAACCATTTTCCCTCCAGCGACGTATTTGCCGGCATGTCTCGCGTACGACCCAGTAGCCGATCTGGACAATCTGTCCGGAGCGTTCGGCGATCGGGATGAATTCCATTGGCAGCAAAGGTCCAAGCTCTGGATGACGCAAGCGGAGCAGTACTTCGGCACCGGTCAGTTCGCTATTGTCACCACGGAATTTTGGCTGGAAACACAGGGAAAAATAGTCGGCTTTGAGTGCTTCGTGCAAGGCATGTTGAATCTGTAAAGTGCGAGTGGCCGCCTCATTCATGCTCGCCTCGAAAAAGCGGTAGGTGCTGCGCCCGCCCCGTTTTGCTTCGTACATCGCGGCATCCGCATTCTTCAGCAGCGCTTCGACAGTTTCGCCATCTTGCGGAAACAAGGAAATACCGATGCTCGGCATTACCTGCAGAGGCTGGCTATCGGCCCATAGGCCTTGGCGCATGCGGCTGAGCACGCTTTCCGCCATTTCCGCTGCGTCGTCCGGGGACGCAAGGTTTTCGAGCAACACCACGAATTCGTCACCGCCCAGCCGGGCGACCGTGTCGCCGCCGCGCACGCAATGCAGCAACCTCTGCGCGAATGCTTTCAGGATTTCATCGCCCGCTGAGTGTCCTAGCGAGTCGTTGATAATCTTGAATCCGTCAAGATCCATGAACAGGATGGCAAACATCTTCTGGTGATGCCTGGATGCGTGAATCGCTTGTTCCATCCGCTCCATGAGCGTCCAGCGATTCGGCAGATTCGTCAACGTATCGAATGTCGCCAGGCGAACGATCTGGCCGTTGAGTTGAGATACCGAGCCGATAAGAACATTCGTCCTCGCATCGAAACGCGACAACATGAGCGTCACGATCAGGGTCGCGAATGTAAGCAAAATGATGGTGGTGGCAAGCCACTGCGAATCGATGTCGTTGGCTGCGCCGCTCACCGAACCGTGCGGGAAATGGGCAGCAGCCATGCCAGTGTAGTGCATCCCGGTAATCGCGATACCCATCAGGAAGGCAGCGCCAATACGTTTGGCGATCAGGTGGGTCTGATCCGCGTCACTGAGCTTATACGCAATCCACAGGGCGGCATTGGCCGCGGCGATGGCAATGACAATTGACGTGACGAACAGCATCGGATCGTAGTGAATGGTGGGGTGCATCTCCATGGCGGCCATACCGGTGTAATGCATGCTGGAGATGCCGAAGCCCATCAGGGTGCCGCCGGTGATGAGACGCAGAAGTGTCAGTTTCGTTTGCGTGACGACATACAACACCGAATAGGAGAGCAGCATGGCGATCACCAGCGAGCAACCGGTAGTTACAAAATCGTAGCCAAGCGGGACGGGCAGCGAGAAGGCGAGCATCCCGATGAAATGCATCGACCAGATGCCGATACCCATCGCCGCCGCGCCACCTGCGAGCCATGCGTGGCGTAGCCTGGGCCGCGTCAATACGGAAATGTGGCCCGACAGATCCAGCGCGGTATAAGAGGCAAGCGTGGCCACGACAAGCGATAGCGCGACGAGCCAGTAATCATAGGTGCTGTGCATGCCGATCCCCATAATATGATTTTAGTAGCAATAACTTGATAACGGCGGTGCTGGCACTTTCTTTAGCGGTGATATACGCAACTCATTTTTGGACGAAAAAGCGGCGAAATATGGACCAGCCAGACGCTTCTGCAGCCGATTTCCTTTAAATCCGACAGACTGCTAAGGCCTGTTAACACTTGTTTCGCACCCGCGTTGCTACACAAAAACGTGGAGGCAAGGCACGAAGCGCAGGCCATAGTGGGCCTATGGCTAAGCTTTGCAACGCGGCATCCGCGTTTTTTTGCGCAACCCGAAGGGACGGGACGGATTTCATCCAGCCCTTCGTTACTCGCCGCTTACGGAGCCCTGCTCCGCCGCGCGGCTCATGCCTCGTGCTGGATGAAATCCGTCGCCGTCGCGGGTGCGAAATAAGTGTTAACAGGCCTTAGGCAAACGTGTCCACCAACCGGTTCCCACCAGCAGGAATATGGCCCATGCCGATGCCGGTACTTTCGATATTCGGCCCAATCATTGTTTCTCTGCTTCCACTGTTGCGTGCATGGGAGCGATCCTGCTGCCCGAATGTCCCCTGCCGTTGCGAAGTGTCGGCACTGACGGTGGTCTCGCCCAGGTTGATTCCGCTGTCCGCCATCATTTCCCTGAGTCGCGGCAGCGCGGCTTCCAGCGCCTGCCGCACATCAATGTTTTGAGAAATAAATGTTGCGCTGGCCTGGTCATTGTTGACGGACAGGACCACTTGCAAGGGACCCAGATCGGATGGATTAAGGGTCAACTCCGCAACCTGCTGCTGATTGGAAGCCATCCACAGGACTTTCTGTCCCAGAGCGTTGTCCCAGCCGGTCGCGCCAATACGAGGCTCCAGGCCAAACGCGCTATGAGCAAATGCGCCAGCGGCAGGTGCAACGCTGCGTTCAGCCGATACGGCCCCCAGCGGCATCGGCGTATTGGTTAATCCCGCAACGGAAGGATCCACTATAAGGAAATCCTTGGGCGCGCTGAGTGCGGATTCCAGCAACGATTTTCCAGGCCCTGTGGTGTTGATGGGCTGATCGGATGCCGGCACGCCAGGCACGATTTGTTGCAAATCGCTCTGCGTGGCACCCGGTTCCAGCTTGATCGCCGTTCCACTGCGGATATCCTGGATATCTGGGGCATGTTTCGCTTTTGCCGGTGTGGTCAACGCAGCGGCCAGCATGCTGGGGTTCCCGGGCATTAGATCGCTGGTATCCGCGATTGCCGCTGCATCAGGCACCCCAGGTATTCCATCTTTACCGAGATGCACAGCGGCCATGCCGGGCTGCATGGCCCCGAGACTGGCCTGCTGTTCGGTGGTAGCTGCCAGCCCTGTCCGTATATCGGTTAAAGCATTTGCGGCATCGGTTGCGGTATTGGCTTGAGTATCGGTTCTGCCTTCAGGCCGGTACGCGGCGATCAGACCGTGCAGGATACTGCCGAGATCCATCAATTGGGGAGAAGCGGCGGCCGTATCGATCATCATTTCCCTTGTTTCCCGCATCTCCGGGCTGTTGACGGCCATGCCCTTCACATCCTTCACATCCTTTATGTCTTTCATATCCTTTGAATTCTCCAATTCCTTCAATTCCTTTGTATCCTTCAAATCTCGCAAATCCTCCAATTCCGTTGAATCCTTAGCATCTGTCATATTTTTTGAATCGCCAGCAGCCGTATCCGTCTCCTCGGGGATATCGCCGGCCTTTGTATTCGTATCCGCTGGACGGGTTTCAGGCGCATTGCCTTTAGCGTTCATTTCCTGCGCCAGCGCCTTGCCGAAGCTGGGAATCTGCATATCCTCATCGGTATTAGCGTAGGCAGTATTCCTGACTGTGGAAGAGGGTATATTACTTGGCGAATTCTGTATCATGGGTGAGGTTAGCATCGCATATTCCCGATTGTCATAAGGTGGGTGGTTGTACGCTTAGTACGATTCTTTCGGACGCGCGGCGGCGTTCACCGCACGCTCGTCGGTTTCCTTTTGTTCGTGCCTTGCCAGGTGCAGTAATTCCGCTCTCATCTGACGCTGTGCCAGCATGTGATAGGACTTGAGGGTACGCCTGGCCGACTGCCAGGCCACCCGGCCAACCTCGACGCGTTGCTGTGTGGCGGCTAGAAGCTCGCGTTGCTGCATAACAGCGGCGTCAAGCTTGTTAAGAAATTCCTGGTAGTTGCGCCAATCAGATGCTGTTATCCCCTGCTGCATTGAAGCCTGGAAGCGAGCGGAGTATTCCTGCCAATATTGCACCAGCAACGCCAGCTTCGCTTCCATGTCCAACCCTTGCGCATTTAGCGCGCCCAGGCGTTTTGCCGCATCGTCGGTGCGCGTCTGGGCGAGTTCGAGCAGCGTATCCAAAGCAGATTTTTTTGCCATTTTTTTAATCAGAATCTCGGTCAGGGTTTAATAAGACTAATCAGCCTCGTGGGGCGAGCAATGTACCTAATTTAGCGGCGCTGTCCGTATAATCGGCGCACTCGAACATGCCCTGCTGAAGGAATGCCTCCAGCTGGGGATGCAGCATGATCGCCCGATCCAGCAATGGATCGCTTCCCGGCGCATAAGCACCGACACTGATCAGATCGCGCGATCGCTGATAGCGCGAGTAGAGCTGCTTGAAGCCGCGCACCTGCTCGAAGTACTCAGGAGTGATCAGACCGGACATGGCGCGGCTGATCGAAGCCTCAATGTCGATAGCGGGGTAATGTCCGCTTTCTGCGAGCTGGCGCGACAAGACAACATGGCCATCAAGAATCGCGCGTGCTGAATCGGCGATTGGGTCCTGCTGATCGTCCCCTTCGGTCAATACGGTGTAAAACGCGGTGATCGAGCCCCCGCCCTTGACACCATTCCCGGCTCTTTCCACCAGTTGCGGCAGCTTGGCGAACACCGAAGGCGGATATCCCTTGGTGGCCGGCGGCTCTCCGATCGCCAGCGCAATCTCTCGCTGCGCCATGGCATAGCGCGTAAGTGAATCCATGATCAGCAGCACGTTTTTGCCCTGGTCGCGAAAGTACTCGGCAATGGACGTAGCGTAGGACGCGCCCTGTAATCGCATCAAGGGCCAGGTATCGGCAGGTGCGGCAACCACCACCGAGCGGGCCAGCCCTTCCGGACCAAGACTTTGTTCGATGAATTCCTTGACCTCGCGGCCCCGCTCGCCAATCAATCCGACCACAATCACGTCGGCACTGGTATAGCGTGCCATCATGCCGAGCAGGACGCTCTTCCCCACCCCGGAACCGGCAAACAGACCCATGCGTTGGCCGCGCCCCACCGTGAGCAGCGCATTGATGGCACGCACCCCGACGTCCAGTATTTGCTTGATGGGTTCCCGGTCAAGCGGGTTGAACGACTGGTTGACGAGCGGCGCGTCACGTTCAGCCTTTAATGGCCCGAGCCCATCCAGTGGACGCCCCGCACCATCGAGCACCCGCCCCAGCAGGCCTTCCCCCACCGGGAAATGCCTGACCCGGTCGGAGGCGCGGCGGCGCGGATGACTGGCAACGCCGGGCTCAGACAATGTTGCGGGGTTCACGGTGTTTTCCCACGGAATGACCTTGGCGCCAGGTGTCAATCCAAACACGTCCTGGGTCGGCATCAGGTAAAGCCTCTCCCCATGAAAGCCCACCACCTCCGCCTCCACCCTGTTGCCGTTGGGCATCAGCACCGTGCAACCGCTGCCCACCGCAAGCTTGAGCCCGACCGCTTCCATTACCAGCCCGGTGACGCGAGTGAGGCTGCCTGACCGCTGAAAGGATTCGGTACCGGCTGCTATATCACTGCAGCCATTGAGGAAGCCGCGCCATCGGCCGGCATGGGTGTCGATCGGGTTATGGGCAGGAATTTGCGTCATTGTTCATCCGTCGGGTTTAGGGTTGTTCCAGCCAGGCGCTATTCTGTCCCAGTGCTTGCGTGATACGCTGCCACCGGGTGGCAAGGGTGGCATCGACCTGGCCGTGGCCCGTCTTTACCCTGCAATCGCCACGCTCCAGACGGGTGTCGACGTGCACTGTGCAGTCGTTGAGTTCGTGGTTCAGGTATTCGCGTACCAGAGCGGCATCCTCCGGGTGCAGGTATAACTGTGGCGGCTGACTGAATGCGGACTCATGGTGTATGTTTTCGCGCACTATCGTTAACACGAGTTCTGGCTTCACTCTGAGGGCCTCGCGTACCATTTGCTTGGCAAGATCGAGAGCCAGAGCAAGCAAATCGTTGCCGATGGTCCGATCGGCGTCAGTCAATGCCCGCTGGAAACCGCTGAGCAGGCTCTGCAATCTTTCAGCTTCCATCGTGGCCTGTTCGCGCCCGGCTTCATAACCCGCCCCGTAACCCGCCTCTTGAGCCGCCTTGTGCCCCGTCGCGTAGCCTTCCTGCTGCGCCTCCTGATGTATCCGCTCGATCTGCTCGACAGTAGGCAGAATGACCGCTGACTGCTGTTCCGGCTCCTCGATCTCGAAACCAAATGCCGGTGCCATGGCGGAGGCACCGGTTTTTTTGAAGGCGCTCATTTCCCAGCGCTCATAAGTGGCGAGGTGTTCTCTAGGAATAATTTGACTGACCATTGGCTGTTATTTCCTGCGTCATTCCCTCCCGGCTGGGAGTCGAAATTTGAAGCGCCTTTATGAATTCAAAACCTGAAACCAAATTTACAGGGAGACTATTTATTCAAGCCCGGATAATCCATCAGGCGGCTCTCCAAACCTACCTGGGTGCTAGTGCCTTAATGGATTATCGGGTTAAACGTAGCTCTCTTCGCCCTTGCCGCCGAATGCGATCTGACCCTCATCAGCGAGGCGCCTGACGGTCTGCAGTATTTGCTTTTGCTGGGCCTCTACTTCTCGCACTTTCACCGGACCCATTGCTTCCAGATCTTCGCGCAGCATTTCCGAAGCCCGGCTGGACATGTTCTTGAATATTTTCTCCCGCAGTTCCGGCACGGCGCCTTTCAGCGCGATGATGAGCGTGTCGGATTGGATCTCGCGCAGCACCAGCTGTATGCCGCGGTCATCGATATCCATCAGGTTTTCGAACACGATCATCTGGTCTATTATTTTCTGGGCCAGATCCGGATCGAATTCGCGCAAATTGTCGAGTACGGAAGTCTCAGCTGCGCTGCCCATGAAATTAATGATTTCTGCCGCGGTGCGGGTGCCCCCCACCGGACTTTTGTTGATATTCTCGCTCCCCGACAGCAGGTCGGTCAGCACATCGTTGAGTTCCCGCAATGCCGAAGGCTGGATGCCGTCAAGCGTGGCAATACGCAGCAGCACGTCGTTACGCAGCAATTCGGGAAGCTGTCCCAGAATCTCGCTTGCCTGATCACGGTCGAGATGCACCAGGATGGTGGCGATAATCTGCGGATGCTCGCTCTTGATCAGCTCCGCCACCGACGGCGAATCTATCCATTTGAGGCCCTCTATGCCGCTGGTATCGCTGCCTTCCAGAATGCGGCTGATGAGATCCGCGGACTTGTCCTCGCCCAACGCTTTATGAAGCACCGAGCGGGCATAGCCCTCCGGGTCGAGAGCCAAAGCGGTGGTCTTATCTTTCGGTTGGCTGCAGAAATCGCTGATCACGCTATCGATCTGATCCCGGCTCAGGTTCTTGATCTTTGCCATGGCAGTGCCGACCTTCTGCACCTCACGGGGAGTGAGATGCTTGAGCACCTGCACCGCTTCGTCCTCACCCAGCGACATGAGCAGGATCGCGCTTTTATTGACACCCAGCTCAGTCATGGCCGGCCACCCACTTCTTGACCACGCTCGCCACCATCTTCGGATCGTCCCTTGCCAGTTGCCGGGCCAGAGCCAGTTTTTCATCGTACTGGGAAAGCTGCGGCGCTTGGTTTAGAGCAGACGTCGATTGCATCTCTTGATCCTCATTATTCCCAGTTAGTAATGCGGGCGCCTGCGCCGGTGGCTGGTTCATGCGCTTCAGCATCGGCCGCAGCACGCCGAGTACCAGATACAGAATCAGTGCGCCGATCAGCACATTCTTGCCGATTTCCTTGGCAAGCTCGATCATCTCCGGTTGCTGCCACAAGGGAAGCTCCGGCACAGATTCTTTCTCTATATCCGTAAAGGGGCTGTTGACCACGTTCAGGGTATCGCCGCGCTCCCTGCTGAAACCCATGGCCTCTTTCACCAGATCCATGATCTGCGCCTTTTCCGCTTCGCCCAGGGGTTGCATGCTGGTTATTCCCTTCTCGTCCGTCACCCTGCGGTGATTGACCACCACCGCAACCGACAGCCGTCTGATTCCGCCAACCTGCTTGCGCACATGCTGGATGGTTTTGTCCACTTCGTAGTTGGTGGTGGCATCCTTGCGCGTATTGACGGGCGGCGGTGGCACGGCTGGGACGGCGGGCTCGCCGCCCGCCTGGGCGGGTGCGCCAGGCGTTCCGGGTATCGGCGCCTGATTGGGCGGCGTGGCCGGGGTTGTCGTAATCGGGGCTGTCGCGGACGCGGGAGGCTGATTGGAGAGCGCGCCGGGCACCCCGCCTTCGCCTTGACCGGAGGTCATCGATTCCGACGTCTGCTGACTGCGCAACGCGGCACTTTCCGGCGTCTGATTGGGCTTGTAGCGCTCATCCATCTGCTCCGAATGGGCGAAATCCACATCTGCCGCAACCTGGGCACGCACGTTTTCCTGTCCGACGATCGGAATCAGGATTGCCTCGATCCGTTTCACATAGCTTTGCTCCAATGCCTGCACGTACTTCAACTGGTTGGGGTCCAGGCCGGTGCCGGGATTGGCTTCATCCGTCTTGCTTAGAAGGCTGCCGGTCTGGTCCACCACTGTCACATTCTTGATGGGCAGATTCGGAACGCTGCTCGATACCAGGTGCACGATCGCATTCACCTGCTGCGAATCAAGTGTGCGTCCCGCGTAAAGATTAACCAGCACCGAGGCACTGGGTTTCTGTTGTTCACGCATGAATACCGATTGCTTGGCCATGGCCAGATGAACGCGGGCGCTGCTGACCGCCGCCAGCGCCTGGACCGAACGTGCAAGTTCCCCTTCCAGTGCGCGTTGGAAATTCACTTGTTCAAGAAACTGACTGGTACCGAATTTCTGGTTTTCCATCAACTCGAAGCCCACCAGGCCGCCTTTGGGCAACCCTTGTGCAGCAAGCTTGAGACGGGCATCGTGTACTTCCTTGGCAGGCACCAGGATGGCGCCGCCACCGTCGGCGTATTTATACGGCACGTTCATTTGCTGCAGGGCTGCAATAATGGCGCCGCCGTCGCGGTCGGACACGTTACTGAACAGCACCTTGTAGTCGGGAGCCTGACTCCACATCCAGCCGCCCGCGAGTAATGCAATGATGGCGGAAACGGCCAGCATAAAACCCATCTTTTGCTGGCTGGACATCCGGCTCAGGAAAATCTGTGGACCACTCAAACTCATTGGACTGCTTACCGCAACCGCTTCCGCGCCCGCCGTCATCATGCTCTCCCCGGTGATTCAATATCAATCAAAAGTGTTTTCCTACTCGCGATCATCGAACGCAACTCGCGTCCAATCATTGGATGCAACGCTTGCTTTAACCGAATGACAGCATTATCAATGTCCCGGCCGAATTTAAAGCGGAGAACAGAAGCCAGTTTTACCGCCATTTCAGGGCACGGATTTAAGGCGGGAATGCTATCGTGCGCATATTCGGATATGAAAAGTGGGGACCGTATGGATGTATCGAAGATAGACGCAATGCTCGCGCAATTGCGGGCCGGTGCGGCGGTGGCTTCCGGCAAACCGGTATCCGGCGCAACCACGCCAGGCGTGCGCGAAACGAATGAAGGTGGACGCGTTGATTTCAGCACGGTATTCAAACACTCGCTGGATCAGGTCAATAACTCGCAACAAAATGCCGCAAAACTCATGCAGGATTTTGAAATAGGCGCGCCGGGCGCCAATCTGACCGAAGCGATGATCTCGATGCAAAAAGCGAACATTTCACTTCAATACACCTTGCAGGTTCGCAACAAACTAGTCATGGCATATCAGGACATCATGAACATGCCGGTGTAAAACTGGCATTTATCGATCTGGCGGTTTAACCTAAATCCGGTAGTTGGACAGGGTGGAGCGTGCGGTTTTTGGGGTGCGGGGCAAGACGTAACAACGCGAAATGCGACCGCGTAGGGTGGAGCAGTGCCTTCCGCAGGAAGGTGCGACCCCGAAGCGGGATGCGGGCGCCCCATGGACGTTGGGCGCGGGCGCGGCATCCCCTACGCTGCCCGATCCCCGCTTCGCGGGGCCCCTCGTGCGACGCTTCGGGGCACCGTTCCATTTCAAGGCGTTGCAACACCGCCATGCGCCATAAAAACCGTGCGATCCGCCCTGTAGCGGACTCACCCAAAAGGTAAACCTCAAATGACACAGGAAATCTTTATGAATCATAGAACTAAACTCATGAATGAGCAGTCAACTACCGGATTTAGATTTATCCGGCAGGGTGCCGCGTTTGTCGAGTAGAAGGGTTTCCGTTCTTCCGGTGGATTCGGATGGAGAGGGCAAAGCCTTATAGGGAAGTGGAAGAGCCGCGCCCGCCTCCAGCTTGTAAAGCCAGGCGAGCAATTCCGCTACCGCCTGATATAGCTGAGGCGGGATACGTTGATCCAGATCCACTTGCATCAATAGCGATACCAGCTCCGCCGACTCATGCACGTAGACGCCGTGGTCTCGCGCCTTCCTGATAATACTCTCGGCAACCATGCCACGTCCCTTGGCGATGACTTGCGGGGCGGATTGCCCGGCACGATAGGCCAGCGCGACGGCGGCTTCGCGTGGATCAGGCCTCTTCATCAAGATCCACGCCCATGTTCAGCAGTTTGATTCCAACGGCTTCCAGACCATTCGCCAGCGGTGCAACGCCTGCCCGTAGAGCGGTCGCCGTCATTGACTCCGCCGCGGTGAGCCGCACATCCACGCTGCTCATCTCGCCCGTGCCGCGAGTGTTGAGCCGCAAACTGGCGGTAATTAGCCCCAGGTTCGGCAGCGTCAACCGCAAGCGGGTTTGCCAGGCTGCGGCGGGCTGATCCAGCCCTTCCAGCCCTTCCCGCTCTTCTTGCTCTTGCGGTGCTTCTTCGAGCGCCTCCCATGCAATGGCCTGACCGGGCCATGCCACACCCTGCCAGGAAAAATGGCGCATCTCGAAAGCTTCCAGTTGTTGCCGCACAAGAGCCATGGCGGAGGGATGCACCGGATCGGGCACCTCGGATGCGAACGTGGCGTCAGCGGTGCCGGTATCATCAGCGCTATTGTTGTGTAGCGCGATGGCCGCGTTCGACTCGGCGTCCGCAAAGAACCGGATTGGCTGTCCGGACAGGCGCGCCTGCGGCTCCAGCAGCAGTTCCGCCAACGACCTTGTGCCCGCGACCCACTGTGCCAGATGAGATTCGTAGAATAGCCCGCTACGGCTAAGAGCACTTTCCAGGCTCCGTGCCAGGTCAGTGCCATCGGCCGGCGGCATGGCGAGCAACGGAAAATGAAAGGAAGTCGCGCTTGACGACGTTGCGGAACCGCTTGGGAAGATCGGGTGGCGCAGCAGACTATCGATAAGACGGCCAGTCTCGCTCAATCGTGAAAAAACTCCCGCAGGTGACGCCTCAGTGGTCAGCGTAAATGTTGGCTGGGGCTCGCGGGAGACAAAAATCAGGTTCAACACGTCACCTGAGCTGACTCCTGCGGGCAGCTTCATGTGTAATGTCTGCCCGCTCCCCGTATTGCCTGCATTGCGGGCATCCAGCGCCACCATAAACTCGCCGTTGGCAAGACTATTCTGTACCGTGGCCCGCAGCCGCTGGCCCGGTTCCAGTCCCGCCAGCAACTGGGTGTCGCCGGATTGCCGGCGCGCCAGCATCAGGCCGGGATAAATACGGGTTAATGCGTTGAGTGCATTGAATGCAAACATATCGTGTGTCCAGGGTACTTTGTAAGGTCGCCGCCCCATCCGGTTTGTTATGTGCCACCCGGCTCCTGATCGTACGCGCGGCGTAAACGCCGTTCCATTCCCGCATTGCCGAGCAAACTCTGCACACGCCCCAGCCAGGGCTCGGTGTGGCTGCGTATTTCGGCATCATCAGCCAGGATTTTGTGAATCAATTCAATTTTTTGCCGGAGCATTTCGTTTGTAAGCCGCGCAGGCTGCGCGGTCGCGAGACGCGACACCAGTGTGGCGTAATGCCGTTCCAGTACCGTCAGACGGTCCCATTCACCGGCTTGGGCAGCTGCGACCATTTCGCCGGTAACATTGGAAATGTTCTGGTAGGCGGCGAGCGTATCCGTGCTATTCATGGGATTCATGCCTTTCCATAACCGGCGGCAAGCCCCGCTGCTTGAACACTGGAATCCCCCGCTTGTGGCGAAGGGGATAAACTTATCGCTTCCCATGCTTCGTTCAGTTCGCCCAGCAGGCGGGCCACTTCCTCGATATACTCGGGTTTGTTGTGCAGATTGGCCTGTAACAGCCGGCGGCTCATATAATCGTAGAGCGCATGAAGCTGCTGGGCCAGTTCGCCACCGGCCTTGACATCGAGGCTGGCCTGCAACCCGGAACTGATGATCGCAATGGCTTTGGAAATTGCTTCCCCCTTGGGGGTAATTTCGCCATTTCTCATATGGAGGAGAGCGGATGACAACGCAGTGCGCGCACCCTCGAACAGCATCAGAATAAGCTTGTGCGGACTAGCCGCGATAACGCCGGTTTCCAGGCCCACCCGGGCGTAGGCGCTGACGCCATGAATGCCATAGCCGGACGCGGTGTACATATCAGATTTCTCCTTTTAAGATTTGTTTTGTTGCAGGCTGGCCAGTTGCTGCTCAAAAAACTGGCTGGTCTGGTTCAGGCTGCTGAGCATCGTGTCCAGCGCGGTGAACTGCGCCCGGTAACGCGCCTCAATACCCTCCAGGCGGCGGGTAAAGTCCTCCTGGCGGCGATCAATATCCTTGATACTGGCATTAATGCCGTCGGTGCGGCTGGCGATGATGCCGTCGCTCGTCAACAGGTCTGCCGCCAGCGTGTTCAACTGATCGGCATAACCGCGCGAAAAACTGATGGTACCGCGGACGCCCAGCGCGCCGCCGTTGATGGTCAGGCGCAAGCCCTCTGCGGCGTTCCCGGTTGCAGCCGCGAGAGTCTGTCCCGTTCCGGTCGCGGCTACACCGTTGATAGTGCCGGCCACATCCACTCCGGCCGCCGACGCGGGACTTGCACCCATCAGACCGGCGGCACCGTTACCACCCGTGACGGTGACACTGGAGGCGGAACCATAGCGTGCCGACGTGATGCTGAGCACCCCGGCTGCTTGTGAAACCACGGCTGAACTACCCGCACCCATCAGGCCGGCGGCGCCGTTCAGCTTGCTTTGCACCTCAGCCGCCAGCGCATCCGCCGATGCGTAAGTCCCTGCGGCAAGTGTGACGCTGACCGCTACGCCATCCACATTGATATTCAATTGGTCGTTGACTCCGGCGATAATGCCCAGTCCCGCCACCTGGCTGCCGATGAGGCTGCCTTGGGCCGCAAGTTGCGTAACCGCGACCGCATAATTTCCAGCTGCCGTCTTATTGGTGGCTCCGCCATAGGAAACCAGGCTGTCCGTCGGCGTACCACGCACGGCAAACAGACCGGCGATGCCATCGAAGCCATTGTCGAGCGCTGTCTGGAGCTTGGTGGAATCCAGCGCCAGGCTGCCATCTTTCTGGAAAGCGACGCCTATCTGGGACAATGAGTCAATGCCACCCGACACGCCTCCCACCGCGACCGATAGCGTGGCGCGAATGCGGATCTGAATCGATAAAGCTGCCGAGTCGCCCTGCAGTATGCCGCCCTTTTTTGCCGCTGCGTTATAGGAACTGAGATCCGAAAGCGTCTGGTTGACATTGTTGTAAGACTTGACGAATGCTTCGACTGACGCCTTGATGCCAGCGCTGTCACGCGCCACCGCTAGCGTGGTCGGGGTGCCGATACTGCTCTTGAGTAGATTGAGCGTCACACCTTCAATTGCATCGGTAACGATGTTCGAGCCTTTGCTGATGGCGATCCCATCGATTACAAGTTTGGCGTCCTGCGCAGCCTGCACTTCGGTCAGATTCTTGCCGGAACCTGCTGCCGCCGTCGGGTCGAAGGCGAGCCGGGACAAGCCGGCCGCGTCCAGATTGACGCCATCGCTGTCAGCGGTAGTGATCTTGATGCTGCTGGCGGCGCCGGTATCCTTTGCGGTCAACACCAGCCTGTTGCTGGTGCCATCGTTGATGATCGTCGCACTAACGCCGATATTGGCAGTATTGATCGCATCGCGC
Source organism: Nitrosospira multiformis (assembly GCF_900103165.1). NCBI lineage: Bacteria > Pseudomonadati > Pseudomonadota > Betaproteobacteria > Nitrosomonadales > Nitrosomonadaceae > Nitrosospira > Nitrosospira multiformis. Next base: position 2,046,851 of record NZ_FNKY01000001.1, on the reverse strand, counting down.
ACGCCGGCAAGCGTGTTGTTGGACGGATCGATAACCACCGTCTGCGCCGGTTTTGCGCTGTTCAGGGTGAAGCTGTTGCTACCGCTGTCGTAACTCCCGTACTGAATCGTCAGGGTACCGCTACCCACCACGCTGGCGGTGCTGGCAAAGCCGTCGGAACGGATTTTCTGCTGTTGCGCCAGTTGCTGCACCTCTATTGAATAGCTCCCCGGCACCGCTTTATTAGCGGCATTGGCCGTGGCGGTTAATATGGAAGCATCCCCCGGGCTGGCTGTGAGCGCTTGAAACTTGGTCCCATCAGCCATTCCTTTCATCACCGTCTGGAACGATGCCAGCGCGCCTTTCAGTGTCCCGTACGCGGACAGCTTCGCCTGGTAGTCGGTTTCGCGTTTCGCCAGCAGCGTAAGCGGCTGCCGTTCGACCGCCATCAACTGGCTGACGATTCCATCCACATCCAGATTCGAGCCAATGCCTGCTGCAGATATGCCCATGTCTCCGCCTATACTCGTTAGGGTCCTATTGGTCCCATTTACCACGCGGCCGGAAGCTTGCTGGCGATCCGGCACGGGTTTATTCAATTCGCTGCTATCTTTGTAATCCGACTTCAGTCGAAATCGGATTACAAAGCGTTTGATTTCAAAACTCGAATCCGGGGGGATCACCCCCGGATTCGTTCCTGATAACCGGCTCTTGACCGGTTAATCGCCTGCCTGGTTAACCTCTCAACAGTGCCAGCACAGACTGCGGCATGGCATTGGCCTGGGCCAGCATCGCCGTCCCCGCCTGTTGCAGCACCTGGTTCCTCGATAATGTGGCGGTTTCCGCCGCAAAATCGGTATCGACGATACGGCTGCGTGATGCGGTCAGGTTCTCTCCAGCGGTTTGCACATTCGCGATCGCCGACGAGAAACGGTTCTGATAGGCACCCAGGTCGGCGCGGCCCGCATTGAGCGCGCTCAGCGCCGAATCCATTGAGGCAATAGCAATGTCGGCACCCCACGTATTGCCGATATCCACCCCTGAAAAACCGGCGACAGTAGTCGTTGTCGCAGTGGTCGTGGCGGCTGTCAGGCCGGTGGTCGCCGTGGTGGCGGAGGCGCCGGCAAAAGCCACGACCGTATTGCTGCCCGACATATTGGTCAGCGAGACCAGGCCGGCGGCGTCGGCGGTGGCGATTACACCGGTAGTATTCGTCACCGTGTTGATGGCGGCCGCAATGTTGGCGCCCTGTGTCACGGCGTTACCACCGGCGGCAACCGCGCCTACGCTGGTGCCGTTGATGGTCAGGTCACCCGCAGTGATCGCGGTGAAAGCCGTGGCGGCGACGCCGGTAACATTGGCTGTAGTACTGGTCGTGGAACCCAGAGCTGAACTCTGCGCGTTGACCAGGCCGCTGATGGAGATGGTTTCGCCGACGTTGGCGCCAACCTGGAATGCCTGATTGGTAAATGTGCCATCGAGCAGCTTGATGCCGTTGAATGCGGTCGTTGAAGATACCCGGTCGATTTCATCCTTGAGCTGCTGGACTTCGTTGTTGAGCGCGGTACGGTCGCTAACACTGTTGCTGGCATTGCGCGATTGCACCGCCAGTTCGCGGATGCGCTGCAGGTTGTTGCCGATTTCTCCCAACGCGCCCTCGGCGGTCTGCGCCATCGAGATGCCGTCGTTGGCGTTGCGCGCCGCCTGGTTCAGACCGCGAATCTGGGAAGTCATCCGATCGGAAATCGCCAATCCCGCCGCGTCGTCCTTGGCGCTGTTGATGCGCATGCCGGAAGACAGGCGTTGCAGGGAGGTGGCAAGCGCGCTTTGCGAACTGCTAAGGTTGCGTTGCGCATTCAGCGAAATTACGTTGGTGTTGATAATTGCAGCCATTTCAAAATCTCCTCGATTAAAGTGTGATGGAATTAAACCCTACAGCTTTCGACTTTGATCCACCCAAATCCAAGGCTGATCAACCGCTGTTATGTTGATTAACGGCGCCTCACAAAATAAATTTAATCGATTTATCAAGATTTCTCAGAACGTCAATGACAAATAGCCAGACTTGGAATGATAAGCGGAGGGGACGTTGCGCAATCCAACGATTAACGGGTAATCCACACCGTATATCCGGATTTCGACCATAAAAACAGCGGTGAGAAGCCCGCACCAAAACATCCTGGGCCTCATTGCATCGCAAAGTGAATGTGAGAACCTCGGCGATGCTTACTTTATGCAGGATGGGTAAAGCGTAGCGTAACCCATCAAGTGGTAAAGCAGGTATAAACCATCTGAACGGCTAAGGTACAAATGCAACCCCGGGGCTTCGCCCCGGGGTTGCATCCGTCAATCAGCTTTGAGTAAGACTGATTCCTTCAATTATCCTCTCAGCAGCGCCAGCACGGACTGCGGCATGGCATTGGCCTGGGCCAGCATCGCCGTACCCGCCTGTTGCAGTACCTGGTTCCTCGATAATGTGGCGGTTTCCGCCGCAAAATCGGTATCGACGATACGGCTGCGCGATGCAGTCAGATTCTCCGCGGCGGTTTGCACGTTTGAGATCGCCGATGAGAAACGGTTTTGATAGGCACCCAGGTCGGCACGGCCCGCATTGAGTGCGCTCAGTGCCGAATCCATCGCAGCGATGGCGAAGTCGGCATTGGTAGTATTGCTGATGTCCAGATTCGCGAATCCCGCGCCCGTCGCGGTCGTTACCGCGGTCGTGGCGGCTGTCAGGCCGGTGGTCGCCGTGGTGGCGGAGGCGCCGGCGAAGGCCACGACCGTGGTATTGCCCGATACGTTGGTCAGCGAGACCACGCCGGCGGCGTCGGCGGTGGCGGTAACGCCGGTGGTATCCGATACCGTGTTGATGGCAGCCGCAATGTTGGCGCCCTGCGTCACGGCGTTACCACCGGCGGCAACCGCGCCCACGCTGGTGCCGTTGATGGTCAGGTCACCCGCAGTGATCGCGGTGAAAGCCGTGGCGGCGACGCCGGTAACATTGGCGGTGCTGCTGGTGCTCGTGCCGAGAGATGTGCTCTGTGCGTTGACCAGGCCGCTGATGGAGATGGTTTCGCCAACGTTGGCGCCAACCTGGAATGCCTGATTGGTAAATGTGCCATCGAGCAGCTTGATGCCGTTGAATGCGGTCGTTGAAGATACCCGGTCGATTTCATCCTTGAGCTGCTGGACTTCGTTGTTGAGCGCGGTACGGTCGCTAACACTGTTGCTGGCATTGCGCGATTGCACCGCCAGCTCGCGAATGCGCTGCAAGTTGTTGCCGATTTCTCCCAACGCGCCCTCGGCGGTCTGCGCCATCGAGATGCCGTCGTTGGCGTTGCGTGCCGCCTGGTTCAGACCGCGAATCTGGGAAGTCATCCGATCGGAAATCGCCAATCCCGCCGCGTCGTCCTTGGCGCTGTTGATGCGCATGCCGGAAGACAGGCGTTGCAGGGAGGTGGCAAGCGCGCTTTGCGAACTGCTAAGGTTGCGTTGCGCATTCAGCGAAATTACGTTGGTGTTGATAATTGCAGCCATTTCAAAATCTCCTCGATTAAAGTGTGATGGAATTAAACCCTACAGCTTTCGACTTTGATCCACCCAAATCCAAGGCTGATCAACCGCTGTTATGTTGATTAACGGCGCCTCACAAAATAAATTTAATCGATTTGGCAAGATTTTTCTGCGTAATTCCAACCGGCCCGGAGCGTCCCAGTTACTGCTATCCACCGTGAGACTCAACAAATAATCAGACCGTTATGATAAGCGGACAGAGAGATGCGCAATCTCTCGATTAATGAGAAATACACGTTCTATATCTGAACTTGGATATGAAGCTTATGTATGATGAGGTGAAGCGTAGCGTAACCCATCAAAACCACGCAACAACACGGTTGCCAAAGCATTTAAAATGTTATTACAATAGTAATAACAACATAGGAGACCGTCATGGTTGAACTCAAGGTCCGTAAATTTGGCAATTCGCTCGGAGTCGTCCTGCCCAAAGATGTTATCAACCGTCTACACACGAAAGATGGAGAACCTCTGTTCCTGATCGAAGCACCGGATGGCAGCTACCGGCTGACCTCCTATGATCCCGCCTTCGAAAAAAAAATGGCGAAGGCCGAAGACATCATCAGCCGCTATCGCAACACACTGCACACGCTGGCTAAGTGACGAAACCGGTTTGGATAGAAGAATGGGATGCGCTTACGCTGCATGATCGCTTGCTCGCGCTCCATGGCGGTGCTACGGGCTTGCGTGATGGTGCCCTGCTGAAATCCGCCCTCGCACGGCCGCAGCAGCTTTACGCCTATGAGGATACACCTGACATCATCGGCATGGCGACGGCGTACACAGCAGGCATCGTGCGCAACCATCCCTTTGTAGATGGCAACAAGCGTACCGGCTTTGTTATCGGCATCCTGTTTCTCGAACTGAACGGCTACCGCTTTACCGCCAGCGAAGAGGACGCGGCGCAGGGTGTTTTAAAGCTGGCGGGCGGCTCGCTCGATGAAGGGGATTACGCCGCTTTCCTGCGCGCCAATGTAAAAGCGGAATAACAGGAAATGGCGGTGCGCCGATCAGACCAGCCCATTTTTAATAGCATAATGGGTCAATTCGGCATTATTTTTGAGCTTCATCTTTTCCAGCAGCCGCGCGCGGTAGACGCTGACGGTCTTGACGGACAGACGCATTTCCTCAGCCGTATCGGTGAGGCCCTTACCCGAAGCGATCAGGCACAACGTCTGGTATTCCCGGTCGGAAAGAGTCTCGTGAGGCGGCCGCTCATAATCGGCACCCAGGCTATCCGCCATCGCCTCGGCCAGGGTCGCGGTGAGATACTTGCGGCCCCGCGCCACCTGGCGGATAGCCGCCATCAGCTCGCCAGGCGCGCTTTGCTTGGTGATATATCCTGATGCACCCGCTTTCAGCGCCCGGATGGCATATAAACCTTCTTCGTGCATGCTGAGCATCAACACGGGAATTCTTGGACACTCTTTCTTAATCTGTTTCAGAACCTCGATACCGCTCCTGTCCGGCAGCGATATATCCAGCACCACCACGTTCCATTCGCCCTCGCGTACCTGCCGGATTGCGTCGGAACCACAATCCGCTTCCTTGATAAAAATGGCTTCACCGCTTTCCATCAGGATTTGCCGCAAGCCCTGCCGGACAATAGCGTGATCGTCGACAATCAGTATATTCATCTGCTATGACGGCCGGATGTTCGATCGCGGGATCGCAAGGCTATCCCGCCCCAGCGCGAGCGGGATCGACAAATGCACCGCAGTGCCCTCCCCTGGCGCGCCGCTGACGGTCAGTTTGCCGTCAAGCAGACCTGCGCGCTCGATCATGCCGCGAATGCCGAAAGAATTTAACTTCCCCGTGTCCGCTGCTGTAATGCCGCGACCGTTATCACGCACCTCCAGCTCCAGCTGCCCTTTAGCGGATATATCCGCATCCAGCCGTACCCAGACATGCGAAGCCCGCCCATGCTTGGCAATGTTGGTAAGCGCTTCCTGAAAGATCCGGAATACGGCGACCGCCGCGTCCTGGTCCAGTTCAATATCCTCCTGAGCGCACACGACCTCGCACGGAATGCCGAGCCGCTTGCTGAATTCACCTGCCTCCCATTCGATTGCCGCAACGATGCCGAAATCCATGATGCCGGGACGCAGATCGCGGGACATGCGCCGTATCGAATCGATGGTACGGTCGACCAGCTGATCGATGGTATGGATCTTTGCGAGCAATACCGAGTCTTCATCCGTGATATGACGGCCCAGCCAATCCAGGTCGATCTTGATAGCTGTCAGATTGCCGCCAAGATCATCGTGAATCTCCTGGGCGATGCGGATGCGCTCATGCTCCCTCGCCGCCATGACATGCGATGATACTTCCCTCAGGCGTTCGTGGGATTCCTTGAGTTCCGTCTCCCGCCGCCTGCTTTGCGTGATATTGATGATGATGCCTTCCCAGATCACGCCAATGTCCTTCTCCCGGCGCGGACTGGCTCGCAGGCTCACCCACTTTACATCTCGGAACGACTCAATCCACAGGCGGCCCTCCCAATTCCATGTATTCAATCTGGTGGCTGATTGATCCCTGGAGCGGCGCAAACCCTCCCGGTCTTCCCGCAGTACGATATCCATAAACAACTCGGGATTAGCCTGTAATGCCTCAACCGTGATGCCGAGCAGGTTAAAACACTGGTCGCTGACAAACGGTATAATGTGCCGGCCATCCTCATACCGGACATACTGAAATACCATGCCGGGCGCATTGGCAACGATGGCAAGCGACTGCGCTTCCCCTTCCGCTGCTTGCATGGCGTCTTCTATTTTTTCTTCTGATTTATCCGCGTCTTTCATCGGTACGCTGCTGTTCAGGTCTATCCGTTAAGATTCGAAAATTTCCAGCTTTATGCTCTCATGTATTCCCAAAGAAACGTACTTAAGCCCAGTAGCTTTTATTGTTAATTTGGTGAGGATACCGAGCGATGGAGCTGCTCCAGTGAGCAGCAAGGTTATTCTCTCTTCCAGTCTTTGCTATGGTGAGCTTGAGATGACTCAGTGCGTAGAATTGAGGTAAATTATTATTTATAGGCCAGAAATTCTATCTAATTAGAAAAGAAGATTATAACGCGGAAAAATTGCATTTTAGCAGGCCCTGTCGACTTTACTACCCGTAGGGCACCAAACGACGAGAGCCTGCAATGCAGGGATCAAGATCATTCAACCACCGCACAATTGTCGAGAAGGAATAAAGGAAATATACAGGCATGAGCAATGAAGTTGCCCATCATATCGATGGATTTAGTTAGGAAATTTAATAATAAAAGAACAACCATTCGCACAAGATACCATCGCGCTTGTGTATGATTTTGATGAAATACTTTCGCCTCAGCCCCTGCAAAAATATACCGTTTAACCAAGACTTTGGGTAAAGTCGTCCGATTTTTAGATATCAAATTACAGAAATTTAAATTTTGTCTGGCTCCAATCTCTAAATCATCCCCTTTTGTGCTGGGGCAACGACAATCCCACCGGCTTGAATAAACCGTGCAGTAAATAACGTTCAGTAGTACATCACTACCGAATATAATCAAACAACGACAACCCCTGCACTTTCAGGAATGCCTTCTGCGTCGCCTCCAGGTATGCTTGCTGCTGGGTCAGGTCACTAATGGCCTTGGCATAATCGACATCCTGCAGGTCAGCAAGCTGCTGCTTGTACTGAATGCTCAACGCATCACCTGTGTTGTTGAGCGTGTCCACTTCATTCATGCGTGTGCCCACGTCGGAGCGGACGCGCAGCACATTGTCCAGTGAGCTGGATAAATTGCTCTGGGCTGCGTTCAGGCCGCTGGCGAGCGCAGTTTTGTCGGCAGCAGTGACGACTGGGATTTCGAGCACGCCGATCAGATCAGAGAGTGTCTTGAACAGACTCTGGTAGCCGCCACCGGAAGCCGGAATGCGTTGGAATACCTCCTGCCCCGATGCGTTCACGGCGAGCTGGCGCGAATCGCTGGCCTGTACCAGGCGCTTGCCATCGTCGCCCATGTACTGCACGCCGCTGCCTGTATCCACGAAAGGTTTGGTCGATCCCTGATAGCCGGAAAACAGGTATTGCCCGTTGGCGTCGGTACGATTGGAAAGACTCAACAATTCATCAAGATTGCCGCGTAATTCGGTGGCGATAGCAGTACGGCCGCTGTCGTTAAGCGTACCGTTACCCGCGTACACGGCGAGTTCCTGCGCATTCTGCACCAGATTTACTACGTCCTTCAGGGTGCCTTCCAGCATCCCCAGGCTACTCGTGGCGCTCTGCCGGTTAGCTGCATACTGGGTATTGCTTGCATCGGCCTGGGATACCCCTAGCGCGCGAACATAGGCTGCCGGGCTTTCCGAAGGCGTAAGAAGACGCGTGCCACTGTTAATCTGTTCCAGGGTCTTGACCTGCGCGGCTTGCTGGCGATTGAGGGCAGCGATGCCGAGTTCATAACTGGTGTTGCTGCTAATGCGCATGGTGATTTCTCCTTTGTTTTTTTGCTATCCGGCCTGTTATCTATTCATTTCATCACGTGCTTTGCTGCATGCATCTATACGGCTTCCGGTAGGATGGGTGGAGCGTAGCACAACCCATCATTGGATTATTTTCACACCTCACCAAACCACAATCACACGAGTACGGTCATGATCTGATGGTTCGCTTTATGTAGGATTTTGATGGGTTACGCAACGCTCCACCCATCCTACATAAGCCTCAAATTGAGAATGGTTCATAGACATGAATACGAATCAGGGGTCTCAAATATTGCATTTGAGGGCCTGCTTTGCTATCTCGACATCTCAAGCAGTGTGTCAAACATCAGGCTGGCGGTCTGTATTATCTTGCCGGCTGCTTGATACGCCTGCTGATAGCGCAGCAAGTTGGCCGCCTCCTCGTCCAGGTTGACCCCCGACTCTGATTGCTGCAAAACCTGGGTCTGGCTTACCAGATTGGCCTGGGCGGCACTGGTGACTTCCAGCTCGCGGGTCTTGTTGCCCATCTGGCTGACCATTTGACCATAGGCGGTCTGGTAATTTATCGTGCCACCCGCCATGGTGTTGCTGCCTTGTAACGCCCCTAATAGCAAGGCATTGCGATTGTCGCCCACACCATTGATGTTGGGGCCGATACTGAACGTATCGCCCGGCTGGGGCGAACCGGTGATTTGAACAGTCCATCCGTTGTAGCTGATGGTGCCGCCCGGCGTGAACGCAATACCGGAGGGATTGCCGGTGCCGGTGCCGCTCACGTCGAAAGTGGTTGCACTGGTGAAGGTAAGCGTCACGGGCTGTTGCAGGTTGGGATCGGCCGGCGGCGGCGCATTGACCGTCCCGGCACTGATGCGTCCGGTGCCGGTATTCACAAGCGGCGTATCGGTGCGGATGGGCGCAGCGGCCGCGATCAGGCTGGTGTCCTGAATGGCGACCCCAATCTGACCGGCCCCGTTTACGGTAGGCCGGATCAGAAATTCGTCGCCCGCGGCAATGGTGCCCGATGCAATATCCAGGCGTACGCCGTCCACCGTCTGCGGAAATGTGGTAAAGGTCTGCGCGGCTCCTTGCGCGACACCGTTGCTCAGGCGCGTAACAGTATAATTGGCGCCATCATAGCGGAGACGGTAGTCGCTGGTAGTGAGCGCGCTGTAACTGGTGATTTCCGCGGCGATAACCGCGCTGCCGCTATTATTGGTGGAGGCCGCCACCGAAGGACTCGGCACGGTAAAGAAATCGCCACCCAGATTACCGTGTAAATCCTGCCCTAGGCGGTGCTGCTCATTGAAGGTCCCCGCTAGGCTGATGGCGACACGCCCCAGACCATTGCGGGCAGCATCAAGCGATTCACTGCGAAATTGCAGCAACCCGCCGAGCTTGCCGCCATCCAGAGTCGATTCTCGGATCGGCGTGCTGCTGCCGTCAGCAACGTAAGTCACGTCGATACGGCGCGCGTCGGTCGGAGAAGTCGCTGTCGCGAGCTGAAAAACCTGGGTGCCGACCAATAACGGCTGACCGTTACCGATCAGGATGCTGTACGAACCGTCACCCTGCTGCACGACATTGGTACGAATCTCCTGATTGAGCTGTCCCACCAGCTCATCGCGCTGATCCCGCAGATCATTTGCTGGCTGGCCTCGGGCGGAGCCTTCAGCCTGGCTGATGGTCGCATTCAGCTTACCGATCTGCGCCGCGAGTGTATTGATCAGCGACACGCTATCCTTTATTTGCGTGTTTACCCCGTCCTGTATTTCGTTAAGGCGGCTATCCAGTGACTGGAATCGCCGTACCAGCACCTCCGCGCTGGATAGCATCGACTGCCGGGAAGGCATGTCGGACGGATTGGTGGTGACGTCTTGCACGCCTCCGAAAAAATTCTGAAGTGCCGGTGCGAGGCCGAGGTTTCCGCCCGGATCGGCCAGCAACTTATCGATCTGCTGCATCTGGGCAAAATACGTATCGAGCTGGGCGGATTCCGTTTTTGCCTGAGTAACCTGCTGGGTCAGAAACTGATTATATGAACGGCTCACCGTATCGACCTTCGCTCCCTGGCCAATAAATCCGGTGCCGGTGCCTTGGGCCGGGTTGGTCGACTGCACGATCTGCTGGCGAGTATAGCCGGGGGTGGCTGCGTTACTGACATTATGGCCGGTAACAAGCAATCCCCTCTGCGCGGCATTGAGCGCGCTCAGTCCGATGCCGAAAATTCCGTTACTCATGTAATTTCTCCTCACCCATAGCGATGGCCATAGCTATATCCAATATTAACGGCTGCTGGCAGAAAATATTTAGCGGTAGGCACCAAATGACTCTACGCCCGCGTCGCTGGTCAAACGGCAAGATGGCGGAACTGGCAGCAGTACCGGCAATGATGGTCCTCAGGACCATTGCGTCGTCTTGATGATGCGGGTCAACTTGTCCGCGTAGTTCGGATCAGTGGCATAGCCCGCACGCTGCAATCCTTGCGCGAAGCCCGCCGCATCGATCCCTTGCGTTGCTTGCGCCACTACGTCCGCATAACGCGGATTGTTGCGCAGCAGATTGGCATAGTCGCGGAAGGCGTCAGCATATGAAGAGTAGGCACGGAATTTTTCCACGCTCTTCTGCGCTACGCCATTGACATATTCGGTCGTTACCGTTTCCACCACGGAGCCCTTCCAGTTGCTGCCGGCCTTCACGCCGAACAGATTGTGACTGGGGGTGCCATCCGCCGCGCGAATCTCGCGTTTGCCCCAACCACTCTCGAGCGCCGCTTGTCCGAGCATAAACCGCGCCGGTATACCTGTCGTCTGGCTGGCCTGGACTGCATGCGGCATTAGCCTGCTCTGAAATTCGGCCACTTGCGATTGCGATCCCGGTTGAAGTGCAGCCTGTTGAGGCGCCTGCGGCAACTGCGAGGGCTGCGGAGTCAGCGCGCTGCTCTGCTGCTGCGGCGGCGGCTGCGTCTGTTGCAGCGGCTGCTGCTGTACGGGTATGTTCTCTTGCGGCGATGTCTCCGGAACACCGGTCCCAGAATGCGCGGAAGCGGGTGCAGTGCCTTCCCCCGGCAAATCTACCGGCAATCCGCGGCCCAATTGGCGCACCATCATGTCGGCCAGGCCAATGCCACGTGAAGCCATACTTTGCGATAACTGCTGATCGAGCATGGAGGTATAAAGACGGCTTTGGTCGCTGTCCATCAAGCTATCCTGGGAAGTCGCCTCGCGCATGCTCTTCAGCATCATGTTCATGAACAGGACCTCGAATTGCTTTGCGGCAGCTTCAAGCCCGGCCTTGTCGGTTCTTTTAACATCGGTGCGCAGCTCATTGACCGCCTGCACATCAAGCGCGAATTTGCCCGAGAGGTCGGCCGAAGTCATCATTAGATGATTTCCAGATCCGCCCGCAGCGCCCCGGCGGATTTCATCGCCTGCAGGATCGCCAGCAGATCCTGCGGCGTCGCGCCGATCGCGTTCAAGGCCTTCACCACTTCGGCCAGCGAGGCGCCCTCGACCATTGTGAGCATGCCAGACTCCTGCCTGATTTCGATGGTCGAACGCTGCGCCTGCACCGTCTGCCCGCTGGAAAAAGCCCCCGGCTGGCTGATTACCGGTTCAGTGCTGATGACCACCGATAGATTGCCGTGTGCAATGGCACAGGCATCGACCGTAGCCGCCTGATTCATAACCACCGAGCCGGTACGGCTGTTGACAATGACCTTGGCGTAGGTGGGTGCCGGATTTATATTCAGGCTTTCCATGTCCGCAACGAATGCCACGCGCTGATCGCTTCCCTCCGGCGTACGCACTTGGATCACCCTGCCGTCCAGCGCCGCTGCGGTACCCGTGCCGAACTTCCCGTTAATGGCATCCACGATTCTTTTGGTATTGGAAAAGTCGGTGCTGTTAAGCTCAAGCCGGATGACGTTATCCTGGCCCAAGGCGACAGGCACCGCGCGCTCGACTGTCGCGCCGCCGGTAATACGCCCGACACTTAGGTGATTGACCTGTACCTGGCTGCCGCTGGCGGAAGCGCCGAAACCGCCGACCAGCAAATTACCCTGCGCCATGCCGTAAACCTGGCCGTCAGCGCCCTTGAGCGGAGTCATCAGCAACGTGCCGCCACGCAGGCTGCGGGCATTACCCATGCTGGATACTGTCACGTCAATGACCTGGCCTGGCTGGGCAAATGGCGGCAGCGAAGCGGTAACCATCACCGCAGCCACGTTCCGCAGCCGCAAGTTGGTGCCGGGCGGCAGATTGATGCCCATTTGCATCAGCATGCTGACGATGGTCTGCACAGTGAATGGCGTCTGGCTGGTCTGATCGCCCGTGCCATCCAGACCCACCACCAAACTGTATCCGATGAGCTGGTTAGCCCGCACGCCCTGGATCGTGGCCAGATCCTTGATCCGTTCGGCCTGCACCGGAGTAGTCATGGCACCCCACCCCAGCCAGAGCATAAGAAACAGCAAGCTGACCTGTTTAAGAATCGCGGTACGCGGTGGCGAATGAAGTATGTCATGCGGCATGATCAGCCTCGCTCAGAACGGTGATATGGTCAGGAAAAAGCGCGAGAGCCAGCCCATGGTCTGCACCTCGTCGATATAGCCGTTGGCCTTGTACTCGATTTTTGCATCCGCTACCTGGATCGATGATACTGTATTATTGATGACCGTTTCGGGACGCACCACTCCGGAGAAACGGATATATTCGGTGCCCTGCGTCATGGCCAGTTGCTTTTCTCCGCTCACCACCAGGTTGCGGTTGGGCAGCACTTCCAGCACGGTGACAGTGATCGTACCAGTGAAATTATTGGTGGAAGCTGCCTCGCCCTTACCCGAGAAATCGTTGGTAGTCGACGCACCTAAATCAAAATTCTTGGTGATGGGCACTCCGAATATCATGGGCGGAACTTCATAATTTATGCCGCTGCTCTTGTTCGCGCTGCTGGCAGATTTCTTGCTTGCGTTGGTCCGCTCATTAAGAACAATCACCAGGGTATCGCCTACCACGCGCGCACGGCGATCCTCGAATAACGGCCGGTCATGCGTACCTGCCTGGAAAATGGCACCATTGGCAGGCGGGGGGCCGCCCACTCCCGTACGGGCGGACATCGGTTGTTGTACGATCGCCTGGGGAGCGGGCAGGGTTATGCAGCCGGAGAGTGCAAGCACCATGATGACCATGGGTATTCCATGCCACACAAGCGGCCCACTGCGCTTTCCGGAAGAATATGCAGCCATCGGGTTATCTTTATATTGCCGATACATCCCTGTTCTCACCGCTGTCATCGCTTATGACATCTGGGACAGACGCTGAAGCATCTGATCCGAGGTCTGAATTGCTTTACTATTGATTTCGTAAGCACGCTGGGTCTGGATCATATTGACCAGTTCCTCCACCACGTTGACGTTGGAAGTTTCCACATAGCCCTGGTTGAGCACCCCGGCGCCATCTATGCCGGGTGTATTGATGTTGGGCGGGCCGCTGGAGAAGGTTTCCACATAGAAATTCTCACCCACACTCTGCAACCCGACCGGGTTGATGAACGTGGCCAGTTGCAAAGAGCCGACTTCAACCGGCGTGCTGGAGCCCGGCTGGGTAACCGAAACAGTGCCGTCGCGGCCGATGGTAATGCTGAGGGCATTGACAGGAATGGTGATGTTCGGCTGAATCTGATAGCCGCTGGATGTCACGAGTTGACCCTGGGAATCGGATTGAAACGAGCCATCCCGGGTATAAGCGGTAGTGCCATCGGGCATCAGCACCTGAAAGAACCCCTGGCCCTGGATGGCAACATCCTTCGAATTTCCGGTTTGCTGCAAATTGCCTTGGGTGAATACGCGTTCGGTTGCGACGGGCCTGACACCGGTGCCGATCTGCAAGCCTGATGGCAGCTGCGTTTGCTGTGACGACTGTGCACCGGGCTGGCGCAAGGTCTGATAGAGCAGGTCTTCGAAAACCGCGCGTGAGCGCTTGAATCCATTGGTGCTGACATTGGCCAGATTATTGGCGATGACGTCCATCTGCGTCTGCTGCGCATCGAGACCGGTTTTGGCAATCCATAACGAGCGGATCATGTAAATCTCCTGAGAGTAAATCTATCCTGGGGTAAAGTTAGGCATTGCCAGGTCAAGCTATACGGAAAATCATTTGCGGCATCTTATGACAGAGCGGGCAAAGTCAGTGCCTGAAAAAGAGGGACAATTGCCTTTTACTTTCCGGTTTCACCCTGACCCGCCCCACTTCAACCCCTGCTTCAATCGATGGTTAACTTAGGTTGAGCAGGCTACTCGCCCGCTGCGCGTTGCCTTCGGCATTCTTCAACAATTTCATGTGCGTCTCGAACTGGCGGGACAGCGAAATCATGTCAACCAGCGCCTCCACGACGTTGACATTGCTCCCTTCCAGAGCGCCGTTGATGAGAGTGACATTGGCATCCTCATTCGCCACGCCGCCGGCAAGCCGGAACAGGCCATCCGCACCACGCGTAAGCTGGGCTTCGGGTGGATTGACCAGCTTGATGCGGCCGGCTGTCAGCACGACATTCGACTCGTTCGATCCCGGACGAATGGCCACGGTGGAAACGGTCCCATCTTTCGCAATCGTGATGGTCGAGCCGGGAGGGATGGCAATCGCGCCGCCATCACCCTGTATATTCAGACCGTCACGCGTCTGCAATACCCCATTGGCGCTGACGTGGAGGCTGCCGTTGCGGGTATAGGCCTCGCTGCCATCCTCCAGCCGCACGGCGATCCATCCCCGCCCCTCTACCGCCACATCGAGGTCGCGCCCTGTTTGCTGTACGGTACCCGGACGAAAATCCGCGCCCGCACTTGAATCCACCACAAATGCCCGGGTCGCGAGGGCTTCGCTGAAGACCGGGACCGCGCGCAATACGCTCGTTTCTGCGCGGAAGCCGGTGGTATTCGCATTCGCCAGATTATTCGACATGGCAGCCTGCTGCCCCATCGTATGCTTGGCACCGGTCATTGCTGTATAGATCATGCGATCCATTTTTTACTCCTGTATTTCATAATGGCCGGAAATGGGCGGTGCGTCATCCATCACCCATTTTCGTTATTTCATTACCGCAGATTCACCAATGTCTGTAATAATTGGTCATACGTTTTGATGGTCTGAGCGTTGGCTTGGTAAACTCGCTGCGCCGTGATCATATTGACCAACTCGGAGGTCAGCTCCACGTTCGAATCTTCTACTGCGCCGGATTGCAAACTCCCGAGGCCACCCGTGTTCGGCGCCCCCACCAGGGGGGCGCCGGACGCCGAACTCTCCGTCCAGGTATTGTCACCCTGTATCTGCAGGCCCTGCGGATTGGAAAAATTAGCCAGTACAACCTGCCCAAGGTTTAAGATTTTGCCGCTGGAGTAGCTGCCGCGGATCATGCCATCGGCACCGACATCAAAACCGGTCAACCGGCCGGAGGCATAGCCGTCCTCGGCCAGCGCGTTGACACCGAAGTTGGAGCCAAACTGTGTCGTGCCGGTAAAGTCCATATCGAAAACCACCGAGTTCGCACCGGTGGTCACGGGCTTCGTCACACTGAATATTGCGGAGCTTGACGGATCAAGGCCGCCGGTAGACAGAAAATTCAATGCACCCAGCGGTGCCCCGCCATTGAGCAGCGTTCCTTCGCTGGCGGCAAACACATCCCAGCTATTGGCAGCAGTCTTGACGAAATAAGTCGACACCGTGCTCGAGTTACCCAGACTGTCGTGAATCGGCATGGGGATAAAACTGTGGTAAGTGGTTGAATCGGCCGGATCGAAGGCAGCGGAACTCAGCGCTGCTTCGCGCGAATCCAGATTAACCAGGGTATTCACCGAAGTCGTTGCACGCGGCGGTAAATCAGCCGTGGAAATCTGAATATCGGATGGTGCACCCGCATTAATCTGGCCGGCGGCATCCGCCGTATATCCGGTGAGACGCAGGCCGCTGCTGTTGACAATGTATCCGTCCTTGTCCGGATGAAACTGACCGTTGCGCGAGTAGCTGATGGAGCCTTGGTCACTCAGACGATAGAAGCCATTGCCACTGATCGCGATATCCAGTGAGTTGTTGGAAGCAGTAATGCCGCCCTGGCTGAATTGCTGCGCAACCGCGGCCACCTTGACACCAAGACCCGGCTGAGTTCCGTTCGACAACGAATTGGCGTAAACGTCAGCAAACTGCGCTTGCGACTGCTTGAAACCCACCGTATTGGTGTTGGCGACGTTGTTGCCGATGACATCCAGGTTCCTTGCTGCTGCGTTCAGACCACTTAAACCTTGCTGAAAACTCATGATGCACTCCTTAGTAAAGGTCGTTTCACCCTGGGAAACAGGGAGGGAAGACAAATCGGGTTAATACTTCTCCGGCGCTCCTGCGAATATTCGGAAATACCTGTTTAAAAAATCTGTTTGACATCCGCCAGGCTCGCCGATCCCACGCCCCCCACGTTCAGCTGAATACCCTGGCTTCCCTGGGAAACACCCTGGACGGTACCAAACGCGAGCGTTTGCGCATCAACCTTTTGATCGCCGCGTAATGCGCTGACGCTCATGGTGTAGTTGCCGTCAGCTGCGGGCGTGCCGTTATCAGACATGCCATCCCACTGCAAGGTTAGCGGCCCGGCTACTTGCGCACCCAGATCCATGACCCGTACCGCTTGGCCGGCGCTATCGTATATGGTCACTTTTACATTGTCCGCGGGCTGAGCCAGATCAACACCGAATACACCGCCGCCGCCCGCCAGTTGCAATGCTGAACCGGGTACGAGAACGGCATGTCCGATCATGTTCGCAGCCTGCAGGGATTGTCCTGCGGTAATGCCGCTTGCCATGCCTTGCAGCGTGGCGTTTAGCTTCTCGATACCGTTTACGGTGCTGATTTGCGCAAGCTGGGTAGTCACTTGAGCATTATCGAGAGGGTTTAGAGGATCCTGGTTCTTCATTTGAGTGACCAATAGCTTGAGGAACCGGTCCTGCGGATCTTCTGCAGCTGGCTTCGCGGCATTCTTGGTGTTATACGACGTAAATAGATTGGAAGCAGGTCCGGTATCTTGAACAGAACTCATGGTGATTCTCCTTATTGTCCGATGGTTAAAGTTTTCAACAGCAGTGTCTTGGCGGTATTCATCATGTCCACGTTGTTCTGGTATGAGCGCGAAGCTGAAATCATATCGACCATCTCTTCCACTACATTCACATTGGGCATGGCCACGAAGCCCTCTTTGTTGGCCAGCGGATGGCTGGGTTCGTGCACCATTCTCATCGGCGATTGATCCTCGATCACCCTCCCCACCCTGACACCATTGACGCTACTGGCGGAGCTGCCCGCTTCGGCCCCTCCCGCGGGCTGGGTACTTACGAATACCACCTGCTTGGCCTTGTAAGGCTGTCCGTTGGAACTCACCGCGCTATCGGCATTGGCCAGATTGCTCGCAACCACATTGAGACGCTGGTTCTGGGCCGTCATCGCCGAGCCGGCAACGGTAAATATATTGAACAGTGACATGGTATGTTTCTCCTTAGCTCTGAATAGCAGCCAGCATCATTTTGATCTGGTTGCCGATAAACGTCAGGTTGGCTTCATAGTGGATCGCGTTGTCGGCAAACTGGCTTCGCTCCACGTCCATATCGACCGTATTGCCATCCACACTGCCCTGCACGACGCTCCGGTACAGCAAGGGCGCGCCGCCGCCACCCGATGCGCTACTGGTGTCGGGGGCAATATGATGGGCTGCGCTAGTGGCCAGCGTCACTGCTCCACTACCCGTCAGCGCACCCTGTAGCGTGGCTTTAAAGTCAATGTCACGCGCCTTGTAGCCTGGTGTATCCGCGTTGGCGATGTTGGAAGCGATCAATTGCTGACGGTGGGCTCGCAAATTGGCGGAGTCCTGATAAAAACGAAATGCCGTATCAAGCTTGTCAATCATAAAATCTCCTCAAGTCGTGCATTCTCTTGCCGTTAAATGCTGCATAAGCATGGTATTGCATGGCGATTTCATTCAAATGGCCAAGCAGCGAGGCAAAATTCCCTTATATCCGGGCTTTGAAACTCTGTATCCACCAATGAGCTGCATCCGTTCCCCGGTCCTTCGCCGATTCCAGGCCGATGATGACAATATGATAGTGAAGCCGCATCCGGGCAATCCAACGAATAGCGAGCGAAACCGGCTTCATTTCCGGCTGCTGCTTGCGGCGGGTGCAGGCTAGAATGGCCCTCATTCTCGGCTCACCGATCCGGAAAACATTATTGGAGGAACCTCATCATGCATATCACGTATTTGCGGCGGTTATCGTTCTGCCTGGCTCTGATTGCCATTTTTTCCGGATCAAAGCCGGCGTTGGCATCAACCAGCGGGAAGCAAGACCCGCGCCTTATACAGGAAGCGGTCGCACACTTCCTGCGCACCCAGTCGGCGGGTTTGCCGGGGCAAGTGGAAATCGCGCCCGGCGCGGTGGATGCACGGGTCAATCTTCCGGCCTGCGCGGCCCTTGAGCCAGCATTGCCGCCTGGCAGCCGCCCATGGGGCAACACGACCGTGATAGTAAATTGTGCCGTGCCGCACCCTTGGACCGTTTACGTACGTGCCACCGTGAAGGTAGTAGCTGATTATGTGGTCAGCGCCAGACCGTTGACGCATGGACAGATGCTCACCGCCGCGGATGTGACAATTCGCAGGGGAGACCTGACCCAACTGCCGCCCGGCATCGTAACCGACGTTAACCAGGCTTTCGGCAGGACAATGGCCGGCAGCATCCCGTTCGGCAGTCCGTTGCGCCAGGATATGCTGCGTGCACAGGCAGCCGTGATGGTAAACCAGAGCGTGAAACTGGTTTCGAATGGACGTGGATTCAGTGTGAGCGCGGAAGGCAGGGCCCTCGGCAACGCGCTGGATGGACAGTTGGTACAGGTTCGAAGCGCGTCGGGCCCCGTTGTGAGCGGGATCGCTCGCCCCGGTGCGGTAGTGGAAGTAAGCTACTAAGGCGGTTACTGCGGGAGCCCGGTTGAAAGTGATGAGGCAGCTTTCTCCTGAAAAGGCTGTTTACAGCCTATTCAAATCATTCTTAATCTGGATTAACCTCAAGTTTTCCGCCAAGCCGCCGTTAAACTATTTATGGTCAACCGTAGGAGATATACCATGAAAATTGACAATTCCATCCAGACTACCGTATCACTAAGCGATACGCAGGCACGCCCCGGCAAGACCGGGCAAAGAACCGAGGATGTCGCAAATTCGAATGATAGTGTTCAGTTAAGTACGCAACTGCGGAGTATCGAGAAAAACCTCGCCAATGGCGAAGTATTCGACGCCGCGCGAGTCGAAGAAATCAAGCAGGCAATCAGCCAGGGTCATTTCGTCGTGAATCCTGAGAAAGTCGCGGATCGTCTGCTGGAAACGGTGCGCGACCTGATCCAGACCAGGCAGACCTGACATGCAAGCTATGGTCTTTGATCCACTCGCCGCTATTACCTGCGAGCGTGATGAGACGCAAAATTTCATTGACCTCCTGGAGCGGGAGCAGCGCGCGTTGCGCCAGGCGGACGTTTCTTCACTGCTGACGCTGGCAAAGGAAAAAGCGCAGCAAGCACAGCAGCTGATTCGGCTGGCCGATGTACGCAACCGCTGGCTTGTCACACTCGGCTATACGCGGGATCGCAATGGCATGGAACAGGGATTACAAAGCTGCGATAGTCCGGGTGCCGCCGATGCCTGGCGGGAGCTGCTTCAACTGGCGGAAACCGCCAGCCAGCTTAATAAAATCAATGGCATTCTCATCGGTCAGCGTCTGCGCTATAACCAGCAGGCACTCTCGGTGCTGCAAGCCGCAACCCGTAGTGCCGGTCTGTACGGCGCGGATGGGCAGCCCACACTTTTCTCCGGCGGACGCCAGCTCGGCGAAGGCTGATTCTCCTCCGCATTTCCCCCATGTTCGGGACTATTTCGCTTGCTTCACGAAACAGAAAAAAGCGTACATTAGTCAAGTGAAGAATTAATAAATCCAATAGCTTACAAATTTAATTGGGGCTAACCATTGAATTGAATTTGGGTTGACTGTCAATGAGTGGCCCGCTACTCAAGAGCTAGCGCGTTCATAAATAAGATATATAACGAACAGAAGGAATGCACCAACAACCATCCAGATCCTGCGATTTTCACCTTGGTTCAGATTCCGGATAGGATCGTCTTTTCGAGGTTTAAATCCGGGTACTCTCTCATCAATCTCTTCAATGGTCAGATAGTGGGTCACGATCGTACGCAGCAGCGTTGTTCCTTTCAGATCAGGAAAAGTTGGCGAGATGTCGAACTGGAATCGTTTCCCCGGTGCCTCCAGCGTGATAATCTTTTGTGGCTCATCACGGCCAGTGACTCCTATGCCCTTAAATATTGTTCTTGTAACGATGCTCGCCCGGGTGATCTCATCCCATTTGTATGCAGACTTCACTTTGGATTGAGTAATGTTTAATCCCTGTTCCGAAACTTCGATTTCCTCAACTGGTGTTGAGGTTGAGACATAGCTGAAAAGACTTCCACGTTCCAGATCCGACATCCTTTTAAACCGGATCGATCCCAGGGTTAGATCGAAGACGGGGATGTCATCCACCATTAAGTTCTCCTGTTCCCGCTGGATGATTCCTTCATAATAAGCTATCAGTTTCTCTCCCGTTAGCGCTTGGTAATTTTCGTAATACTTTCTTGCGCTGCTGTATAACTCCCCAGACTTGAGAATGCTTATGGAATCTGAAACGACCCGTTTATTGGTTGGGGCAAGAAGGATTGCCTCATCAATAACCCCTTGGCTTCCTCTCGTTTGTCGCTCATTACGTACTGGTCAGCTAAATTAAGTAAATCTTTGCATTTCTTATTCATTAACATATTTCGTTACCTGCCCTTACAACTATTTACGCCTGGTTAATGCAGTAGAAGCCGCCTGACCCAACGTTGCAGCAACATTCTGGGAAATTTGGGGAATAGAGCTTCCCAATGATGGGCCCCTCGGTGCAACAATTTCTTCGTAAACCGCGCCCTATTATCCTTATTATGGCGGTGACCTCCTACTCCTAAATTCGGCAGTTGACCGCCCATAAAAAGATTCTTAACGTCTTTTTCCAGGACGACTTTCACCTTTATGGTAAGTCGCTACAGAACGGATTTAGGTTAATCAATCAAGCTGAGATGCCAGGCAAAGGATCGGATGCGGGATCAGGCACGGCAGCAGCGGGTAAATCTTCGGTATCGGAAAAGCTATCGGATGAAACATCAGGCAAGCTGGACAGGATCATCAGCGTGACGCGCCGGTTGCGTGCGCGGCCTTCTTCGCTGTCATTCGATTCCACGGGACGGTTTTCACCGTAACCCACCGCCGTAAGCCTTGTTGCCTGAACGCCGTTTTCAATCAGCAATCGCACCACGCTGCTGGCACGCACCGCCGATAGTTCCCAGTTGGAGGGGAATTTTGGAGTTATGATTGGTATGTCATCGGTATGCCCTTCCACGTGAATCGCATGTTCGCTGTTCCGTAGCACTTGCCCCACGGCGTTAAGTGCCTTGATGGAATCTCCCTGCAGCGTCGCCTCGCCAAGCGGGAACAGCGCACTGGCGTTGATCTCCACACGAACACCGCGCTCACTTTGGGTCATCCGCACTTGCCCGTCTTTCACGAGCGGAGCGAATGCCGCCATGATATCGCGGGCGATGATGCGCATCCTTTCCTGTTGCCGGAGCTGCGCTTCCCCAATGCGGCTTGCTCTTTTTGCCGCCAGGTCGTCGATCGGTGCAATCGGCGGCGGCGCCGGCTCGTGTGCCACGATCAGGTTATCGCGGCGACCCTGTTCCTTGGCGATAGTATTCAGGAGCGAACCGGCCATCACGCGATATTTGCCCTCATTTACCTGGGAGAGCGCATACATTACCGCAAAAACCGCGAGCAGCAACGTAATGAAGTCCGCATAGGATACCAGCCAGCGCTCGTGGTTTGCCTGCTCTTCCGGCCTATGACCGCGCCGCATACTGAGCTTCAAGGTAATCGCTTCCTTAGGTTTCTTAGCCCGACTCTCGGATTATATGATTTCAATTCGATGCCGGATGTATAGACGGCATTAACATTGCGCCATGATGCCCATAAGGCTGCAATATGGTTTACCAGCAGGCCTTGGTTACGGCCGGCGAGCATGGCGTCGAAAAAAGTTCTGTCACCCCTGAGGAAATTGCGCCGATACTTTGTCATAATGTGGCCGCGTTGTTGTGTGGAAAATATTCCGGGTTATGCTTCGTCCCAACTATCCTGCATAAAACTGTATTTGCAACGCAAGGTTGAAATTCGGGCTCGGACTCTGGTTCGCGAATAGCCCAATGGCAAACCGTATGCATTTCTTACACCACATATCCTTTCAATCGACCCGAAATCAATCTCGGGTTCTCGCCATTGGCGATTCCCACCAGCCCGTCCACGAGCATTTCCCGCATTAATACCTGGCGCGCGATAAGCGATTTCAGCTTGTTGGCAATGGGTAGAAATGCCAGGTTTGCCAGCCCCACGCCATAAATGGTCGCCACGAATGCCACCGCGATGCCGGCACCCAGATGAGCCGGGTCAGCAAGATTCTCCATCACCTGGATAAGCCCCATCACCGCTCCCAGAATGCCTATAGTCGGCGCATATCCGCCGGCCGCCTCCCACACTCTGGCCCCCTGGCGATGCAGATCGTCGAAAGTCTCGATCTCTACTTCCAGCACCCGCTTCAATTCCCGCGGCTCGGTGCCATCCACCACCAGTTGCAGTCCTTTCTTCACGAATGGGTCGTCGATACCCGCAATATGCGGATCAAGCGCCAGCAATCCCTCTTTACGCGCAGTAGTGCTCCAGGCTGCGATATGCTCCACCAACGCGGTAGCGTCGAGTAGCGGCGGAACAAATACCCAGCGGCTCATTTTCATGCCCAATACAAACTGACGCACAGGGCTCTGCAACAGCACCGCCCCCAGGGTCCCCCCCAGCACGACCGTAAAGGCTGTAAGCTGGAGAAGCGAGCCGGGGTGGCCGCCTTCCAGCACCTGGCCGCCGAAGACGGCGATTAAAGCAATGACTACACCAATTACGCTATTGAAGTCCATGCACACTCCTTGAGTTTGACGCGCAGCCGCGAAACCGCCTGATTATGTATCTGACATACCCTGGATTCGGACACGCCGAGAACCGCGCCGATCTCCTTGAAGTTCAACTCTTGTTCATAGTACAACCCCATCAGCGTTTTCTCCCGCTCGGGGAGATTGGCAATCGCGTCGATCAGCACCTCCCGCAGATTGTCGTCCAGCAGGCTCGCCAGGGGGTCGGCACTGCTGTCGGCACAATTGCGCTCCAGAAAATCGTCGTCGCCATCTTCCAGAAAATCTTCGTAATGGATAAGCTGTGTCCCCCGGCCTTCCAGCAGCATCTGCTGGTACTCGGCGACAGGCACTTTGAGCTCGCTGGCTATCTCCGCCTCGGTAGGGGCCCGGCCTGAACGTTGCTGCAACGCATGAACCGCCGCGTCGATCTGGCGCATACTTTTGCGCGCCCCCCGGGGCAGCCAATCCATTTGGCGCAGTTCATCCAGCATCGCACCGCGGATACGTTGCGCCGCATACGTTTCGAACTGGGCGCCTGCGGTTTCCTCATAACGGCTCAGTGCGTCCATCAGGCCGATCATGCCTACCTGGATCATGTCGTCCACCTCCACGCTAGGAGGTAGTTTGGCAATCATATGATTAGCGATGCGTTTGACCAGGGGCGCAAATTCGGCCAGTGACTGTTTTTTATCGATGACCCCGGCCGCGTTATACATGTCTCACCACCGGGCCCTTTGGACCCTTAGCCGCTATGTTATTACGATTGATCTGCCTGACCGGGCTGCTGCGATCACCTTGCTTGACGGGGTGATTGGAGGCGCTTTGTTTGATGGAACCATCCTGATTACCGCCATTATTGCTGGCATGCTGACGTTGGCTCTGACTGCCCTGCATCAGGCATTGCATGAAGCCTCCCAGTCCCTTTTCGTTGCTTTCATTGCCTTCACCCTCGCAGCGCGGCCCGTGGGTTAGCGCCTCCGCCGCGCGGCGGAACGCCGTCGCTGAAATGGCGGCCGGAAATGCTTCGATTACCGAGTGCCCGCGACGGTTCGATTGCCTGAGCTTGTCGTCCGGCGGGATAAAACCCATGAAATCGAGCGAGACTGCCAGGTAGCGGCTCGCTACTCCCGCCATGTTGTCAAATATCATCTGCGCTTCGGTCTCGATGACGGTCCTGTTGAGCAGCACGCTGAACCGCTGGATGCCATGGTCACCGCTGATATGCTTGATCAATGCATACGCCGCGGTAATCGAGGCCGGTTCAGGCGAAACCACCACCACAATTTCATGGCTGGAAAGGGCAAGGGACAGCATCCGGCTGATCCGGCCTGGCGCAGCGTCGATCAATAGGACGTCCATCGGCTGCGAAAAACCGTCGAAACAATTGATCAGGTGGGTCTGATCAGGCAGGCCCAGCTTCCCGAGTACCGGCATACCGCGCCCCGCCGGCAAAAGACGGATTCCATCGGGGCCGGAAATTATCACTTCATCGAGCGTTTTGTCGCGCCGGATTACGTCCAGCAAGTCGCGGTGAGCGCTAAGTCCCAGCGTGCCAGCCAGATTGGTGGCACCTGCATTCTCGTCGATCACCAGCACATCCTTGCCGTTGCGCGCGAGGGCCGCCGCCAGATTGATTACGGTACTTGTCTTGCCCGCCCCCACGCTGCCCGATACGACGGTTATGATATGCGGGGAGTCCTGCGCCAGCAGGCGGCGCAATCCCTCGGCCTGGTCTTCGGTTGGATTAGCCAAAATAAGCTCCATTACTATCCGGATTCGCCATACCCCTCTTTACACCCGCCATGAGCATCGGCAAGGCATCCTCCGGCACAGCAAAAGGGGATGCGACGGGTAGATTGTTGAATGCGTTGTCAACCAGATGGGTGGAATCGGCCAGATGCAGATCCTCCGGAACACGCTGGCCGGTAGCGACATAGTAAAGCGGCAACTGATGGCGGATCGCCGTGTCAAGCACGCAACCCGTGGTAACCGCTTCGTCCAGTTTGGTGATGATGGCTCCCGCCAGGTCATCGCCCTGATAGGCGTGAACCACTTCGTTCAGCGTGTCCCCACTGGATGCCGCATTGAGCAACAGCAAACGTTTGATCCCGGTACCGCATCCGGCCAGCATTGCCACTTGCTCGGTTACCATCTTGTCGCGCTGGCCCATCCCCACCGTGTCTATCAGTACCATATGTTTGCCTCGCAGCTCCGCCAAGGCAAGGGTCAGGTCCTGGGCATCTTTCACCGCGTAGACCGAGACGCCCAGAATCTTGCCGTAGATGCGCAGTTGCTCGTGCCCGCCGATCCTGTAACCATCCGTCGTCAGCAACGCCAGCTTGTCCGACCCATGGCGCACGACACAACGCGCTGCAAGCTTGGCCGTGGTAGTGGTCTTACCCACACCGGTTGGCCCCACCAGCGCGTAAACACCACCTTTTTCAAGCATTTCGTTCTCGTTGCCAATCGTTGGAAGATTGCCTGCCAATACCGTCTTTACCCAGTTCATCGCATCTTTCTCGCGCTTCTCCGCCCGCTGTCCTTCCTGACCCGTGATGGGTTCCGCGAATTGTTCCGTGGGTTGTCCCGTCCGTTGTCCCGTAAGTTGTCCTACGGGCAACCGATCCAGCAAATCATGTGCAAGGGAGGCGCTAAAGCCTGCCGCCAGCAGTTGACGCAACACTTGCCCGCGTATGGGATAACGCCGTTGTTGTTCGTTCCAGCTCAGTGCGGCCAATTGTTGTTCCAGAGTGCCGCGCATCGACTGGATTTCGCTGAGTACGCTTGCGGCAACCTCGTCAGCGATCTGACGGGGATCAAATACGGGTGGTGTTTTTTTTGCAGGAACCGGAGCTGCTCGGGTAGCTCGGGTAACTTGAGTCCCCGGGCTGGATTTTTCGCGTGGATTGATTGCGGCACGCCGTTTTTTGCGAGGGGTCCCGGATTCCGGAGCTGGCAGATCCACCGGCTCCCGCCCACCCGTTATCCGGCCCACTACCCGCTCCATTGATATGTCTGCCCAGCTGCGAGACCCTATAGTAGACTGCCCATGGTCGTCTCCGTTGATGAAATCCGGTTTCGCCTTCGCCTCATGCACTCCGGACAGCGTCCGGCTTTTCGTTTGACGGGATTCAGCCGAAAGATCCGGAATGATCCAGCGTTCGGCTTGCTGCTCCTGGTTCCCGTCAAAAACGGGGAAATGAAGCCGCGGCAAATCTTTGACTCCGGCATCGGCCGGCACTCCACGTTCAGCAAACTTTCCTGTGGCAGTGGGGTCCATGTCCCGCGCCTGATTCAGCGGTTCGATTAGCGGTTCGCTGAGCAACTCGACTTCCCGCGCTCCATTGCCCGGAGTTGAAGCACCTTCAATCCCGTCCGCTATAGACGGCGGCATCAGCGCCGTGATGTCGTCGGGACCCAATGCCAGTATTTCAATGCCCCCATCCACCGCGCGATTAGAAATAATCGCCCCATCGGGCCCGAGCGCATCGCGCACCATATGCAATGCGTCACGCGTCGTTTTTGCGAAAAATCGTTTAATGCTCATGCTCTTGCTCCCAGAATAGAGGTAACTTTAATGTTGCTGGAATCAGGTACTTCGGCGTGCGACAGGATCTTGAGCTGTGGAAGCGCCCTGCGCAGAAAGCGTGCTAATAGCGTCCGCAGCGGCGCGGGTACCAGCAATACCGGAACGAGGCCTACCTGCTCCTGGCGCTGACTCGCCCCCGCGGCTTCGCGCATCAGGGTATCGGCCAGCCCCGGCTCAATGCCGGCACTATTCGGGCTCGCTTGCAGAGCCTGTGTCAACAACCTTTCCAACCCAGCATCCAGTGCCATGACCTGTAATTCGCCGGATTGGGGCCAGATTTGCTGAACAATCGCGCGACCCAGGGCAATGCGAATCAAAGCCGTCAATTCGTGCGGGTCTTGCACCCGGGCGGCATGCTCAGCCATGGCATCGATGATGGTCCGCATGTCTCGAATATGGACACTCTCGTCGAGCAGGTTCTGTAGTACCTTTTGTACGGTGGAAAGCGGGAGGAGTTTGGGAGTCAGATCCTCCACCAGCTTGGGTGAATCTTTCGCCACACGGTCGAGTAACTGCTGCACTTCAAGGCGGCCAAGCAATTCCGCTGCATGGGTATGCATCAAATGGTTCAAATGAGTCGCCACGACCGTGCCGGGATCGACCACGGTATAACCCATTATCTGGGCCTGATCACGCTGGCTGGCCTCGATCCAGACGGCCGGCAGTCCAAAGGCGGGGTCGCTGGTGGCGAGTCCCGGCAAGGTGCCGGAGACGCCGCCGGGGTTGATTGCCAGATATTGGCTCACGTTGACCTCGCCGGCACCGATCGCAACGCCTTTGAGGGTAATGCGGTAAGCATTGGGGCGCAGCTCCAGATTGTCGCGAATGTGTACCGATGGCGGCAAATACCCGATCTCCTGTGCGAACTTCTTGCGTACGCCCTTGATCCGCCGCAGGAGTTCCCCGTCCTGTGCCCTGTCCACCAGTGAGATCAGCCGGTAGCCCACCTCAAGCCCCAGAACGTCGACCGGCGTTACATCGTCCCAGCTCGCGTCCTGGACTTCAGGCTGTACGGCAGGTGCGACCGCCACTCGCCCCGCGGCCCGCTTCTCGCGCTGAGTCATCATGTACGCGCCACCGCCCAGCACAGCGGCCAGCAACAGGAAGGCAATGTGCGGCATGCCGGGTATCAGGCCCATGAGGCCGATGATGGCGGCGGTAAGGACCAGTACCTGCGGCCTGGAAAAAAGCTGGCTCACGAGCTGGCCGCTGATATCCTCATCCGTGCCGACGCGGCTCACTACCAGGCCCGCTGCGGTGGAGATGATGAGCGCAGGGATCTGCGCCACCAGGCCATCCCCGATGGCGAGCAGCGTATAGGTCTTGGCAGCGGTGGCCATGTCCAGGTCGTGCTGAAGTACGCCGACAAGCAAGCCGCCGATCACATTGATGAAGAGAATCAGGATGCCCGCTATCGCGTCGCCGCGAACGAACTTGCTGGCGCCATCCATCGACCCGTAGAATTCCGCTTCCTGAGCGATAGCGGTACGGCGCTTGCCCGCCTCCTCCTCGCCCAGCAGACCGGCGTTCAAATCGGCATCGATCGCCATTTGCTTGCCTGGCATCGCATCCAGTGTAAAGCGCGCAGCAACTTCCGCAATGCGGCCGGCGCCTTTGGTGATCACGATGAAGTTGATCACCACCAGGATAATGAACACAACAATGCCTACCGCGTAGTTGCCTCCCACCAGATAGTGACCGAATGCCTCGATCACCTTGCCGGCCGCATCCGGGCCGGTATGGCCCTCCATCAGCACAATGCGGGTTGAAGCCACATTCAGCGACAACCGCAATAAGGTCGTGAGCAATAGCACCGTCGGGAATACCGCGAACTCCAATGGCTTGTGCGTATGAATACTGACCAGCAATACCATGATGGAGAGCGCGATATTGAAAGTAAACATCATGTCCAGCACAAAAGCCGGTAGCGGCAACACCATCATGCCGAGAATCATGAGTATCAGTAACGGGCCGGTCAGGCTGCGAGCGTTTACACCGCTGAATATGTGGTTGAATTTGGCGATCATGTTCATGGAATGGTCAGGTCTTTCTCGGATGGGTCAGATGTCATTTTGATGCGGTATTTTCCGGATCCAGTTCGGCAGGCACTTCCAGGGCATCCGGCAGACTGGGCGCCTTGCCGCCGTACTCACGATGGCGGCGCAACTGGTAGACATAGGCCAGCACCTCGGCCACGGCGTTATACAGAGTCTGAGGAATCTCGTCGCCCAGTTCGGCGTGGTGATACAACGCACGGGCGAGCGGCGGCGCTTCGAGCAGCGGTATGTTATGTTGCTGGCCTATCTCGCGAATTTTCAGCGCCAGCAGATGTGAGCCCTTGGCAACAACGCACGGTGCGCGCATCTTGCCGTCTTCATACTTGAGTACAACGGAATAATGCGTCGGATTGGTGACGATTACGTCGGCTTTGGGAATTTCGGCCATCATCCGTTTTCTTGCCGCCTCACGCTGCTTGGCGCGGATGCGAGCTTTCATTTGTGGATCGCCATCGGTTTCCTTGTTTTCCTGGCGCACTTCTTCCTTGGTCATCTTGAGTTTGCGGTAGTGATCCCAGAGCTTGAAGGGCACATCCACCGCCGCAATCAGCACCATGGTTCCCGCTATGGCGAGAAAGCTCGTGATGATCAAATTTCCCATATGACCGGCACCCACGGCAAGCGGAGCGGCAATCAATGACAGCACCGCTTCCTTGTTATGCCAGATCGTCCAGACTCCCGCCCCGCCGATCAGCGCGGCCTTGAGAAGCGCTTTGGCCAGTTCGATCAGACTGTTCAGCGAGAACATGCGGCCCACTCCGCTGACGGGGTTGAGCCGATTGAATTTAGGTGCAAGCGAATTCCAGCTGAAGAGCCAGCCGGATATGAGCATTGGTGCAGCGATCGCCACCAGGAACATCAGGATGAAGAAAGGGGAAAACGCAAACAGGGCATCGAGGGATTGATCGAACAGCCGATCGAGGAGCAGGCTGGAATCGAAGCCGGCATCGCGCGGCACCTTCATTCCATCTTTCATCAACGTGGAAAGCTGCGTGGTGAGATGTCCGCCCATCACCCACAGGCCGCAGCCGGCGGCAATCAGAACCGCAAACGTGGAAAGTTCGGGGGAACGAGGAATCTGTCCCTCTTCGCGGGACTTCTCCAGCTTCCGCGGCGATGCAGGTTCCGTTTTTTCGAGATCACTCTCTTCGCTCACTGCAGACTCCCACTAATGCATTCATAATCGGCTCATCAGCCACATGCGTGATTATTGAATGCTTCGTGAGTAGATCATCGAAGGAAAAGAGTTAAATTAGCCCCGCAATTCCGCTTTTAGAAGAGTAGCTGCGTTAGCAGCCTGTCGAATTTGAAGAATCGAAGCGAAACAATGGCTCGGCAAGGGCGGATTTTGAAGGCAATTGTTGTTCTGCTGGCATAAAAAATGGCGGGATATGGACCGGCCAGATCTTTTGCAGCCAGATTTCCTTTATGCCGGGTGCGCGCTGCGAAATCTCTGCACAAACCCTTCACCGTCCAACGTGAGATTATTCCAAGTTTTTTTAACTGGCACCGCCGGGTCGCAAGGCATGCGCATCCACGGTGGCGTTACTTCTGATTTCTTTTGTTGACCCACCTTCCTTGCTTAGATCCTCCGCCGCCTTGTTGCTCATTACGATAACGCTGATGCGCCGGTTGACGGGATTGGTGGCATCGTCCTTATCGAACAGCACCGCCGAACTCAAACCCACCACGCGCATGATTTTTTTCTCATTCATGCCGCCCATGATGAGTTGACGCCGCGAGGCATTGGCCCGGTCGGCCGATAGTTCCCAGTTGCTGTAGTTCTTCTCGCCGCTCGCATAGGGTGTCGCATCGGTATGGCCCGAGAGACTTATCTTATTGGGTACTTCATTCAATACCCCGCCCAGCTTCTGCAGGATGGTCTTGGTATAGGGCTGCAACTCGGCTTTGGCGAGTGCGAACATGGGCCGGTTCATGTGATCGACTATCTGAATGCGCAAGCCCTCGGAAGTAATATCCAGCAGCAATTGCTCCTTGAAGTCGCGCATGATCGGATGAGACTCGATCAACTGCTCCAGCCGGCCCTTCAGAGCTTCCAGCTTGCGCCTGTCAAGCCGCTCAAGCTCGGCCTGTGCTGCCTTGAGATTGCCGGGTCCGGCACTCACCTTCCTCACCTGTCCTACGCGCTGCGTTGTATCCTTGCCGCCTCCCTGAATCACGCTGCTTCTGTCCCCGCTGCCGCTGGCCTTGTTTGGCTGAACCTTGAGCGGTGTCTGGAAATACTCGGAAAGACCCTGCAACTGCTCCTGGGTAGTGGCGCCCAGCAGCCACATGAGCAGAAAAAACGCCATCATTGCGGTAACAAAATCCGCATAGGCAATTTTCCATGCACCACCATGATGACGGCCATGCTTCTTGATTCTCTTGATGACGATGGTGCGTTTTTCGTCAGCCATGAATGCATTTCTCCGCGATCATTTGTTTTTTGCCAGTCTGACGCGTTCTTCCAGCTCGATAAAATTCGGCCGCTCGGTCGAATACAGTGCTTTGCGCCCGAACTCGACCGCCAGCGCAGGGGCGTAGCCATTTATGCTGGCCAGCAGCGTCATCCTGATGCACTGCAACATCTTGGTGGATTCTTCCAGCTTCTGTTCCAGTACAGCGGCGCACGGGCTAACAAAACCGTAGCCAAGCAGGATCCCGAGAAATGTGCCAACCAGCGCCTGGGCAACCAGAATGCCCAGCTCCGATGGCGGCAGGCCCACCGATGCCATGGTATGAATTACGCCCATGACAGCCGCGACGATGCCGAATGCGGGCATGCTGTCGCCCAATTTAGCGATGCAATGCACCGGCACCTCACCCTCCTGATGGTGAATTTCGATCTCGTTATCCATCAGGTTCTCGATCTCGAACGCGTTGAGATTGCCACCCACCATCAGGCGCAAATAGTCTGTCATGAATTCGATCGCTTCGTGATCGGCCAGAACGTTGGGATAATGCGCAAAGATGGGGCTCTCCGCGGGGTTCTCGATATCGCTCTCTATCGACATCAACCCCTCCTTGCGGACTTTCGCGAGAAGATCATAGAGTAGCGCCATGAGATCCATGTACAGAACCTTGGTGTATTTGGAACCCTGCGCGACCTTGGGCAATGCCTTGAAGGTAGCCTTGAGCGCCTTGCTCGTATTGCCCAGCACGAAGGCTCCCACCGCGGCGCCGCCAATCATCAGTAGTTCCAGCGGCTGATACAGCGCAGCAAGGTGTCCGCCGGCAAGAGCAAATCCGCCAAACACCGACCCGATAACAATGAGACATCCCACTATGAGCAGCATTTTTACCGATACTCCTGACTTAGGTTATTGCCTTGATCGCAAGGCTCGCGCCTTGACCAGCCAACGGTAAATACTCAGCATGAATACTCACGGTTGCTGTGGCCACAGGCTTATTGCGATAAAACGTTCACCTGTGTAACGGCCGGAACGGCGCAAACTTTAAGTAGGATGAGGAAAGAAAAACCGGTGGGGGGAGAAACTCCCGGCCACCGGTGAAGGAGGAATACTTGGATTCAGGATGCGATGGGTGCCGCAGATGGGGTGGCAGCTATACTTGTCAGTGCGGCTACACGGGATTTGTTGGTTTTGCCGGCGCGTGAAGGAGTGTGGCACAACCCGCACACATAGCGGCTGTAAAGATCGTGGGTATACACTACGAAATGTCCGCCGCACTGGGTACAGGATGCGGTCTGCAGGATACGGCCCTCGAAAAACCGCACCAGGGTCCAGGCGCGTGTCAGGCTCAATACCGGTTCCATTTCGCTCATCTTGCAATGCTCCAGATAAAGCTTATAGCTTTTGATAATCGCGGAGATGCCACGGCAATCGGCGTGCGTGAGCAGATAACGATAAATATCGGCAAAAACGGAAGAATGAATATTGGGTTGCCAGGTCAAAAACCAGTCAGCGGAAAATGGTAGCATTCCTTTGGGGGGGGAAACGCCTTTCAATTCCTTGTAGAGCTTGATAAGCCGCTCGCGGCTCAGACTGGTTTCACTCTCCAGCAGTTGCAGCCGCGCGCCCAGATCGATCATCTCGATTGCGGTCTGAATCTCTTTGGCTTCTGACACTACGCTTCTTTTCGCCACGATGGTTATCCCTTAGTCGTTAATTAGTAAATTTCTGTACTTCAGGAGATTTGTTCAACTGGCTGACCTGCCAGTAAAATAGCAGCATGTGACTGCACCATTGTTTTCTCTTTGCCATAGTTGGCGAGCATACCCAGCACCAGGCTGTCATCGAAGCGTATGCGGCACAGCATCACGTTGGAGTTTGACAGCTTAAGAATCTGGCCTGGCGTCAGAACTGCCAATATTTCGGCGATATCCTTGCTGATTCCCAACCGGAAAATCGCCATATCCTGATCCGTGCGCACCATCTGCTGAGCCAGCATCAAATAGGTCAGATTGAGTTCCTTGATTTCCATTGTCAGTTCGTTAGCGTTCATGTTTACCCCCTTGAATGTGAGGCTCCATTGTGCGCAGTCGCGCCTCGCCGCAAAACCGGAATCCATCCGATTTACGCGTAGGAAATAGCAGGTATTCCATGTAGGAATATTTCCTACATGGAAGCTCAAGGAGAGTGGCGGTCCGTTAGAGTTCAGCCTGGGATGGATATTACGTAGTGGCAGCGGCGATATTATGTAGACGTGTTGAATGACATAACTGGGTCAACGGCCATTCGTCACAGAACTTTAGGCTGACAGAAAAAATATTATCCTTGCCATCGCGGTAACCGCATAAATGATACCCCGGACAAGAGCAAGACCCGTTAAGCAGCACCGCTACTGGATTCCACCGCCCCATTCATCTGTACTTCACAAAGAATGACAGTGATATTGTCTCGGCCTCCGGCCGATAAAGCTGTTCCGATCAGACTCTTCACTTTTTGCGAGATCGTCTCTGTCGAAACAAGCGTATCCTGAATCGCCGCATCATCCACCATGTCCGTCAGTCCATCGGAACACAAGAGAAATATGTCGCCGTTCAGTCCGCTGCCCTCCAGCATATCGAAGGATACCGCCGGATCCGTGCCTAGCGCCCGAAGGAGGATGTTTTTTCTTGGATGATTTCTTGCCTCCTCCGGAGTAAGCATTCCACGATCCACTTGAAGCTGCACCAGGGAATGATCCCGGGTTAGCTGCCGCAAGCTGCCATCCCGTAACAAGTAAACCCGGCTGTCTCCCACGTGCCCGATAACATACCTGTCGCGATAAAATGCCAGAAGATCTCCAGTGCACCCCATTCCATG
This sequence comes from Nitrosospira multiformis, assembly GCF_900103165.1. Classification (NCBI taxonomy): domain Bacteria; kingdom Pseudomonadati; phylum Pseudomonadota; class Betaproteobacteria; order Nitrosomonadales; family Nitrosomonadaceae; genus Nitrosospira; species Nitrosospira multiformis. The sequence continues at coordinate 2,012,818 of NZ_FNKY01000001.1, read as the reverse complement.
ATCATCAGGATTTTGTTCCGCATGCTCAAATATTCGTTTATTCGAGCAACTGAACACTTTTTGAACCAATGCATAATTTGTTTCTTCCGAAGAAGGAACCTCGCTGCGGAAAGCAGCTTGCGCCGTTTCTATAAAATACCTGCTGGCGGTTTCTCCGGCCGCTTCACCCCCCATCCCGTCCGCAATGGCAAAGAATCCAAGTTCAGGCATAGCAAGGTACGCATCCTCGTTATTGCCGCGCCGGAGCCCCAAGTCGGTTGCGCCTGCCGAGAGTAACCTGACCATATAACCGTCCTCCTTGCAACCGGGTGATCAGAATGCCCGGATCCCCGGATGAATCGTTCCGGGTTCCGGGATATACGGCATCAATGCTTATAATACCCAACATCCACTATTTCGCCGATTGAAAATTAACCTTCGGTATCTGATAAAAGAAAGATGCTTAATCAATTTCCAGTCCCGTTCAGGAGTCGCTATATAACCTCGATTAAGCACTATTTTTCCCCAATAAGACAGACTTCTACCCGTGATTCAGGCCCTCAGGCATCTCCTTTGCAGCTTTCTTACTTGCCTTGTCCGGATAGTTAACTGTAGATGAAAATCCGTCGCCTTGAAAGACGTTATTTGTGTATGTTTCACCGAGGAGAGATGAATCACAGCCAGATCCGATCGTTGTATGACACATTCCTTGAAGGCACAAACTGACCGGGCCCCATTGCGCCACTTAAAGTAGCGGCCGCAGTGCTAATCGCGTTCGGATAATGTGGCGAAGTTTGTCTATACTGATAAAAGTCTATCCCGGAACAGGAAGAGAAGAATGAAGCCTTTTCTATATCTTGCCCAAATTATTTCTGTTATTGCGCTTCTTTTCCTGGCCGGATGCGCCAGCACGCCGAAGCCCGTCATCATTAAAGTCTCTCTTCATGCAAAATCAGGGGTGAATCCGGATTCGCATGGCAGGGCTTCGCCAGTGGTGGTGAAGTTTTATGAGCTCAAATCCGTTGCGGCATTTGATGCCACGGATTTCTTCTCTGTTTTCGACAGCGAACAAAAAACACTCGGTGCCGAGTTGCTTAACAGCGAAGTATTCCAGCTCCGCCCGGGGGAAAAGCTGGAACTCGACAGACCCTTGCATCTGGATGCTCGCCATGTGGCGGCAGTTGCCGCATTCCGGGATCTTGAACACGCGCAATGGCGGGCATCCCTGGCTATTCCTCCGAAGCAGAAAATCTCCCGGATAGTCATCCAGCTTGATGGAAACAGAATCCTGATTGGCGCGGAGGGTGAATGCTCATTTTTGTGCGAACTTTCGTTACAGAAACCACAGTCACTCGGCAATTTGCAAGAAATCCAGAAACCTTAACAGTGAAACTGAAATATTTGGATAAATCTGACTTTCAATATCCGGTACCGGAGCAAAATGATGTCCTGGAACAATAAAGTCGTATGGTCTGAGGGGCTATTTCTTCAGCCACAACATTTTCAGCAGCACGACCGTTATGTCGAAAGGCTGGTGGAAGGCCGTGCGGCGCCATTGCTCGGCTATAGCTGGGGATTCAGCAACATGGAACTCAACCTTGCCGCGGTTACGCTCGGCAAGGTGCAACTGACCGCGGCACGCGGGATTTTTCCTGACGGCACGCCGTTCGATTTTCCCTCCGAGGATATGCCGCCTTTACCCCTGGATATCGACGTTGATACCAGGAATGAATTTATCGTGCTGGCGTTACCCATGCGACGCTCGGGGATGGATGAAACGGATACGGGCACTAACCAGGACAACTCCCTTGCACGCTTCTCGGTAGAAGAACGGGAAGTCGCCGATTCCAATGCCGACTCTCAGAACAGTGCATTCCTGCAGGTGGGACAGCTTCGCTTGCGGGTTATGCGCAAGCGTGATGTAACCGATGCCTACACAACGCTGGATGTAGTGCAAATTACGGAACGGCGTGCCGACAATCAACTGGTCTTCCAGAAGGAGTTCATTCCGCCCATGCTGTGCGTGGGCAGTAACGTCACCCTGACGGGATACGCAAACGAATTACATGGCCTGCTTCACCAGCGAGGCGAAACACTTGCCTCACGGGTTGCACAACCGGGCCGTGGCGGAGTCGCGGAGGTCGCCGATTTTCTTATGCTACAGACTGTTAATCGTTACGAGCCCTTGTTTGCACACCTTTCAACCCACCGGCTACTGCACCCGGAGCGCTTGTTCAGCGCATGTCTTGGCCTCGCTGGGGATTTGGCAACATTCACCCACGACAATCGCCGGCCGCCAACCTATCCAGAATATCAGCATGATGCACTGGCACACTGTTTCATGCCACTCATAACCGATTTACGCCGCTCGTTAAGCATGGTACTGGAGCAAAACGCCATTCCAATCGAGCTGCAGGATCGTAAATATGGCATACGGGTTGCGGTAATTCCAGACCAGGAGCTGCTTAAAACCGCACACTTTGTTCTTGCCGTCAACGCACAGTTGCCAGTGGAAACGCTGCGAACGCGCTTCCCCGCTCAGGTTAAAATCGGGTCTGTCGAGCGCATTCGAGATCTCGTTAATCTGGCTTTGCCCGGCATTCCCCTCAATTCTTTGCCGGTTGCCCCGCGGCAGATACCCTTCCATGCAGGATTCAGCTACTTCGAGCTCGAAAGGGGGGGTGAAATCTGGAAGCAACTGGAACGCTCCGGTGGCCTGGCAATGCATGTCGCCGGCGAGTTCCCCGGACTTGAACTTGAATTCTGGGCCATAAGACGGTAAAAAATTTTAAGCCCGGATAATCCGTCAGGACGCGAGATGATGATGAAGCAGGTTGCGAAACGGTTTTGCCGGTTGAGAGAAGTCCATAGCCGGGTCTATGGACGCCGCACCGGTGGCAAAAACGGCGGCAAACTGACCGCCGGTACTCGCGTAGGCTCGAAGAGCCGCCTGATGGATTATCCGGGTTTAATAATATTGGACTCTCAAAAATCCTGTTCTGTCCTGAACATGCGTCAAAAATATATTTACGGATACACATTATGAGCCAGGATGACCCGTTTTCTTCGGATACGGACAAAACGGTAATAATGCCTTCACCGGGGGGACGTACCGTTTCGCCGGGCCAATCCACGAATATCTGGCAAACAACCGGCTCGACAGGAACAACCAGAGAAATAGACGAAATAACAGCCACTGCGGGGCTGAATCCATTAATTGCCGCCGCCAGTTCCTTGCTGAATATCGTGCCGCAGCTACGCAGCACTTTGCAACATCCTGACCCTTCAAGTCTGCGCGATCACATTGCACAGAATATCAAGGCGTTTGAAATTCGTGCCAAGGCTGCCGGAATAGCACCCGAAAAAGTCATCGCAGCCCGCTATGCGCTTTGCACCCTACTGGATGAGACCGCCGCGTCGACACCTTGGGGCAGTGGCATATGGGCCGAACAAAGCCTGCTTGTTATGTTCCACAGCGAGGCATGGGGGGGCGAGAAATTTTTTCAGCTGCTATCGAAGCTGGCTGAGAACCCCAAAGCCAACCGCGATCTCCTGGAGTTTATGTACGTGTGCCTTGCCCTGGGTTTCGAAGGCCGCTATCGTGTAATCGAAAATGGCAAGGCTCATCTCGACGCATTACGCGAACGTGTCGCGCAGTTGTTGAGTAAAGAGCGGGGCGAATACGAACGTGATCTGTCACCCCATTGGCCCCCCACACTCATCAAGCGCGCAAAAATTCTCGCCCTCTTGCCTGTATGGGTTCTGGCGGCTGTATGCGGACTTATTATGCTGGCCACCTACTTGTGGTTCAGTTTTCAGCTCAACAATACCTCTGACCCGATTTTCACCCAGATACAATCCATCCGCGTCAAATACCCCGTCCCCGAGCCCATACCGTTACCGGCGGCGGAACCCCGGCTTGCGGAATTCCTTGCAGCAGAAATTCAGGAGGGATTGGTGGCTGTGCGCGATGAGGAGGGGCGCAGTGTAGTTACCCTCCGGGGCGACGGGTTGTTCGCCCCAGGCAGCGCGACAATTTCTGAGAACTTTTTACCCATTCTGGCACGCATAGCCAGCGCGCTTAATGCCGTGCCGGGACAGGTCCGGGTTACCGGTCATACCGACAATCAACCGATACGATCATTGCGATTCCCTTCCAATTGGCATCTTTCTCAAGACCGTGCCCGTTCCGTAATGCAATTTCTTACCGAAAAGGGAACCTTGGCAAGCCGCTTGACCGCGGAAGGCCGTGCCGATGCCGAACCTGTCGCTCCGAATAGCACGCCCGCGGATCGCGCACGCAATCGCCGGGTGGAGATCACGCTCTATGTCCCTCGAACCGCCAAATAGCATTCACCGCCTCCAGAATAAGGGTAAAAGGCATGAAAAGGGTTTTTAAACTTTTATTCAATCACTGGACCTTGGTATTCCTCGGTCTGGTTGCGGCCGGCCTGCTGATTTGGTTCGTCGGGCCGTTAGTCGCGATCGCGGAATATCACCCTCTGGAATCCAGTACGGTACGGCTCTTTATTATTGCACTGGCCATTATTCTCTATGCCGGAAAACACGTTTGGAGAGTCATCAAGGCAAAGACATTGAATGCACGGTTGATGGATGGCCTTTTGTGGCATCCATCCCCACCCCCACAACCAGGCGATAGCGCGGGTGCTGAAGAAGTAGTGGTTTTGCGCAAACGTTTCGAGGAAGCCGTGACGGTGCTGAAACAAGCCAATCTCGGTGGCCAGCCCAGAAAACCGCTGCTCGCGCTACTGACCCGCCAGCAATACGTTTACGAACTTCCCTGGTATATTTTCATCGGTCCACCCGGGTCGGGGAAGACCACAGCGCTCGTTAATTCGGGGCTTCAGTTTCCGTTTGCGGAGCGCTTTGGTCAGGAAGTCATTCGAGGTATCGGCGGCACGCGCAACTGTGATTGGTGGTTCACCAACGAAGCCGTGCTCCTCGATACAGCTGGACGTTATACGACTCAGGAGAGCAACCGGGAAGCCGATAGTGCGGCGTGGACGGGTTTTCTGCAACTCTTGAAGAAATACCGTCCCCGGCGGCCGATTAACGGCGTCATCGTTACAGTCAGCGTGACCGATCTGCTACAACAGACCGTGGCGCAGCGAGAAGCACAGGCAACCGCGATACGCAAACGTATTCAGGAACTGCACGCGGAGCTCAATATCCGTTTTCCCCTTTATGTGCTTGTCACCAAGGCTGATCTCCTTGCGGGTTTCATGGATTTCTTCGGCGAATACGGCAGGGAGGAAAGGGCTCAGGTCTGGGGCGCAACGTTTCCGCTTACCGAAAAACAGGATACTTTACCGCTGGCCAATTTCAGCACCGAGTTCTCCGCGTTGGAGCAGCGTCTGAATGATCGGCTGATTGATCGCCTGCAGCAGGAAAGGGATGCGCAAAAACGAGCATTGCTCTACGCCTTCCCTCAGCAATTCAGCAGTCTCAAGGAAGTACTGGGCGATTTTTTGAACCAGATATTCTCACCTTCCCGTTTCGAACAGCAACCGCTATTGCGGGGCTTCTATTTCACCAGTGGAACACAGGAAGGTAATCCAATCGATCGCGTAATGGGCACCCTCGCCCGGGCGCTGCACCTCGACCGAAAGCTGCTTGCTCCTAATAAGCCAAGTGGCAAGAGCTTCTTTCTGACACGATTGGTAAAGGACGTGATTTTCTCCGAAGCGGGACTCGCCGGCACCAATCTGCGCTGGGAACGGCGGCGCGCCTGGCTACAATGGGGAGCATTCGCCACAGCCGGGCTGATCACCCTGGGCGCCATCACCGCGTGGACCGTCAGTTATTCACGCAATCAAGCCTATCTTGCCGAGGCAAGGGAGAAAATACCCGCGATCCTTCAGCAGGTCGAGGAGTTACCCGTCCTGCAAAGCATGGATATCGTCAGCTTACTGCCCGTCCTTAAATCCGTACGGGATTTAAGCAGCGCTTCTCCTGGTAACGATGACACCGTACCATTATCCATGGGCTTTGGCCTTTATCAGGGAGACAAACTGGCGGCCGCATCGAACAATACCTATCAGCGTTTACTGCATGATGCATTTCTGCCGCAGCTTGTGCTGCGTATTGAACGCCTGCTATCCGGCGGTGGCCGTGCAAACCTGGATCTCTTGTATGAAGGGCTCAAAGCTTATCTCATGCTGAGCAATCCCGAGCACTTCGATCCCGTTGCGCTGAAGGCTTTTATCACCGCGGATTGGGAAGTCAGCCTGCCACGGGAGATAACCATCGAGCAACGCGACGAACTCGAATCTCACCTGGATCATCTATTGTCTCGCGGCCCGTTATCGTCGCCTATTCCCCTCAATGAGCAATTGATTGCCAACGTACGGTATACCGTTGCACAGACACCCATCGCGCAACGCAGTTATAACCGGCTTAAACTACAAGGTGTTGGCGCTGAAATACCCGAATTCACCATCGTAAGGGCCGCCGGCCCGTCTGCACCGCTGATTTTTGCCAGGATTAGCGGGCAACCGCTTACCCAGGGTGTACCGGGCTTGTTCAGCTATGATGGTTACTATAAGTTTTTTTTCCAGGCCGCAAAGGAAGTAACCGGGCAACTGGCGGATGAAGAAGTATGGGTGCTTGGTCTCAAGGAAAAAGATCGCAACAAGTGGACGAACCCCCAGGCGCAAGTACGCCTGGTGGATGAGGTGCGTCGTTTATATCTCGAAGACTATGCGCAGATATGGTCAGCATTTATTGACGATATCGGGTTGCTGCGTTCCGATAGCTTGCCGAAAAGTATCCAGTCAGCGCGACTGCTTTCCGCCCCGGACTCGCCTCTGACATCACTCATACGCGGCATCGTAAAAGAAGTGACGCTCATCGATGTCGACGAGGCCGACAAGACCGTGGCCGATAAGGCGGTAGATAAGGTGAAAACTGCCCGGGACAAGCTGGAAATACTCATTGGAAAAACCGGCAAAAAAACATCCATAACAGCGTTTGAGTCGAGGCCCGAGCGTATCGTCGATGATCGCTTCAAGGAATTGCGCAGCATGGTGCGTCCTGCTGCCCCGGGCCAACCAGCGCCAATCGACGCGATACCTTCCCAGATCAATGAGCTGTATATACTGCTCACCGCAACCGAGGCGGCGGTTAAAGGCGGCGGTGCGCCACCACCGAGCGATGTACCGTCTAAAATAAAGGCGGATGCCGGCCGCATGCCGGAGCCAATACGGTCGATGCTTGTCACCCTTTCCACGAGCGGCATCAGCCAGGCACTGGGGGAGACGCGCGCCAACCTGAATCAATCTCTCAAAGCAACGATCAGCGATTTCTGCCACAAGGCAATCGATGGTCGTTATCCATTTGAGAAGAATAGCGCACGCGACGTGACCCAGGATGATTTCGCCCGGCTGTTCGCACCGGGCGGATTGCTGGACGAATTTTTTCAGAAAAATCTCACGCCATACGTCGATACCTCAACACGGCCATGGAGTTTTCGCAAGGCCGGAGACGCCAGCATGGGCCATGCTTCGGGAGCCTTGCAGGAGTTCCGTCGCGCACAAATAATCCGTGACGTATTTTTTCGGAGCGGCGGCCGCGCAGCAGGAATGAAACTTGTTTTCAAGCCAATTGAAATGGATGCATCGATCACACAATTCATTCTCGATGTCGATGGACAATTGGTCAAGTACAGCCATGGCCCACAGGTTCCCATGGAACTGCAATGGCCCGGTCCACGAGGCAGCTCGCAGGTACGTCTGCAAATTTCCCCGGCCAGTGCGAGCGGCGCATCGGGCCAGATATTTGAAGGTCCCTGGGCATTATTCCGTATGCTCGACGGGGTACAAATCACTCCAACTTCGCAACCGGAGAAATTCGTCGTCACCTTCAGTATCGATGGAAGAAAAGCACGTTTCGAGGTCATTACCAGCAGTGTGCAAAACCCTTTCCGCCTACATGAACTCGAACAATTCCAGTGTCCGGAACGATTGTAGCGACCCTGATGGCTCGCTCATCGCAGGCTGGTATGGAAAGATCCCATATCTCGGGGACTTCATCTCGCGCCGCCTGCCAACCCGCTTCATTGATACCTGGGACTCATGGTTGCAGCACGCCATGGCCGCGAGTCGCGCAGAACTGGGTGAGCACTGGCTCGATGCTTACCTCACCGGCCCCATATGGCGTTTTACCCTCATGCCGGGGATCTGTGGCGATACGACCAGTATGTGGGCCGGCGTGCTCATGCCGAGCGTTGATAAGGTAGGGCGTTATTTTCCACTGACGATCGCATTACGGATCGATCCCCGGCCCGGATCGATGTTAACGGTGTTTTCCGCGCAAGCCTGGTACGCTGCCCTGGAGCGGGTTGCACTCGCTACACTTAACATCAATGCGCTGCCGGATGATCTGGACCGTAATTTATCCGAGAATCCATTTCCCCTGCTGGAACCGGGCGGCCAGCGTGGTAATGCGCAAGAACTCGCGATCTGGTGGACTGGAGAACATACCCCCAAGGCTCTTACACTACCGACGGAAAACGCATTGGCCGATCTGTTCGATACCACCGCGGAAGACCTTCTCACCTCCACGAGCGCGGGTAAGAGTTTCTGGTGGGCTGTATCAGCCGAAGCGGGAACGACGCAACTGCACTGCTTCTCCGGTCTTCCCCCTGAAGATTATTTCGCCACCATGCTCGAAAAATAATATTTCCGCCAGAATGCCGCGGCTTTCCGAATCATGACATGAACGCATACGTCTCGCTGCCATGACACCCTACAGCGGGATTTCATCAGATAAAATCGTCTCCGCAAGCTGTGAAGCGTCAAACCGGGTAGCTTCATCGGGATCGCTGCACCACACCGCGATTGCCGAGTAATTGTCCTGACCTGCATGTCCACGCGCAAGTACCTGGCTCTCCAGCGCTCGCAACCATTCCGGCGCGGAAGTTGAGGCGCCCAGCATCCGCTCCATATCCTCTTCCTCCACATACTCCCAGAGTCCATCAGTGCACAACAGGAAAATATCGCCATGCAATAACGGAAACTCAACGGATTTGATGCCCATTTCGAACTGCTGCTCATTGCCGAGTGCGGCCAGCAATTTGCTACGGTTCGGTGAAATACGCAATTCCCTGGGTTGCAGATAGCCAGCATCGACCATGCTTTGCAATACGCTGTGATCGCGCGTTTGTTCGATGATCCGGCCCTGCCGGAAACAGTATAATCGCGAGTCGCCGGTATGCCCCCAAATCGCCACATCATGCTTGATGTCGATGGAGAGTACCACCGCAGTTGCGCGCATCTGCTTCAGCCGGATATCGCGCTGCTGCTCACGCATGATGGCGGAATTGCCCGCTTCCAACGATGCCTTGACCGCGCGCACGCTGCATTCCGGGGTTTCTCGAAACCAATCGAGGATATGCTCTACTGCGAGTTTCGAGGCCACATCGCCGCCATAATGTCCGCCCAGACCATCGGACAAGGCACAGAAGCAAGCTTCCGGAGTTGACCAGAAACCGCATGCGTCTTCATTGACTTCGCGTCCCCCGGCTTTCGAGAGCACTACTATTTCAAGCTGCATGGCAGGCGCATGAATTGAACCTAAATCCGGTAGTCGGACGAGGTCCCCGTAGCGGGCCTCACCCGGAAGGTGAGAGTCAAATAATAAGGAATATCGTTATTAATCATAACACTGATCTATCAAATGAGCGGTCAACTACCGGATTCAGGTTGAATATTAAGGGGCTCTTAACGTTTCATGCTCTTGTCGTCCTGTTCAAGCTTGGCAATCTGCTCCTTGTATGCCCGCAGAAACTCTTTACCAAACAGAACATGAAAATCTTCCTCGGCTTCATGAGATATGTCCTTATAGCGATCGGCAAATAGATCCCAGAGTTTTGCTTTACGATTGATCGGGATCAGGGAATCGATCACCGTTTTTTGTGTGAGCCGCTGCTCCAGTTCCACGGGATCGAAACGCTCCAGCACGCCCGCCAGAGCCGCTCGCATGCCCGCCATGAAACCAAACTGATGGGAGCACAGGTCATCATGAGCATCCTTCATTGCTTGAAGCGGCGTCATAAAACCGCGTCCCTGAGGGGCCAGCAGGTGCAACAGCGCAACCTCCACGCCGGGAGAGAATTTCAGTGGATTATTTTCCCTTGGGGCAATGATGGTAAGGTCCGCGCGCACCTCGCGCTTGGTGAGTGTCCGGGCAAGCAGCAAATCCAGCGTGCCTTGCGTCGATTCGCGCAATAACTGCCCTAGAGTATTCATGAACTGTGGCGTCAATCCCGCGGGTATGACAAGATCGGGTACGCCGGCGCCTGCGAGAAACGCACGCAACAATTCGTCACGATCAGCGATCGATTTCGGCTCTGGCGTAAGGTCAACCGGCATCGTTGCGGACTCGCCTGCAGGTGCTACTTTGTCAAATACAATTTCTCCTTGCACGGCCGGCTGCTGTTCACTGCGGCGCCTGTCGCTTCTTCGCCGCTCATGTGCCGGTGATGGCACAATCACACTGATGATCTCGCCAGTATCTTGATCTGATTCCTTGCTTCCCCAGGAAAGCACCAGGCTGCCGGGTTCGGACGATGAGACGCTGCCAGTCTGCGGCGTTGCCGGCGATACTGCACGGATAGCGGGGTCCGGTTTTGCCTTCGGCGGATGATACGAATTTTCCAATTCGGGGCCATCATCACGCTGGATGTGACTGCCAGAAGATTTCTTCTCCGATACAGCATTCAGTGCCACCAACGGATCAACGCTGGCCATATTTGATTGGCTAAGCGGAGACGCTAATGGAGCGCCGGGGGCAAGCGGGTCGGAACTCGTTTCCGGACCCAAATCCCACAATTCGTCGATACTTTTGTTCGGTACCAGTGGACCCAGCCCGTCAAATATGTCTTCTGGTTGGGGGCTATGCGGCTGCGTGAAAAAAGGGTGTGACTGAGGCTCAAGCGACGGCGCCTCCGCAGACGGATCAAAATCCGAGGGAATAATGGCCGAAGACACCGGGGCCAGACCGTCGGCACCCAAGTTGCCAAACGGCCCTTTTGCTTTCGATAATGGATTGACCTGAGACTGCGGCCCGGGATGCCCGGCAGGAGGCTTAATTAGATCATCGAATGGATTGGGGCCGGGCGGGTCGCCAAACAGCTCCAGCGGATCCTTCGATAGGATGGACGGACCGATACCCTCACCATCACGTATCGATGCAGGTTTTTCTCTACCCGCCACTTGCATGGTGTAACCGCCGATGCGAATTTCGTCGCCGGCGGCAATTGCCGTATCCTGGCCATTACCCAGTGACCGGTCATTGACGTAAACAGGCATCGCGGTGCCGAGGTTACGAATAACGTAACCTCCACCACGAAATGCAATTGAAGCATGAGTTCTGGAAATCGTCCGCGTAGGATCATGCAGCACCAATGCATTTCCCTCCGCCCTGCCGATATTGCCGCCCATTTCGTTAAACTCGGCAGAGAGTGGCTGAGATAGCGAAGCGCCGTTATAGCTAGTGACTTGGATACGGATCATTATAGCCCACCTCTATGGACATCCATTCTCCCGCGCCCTGCTGTTTTCAATTCATATACCGGTAGTACGCGCCGCGATTTTATTACTGACTTTTTTACTGACCATATCGGCCTTTTAGAACATCCGGATAGTACGGGAGTTCATTTAATTGCGTAGATTACAGCTTCTTGCTCAAGAATCGCCACCCTTATTTGCTGATCAACGATTACAATCTGGATCTTCCCTGCGGATTCCCTTACCTGCTCGTCATTGAGATACAGAACGGTCTTGAAGGGGTAGGTTCCTTGCGCAATCTCCTGCGTCGGCTTGAAAGTAAATCGGGTTACATACGCGCCCGAGGCACTTGCCTCACTAAGCGCCTGTTTCTTCAATTTCTTTGTATTCCTGCCTGAAGCATCGGAGATCATCAGCTCTTCGTCAACGCGATCTTTCTTCCCGGAAGAACCCGAACCCTTCACCAATTCAATTTCCGAAACGATATCAAGCTGGCTCCCTCTGTTGACCAGGCCTGATGGGTCGGTTCTTGTCACATACTTTGTCACCACGGTCTCGGCAGGCAGGCGTCCGTCATGATCTCTTTTGTACTCGTCATTCACCTCGGTGGCATCCTTCTTTTGGCTGATCCGGTAACTATCGAACGCATAACCTGCCATATAGCCTACCAATGCGCCTATCGCTGCTCCAATCAAGGGGTTTTTCTTGCCTCCTACTGCCGCTCCAATTGCCGCGCCACCGAGAGTGCCAAGCAATTTTCCAACATTATCCCCTGCAAACCCTGACCCTCCGGTCGAGGCGCAACTCGACAACGCCATGACGATGGCTATTCCGGCCGCTGTTGCGCGCCAATACGTATGCTGTTTATGGGTTTTCATTCATCTCCCAATTATCGCTATTTGAGTTCAGACGCCTCCCATGCTTTTTGCTGCGCTATGTTGGCGTCTTTCAGAAGTGCGCGCGCGGGTGCGTTGCCCGGTTCGAGTTGTAGTACCGTTTCTGCTTTTGCGATGGCACACTCGAAATTTTTGTTACTGAGGCAAGCCTTCCCCTCTATGAGGCTGGCATTGATCACCTTTTCGATTGCGCTTGTCGAAGACTCCCGTTTTTTTTCAATCCGGGTCGGCACTTCCGGTGATACCGAGGATTCAGCGTCAGAACGTCCACGTTTTATGATGCCCGACTTAAGCTCGGCTTCCGGATTAATGATATCACCCTGCCCGATCCCGGGTGCCACTTTAGGTGGCAACCCGGATGTCATTCCGGATGTGACAGGTGACGCCTCGCGGAGGGTATGCGGTTTGGAATCCGTCTCCGGCTCATTGACCGAAGCATCACCGGCGGGGATGGCAGGTGTGGCAAGAATCCTGTTTTCCTCAGGTGTTATCGGCACAGGCACGGGAATCGGGGTCTCCCGCATCAAAAACCAGCCCGCTATGATCAAGGCAAGGAGCATCATGCCACCGAAACCGTACAACGCCAAAGGACGCTGACTACGCGTCTTCACCAATTCCGCTGGACCGCCCCCAGGCATGATGGCCGCCCCATCTCTCAGGGGTGAGCCGGTTGTGATCGGGGTGGTCTCCGCCAGATCCAGCAGCCTGCGGAACGTAGCGACATCCCGTGGGCGCTCTTCCGGCTTTACCGCCAATGCCTTATCGATGCCATGCAAGAATGCCGGAGAATACCGGCTTTGTGTTTGGCCTCCGATAGCCTCGGTAAGTGGCACCATCGAATCAGAGATGATACGCGCCACAGCCGGCACGGGGGGTTTGCCCGTGACCGCAAAATATATCACTGCGGCCAGCGCATAAATATCGGTCCATGCTCCCTGTTGCATCGAGTTCATCTCGGCATACTGTTCGATAGGCGCGTAGCCCGGCTTCAATATCACTGTCAGGTTTTGTGTCATGTCACTGATGACACGGCGCGCGGCTCCGAAATCGAGAAGCAGTGGCCGGCCATCCTTGAGGATCAGGATATTGTCGGGCGCGATATCCCGATGAAAACAGTTTTCCTTGTGAATGATTTCCAATGCATCGAGCAAATGTCCGAGCAGTTGCTTGAGCCAGAGCTCGGTTGGCGGTTCACCACGCTGACGCAGTGTTTCCTTCAGCGTGCTGCCCTCGTAGAACGGCATAATCATATACGCGGTTCCATTGGCTTCCCAGAAACGGTGAACCTTGACCAAAGATGGATGATCGAATTGAGCCAGTAGACGAGCTTCATTGATAAAGCTGCGCAGACCTGCCTGAAACGTCTCCACATGCTGCTTCGATTTCGCGACGGTCACGCCGCTCTTTCGTGCCGCCAGCCCTGATGGCATATATTCCTTGAGAGCAACTCTACGCTGTAGAGAGTGATCGTAGGCAAGGTATACGATGCCAAACCCCCCTGCGCCAATCAGGCCGGTTATCTCGAATTCGCCGAGCGCCGTCCCGGCCGGTAGCGCGTTATCCACGCCCAGTGCCTGTTCCGCTTGTTCAACTACAGATCCCGGCGCGGATGAGGGCATGACGGTACGGTCATCATCGGGCGGTTGTGTCAGATTCATGATGGCGATTAAAAATTATAACGGCATGGTCAGTCACTATGGATAACTTCAATGGATGATAATACTAAATCCGGAAGTTGATCGCTCATTCTTCCCCGATACGCCCCCTATCACCTATATAACCTATTGATAGCATATATTTTACTGACCGGCAAAGCGCTTTCGAGAAAACCGTTGCGGCCCTTCTAGAGAGCAAGCTGATTGCTCGTTAATAGACAGCTGGGTCACCCACCGCGCCACAAACCATCAATCAGCCGCTCCGGATGCCATCTTGGACTGGAAAACAGCGTTGAATCAGCTTATTATCCATCACCAGGGTACGGATATTGCAATCTTGATGCTGATTTGTTTAGCAAGGCCCCGCATCTGTTCAATATACCCTCAGACGCCTTAATTATTGGAGCCCGAATGAACGACACTTATACAACTCAAAAGCTCCTCACCCTTAGAAAATTGACCCGTACGACCGGTGAAATTATCAACGGCCAGATGAAGGCATACGTCGCAACGCTGACTCCCCTTTTTCGTCAGCGGGCCGTGTTCGGTGAATATATCCAGGCCAGCGGAAAAGAGACGGTCAAAGGCGCCGAACAGGCCTTCAAGGAATTGCAAAGCCTGTATGAGTCCATCGCTACCGTAGCGCCATTTCATCTATCCAGGGAACTCAATTCGCCGCTCATGCAGATGACCTCGTCGCTTGAGCTAACGCCATGGGAGTATATACATACAGCCGCGAAGGATGGAGAGAGCAGAACCATCACCGTTACCTGTCCGTTCAAGTCGATAATTACCTATACAGGCTACTCTCCAAGACGGCTCAGGGAGCTGCTCACAAACCGCAACCGGAATGATGGCGAACTGCAACAGTTTGTGTTGCACTACCTTGCCATGCATGTGGTCGTCTCGAAACAGCCAGGCCTCGCCCAGATACTCAGCACCTTGCACTTTCCGCTTGCGTCGAGCCAATTATCGGATTTTGGCGCATTGCCCATCACGTATATTACATCGTCAATCTCCACCAGCCTTCCTCCGGATGGCCTGGTTATCGAAAGTACCGAGCTGTCCGGCAAGAACGCTTTCGAGGAGCTTATCAATGTTGGCGATATTGAAAATCTGGGCGATCCCTTCAAAGATCGGCTAATGGGCACATTAAAAGCCAGTCAGCAATAATGTTGCTGCGCTGAAGTGGCCGGCAGAGAATATGGGATATGCCTTATACGTTCTATAATTCGAAACGGGAAAGGAAGCAGTAACAAAATATACCCATAACTTATTCTCGATTTGACAGCATGACCCATGCCAAACCATGACGATTGGACTGGAAATGTGAAGCAAGCGGCAGGAATTTCGTGAGATAGAAAATAAAGCAGATGATGGGTTGTACTTCTCCCCATCCTATCGAAAACGTTTAGAGGCTCAACAACAAAATGAGCATGGAAAGGGCCGGTATGGGACGCCTGGGCATTTATGGTTGCATTTTACTGATTGCTGGTTTAGGGGGCTGTGCCTTGGCACCGGCGCCAAAACCGGCACCATTGCCACCAGAACCCGAACCGGTGCCGGTTCCTGTAGTTGTGGTGCCCCAGGGCACTGCCAAGGAATTGTTCAAGGCCGGCGTGGATGCGCTTCAACACGGCGATGGAGCAAAAGCCAAACCCCTGTTGCAGCAAGTACTCGTGCTGGAACCAAATCATAAAAATGCTTCCAGTTTATTGCTGCAAATCGATGCCAATCCGGTGGAAATGCTGGGCAAAGAATACTTTCCTTATAAAGTACAGCCAGGCGATACGCTCTCGCTGATCGCCAAGCGCTTTCTTGGCGATCATTTCAAGTTTTACATACTCGCGAAGTACAATGAGATCACGCTTTCCGATAATCTGGAAGCCGGACGGTCCATAAAAATTCCGGGGAAAAAACCTCCACCAGGTAAAGCGACGGCTGCAATCCCTGTCGAGCACCCGGTAACACCGGATGTATCCAATCTGAGACTGGCCGAAGCTAAAAAACTGTATTCGGATGGCCGGTTTGCGGAGTCAATCAGCACCTTGGAACATATACAGACAGAAGGAGGCGGCAACGCCGAGCTAAGTGATTTTCTGATTACGGTATATGTGGCTTATGCAAAAAAATTAACCAGCTCTGGCCAATTCGCCGAAGCAAATAAATTATTATCCAAAGCATTAATCGCCTACCCTGGCAACGAGCGTTTGAGAAAAACGAGCGATCAAATTGATGTGCATCGTAATGCCGAACAAGCCTACGAAGAAGGGAATCAGTGGCAAAACAACGGGCAATTGACCAACGCTTATGCGGCCTACGCCAAAACATTGAAGCTGGAGCCAGAGCATGCTGGCGCGAAGGCTGCACTGGCAAAAATTAGACCTCAGGTTGTGGAAGCTTATTATGCCGATTCCGTTCGTGCCCGCAGGCGTCAAAACTTTACCGAGGCAATCAGCAGTCTGGATAAGCTATTGGAAATTGACCCCAATCATGAGCTGGCAAAGTCTAATCGCAATGAAATAAAGGCGATTCTGGATCGCGAACAATTGGGGCAACAGCGTAAATAAGTGAAGATCATGCGGGATGGCTGAATCGTGGTGGAATCCGTCAAGCCCAGCACACATAATTCATCAAGCCACGACTTTATGCCGGCACGCTATTCTTTGCCCTCTCCATTGGCACTGTAGTTCATGCAACACATGTCATCCGGCCAACCGCTATTTGGCCCGATTGCAGGGTACCGCATTGTCAGTTGCCGCAGATAATTGAAAGCCTCGCTATTCTTTGGACTCAATGCAAGCGCCTTTAAAAAGGATAGTCTTGCGGCCTCCCGTGCTCCCTGGCGCAAGTTTGCGATCCCATCAAGAATGAACTGCTTCGATTTCTTGTCGATAAGCTGTCTTGTGGCGTCGATCTGGGTTTCATAATTCGTATTGGAAGGCTCAATGGTCGCAAGAATCTTCCACTGGATAAGTGCCTCAGCCAACTCTCCCCTATTCTTCAGGTCCAGTGCCAACTTTTCCCTGTTAACCGTTGTTGAAATGGGCTGGGAGACGGAGACCTGCCTCTCCGGCGACTGTGCGCAACCGCTTAAGCCGGATAAGACCAGTAAACCAGCGACAATAGATATCATGACAACCAGGTGATGGAACCATGATAACATCATTTTAATTTTTCCGTGGTAAATACCCGCAGATTCCTGACGAAAGAAGCCATATCGCGATCACCATAAATCATCGTTCTTCTCAGCTTGAACGGGTAGGAAAAAGCAGGGTTGCCACCCGCATTGACGGTGACGCCAGCACTGTAGTCAGCATTCTTGAGTTGTGAAATCAGAAAATCATTGGTATCGCCATAGGGATAAGCAAATGTATGGAGCGGCAAACCCAGCCCCTTTCTGATTTGCTGGCCGGGGATTCTGATTTCCTCATCTATTCTTCTGCGATACGCTTCATCACTTTCATTAGCCAGCCGTTTGCCCATGGAAATATGTGTTTTTGAATGGGGCTGGATGTCAATGAGACCGGATCCGATCATTTCCTTCATTTCACTCCGGCCTAAGGCATCTCGAGAGCCCATGAAATCCGAGTAAACAAACATGGTGGCGGGAAAGTTATATTTCCTGAGAATTGGGTAGGCAACATCGTATGAAGATCGATAGCCGTCATCTATGGTTATTACCACCGCGCGCCGAGGAAGCGCGGTGTCCCCCTTTAAAAAAGAATGAATACTGGAAAGAGGAATCACCCGATAGTCATGTTTTTTAAGATAGGCCATCTGAGCGTCAAAATCTCCCGGGGTGATAGCCATTTTTGATTTATTCGGACCAAACCTGTGATAACAAAGAATCATCACGGTTTGATACCCCGATGAGTAAACACCGATTGGATTGGGATGAATGAGGGGAATAATAATTTGCTGGCCGGCTGTCACTTCGCTGGTTTTATTAAAATCGGCAATCAGCCACCATTTACCTTTATCCTTTAAGTACGTATCAGCAAGAGAAACCCATGTGTCATCCGGTGTCGCGGTGTGTATGACATATTCCTCTCCGCGGATTTCGCCGGATTTGCTGGTGGGTATGCCTGCGGGCGGGCTGGCGCATCCCGTTAAAACAATCAGTGAAACAAACGTCAGGAATTTAGCCGGCGCCATGGGTATCCGTATTTTTCTCGTTACTTGATAGCTTACGAGCATCAGTCGTATTCTCGCTGCTTTTTTGTATCGTATCGGCCATCTTGTCAAAAGACTCGAAGAGCTCTCCGAACTCATCTTTCCTTGTCTGCGCAATCCGGTAACCCAGGTTCCCTTTTTTGATTTCTTCAAATGATTTTCGCAATGTCTTTATCGGATTGGATATCGCGCCCGCGAACACGTAAGCCACCACCGATGCCGCGGCGACGGTCACTATCATGAGCAGCAGCATCGTTAAAACGATCTGCTTGCTCAACTCATCCAGAGGGTCCCATTGCATGCCCAGATGAATACGGCCTATCTCCTTGTCACGAAATACAACAGGAGCATCGAAATCCATCATTGAGGATGATTTCGATACATCGTAGCGCTGTATGGAAACATCGCCAATCGTGGCAATCAGTTCACCATTTTCTATTTTCTGATAAGGTTGTCCAACCTTGTCAGGCGCGCTGCTTCCTCTGACTATGCCATGGCTATCCACCAGGCCAAGATAGCCAAATCGCTGCCCGGTCATCGCATCCTGAATAAACACTTCAAGAAAGATCCAGTCTTCATTGAATACTTTCTCGGCACTCTCAGCCGCCATGAAGCGCACCATGGAACTGCCATACTCGGTAGCCTGCTGGATGATGCTGGCATACTGGCGCTTGTATAACCAGGTAGCGCCGATGATCATCGTGACCGAGACGATAACAGTCATGATAAGAGTCCATTTCACGCGAATCGGCAATACCTTTGGCTTCGCGCGTTGTATCTCGTCCTGGCGAATCTCTTCTACCGCGTCAATCAAGGCATCAGCCAGATCTTTGCCGTTTTGAAACCGCTTTTCAGGATCCTTCCTGAGCAGACGCTCAACAATTAACTTTACCGATCTTGGGATACCGGGAACAATTTGATCAATGGGCACCGGTTCGGTCGTAGTGATTTGTAGCAGCAGCGTGGCAGTGGTATTGCTTTCAAAAGGCTTTTTCCCCGTCATTAACTGGTAAAGCACTACCCCAACAGAGTAAAGATCGGACCGTGCATCAACCTGCCTGCCCAGCGCTTGTTCCGGAGACATGTACTGAGGCGTCCCAAGCACTTCACCCATCATGGTATGCCGGGTCTGTTCCGGATCTTCGACATGCGCAATGCCAAAGTCTGTAATTTTTATATTATTGCTGTCTTTGGCGCGGATGATGTTGCTCGGTTTGATGTCGCGATGAATAATGCCTCTGCTATGCGCATAATGCAGCGCCTTGGCGAGTTGAATACCGATAGCGAGATCTTCGAGACGAGAGCGATTGGGTGTCGATCTCATGTATTCATCGAGAGGTTCGCCCTCGAGAAGTTCCATGACGATATACGGACGATCGTTCACCTCGCCGATATCATAGATAGTCACAATGTTGGGATGGGACAAGAGACCGGCGGCTCTAGCCTCAGCCAGAAATCGGGAACGGTACTCCTTGTTGGCGCAGCGCTCTTCCAGCAGAACCTTGATGGCTAACGGACGGTTGATATTGGGGTCGTAGGCTTTATAAACAACCGCCATGCCGCCCCTGCCCAGCTCTTCAAGAATGTTGAAGCGACCGATTTTTTCCAGCATCAAAGCTTCCCCCTAACGTTTTTGTTACCGTTGTTCAGCAGCTCTGAATCGTTTTACTACTATTCCGGATTGGCAAGATGGATTGCGATAGTCGAATACTTATCAACTAACGCGGCAGTTCACTCAGCTTCAATTTTATTTCTAGTTGATCTCCCCGATTAATGCAATATCTTTATGCAGCAAGTCGCTGATAATCTCTTTAATTTCAATCCGTTTAAGTCATATTTCCGACCGGGTTGCCCGGCTACTGTACCGGCTTACCGCATGAAGGGCAGAACTTCCCGCCACTCAGCTTTGCACCACATTCCGAACAAAAAACACCCTTGACGCTCCGGACGGGCTCACCGCAACTGCTACAGAACTTCGCTCCCGCAGCGATGTCAGCACCGCATTTCGCACAGGTGACCACTTGAGCGGGTGTCGTCAAATCCATGCCCTGGGTAAGATCCTGCTCACTCAACCTTTGTCCGAGTTGTTCGACCGTAAGGTGGGTCTGTTTGAAAACGAGCTCTTCCTTGACATTAGGTGCGCACTCATCGCACAGACCTGCGTTTACATTCCAGCAAGCATCCACACACACCCAATGGCCGCAGCGGGAACAATGCCTGAACTGGGGCTTGACCTCCTCCACAGCTTCGGCGTAGGCGTCGCTGTGCGTTTTACCGCCTAATGCCTCCTGCACTCCTTTGGCCGCCTCCTTGCCTTTTCCGAAAATTGACCCGAAGCTCTCGAACACGCCACCCGCGGTGCCCAGAAGATCGGCGGCAATGCCTAGCGGTGTCGCGTGGTAACTGGACGTGTAACCCCTATGGCACTTGTCGCAGTGGAACGTGAATTGATAACCCTTCTCGGTGGATAAATCCTCCATCTGGGATACAAACTCGACCGTCTTTGCCATATTTCGCCTCCCCTGTGTTGCCGCTTCCTCTGAACTACTCAGTAGATCCGCCTTGTCCACCATTCGCACAATAATGCCATATTACTCCCCGGAAGAGGCCGCGTAATTCGCTGAAGCCATGAGCCTCTTCTCTCCTCTCAAAGTCAGACTCTTATTGCAATACGGCAGGATGCCGTTCCAGCCATTCCAGCATCTGGAATACCCAAATTCAGCCCATCTTCGCCAGCCAGCGTTGCTGCCGCCATGCGGGGGCACTGGTAGGAAACAGCTGTGTGCCGGGTGCGAGCAGACATAGATACTCAGCCGCTGCAATACGCTGGCGCTGGTACCCTTCCTTGAGCACATGGATGCAGTGTTCGCGCGTAACCGGCGCGCCCATGAAGTAGCGTACACCATTGGTAAAGCAAGATTTGTTCGCGTCCCACCACGCTTGAATCTTTACCGGATCGGGCCACGGCAAGCTGTCGTCTTCATCCATCGCAACATTGTCATCTTCCGGATCGTCGTTCGGACCGAACTCAACACCCTCAGGCGGCTTACGTTCGAGATCGAGGTAGGCAAGATCAAGCCCGGTAATGAAGCTGAACGATTCACCGGCAACGCGAGTGAGCTTCAGATCCTCCATCTGCTTGATCAGCCAGGGTATGTAATAGGGATCGCCAGCGATGCCTGCGCCCTGAATCACCAGCCGCTTGTTGGGGTCCTGCGCAACTGTCTTGAGCAGTTGTTGGGCGCTCGGTAGATCGAGTACTTTCAGCAACAGCCGCAGCGCGCGCTCTCGATAAGCATTGGGCAAAAGCAAAAAGCTTTCCAACACCTTGACCGCCTTCTCCCGATTTCCCAGCAACACCGCCGACCAGGCCGCCCAGAAGCGTACCCCGGCATCTTCATCTTCCAACACACTCAAACACGACACAAGCAGATCTCGCTGCCCCAGTTCACCCACCGCGCGCAAAGCACGAGCACGAAGACTCGGCTCAGAATGGGTAAGTGACTGCGTAAGTGTCGCACCCGGATCAACGCGATGCATGACGCAGGCGGTGATGCCCGTCTGCCGCCTGAAGGGTTCCATTGAGGCAAGCAGCGTTGCGACAGTGCCTTCCAGGTAAGGGGCCGAAACCCAGCCAAAGGCGGAAATCAGACCGGGCTGGGCTTTCGGCACGGCACCCGCCAAGGCAAACAGCTTATCCAGCCGCCGCTCATCCTTCTCCATGATCGCCCGCACGGTTGCCGCGAACACTTCGCCAATGCCGGGCGACTCCAGCGCGGCCTCGCACGCATTTGAGCCATACTCACCCGCTACTGCGAGGCCATCGAGATGGGCAGCAAGACGGTCGTCGAGACGGCGGAGGTGATGGAGTTTAACGTGTGGGGCAGATACAAGAGTCGAGCGCATATGCCGCAGGTGCGCGGCTTCCTCAGCGTGCTGCTGAATAATATGTGGTATGGGTTCCAGAAAGTTGGCTAACATTGGCAAATCCCTTCATTTTGTTAATGCTAATGCTTGTGGCAGCCGCAGTTTCCAAATTAATTCAAACCCGACCCCTCTAACACGTCAAATACCAATATTACGAGCCAAGTATTAAGCCGCTGCGCACCTGACCGAGTTGAGGGCAACGTAGCGGGCCAGTTCCAACAGGTACAATTCCTTCTACACGGTATCTTATAACGGCCCCGGAATACATGCCCCACCCGCCCATGCCCGCAATTAAACGCTGTGTGTAAACTCCGTTCAATTGGCGCATGCCCCTAGACAAATTACTTTCCGGAATTTCGATCAGCAGAGGATAGTGGTTGTTCATCAAACAATAGGAATAGGCATAAACGGCCCAGTTGAAGTCATTCACAAGCTCTGACAGCACGTCCAGAAACCGGTGTCTATCTTCGCAAGGGTCTTGACATGCTAAAAAGCCATCCTGACCCCATGTCTTGTACTACCCGGTAATATTCAAAGGAACTCATCCATAGTTCCACATTGCGAGTTAATCTTTCTACTCTACTGATACTAGAGCAAGGGATCCAATCTCAATGGAGAAACGATCCAAGAGATTAATCAAAGGCTTCCAAGCTTCTTCCGCAGCTTCAAACAGCGAGAACACTACCTCTACGGAGTACTCATCGTAGATCTGGAGTACGTCAACCCACGCTTCGGCTTCGTGTGCCTCTCTAACGGGCAAAGAATATCCGCCAAGTTCAACAATAGTAGCCCAATGGTTAATCCACTCTCGAAGAAGCTCCAGTTTCTCACGTACTTCAGGTTGCTGAAACTCGACAACACATCTGCGTCCTTTATGATAATCCTGTGGATCTTCGATTTGAACTCGTACACTAATAAAGCTCGATAGACCCGGGTAGAGGTCATGGGCATTATCCCAAGTCAACGGTGGAAACAGAACATGAACGTCTCCAGCCAAGGGAGCCAGGCTTCTAACTTCAACTCCGTATACCCGGTGCACTCGTCTGCTAAACCTCGCGACAAGATTTTGCAGAACCAGGAAGGCACGAACGTCAATTGATCTTGCTTCAAGTAAAAACCTCGGTTTCTCAGGGTTACCAAAGTCCTGACTCACTAAGCTCAAGCTCCCTTCATGAGGAGCTTCGGTTGGCTCGACAAACCCTCCATGCACTCCGACCTGAACAAATGCCCTTAAACACTTCGACAACTCCGCAATGTGTGATAGAGATGCATTGGAAGCCAAAACAAAGTCAATCGAAAACTGCTGCGCCAAGGCCTTATCCCAGACCACGGTGAACTTAAACACGTGGTTAGTCATCTCCCAGCCTCCTCAACCAACGCTGCGTCTTGGCGACATGATCGCCGCCCGGCAATAGGAAGGAACTATACTTATCCCTCGCGGCACGCTGCAGAGGCTCAACTAACCGGTAGACCGCCTTGTACAGCGAGATGTCCTCGCCAGTATCTAAATCCCCTAAGATCGGATGATTACCTGCCTTCAGGATGACGCCTCCATCTACACGAATAATCTCTGCACTGGGTGGCAGAGAGGCGCTCAAAGGTAAGCGTCCGCGAATTCGATCGACAAAATCATCACATAACATGGTAAGCCAGTTAACGCCCTTAATAGCATCCCGTACCGCGATAAGATCTGTTATTTCGTTTCGGATATCGACGCATGGAAATTGCATACCGAGCTTAAAAGCTTGAAACTCACTTTCTTCTTGAACATATTTTGACGTCTGCAATACATATCCAGAATGCCCAGATTGAAAGGGAAAATGGTGGCATATATCCTTGGCAAGATGATAGAGTTCTAGGTGACGAGTAGCACCCCATTCTGGAGGAAAACAAAGCCTTATCATGTTAGCCTCAAATCTATGTCGCGGATACGTTGGTTCACCCCCATATACAAAGAATACGAAGTCCGCAGTGTTCGTAAAATCTTGTCCATCTCGAAGTTCGATGTTAATAATTTCACGGCTCGACGATCCAAGCTTAAGCCAGCCACCTAACATATCCATGCTACGAGGCGTAATCGCTTTATGCTTCGACATGCTTTCTGTCAGATACCAGCGCAGCGTGCCCGGGGGTACTATTCTTAGGAACCGATCGTAAGCATAGAGCACTGCCTCGGGAACTTCCGACAGGATTCTGTCCGTGTAGAGCACCAGATCGTAGGCGAGCGAGACGATCCTGACGTTCTCTTCTTTGCTTCGCAACTCGAAGCGATGTAAATCTAATGGCAGCTGCATCTAATCGCCCTCACACTTTTCGTTCTTACAATCCTCAGGCGTAAGTACCTTCGATCTGCCCTGTCCGGCAATAGTTTTGTAATCTTTCTCTTCCTTTAGCGGCCGTCCTCCATTCCTTGCACGCTTCGCAGTCATGTATTGCTGACCACTAACCGGTCGAGAGGTCGATCCCGACGAACAAGGAAACTTGGCATCATAGACATCAATATTCCTTGGGCTCGCACTTGGATCCCCGACTATGATGTCAGGCCGCCGCCCTAATCCACGCCCCGGGCTTTGAGAGCAAGCTGCAGGAGGATTTTTTGTCATATCAAAGGTCTGCTCACATGCAACATTATTTTGCTTTTTCTTCTCTAAGGTCTTCTTTACACAGGTATGCTTTTTCGACCCAAGCGCACTACACCTGCTATTAGGGGGCATACTCCCGCCCTTTGCTGTCTTACTGACGTCATATGGTTTTCCATTTTCGTCCGCTTTATCACATTTTTTTATGGCGCACATGATGTCATGTTCTGGCCCAACTCCGGATGGAGCCATGCTATCTTGATAAGGCCACGGTGGCGCATCACCAGGATCGGAAGCGTGATTAGTCGTCGTCAAATCTAAATGCCGATCAATATTCTCGCCTTCGAATTTCACATCCATCGACCAAGCTTCAAAATAGACTTTTCCCTTGTTCTTGCTGGTTATTACGCCCTTTTTTGTTGCACAACCAGCTTCGTCTCCCGTTAAAGTTTTAAAATAAGAAATGTGTTTTAACATAACCTCTTTACCGGAGATCATCACACTTTTGCTACCCTCAGTTGTATCAGAGGCTAAACCAGTATTTGGATAAGGTACTGGGACACCAGGAGGGGTCGCAGGATTTTCAGGCGGGGTAAAACAAACATCCGGCATAGCACAGATCGTTTTGCCTGCTCCTGCTTTACAGGCAATTTCTCTACCATTGGCAAAAACTTGATTCGACATTATTGACTGTCGGCTCTTTGCCAAGAAAATATCATCGAAGAACGTTTGCCATAATCATTACCCAAATGGGCTAATATGTGGTTACCTTTGGCATAGCCTTTTTCGCAGGCAGACTTTAGAACGGCAACCATTGCCACGCCCATAACAGCGCCAATTTCACCGATGCAATCAGCAGGATGCCAAATATCGAATTCTTCTTTGCGTTCTCTAAGTAGCCGAAGCAAAGTGAGGCTTGCTTCCTTAAAATAATATTGTTCTCCCGATACCCCGGTAACTCTGAAATCCAGATCGCCCATTTCATAGCCTGCATTATCTAACGACTCCTTAATAGCAGCCGTTAAGCCGTCAGCCCTTAGAGGTTCTTCCGAATATACATGAGCTTTTTCAACCCCAAAACCCAATCCATGACAAACAAGTTTATTTTCCTGTGTAGCATAAACAGGTTCAATCAGCAAAGCAGCACCGGCCTCACCTGGGATAAAGCCATTGGAATTTTGACTGGTTAACAATCGCTCATTTTTTTCATAATGAGATAAAGTTGATCCAACCAGCAAACTGTCGGTCGCAGCAATCAAAATATAATTGATCTCCGATTCCTGAAGTAGCACTCTGGCATGTTTGAGTGCAATGGCGATCGAAACTTGGCCTTGGGCGATGACACGGGATTGTTCGTGAAACTCCACGCCCAACTCATCCTGCAAATCGAGAAAAAACTGGTTATCGTCATTGATGATACGCCCTTTTCGCTCGTGCTCTGACAAGCAAAGCAATAGGGGAGTCGATTTAGGAGCGATTTGTTTATTATTGACCAGACATTCGTTTATTGCAGCGGTCGCCATTTTGAGCAATTTACTTTTCCCTCGCCAAGGTTGTTCTAGCGGCACTTCGCTACCCATTATCCATTCTCCCCCTTTATCCATAAAGCGGGTTTCCTGGAAATTATCGATGGCACAACGGATTGCAGCGCAGGAAGCTTCTGCATTGAGACCAACACCGGTCACCAAGCCTGTTCCAGTAATGGCTAAAGGGAAGCAGCTCATAGCGTTTCCTTGTCGACCTCAGATTTATTTGCTTTGGCCAAATGCGCCAAGGAAGGATAGTAGGTCTTACTTGACTCTCTTGCACGCCACCAAGCGCGAGACATTCTGCCTGCAAGGACTTGGGGAATTTCAAACATATTTTTTTTTAGTGGCAAACTGGCACGCCAAGTCAGGCTAAAGACACCTTTATCGGGTTCAATAACAATGGTGTCGAGCACCGCCTGGGTTTCATGTCGTTCCTCTTTTTTGCGAAAAAATACCACCGGAACTTCTATTGCCGGCAATTTAAAGGATAGTCGCCCTTCAGGTGTTAGATTCACCAGAACCACTTCTTCACCCCCGTTGGGATAGGCTACTTGCTGATCCAGAGGCGCGGCTTGGTAATAAGCTTCGTTAAAGTCGGTGGGTAAAAAAGGAAAGGTGTTATCTATCCAGTTCTGGTCATAAGTCCCTGCGTACGGTAGACGCGATGCCCAGCCTCGCCCAATCGGACCAAAGGCCATTGGGGCATAATCGCCGTCCGGCGTATCGACCGAATGATTAAGCTCTTCAGTATGAGGCAATGGTGTCCCATCCACCCATTCCTTCTTAAGATGTTTATGAAAACCTTGACCGATGGGATTACGCATGAAGGCAACGTGCTTGGCCGGATCGTCATGATGCGTGTCGACGCCGCCAAATGCGACATCGTAGGAAAAAGGTTGTATTAAGAATGGCTCAGCAGGGGTAGCTCGAACCCCCGTCACGCCACTATCCCAGTACCGGTTACCGACAACGGCGAAGGTTTTTTTCCAGTTGCCGACGCGAAGCCCAACGGGTACACGTGCCGTAGGCCGACCCTCCGGAGCGTAGGCACTGCCAAGAAGCAGGATGTCACAGCGCGGCTTGCTTGGTGCAAAATCAACTTCGTATACCGGCGCGGAGAAACCGGGCTCACCAGTGAAAGTATCGGCCATGATCAGGGGTAACTGTTCGGCATGCAACTGAACATTCCCATCGGATTGGGGTAAGCAGAACGTACCCTTGACAACAACGACCAGCCACTCACGACCTGATGACTCCATGCCCATTGTATAACCGGCAACCATGCGCGTCACGTTGATAAGGTCCATGGGAGGTTTTTGCGATTAATTGAGCTGAACAGAGCCACCCTTGATGCGATTGACGCCGCTGGAACGGCTAAGTACGTAGCTCCCCTTGATCATCACCTTACCAGCTTTGGTTAACGTAATACTGGCCTTGCCACAGCGGAGCACGAGTTGTTCTTTCGCCGTGACGAGCATACGCTCGCCATCCACGTCGACCTCGACTTGTTCAGGCTTCTGATCTCGTGGCCACCCTTCGCCTTCCTGCAGAACACCCATAATGATCGGCCGCGATGGGTCGGCGCCTTCAAACATGAGTGCGACCTGACGGCCAATGTGAGGCCCATGCAGATCTACCATGGTACGGGCGAGAAGCGCCACGGTGCCAGTCTGTCCCGGATAACGGACCAACGGTGTGCGGCCTTCATTGGTCATACCGATCAGCTCGCCAACTACGATACCAGCTTGGGGAATAGATTGTGGCGCTTTGACCGGGCCTGCCTTCATCAGAGGACGCAAGAGATCGCTCCCGGATTCCACCTCGGCTACTTGTGTTTTCTCTACTTCGATGATATCCCTGCTACTCACTTTGCACCTCCCAATAAGGTACGCGTCTAATTCTGAAGAATCTTGGAACCCTTCATTACGATATCGCTGTCGGCCTTGATATTGATTTTACCCGAGCCCTCGACCGTGATGTCCTTGCCTTTGATCACTATCGTCCCATCCTTTTTCATGCTAATGCTCGCGCTGCCGGTCTTGATCGTGACCGAATCCCCGGCATCAATCACTAGATTTTTACCAATCTTGGTGCTGTCGTCACCCTTGACGTCTGCACTGCGATTCCCATCAACGCCAAGCGAATCATTTCCCTTTACACTCTTGGATGCATTTCCCCCTACCGATTCGCTCTGGTTTGCCCCGACGCTTACGGATTGATTCGCGCCAACCTTGACAGTCTGCGCAGCACCTACTGTCACCGATTGGGCTGCACCCACATTGGTACTCTGGTTCACTCCAATATTGTTGCTTTGGTACGCACCCACATTAGTAGTTTGATAGGCTCCAACCGCGATTGCCTGAAATCCGCCAATTCCCACTTCCTGCGCACCGCCGATACCGATGGTTTCGTTCACTCCAACAAGGTGAGTTCGTTGCAGGGCGACCGACGCGGTTTCGCTGGCTCCAACAGACTTGGTCCGATTCGAACCAATGGTGATGCTCTCGTTCACACCTACCTTCTCGGTCCGGTTTACACCAATCGTGATCGTCTCGTTATTACCCACCGTCTCGGTACGATCATGCTTGATAAGACTGGTTTCGTCATTGTCGATGGTCTTGGTCCGATCATGGCCGACCGAATGCGTTTCATCGTTCTCGACGCTGATATCCTGATTCTTTTCGGCGTGCAGGTAAACCTGCTCAGCCCCCTTTTTATCTTCGAAACGCAGTTCATTGGCATTGGCGCCGCTGCCGCCCTTGCTGGATCGAGACAGAATCCCTGTCTGCGTCATGTTTGCAGGCAACGCGTAGGGGGGCATCTGCTCGGCGTTGTATACCCGGCCAGTGATGATCGGGTTATCCGGATCGCCTTCGAGAAAGTCGACAATGACTTCCTGTCCTATGCGCGGAATAGCAACCATACCCCAGTTTTTACCGGCCCACGGATGGGAAACACGAATCCAGCAAGAGCTGTTTTCATTTTTCTCGCCCACCCGATCCCAATGGAACTGGACTTTGACCCTACCGTATTTATCCGTGTAAATCTCGTCGCCTGACGGACCCACCACCACGGCAGTTTGTGGACCTTGAACGAAGGGCTTTGGGGTAGTCCGCGCTGGCCGGTACGGCTGGCGGCTGTTGAGCATGGTGAAATTGCAATCGTAGGAGGTACCCGCCTCTTCCATGGATTCGTATTCGCTGTAATCAAGCTGATGCTGGGCGGACACTACCAGATATTCCCGATTCTGATCCACACGCGGTTGGCCCGTCAGTTTGACCAGATAGCCTGTACTCAAACCGCGGGCATTGCTCTGTCCCTGAGCCAGTTCGAATTGAGCATGCAGTTCCTCGATGCGGGTACGCACATACTGCTCGCCATCCTTCGTTTCCAGATATTCGCCAGGGTAGTCGTAGAATTCGTAATCGGCGTGAACATGCTTGCGCTTGAAGTTGGTCTTCGTTTGCAGTTCGACACTAGGTTTTGTCGCATCGTAATCATCAAGAACATACCGGCCAGGCTGAATCTCCCGCCCAAAACTCCAAGTACTGATACGCTCCTGCTCGGGACGCGTCATTCGCTCCTGGGGGATATAGGGGAGCTGCTCGCACCCAGGTAGCGCCGAATGCGCACTGTATGAATCGGCGACCACGAAAGTATTACGGCCTTCCTGATATTTGAAGTAGTAATACATGCCTTCCTGCTCCATCAGGCGGCTGACGAAGTTGAAGTCCGTTTCGCGGTATTGCACACAGTAATCCCACGTGCGGTAGCTGCCGGTAAGCTCGAACTTGGTGTCCGCCAGACCGGAATGGTCATTGAAGACTTTCTTGAGAATATCCGGCACGGTCATCTGCTGGAAGATGCGGCAGTTTGCCCGGCGAGTAAGAAACCACAACCACGGCCTGACCGTTGCCTGATACGCATGGTAGCGGCCATGCATGCCGGCCTGAGCGAAACGGGTTACATACCCATTGAAGTGACGAAGCTGCCCCCCCGCAAGTTCCACTTTGACGGTGACATTTTTACCCAGAATCTCATCCAGATTGATGTCATTGCGGATACTCAGGGCATCGATCTGAAACTCGCTCAGGCGGGACAACTCTTCCCGTGCGTGCATGCGATGAAACAACAGTACATCGGCACCGAGAGGAGTAATCAGCTCAAAAGTTCTGGCCATTCGCGTCTCACAGACTTGACTTGAAAGTTGTCATTTTATTTTGGCACAGCGGTTAACGTTCTATCATCTTTAATCGCGTTGCCATTTGCTTTGCGGCTGGTAACCACCCACCCTGCTACCGCACTACCCCCTTCCATACGCAGTACCGCAGACTCAATCGCAAACATGCTGAAGCCAGCGGCGGGCAACACCTGTCGCAGATATTCGTTACTGTGGCTGTAGCGGCCATGCGGGTTAATGCGATAGCCGGTGCTGACGGCTGTATTAGTAGCTTTATTGATAGCTTCATGGGTGGCTGCCTCGACAGTAAATATAAGCAAACCACCCTCCTGCAAAGCCTGATGCGCGGCACCGAGTACCTCTTCCAGAGAACCGAAATAGACCAGGGTATCCGCCGAAACGATAAGATTAAAAGCACCGGACTGCGTAAGGAGATAGGTGGTCAATTCTGACTTGATCAGCTCATCATAAGCATTTCTGCCGCGCGCTTTAGCAAGCATACCCGACGATAAATCCACACCCACCAGTCGATGAACGTATTGGGCGATCAAGGGACCGCACAAGCCAGTGCCGCAGCCCGCATCGAGGGCCATAAGGCGTTTCTCGGGTTCTCCACAAGCGCGGGCCAGCGCCTCGGCAATCAGATCAGGAGCACGGTAGGCAAGCTTTTCCAGTTTGGCATCGAAACTGTCGGCGAAACGATCGAAAGTGGATTCAACATACTCGTCTGAAGCGCGTGGCGGCACATTTTTCCCCGAACATGCCGATAGCATGTGTTTTGCCACCGGACTTTCCGGTTCTTCAGCGAGCCATTGCCGGTAGACTTCAGCCGCCTTCTCCGTCTGCCCCAGGGTGTAATAGGCGATACCGAGCAGCTTGCGCGAGTCCGGATTGTGACGCATCAAGGTGATTGCCTTGCAGTACCAGGCGATCGCCTCTTTGGTTTTTCCCTGAGCCGACAGCAGCTTGCCCATGTTGTTATGGGCATCAACGTGATCCGGGTTTAGCTCGATCGCCTTCTGATAGGCTGCGGCAGCTTCATCAAATCGCCCGAGAGCCTTCGACAAGGCACCGAGGTTATTGTGGGCGTTGGCATGATCGGGAGCCAGCGCGATGACTTTTTTATAGGCTTCGGCAGCCTCGGCGAGCCGCTCCATTTCAACCAGCACGTTGCCAAGATTGTTGTAATAATTGGGTTCGCCGGGGTCTAACGCAATGGATTTACGGATAAGCTTGATCCCCGAGTCGCTATCGCCACTCTGATGTAAGAGTACGCCGAGAAAGTGTTGCGCATCCGCACAGTCCGGTGCGATATCGAGAACCTTCCGGTAGAGGGTTTCCGCCTCGGTCAGGTGGCCGCGACGGTGAATCTGCAAGGCAAGCGCCAGCGCATCGGGGAGACTCAGCTCCGAAATGGTCTCCCGTTCACTCTCGACTTCGTTCTGAACGTCAGGATGCATAAAGGTATATACCGCTATATGGTTTCCAGTAGGATGGGTAAAGCATAGCGCAACCCATCATTCGCTTTATTCCACACCAATGCTTAAGTCATACCCTATCCATGCCAGCTATTTATTCGACCAACCTGTCAATGTAAATCCCCGGACTGGAATCCGGAATTTCAATGACGTTTACAACTCGTTGATAGAACTCCAAGGAACTGGCCCCGCCTATCACGGCATAGGCATAACCAGCAGCTACCATTGAGTATAGACTAGAAAGTAACAGGCCGCGTCCGATGCCCTGTCTGCGTGCGGACTCAATCACGCCAATGGGACCAAACATCCCACGGCTGATGCTATCGTAGCAGGCAAAACCCAGGATTGCGCCGTCCTCTGTTGCGATATGGCACGAGATCGGCCGGTTGCTGAACGCCACGTCACATTCGCTCGCCCATCCCATACTGAAGTGCTCACGAACCCAATTAACAACCTGATGCTTTTCGTAGGCCATTGCATGACGTAGATGCACACCTTCATGCCTCGAACTCTTCAGGTTCGATTCCATACGTGGCAGATCATAAAGTTTCACGAACAGGTCAGCCAATGTGGAATTCCTAATTCTTCTTTATCCGCAATATATATTTGGTTGCGACACGTGTCAGAGCAATATTACTTCAACTATTTTTAGCTGAATTAGCCATTAGGTTGCTGTAACGACCATTACACTTTCCTCCTAAGGGCAGTCATAGCCACTTGGGCACTGAGTGCGTAGTTTTCCACCCCCCAGCTCCGGGCCTGGATCCTCCATTCCCCATGGGTTCCCCGCCGCCGCTCCGTTGCGATTAATCATTGGTGTGAGTTTCCATCCATTTTTTTTCCAGCGATCCAGGTTCGCAACTCCGTCGTAGGATAAACCTATGCGGTTATAAATTCTATCTTTCAGTAGGAGATAGAAGGTCACGCTTGGGAAGAGGCTGTGGCTGATAACCTGCTGTGAGGTCGTTCCGTCACTGTGGATGGTCATCTCTAGTTCTGTCCATATTGGTGGAAATGCCATGGCGTATTCTGCAACTTCTTTGCCTACCAGATAACCTGTGGTGCCACCAATGCCAGCTCCGATGGCAGCAACCGCTATCGCTCCCGGAACGCCACCGATTGAGCCTATTGCTGCACCGCTTTTTGCTCCAACCCAAGCGCCAGCACCCACTCCGACAGCAGCACCGCCAACACTGCCAATTTTCTCTGGACTTTCCGTACGACAGCCCACAATTTGCCG
The DNA here is from genome assembly GCF_900103165.1 of Nitrosospira multiformis. Lineage (NCBI taxonomy): Bacteria > Pseudomonadati > Pseudomonadota > Betaproteobacteria > Nitrosomonadales > Nitrosomonadaceae > Nitrosospira > Nitrosospira multiformis. Next base: position 1,979,651 of record NZ_FNKY01000001.1, on the reverse strand, counting down.
AAATAAGATACTTTGGCTAAGGACAATAATCCTTTTACCTACCTTACCAACGGGTGCGCTGGCCAGTTTTCCAAAAGATGGGCCACGATACATCCCACTTTCACTTGTGAAGCGAGGATTGCGAAGCGCCCCTTTGTCAAGTTCGACCTCTGCTTCAAGAAAGTTTGCAAAACGATATATGCGGCCGGCCGCAATATTTTCGCGCGTTAACGAATAGCCCGGCTCTCCATTTTCGTCCACTTCTGGCAAACCGGTAATCGGGTCGATCCAACTGAGAGAAGCAATACTCCGAGTTAATTTAGCCATAGCCATTTTTCCCTATATTTATTGAATCGCATGAAACACCCTTTTCAGGGGATTAATTCAACATCACTACCATATATACTCAATGGGGTATATGTCTTATCACTAAAACTATCTCAATCAAACTCATACCCAAATTCTCCATCCTTCACGCTCACCTGCACTCGCGTCACCGGCTTGCCCTCGATCATGTGTTTCAGAAATTCCTCGCTGATACGCGGCAACACCGTATTGGTAAGAATGGTATCGATCATCCGCCCGCCGCTTTCCAGTTCCGTGCAGCGACTGACAATGAGTTTCACTGTTTCGTCATCATAGGCGAATGGAATTTTATGGTTCTCCATGATACGTTTTTTGATCCGGCCCAACTGCAGCCGCACGATGGTGCCGATCATCTCGTCATTCAGCGGATAGTATGGAATTGTCACCAACCGCCCCAGCAACGCGGGCGGAAACACCTTCAGCAGCGGCTCGCGCAGCGACTTGCCGAGCGAATCCGCGTCGGGCATTAGTTCGGGGTCGCGGCACATGCCCATGATAAGATCGGTGCCGATATTGGTGGTGAGCAGAATAATGGTGTTTTTGAAGTTGATGTGACGCCCTTCGCCATCTTCCATCCAGCCCTTGTCGAATACCTGGAAAAATATTTCGTGCACGTCCGGGTGCGCCTTTTCCATTTCATCCAGTAGCACTACGCTGTAAGGACGCCGCCGCACCGCTTCGGTAAGGACGCCGCCCTCGCCGTAGCCAACGTAACCCGGTGGAGCGCCCTTCAAAGTTGAAACGGTGTGGGCTTCCTGGAACTCGCTCATGTTGATGGTAATAACGTTCTGCTCGCCGCCGTAGAGTGACTCGGCCAGCGCCAGAGCGGTTTCTGTTTTGCCCACGCCCGAAGGACCACAGAGCATGAATACGCCAATGGGCTTGTTGGGGTTATCCAGCTTCGCGCGCGAAGTCTGGATGCGCCGGGCGATCATTTCCAGGGCATGGCGCTGGCCTATGATTCGCTGGTTCAAGGTGTCGGCAAGCTTGAGCACCGCCTCCACTTCGTTCTTCACCATGCGGCCAACCGGAATGCCGGTCCAGTCGGCAACCACCGACGAAACCACCTGGGCGTCCACCGTGGGCATGATGAGGGGCGTCTCACCTTGGAGTGCATCCAGTTTCGTCTGGAGATCATACAACTCAGCCAGTAGCTTGTGGCGCTCTTCCGCGCTGAGCCCGGCTTCATCCGCAGATGGACTGACGGGTATAGGGGCTTCCACAGACCCGGTAGGTTGCGATGTCGCTGGCGCTTCGTCTTTCGGAACTGCCTGGGGAGCGGCCTGTAGAGCGTCTTCAGGCTTGCCATCCGGCACAGGCGCAGCCACACTACTGGGGCTGAGGCTGTCCGGTGTAGTGGTGCTCTGCACTTTCACATCCACAGGTTTGCCGCCCGCACGCAGCTTACCGCGCAGTTCGAGTATATGATCGACAAGCCCTTTTTCCTCCTGCCACCGCGCATCGAGACCAGCCAGACGTTCTTTTTCGGCAGCTTGCTTTTGCTCCACATCGCTCCGCCTTGCACCAACATCGAATCCGATCTCTTCTTCACGGCCGATGATCTCCAGCTCCGTCTGCAACGCCTCCATACGACGCTGGCAATCCTCCACTTCAGCCGGCGTGGCATACTGGCTGATGGCCACCCGTGCGCAGGTCGTATCGAGCAGGCTCACGGCCTTGTCCGGCAACTGACGGGCGGGAATGTAACGGTGCGATAACTTGACCGCAGCTTCCAGCGCCTCGTCAAGCAATTGTACGCGATGATGTTTTTCCAGCGTCGAGGCGACACCCCGCACCATGAGGATAGCCTTTTCTTCCGTCGGCTCCAGTATCTGCACGACCTGGAAACGGCGAGTGAGCGCAGGGTCTTTCTCAAAATATTTCCGGTACTCCGCCCAGGTGGTGGCGCCGATAGTACGCAGCGTGCCGCGCGCAAGGGCGGGTTTCAGCAAATTGGCCGCGTCGCCGGTACCCGCCGGGCCGCCCGCGCCGATCAGTGTGTGTGCCTCGTCAATGAAGAGGATGATCGGCTTCGGGGACGCCTGTACTTCGTCGATCACCTGTCGCAAGCGGTTTTCGAATTCGCCCTTCATGCTGGCGCCAGCCTGCAAGAGGCCGATATCCAGTGTGAGAAGCGAAACATCCTTCAAGGGTGGCGGCACATCGCCCTTGGCAATCCGCAGAGCAAAGCCTTCCACCACTGCGGTCTTGCCTACCCCGGCTTCGCCGGTGAGGATGGGGTTGTTCTGCCGGCGGCGCATGAGGATGTCGACGATCTGGCGAATCTCCTCGTCCCGGCCTGTTACGGGATCGATTTCGCCTTTGCGCGCTCGGTCGACCAGGTCCACCGAAAACTTCTTCAGTGCCTCCTGCTTGCCCATCTGCGCCGGTGCTATCGCCCCGCTCGCTTCCCCAGGCGCACTACCTGAGCCATCGGTTGCGCGTAAATGCTCCTCCGGCGAACCAGCGATAATTTTTGCGAACTCGTCTGCCAGTGTATCCGGGCGAATACGTTCGAACTGGCGCGAGATATTGAACAATGCATTGCGTAAACTGGAGGTTTTGAGCATGCCAACCAGGAGGTGGCCGGTCCTTACCTGTCCTTCACCGAACATCAGCGTGCCATAAACCCAGCCACGCTCCACCGCATATTCAATATGCTCCGACAGATCGGAGATTGACGTGGCGCCGCGCGGTAACCGGTCGAGCGCATTGGTGATGTCTTTGGCAAAACGGGAGTTATCGAGCTCGAAATGCTTGAAGATGCGATGCAGGTCCGAATCCTGATTAGCCAGGATCTGCTGCAGCCAGTGCTCCAGCTCGACATAAGGGTTGCCGCGCAGCTTGCAGAAGACCGTTGCGCCTTCGATTGCCTTGTAGGCCAGGCTGTTCAGCTTGCCGAACAGCGCGACACGACTGATTTCACTCATGCTGCCTCCCCTTCCCTTTATGGTCGTATCTGACCCGGACCAGTAATCTCGGATTGCCGAGAAATCAGGCGCTCTGCATTTAGATTCAAATCGGCTGCGTCGGTGGCGGCGGAACGGGTACCCAGCCAGGTAGTCCAGCCCAGGCGCCCAAACTGCCCCAGGCTGGCCTTTGGCACTTCGTCGTGTGCGAGTACTAGCCGTACATCCCATTCCAACTCAAAGCAAAAATATTGCCTTACCCAGGCCACAAGCCGTCCGATCGCCTTTCCACCCGGCAGGAAGCTCTCGTATTGGCTCAGCGTAAGCGGACCCAGCCGGATTCTGAATTTATGCTGCCGATCCCAGATTCGAGCGCCCAGCACGGCGCCGACTCCCAATTGCGTGCTTGCCTCCCCGGTGTCACCGGCGGATAACCGCGTTTGATCGCGTGCTGGTATGCGCATCCAGTGGCCGGCGAATTCGTCTATCTCTACCGGCACGCGGAAGTAGGATGCAAGCAACGCAATGATCCCGTCACGGTTGCGCACCTGCCGGCCCAGCAAACCGGCAAAGAACAGCTTGGCGAAATCGCCGATCTCGTCACGCTCACGCATCCTGCTGCCGGCCAGACCTTCGAGCGCGCCTACATAAACCGTAAATCGATCCTCGCGCGGCCTGTCCAGGCTGACCGTCGGCCGCGCTTGTGCCCAAGCGCGGTAGAACAGCATCAGAAAGCGATGGTTAAGCATATCCAGAAAATGCACGAAGGTCGCATCCCCCGCGTTGAGCAGCCGCGCACGGGCATACTCCGTCAGATGCAATGGCAGCGGACCATTGGGTCCAAGAAGGCCAAAGAAACGAACCTCCATTCGCCCCGGCCGCCCGCCGGCGGGCAGGTGAAACGATGAAAGCGAAGAAGGCGCGAATATCATCGAAGGCTCTTGAGCAAGCCTTACCGCCTCGTCAATGGGGCGCAATCCCATCCCCAGCTTCGGCTTGCCTGGATATAGACACTCGATACGCCGCAGCGCCTGGAAAAAATCGTAGTTGAAAGGCTTATCCGCCAGGGCGCGAAAATAGGTCAGAGGATCGGGCGTGCCCCGCATCGTGGCCTCCAGCGCATGATTTCAGCCCGCTCGACAGAGGAAAGAACGGTTTCCGTGAATGAATTAAGGGAAACATGACGGGCGAAGAACTGCTCCATCACGCTGCCAAAGAGGAATGCGCTACCGCCCTGGAATGCGAGCTCTTCCAGGTACAGTTCGACTTCCAGTCCCCGGCCGAAGGTGATCGGACCCGGCATGGGCAACCGGCGCACCAAGGGCTTTACCGACACCTTTCGAACCCCTTCGATCTGTTTCTTGATGGCCGCGTCGGAACTCATCGCATACAGTTCCAGCATTTCACGCAACGCGGCCGCGCCTTCGCGTCCCCCGGTATTCATCAGGGAAAGGTAGTTGAGCGACAGATGACTGACGAATTGCCAGGCAATTCCTCCATTCCATATCGGCGAGTAGGGTTTGGAAGGTCCTTTGACACAGCGAATAGTATCCAGCGGCGCCGCGCTGTCCAGGGTAAAATCTGTCTTACCCGCACCCAGCGGCATCAGCAGGGGCAGATCCCGATTGGTGCATAGCGTGGTGATTGCCAATTGCCGAAGGTCACCGGAATAAGGTGCCTCTTCAGGATCGACCAGCGAGAGGAAAACTTCGTTGCCAATATAGCTGGACCGGGTACCGGTGCGCTTTTGCCCGGACGATAGCAGGCGCGGCTCACGCTGCACGGTAAAATAGGCCTGACGCTCCTGCGATTCGGTATGATAGGCCGCATAAAATGGAAGAAAAGCCTGTTCACTGTCGCTGCCTACACCGTATCCCGTTACGCGGCTGACTTCGAAGACTTCAAAATCCATCGGCTGCGTGCGGTCCGCAACGACATGATATTCATAAGTATTATCGGTAAGATGGATACGGTCGGCGCGCTTGTGGAAGAGATTGATCGCGGGCGCACAAAAAAGGGAGAAATTCGCCCGATCGACGACATTCTCCAGCACCGCGTCACCGCGCGAAAATAACAGGACGATTTCCAGTTCGTCCCCCTCATGTTTTCGTACCGCCGGTCCCAGTCCATCAATGTCGATAAACAGGAATCGCTGCGGAAACGCAAAATATTCCTGCAACAGCCGGTAACCCTGGAAACCGCGCAGGCTGACAGGTAGAAGCGCTTGCTCATCGCTGTACCCCACCGGCTGAATGTTGCGCGCCGGCAGAAATTGATGCCAGGGCCATGGCCCCATCGCCGGGGCTGGAGCTGGGGCCGGGGCCACCACCACGCCCAGCGGCGCGCCAAGACATAGTTCGTGCAGCTTGTAGGCAACTTCATCACCACCGGACAAAAACAGCCGCAGCCGATCGAGGCTCACCTGATTGAATTTCAACCCCGCGGTAGATTTGATTCTTAAGCGAACTCCGCCCTTTACAGGCTGGGCCAGCGGCAATTTGTTGAGCGGCAAATCCGGCGCAAAAGTGAAGTATTCGGCATGGGTTATCTCGAGCGGCCAAAGGGTAATATCTTGCGCCGTGCGGAATTCGCACGCCGTGGTCTCGTTTTTCCCCAGCTGGCTGCGCATGGAACTGTCGCGAGGAATAATAAACCCCTGCGCAAGATTGGTCTCGGAGAGTTGCGGGCGGAACTGGGCTACCAGCATCGCCGGTGTGGGCGCCAGATAATTAGGATAGACAATTTCCAGCAGGCGCTGGGTGAAACGCGGAAACTCGGCGTCGAGTTTGAGTTGCACTCGCGCTGCCAAAAACGCGACGCCTTCCATGAGTCTTTCGACATACGGATCGGCGACTTCAATGCCATCCATGCCAAGACGGCCGGCGATCTTGGGAAATTGTGCGGCGAACTCGGCACCCATCTCGCGCATGTAGGCGAGTTCCCGATTGTAATGACGCAGCAGGCGGGGATCCATTTATTGGTACTCGCGGTAACGGCAATATAAAAATCTTTTCTTTGACCGCAACACCCCGAAGGCAACGGGAGAATTGGAATCAAAGAATTCTTTCATCTATGCGCCCCTATTTCTCCAAAGCTCGAAGGCATGAATCCACCGCCAGGATTTACAGCTCTGACCGCCCCAGATCACGAATTTCTACCTGCCCCGTCTCAAGATCCACATCGGTCCGCAGCAGCAATTCCAGCGGCACCGGGTATGCCCATAAATCCCCCGAATCTGCACGCTGATCACGTTGTGACGATCGAGCTGCAAATCACTTACCATCGCCTCGACTTGCAGGCTGGAAGGCGTAATACGGGGCTCGAAATCGATTATCGCCTGCTTGATCGAACGCTCCAATTCGATGATATCCAGTGTGGAGGCCGTCTCACCCGAGAGTGCCGGAAGTCCGAAATTAACGACGGAGCACCCGGCAAACGGAAAACCGGTGAAATCGTTACTATTACCCAGTCTCGTGGTATTGAACAGCCATGCTAGATCGCGCAGGACAGCCTCACGCAATCGGGCTTTGGTCATGACGCGCTCCCCGCGCGGCTCCAGTTTTTTGTCCGGCTCGTTATCAGCGAGGCGATCAAGTAGTGCCGGTTGCAGCCGTTCCTGGGGAGTCAGATCAACCATATGAGGGTGCAGCCGATTGTACGGACTCCGCCTCCACCGGTCCGAGCATGATCTTGCGAATATCCATGAGCGGGCTTTCTCCCGCATCCGTTGCGAACATGCGCTGTCCCAACCCATGATAAACATCAGGTGCGGCTTCGACCCAGATGGTTTTGCGCGCCAGCAGAAGCTGCCCATCATCACTTGTTTCCGAACCTGCATAGCGGGAAGGAATCAATGCCACACTCTCACCGCCATTGTCGAACTGAAAATGTGCAGGCATCCACACCACATCCCGAAGATCCTCCGGCGCATCGATGAAAACTTTGGTGAGACGGGAAAAGGGCACCCAGTAATACCGTCCATTGATGATGGCCTCGCATACCGGCCCCAGGCGGCTGTCGGCGTCGATAATCCAGGTGAATGGCTGACCATCGAGGATACCGCTGGTTTCGCTGGCTTCCTCAAACGCCGCGGTGCGCAGCTCGCCGGCTTCCCGGTGTTTTCCTTGCCCGCCTCGCAGCAGCGACTCAATCAACAGCGCGAGCCATTGATCCGGCTGACCAAAAACGATTGGAGTTTTCTTACCTTCGAACACCTGAGCGCGCAACACCTCGCAATGGAGCGCCTCACGATACGTCTGCACCATTGCCAAAGCCTCGGCATCAAGTTCAGCCACGACATTTAACTGATTTAGTGCTCGCTCCCACTGCCCCATTACGGAAAGGAGTTGAAACAGAAAAATTCGCAGCTTGGAGTCGCCGGGTTTGGTGCGGACTGCTTCCTGAAGCTGCACCAACGCGCCGGGGGGATCCCCATCACGCAAACTTTGCTCGGCGGCACTGGCCAGATTCATGGCGAACATCCTTTGTTTAACCCGGATAAATCCATCAGGCGGCTCTCCGAGCCTGCGCGAGTGTTGGCAGTCAGCTTGCGGCCATTCTCGCCGCCATTTTTGCCCCTGGCGCAGTGTCCATAGACTAAACTATGGATTTCTCCCAACCGGAAAAACTGTCTCGTAACCTGCCTCACCATCATCTCGCATCCTAATGAGTTATCCGGGTTTAAATGAAGCGCCTCAGGATATTTCGGCGTCGAAAAGCATGCTTCCCTGGGGCAGCCCATCGGGTCCCTGAGGAACATATTCCACGCTGATTTTCTGAAATGCCAGGCTAAGTCGTTCGGAAAGGTCGCCACTCGACGAGAAGTTGCTGGTATCCACATCCAGGGCCGTGATTCGTCCCTTTTCAATGCTGATCTTGAAGTATTCGTGCGGAGTTCCGCCCGCCTTGCGCACGGTAAGTACGGCTTTCTTGATCAGATCGTTATTGCGCATTGCAGACATCAGGCCGGTCGATGCGCTATCCACCTGCTTGACAATGTTCAGTTCATTCAACGTGGCCTTTGGGCTGGCTCCGCCTCCACTCAGCGTAGTCTTTGCCTGCATGCCCCAGGACCAGTCGTTTACGTCAATCTCATCCTTGTGATTCTCGTCCTGCGCCTCGCCCTTGATCGCACCCTGGCGGGCGCTTTCTATCCTCAGAAACATGTCACCCTGGGCCATGATATTTCATCCGATAGTTGGTCTAAGGATTGGTTTACGCAAAGGCTCCGTCCGGACTCTGTTACGATGCCGCTAGCCGAGGTCACAAGAGAAATCGGAACCCAAGCCTCTTTCCCTAATTGAAATAAAGCATTCCTGCGGCCAGACCGGCCATCTGGTGTGGCCCTGCTATCTAGGCCTTGACGTTGGCGGCAATCTTCCAGCCCGCCTCAACCGCCGCATCCCCGCTCCCATCCTCCTTCTGCGGCGTGTATTCCACCTTGAATTCGGCGAAATTGAGCGTGACGTTTTCTGTGATTCTATCCTCCCCACCACTGCCGCCGGTCGAGATTGACGAGACGAGAACCTCTTTCATCGTTATCTTGAGGTATTCAAGTGCCGTCTCACCCGCTTTGCGCACCGTCAGCAAACCCTCTTTGAAGTGCTTGCCGTTACAGCAGGAGATGATCAGTGTAGGACTGCCTTTGTCGACATACTTGGTAATGGACAAGTCGTTGACACTTACTTTTCCTGCGCCGCCGCCGCTACCCATATGCGTGGTACCCGACTGATTCATTCCCCAACTCCAGGCGAGTACATCAGTCTCATCCTTATGCTTGTCATCTATGGATTCACCCTTCACATCATCCAGCTTCAGAAACATGTCAACGGCCATGATTATCTCCTCGTAAAAGAACCTGTCTTTCTTGCTGTTCGCTTAATCCGCCTAATACCTGCGGCGACACAGATAACTTGAGACTTCAAACGTTAAGCCTTCTTTGCAGACGGCAGTTTGGATACCAGACGCAGCGATACCGTCAGTCCTTCAAGCTGGTAATGGGGTCGGAGGTAAAACTTTGACGTGTAATACCCGGGGTTACCTTCGACCTCTTCCACAACGACTTCAGCAGCAGCCAGCGGCTTGCGTGCTTTGGTACTCTCCGATGAATGGGCAGGGTCGCCATCCACATAATTCATGATCCATTTCTGTAGCCATATCTGCATATCGGCACGTTCCTTGAACGAACCGATTTTGTCGCGCACGATGCATTTCAAATAGTGTGCAAAGCGGCAGCATGCGAATAGATAGGGTAACCGTGCGGACAAATTGGCGTTGGCGGTGGCATCCGGGTCGTCATACTCGAACGGCTTTTGGAGCGACTGGGCGCCGATAAAGGCGGCAAAGTCGGAATTCTTGCGATGCAAGAGCGGCATGAAGCCATTTTTTGCAAGTTCCGCTTCCCGGCGGTCGCTGATGGCGATTTCAGTGGGACACTTCATATCCACGCCACCATCATCAGTGGGGAAAGTATGCACAGGCAGCCCTTCCACCGCACCCCCGGATTCGACACCGCGGATACGTGAACACCAGCCGTAGAGCTTGAACGAACGGTTGATATTGACAGCCATGGCATAGGCGGCGTTGGCCCAGGTATATCTGCTGTGATCGGCCGCGCCGGTGTCTTCCTCGAAATCGAATTCTTCCACCGGACTGGTTTTTGCTCCATAGGGAATACGTGCGAGAAATCGGGGCATGGCGAGACCCACGTAACGAGAGTCCTCCGACTCGCGGAGCGAACGCCACGAGGCATACTCCGGTGTCGTAAAAATTTTTGTCAGATCACGGGGATTGGCCAGTTCCTGCCAGGAATCCATTTGCATCAAGGTTGGGCTGGCGCCAGCGATAAATGGCATATGGGCTGCCGCTGAAACCTTGGACATTTCACCCAGCAGCTCAACATCAGGTGGATTATGATCAAAAGCATAATCCCCCACCATGCAACCAAAGGGTTCTCCGCCAAACTGTCCGTACTCTGCTTCGTAGATCTTCTTGAACAAGGGACTTTGATCCCAGCTGGTACCCTTGTAGCGTTTCAGCGTCTTGCCCAGATCGTTTTTTGAGATGTTCATGAAACGGATCTTCAGCATTTCATCGGTTTCAGTGTTGTTGATCAGGTAGTGAAGTCCCCGCCATGAGCCTTCCAGCTTCTGAAAATCCTGATGATGAATGATCAGATTCACCTGTTCGGAAAGTTTCCGGTCAAGCTCTGCGATAATTGCCTCGATCGATTTGACCACATCACGGCCGATAAGCTGGGTCTGCGCAAGTGCCTGTTCGGCAAGAGTGCGCACCGCCTGCTCGACGGCACCTTTCGCTTCCTCGGATTTAGGTCTGAACTCCTTCTGCAACAATGAAGCAAACTCGCTTTCCTCCAGTTTTGGGACTTCAGCCTCTGGGGCCTGCTGCTGGGTTTCCGCCATTATCTTCTCCTTGTTTCCTCAGACTCGTTCAATCAGTTTCAGGATGCGCCGCTTTCATCCGCTGGTTTCTTACTGGTCGCCAGCGTCTGGAGCAAGGCGGGATCGTTCAGAACTTTCGCTATCAGCTCCTCGGCACCGGTTTTACCATCCATATAAGTCACAAGATTGGAAAGCTGCTGGCGCGCCTGGAGTAGCTTGTTGAGTGCATCGACCTTGCGGGCCACTGCGGCGGGGGAAAAATCATCCATGCTCTCAAACGAAATATCGACGCTGAGATTTCCCTCTCCCGTCAAGGTATTGGGGATCTGAAAGGCAACATGTGGCTTGATGGCCTTCATGCGGTCATCGAAGTTGTCGACATCGATATCGAGGAATTTGCGATCCGCCACGGGCGGCAAAGGCTCCGTCGGTTTGCCGGACAAGTCTGCAAAAACCCCCATGACAAACGGGAGCTGAATTTTCTTTTCCGCACCGTAGAGTTCCACGTCATATTCGATCTGAACGCGAGGTGCGCGGTTACGCGCGATGAACTTTTGACTGCTTTGTGCCATGGCCCGACTCTCCCTTCGAAAGATGATTGAGAGACTATGCTGAAATTCCCCGGTGCATCGTACTCTCCTATGATTTGTTACTGTAATATGATTTTAATCATAGACACTGTCAATGAATATGCAAGCCGTCAACCCGTTTTAAGCTCGTTTTTTTGTTCTGACCCGCCCCCTTCGTAACTATTTAGGTTTTCTTCGGTTCAAAACCGGTAATCTGCTTGATCTGGTTCAAACTGTCCGGGGCAAGATCCTGAATAATTTCCACGAAGTTCTTGGTCATGAGCCGCTGTCCTCGCCGGATAAATAGAGGTGCCGGGTTAGCGGGTTCAGTCCGCTCGATAAACTCGCAAATCTTCTCCAGCATTCGCACAACGTCTTCGCGACTATGAATCTCTCCGGGTATCGCCGGCACGCGATCATTCATTTCTCCGTCCGCCAATGAATCGGCTATTCCTTTCACATCCATGGGTTTGTTCCCCGTTTCCGGATTGTTTCTGCACAGTTGCACCACTGTTTTGAGCATATCCTGCAGCGATTGCAAATCCGGAATGAGGTTATAGCCAACTTTCTCACTAAGAAAAATGCATATTCCATTCAGGGAGATCAGCGCATCGCGCATTGCCTGTACAGACGCAGTGTTTTCCGGGAGACGCAGGACTTCCTCCGCCTCGGCTTGAGTGGGCACCCCTTCATTGCTCGCGGCGGCAAATTTGCCTTGCGTTATCAAAACGTCCCGTACCGATAGTCGCGCATGGCTACCGGTACTGACAAAATTCACGCCACGTACATCACGAAGTACCGTATCCGGATCCCGCAACGATTTCCCCAGCGACCCGAGCACGTTAAGACGTGTAACCGGGCCTTCATCGGGATCGAGACCGGGATGAACATTCTCCCAGTAATTAGTCAAGAGTCCCAGCAACAACTTCAAGCCGGAGGCAAGTCCAACCATACCATCGCTATGGGTAAGGGCTCGCGTCAACAACACGGTCACCCGCAGGTCTTTAGTCCGGGAGAAAAGTGTCTCGGCGCGCTGCCTGACGTCAATCCAGTTAGGCTCCTCAGCAGCCACGATAACTTCACCCGTCTGCCGTTCCGGCTTGCCCTGGCCTGCCTGTTCCAGCGCCATGAAATCCGGATCGTACTCAAGATCGGGGCCACAAGGCGAATCTGGCGAAATTGGCTCGAGTAATCTCTCAATTTCCATCGAACTGAACCTTTTCCTCTGACTTGAAATATTATCTGCAGATATTATTTAACTTGATAGCTCAAAAAATAAAAAAGATCGTTTAAACTCACGATGTTACGTAACCACTACACGATCCTCCAAAATCAGGATTCCGTCAATGTAATTTGCGGCACAAGTGTTTATCCGCAATAATCCGCGATAATCTTGCGGTGACCGGCCACCACTTGCCAAGTGTAATAGCCTATCCGGATCTCTCAGCGCCCCTCCGCCCGGTCAAACAGACAACATCAATCAATGAAATCTTCGATCGAGCGCGTTATAAAAAGCCTTGATATGCTCTTTTATCCTGTCTGCTCCATCCCTGTCCTCTCTGGCCAACTCATCCACCAGAGCCTCGATGCCAGGGCGTTTCTGCTTCAGTTCGGCCACGACCTGAGAAATATCGGCGGGCTTATAGAAATCACCATCAGCCAGGCCCGGCAAACCCGAAAAGAAATTCTCGGCCTTCACCCAGCCAGCCAAATCGTAATCATAGGGAAAAACGATCCATTTACCATTGGCCTCGACAACCTTCATATTCCAGAGGCCTCTGGAAGCACTGAGATCATCCGGGGAGATACGAATGATCCAGTCCCGGTTCCCGACAAGCGCCTGGAAAAACATGATACGAATAATACTCTTCGCATCGATGGGCTCGATCGTCGAACCTGCCGCCCGCGCATCTTTTGGCGCATCGGTAATGCTTGTGAAAATATAGGGTTTATCCGAATCCGGAAAAGGAGCATCCGCCGCGCGAATCTCTTTTCCGTCCGCCTGCTTCACAAAAGTCTTGATATCCTCCAGGAAGAAACCCGGCATAGGCTGATTTACGGCGAAACCGCTTGGCTGCGGCTCGACAGGTCCTCTTCCGGTACTTGTATCAATATATCTGAAGCTCGTCGGTGAAACTTGGAAACCTGGGATGGAAAGGTATTCCTGCACTTTGTAGATCAACGCCTCCCGATGCGGCGACAAACCTCCCCAAACCCGGCGGAACCGCAGCGAAGCCCCCGGCTTGCCGCCGCAATGCGTACCTATTCCAATGGAGCTCAATCCATCAAACAGCGTTCCTTTTGAAACCCTTTCGCCACTCGCCTGATCTTTTTCGAAACTTAGACTCATTTTCGGGAATGGGCACTCGGATGCGGACTGACTGGTATTGCCTCGCAACTGCACCTTTACGGGGAGATCATGTTTTCCAGTGCTATCAGTCCACGCGAGGCGTCCGGGCGCCTCAAAATCCCGGATATCCTCAGGCACTTCCCGATTCGCGATTGCGCGGTGCTTCCACAAATCCGTAAAGTTGGTATTCAGGTTGAAAATGATCTTTTCCTTGGTGGAAAAAAGCGGGGCCTTGCTATGTCCAATCGCTGGAGACAGGCTCGCAGAATCCTGAGCTTGCGCCGGAGACGAAAACCAGATGGCTAAAGCGACGAACGTAACCCAATTGATGAGATATTTTTTCATGGAACCTCCCCCGATTTCGGCCAAGAATTGTCAATGAACCTGCTATTGCGTAGCACTGTGACAGCCATCGATCCACTTCCGATGATTACTCCGCATCAAAATGGACAGTCATCAAAGTACCCTTAAAAGAACTATAGGTGATAATTATGAAAAAAAAAGTTTATAGACTGTTTTTACTGGAGTTTAATCCCCATGAACTGCCAGCGCGCAATGCAAGTCTGGATTTGTGTTCTTGCGGAAGGATGACAGAGATCTCTTCGGAGAAACCCTTCAATCCATCCACCATGGCAATCATGGGCGCATACCCCGATTCTTGAGCCCGGTCACATGCAACCAGGATTTGGCCCTCTTCATTTAGTTTGTTCGATCCATAGCCCCAGGATTTGTTCGGTGCCATCTGCTTGCACGCCCGGCACTAGGCAGGCCGCCGAAATCCCCTCCCAGCCCCACTTCGGCGGATTTTTCTGTTGTTCCCTTTCCTAATCCTAAATCCGGCAGTTGACCACTCGCTTTTTAGCTTAACACTATGATCCACAAAGATTGTTTGCATTACTTGACCTTCACCTTCTTGGTGAGCTCGCTACAGGGCAAATTGCACGGTTTTTACGGCGCATGCCGGCGTTGCAACTCCTTGGAATGGAATGACCATTCCGCGTCGTTGCGCCTTGCCCTGCACCTCAAAAACCGCACACTCCACCCTATCCAACTGCCGGATTTAGGATGATCCGTCAATAACCACACCGCTACCCTGGTGTACGTCAGTCCAATATCGACTGATTCGCTCATGGTACGTAAGTCTGGTATCGACTCGATTTGCTTGTGCACGTCAGTCCAATTATCGATTCCCCCATAAATCCGTAAGATGCTCAATGACCGCGGACGTTTATCTGTGGCCATTAATCGTATGTATTCATACTTAATCGCACTTGAGGAAAACATGGCAAATTATAAGAGAAGCACTTTTCTGACCATATCATTCGATCCAGGCTTCGATAAAATTTACTCTCCATCTGAGGAGGTAATTCATCCAGGGATTTATAGATGCCCTGGGTGTGGGGTGCTTCCGGGATGGATGGGAGAGGGCAAGCCAGCCCATGACCGCATGGTGGCCGGAAAATGAAAACAACATTCGGACCTTACACGGTAAACATTGGAAAGTCGCTGACGCCATCAGAATGGCTTGTCAACGCATCGTACTGGCGAAAAGGATATGTCGCAAATCACGCATTAACCAGCTCCGACATGGTGATAGATGCCGAGTTATATGGTTCGGTAGTTGGCACTGTCATGGTGAAACTGGATTCAATCAATGGACTATGTGCGGATGAGGCCTATTCCACCGAACTTGATGAAATACGACGCCGTGGCGGGAAAATAGCAGAACTATCCCGGTTCGCTATCGTTCCCGGACAGCCGACCCGAGCCGTCATGGGGGCCATGTTCCACTTTGTCTATTACTACGCGCACCTGCTCAACGGTATCAATGATCTGGTTTGCGAGGTAGTGCCGCGTCATATAGCGGGACAAAGGCGGCTCTTGGGGTTTGCTCCAGTCGCCGGACCGAAGCAGTGTGAGCGAGTGGGTGTAGAAGCTGCCGTACTGCTGCATAGAACATTGGAATGTTCATGAACGGCGAGTGGATTAAACACGATGGCAAGTGCTTGCCAATACCGAAGGGAACGGTGGTCGATATTAAATGCAGGAACGGCGACAAGATTTATGGCATAGAGGCCGACATCAAATTAGAGGCCCTCGCCGCTTTCTGGAGGTGCGAGGGCAAGGAAATACAGTATGACATTGTCGAGTACCGTATTTGTGTGAAGATGCCCCATGGATGAATTTATCTCCTTTCAGAGTTCATGGGTGAAGATATCCCAGAACACTATGACGTCGCCTGGATTATACCAATCCTCGATCCAAGTGAACACTCACCCAGATCTATCCGTTCGGGGCGCGCCAGATTTCCATCCCCAATGGGCGCGGGCAAGCACCCGGCGCCCTCTCCTGCCTGCGATGCCAGGTAGTGTAAGTGACCTATAAAATGACCTGAAGCCTTTACTCCCATGTCATCTTCCCAACGTAGCTTCTCGAGCTTATTAACAGGGGGAGCAGACATAGAATGAGACGAAAAATCATTCCGGGACGTTTAGCAATCGCTATCGCGTGCATGCGGGTTTTCGCGGCGCAGGCCGCTTCCACTTGGGACGAGTCCACCATCGACGACCTGTCCAACGACGGATTGTTGCCGACCCACTTTGCCATGACTATCGGCTCAAACAACGTCATTGGCATTACTGGCAATGGTGGCGGCGACGTCGATCGCGACTACTCCAGCTTCACCGTGCCGAACGGCGCGGCGTTGACCGCGACCAGTTTGTTGAGCAATGCCTTCGTGTCCGGCAGTTCTTCTTTCATAGGCATCCGGCTGGCCCGCAACTGACCGTCACGCCATCGGACAGAGGCGCTGAAAACCTGCTGGGCTTCATGAACTATGGCAACGGCATGATCGACACTGACCTCCTCCCCACGCTCGTCTATAGTTCCGGGAGCATACTGCCCAGCCGTAATTATTTGCTCCGGGTGCAGGAACCGGTGGGCTTGTTTCTTATCGATTCGATTTCGTAATCAGTTCAGTAACACCCATTCCGGAGCCGGATATCTATGCTCTTCTGCTCGCCGGGCTTGGCTTGGTTACGTCCGTTGCGCGTCGCCGCAGCACTGCTTGAAGCGGACCATCCGTCGCGTTCGTTCGGACTATTAACGATCCGGCGGCGACGGTTAGAAATGAAATAATATTGCTTTAATCTAAAAAAAAGGATGGGGAGCCTCATCCTAAACAATAAGGGATGGGGTGGGCCCATCCCAAATACACTTTCAACACTTTCAAGGAAATCTATGATGTTAAAAAAACTCGCAATAGGTATTTTCATGGCCACGGTTGCCGTCGGTGCCTCCGCTAACACCTTCACCAACGTGCCAGGTGGCGCGACCACTGGCTTGCCGTTTGCTTCCTTTGGTAACGCACCAAATCCGAGCGGCGACTCGCCCAGGGTGGGCGAAGTGTTTTCCCTGACGTCGGACGTCATGCTGTCATCATTCAGCTTTTATGCGATCGGTAACAAGACGCTGTCCCTGCAGCTGAATCTGGCGCAGTGGAACCCAGACACGAACGCCAAGAACCAGGCAGTCAATTCGGTCGGGCCGGTCCTGCTGACCACGACCGCGGCCGTCGAGACCTTTAACTCGACTGGGGGCTTCACCACACTTGCGTTCGACAACCTGGGCCTGAGCCTGAATGCCGATACCAAGTACATTGCCTACTTGACCAGCAGCGACCCGGCTGTGACCGGCATTCAGCTGTCGCGCACCCAGACGGCGGCGGATGCCTCCGGCTTCGGCATTGGCAACGCCTTCTACAGCACCATCCCCGGCAACGGCTGGCAACTCCCGTTTAACGGGAACGGTTTCCTGAGCCTGCAATACACTGCGATCACTGCTCCGATACCGGAACCCGAAACCTACGCAATGCTGCTGGCCGGCCTCGGCCTGATGGGTTTCGTAGGACGCCGCCGCAAGGCCAAGCAAGCCTGAGAACAGCTTTTACGTTAGAGTCAAGCGGAGACTACGGTCTCCGTTTTTATGTATGCGGGCTTTCCCGGGACAGTTGGGTTACCGTGATCGGCTCAGACCGTCTGTTCGAGAGCGCTTTGAAACATGCTGCCAGCTGAAGTAACAATGGTAACAATGAAACAGACAGGACCACTTGAGCAAAGAAGTGTTAGTTTCCTAGGTTTCACGCTTGAATGGGAACATCGCTTCGAGGAGCAACTGCCGCTATACGCGCAAATACGACGGTCCGACCTAGTTACTCATCTCAGCGAACACTATGGCGATGCTACCCCCGGCTCCACGATTCTCGTGCCGCTCGATGACATCGATGCACTACACAGCGAATTGACTGCAAAGAATTTTCCGTATGCGAAGCCCGGCGTCGATGAGGTGCCTTGGGGCCGCGAGATGGAGATCGGAGGATTTCAGTCGTGACTGAGGATGCGCTCCATCTTGAAAACAGCTTGTGGTCGGTTATTGACGTCAAGTTTCTTAAAGATATGCCTTATGTGGTTTTGCACGGTGAAGAGACTGATGTTTAGAATACTGGCTATCTCGGCATTAGTCTTGCCCATCTTTACCCAACCCATGATTTCAATTTCCCGCTCGCTCAACCCATGAGCCTCGCTTTTCAGTAAATTCGCCACAAGGGATAGATGCGGGGATAAGGGGGTGATGTGGCGCAATGCCATATCGAGACAGGGCAGCAGCATTTCCATCGCACTTAGAGTGGAGCTGCTGAGGTTATCTTTCGAGCTGAAAATCACGTAAAAGCAGTCATGATGCCCGCGTTTATCGCTGATGCCATGCAGTAGACAAGAACGCATGTCCTGCAAGGCTGCGCCCAGAGAGCACTGCTGTCTCCAGTTTTCAAATAAGAGACCTAACGAGTCAATGTTCAGTGTGCAAGGCGCCTTACCCAGTTCGATCCATTGTCTATGGAGGTTACAAAGCGTTGGAGAAAAATATCCTGTATTCGAACGGTTGGTTCGAACCCCAGGTAGTGCGGAAACAATGTCGTGGTGGATGTAATTCGAGTCAAAATCCCCCCAGGCGGCAAACATGATTTCATGAGGCAGATAATGCTGTATTTCTCCCTGTAGCCATTTTAACAGGCAAAAATGAGTGCGCACCGCTACCCCTTCCTGGATGATGCGGGCGTAACGCTGATAATCACTAGAGCGTAAGGAGAGAAAATTCATATTTGACTATTACTCAAGTTAGGACTAACAAAAATCCATACGATCTTGAAGTAAGTCTGGGTTCGCGGACTTAGAAAGGGTATTGAGTTGGAAGTGCCTGATATAAAAGAATTGTGACTGCTGTGGTATCAACATGTGTGTATTCAGGAACTCGAGAGCGAGATTCGGCTGACCATAGATAGGGCAAGCTAAGGGCAGCGATGGACGATGTCAACAGAGTATTGGCGCCGCAATATTCTGCCTGCTCATCATTCCTCTTGTCGGCGCCTGACGAAGGCGTGTTGCAAATACGATCAACCCCAAGCCAGCCAGTAGCATGCCCCATTCGCCCGGCTCAGGCACTGGCGACGCCTGCCAACCGATATCTCGAAACCCCGCATAATCCAATACGGTAGGTAGTTCGCGTTGCCCTTTGACAGTACTGGGATCCATCATGGTGTTCTGCAATATGCCGTCAAGCGTGCTGGCTGTACCATAAGCCCAATGCATGCGGTACTGATCCAGCGGTACCGGGTTCCCATAGGCTGCCACAGAGCTTGCGCCGAGAAAGGTTCCTCTGGCATTGTCTATTTGGGAATGCCAAGAATCCGCTTCGCCAAAGCCGAGAATATGGCCCAACTCATGGGTAGTGGTGGTGAGAAAATCCGGATGGCCAGGCCCCAAGCCACTCGAATCCTCGCCAAAATACCAGTCATTGTTAGCATTGAACCAAATGGAGCCTCCCCAGATGCCATAGTCTTCGGCATGCGCCCCGGTGGCATTGGGTTGATTGCGGGTGAGTAGCGGCTGGGGAACTTGTTTCTAAGCGTTACCACCATAATTCGGCTTCCGAATTTGAGACGTAATCCTGCTCATTGATCCGGGCGGCATGGCGACCCTCCGCCAATTGCGCCAGTCCTGCCTTGACGTTTTCATCCACCCATTGCACGAACATCGGATGGGGGGCAAAGCCGCTGCCTAACTCATAGTCAAGCCCGGCCAGAAACATTTTTTCCATCCCCTGTCCGGTAGTTCGGGCTGGAATTACAATAGCCTGCCCTCCTTCTTTTTTTGCATCCCCGACCATATTCCGCACTTTTTCGATCCAGGGCGCACGCTTGTCGGGCCAGTCCTCGCGCCATGTCGCCACCTTGATTGCTTGAAACTTATCCCCTTGCCCATTACGCATGTGCTCTGCGATTTCCTCCAACGCCTTTTTCCATTGCCTGTTCTGATGATCACTGCCAGAACCATGCGCGACCAGGATAATGGTCTCGCGCGCTGGATTTTTAGACAGTGCAAGCGCCCGATCAAGTAACGCGGTCGCAAACAAGGGGCTGGAGCCAAGTCCGCCCACGGTTTGAATCGGCAGGCTGGTTCGAATACGGGGTACCGGAACGGTGGGGGCTCCATGACCATGACCATGATCATGACCGTGCGCGGCATGAACACCTACCGCGTCCTGTGCCGCACCTTCTATATCCAGGCCGGCCATTCGTTCTACGGGCTTGCGAAAACTGTCCTCCATGGCAAATACACGCACAATAATCGCGGCCTTTGCCCCACGTTGCTCCAATTTTCGGATAGCGCGTTCGATCGTCGATTGATCGGCCATGGAAAAAGCGAACTCGATTTTGTACCGTTTCATCAGCGGCAGCACCGCCTCGCGCATGGTCTCGTTCCAGTTAAAATCGGCGCCATGAGATAAGAACACAACGCCGGTATCTTCGGCAGCAAGTGGCTGGCTGCGGTTGGCTTCACGTTGCAACCAAGTCGCCAATCCCCGGGAAATTGCAGTGGCATCTTTGTTGGAATTGGCCCTGTCATCTGCTGCGTGGGTATCCGAATTGCCGTCACCGATTAATTGGACGCCATGAGGCAACAACCATTTAAGCTTTGCGTCGAAAGACATCATGCTGTCGAACCTGGGGCCGAGATGAAACGGCACCACGACGGTATTGACCCCGCTGCCTGCGGCATCGGCCATTGCCTGCTTTAATCCAGCGGTATCCTTCTCCGCGTCTTCATCTTTTTTATCATGGCCAATCAGCACCTTGATCGATGAAAAGCCAAAACCGGCGGCGGCCTTCTCTACAATGCGCCGCCAGTCCGTCAGCATCTTCTGCTCGCTATCATTATCGACCGCACCATAGCCCATTACTATCAGGCTTGTATCTGAAGGCTGCCTGATAGTACGGAATTTATCGGCCAGATCCTCAACCGCAAAGACGCTTTCCCCATAAGGGCGGACATAGGAAACCGGCACCGCAACCTTCCCGTGCTCCAGCAATTGGCGGGCTAGTATGTTTCGGGGGTCCGCGGCAGAGATGAATAAAGGCATCACCACAATACGCTCCGCCCCTTTATTCAACAGCTGATCGACGCCTGTGCCGAGATAATTTTGTGTGCGTGAATCGGTAACGAATATCAACGATGCGTTTCGTCCCTTTGCAAATAGCTGGAACTCATCGATAATTTCTTCGTTGCCGACAAAACCGCGATCCGCAGCCACCACCAGAAAACCCGTCAATCGGTCCTTTCTGCTTAAGGACTCTTCCGCAAAGCCGGATTTGATCGATGTCACCGCCAGTAGTACAACCAGCGCAAAGCAATAACAGTATTTGAACGTTGACATGTATTTTTGGTCTCTGGAATTTTTCATGGTTTAGAATTGATAACTGAGGCTTGCGGAAAAGTTACGACCGGGCCGCGTATAGCGATCAGGTCCGCCGACCGAGTCGGCTGTGTGTACATCTTTAACCGGCACATCTGCCCATTGCCAGTATTTCTCGTCCAGCAGATTGAATATCCCTACGGACAACCTGCCGGTTCGCGCGAATTTCCAGTGGGCGAGGAGATCCACCACCGCATAACCAGGCGGCAACAGCAGACGTTCCACCCCTCTTGATTCACCGGCCGTTTTGCTCATCGCGGCAGTGACAAGTGATTCAATGCGTAGCGATCCTCGTTCATAGGACAGGCCAAGTACGCCGGTGGCCGGATTGACTTGAATAATGGGAAGCCCCGTATCCAGATCGCGTCCCTTTGTCCAGGCGAAACTGGCCCGCAAACGCCATCCCGGGTAAATCTGCTGGTCCAGCCTGCCTTCAAAACCATAGATGCGGACCCGGGGCAGATTACGGGACTGGAATGTCGATAATCCCGGCACGCAGAGAGGATCGCCCGGACAGACAAGTGGGCGCGAAGAGTCGATGAAATCCTCGTACCGGTTATCGTAGGCGGTAAAAGATGCGGTGCCCCTGTCGCTGTTATGACGCAACGATAGCTCGACACCACGCACGATTTCAGGTTTCAGATTGGGATTGGCAACCGCCGTATAACGTGCTCCCATATTGGTAAAGCCGATATTCACATCATTGTAGGGCGGCGGCCGGAACCCCTGCGAATACTGGGCAACGGCTGAGAAACCGCGTCCCATGTGCCAGATGCCGGAAAGTTTGGGAGAGAATGCGCTCAGCCTGACATCGGCCACATCTACCCCTGGATTACGTGCCGTATAGAGCGCATCAGGCTTGGGGTTGAGAAAGTAGTTGTCATAGCGCAGTCCCGCGATGATGGTTACCCGATCGGAGAGCCACCATTCATCCTGGAAGAATGCCGCCAACTGCGTAGCGCTTGATGGAGGGAAATCCCGCGTCGGAAGCACCTCCAGACCAATCCGGTTAGACTGTGTGCCGAGCGTGAGATTACTGTCCAGACCGTCACGTCCCTGTATGGTATCCGTACGGAATGCTTCTCCACCCCAGGTCAGGCTGTGGGCGCCCCACATTTCAAATACCGATTCCGTTTGCAGCTTTGCGCCGGTGAGTGTTTGCTTGAAATCAAACCAGCGTTCAATCAAGGCATTTTGATTGCCCGCGAGAAAACGCAGCAGACGCTCATCATGCGTGTACTGCTTAGTCCTGCTTGTCTGCTGATAGAGTTTTAAATTGATGATTCCCAGCGGCGTGTTCGCGATACGTTGATCGAGCGAAATGCGGTTACGGTCATACGTATCTTTGGCCGTAAGGCCAACGGTCAAACCTCTTGGCAAGGACAATACATCGGTATCCACGACTCTTTCGAAGCCTTCCGCCGCAAACGTCGCACGGTAGGCGGCAAACGGGGTGAAAACGAGCTTGGCGAGCCCGTTCATCGTATCCACATCCTGCGGATTGGGTTTGGTGCGATTGATGCCCGTACCGCCCACCGTGCCCATGTTTGCGGTTTCGTGACCGTTGCGCTGAACCCCTCGCAGCATCAGCTTGAGATATTCATTCCCAACCGCCACAGTACCGATAAGCCCCAGCGAGCGATCCACGCTCTGATAGATACCCTCGGGACTGATGGCAAAGGAACGGCCCTTCAGAAAATCTTCCGGTTCGGGTGATCGAAAGGATACGACACCGCCCAACCCCTCCGAACCTTGCAATGAGGAGCCGGCCCCGCGCTGGATTTCAACGCCGGAAAGCATGCCGACATCGACCATGTTGCGTCCGGCGTTGGAGAAGCCGCCGATGATGAAATTATCCGGCTGACGTATGCCATCCATCTGGATCAGTATGCGGTTTCCATCCAGTCCCCGGATGTTGAAGCCGCTCTGGCCGAACCGGGATGGATTGTTGCCCACCGAGATGCCTGGCTCATAGCGGATCAGATCCTTGATCGACGTGGCCATCTGTTCCTTGATCGTTTCGGCGGAAATGACGTTTAGCGTGACGGGCACGTTTTTCATATCCCGCTCTACCCGAGGAGCGGATACCGAGATGGTGCGGAGCATATTTCCGGTGCCTTCCGCCTCTTTGGGTGGGGAATCAACGCACGGGACTCCCGCGGTCAGCTGGGAACCGGCTGCAGGAGTGGATTCCGGTGACATGGGAGCGACTGGACCTTCAGGTTCACGTCCCTCGCATGGAGAAGGAGTAGAGACCGGTTTGATAGCGGTCTCGGCGTATGCCGTACATGCAAGCATCAGTAGCGCGCCCGCCAGAAGGCGGACTTTACATTCGTGCAACATCTGGCTGGGCTGCGCACAATCACTCTTTGCTATGCATCAGGCGCTTTTCGCGTTACGTCGCCGGACAATAGCGCCCATCAAGCCAAGTCCGGCCAGCAGCATGGCCCATTCACCAGGCTCCGGTATGGGAGCGGCGATATCCACGGCAACCTGTGCAAAGCTCTGGTGGGGGCCGGCGCTTTGCAGATCGATGTGGAAATTAGTGGGCGCCGAATTCAGCGTCCACACTGCGAGATATTGGTTCAGCTCGACCGGCCCCATGGAGCTGGAAAATGCGGGGTCGGAATAGGTTACGGCACCGCTGGTAGGCGCTGCGCCATTCAGCAGAATGCTGCTGTAATCCATTGCAGTGCCCCAGGTCTCGAACTGTAGCGCGACGGTGACGGGGCCGCTGAACGCGGTAGATGACGTGATATCGATGTCATACACCTGGGTGCCGGAGAAGCTGTACAGATTTCCCGAGGTACTTGCCGCAAACGTGACGGTATTCCAGGTCAATGTGCTGTTGCTCACCCCGGATGAGCCATAAACCGTGGAATAGGGAGTGCCGGGGGCACCTGAAAAGGTATCCCACTCCGCATAGGCAGTGCCCGCGTCGCCGCGGGTCCAGCCGCCCCACGCAGCGGTGGCGTCATCGGGCTTATCGAAGCCGAAACCCGCAGTATAAGGATCAGGCCCGTTGGTGATGTCGGCAAGGGCTGGACTCGCGAGCAGCAGTCCGGCAATTACACTCATAGTTCTCAATTTCACGTCAAAACCCTCCATATATAAATGAATTAAATATGCGTATGCCTTTTACGTAACCCGGCACATACCTGCAACGTATCGATGCGGTACATAATCAAGCGTATGCGTGCGTCTTCTTATCGAGCTGGCTTAAATCGTGAGATCTGGCTGGCAGGTGATACTGAAGCCTTTCTTTCGAAAGGCTTCATGGGCAGCTGGCTTTGTCAGATGGAACATCCGACGGCTGGCGGGAAAACCGGGGTGCCGGTTTACTAATCTGCTTCAGATACTAAAAAGTTTGACCTACAATAAAAGGTCTAAAAGTAAATATTAATTCTCAATTCCGATGGACATAATATGCGAATGAGAATCATTGTCAATGGTTATGATTAGAAAGAGCTATAATGCAATCGTATGCTCCCAGTCGTGACTCCCAAGCTCACAGTCACAAGAACGACTCCTCACTGGTTGTTAAACAGATACCGGCATTGCATGCAAACTGCATACGGAGGTTCGTACGGCCGTTCATTTAAAGGCTTGGTGATGAAATCATCAGCCACCATCGACCGGACTTCCACAACAAAGCATTATCCTGCCTTAAGAATGAATTACGCCCGACGACGACCGGTCCACCATGAGTTCGGCATAGGACTGGCGATCATAACTGCCGTGGCTAATTTGTCAGCGTATCGAGGTACTAAAGGGCTCGGGTTCCACGCTTTTTGGTGTGGCCGGTCCGGGAGGCACTTTACGGCGCGTCGTGATGAAAGGTAGCTACCGCTGAGATGGAAAGAAAAACAAAGAGAAGAATGCTGGCGGACATGCTCATCAATCTTAAGATACTTGAACTTTTCTCTGCCGCAGCGACAGATCCTGCAATGCGAATTTTTGCAATTTCGTCGATGGCAACACAATGACCGCGAATTTCATTCATAAGCATTACCCCGCGATCCGACTCAAGGATTTTCTTTACTTCCATTTGTCGGTTTGATCGACTGAGCTCAAGGGCATCTCTCAACTCGGCAAGTTTGGCTAAAACCACCGGTTCTAGATTTCGCATATTCTCAAATTGATCCAATTTAGACGTGCTAACTTGGGTCTCGAATTGCTCCAGCAACTCCGGTATGGCCCCGACGGCATGATTATATGGCTCAAGGTATTGTTCTTCACCCGTCAGAATAAATTCACGCTGCCCAGTTTCAGCATCCTTAAGCTAGGGCCTGTTAACACTTATTTCGCACCCGCGTTGCTACACAAAAAACGCGGAGGCAAGGCGCGAAGCGCAGGCCATAGCAGGCCTATGACCAAACTTCGTAACGCGGCATCCGCGTTTTTTGTGCGCAACCCGAAGGGACGGGACGGCTTTCATCCAGCCCTTCGTTACTCGCTGCTTACGGAGGCCTGCTCCGCCGCACGGCTCATGCCTCGTGCTGGATGAAATCCGTCGCCGTCGCGGGTGCAAAATAAGTGTTAACAGGCCCTAGGAAAGTATTTCCTGGCTGAGATTGACTACTCGTTGACTGATCCTATACTACTCATTAGCTTTTTCCCCCGCCTGGATGTTTCGGTATGACAACAATGCTATCGCGCCCGCAGAGAGTAACGCCAAATAAAGCATAGCAATTCTCAGGATAGAGAACTGCTGTTTGAAAATATGCATTTCGAAGATATCCCAAAGGCCCAGGATCGGACACCTTGTAGGCAAAATCCTGGGGGCTTATCAATTGATAAAAGTTACCATCCCGCCTAGGCAAAGGCTTCCCTGCCAAAAGAGAGGGAATATTTGGATTGAATTTACATCAAGCCATCAGCTATCTTAATACTTGTTACTTCTAACAATTATTCGCTCAATAGATTCTATGCCAGCGTATTTATGCATCTATGAAACCCGCTAGAGTTAAGGTATGCCCCATTTTGGGATAGCATTTTTTAGGCAGAGCATTCAAGATGCCCCATTCACTAATTCCCAGTTGGGATATTCATGAATGGGGCATACCTGAACGATTCCGAATCCGAATCTAGAAATTGGCAACAACCGTCAAGCGATAGATGCGCGGCGCACCCGGCATGATGTTGTTGTTATTGTTGGCAGATGCGACATATTCGATATCGGCGATATTCTCGATATTCGCCTGGACGCGCAGCGTCTTGTTGAGCCTGACGTACATGGCTGAGTCCAGTCGCGTGAAGCCCGGCAATAGCACGGTATTATCCACCGCGGCGTACATGTGGGTGCGATGAACTACCCCAAGAGCCAAGCCCAGCCAGGGCGCGAAATCATAGCGATTCCACATCGAGAAGGTATGTTTGGGGACCTGCGCCACGACCGCACCCGCCTGGGCAGTGAGTGATTGGGTCTTGGTGATCTCGGCATCCGTATAGGCGTAGCCTCCCATGACACTCCATTGCGGGGTGATGCGGCCCATCAAGCCCACTTCGGCGCCTCTGGCACGCTGACCGTCAACCAGCATGGTCCGGGTAGGATCATTGGGAACGGGAACGATGACATTATTGCGTTCCAACTGATACAACGCCGTAGTCAGGGACAGGTCGGGACGGATATCCCATTTTGCGCCCACCTCCAGATTCATGAACTGTTCCGGTTTAAGTGCTGCGTTGGTCGGCGTCAGCGAGGAGAGCTGGTCTCCGGCGCGCGGGACATAGGCCAGGCTGTAGTTGCCGTAGATCGACATCGTTTCGATGGGCTTGTAAATCAGCCCCGCTCGGGGCGAGACCAAATTATCGGTGGTATGGATCCGGGTACTGGTACGGTTGTTGACGAAATTCGTGTCAAAGTTATCGTAGCGTATGCCCAGGACCGCTTTGAGCTGGGGATGGAGCGTAATCTGATCTTGCAAATAGACGCCCACTACCTCCACCACACCGTGATTGTTGGCGTCGGTGGCATTGGGCCGGTAGGTGATGGGCGTCAAGGCCAGGGGGTTGAAAAAAGGGACATTCACACTGGTAGCGGTATTATTGAAAAACCCGGTATTACGCAGATTAGTCGTCACCTGCCGGCCGTACTCCACGCCGGTCATGAACTCGTGCTTTATCCCCCAGGTATTCAGCGTGTACAGGAAATCCGTCTGGTTAAAGATATTGTCGCGCTGAGTCGCATTGTTATATGCCGCGATGGCTACCGTTCCGGTGGCATCCTGGGCCGTGGCCGGACCGTTGGCAAAAACGTTCTGATAGAACTTGTCGTAATTGGCATAACGTGTGCGATTACGCACGGTGAGCCCATTGTCGAACGCATGCTCGAGGGTCGAGTTTAATGCCCAGACGTCGGTATGGGTCGGGCTGGTGGCCGCATTACCAAAGAATGTCGACCGATGGGTATCGGAGGGGCGGCCTGAAGCCACGACCCCGGGCATGCCTCCACCCGCGAATGTGGCCCCAAAAGAGGGGATGCCGCGATCTGCGGTGCGGTTGTCGGTAAAGTATTCGCCGCCCAGGATAACCGTGGTTCGCGCGGTGGGCTTGATGGTAAACGTGGGATTGACCCCGCCACGCTCCAGCTCAAAGCCATTACGGAAGCTGTTCGAGTGCTCATACATGGCATTGAGTCGAAACGCAGCCACCTCGTTGATGGCCCGGCCGATGTCGACGGTCACCCGTTTCTGACTATAGGACCCATACGTCGCCCCAATCTCGGTAATCGGCGTCCAGCTGGCTTGCTTGGTGACGCGATTGATCACGCCCCCGCCGCCGCCACGGCCGAAAATCATGCCATTGGCTCCTTTCAGGACTTCAATCCGGTCAGTGTTGTAAAAATCGCGAATATATTGAACGTCATCGCGCAACCCATCCACAAAAAAATCTCCCGTTGAATTGTTGCCGCGGAAAATCACTGCATCCCGATTGCCTTCCCCTTGCGATATACCGACACCCGGCACGTAGCGCACTGCAGCATCCATGCTCAGTATATTTTGATCTTTAATCAAATCCTTGGTCACCACGGTGATGGATTGCGGGACATCGCGCAAGGGGGTATCGGTCCGAGTCGCGGTGTAACTTTTCGTGGCCATATAGCCATCCGTCGGGCCTATGATGGGCTGTGCAGTGACATTGACCGGTGGCAGTGTCGCGGGCTGATTAGCTGTTATGGCGGATTTCCTGACGATATAGCCACCCGATTGTGCGACGGCTTCCAGGCCGCTTCCGGACAGCAGATGATTCAACCCGGCCTGCGCAGTAAAACTGCCCTTCAGTTCCTGGGCAGTTTTATCTTTTACATCCAGGTTGTCGAATGAAATAGGTATCATTGCTTGTTTTGCAAGCGCATTAAGTGCCGTTTCCAGTGGCCCTGAAGAAATATTGAACTGATGAACTGCAAGTCCGTTGGACGCTGTGCTACTGGTCGCAGACTCGGCTAAAACGTTTTGCGGAAGCATCATCGCAGCGCCCACTCCAAAGCAGATTAATCCACACTGCAGCGTTTGCAATAAAGGAAACGGAATCCGGCAACGATTTCTTGAGCCTTGCCTGACATTCGCAATGACCCAACCGCGCCCGGATTCCCAATGGCTGATATGGCTAAGTGACACAGTATTCTCCCCTTCTATTAAAATTTATAAATATCAATAATCTGTTTTTTGCATTGCAATCCCGGTGAGTTTCCAAAGATATGAGGCCTCATCATAAGCAGCCAAATGAGCAGGATCTGCTTTCAACCAGGTCATCAATTCTATAAGCTCATCCGGAGTTAGAATTTCATGCCCGCGCATCACCCATTCCACTGCGGCATTCCACACCAAATCTTCATTGGTAGTCGATTTACGTAATAATTGGCATTTAGCCGCCGCCGCAATTGATAAATTCATTCTTGTCGTTTTCTGATTAGAGTAAACGCCGATCTAATTATGAGAATGGTTTTGATGCTCATTTACTATGACCCGCGAGAATCGAAAACAGACCACCCCGACCAAACTTTTTTTGTACTTTGCGGCGACCGACTTGCGACACGGTATAAACGGCTAGAAGCATCGTGACCGCACCGCGGCCCGGTACCCCATCAGAAAGTGAATTTCCACCGACAGTATGGTGAACAGAATATTGAATAGGGTCACCGTCACCCAGCAGATGCCTATCTCGCGTCCGAAGTGGTTGAGTCCATCTTCCTGCGAGCTAACAGGGATGTCGTAGGCTTTAGGAACTATAGGTGCTGGCGTGGGCTCCCCTGCTGCTTACGCCAAGCTTGGCAACAAAGTGAGGGCAAAGATCGAGCAATGGCGCATACCGGTACGCTAAGCGCGAGATGCTGAATTGCGCTCCCGTCCGGCTGTGTTGCTCAATGTTCGATTTCTCTTTGGATGGCTGGAGTTGAGGCCCATCCAATTGGACGAGGCGATGATGTGCTCACCCCTTATGACCCGCGAAAATCGAAAACAGATCACCCCGGTCAGACTTTTTGCGCTTTGCGGTGACTGATTGTGGTAAGACTCCAACAGCTAAGAATGCCGTGGTCGCACCGTGACCCAATACCGGGTAAGGAAGTGAATCTCTATTGGCAGCGTACTGCGCAGAATATCGAGAATACGATCGGTGTCAACTAATGGGTAGCTGCCGGAGACACGTAACTCGGCGATCGAAGGATCGCAACTCAAGTAGCCTGGACGATGGCGACCAAGCTCGAAGAGAAAATCGGACAGGCTCATGCCACTGGCAACAAGCATGCCATCGGTCCACGCGATGTGAGCGTCATTGGTCTGCACGGGCTCGTCAATGGCGCCACGGGTGAAGCGAACCCCCTCGTTCGCGTGCAGTGTACGCATTGACTCGATCCCATCGCTCGGGCAAATCATGACAGCACCTTCGAAAACATCGACGTGGCTGGCACTACCCTGATGACGCACTAGGAAACGCGTGCCCAGCGGCCGCAATTCACCGTGCGCCGTCTCGACGACGAAGGGAAGCGATGTATACCTGGCCTCTTTGCCGGTAGAGACCAGGATTTCACCACTGATCAATTGTACCCGCCGCTCGGAGGCACTGAAGTGCACACTGATGGCACTGTCCGTGTTCAAGTCCACTGTGGTGCCGTCGGCTAATCGGATGGTACGTCGCTCGCCCACGCCGGTGCGCTCGTCGGCCAGCCATTCGCGCCATGGCGTCTGGTCATGGACCATCCAAGTGGTGCCGCCGGCAAAGAGTAATACTGAGAGGGCCTTGATGGTTTCACGGCGTTTGGCTGAACGCGGCTGCGTGAGTGCGGCGTGTGCGATGCTCGAGACCGCTCCCACACTGCGCAATTTGCTATTGATGGATTCGATATGTTGCCAAGCACGTTCATGGTCGGGGTGCTGGCTACGCCACTGCTGCAAGGCTTGCCAAGTCGTATCGGTTGTATCGCCCGATTGAAGTTCCATCAGCCACTCCACCGCGTGCTGGGCGACACGAGGTGGGATGTCGCTCGGATGAACGAGGCGGTCGCAATTCTGAACTACGCCATTACATTCAGTATTATCGAGATCCCGTCCTGCGGGCTCGCCATTCTTACCAAAGCGCGCATCCAGTCTCATTCAGTTGCCGTCAGGAGAGTGCCAGTCCGAAGTAGCACTGGGTGCAAGCACGCAACAGGTAGCGCTTGACGGTGGTGATGGAGATGCTGAGTTCGGTCGCAATTTCGGCTTGGCTCATACCATCAAGCTGGGCGTGTAGAAACGTCCTCTTGACCAGGGGTGGTAAGCCTTCAAGCACCCGATCGATCTCCAAAAGCGTTTCCAGCAAAATAGCACGCTCTTCAGGAGACGGCGCAAGTCCTTGTGGTGCTTGGGCTAGTGCTTCAAGGTAGATACGCTCGAATTGTTCGCGCCGCCAATGGTTGGCCAGTAGGCGCTTCGCAACCGTAGTCAGAAATGCGCGTGGCTCCTGAATCAATATCGGCTCTTCGCGGCAAAGCAGGCGTACAAAGATGTCTTGCGTCAGATCAGCAGCGCGGTATGAGCAGCTTAATTTCTTGCGCAGCCATGCATACAGCCAACCATGATGGTTGCTGTAAAGCGCTTGGATTTCCTGCTGCAAGGTAAACTTGGCGACAGACATGGGCATCCCGTTGCGGACCAGGCGCCCGGCACCTGATCCAGATGTAAATGCGAATTATTCGTAATTGTATCGCAGCCTCAACGATTAGTGCAATAGAAGTTTGAACGAGGGCTACGCTTGCGTTATTTACGATCATCGCAAGACCCCACCGGAAGATAGTCCGATGCTAAGGTGGATGGATTCAACCGGTCAGCGCAGCGCCCTATTGATTTCTGATTTGGAGATCGGAAATGCTTACCTCGCGGCCAGAGCAGATCATAATCGTCAATGATCAGGCATGGATTGGTTGCCGGATACCAAGAACGGTATGCCGCATATGATACCTGTCCGCCCGAATACGATTAATGCGCTGCGGTATGTCCCTTTTAACTGGAGAGGCAGATATTACTATTTGAGGTTTTGGAGGGCCAGGGAGGCAGCTGGAATGAAACATCTCTGGCTGCATGATGAACGGCACTCTCTCGCATCGGCGTCGCTATCGTCAGGTGCCGCGTTGGGAGAAGTCGGACAAACGCTTAGTCATGACTCGGTTCAATCATCAGAAAGGTACTCTCACCTGTATTCAGAGAGGTTAAAAGAGCTTATTTTGAGATTACCTCTAGCAAAAAAAACACGCTATGATAACGACATCTGGGCCAATTCAATCCCCTGATTGACCGTAACTCACTGATTCTATGGTGCCCGGAGCCGGAGTCGAACCGGCACAACCGTTTCCAGTCGAGGGATTTTAAGTCCCTTGTGTCTACCAATTTCACCATCCGGGCGCTTTGACTTGCTGAATAAATTGCGTCACGTTATGTCGGAACCCGGCATTTTAGCAGTTGATACAAAAACCGGGCAGATTCTAATAATGATAAATGCTTGGTACTTGTAAAAATTCTATCACATACTTTGCACCGACCCGTATGAACACGCCAGGTTCGTTTATCCTGAATACTGGAACAATAAGAGATAAAAGCGGCGCTGACACCTGGTTTATAGCGCGATCGGCAATCAAAACAATCGCTGGATTTGAACGACTGTCTGGCATGTACTAACTTTTAATCTCTGCGGGTTTAATTCCCCGCCCCTTGGGGCGAAGACCGGCTGCAAGCCAGCAAATTGTAAGAGCGCAGTTAATGCTCCGCTGCTTGCGGCGGGGTGGTTTATTCTGTCTTTCTCCTTTTCATTCCTCATATCAATAAAAATATAAACGAACTGTTTATTTTAATAAACAATTTGTTTATTATAAGGACGTTTATTGCAAGCCTTGCATAGTGAAATAATGGGAGCACCGCTCCGTGGGAGTTTCAGCTGAATGGTAACCACGATCGGTGCTTACCCAGATATGGATTACTGCTTGGATGGCATAAGCTATGAATGAGCAGCCGGGCTGGTGAAGCGAAATCCAGCGACGCAAATGGGGCCGCAATAAACACCGCAAAACACCCGGCAGATCCGCAAAGGCTGACGAGGGTTCAAACGAGCCCAGCTCTGCTGGCCAGCGTTATTCACGCCGCTGACGTCAATTTTTTGAGCCGCTCTGGCGAAATATCCTGACTGCCTCAATTGGAGACGAAAATCAGTATTTACAGAAATAATTTCCTTTTCTACCGTATCCCTTCACGGAACATAGTTGCCGTTTTGACATTCGCAGTCTTTTTGTCCCTTACGCTAGTGAGCTGGTCGGTTGTCAGGGATTTACAGGAGCGCGATGCAAACAATCGGTTTGATGGCCGTTTGGCCGATGTTGTCTCACAGATCCAGGCCAGCTTCTCAAACTATGATCAAGTACTGAAAGGCGCCTTGGGGCACTTGCTTGCTTCTGAATTCGTTTCCCGCGATGAATGGCGCAAGTATGTGGGTACGCTACATTTAGGGGATAGCTACCCGGCAATTCTGGGTATCGGGTTTGCAAAACACATTCATCCGGATGAAATGGCCACGCATCTTGCCTCGATGCGTGCGGAAGGTTTTCCAGCATATAGGGTTTGGCCTGAGACATCTCGGGAAGAATATACCTCGATTGTTTATCTCGAACCATTCTCCGGAAAGAATATGCGGGCGCTGGGATACGACATGTATTCACATCCCGTCCGGCGCGCAGCGATGTCGCATGCCCGGGATTCCGGAAAGACCACGCTCTCCGGCAAGGTAAGGCTTGTGCAGGAAACCGAAGCGGATGGTCAGGCGGGTGTTCTCATGTATACACCGTACTATGGGCCCGGAAAGTTACCGGGGACACTTGAGCAAAGACGCTCATCGCTTGTTGGCTATGTCTACGCGCCTTTCAGAATGGATGATTTCATCGGAGCCGTTCTTCGTGTCGAGCTTGATGATCTTGATATAAAAATCTTTGACACCCAATCCGTTGCACAGGATTTTTTGCTTTTCGACAGTAACAGGAATCAACCTGTACAAGCTTCCGTACCGCGATTCAGAAAAACAATCACCATGCCGGTTTATGGCCAGACATGGACGATTGACGTTGCTTCACGTCCCCGGTTCGAGCAAGCCATCAATAGCCAGGAACCCTTGCTCGTATTGCTCGGCGGAATTCTGGTAAGCATTCTGACCGCCGTCGTTTCATTTATGCTCGCAGTAAACAAGGAAAAGGTCGATGCCATAAGGCAAGCAAATAAGGAATTACTATCCGCAATTGAAGATCAGCAAGCGGTAACCGTGGAGCTCTCCAACTCAAAACTTCGTACTCAAAGAATACTGGAAAGCATTACTGACGCTTTTTTCACACTCGACCGCGAGTGGCGCTTTACCTACTTGAATAAAGAAGCCGAAACGCTATTGCGGCGAAACCGTGCTGCTCTTCTCGGCAAGAATGTCTGCCAGGAATTCAAGGAGGCCATTGACAGCACCTTTGATCGCGAATTTCACCGGGCACTATACGAGAATGCTTCGATGACTTTTGAAGATTTCTATTCACCGCTCGCTAAATGGTTCGAAGTCCATGTTTACCCTTCGGAAGAAGGCCTGGCTGTTTATTTTCGCGATATTACCGAGCGAAAGCGGTCAGAGACCGAGCGGGAGAAACTATATCAGGAGAAACTGCTGCTACTGGAATCTACAGGCAAAGGGATTTATGGAATTGATCTTGAAGGGCGCTGCACGTTCATCAATAGTGCGGCAGCCAATATGCTGGGTTACCCGGTATCGGACTTACTCGGCCAGCACATGCACACATTGACGCATGACCGTCACGCCGACGGCTCAATTTATCTGGCAGAGCAATGCGCAATCCTTCAGACGCTCCAGACCCAGCGGCCCAGTCACGCGGATGACGATATTTTTTGGCGGAAAGATGGAAAACGCCTGCCTGTGGAATTTACGTCACACCCCATTATAGAGGATGGGAAAACAACTGGCACTGTTGTTATCTTTTCGGATATCACCCAGCGCAAAGACGCTGAACTGGCGCGCAGGGTGGCCGATGCACGTATCCGCGAGCAGGCGTCGCTGCTTGACAAGGCAAAAGACGCGATTATTGTCCGCAGCATCAATCATCGTATTCAGTTTTGGAACCAGGGTGCTGAGCGGCTTTATGGATGGACACTGGAGGAAGTGAACGATAAATCCATAGAAAATCTTTTATATGATGACTCCATAGCCTTCCATGAGGCGATGCAATTGGTGTTACGTAACGATGAATGGAATGGCGAACTCACACAACGCCGCAAAGATGGAAGTACTTTAATAACGGAAAGCCATTGGACCCTGGTTCGGAATGACAAGGGCCAGCCGCAATCCATTCTCACCATCAACACCGACATCACCCAACGCAAGGCGGCAGAAAACGAAATTCACCATCTCGCCTTCTATGATTCCTTGACCCAACTACCGAATCGGCAACTTCTGCTTGATCGCCTGCAGCAGGCTCTGGCGGCAAGTGCCCGTAATCATAACATGGGTGCACTATTGTTTATTGATCTGGATAATTTCAAAACCCTCAATGACACGCTCGGCCATGATATAGGAGATCTACTGCTGCGGCAGGCGGCTCCGCGTCTCGTCTCTTGTGTACGCGAAAGCGACACGGTGGCCCGTCTGGGGGGTGACGAATTTGTGATAGTCCTGACAGGTGATTTAGGTTTACATTCTCATGAAGCCGTTGCTCAAATAAGGATGGTGTGCGAAAGAATTCTTGCTGCGTTCAATGAGCCGTTCCATTTGGGAGCCTATGAGCACCACAGTACTCCAAGCATTGGTGTCGCCCTATTCAACGACCAGCCAACCACACTGGACGAATTACTGAAACGGGCCGATCTTGCCATGTATCAGGCCAAGGCATCAGGCCGTAACACCATGTGTTTTTTCGATCCAGACATGCAGGAAGTCGTGAATGTCCGTGTGGTTCTTGAATCCGATTTACGCAAGGGTTTAGAAAAAAGTGAGTTTCTCCTTCATTATCAGCCCCAGGTGGACAGTAATGGGGATGTGACAGGTGTTGAAGCATTGGTGCGATGGCAGCATTCACGACGCGGCCTGTTGCCTCCAGCTGAGTTTATTCCTCACGCCGAAGAAACCGGTCTCATCTATCCCTTGGGCCACTGGGTGCTGGAAACCGCATGCACGCAACTGTCGGCCTGGTCCGCACGACCGGAAACAGCTCAGCTTAATATGGCTATAAATGTCAGCCCCCGTCAATTCCGCCATCCGGATTTCGTCGAGCAGGTATTCTCCGCACTCGATCACACCGGCGCCAATCCACGGAAACTTAAGCTTGAGCTTACCGAGAATCTTCTTGTGCACAATGTGGAAGACATCATTGCTAAAATGATTATACTGAAAACCCGCGGTGTGGGTTTTGCTTTGGACGACTTCGGCACCGGCTATTCCTCACTCTATTATTTGAAACGCCTGCCCCTGGGCTGGCTGAAAATCGATCAGTCCTTCATCCGGGATGTGCTAACCGACCCTCATGACGCCACTATTGTTCGGGCCATTCTGGTTCTAGCAAAAAGCATGGGGTTATCCGTGATTGCCGAGGGCGTGGAAACCAATGCACAGAAAAACTTCCTCTCCCAGCATGGCTGCGACGCCTACCAGGGCTACCTTTTTAGCCGGCCACTGACATTCGAACAGTTCGAGGTATTTTATTCACGTAAGGATACTGCCTTGATTGAATCGTAGTTTCTGGCAGTCAGTACGAATTACTATTTTAGAGGTCACCTCTCCGGCGAATAACAAGTGATTGGGGTTAGCGTAATACTGCATAAGCTTGGGTACAGTCAATGTCCTGTATTGCGCCGATTGTTATCCATTGAGTGCCTGATTGGCGCAGCCGGAGCTTCGGATGCCGGTGCATTAAGTAATTTTTAGTCGTGTTCCATCTTCTATTCTTTTATGGCAAATTGTAAACAAATAGTTTATTTAATCAAACAATCTGTTTACAATAAATATTATTGGTGATCAAACATACAAATGGAAGATAGCTATGCGCGTCTGCTAAAAGCAGCCAAGGAACTCAGAGGAGCGAAAAATGAGGCGGCCGTTGCCCTGCTGCTCAATATTTCGGAACAAGCGCTCCACAACTGGAAAAGCAGAGGCGTTCCACGAAGAAATCTGATTGAAATTGAAGCCAGAATCGGCGCTTATCCGATGTGGATCGCTACTGGAGAAGGCGACATGAGCGCTGGAATGCAGTCCGATCAGCCCAGCGAGTCTCTTATTATTGATGTAATAGACGCGATGAGGTCTATGTCATTAGAAGACATGCACTTAATCGCGGAACTATGTAAAAAATTTAGTAAAGAAAAACACAATATCGAAAAGCAGAAGAATGCCCCTGCTACCCGGAAGCTCGCACCCGATCATTCATTCTGCCCTGTCTCCTCGCCATTCTGGTCAGATCGAAGAACTATTGAACGCAGAAAAATCGATAACCCAAAATGGCACGGAACTAAAGACAGGCGAAAATATGAAAGGGGGATAACAAATCGCCAGGGTTGACATCAAGTTTGTTAGTCCGCGGGCAGCACTAATTATTCCTCGATTCAATCAGCGCCGATAGAAATTTTAAGGAAATTCCTGGCAGGTTATAGAACGAACCATTCCCTACCTCATTAGCGGGTGAGAATGGAAGTCACGGAGCCAAATCAAACTATGAAAGTCATTGAGTTAGATCAACAGCGATCAGAACATTCACTTGAGGAACTTGAACGCTCTCACTCCATCCTTGAGGCACTCATGGCGGGCCTGCCCTCCCATGCTCGGAAGGAGCTTATTAGTTTGCTTCAAATTCTATCCGAAAGCGCGGAATCTCAGGAACCAGCCGATTCTATTCGCCTGAGGGCGCTACAGATTGTATCCGGGATCTGCAAGCCGCATCAGATTCAAGAACAGACTCCTGTGAGAACCTTACCGCGAGAGCATCAACAAAGGTTGGGCGAAAGGCGGCAACGTGATAGGCGACAGCAGTCCGCCAATTCCGGTAAACCCTGGACGATACAGCAGGAGCAGATTTTAAGAAATCTCGCGGAGCAGCATATTCCGGTAAGACGAATTGCATTGAAGTTAGGCAGGACTTCGACAGCAGTTCAATCCAAAGCCAGGGAAATCAATATACCCTTGAACTCCCTGAACGCCACCAAAGTGCCTGTATTCTAGGGAATCCCTGAATTTTAAGGCCAGCAAAACTCACCACAGCAAGCACTGATGGAAACAAGGAGCCGATGGCTCCTTGTTGTTCTTCAAGTCAAAACCCGTTTTCCGGGTCAGCCGCGTCGGCGGCGAGCAACCGCGCCTATCATACCAAGACCGGCCAACAGCATGGCATAGGCCTCGGGTTCAGGGATAGGTGCGAGAAAGCCGCGAATCTCCCCGGCAGGAAATATATTGGTGTGAATGTTAGCATAGGCGGTACCACCATCCAGCCCTGCCACCAGTGCATTGAAGGCGCCACCGACGC
Source organism: Nitrosospira multiformis (assembly GCF_900103165.1). Classification (NCBI taxonomy): domain Bacteria; kingdom Pseudomonadati; phylum Pseudomonadota; class Betaproteobacteria; order Nitrosomonadales; family Nitrosomonadaceae; genus Nitrosospira; species Nitrosospira multiformis. The sequence continues at coordinate 1,941,252 of NZ_FNKY01000001.1, read as the reverse complement.
TTCCATTGGCTGTGACGAATGCCGGATTGTAGCTTGAGGCATCCGTCATATCGAAGGTGCGATCATAAGTGCCCGATGTCACGCCAGATGGAAAGTCCGTAAATGTGGGTAACGTAGTGGCCACGCCGATGGTGCCGGCTCCTGGCACGGCCGTACAGCAATGGATATGCGAAGCGGTAACATTTCCCTGAAGGCCGCTGAAGCTTTCCTCAACCCGCATCGTTACCAGATCGAAATCAACGGTGATTTTTGCCGTACCAGTGCCCGGAGAAATATTCGGCGGAGCCTCGCTAGGTCCATCAAGCGAGGTTGTGTATACAATCTGGTGAGCGGCGGCCGGCATGGCAGCAACTGACGCGAAAAGGCATCCTGCAAACAAGGTACTGAGTTTCATGATCGTTTATCCTTTATATGAAGTGGACTGCCAGATGCTGCAAAGAATAACCAGCGAATCGTGAACGTTGTAACCAGGAATATGCAATACAAGAAAGGCTAAAACATTGTACATATCATCATTGGTATTTCAATAGCACTTTCTGACTGTATCAAGCGTGCTGGGCGGAACAATGAATATGCGCGCGGTTTTATCGCCAGGGTTCGACGTTTATGGGTGCTTCTATCATCATTTCTAGCGAAAATATCTATGAAAACCGGCCTTGCTGATGCGCGGAGAAATTGCTTTCATATCTTATCCACAATCATCCATCTGACTCGGGTCGCTCCCCAAACCAGCTCCGCAAGAGATACCGGGTTGCAGTAAAATCTGAGATTTACCGCGTAACACTTTCTGGTATCCCGGGCTAGCAATTTGCCAGGCTTGAGGCTGCAGACTTTCAGGCAATTGCCATTCTCCTAATCATCCAGGTTATATGATTAAAAATTTGACTATTAGATCGCGCCTGATCCTTATTCTCTCCGTCCTCGTGATATTTCTGCTGGGAATTGAAATGCTGGGCCTGTTCGGCATGAGTAACGCGATTGAAGGCTTGAGAACCGTTTATCATGATCGCGCCATCCCGCTTAAGCAGGTCGCTGAAATTGAATCGCTGCTGCTGCGGAACCGAATCGCCGTGACGGCAGCCCTGATGATGCCGACGCCCGAGACTATTCGAACCAAAACCGAAGTGGTTGACCAGGATCTCGAGAAAATGACGCGAGCCTGGCAAGCTTACATTTCAAGCCACCATGATGCGGAAGAAAAAGCGCTTGCCGCGCAATTCGCCGAAGATCGGGACAAATTTATCACGGAAGGTATAAAGCCGGCGGTCATCGCTTTACGTAAAAATGAAATCGGGGAAGCGTACCGAATTCTTATAGAAAAAGTTCGCCCCCTTTATATACCGGTCGATACCAGCATCAAGGCGCTGGTCAAGCTGCAACTGGATGGAATCAGCCGGGAATACGATCGGGAGCAGAGCCGCTACGAAACCATACGTAACATTCTGGTTGCGTCGATAGCAATCGCTCTGGTACTGGCGGCATTGATTAGTGTCGTGCTCAATGATGCAATTTTTCGGCCTCTGGAAAATGTGGTGACAATTGCTCGAGGCGTCGCGGTAGGTGATTTTATGCAGGAAATTGAGGTCCGTTCGAACGATGAAATCGGCCAGCTTATGCAAGCCCTGAAGGAAATGCGGGATAGTCTGGTGGATACCATTGGCCAAATACGCGATAGCGAAGCGCATACCCGCGCCTTACTGAGTAATCTGATCGATGGCGTGACCTCGATTGATGAACAGGGTGTGATTAAAACCTTTAACCCGGCGGCCGAACGGATTTTTGGCTATGCAGGAAGCGAAATTATCGGGCGGGATGTTAACTTGCTGTTTCCGAAGCCAAGGCCGGAACAGGGTCACTATGCTGACGATTTCAGGCAATATCTGGAAACGGGAAAGCCCAAGGCTCTTGGCGTTACTACTGAAGTGACCGGCTTGCGTAAAGGTGGCACTGCATTCCCCATGGATCTTGCCGTGGTCGAGATGCACGGGGGAGAACACCGCATGTTTGTCGCCATTGTACGTGACATCAGTAAACGCAAGCTGGAGGAAGAGCAGAAAGCGCGCCTGATGGATGAACTGGAAAGCGCCAATGAGGAATTAAGGAATTTCGCCCATGTGGTATCTCACGACTTGAAGGCACCATTGCGCGCCATCGGCGCATTGGCGGACTGGCTCTCCACGGATTATGCCGACAAATTCGATGACGAAGGCAAGGAACATATGCGTCTGCTTGTCAGCCGGGTGCATCGCATGAGTAACCTGATCGATGGTATATTGCAATATTCGCGCGTAGGCCGCGTGAGGGAGGCACTGGTAGAACTGGACCTCAACCAGGTGGTGCATGAGGTAATTGACCTCCTGTCCCCACCCGCAAATATTGCTATCAGGGTAGAAAATCCCTTGCCGCGCATCATTGCGGAGCCCACCCGCATCCAACAGATATTTCAGAACCTGCTCTCCAACGCTATTAAATACATGGATAAGCCCCGGGGCGATATTCGCATTGCCTGTAGTGTTGAGGGCGAACAATGGAAGTTCTCTATCGCCGACAATGGACCCGGTATCGAGTCACGCCATTTCGAAAGAATTTTTCAATTGTTCCAGACGCTCGCCCCGCGCGACAGGATAGAAAGTACGGGTGTTGGGCTGGCCGTCGTGAAAAAAATTGTGGAGATGTATAGTGGACAAATCTGGATCGAATCTAAAGCCGGCGAAGGCAGCACATTTTTTTTCACCCTACCCAAAATTGCGGCAAACCTTAACTCCAATAAAGGAAAAGAAACGTGAAAACTACCAATAAGCCCATTCTTCTGGTGGAAGACGATCAAGTCGACACAATGACCGTCATGCGCGCCCTGAAGGAGATCCATGTAACGAACCCAGTTGTACACCTGGAAAACGGTGAGGAAGCGCTGCTTTATCTACAAGACCCGGCAAGCGAAAAGCCGTGCATTATTCTGCTTGACCTGAATATGCCGATCATGAATGGTATTGAATTCCTGCAGGTGGTAAAACATAATGATCAATTAAAGCGTATTCCGGTAATTGTGCTGACTACATCGGAAGAGCAACAAGATAAGATGAGCAGTTTTAACCTGGGCGTTGCGGGTTATGTGGTTAAGCCGGTCGATTACCGGCGCTTCGTCGAAGTCATGCGCTCGATTGACGCCTATTGGAACATTAGCGAAATGCCTTAATCGCTCAACTGAGTATTCGTCTGCCAAGCATACGGAAAAGGGCGCTACCGAGTACCCTGTTCGTTGCGAATATTCTCATCGTCTGCCCATGAGAACCAAACGCGATGAAAACCCCATCAGGCATTAACTCGCATCCTGCGGCACAAGTAGACAGATCCATTGAGGCTTTGCGCATAGCAGCTTCAGTTTGTCGTGCCTGCCCACTGTGGGAAAATGCCACGCAAACTGTCTTCGGCGAAGGTCCCCCGCACGCACCAGTCATGCTCATCGGTGAGCAACCTGGAGACCAGGAAGATCTACGGGCCACCCATTCGTCGGCCCTGCCGGGCAACTACCGACAAGGGCGCTGGCGGCAGTCGATATTCCCCGCGAACAGATGTATGTTACCAACGCTGTCAAACACTTCAAATTTGAACTTCGCGGCAAGCGCCGCCAGCTTCCTGCGGATGGTGGCGCCGGCCAGTGATTTTTTTCCCAGGGTTTTGCGCCAGGCTAAAACATGGGACCGGGTAACGGTCCTGAAATCTTGCGGCCGATCGATGCCGACAAACTGCATGAAGCCGCACAAGTCATTTTCATAGGCACGCCGTATTTGCAGATTATCAATATTGGCGAACCATTCGATCGCCGGCGGCACCTCGCTCAGTTGGTGATATTGCGCGAAGGTCAAAACCGAGACTTCTGATTCATTTAGGAATTTCGGAAAGATCCGCGTTTTTGGGTTTTGGAGATGAGGGAATATTCGTGGGCTATTTTATCCATGATAAAATAGGTTATCAAGGGTAAATACAGTTGTAATTATTCGGTCTGCGAAAATCAAATGTGAGTTGCTATACCTGTAGTTTGGAAAGTGGGGTATCTTTTATGAGGACTGAGAATGAAGTGATTTCCTTTAGGTCGGGAAATTCGTTCTCTAATCGGCCCCACCAACTCTTAACATCGAAATAGAGCAAGCCAAGATATTTGTGATTTTTCTCATAGAAATCAGACAGGCTTAGATCTGATCTTTCGTAATTGACGTGAGCACTGACCTTATTCCGAAATTTGCGAAACTCTTCAGCGAAGGTGTCGGGAACTTTTTCAGGATAGAAACTGATATGGTTTTCCCAGGCCCCGGCAGTTCCATTTAAAATGGCTTCCCTTCTGTTTGTTAAGTTACGCTGCGTATGGCTCGCGATATATTTGTCTGCCATTTCGGATGGTAATTTCTCAGTGTTCTGACGGTCTCTTGCTATCGCACCTATCATGAATTCATACAGATGATGAATAAATCTGGCGTATGCGTTATAAGTTTTGTAGGCAATTCTCCGATTCTCGCCTTGCATAATCATGATTTTGGCAGATTCCGCAAAATCGTTGAACGAATCCTCGCAACGCAAAAATTCATGTTTCAGGACAATGCATAATGCGGTGTCGGTAGTATCTCCAATTTTAAACTTCATATTTCTGACCCTCTGGAAGCCACGCTAATAAGATGACTGATTTCGCTGCCCATAGAATCTATGGGGTTTTTCAGGTGATGAGGCTGTAAAATAGAAATCTTTTGGACTCAAGGTATTGCATAAACCTCTCTAGTGTAGTGAGTTAGAAATTCGTTGAATTATTTTGTGTGCTGGCTGTCTCCCAGATATTGGGTTCGAGACAGCGAGGACGAGATGGCAGGCAGACCGAGAGCGAAGCTGGTGTTGAACGAAGCTGAACAAGAACAATTGCATGCCTGGGCACGGCGGCGCAAAACGGCGCAAGCGCTGGCCTTGCGTTCGCGCATTGTTCTGGAATGTGCCGGTGGGGCGGAGAATCAGGAAGTTGCGCTCAAGCTTGCGGTGACGCGGCAGACGGTGTCGAAATGGCGCGGACGCTTTGTGCAAATGCGATTGGATGGTTTGCTGGACGCCCCCCGCTCGGGAGCGCCGCGCACGATTGATGATGCGCGTGTCGATGCCGTGATCGCCAAGACCCTGGAAGAGCAACCGTCGAATGCCACGCACTGGAGCACGCGCACCATGGCGCGCGAAGCCAAGCTGTCGCAAACGGCGATCAGCCGTATCTGGCGTGCCTTCGGCTTGCAACCGCATCGACAAGAAACCTTCAAGCTCTCCACCGACCCCCTGTTTGTCGAAAAGACTCGTGACATCGTTGGACTGTATATCGATCCGCCGGTCAAGGCCATGGTGCTGTGCGTCGATGAGAAGAGCCAGATACAGGCGCTGGACCGGACCCAGCCTATCCTGCCGCTGGCCCCCGGCATCGCAGAACGGCGCACGCACGACTACCAGCGCCATGGCACAACTACCTTGTTTGCCGCGCTCGATATTGCTACCGGCGAGGTCATCGGACAGTTGCACCGGCGGCATCGCAGCAGCGAGTTCCTGAAATTCTTACGTATGATCGAGGCATCGGTTCCGAGTGACCTGGACATTCATCTGGTGATGGATAACTATGGAACGCACAAGACACCCGCCATCCGCAACTGGTTCGCCCGTCATCCGCGTTTCCATGTACATTTCACGCCGACCTCCGCCTCGTGGCTCAACCAGGTCGAGCGCTGGTTCGCCACTCTGACCGAAAAACAAATTCGCCGTGGAACCCATCGTTCGACCCGTCAATTGGAGGATGCCATTCGCCATTACCTCAAACTCAATAACGCCGGTCCAAAACCCTTTGTCTGGACCAAATCCGCCGATGACATCATTGCCAGCATCGAACGCTTTTGTCTGCGAACTTCTAACTCAGGACACTAGCTTACCATGATGAAAAACGGAATCAGTCCAACCCCCTGTTACTCGACACTACGACAAACCAACCGTCATAGCCATTTTTTCCATCAATGCTCTTCGCTAATATGTCTTTGAGGCCAATATCATGCAGCGATGAGGTGGCATACATGTATGCTCCGAGTCCAATGCTCTTGATGACCCGATATATCTTTCCCTCAAGATTCTCGATAGCGATACACATCGTGTTACCGCCGCCTTCAATTTTGTAGGAAGAAATAATGGTTGAGACAGCATCATCGAATGGAGGAATTGTTTCACCATCGACGTATTTTGATTCAAACACTCTTCCTCCTCCAGTGATTAGGTTTTTCCAATTAATCGATAAAACACTTCATCTTGTCCAATTAAAACCTTGGGCTCTATCTGATAAGAATGTAAATGCATCTTGTTCTTTTTCCTCCTCATGCTCAGCCATGCCAGCCAACGGAAACTGCACCAGAAAAATAGTCATCTCAAAATGGTCAGAAAGAATTGCAAATTCTTCAGCTTCTAACTCTGGATGCCAGACCCCGGTCCGAACACGGAAACCTTGATTTTTCCGATTTATCCCAACAATACTATTTAGCCGGTCAAGCGATGATTGAGGTACAGGTGTTCCAGGGCGTAAGTAAGCACGGAGGTTACGGGCGCGGCGGCTTGGATAAGACCAGCAAATGAAATCGTCGCGTGCTACTGCTAATAAGGCAGCTTGATCGGTAAGTTCAAGCCATTTTAGCGCGGCAGCGGTAAATGAGGTCCCATAGCGATTAGCGCAATGTCCTAGAAGGTCCAAAGTGACAGGTTGCCCTCCAACCTGAGCTCTAAAATCATCTGCTGGCATTAATAAATAAGAAGCAAATTTGTTCGCTTCCGCTTCAAATTTTCTTGATTCCGGACTTTCATAATCAAGCATGTCAGCCTGACCACACCGGAAACCCTCCTCTCTGAATCGACGATGGAGCAGATAATGGCCCAGTTCGTGCCCAAGGGTAAAATTAATTCTTCCAGGAATTGTGACAGTTTCATCATATGAAATGCACCAGTCACCCTTCGACTTCCGCTTGGACAGCATTCCATCGATACCTGCAATACCATGTGCTTTGATAGCTCCAACAGGGTCATTAGGATATCTGACCTTAGTCACTTCAAGGGCAATCTCTTTAACGCCAATAGGAAAATCCTGACCGGCCTTCAACCATAGTTTCGCCAGTTCATTACCCCAAGCAGGAGGCGTTGTAGGCTCACTCATCGTCTATTGCTTTTAAGAATTTCTCTAGCTGAGCTCTTTTTTGAGAATCGAGTTGGGTAACTCTACGGAAAAATACTTTATCAGCATCTGATTCTGTCTGCGTCTGCTTTTCGTCATCCAAAAGAAACTCGACTGTAACCCCGAATACCTCTGCAATTTTGGTGATTTTTTCTGCTGATGGCCTTACCACGGGGCGGTTCTCTAATTCCCAAATATAGCTTTTGCTTGAATCTGTTTTCTCCGCAAGCTCCTCAAGCGTTAGCTTTAAGCGCTTTCTTTCAGTACGGATTTTTTCTCCTAACAGCGTGGCCAATGTTTACTCCTTAATAAATAAGTTCAGAGTAGGCGCATTTATTTTAATTGGCAAGTGAATTTTTATATGGTAGTATAATTTTTGCGTCTATACCGAACTTTTCGGCAGGGAGGCAAACTTCTTAAACTCGAAAAAGGAATGGATATGAAAGCTCCATTAGGTACTACCGCTCGCACTGGCGAAAAATGTCCCGAAAGTGGCGTATGGAAAGTTGTTGAAACCCCTAGCACAACTGCTCCAATCGCCAAACACAACACGATGCCACCCTACTCCGGTAGAGCAGTAACGTGGAAACTCTCGCAGTACGCTTAAAAGAAAGTTTCTCAGATAACGGATAATCCGTTATCTGAGAAACATCATCAAATATCCAACTTAGGAACCTTATTTATGAACAAAAAACGAGATATCCATGTCGTTCCACACGCGGACGGCTGGGCCACAAAAAAAGAAAGTGTACAACGTGCTGGGTCTGTAACTCATACCCAGAAGGAAGCAATTGATCGAGCTCGTGAACAGGCGAGGCGTGAACATGTCGAAGTTGTTATCCATCGAAAAGATGGAACTATTCGAGACAGCGACAGTTATGGCAACGATCCAAGGCCTCCCGTAGATAGAAAGCATTGAGTTGGTTGTAATGACGGCAGCTATAGAAGGGGCTTGCAAAAATAACGCGCCCCTCTTCTGCCCGGTCTTTTAGATGACTCGGCTACGAGATCCGTGCCGTCATACAGCAGTTTGGTAGTGGTCCCGGCAATAGTGGTCTGGCGCATGCGCCCGAGGCCATCGTAGATCAGGCTGGCCGCCAGGCCGGTCTTGCTTGCGCTTCTCAAGCAGTTATCGGCATCGTAGCCGTAAGTCCAGGTGCCATCCCCGGTCAGGTTGCCGTTGCCGTCGTAGCCCAGCGTGGCCCCGGCCGCCGCAGTGTACTGGTTGAGCCCGTTGGGGGTGTAGGCCTTGGTGCCGTTGGCATAGCCCGTCCACTGGTAGATATTGTTGCTCCAGGCATAGCCGGTCCAGGTCTTGTTCGCGAGGCCTCCGCATTACTTCAACTTCTGTAATAACCGATTCCATTCTTTTAAAGAAACAAATAGGAGACCAATCATCACAAAAAGTGTAATCGCAAAAATAACCTTCATTTCTTCAGTCGCATCAGCTTTATATTCTCTATACAACATTGCTAGCGCGAATATTCCACCTAAAGTTAGGCCGTAGATGAGCCATGTCAATATTGTCATTACCAAGTCGCTCATCTTTCCTTGTTCGCGTTTTAGTTGGAGTAATCCGTAAAAAAAATAGCATCCAATAGCTCCCTGAGCGAAAAAATATGCAGCCGCAATAGTCAAGAATATGGTCAGCATCTATTCCAACCCTCAAGCAAGCAAACAAATCAATTCACCAAGTATCGAGATAACCAATCCAGCATCTCCAGAAAAAATGATTACTGATAAAAAGACCGCTCCACAGCGAATGCAAGGTTCCCTTATCCGGATCTGCTGCCAGTTCCTGGATCAATTACGCTTGCGGCCACCGCTTGACTGGCTTGCTGGCGCGCTGCCGAAATTGTTTACTGAGATGTTATTAGGGTTGTTTAACACCATGCCAGATGCTGGATAGTTGTTGTTCGCCGCAGCTCTTAAATCAACCAACCCTTGAGATAAGGCCGTAACACTTGCGCCAAATCCGGCTTGAACAGTCGTCCCAAAACCAGATACTTCGAGCTCTTATCATTTCTCCGACCTGAACGGATCTCCTCTGTGTATGAGAAGTACAAGTAAAGCAACTCCGCCAGAGATGATCTGTACCCAAAGAAGCCAGGAAAGAAACTCCTGGTCTTCCTTGGTTATATAGACAACGATGTTTCTTATTGCGTATGGTACGGTTCTATTCGTCTCTGGGTTTGGAAACCTGGAGTAATCGATATAAGTGTTATCCATGCCCGCAGAGTAGAACCCTGCAATTACACATACAAGCGCCGCACCTAGCCCAATAATCTTTTTAATCTTCAGAAACATAGTCCGCTTCCAGCGGTCTTCCGCGCAGGATCATGGTTTGGGTCGTCCCATTGGTGAACTCTGCGCAGCGAAACCACCCTGATTCGATAGAAAACTGCTGGAACTCCGCGAACCGTTCGAAGCAACCGGGGCCGGTGGAGTGGAAGATGACCGAAAATTAGCGATTGGTCCCGCGCAACCCTGTGAACCGCATACTTGCGTCAGCGTCCGCGTAGCCGATGCGGACGCGCCGACTCCGGTTCCCAGCGTGACCCCACCTCCTACTATCGGTCCCTTCTCACCACGAGCGGTGAAGGCATCAACAGATCCACCTACACCAGCACCTGCACTAAAACTGGTATTGTAGGATTTACCACTCAGATATATGCTTGGTGCGTTAGAGACCTGTACGCTCATACCAGCCCCAGCCTGAACACCCACTCCGGCACCAAGGCCGCTAGACACATAACCACCTATATTTCCCTGAGTATCGATTACGACTCCAGCCGCTACTTGCGGGACAACGATGCCAAAAAACGTACCGCCAGCCGCTATACCTAGCTGGAACGTATCGAGTCCGTGTGGATCAATATTATTAACCGGATCATTCCCCACATACGCATAAAGGTTGAGATCGCTCCCGTACCCGATCGGGTCGGTCTGCAGGAACCGGCCGAGCGCGGGCGAGTAGAACCGCGCCTTGTAGTGGTACAGGCCCAGCTGCGACAGCCACTGCTGGCCAGTGTAGCGGAAGCGGATGCCGGTGGTCACATTCGGCTCGCCGAAGGGGCCGTACGTGTAAGTGGCAGTGGAGGTGCCCGCGCTGTTGGCGGTGGCGGCGATGGAGCCCTGATGATCGGCGTACAGCCAGGTCTTGCTGCCGGTGCCGCTGCCCTCGTACCACACCAGCGGCTCGTCGATGCCCGGCCCATGCACATAGCGGCGCAGCAAGGCGTTGCCGCCATCGTATTCGGCCACGAGATCCGTGCCGTCATACAGCAGTTTGGTGGCGGTCCCGGCAATAGTGGTCTGGCGCATGCGCCCGAGGCCGTCATACGCCAGGTTGGCCGCCAGGCCGGTCTTGCTGGCGCTCCTCAATTGGTTATCGGTATCGTAGCCGTAAGTCCAGGTGCCATCCCCGCTCAGGTTGCCGTTGGCGTCGTAGCCGAGCGTGGCCCCAGCCGCCACGGTGTACTGGTTAAGCCCGTTGGGCGTGTAGGACTTGGTGCCGTTGGCGTAGCCGCTCCACTGGTAGGCGGCGGTGCTGGCAGTGTTGGTGGAAATCTCCTGCGCCTGGTTGCGGGCATAGGTCCAGGTGTTGTCCTGCGCCGTGCCGGCAAGGTTCTGGGTCAGGGTGAGCAGGGCCGACTGGGTATTATAGCCATAGGTGGTCGTGGTGCCGTTGCCCAGCGTCACCGTCATACGCCGTGACAGGTCGTCGTAGGCATAGGTGGCCAGGTTGGTGGTATTGAGCTCCTTCATGACCCATGGCCGGTTGAGCGCATCGTAGGTGGTGGTGACATAGAACGGCGTGGCCTCCGGCCAGGTGATGCGGGTGCGGTTGCCGGCGGCGTCATACTGGTAGGAAAGGCTCGGGCTCCCATTCAGGGAGACACTGCTCAGCCGCCCGGCATTGTCCCACACGTAGCCCAGGGCATGGCCGCTGGTGGAGACGCTAGAGAAGCGGCCGCGCATGTCGTAGCGGAAGGTCGCATTGTCGTTCGGATCCGGATAGCTGCGGCTGAGGGCGCGGTTGAGGGCGTCGTAGACGGCGGTGACGGTTTGCCCATTGCGCTTGCGCGTGGTGACAAGATTGTTGTTGTCGTCATAGTCATGCTGCTCGTAGTCGGGGGCGGAGGACGTGTTGGGCGTCACCTTGTCGGGATAGAATGGTTTGAACAGATAGTCGTGAGGGCCGCCGGTGTTGCGCCAAGCGCAGCCACAGCCAAAGCGATGCTGCCCAGCTCTAACTTTATTTTCATGTTGAAGATCCTTGAAGGGGTGGAATGGATACGGGTTAAATCATGCACTTGAAAGCATTGCGGGACCTGGTTTGCTCGATCTTTTGATTTCAGGGACAGAAAAATGTCCGTCAGGAAGGCGTCTGGTTAAAATGTAGAAACAAGGAAAACAGGATGATCCCTCCCGCTATCAATCCCATCCTGATAAGGTGTTCACGTTTCAGGTTGCGGATCGGGTCATCCTTTGCCACCTTGAATCCCGGCTTGCGCTCATCGATGAATTCCATGTTCAGGTACCTGGTCAATATGGCGCGTAGCAGCACCACGCCCCTGAAGTCCGGGTAAGTCGACGAAACATCGAACTGGAACAGTCTCCCCGGCGCCTCCAGCGTGCAGATTTTTTGCGGGTAATGTGTGCTTGACAAACCTACGCCCTTATAGATGGTTCTTGTAACGATGCTCGCGCGGGCGATCTCATCCCACTTGAACTCATACTTTGTTCTGGACTGGGTGATGGCCAGTCCCTGTTCCGAGGCTTCGATGAATTCGACGGGGGTTGAAGTCGTGACATAGCTGGAAAAGCTTCCGCGCTCCAGATCCGACAGCCTCTTGAACTGCAGCGGCCCCTCGGCCAGATCGAAGACCGGCACATCGTCTATCATCTGGTTGGCTTGCTCCCATTGAATGATTTCTTCACGGTCAACACTCATATACAGCTTTAGCCCAGTTCTTTCATGGAAATCCTCAATCACCTTCCGTGCGCTGCTATAGAGCTCTGCATAGCGAAACAAACCTGATGCATCGAAAACGATATTCCCATTCGCCGGCGCCTGCGCGATCGCCATCGCGATCAGTTCCCTGGCATTGCCGAGATCATCCCTGTCCATGCACTCACCCGCCATGTCGAGCAGGTCGCGGCCTGACGTGTCAAGATCCATAGCCGCTAATTACGGTTTTCTGAAAGCCCTGCCGACAAGTCCGCCCACCGCCTGGACGCTGCCCCCGCCCAGGCCTGAGCTAATTGTCTGGTCGGTCATGCGGGTGGCATTGACGGTGGCAACCTGGGCAGGGGTCTGGATGTTCTGGGCGTTCTGGGGGGCCAGGCTGTAACTCGCCGGGGTTTTATAAACATCCCCCAGCACGTCGCGTCTTATAATTGGAGACAGTATTGCTGCCCCCTTTCCGAATGCCGCTCCAATGCCAGCCGCTGTGGCAACGCTTGCCAGATTCGGTATCTTGCCATTCAATCCCGAGTTGACTACATTTTCCACTGCTCCGCCTACCGCCCCGGAAAGTGCTGGACCCCCAGCCACAGCTACAAGCCCCGCCGCCGTTCCCGCAAAGCCGGATATGAAGCCCTTGCCGGCTGCGGCGGCAATCCCGTACGTGCTCGCTCCCGACTGGCTCGCCTCATACCCCTGGAATACGGCATTGAGTCCGCCCCCTATTGCCGGAAGCACCAAGAATTGCGCAGCGTTCCCATCTGGATCCGTCTGGTTGACCGGATCGTTCCCCACATACGCATACAGGTTGAGATCGCTCCCATACCCGATCGGATCGGTCTGCAGGAACCGGCCGAGCGCGGGCGAGTAGAACCGCGCCTTGTAGTGGTACAGGCCCAGCTGCGACAGCCACTGCTGGCCAGTGTAGCGGAAGCGGATGCCGGTGGTCACATTCGGCTCGCCGAAGGGGCCGTACGTGTAAGTGGCAGTGGAGGTGCCCGCGCTGTTGGCGGTGGCGGCGATGGAGCCCTGATGATCGGCGTACAGCCAGGTCTTGCTGCCGGTGCCGCTGCCCTCGTACCACACCAGCGGCTCGTCGATGCCCGGCCCATGCACATAGCGGCGCAGCAAGGCGTTGCCGCCATCGTATTCGGCCACGAGATCCGTGCCGTCATACAGCAGTTTGGTGGCGGTCCCGGCAATAGTGGTCTGGCGCATGCGCCCGAGGCCGTCATACGCCAGGTTGGCCGCCAGGCCGGTCTTGCTGGCGCTCCTCAATTGGTTATCGGTATCGTAGCCGTAAGTCCAGGTGCCATCCCCGCTCAGGTTGCCGTTGGCGTCGTAGCCGAGCGTGGCCCCAGCCGCCACGGTGTACTGGTTAAGCCCGTTGGGCGTGTAGGACTTGGTGCCGTTGGCGTAGCCGCTCCACTGGTAGGCGGCGGTGCTGGCAGTGTTGGTGGAAATCTCCTGCGCCTGGTTGCGGGCATAGGTCCAGGTGTTGTCCTGCGCCGTGCCGGCAAGGTTCTGGGTCAGGGTGAGCAGGGCCGACTGGGTATTATAGCCATAGGTGGTCGTGGTGCCGTTGCCCAGCGTCACCGTCATACGCCGTGACAGGTCGTCGTAGGCATAGGTGGCCAGGTTGGTGGTATTGAGCTCCTTCATGACCCATGGCCGGTTGAGCGCATCGTAGGTGGTGGTGACATAGAACGGCGTGGCCTCCGGCCAGGTGATGCGGGTGCGGTTGCCGGCGGCGTCATACTGGTAGGAAAGGCTCGGGCTCCCATTCAGGGAGACACTGCTCAGCCGCCCGGCATTGTCCCACACGTAGCCCAGGGCATGGCCGCTGGTGGAGACGCTAGAGAAGCGGCCGCGCATGTCGTAGCGGAAGGTCGCATTGTCGTTCGGATCCGGATAGCTGCGGCTGAGGGCGCGGTTGAGGGCGTCGTAGACGGCGGTGACGGTTTGCCCATTGCGCTTGCGCGTGGTGACAAGATTATCGTTGTCGTCATAGCCATATTGCTCATAGTCGGTGACGGAGGACACACCGGCTGTCACCTTGTCGGGATAGAGCGTCTTGAACAGGCGGTCATGGCCGTCGTACTGGTAGGTGGTCATGTTATTCTTTGCGTCCTTGACCGTGGCGGGCAGGCCGTTGTTGGTGTAGGTGTAGGCGGCAGTGGTCTGGGCCAGTGCCGTGCCCACCGCACGCTTGACGTTCTGCACGCGGCCATCCAGATAATACATGGTCTCGGTCACCCGGTTGCCGCCTTCGCCGGCCGGCAGGTTCTCGGTGGTGCGGAAGAGCCGGTCCTGGTCGTCGTAGGCGTAATCGGTCACCGCAACCGGCGCGGCCGCGGCCGGGCAGATATCATGGGCTGCGGTCTGGCCCGGCCCCCATGCCTTGAGCAGCTTGCCGCTCAAGGTATAGGTGTTGCAGGACACCAGCCATTGCGTGCCGATCTGGGCGGAGGTGCGGATGAGGTTGCCATCGGTGTCGTAGGCCAGCTTGGTCAGCTTGCCCAGGGCGTCGGTTACCTGTGTAGGCCGGCGCTCGCTGTCGTAGCCGGTGGTGACGGTGTCGGTGACATCGGTGCGCGGCCCGTTGACCACGGTCAGGTTGCCCACGGCGTCATAGGTATAAGTGGTAGTCAGGTTGAGATTGCCCGTGCCGGAATCCGCAATAGTGGTCAGCGGCACATACTTGTTGGCGCTGTTGTAGCTGGTTGGGTTGTTCACGTCGATGAGCTCCGTTTTATTGTAAAGCAGATTGATCGGCAGCGTGAAGGTGGGGTATCCGGCGGGGGTGTAGAGGGCGAAACTGTAGATGATATAAGACCGATAGCCGTCAACGTTCTCCGGCCGGGATATGCCTTGGAGATCTCCCAAGGAGTTATAGAAATAATAGGTGACGAGTCCTTTGGGATCAGTCACCGTTTCCACTTTATTGAAGAAAAAAGCATACGTCATGCTCGTGATTAACGGGCCAACTCCTGAACCTGGCTTGGCAAGCCTGCTCAAGGTCTTGATGTTGTGGGTGCAACGCTTTTCGGGAATATCGTTGCACGGGGCATCGTCATAGGCGTATTCCACGCTGTTGCCTTCCGGCAATACGGTTTTTATGAGGCGTGTCTGGCCGTCGTAGGTATTGAGGATGACCTTGCCCAGCGGATCGATCGCTTTGAGCACCTTGCCGAAGGCATCGACATAGGAGACATTGCTGGTGCTGTAGGGTCCCACTTCTTCCGAGCGCGAGCCGGCGAAGTAATAGGTATAGAGCTTGCCATTGGCGTTGGTCTGGGTCTGCACCCGGCCCAGGGTGTCATAGACATTGGTGACGGCGGGGTTGGCAGGATTGGCGGGATAAAGGATTTTGAACAGCCGGCCCGGCACGTTGTAGTCGAAAGTGGTGACCTTGGCATCGGCATCGGTGAAGGTCTGGAGATTGCCGCTGACGTAGCCGTAGCCGATGCTGCGGGTGCCGTCGCCCACCGCGGTGACGCGCCCCGACGCGTTGGTCAAGGTCAGGGTGCGCCCCAGGCTGTTTTGCACCTGGCTGAGGTCATTGCCGGTATAGGTGAATTTGACCTGCAGGCCGTTGGCATGATCAAAGGTGGCGATCTTCCCAGCGGTATTGAAGTTCAGGCGGTCGCGGGTCAGGGTTTCGTAGGTGTAAGTCGTGTCAGGGTTCAGGATGAGCCGCGCCGGATTGGCGGGCGGGGGATTGTAGGTGCCGTCAGGCAGCTTGACGAAGACTTCGCCGTTCAGGCCCTGGCGCACGATCACCGTGTTGTCGAGCAGCTGATCGCCGTACCAGCGCTGGCCCAGGGTGGCGATAACCATTTTATCCAGGGGCTTGGCGGCATCGGACATTAGGTCCAAGGATACCATCTGCTCCACCAGGGCGTTCACCGCGTCCAGCGCGGAGTCCTCGCCCATGCCCTGGAAGCCGTCGCTGCCGACCGTGACGGTGGAAGCGAAGTTGTGGCTCCAGCCTTTGCCCAGGGGACCTGCCTGGAGCCGGGCGCTGGAGGTGTAGAGCTTCTGGAAGGTGAGCGCATGCGGGAAATCGCCCACCCCGACTTTCATGTCGTCGTTGCTGTACAGAAAATCCCCCGTGGTCATGTCGATCGGATCACGCCAGGTGTTCCCGGTCGAGTACCATAGGGAAGGCTGGCTCCAGGTGTTGGTAAAGGAAGCTCCAGCATAGGCAGACGCCGATTGCGGGAGCGTCGAGAAGCCACCCAGGGCGCCGTTGATGATGGCACCAATGCCCAGGCCGGTCGAGTTGATAACGAAATACCCCACCCCTGTCCAGCTGCCCTCGCCCCGGCCGCATCTGCCGGGCAGGATCAGCCGGTTGTTGCCGGGCGATCTATTGATTGCTCCCAGGAAGTCGCTTTTCTGCTGAAGCGAGCAATTCACCAGCAGATTCTGAATGTTGATGCCGGCAGCGTAATTGCTGGATGTGGCGCTGTAGATCCAGTCGTTATTGATTGCCGCGATGTCGATCAGCTTGACCGTGGAGACGGCGCTGATGCCGGAAGTCTGCTGCACGGCCACGGATTCGAGGATGCTGGCATGCGTGGCCAGGTTGTAGAATGTCGTGGTTTCTCTCGCTTTGTCCGCTGAACGGCTGATGTTGGCTACCAGGTTCCCGGGCAAGTCGACGTAGGCAGCGGTATTGTAGCCGGCAATGCCCACCATATGATGGTACAGGGTATTTGCATTGTTCAACTGGTCGCCAATGCGCCCGGCAGTGGTGAGCTGTCCGACCCAGGTCGAGGAGAGTACGGCCAGGCTGGATCCCAGCACCACTTCGGAAGCGTCGCTGATTCCCGCGGCCCTTGCCTCCTCCAGCCGCCGGCGGTGCAGCTCGATCACGCCACGGCCCGCGGGGCCCCAGCCGTTGCCGATCAGGTAGGTGCCACCTTCCTTGATCGTCTGTTCAATGGGCTGGTTAGTGGGATAAGGATGCGTCACGGCAAATCTGATCTTGCTCTCCGTGCCGAGTGGGATGGCGGTGCCGGTTACCAATATAGTACCGTCGAGCATCAGCACCGGCTGGTGCGAGCCGTTGTAGGTGATGGTCAGGCGCTTGCCGTAGATGGCATCTGATGTGAGGGAAGCGGAAAGGATAGTCGCATTGTCCGCGGCATTTCTATAATCGATTGTCAAGACAGTTTTATAGGAGTTTACGTCGGCTGCATTCAGTCTGACGGGAGGCGCGGCCTGATAAGGCAATGCGGTCTGGCGCAGGTTGCCGCCCGAATGCGGAATAATGGTCATGCCGCCTATGGCGTCGTCCAGCGTGGCGGCAGACAGGTTGACGCGCAGGTAATTGGCCAACGTTGTGGCATAAGTGGAGAGGTTGTTGCGGATGTTGGTACGGTTTGCCCCCCGAAGGGTATCCGCGGTAATGGTTGCGCCGCTCTTCGCCTGGGTGAGATAGGTCGCGGCGTTATAGCCGCTGGCAGCGGTCAGGTTGATGCCGGTCTTGATGGTATGCGGCTTGAAGCTGGGGTCGAAATAATAGTTGGTGCCGCCAATGTTCACTTCGACCCAGAAGTGGGTAATCTTCAAGTTGATCAGCGCCACCGGCGGCGGCAAAGGCAGCGAGCAATTGACCGGCCCTGCTGGCGTATAGACCGTGGGTATTCCACCACTCGCCACTAAGCGACTCGCAGCGCAGGCGTTGCCGGTGTCCACCCCCAGCCATTCCCTGGCTCGCGCGGGATCCAGGTTGATGTCGCCCTTCATGTAGTTGGCTGTGAACCCCGCCTGCCGCAGCAGCGCCACCATCAGGTCCACCTGGTCCAGGGCGGTGCCCTGGCCGTCCAGGATCGCTCCCACCGCACCTTTCTGCATGCCATACACCGGGTAGAATTCGATGTTGTTGCGGACGTATTCGTAGATCAGGTCGGGGTCGTTCTTCAGGGCGCGGGCGAGTTCCGCAATGGATGCGGGGCCCGTCGGAGCGGTGGCACCTGCAGCGCGTTGCGCGCCGGGAAGCAATGAAGGCTCCGGCAAGGGGGACACAAGGTTGATAGGGGCTGGCCGGCTGCGTATGAATCGTTCGGATTCCTCGGGCGTGACCGGCTCCAGGATAAGCCGAGTCATGCCGGGCAACTGCTCCACGGAGGAAGCCGGTTGAGCCGTGACGGCCGATGACAATAAAACGAGAGATGCAGCGAAGCCTATCTGCCAGCGTGACATACCGGTATGCTCCTTGAGTATAAAACGGCTGGGAAAGTCGCCGCGGACTGATCGCTTGAGTGGGCCTGGAAACGACTGGGGGAAGACCGATCCTGTCAGGGTGCGCCGGTGGTGACAGCACTAGTGCGGTTGCCGGCCGCATCGTAGGCATAAGTAATGATTGCACCGGTGCTGTAGGTGGCCTTGGAGAGCCGCCCCAACGCATCGTAAGTGTAGACCACCGATGCGGCCAATGCTGGCCCGCTCATCGCGGTGGCAACAAGTCCCAGAAACACTAGACCACGGAAGCGGAAACGAGTGCTCATTTTTATTCTCCGAATTAAGGGTGTAGCGGTAAAAAAACTTGATCTTCAGTCCCAGCCTGCTTCAGGCGATGCTGTATTGCCAAGAATCAGACGGCGCCGCTATTCTTGCGCCGGTCGTGCTGCTGTCTGTCGCGCCTGTCCAGCACCTGCCGCCTGTCGTACCACCGGCTATCGCGCCTGCTCGCATGGCGCCGCTCCGTAAAGTTGGCCATAATATCGAATGCCCTGCTCATCTCGCCTTCTCCGGTGATGAGCCAGTCAAAGGAGAAAACAAGCTTGGAACGGATAATAAGCAGCTTCTTTATTTCCGGCATGGCAACGCCATTCTCCCACGTCGATACGGCAGCTTTGGTCACGCCGCACATTTCCCCTAGCCGACTCTGGGTAAGGCTGTATTCACGCCGCAGCTGGACAATCCTGGAACCAATCGGGTGATCGGGGGAAACTTTCGGCATGATTAAAGTTAAATATTGATCGACTCTATGGAAGAGCTTATAGTTACCTTGGGAAGATTGTCTAATATTATTTATTCATAAAGCTTGGAATCCAAGGCTAAGGTTGAGTTTGAGCTAAATGGCGAGTTCCTCGTTTCCAGTGCAATGAGTGACGGTACACAAAGCCAGCAACGATGCAGGGGATGTAAGCCGGATCCACCGAAAATTCCTCAGGTTTGAATTTAGAGCTCCTGGTTACAGGCCCTTGCGGGCCTGTAACGGCAATGGACTATTCTCCTTGTGTGGAAGCCACCTTGAAATTTCCCGGTAACCAGCGCAAGCCGGACAGTTTCGCATTCGCCGACTCGACCAGTTCACCCTTTTTCATCTTCGTCATGGTCTGCGCTATTTGAAGGGAAACCGCCTCTCCCACCACTTCAATAATCCGGTCTTTGGATACATGCAAAAGGTAGTTCTCCGGTGTAGGTTCCCACCAGTCGGCCATGTCCAAGCTCAAGGCGGTCATGATTGCCCCCACGTCAATCGATGGCGCATGCTCCCTCCCCGATACGGTATTAATCGAAACCGCCGTGCAAAACGCCAGCAGGTTGTGCAAGCCTGCAGGGTCTTGTTCCAGCAGCCACCCGAACAGCGTCTTGCCGCCCTACCCTGCTGCTTCGATACACTCTGTCCAATACACACGCTTTTCCTCGATTGCTATCGCTGCGCGGCTCTGTCCGATGTTCTCCGCATTCTTCTTGAGGCAGGTTTGCTCGATGTTGACCTGCACGATCCGGTTAGTCCGGTAGCCACTCCCGAAAACCTGCAATGCCAGTTGATGGACAAGTGCCGCCAGCGCAATTTCCAGCCGGTTCATGATTTCTGCCTGAATCGCCGCGCTGCGGTGCGCGGTGAGCATGCGCGTGAGTTTTTCCGAGTGCACAGGCTTCTCCGTTTCGCTCTGCCCACTTCCTGCCAACCCTGTTTCCGCTCCCTGCGCGTTGGGCAGCTTCTTCATGTCCTCTTTCCGGATCAAACCCCGCTCGATGCGTAATTCGCCCGCATGGTCAACAGTAACAATGACACCCGCAATGGCAAGGTCGACGGCGTTCAGCTCTTCCAGCGATTCTTTCAATGCCGCTATCTCTCCCTGGATGGCGTCGCTCTTTTTTTCCAGCGAAGCATAGGTTTCGCCGTCCTCGTCCGCTTCCTCGTCTTCGGCCCCGTGCCTGTTTGTACCGCCACAACCAAATATATATCGGGTGTATTATTATTGATTACTGTCCATCCCTCATTTCTGCTGCGCGTGCCCAAGCCAAACAAGGATAATGAGTCTCGCCGATTCGTAACCAATCTCAAGCTTGCAAGACCACTCCTGCGCAGCACTTAAACGCAGCGTTATCCGTGAACGACGACGATGAGCGTCAAGCACATTCTTTCATCTCGAAACCGTATTGTATTTTTATGGTCCAATTTTGTGGATTGGAACGGCAGAACTTAAGATTCAGATGTGGATTTCGCGTCGTTCTCGGCGGCCATTGGCTCCCGGGCAGCAGAGATGATTCTACCGCTTGGCGATGCGGAAGGCAGTTCCGGAAATCGCACCGCAACGCTGACCAATGGCTGGATGTATAGTGAACGCCCCATCTGGAAGAAGAATACGGCGACAAACATGAAATTCTCAATACGGGCCAAACATGTTGCTACGCTCAATTTCTACGTACCGCCCACCTATGCCAGCGACGGCGAGGAATTTCCGCGCGGCCAGGATTGATAAGTGATGGGTGAAATTCGAATTGGAATTTCGGGTTGGCGCTATCCGCCATGGCGGGGCGTTTTTTATCCTCCCGGTCTTCCACAGCATCGCGAGCTCGAATACGCCTCCGGTAAATTTCCGACAATCGAAATAAACGGGACATTTTATTCGCTGCAAAGGCCGGAAAGTTTCGAGCGCTGGTATAACGACACGCCGCCGGGCTTCGTTTTCAGCATCAAGGGGCCGCGCTATATCACGCACATCAAGCGCTTGCATGATGTCGATGGCCCGCTCGCCAATTTCTTTGCTTCGGGAATATTCAAACTTCGAGAAAAACTCGGCCCCATTCTATGGCAATTCCCACCCAGCTTCCATTATGATCCAGAAAAACTGAAGCATTTTTTCGAGCTTCTGCCGCGCGACACCAGCCAGGCGTTAAGTCTTGCCCGTCGTCGCGAACCTCACATGACCGGGCGCGTATGTTTGGCGATTGACGCCAACCGCATATTGCGCCACGCGATTGAGATCCGGCATGAAAGCTTCATCGATGATTCATTCGTGCGACTACTGCGTGAACACAATATTGCATTGGTTATCGCGGATACTGCGGGAAAATGGCCCTACCTGGAAGATATTACCGCCGATTTCATCTATCTCCGCTTACATGGTGACAAGGTGCTTTATGCAAGCGGCTACACTCCCGAAGCGCTGACGCGCTGGTCAGTGCGAATGCGCACCTGGCGCACCGGCTCCCAACCAGATGACGCGCATCTCATCTCGGCGCAGTCCCCGCCACAACAACAGTCTCGCGATCTCTATTGTTATTTTGACAACGATATCAAAGTGAGGGCTCCATTTGACGCCCAGGATCTGATAACAAAACTATAGCTCTCATCTGATCCGCACCTGATCATGTCAGCCTATGGGCCGAGCCATCACGGAATCGCTGCCTGAACAATAGATATTCATCTCTAGTCTTCTCACATACCTGGCGTTCCACCAATCATGATAAGATTTCGTCTCGTACGTCAACCCGCTCCGCCAATGGAGTTCCTTTGCACTTCAATTTCGATTCCGAGCTGATCGTGATCACGTGTCCTCACTGTCACGGGAAGTTCGACGAAACCATCTCGCGGCTAAAGTATGAACCGAGGCTTTCTTGCCGCTACTGCAAAGAATATATCCGTGTGAACCTCCTGGAGTTGCATGGCGCACTCGAATCAGTTCGGCAATCCAGCGATGATCTTTTAAAGAAATTGCTCAACACTAATAAATGATTTTTACGATGATGGGCCCGCACTCCCCCAAAGAACCATTCATAATAAAGTTTTGCGTAATTTTTTTCTTCCTGCTTGAAGATAAATTCAGTGTCATGCGAGATTGTCTTATGGGAGAACCACTCCTTCATCAGGATCGATCAAATACAAGATCACTGCGAGTCCAACCGTTTTAATCGGGGAGTGTACTTTAGTCCAGTATCTGAAGCGTCTAAAACCGGTAGAATGTCATAAGGTCAATTTCTCCCAAAGAAATATACGGATTCAATGACGGAACCATTCCGCTCTCTTCCAGACACACATTACCATCGCATCGCTGAACTGATCTTAACCAGCGGGCTTGGTCAGAAACCTTTAATTCCGCGACATATGCAATGGCAAAGCCTCAACTCGCATGCATGTTTCCCTACCAATTGGGGGAAGTAGCGGCAGGGATTAAAACATGAAGGTCGTAATATGCGCTTGGCTTTTCTCAATCGTATCAATCGGCACACCAATAGTAATGTCGGAATGGCGTGACCGAACATGAGTAATTCATATGCCTCAATCCAGGAACAACTCACGGGGAGGTGAGTACATGGAGGCAAACTATCAACCCGGTAAACTGCACCACGCTTGTCTGACGCCCGACTCGATGGATGGGAGGCGCATGAAAGCAACCTTCGGTCCCTACGTCGTAAGCGCCGCGAAATCCCTTGATCGCTCAGAACGTCTGGTAAAAACATCATACTTGAGGAAGGGCTACTCCGCGGATCACATCATGACATCCGCGGATATGGTATTCGATGCCGAACTATGCGGCATGGTGGTTGGCACAGTAATGATGCGATTGGATTCCGCTAACGGATTATACGGCGATGCAACGTATTCCCATGAACTAGACGCTATGCGGCTTTCAGGCCGGAAACTGGCGGAACTATGCAGGTTCGTCATCATGCCCGGTCAACCGACAAGTGCGGTCATGGGCGCACTGTTTCACTTTGTCTATGTTTACTCACACTTGATGAATGGGGTAACCGACCTCATCTGCGAGGTTGTACCCAATCACGTAGCGGCGCAAAAACGGCTGCTCGGATTCTTGCAGATTGCCGGCCCAAAACCCTGTGAGCGAGTAGGAGTAGATGCGGTACTATTGCATAGGGCGTTTGAGATTGAATCGTCCTGAACCCGGCAACCGGATGAGATTGAATAATCCTTTCTGCAAGGGACCTTTGAAGCAATGCCAGAAAATGGGCGGAGAGTCGATTTACACAACAGTGATAGCTAAAACACTGAGCAGCTTCCTTCCAAGAATGATGGCAAAAACTAATGTGAGACCATTGTAAAAGTGAAATCAGGAATCATTTATAATAGTAAATACTCTTGTGGATCCATGAAGAGCAAGAATTGCAAGACAGTGCTATGATTAAATGCATGCTGGGTGGCGATACCTTTATCCCGCCTACTCCTCTAGTTGGTGGTTATCGCGGCGATTAAAAACAGTTGTATCACCCTTTCACGTAGGTTTTGGTTTGCCGCTTTGGTTAAAAGTCAAATGCGCTCCATTACTATTGCTATTGCTCTTATTACCTCTATTACTCTGCCTTTCCCGGCAGCCGCAGACCTTACCGACCAGGTAATCCGTGCCCAGGTGGTCCAGATTGTTGATGGCGATTCACTTACCATCGTAATCGATGGAGAAATGGTAAGAGTGCGGTTGGCGGAAATTGATGCGCCAGAAAGCAAGCAGCCTTATACCAAGCGTTCAAAAAAATCCCTTTCCGACCTCTGTTTCTGGATCGAGGCAGAACTGACATCCATAACAAAGGATCAATATGGACGCACTTTAGCCAGAGTCAAATGCAATGGGTTGGATGTCAGTGCAGAGCAAGTGAAACGCGGGATGGCTTGGGTATATGAAGGGCACGCGAAAGATCCCGAACTCTACAAATTACAAGCTGAGGCCCGGGCTGCTAAACGGGGATTATGGTCGACTAAATACCCTATCCCACCGTGGCGATGGATGAAAGAAAACCGTTAGCTGCCTGATCTCTGATCAACCGCAAGCCTATTGCGCCCGACGCTTGAGAAGAGTCTTGTCGTGGAGCTGTTCGGTTACCTGACCAAACAGAAGAAAAATACCCGATATATTTTAGTGCGTAAGCGTTCAGCTGACTGCTACATATCTGCCATGCAATATAGGGAGTATAACCGCGGAACATATCAAAAACCGCATGGATATTGGAGGCGGGGGTACTGTGAACGATAAGACATTTGACTTTCGAAAGATCTTTGAAGGCATGATGTCTTATCTCTACCTTACATCAGGATGGTGGTTCTTGGTGCCCGGGCCAGTATTGGTCCTGAGCTCCCCATCATGGTGGTTTAGGTTGCCGCTCAGTGTTCGTAACGAAATTGGTATTGATTCTTCGACTATATCTATCTATTGGTTGATCGGAATAGCTGTTATCTCTGTCGCATTGGGTTTTTTCTTAAGGGGACTCGCGTTCGGCATTCTGTCAGAAAACAGATTTAGAATTATTATTTGCGCGTCGCTTTCAGCTTTATTTGGATTAGTCTCTCTTGGACTTACAGCAATATGGATTGCCATATTTTATTTTGATCAGGACTCATTTGACCTAAGCAGCGCAGTGATGCACGGAGTATTCGCGACATCCCAATTTCTCATAGTAGCGGGTTTTTTATGGCTTATTTATTCCAAAAAAAAGAATTAGCATGAAATTCGAGGAGCTATACAAACCGTTTGATGTCACTATCGATAGTGTTCGCGCATGGGTAGCTACCATCATGAATCCATCAAAGATGTGTAGATCAATTTTAGATGAAACCCCGGATACTCCTGATGCCGTAACCCGCGCATTAAAGATTTGGTTTGCAGGGGCGCTTGTAACGATACTTTTTGCGCAAGGCGCTATCTATAGATTTTATAATATCGATCCGTTTAGCTTGGAGTTCTACTCAAGCATAGCTGCAATCCTATTGATAGGATCCTTCTTACTGGTGTTGCCGGTTTACTGCGCATTTTTTATTTTTAGGCTTTCAATCTCATTCCGCGATACTTTTATAACTTTCCTTGTATTAACTGCTGTCTTTTTTCCTTTAATTGCCCTGGCCAGCACACCAATTCTGGTAGTAATACTTGAATTTCTCCGTATCATAAAAACTCACGCCATTGACTTATCCACATGGGATAATTTCTTTACACAAATAGGGGGTGCCTTTATGAAAACGGTCGAATCCAACAAAACTACTTGGACCATATGGTCACACTCACAAAGTCTCACTTCCTCAATTCCAGCATTTCTTTTTGCCATACAGGTTTCTATCATTTTCAATTTTTTATCAGAGCGATACCAGATCGAACGAATTCGTGTATTTGATGCGGGAACTTTTGGTTTAGTAATGGGTGGATCTTTGATCGGTGTCGTATTGGTAAGTTATTTCTTCACACTTTATACATTTATGGGGAAGTAAGCTTTCACCGGTGGCACACCACCATTGACCTATGCTGCCACCGCCGCCGACACTTGCGCCATCACTCTATCCCCAACCCTTTAGTATCGTAAGCTTTTCACCTGATCTCCCATTTCCAAGTTTCAACCTAAGACCTGTTAACACTTCTAACAATGACAAACTAATCACATTTTCGGAATCTTTTCTTGACACCCACTATGTTAACTTGCTTTCGTGTTCCCCCTTAGTGGTTCCAGTGTACTCAGCGATCTTGCAGGTGGAAGGTAGGGAGTTCAGATGAGCCGGTAAGTTTATCGCTTACGATGTTAGCTTTACGATTGGACTCAGCCAAGCAAAACATAATTCTTGGCCCAATAAATAACGGTAATAAGGTTGACATCAAACTTATCAGATTTCGCATTAGCAGCATAAGTATTTAACCGGAAGAATTAGTCTCAGTACCTCAAAAATTATGTGGCGGTTTTGACAGCTATATGCGCATTACCCCAAGTCGGGAGAACTATATGCTAGAAGATCTAAATATTCATCATGTGCCGACAATGTGCATTTATTGCAAAGGAACGGGACGAAACCGTAGTAATCTCAGAACCTGTATAGGATGCCAGGGAATAGGTACTTATCTGGTTGCGCGACCCATTGCGGGAGCGCGTTTATTGCCGAGGATCAGGTCGAAGTCGTCGTAGCCGCGGTGCCTGCATAACATGCAGGTACCGCGCATGCTTGATACGGGTATCTTGGGGTCATCTTCTCACGAATTTTTCTGCAACATATATTTGATGCATCATTAGCAACGTCGCTGGGTTCTGAGTTGAGGAGCGTATCATGAAGTCTTCAGTATTAACGGCAAAATCATGGGTGCTGGCTAGCACATTTATTTTTAGCATGACGAGCATGGGGATAGTGCAGGCCGCGGAAAATGTGGAGGTGCCGGCGAAAGAATGCGACACGTCGGATTCTATAGGACCGGGTGATTCCGGTTACTTGAGAGAAAAATGCCCACCTAGCAATGGAGCCGAAAAGAAGCAGCCCCAAAAAAGTAACAAGCCTTCGAGTGGCAGCAAACAGGACAATTCCAGATACAGTACAGACGGTACGGAACGATATGACCAGAATAACGGGGATAAAGGTTCTAAGGGGAACAAACCCTAGGTATAACCCTAACTTTGGTGTGAAAAGGATCGATTCCATAGGTGAGCACCATCGCGATTTGGGGGTTGCTGCCCTGTCATTCGCCATGAATGGATGCGCTATTTCAGCTCACAAAACTTGCAGAACGTCGGCAATTGCACTCAGCGTAATGCCGCTCTCGTTTAATCAACTCAGGCCCCTCTAGCTCCACCGCCATTTCCTCCATCGCTCTACTCCCAATCACACCGAGCGTGTCGTAAACTTTCCTCCGAATTTCAATCACCACAGCATCCCGGCACTTTAAATCGTACCGAATTGCCCGGTATCCAATGCGTGCCGCGCTACTTGGACGTCCGCTGCCTTCATAGCGGCTGAAGCTGCCCTCTCCCACTCTTCCACCTGGAAGACAACTACCGAGACACCCTTACGCACGCCTTCAATATCGGTGGCGCAATTGGCGTTCGCCGCTACCAGGATCGCATTGCGTGATTCGACCTTTTCTTTTGCACACACAGCCAGCGCAACCTCGGCACCATCTTTCCAGCCTTTGACGCCACAGCCGCCACCGAAGCCAACCGGTATGAGAGCTACTGCACCGATGATTAATCCTAACATAATCTATAGTAACTTTTGACTGTAAAAAGTATTTAAAGTAAGATATATTATTGCAAGGAGTAAAAAATGATTACATATGTCCCATATATACGAATGCCAGAAGGAACAATTGAGCGCAACGATTTTGTTTCTTTTTGCTGGCCTGCCCGCTTAGGTTTTGGTTGGCATGAAGAGGCCCTATTTGGATGGCCGGAATCTAAGGTGTATTGGGAACACGAAGAAGGCTATAGCGTTGGCTTAGCGCCCATTGGTGAATCTCCTACCAGTCTTTGATCATCCATGCGCTGCCGCCACCAGCGAGCGCAGCAACGATAAGGGCAACAGCGAGCGGCATTACTTGCTCTTACGATTGGCTGCTACAACCAATGCTTCTAGCGCCATCCGTGTAGATTGAATATCGGTAATACATTTGTCATTGGCAGCGGACCACATTGCATTGTTGGAGTTTAGCCGTTATATCTGCGCCGCCGACCCCCAGTCACTGAGGGCAAACCCACCACCGAAGGGAAGCGCCGCCAGCACCGCGATTACGATTGCTGTAATTGCTGGACTGATCATTTCACTTCGCCCATAAAAAAGCCCGCCGAGTTGGCAGGCCAGAAATGCAAAAACCCACCGGGTCGTGAGTGGGTTAGCCGATTTTCAAATTGGGAGTGACTTTTTCTCATTCTATATAATACTTCTACTAGCGCTTCCCGAGAAATGCAAGCAATTATTGATGTGCCGACTTGTGTGACTTGATCTGCTAGGAGCGGATTGGGAAGCAGGAGGCGTGAAGTCTTCTAAACTTCCGGAGGTTCCAAGCTCAGGCCCGACATGACGATGATCTCCATTGGCGCCAGATGGCTGAGATTGGACGCTCTCGCTATCACGTCCTCTTCCTGCAAAAGCTGATACTGAAACGCGCCCTCATACATGTCCTCCACCAGAAGCTGCACCACTCTCTTTGGCCACCCCATCATCCACCGGTTTGCGATTTCGATTCCTACCGGTCCCGATTGCAATAGCATTTCCCGGACTTGATCCGGGTATATGTCCGAATTGTACAGTGACTTCATTGCAATTCTCCTGCTTTGTTTCAGACGTTTTAACATAATTCGCGGAGTCTTGGGCAAGCACACGAGCATCAAGGTTAGACAACTTGGTTCGTTCTACCCCAGCGGTTTGCTCCACCATCGCCCTGGACTGGCCTGACTTCCACTAACCCATCAGGCCCCGCCACAGCAACGGTACCCTGCTGAACTTCCGGATGGCCATCCGTCGCCACGTCCTAAATCACCGTTCCGTTCTGGTCACGCGTGGTCACGACTTGATCCGCGCCGACTGGTTTCTCGTCAATGCCGTAGCCCAGCGCCGTACCCATTTGACCATTCAAGGTGGCTTGCAAGGTGGCGTCATCGCGGTACATGAAGGTTCCCCACCCGGGTATTTCTGGGGCTTAATTCCTGGCGGAAGTCGTTTGGTTGAGGCTCACCGGGTGTAAGCAGCGTTTCCGGCTTCCTGCCTCGCAGCAGATTGCGTCCATAGCGCCACCAAACAACGTCTCTTCAACATTCTTCGATGTGCACCGGTCATCGAATGATGCGACCTGCTCAACGGGTTCTGTACGAGTTCTTCCGACCCTCAATCGCCCGCCCTTCACTGCACCTTTCCCAATCGATCCTTTCAAGGTGATAGCGGCGAACTTCTCTGCCGGTTGGGCTCTACCCTCTTTCGTCATTGCGGTCAGTGCCCATTCTGCGGACCAAAGCGGGATTCAATGGCTCCCACGGTAGCCGCGTCCAAAGTGGCGACTATATGGGCCTTCGCCGATTTCTGGTTTTGAGGGTCATCCAGAGTTTGTTTGTCACGGATACCGCCGAAGGATGGCAGCGCCGCAATTCAACCTGACCGGCGGCGGCAACGAGTGGCGCGGCAGGGCCGGACAAGAGAGATGATGCTGTAATGCCCTGTCCAACAGCCCTCGCTCCGACAATCCCGGCCATGGACGATGCAGCAGCTGGTTGCTTCGGTTCCAGCCTTACCTGGCTTACCGGCGATGTCCCCAAGCTGAATCGATAACGCTCTGACCGTACCTCTTGAGCGCGTTATCCTTCGACCCCAGGGATTAAGTCAGCGGCAGCTTGGTCAGCGCCTTTTATCCCAGCGCCAGCCGCACGTTTGGCAGAAGCAAAGAAGCCACCTTCTGCTTTGGGCTTATTAAGTCTGCTATTGAACTCGACATAGCCCGGCAATTCTTCATCAAGCTCACCATTAAACTCGGTGTATGCCATTTATTTTCTTCAAAATGAAAAAAGCCGCCTGGGGGGGCGGCTTCTTGAAAGTATGAGAGTTATTGAGTACAGTCAAAAACAAATTCAGTTGCGAACGGAGTCGGCTGCTTAATCATTCTGACATATCGCTGATTTTTGCCGCATTCTTTATCGGCAAGCGCTTGTGCTTCTGCATAACCCGTATCGGGTGCACGCACTACAACCGTTTGCGGGCTGGAACTTATGACCTTTGCCGCGCAGCCAGATAAAACAAACCCCACTATCGAGAAAACCAATAAGCGTCGCATGATCATCTCCGCCTGTTGAGCCTGGATAAGTCTACCAGCCTCAGCAGCGGAAAACTATTCCCCAAGTTTCTACTCCTCTATAAAACGACGTTTTTTTCACCTTCTTCGATGCAGGCTTACGCACAGTCGCAGGTTTCTTCTTCTCAGTCACCGCATTTCAATCTTTGAGTTGCGCCCCTCCACGGGCGCGCGCAGCTTTATCCCCGAACGGAGTATTGACAGATCTTTACACTTCCCTGACACAAATCGCGTAGCGCGTCACTTACAATATTTACTCTCTCTACTTGCGTCATACGTGTCATGAGCCAGCTAATCCCCTATATCCGCAACGCGGATGGATCCTAGTTTACGTCATAGACGTAAGGTATTATTATTTCACGAAAAAAATGGCCATCTACGCGATCTATACTCGAACTAAGGACGGGGCTATCTCACGTGACGATTCCAATTTTGAATGGGATGATCAGCTTGGCCCCTATATGCATGAGGAACAGCTTACGGGTTGGCCTGAATCGAAAGTTTTCTGGCGAACCCAGACTGGGTATACCATTGGTTTGGCACCAACTTGTGCTTCTCGCTCAGACTCATCAGAACTGGTCGCGTACAGCCTTCCCTCGATAGCCGCGCATAAAAAACTCACCGGGTTATAGGTGGGCTAGAAATAAAAAAACCGCCTTTCAACGGTATCTGGAGTAAGCATTTCTCACTTTATAGAATACTTCTATCAGCCTTCCCGGGAATTGCAAGGAAACTTTCCACTTGGTCAGCAGACTAGCAGGTGCGTATTCCTATACAATTTACAGATGAGCTAGCTCCGACCGTCAATTCAGATTCCGCCATAATTCATGCCTAATTCGCTTTCTAATCTCAACCACCACTCGCACGTAGATGAACCAAAGTCGCTCGGAGATGCTGCGATCCGCGCGCACCGCTTAACTCAGCTGTCAGCAAGCCACATTGCGCCTCTCACAGCTTTTGTCGAAGATCTTCGCTCCCAACAGGATTTGACCGATGAGATCCCAAATTTTGACCCTTTCGATGGAGGTACACTTGCTGAGTGCCTTTTCTTACTTGAGGCTCCTGGATCTCGGGCCGTCAAATCTGGCTTTATTTCCAGAAATAACCCTGACGAAACCGCAAAGAATTTCTTCACATTCAACCGACACGCGGGACTTGATCGACGACGAACCGTCGTATGGAATATAGTGCCGTGGTATGTAGGAACAGGACAAAAGATTCGACCAGTTACCTTAAATGATATTCGTGATGCTGAACCTGCACTTCGATCACTATTACCTCTGCTTCCAAACTTAAAGGTTGTGGTGTTAGTTGGTCAAAAAGCAGCCAGAGCGGAAACTTTGCTTCGGCGATTCAACCCCGTGCTTCGCATCATACAAATTCCGCATCCGAGCCCCCTATTTGTAAATCGATTCCCGAAGAACAAGAGTCTTCTGCACACTGCGTTTGCCGAGGTTGTCGCCGCTATTAACGACGCCTCCATCGTACGTTGAAGGTCGCGCAACAGCCTGCCCAAACCTAGATATTTACGGATGAGTTTGGGTGCTAGACCCCTTAGAGTCTAATAATGACAACGTTTCAGCGCATAAAGTACGCCGACCTGAATTCACGCCAGAAGGAAATCTTTAACTTCCAGAAGGTATCCTGTCTTTTGGCAGACTTCGGGTTTGCTACGTACCGTCTCACAGACGACTGGAACGGCGCAGATTTTCTGGCTGTCCCCTTTGACGGCTCAGCGATCTTACGCGTCCAATTGAAAGGGCGTCTTACCTTCGAAAAAAAATACCAAGATAAAGGTTTATGGGTCTGTTTCAGGCATGTAAATTTAGTCTATCTTTATCCTCACGACGCTTTATTATCCGAGCTACTGAAAGTCTCTAACGTTGGCAATACGACCTTGGCTCAAGGAGAATGGATGCTATTCGTTTCCGGCCCCACCAAGATCTTTTGAAGAGCAATTGAAACCATACTGTCTAGGTCACGAGAGCTGTCCCGCCTTATGACACCTTTTGGATCATATACAATTTACGGATGAATTTGGCTTACGTGATTGTTTTTAACAAGAGTAAATATATGTCCGATCCCACAATTTCAGCTGAATTAATTAAAGCTGTCCCTGTAGTTGTTGGCGGAGTCCTCGCCGTTCTTGGCGGGGTTCTTGGTCAACTAAAATTACACATCGCTTCACGTCACCTCGCCTGAGAGCTTCCCGAGGTTAGCATTGATTGCATACACGCCCTGCGGTAAGAATTATTATAATATCCGTGAAGCATGTAATTTTCTTCTGCGAATGAATTGAAAAGGATGGTATGAGAATTATCGTTGCCATCATCGTTTCCATTGCGATAGTCGTATCGTTCGTTGCGGGAAAGTTTAAAGGAGACAATGACCTGTTTGCTATGTGTTTAAACAAGGGCGGTTCAATATATGAGGCGGTTATCATCGGTGATAAGTCAACAGGATATATTGCATGCAAACCAGCGAGCGAGGAGCAAATACGATTTTATGAAAAAAACCGCTAAGGATTTTATAACGATTCATCCAGTCAAATAGCACAATGCCGATCCCCCCTATCAATCCATGCCCTTCCAAGCAATCCTCCATCTCAGCCATCGCCCCCTGTCTAGTTAAATCCAGAGTGTCATATACCTTTCACCGGATCTCACATCTCAGAAAATTCAATTAGACTAAAAAAAACCCGCTCAATGGCAGGTTTCGTAATTTCTGAGTTGACTATCTCGCAATCTGTACTAGGATTTGATCCCAGTTTGGAATATGGGAAGCCCTTTTCATGAATATGAAAATTCAGGGCTCGATCAACTCGATAGCAAACGCACTTTCGGAGCATCTAAGAGCAGAGCGGGGATGCCCAGCAACCGATTAACCAAGCTAAATCAAGAGGAGAACTAAAATGAGAGCAACCAAAAGTTACAAAATCGTCTTCGCCAATAATCAGGGATCGTTTGCGGCAAATGCTCTCTCCCTTGCTTGCGATGGCACGTGGCGAGATGCGGTCCCGCGCTACAACGGCAAGCATGATCTGGCGTTTATCGATGTGGAAGAAGAGAACGTGGCGCACCTGGAGGAAATGCTAGAGCAGGACGACAATGTTCTCTCCTATTTACGTACGGACTGAATACGGGCTAGAACGTATTCTCTCTGTTCCCACACAATAGCCGCGCACTGCGCCTCCGGCTCTGGCGGTACCGACGGGAGATTCTTGATCGCGGCTATTTCCTTCTTGCGCTGCGCTACCAGTACTTCGGCTTGCGCCATAGCGGCTGATGCTGTCTTCTCGCGCTCTTCCACCTAGCTGACAATTACCGCGCGATCCCCTTCTTCACGCCCTTGATGTCAGTGGCACAGCTGGTATTCGCCGCTTCCAGGATCGCATTGCGCGATTCAACCTTTTCTTTTGCGGCTACCGCCAGGGCAACCTCGGCCCCATCCTTCCAATCTTTCACAGCCCAGCCGCCGCCGAAACTAACCAGTATAAGAACTACTGCACCGATGATTAGTCCTACCATAAAGTAACTTTGTCCAGTAAAATGTATTAAAAGTGAGATGGGCTAGCGAAGGAGGTAGAAATGAATACATACGTCCCCTATACCCGCACCACAGAAGGAACTATCGAGCGCAACAATCACGTCACTTTTTGCTGGGATGGTCCGTTAGGCCCCTGGCATCCTCGTGGGATGGCCGGAATCTAAGGTGTTTTGGGGACGCAAAGAAAGCTATAGCGTTGGCTTAGCGCCCAAAAATTCCTAACCTATACGTAACCCGTCACGGCATTTCGTTTTCAAAACTACAAAATGCCTAAATACGTCTTCTACCTGCGAGCCCAAGAAGGCAATATTGAGCGCCTCGGAAACATTATTGTTAATCGTCCCGATGGTGCTCTTTTAGGCTCTTATGAGCATGAAGAACCGCTGATAGACTTCCCGGAAACCATTGTATTCTGGGCAAGCAAGGTGGGACCAAGCATGGGGATAGCACCCTTAGATCCGTTACCCAAAAAAAACCCACTGGATTAGCAGTGGGTTAGAAATAAAAAACCGCCTTTCGGCGGTATTTGGAGTGACTATTTCTCACTCTATAGAATACTTCTATCAGCGCTTTCCGGAAAATGCAATTGTTTTTTATGGGTTTGATTTGTATTAACGGTAAAACCTGCTAGGCTAAATTAGCGATATTGAAATACCCTTACTGGAATATGCAGCGTAACTGATCAGCAGATCGCTGCTTAGACAAACATCGCGTCAAAATGGGAAGATTGGGCGCGGAGTTTGGGCGTAATTCTCTCCTCCTTGGATGGTCTAATAAGCCATCCTTTT
The DNA here is from genome assembly GCF_900103165.1 of Nitrosospira multiformis. Taxonomy (NCBI): domain Bacteria; kingdom Pseudomonadati; phylum Pseudomonadota; class Betaproteobacteria; order Nitrosomonadales; family Nitrosomonadaceae; genus Nitrosospira; species Nitrosospira multiformis. The sequence goes on along the minus strand of NZ_FNKY01000001.1, from coordinate 1,906,950 downwards.
TATTTTATTTGATATGGAAAGACCTCCCCTACCCATTCCTATAAAATTTACGGGTGAGTCTATGCAAATTGGAAATAATGCCTTAATTTTGCTTTCGGTACTATTACTCTCTGGCTGCGGTACCACGAAGCCTCCACCTGTAGCGAGCATTCATCAGTTATCACCGGAACAACTCGATGCCTTGGAGGGAATTAAGATTTATACTCAAACAAAACGGATTAAGCGGCAATTCGAGACCGTAACAACCGTCCATGGTATCTCTTGTAAGAGTTCTATGTGGGGTCATGCCGCAACGACAAGAGAAGCGGTTCTTCAAACTCGTTATTGGGCTCAACAAGCTGGCGCAGATGCAATCATTAATTTGCAATGTGACCGTCAGCGCGATAACAGCTATGACTGCTCGGAAAGCGTTATTTGCAACGGTGATGCTATCAAATTCAAGTAAGTTCTTTCTACGCCCCCCATTCTCCGTCATTTTTCTCTGTCATGAGAAGTGCAGATTGTCCTCATTTTATAAGTTATCGAACGGTGCTTCTCGAAAAATGCAAGTGGGAAATTCGGAATTTTTTCATTAACAATAAGCCAGAATTACTACTTTACAAGCCGTAGGTGATCTCTCGATTTGCTTGGTCCGCTGGGCTCTTTTAGCGAACCTGGCGCACTGGCATTTGATATGCTTGTTACGTTGTGCGGCATCTTTGGTTCGCCCGATCCTCGCGCTTATGCCGGGGTGGCCTCAAGGGAGTTTAGGCGGCTACTGAAGTAAAATGCTAGTAAACCGATCCCAAGTAGCAACAGCAGACTAGGTTCGGGAACAGAAGTAATTGCCGATCCAATCAATGTAAAGCTGAAATCAGCCTCTATGGGTGTCCTTGGAACTGATCCGGTAAAAAGAAGCGCCTGGTTATTCCCTCCAGAACCAAACGCCCAATGCCACTCTAACGTAGGATCAGCTGGAGATGGGAAAAAGACCCGTTAATTCCTAACCAATATCGTTGACCCCCTTGGAGGGTTATTGGGCTGGTCAGATCAACCGAATATCTGTAAACGTTACTGGTTATACCACCAGATGAAGTTGAGCCTAGAAAGACTGCGGTCGGAGGGTTGACTACTATATTAAATATGTCAACAACAGGACCATCGGGTTGACCCGAAGCATCTTCAGCTATCCCTCCAAAGAGGGACGGGGGTGCGTCTCCGGGAGGAGACGCGAAGGACACTGTGCCGCCTGTCCATTCGTATCTTGTCAGGATGAAATTTGATGCTAGCTGGAAGTCGTCGTAAATACCTCTATTGTCGGAATTTAGACCAGGAAGTGTACTTCCCGGTTGATCATAAATGATTGCGGCATTAGCGGAATTTGAAATTAAAATGCTACTTAAGACACATTTGACAATGAATATCTGAAGGATTTTTTTAATAGTCGCTGTATACATAATATTCTCCCTGAACCGCCCCGGGTTTTGAGAAGGCTCCAACATCTGAGAGAATGGAGCCATGAAGAAATCAAACAAGTTTTCCCCCGAAGTACGTGAACGTGCGGTACGCATGGTGTTCGAACACCGTGGCGAGTATCCGTCGTTGTGGGCAACCGTTGAATCCATTGCGCCCAAGATCGGTTGTGTTCCCCAGACCTTGCATGATTGGGTGCGTAAGCACGAGATCGACATTGGCATGTGCGATGGCGTGACAGGCACCGAGCGTGACCGGTTAAAAGCACTGGAGCGCGAAGTTCGAGAACTGCGCAAAGCCAATGAGATTTTGCGACTGGCGAGCGCTTTTTTCGCCTAGGCGGAACTTGACCGCCGATTCAAGTCCTGAGGCAGTTTATCGACCAGCATCAGGATACCTATGGGGTCGAGCCGATCTGCAAGGTGTTGCAGATTGCCCCGTCAGGCTATCGACGCTCTGCTGCACAGCAGAGGAATCCTGCATTGCGTTGTGCTCGCGCCAAGCGCGAGGACATGTTGAATCCAGAAATTGAACGGGTTTGGCAAACCAATATGCAGGTCTACGGCGCTGACAAAGTCTGGCGACAACTGAACCGTGAAGGTCACCCTGTGGCTCGCTGCACGGTGGAGCAGCTCATGAAACGCCAGGGCGTGCGGCGTGGCAAGATTGTGCGAACCACGATTACCGACGCGGCAGTACCTTGCCCATTGGATCGGGTCAATCGTCAATTCAAGGCCGATCGCCCAAACCAGCTATGGGTTTCAGATTTCACGTATGTATCAACGTGGCAGGGCTGGCTGTATGTGGCCCTTGTCATCGACGTATTTGCCAGGCGCATCGTGGGTTGGCGCGTGAGCAGCTCCATGCACACGGACTTCGTCCTCGATGCCCTGGAGCAGGCACTCTACGCTCGCCAGCCCAAGCAATCCGATGCTCTGGTGCATCACAGCGATAGAGGATCCCAGTACATCTCCATTCGCTATACGGAACGCCTTGCCCAAGCTGGAATTGAGCCTTCCGTAGGCAGTCGGGGAGACAGCTACGACAACGCCTTGGCTGAGTCAATCAACGGACTGTACAAGGCCGAACTGATCCATCGCCGAGCACCCTGGAATGGGTATCTTGGTTTAACCACCACCGGTTACTCGAACCTATCGGTTACATTCCACCGGCTGAAGCTGAGGTAAACTATTAAATGACCACGGTAGAAGTCTAACTTAAACCAAACAGCCTCCATGAAATCCGGGGCGATTCACACCGAAAAAATGCTAATAATTGCCCAATGACTAGACTTGGAATAAATCAAAAATTGATAGCCGCCCCAAGTCAGGGCAGATTTACTATCAAGTCTTAAATTACGTCCATTTATGGATAGTTGGTGATAAAAAAAAGCAAGTTATTAGGGAATTGATTCAGTGACAAGATGAGACGCATGGTCAAACAGAGGTTGCAATTTCCAGCGCCATTGTTACGCTGAACGCCCCTCCGCTCTTAATTAACCCATACACTCATCTCCTCCCTACTATTCAACCGCCTCTGAATAAACGCCAACCCCTTCCCCGTTACCAGCCCTAGTCGCCCTGTCATTTCGGTTTTCTCGTTATGCTCAGAGAAATGCTTTCGTACTTTGTTAGCCAACGAACAGAGAATTGAATTGCCCGGTTTGCCCGCTAGACCGGGGGAAGTCCATTCCGGGGTTCAGGCGAGTTCGGAAAAAAGGGTGAGTTGCCGTCTTTTTTAATGCCTTTTTACACTTAAACAATGACGAATTAATCACATTTTCGAAATCTAATCTTGACGTACCCTATGTTATCTTGCTTGACCCCGCTACATATCCAGCCAAAACTGGTTTTAGTACCTCATTACCCAAAGTCAGGAGAACTATATGCTAGAGGGTCCAAGTATTCATCATGTGTCGACAATGTGCATTTATTGCAAAGGAACAGGGCGAAGCCGTGTGAATCTCAGAACCTGTATAGGCTGTAAGGGATTAGGTACTTATCTCGTTGTACGATCCCTTGCAGAAGAACGTTTATTGCGAAGGATGAGAGCGAAGTCGTCGTAGCCGCAGTACCTGTACCGCATGCAAGGAAGCGATGTGGAAACTTGATCGCCTCGGCTTAACTTGCGTCACTTTATCAATATGTGCACGACCCTGACGGCCAGGGCGTCAGCTACAGGTACTAACCCAAAATGTCCCATTAAAAGTGAAGCGACATTTGACGACATATTGTAAACACCGTCACATAAAATCTTTCCCACCTGACAGTATAATGACCCAGCGTTTTCTGCACAGGGGAGGCCACTCAGTCAAATACCACCGGCAAAGCCGGTGGCTTGAGATGGTGAGCGCCTCAAAGGCGCCCATAAACCCATGAGCCGCCCTTGGCGGTTTATCCCATGACGAGCTTCATCTGGTCGTACCACGCGTCCTCTTCTTCCTGGTTGCGGATGTATGCTCGAACAATATTCTCGTCTAATCCAACCGTCGAGACAAAATATCCGCGGGCCCAGAAATGCTCGCCCGTGAAGTTCTTCTGCCGCACGCCAAACTTCCGTGCGATCTGAATCGCACTCTTCCCTTTTAAATATCCCACGACATTTGACACCGCATACTTCGGCGGAATGCTCAAGCACATATGAACGTGATCTCCCATCATGTGCCCCTCCACAATCTTTGACCCCTTGTGCAAAGCTAACTCGTGAAATATCTCTCCCAAATGCCGCCGCGGTACACCAAATATTTTCCTCTTGCGACGCTTCGGTATGAACACAATGTGATATTTGCAATCCCACCTCGTATGGCTCAGGCTCTGATATTCTTTCATTGTGAATCTCCTTTCTCTTGGTAGAGATCAGAAATTCACACCGACCGTCGTATAGGTCAAACCCCGGTGAGTCCCCCGGCATAGCCGGGGGCTTACCTCTATGAGTTAGAAAAATACAAACCCGCTCAATAGCGGGTTTTTTATTGCTGAGTTGAATGTGAGCAATTGTATTTATCTTCTCGACCATACACTGTGCCTAAACAAATTTAGTCACCTTGTCATTTTGGCTCTCTCGCTATGCTCAGAAAAATGCTTTCTTATTTTGTTAACCAACGAACGGAGAATATTCTGAGAAAGAGCAATAATAAAAATGAATAATCTAGACGAGGAGAACTAAAATGACTCTTGCAACCATTCTTGTGATCGTGCTGGTACTCGCGCTTGTCGGTGCAATTCCGGCATGGGGTTACAGCAGCGGCTGGGGTTATGGGCCCAGTGGGGGCCTTGGCTTTGTACTTTTAATAGTATTAATTCTGGCTCTGCTGGGGCACATATAGCTTGCTGAGCAATAATTCCCTGAAAGCGGCATTGCTTTCAGGGAGGGGGCTTGATCGCCAATTCACTGAAAGCGAGTCTCTTCCCAATCGATCCTCAAGTTGCCTTAGCGCAATTTCCGATTATCCCCCAGCGTGTAGTTTTTCACGCATTCTTAACAAATATCCAACATAAAAACAAGATTTTACTCATATCAAGTGTGATAGTGTTGCCTGCGATTCTTATGCAACGGCACAATTTGATGCCAAAAGGAGCTCACATATGGGTCCAGGCCAATTATTGGTAGCTATTGAGCTTGCCGAAATTGATCCTCCACACGAAACGAAGGTTACGCTAATTGTTAGTGGGCTTTTAATTTCAGGCTTTATTACCAGCGAAAATGAATACTTAATGCATCTTGCGAATGCGAGATATCTCGACGATCCACTAGAAAAAGACCAAGACTTGTCCGACCCCATTTTTATTCACCTTCGAGACGCTAAGTGCTACCAACCACACGAAAATCCTGCCCTACAGAGGAGTGCCGGTTACCTTCGACTTCCGCTTACCGCAGTAACAGGATTCTTATTCGGCAACGAATTAGGGTGAATATGCTGATAACTTCAACTTATTCCAGCATTCTCCCTCACGATTGATCAACGCATGCTCCTCAAGCGCAATCAATATTTCCGCCATCGCCCTACTCCCGATCACATCGAGCGTTTCATACACCCTTCTCCGGATTTCAATTACAACAGCATCTCGACATTTTAAATCGTACCGAATCGCGCGGTAGCCAATGTTCGCGCCGAAATAGCACAGCAGCAGTTTGTATGCGCCGCGGCGCCCGTGAACCCAGTCCCCAGCGTTTGGAATATTCGGTTCATCATTACAGTGACATGTTCCGGCTTCGTCATCCCGCCGAACTTTGCGGCAATGTATTCACGGCTGGCCAGATCTTCTAGCCGCTCAGCCATCCCGATTATTGCTGCAGCTTGCGCGTGTTGTTCATGGACGGATAGCCGCGGAATAGATACGCCCAAACTCAACATCGTCCATGTTGGCGAATGAAATTGATTGCGCCTTGAGCATCATCTGGCCCTTCAGACGCTGAGGGCAGTCCGATGAATCTGATGGCGGCTGTTGAGCGAATCTGCAAATGGAATCCAATCTACGGAACAGACAGATTGCTATCTAGGGTAGATGTCCTCCACAAATTCATAGGAGATGAGCCATGAAAGAAACTCCCTTGTTGTTCAAGCCGGAAATGGTTCGGGCTTTACTGGAAGGTCGCAAGTCGCAGACGAGGCGGACTGTAAAGCCTCGCAAAGATCGTGATTTTGGGTGCGTGCTATCTCCGTCTGAGTTGGTCGGCGAAGTCAATGCTGGCTATCATAGAAACTGCCCCTACGGCCAGCCCGGAGACAGGATATGGTGTAAAGAGACCTTTTGGGCACGGGGACGGTGGGAAACTCGGTTTAGCGCGAAGAAAGGACGTGACGAGTGGCATTTTGTGGACCTAAGTCGTGAAATGAGTGGGTACCGCTATGAAGAGCCAAACGTTCTACCCGGAAAAAAACGTAGTCGTGCTTATTCGTTTTGGTGGAAGCGCCCCTCGCTGTTCATGCCACGCCACGCCTCCCGCATCCTGCTTGAGATAACCGCTGTTCGCGTTGAGCGCTTGCAGGATATAAGTGAAGAGGATGCGCGAGCAGAGGGTGTTCTGATTTCCGATGAGTGGACAGGTTGCGCCGACGATCTGGATGGGAGTTACATCAAGGCTTACCGGTTTCTTTGGGAAACCATAAACGGCGCTGGCTCATGGGACGTTAACCCGTACGTGTGGGGGATTTCATTTCGGAGGATTTAGTCATATTAATAAATCCGACCATACATATGGGAGAAAAAATTAACATGCATGACCCCGTCGACTGGCGCACAGTGATTCTCGCAATCAAGGGTAAGCATAAGTGGTCGCGCAAGGTCATTGCAGCAAAGGTCGGTGTTGTTGAAGCCACATAGACAGAGGAATGATATAGTGAATGGGCATGAGGAGATCCTGAATCCGGAAGAAGTAGCAGCCATAACCGGCCGTATTCACCGCGATGCGCAGCTGGAATGGCTTACGCAACATGGCTGGCGGTCCGAGTTAAGCGCAGCTGGACGTCCGATAATCGGACGTTGGTACGCACGAATGAAGCTCGCTGGTATCGACCTCGCCTCCCTGACACCCGGTAAGTTGCCAGATTTTGGAAAAATAAAATAGTCTAGCGTTATGCCGAGACCAAGAATTAAAACAAGAGACTTACCACCACACATGGTTCGCCGCATGCGCGCGAACAAGCGCGGCGCGGTTGAATTTTCTTTTATGAAAGATCGGAAAACGGTAAGCGCACATTCACCCCGCTTGGCCGGGATTTGCTGACCGCCAAAATCAAATGGCTAGAATTGGAGCGCACCAGCTCATCACCGATCATAGCCGATGATGAGCGAAACCTGACTGCAATACATGATCGGAACACGCTATGGGCAAACGATAAGAGGCAATCCCAATTATCCGATCGAACATTGAGTGACCGCAGGAAATATTGGAAGAGATAGAACCGGTCTTCGGCGCGATGGGTATGGATGATTTCAAGCCCGAATACTTTATGCGGTATTTCGATGAACGTTCATCCAAATCCTCAGCGAAAAAAGATATCAAATTTCTTTCGGTAATCTTCAACTGGGCTCGTGCTCGCGGCTTCATGTGTATCGCTAACCCCCTCACCGGCATAACACGCCAGATGAAAGTCAAGGAAGGCCGCGATTTTTACGTAACCGATGAAATGTTCGCGCTGGTCTATGACTGTGCATCGCCAGTTATCCAAGACGCCATTGACTTGGAGTATTTAACGGGTCAGCGGCCTGCCGATGTGCTCAGGATGCGCTGGGATCAGGTACGGGATGGCTCGTTATGGATCGAGCAAGGAAAGACCAAGGCGCGGCTCCAAATCGCAGTAGAAGGCGAACTGTCGAAGTTGATAGATCGTATCAAATCGCGGGGTATCGTCGGCATGACATTGCTGGCGGACCCGAAGGGGCAGCAGCTAAAACCTTTCGGCTACTTCCGCAGTCAGTTCGATAAGGCGCGCGACCTTGCTGAGAAACTAGCCACAGAACGGGGAATCGAATTCACACGATTCCAGTTCAAGGATCTTCGTGCGAAGAGTGCATCCGATATGGAAACGATGGCGAATGCGCGCAAGTTGCTGGGGCATTCTACTGAGTCGATGACTGCCAAATATGTGCGATCCAGGGTCGGAGAAAGGGTATCTCCGATACAGCATTCAGGATATGACAAGCGCGATAAATCGCAATCATAGGAAACGTTTCCTAAAATCTTATGCAAAGATTTTATAAGTTACTGATTTAATGGAGGCGGGGGTCGGAATCGAACCGGCGTCCACGGCTTTGCAGGCCGCTGCATGACCACTCTGCCACCCCGCCATTGTTGCGCAACCAGAATAGGTTGCATGACAATGCAATAGAAAATCAAAAAGGGAAAACGGATTCCAACAAAGGCTCACGTCTGTTTATACATGGCCTCTTGCTAAAGAATCCATTTTCCCTGCAAACTGGAGCGGGAAACGAGGCTCGAACTCGCGACCCCAACCTTGGCAAGGTTGTGCTCTACCACTGAGCTATTCCCGCAAAAAATAATGTTGGCATTATAAGGATGCTGGATTCTTTGTCAAGGAAAGGACTTGTCAGCGCAGGTGTTAAACCTGATTTCAGCCATGTTTCAATGCCTGAGGAATCGCGACTTTCAGATAGTATCCCATCGACCACAGGGTTAGTATGGCAGCCAGATAGATCAGCCATGTCCCTATTTTCTGCGGATCGAAGCTTTCATTTATCTTGTCATGATATAACAACAGCGGAATAGCGATCATTTGCGACGCCGTTTTTAATTTCCCCAGAAAAGAAACCGCCATACTTTTGCCTTTGCCGATCTGAGCCATCCATTCACGCAAGGCTGAAATGGTAATTTCGCGGCCAATGATGATGAAAGCAATAAGCGCATCAAGCCTGCTCAGGTAGACCAGCACGATCAATGCTGCCGCCACCATCAGCTTATCCGCCACCGGATCAAGAAACGCGCCGAAAGCCGAGGTTTGATTAAGCACTCTCGCAAGGTAGCCATCCAGCCAGTCGGTGATGGCCGCGCCGGTAAAGATAATGGTAGCAATCAGGTTCTGGTCGGATTGAGATAACCATGAGGGTGGAAAATAGAAAATGCCCACAAACAGCGGAATCGCAAGGATGCGCATCCAGGTAAGCACATTTGGCAGGTTAAAAGGCATAAAGGTCAGGGTATGCCACTGAATCCACAGAGACTAAACCTGAATTCGGCGGTTGGCCACTCATTTTCAGATCAGCATCATGACCCGCAATATTTCTTTTTGTCACTTGACCTTCACGTTTTGAAGTAAATTCGCTACAACTACTGGATTTAGATTGAACGGGCAGTCTAAAAAGCGCCCAAATACGGGATGAGCAGGCAACCAGCGGGTTGCGATTCAATGCAATTCCTTGTAAACCTTCTCGGCCAGCGCACGGCTGATTCCTTCGGCCTGCTGCAATTCTTCGATACTGGCGGTGAGTACCCCTTTCAAGCCACCAAACCGTGCCAGCAGGCTTTGACGACGCTTGGCTCCGATACCCTCAATCTGTTCCAGGCTGGAACTGGTACGCAATTTGCCAAGTTTGGCGCGATGACCATAAATCGCAAAGCGATGGGCCTCGTCGCGAATCTGCTGGATCAGATGCAGCCCGGGATGATCCTTTGGTAATTGTAGCGGCTTTTGCAGCCCCGGGAAAATCAATTGTTCCAGGCCAGGTTTGCGTTCTTCGCCTTTTGCCACGCCTAGCAGGTTCGCGTCGTTCAATCCAAGCTCAACCAGCACTTCCTGCGCCACACCTACCTGCCCTTTGCCTCCGTCAATCAGAATCAGATCGGGAAGCCTGCCCTCGCCTCCGGTAATTTTATGATAGCGCCGTGACAGAACGTCGCGCATGGCGGCATAGTCGTCCCCCGGCGTGATGCCATTGATATTGTAGCGTCGATACTCGCTGCTGCGCATGGAGAAGTTGTCATAAACCACGCAGGATGCGATGGTGGCTTCACCTTGAGTGTGGCTGACGTCAAAACATTCGATGCGGCCAAGTCCCGGCATATCCAGGGCCTGTTGCAAGGCCTGCAGACGCTCCTCCTGGCTGGCCTGACGGCTCAGCATCTGTTCCAGCGCGAGACGTGCGTTTTCTGTCGCCATATCGAGCCACATACGCCGATCGCCGATGGGATTGGAATTAATGGCAACCTTATGGCCGGATTGTTCGGCGAGCAGTGTTTGCAGCACTTCCCGTTGAATTTTTTCACCAACGATAATGAGGTGTGGCGTACCTCGATTGAGATAATGCTGGGCCAGAAAAGCTTCCACTACCGAGGGTAGATCGTACTCTTCCGCATTTTGCGGAAAAAAACTCTTATCCCCCAGGTGCCGGCCTCCCCTGATCATGGCAAGATTGACACAAACTCGCCCGCTCCCGTTATTCTCTGTAACGCAGGCAACCACGTCGGCATCAAGCGCTCTGCCACTGTCCACGAATTGTTTTTCGCGGATTTTTCTCAGTGACTGAATCTGGTCACGAAACAATGCAGCTTGCTCGTATTCCTGTGAATTAGCAGCTTCCAGCATCTTTTTCGTAATGCTCTCCAGCACTTCGGTTTGTTTGCCCTGCAGGAAAAGCGCGGCATCCCTTGCATCTTCCCGATAGGCTTCCTCGGTAACCAGATTCACGCAAGGCGCGCTGCAACGTTTGATCTGATAAAGCAGACAGGGCCGCGTGCGATTGCTGAAAACGCTATCTTCACAGGTGCGAATACGAAACACTTTTTGCAGAAGCTGAATGCTCTCCCGCACCATCCCCGCGTTGGGAAAAGGGCCAAAATAATGATGTTTTTTATCCAATCCCCCGCGATAAAATCCAAGCCGGGGAAAATGATGCCCGGTCAATACTACATAGGGATATGATTTATCATCCCGGAAAAGTATGTTGTATTTGGGCGTCAGCGTCTTGATTAAATTATTCTCAAGCAGCAGCGCCTCCGCCTCTGAGCGGGTAACAGTGGTTTCAATTCCCGAGATTTGCGACACCATCAATTGGGTGCGGGGACCCAAGCCGGTTTTCTGAAAATAAGAGGAAACACGCTTTTTTAGATCAATCGCTTTGCCGACATAAATTACCTGCCCCGCCGCATTCATCATGCGGTAAACACCCGGCTGCGAGGGCAAACTGGAGCAGAATGCCTTGGCATCGAAGGAAGACTCTGCCAGCAAAGCGATCAGGCCTCCTCGTCCAGCAAATTGCCTGCGATAGCCCAGTTTTCATTGGGCAGTTCATCGAAAGCGATATAAGTATAGGATTTCGGTTTATGGGCGATACGCTCCAGCGTCTCCGTAATCTCCTGCGCGATCTTTTTCTTCTGCTCGCGGCTGAGCGAGCCTGCAATACGAATATTTACATAGGGCATAAATAGTCTCCGTTTTAACCTGAATCTGGTAGTTGAATTGCTATATCGGAAGCCAAGTCACTGCAAATTTTTGCAAATACCCGTTCGAACATCTCGGTGGTCAGGCGCCGGGTCTGAGTATTGTAGCGGCTGCAATGATAGCTGTCATACAGCGTCAGGCCACCGGATTTCGAGCCATTGTGTGCTGCGTCATCGGCAATGAGGCCACCTTGCAACGCATGGACGGTGCCATGGCCGAAAGGATAATCCCTGACCTTGAGCCCCAACGCCATCAATCCGGCCTGATGGGCGATAGCACCGAGAGCGAGTAACGCAGTACCTCCGTCTTTTCTGAAATCGGCAATTTCAGCTGACAGATACCGGTTGCATTGACGGATTTCGCCCGGCTCCGGCTTATTCTGCGGCGGCAAACATTTCACCGCATTGGTGATACGGCAATTCATAAGCTGTAAATTGTCATCTGCGGAAGCCGACCCCTCGTGGCTGGCAAAGCCAAATTTATGTAACGTCCGATATAACAGGATTCCCGCAAAATCACCGGTAAAAGGCCTGCCGGTACGGTTTGCGCCATGCATGCCAGGCGCCAGACCGATGACAAGCAGCTTGGGCGCGATGTCGCCAAAGGCTGGCACGGGACGCGCATGATAATCGGGATGGCAAACTTTCACTTCATCCAGAAAATTCGCCAACCGCTGACATTGACGGCAATCTGCTAAAAACGTGGATTGCATAGACTTCCCAATTGGCTTTTTATAGTAAAATGCGCGCTCTTTGATTCATTGGAAAAATGATGGCTAAAGTGCTTGCAACAGAAATCCGTGTCGGCAACCTGATCGAATGGGATAAACGCATCTGGCGTGTGCTGAAATGTTACCACGTCCATGTCGGGGGCCGCGGTGGAGCATTCATGCAGGTAGAGATGAAAGACATCGAGGCCGGCACCAAGACCAACCAGCGCATCCGTACCGAAGACAAGGTGGAACGTGCATTCGTCGAGCCGCGTGACATGACGTATCTCTACCAGGAAGGTGATAATTATATCTTCATGGATAAGGAAAACTATGAACAATTAAACCTGTCGCAGGAGTTCCTTGAAAGTCAATATGAATACCTGTTGCCGAACACCGACGTGCAAGTCAATTTTCACAACGAACGTGCCATCGGAGTACAACTTCCAGCCAGCGTCGTACTGACCATTACCGATACCGAACCCAATCTTAAAGGCGCCACAGCCACCAGTTCCTACAAACCTGCCACAATGGAGACGGGACTCGTTGTCATGGTGCCGGCCTTTGTCCTGCAAGGCGAAAAGATCAAGATCAATACTGACAGCGGTGAATATATCGAACGGATGTAACACGTTATTGGCAGAGCAGGCCTGATTCTGGAATGAATCGCCACCGGGGTGATGGCTGTCAGTTTTTGGCCAGTTCTGCCGCCGCCAGCTCTGCTACCCTGAATTCGCTTACGGGGGACTCTCCATCCTGGAGCCACCATGCCGCCGATAATCCTGCCCAGGCGAGTATCCATTGCAGCAATCGCTTACGTTCCAACCCTGCCGCTTCAGCCACCACTCCTACTTGTCGCGTCAGCCGTCCGGCAGCGCTTGCTGTTCTCCCATCGGGGTTGCAGAATAGATTCGCATAATCAAAACCGCGTTCCCCGATAAGGCGTTTTGGGTCAATCGCCAGCCAGCCTCGTGAGCCGAAGTCGAGAATATTTTCATGATGCACGTCGCCATGCAGCACCACAACTTCCTGTGGCGTTTCCAATAATTCACGTGCGGTGGCTGCGCAGACGGTCAGTATGCCTCCATGCTGCGCTGCGGCGAGTACCAAATCCTCGAACCATCGGGTTAATGGGATAAGGTCGAAAGGAGGCCGGTCTATCTGCCGATGGAGAACGGCTATCGCCGCACAGATAATCCGGCTCGCTTCATCGTCACGGCCATTTCTCGCAAACTCGGCAAGTGAAAGATTGTTCTCCGCACGTTCCATGAGCAGCGCCGCATCTTCATGAGCCAGCACCCGGGCAGCGCCTCGTCCAGCCCACCAGGACATCAGGAGACCCCCGAATTTTTCCTCGGCTTCAAGCGCTATCTTGAGCATCGCTGGAGTAGCGCCTTGACGTACCGGCAGAAGCTGGCTACTGTGGGTGATGATGGGGTCACCATCGGGCGTAAGATTCCACCGGCCGAGATAGTCATCAAACTTGAAGAATCCCTGAATAAACCCCTCCATGCAGCATTTGTTGGAAAAATCGGGATGAGTCTTGCCAGCATTTAAAAGCTTAGCTGAGTACGGAAAGAAATTACGGAGAGGGTGTCCTTCCGATCTGGAGTGCCGGCACCAGCATTGCCGATTACAGCGTCGGTAAGATAGTAATTCAGCATGAAGCGCAAACCTTCCCGAACATACCAGTTGGTACCCAGCGTAATGACCTGGACCTGGCATTTTGAAGTGCCGGTGCGGCAAGGGTCCGCGGTCAGGCTCTGATTTAAATTCTCCGCCAGGTCGTAACGTATGGCAAGTTCGAGTGCGCCCCACTTGCTGATCGGTTTTGGCTTGCCAAAGGCCCCCCGCTCTTTCCTGTAAATCGATCTTTCGCCGGTCACAAACCAGCTGGCTTGCACATAGTATGCCTGTACCGTGGAATCCTTCTGCGCCCCGCCTACTACATGCGTGTTGTCAAGCCTTGAATTCGCGTATTCTCCTTGCAGGGTCACCGGTCCGAGGGAGTATGCCGCTTCCGCTTCGAAAGTGAATTGCTTGTTATCGCCTGATGAGCCTATACCGGCGCCTGCGATACCCAAGGATTTACTGATTCCGCGGCGTCCGCCATAAACATCGACGACTTTCGCGGCAAGCGACTCGGAGCTCGCATCATCCACGCTGTAAGAGAACCCAAAGTGAAGAGTATTGCCCTCCTCTGCAAAAGGTACCCAAAAGAGGCGGCCACCATAGCTTGACCCTGCAATCGGCATATCGGTATGCGCCAGGCTCATGATATCTACACCATAGCCAAACTTATTTGCATAGAGGCCCTTGTAACCTACGCCCATCATCCACTGCCTCCCGGCATAGATACCGGTCGATGTGGTGGAAGGACGCTCCATCATGGTAATCTCATTTGAGCTTGCCAATTCCTCCATGCCGCGATAAGGCTTGAACTGGCCGATTGTGAGCTGGCCTGGACCGAGCTTGGCCCCAACCCAAGCTTCACGGAGACTGCCAGGAAAAGTGCCGGCAGCGAAATCGTTCTGGAATTTAAAACTCAGATCATAGTATCTGACCGTCACATCGGTATAGCCGCGGCGGAAGTTGAAACCGCCGTCCGGATGGCTGTCGGGTACTTGGCTACCGAAAGGAGGGTAGCCAGGATTTGGCTTGTCATCGTTGAATGAATGCACGTCGAGATGGGCGCGAGCACCGAAGACCATTTCAAAATTACCATCGTTGGATTTGATCTTGGGGCCGCCTTTGGTTTCAATGGTAAATGCATAAGCTGCAGTCATGTTGATACCCATGAGCAAAGTCAAAGCGCAGTATTTCAGAATATTAAGCGTCGAGCCGGCTGACAAATTAATTTTATTCCGTAATTGATTTCTGCGCATTGAATCCGTGGCCCACCGGAAACAATACGAATCCCTATGATGATGAGTTCCGGCCGCTCATTCCATCCGTGTGCTAGCGCACTGAACAGACAGAAGCACTACCGTATTATCGCTGTCACAGCGATGTCGCTGGATTAAAAAAAGGATAATCATGAAATTCTCTTCAATTTTATCAGCAAAATCATTGGTATTGACCGGTGCATTGATTTTTGCCACAGCCGGGATCGTGCAAGCACAGGGTTATGATCAAGGCGGCACGACACAGAAGCCCTATGATTCCCCGTCATCAGGCACCTCTGGCGGGGATTCAGGCTACGGCACAAAACGTGACGATCAAAAGAGTGGTTATGGGACTGATCGGCGCTCCACGGATAATTCCAGGTATAGCACCGATGGTACTGAAAGATATGATGATAATAAGGACGACAGCGCGGGAACGGACGGTACAGGTCCCAGGCTCAAAGGCCATTATTAGTCTAACTGGTACTACCCGCTACGGGGGGCAGGAAGCAAAATCTCTCCGCCACCCCGCTCGATCCGTTATCTCCTGACGGTTCTATCTTGCAAAGCTGCGATTGCATCCGGAGCGCAAGAAAAGTTGGTGCGGCCATGATCATCAATCAATTGTCATCGGCGACGGTGTCAATAGCTGCATCCAGGAGATAGCGGCAGCTCAATGGCAGAATGGTTAACGGAGTATCCATGCTTCACGAAGGCTTTCCCACGACGACGTTTTCACCGAAATATCGTTTTGGGCTTGCTCAGTGTGCTACCGAACTGAAGAGTTGGAAAACACTGCGTAATCTTTTCAACACAGCAATATCGCTGGATAAATATAAGGAATAGCCATGAAACATTTTTCTATATCGGCAAATCGCTCGCTGGCACTTGCATTGGCGCTGGGTGCCACTTTTAGCATCGGCACGGCTGGCGTGGTACACGCGCAGTACGGTACATCAGAGCAGAGCGGTTCCACAGGACAGAGCGGCTCAGCCGCAAAAAGTGGTCCCGCCAGTTCTAAAGAGGGTATGGATACTGGATATGTCGATCAAAAGAAACGCGTGGAGCGGGGCCAAGATCCCTCATCGCCAAGCAAAAACCCCCATGTACCGGAATTCTCCCGGGATAAGGAAGGCAAGCCGATCAAGGATCCGAAGTACGAGCAAGGAGGACCTATCGGACCAAATTAAGTCACGATTGCTGAAACCCGGCTATTCATTGCCAGTTTCGACGCCATTACGAAAGCGATTAGCTGAGCACACATGGTGATGCATGATGGCGGAAGCGAAACATACAAAAATGTTGATATATGCTTTACTGATGGGATTGGCTTTACTCATCAATACATCCGCTTCCGCGCAAAACAGTAATGAGAGCCGCGCCATTAATATCACCGTCGGCAGCACCCACGGAGGCGTGGATAACGCGGCCTTGCAATTGGTTCGGAAAACAGTCGGCAGGGCCGTGGGTGCTAATACTATCAATATATACTATGTATATTATCCCAGGGTGGGAGGCCCTGCCTCAATGGAAGCCGGATTGTCCGCATGCGTGGAAGCGGCTTTCGATACAACAGCGGAAAAATTCAACGATCTGATCAAGCAATTGCGTTCCATCCATCCCCGTGCAGGAACCTTTCTCAACGTGGAGTTAACCGAACGCTGCAGAGAAATGGAACCGAGCGAGCCATTCAATTGTGGGGGCGTGTTGGGCGCGATATGCTCTGATGCACAGTATTGTAAAATTGGTACCGGGCAATGCAAGATTGCCGAGGCACAAGGAACTTGCAAGATTATCCCTACGATTTGTACTCACGAATACAAACCCGTTTGCGGCTGTGACGGAGAGACTTATGGAAACGAATGCGAAGCAGCGCGCGCTGGTGTTTCCCTCGATCATTACGGAAAATGCAAGATGCCGGAAGAGCTGATGCGGTAACAGACCCAATGACCATGAGGAAAACCGGCGATTCACGGGGATCGGGATGCCGGATGGCTTTCCTCTGAATCAGAGCACCACGAACCGTTCTTCCACCGCCGCGCAGTGAATCTTCCCGGCCACTTGGTACAGCATATGGCGCCGATCCAGTATCTGTTCCAGTCGTACCCCAATAAATCATCCAAAACCACTGTGTTCTTGCTTCCCTGGCTTCATCAGAATTCACCAGGAATCAGGGCTAACAGTCTTAATTCTGGTCATTCCATGCCCTCTTTGTATACCCTCAACTCAATATTTATAAGCGCTGTGAAGACTTTTCAGGAGCGGCTAGAGAGCTTAACTTCCCCCAATATGCTGCGATTAACCTAAATGGCACGCAATATGGATTTAACTGAAAAAAACAAGATTTCTCTTGACATTCCGGAGTAATCCACATTCGTAACAAAAATCACACAATAGCACTGGTCAAACCCGCATGGATCTTAGGCTGTCACATAAGTATCTGTTTATATTTAAATATTTATGAAGTTCAAAAAATGATCAGGTAAGAAAATATTGTTACAGAAGGATAACTTACTCCCCGTGTTCATAGGTTATCAACAAACTTATCCACAGCAATTGTGAACAATAAAATAACAGCCGAAAGCTTAAAATTTTTCCGCCTAACTGACCAATGGACACCCGGGGAGATTAAGCGAATGAGCCAGTCAGCCTTAGAGATTGCTTTAGGGACTGTTCTTGCGAAACACATTGCCAAGAAAACGGCGTACAAAAAAGTGAGGATCGTAGCTCGCCGCGAGGCAGGCTAATCGATTTCCCCCTGACAGGGGAACCAACACCATTGTCTGATGGACTAATATGATTATGCGGTGTGAGCATTGACCCAATCCCTCAAATTACCTTGTTAAGTTCGGTAGCGCACAGTTCTTTTTTATAATCGGATTATTCTCTACAAAAACCTCTGGGTGGAGTTTGCTACATACGGAAAACGGGATTCTTTGTAAGTTTTTTCTTTTGCTTTAAAGGAGGAAAAAAAGTGAATAAGTATCATGATGACGCACTCACGACCTCTTCTTCTGCTCTGCTTGATCACGGCGCGGAAGTCTTTACGAAAAAAATGTTTCGACATTCTCAATCAAAGACTCGGGAATGCTGGAATGATATAGACAAGAATCGACTGGAGAAAAAAACGTTTACGATCAGACCGAGGGTCCGCAGGGTCGAGTTTAACCAGGGCTAGTCCAGAACAGCACGACTCATTATCCGCGACACCCGGCCGCGCAAAATGCGCGGAAATGCCCATTAATAGTAGGTCGATGGCGACGTACGAAAAGCACCCCACAAAACCTGCACCGCCAGTATCGGTACCAAAATGTAAGGAAGTATTTCCGCTGATCTTATTGGAAGACCAGCCGGAAATTTCGCGTCACATGACTATTCTTGGCTATTCTTGAATGGCCAGGGGTCACTTCTATCCAGATCCTTGCTAAACGCCGCCCTCTGTCTTATAAGGAGGTTAGGTCCAGTCGCTATAAATCCCAACGAGCTTCCAGGTAAGATCGGGCAATTTCCAGAAATTCATAGTCGATATCGTTGGGCTCAGCCACACCCGCATAGGGGAAGTATCCACATCCTCATCCGGCTTCCCTCCACACCGACTCGGCATATCTGCAAAATTGCTTAGGCCGGAGCCCCAGTACACGAATCGCTTGCGACACGGTTGGACTGTTGAGCTTTGACTATCGCGGACAGGAACTGCGTGCAAGGAAATGTGTCAAATTTTTATGAGTCGTTTACAGCACATGATTCGGGGTTATTTTTTTATAGTTTGTAGCCCGTCTGATGTTATCGCAACTTGGTCCACATCTTTCAGGAGAAAAGCGAGATGACTAATTGTAACCTGCCACAGCACGAAAATCATACTCATCCACACGGGCCGCAGTGCGGCCATACGGGTATCGTGCACGATGATCATGTCGATTATCTGCATGACGGACATCTGCATCACCAGCACGGAGATCACACTGATGAACATGTAATTGGAGTAACAAGCGACAATCCGGAAAATTGCACGCCCGAACACCTTTGCGCTGGCCATTCGCAGACCCATACACATGGCCCCGGTTGCGGCCATGAAGCAGTGCCGCACGGCGATCATATCGACTATCTGGTCGATGGGCATCTCCACCACCCGCACGATGAGCACTGCGATGATCACGGACCAGTGACACTTGCCTGATCTCTAAAGAATTGCTGCAACAAAACATTGCCAGTTTAGGTGGCAGGTATTGTTACGGCCGGGCCTTTGCTGGCCCCTAATCCCTCCGGGTATGACGACACATGAATTTACCCGATTATATTCATTCGTCATTATTATTACCCAGAAATAGAACGCATCGCTGATTCCCCGCAGCCATGCGGCGCCGACTCCCTCAGCCAGCCGCGCCCGTTCTCCATCCTGTACTTCAGTCCAATAAAAAGCCGAGGCTTGATGTACTTCAGTCCAATTGTGACAGAAATACCGATAAGCCATAGTAACGCATCATTTACCGGTTCTCCAGGCATTCGCTGACAAAGGAAACGGAATTGATAATATCGTTATACAACAATGCCTTATTTGAATTATGAAATTATCGGGAGAACCAGAATGATAAGAAAACTTGCGGCTATTATCGGCATCATGTTTATTGCGCCTGCTCAAGCAACACCTTTGGATACGGCCAGCTGGGCTCACTGGACATCATCAGCGAACGGCAATTTTACCCAGGGATCGAACACCATCAATGTCACCTACGCTGGAAATACGTTTGGAGTAGATTATGGTTCATATATCTATAATGTTCCGACCTCATTTACCAGTGCCGAGGTGACAAATACTCCAGAAACAAATGGAACGCTCCTGATGACCGGTGGTACAAACGAAATAAACGGTTTTCATTTTTCTCAGGCGGTGGTTGATCCCATCATAAGCCTTTTTAGCGTCGGACAATCAGGCTTACCCGTCACGTTCAATTTTCTGAACGATGCGACATTCAGCATAGTAAGCCAGGGGGCAGGTAATTGGGGGGGCGGTTTACTCACCCAGAGCGGCAGTTCCATTACCGGCTGGGAGGGTAATGGACTGCTCAAGTTTATCGGAACTTATACCGACATCCTTTTCACAATTCCTAATTATGAGTATTTTTATGGTGCCACTGTCGGTGCGATAGATGCCATTCCTCCCGCAAGTGTTGTTCCTGAGCCCGCCACATATACGTTGATCTTGGGAGGCATAGGATTAATGGGCTGGACGGCTCATCGAAGAAAGCAAGGCGTCATACTGGACAGCCACAAGAATGCGCCATCTTTTTTGTAAACTTCTGAATAAATTATCGAGATTGCGACCAAAACGAACCCGCGAGGATCCATTCAGAGTTTTTCTATATTCTCATTTGCGCTCATGCTGAGTAAAATACCTTGAAATCAGTCTGAGGAGTAGAATTGACAGGGGCAGCCGCCGATCAAGACACCGTCGTGCTCGTGCATGGGCTGTGGATGCATGGCTGGGTGATGCGATTAATGGGAATGCGGCTACAGCGCTGCGGCTTTCATCCTGTCTTTTTTTCCTATCCTTCCATGCGCAACTCGCTGTCGCAAAATGCGTTATTGCTATCAAATTTTGTTGCAAATATTGCCGCGCCGCGCGTACATTTTATCGGCCATAGCCTGGGTGGTCTTTTGGTACTGCAGATGCTTGCAGAATATCCTCAGCAACGAATTGGCCGCGTTATTCTGGCGGGGAGTCCCTATAACGGCAGTCGCGTGGCGACGAAGCTTTCACGAATCGCACCGGGACGATATATTCTCGGACGCAGCATGCCGCAGTGGTTGAGCCAGGAGATTCCCGAGCGGAATGACCAATGCGAACTCGGAGTGATCGCGGGCCACAAGAGTATCGGCGGCGGCAGGTTGATATCCCGGTTACCGCATCCCAATGACGGTGTGGTGGCGGTTGAAGAAACGAAAATGCCGGGCACAAGCGACGAGATAGTGCTCAACGTGAGTCATTCAGGAATGCTTCTATCCGCCGTATTGGTTCGTCAGGCATGCTCATTTTTACGAGTCGGCCATTTTTTACGTAATCCGGAATTGTCACTCTGAACTTTTGGTTGACCTTTGTTTTCCGTCCATTCTTCAGCGAATTTCCAAATAACGCCATGACGTATAAATCTTGAGCTTCTCTTTTGGTGAGCTTGCTGTAAATACTTTCAACCGGCAGGCTTAGGATTATGGCTTTGAGAATTTCGTGCGCGTTAACGCTTAATATTGCCGTAGGTCTTGCCGTTGTGCTGGGAGGTTGTGCCAATCTCGGCTATTACGCGCAAGCGGTGGATGGTCATCTTGATATCCGGCACCGCACGCGGCCCATTAGTGCGATTATCACCGATCCCGGCACTAACGAGGCATTGAAACGCTCCCTCACCACGGTAGTCAGGCTGCGCGAGTTTGCAATCGGTGAACTTAAACTCCCGGATAATCAGAGTTTTACGACTTACGCTGACATTGGGCGCCCCTATGCAATCTGGAATGTATCCGCCGCCCCGGAGCTTTCTCTGGAGCTTGAGAAATGGTGTTTCGTGGCGGCAGGGTGTGTTAGCTATCGCGGCTTTTTCTCAAAAATTGAAGCGGAACGCTTTGCGGAAGAACTCAGAACAAAAGGTTATGACGTAACGGTCGGCGGAGTCCGTGCCTACTCCACGCTAGGCTGGTTCAAAGAACCTATACTCAATACCTTCCTGGGCTACTCCGATACTGAACTCGCCCAGCTGATATTCCACGAACTTGCACATCAGGTGGTGTATGTGCGCGATGACAGTACTTTTAATGAATCCTTTGCAACCGCGGTCGAACTGGAAGGCATAGGCCGGTGGCTGAGCGATAACGGGACAAATGAACAACGAGCGGCATTTGAGGCGGCACAAAAAAGGAAAGCCGCTTCCGCCGAAATAATGCTGGACTATCGCAAAAGGCTGGAAACACTTTTTGCCTCAGACATGAGTACGGCGGAGAAACGCATAGCCAAGACGGGCATTTATGCCGAGCTACACGAAAAGCTCTCTGGGTTGCAGGCCACCAAAACCGTATCCAGCAACTATGGCCGATGGCTGGCGCAACATCTCAATAATGCGTATCTCGCGTCGATCTCAACCTATACGCGTCTGGTGCCTGCATTCCAGGCGCTTCTGGCGCAGCAGAATGGGAACATGGGTCAGTTTTATGAGATGGTAAAAGAAATAAGTCATTTACCGGAGCCGGAACGGGCTTTGCTACTGCATCAGGCGGAGTCGGGTAGCCAGACCACCGCCAATTCAGGCCCGTAAAAATCAAAACATTGTTAAGTACTCGTAATCAATGCGGGGTGAAAGAGTTCTATTTCGTAGATATGACGGCCTTGTTGTGGCGGTGAATAGGCGCTATAGCCTAAAATGACAGAGGGCTCCAGGTAACCGGTGATTTGTTCAAGATCCGACAGCCGCAACCCCTGCCGGACAAGATAAGTGATATAGCTATGCCGGATGGCTTCGGCGGTAATTCCCTGGGGATCGGGCAGGCCCGAATCCACCGCCGCGCAAACCAAAGCGGCAGAGAGATCGATACGCAATCCCGGATCATCCCAATTCCACGCAGGTTGACCGTCCGATTGCTCAAATAATGATTTAAGCGCCCCACATAGGGGAATGACTCTCGGCGTCTTCCCGATAACCGAGATAGTTGCCGCCTGCAGATCGATCTGACCGGGTTGCAAAGCAGCGGCTTCATCAACGCTCAGCCCGCTGAGTAAAAGACTGATCAGTTGCTTTGCCTTCAGATTTGAAGCATTGAGCAAAACTCTGAGCTGATGACTGGAAAGTTCCCTGGATGAAGGACTCATCAGGGCGTTGTTTGCTTTATGATCTAATGGGATAGACTCGGTCTGGGGGTAATTAGCCAATTCCCGGCTAGGGGGAGAATAGCTATGTATTCCAAAAACCGCTATCGGCGATGGTTGTTCTTCCTTCTTCTGCGTTAAATACTCAAAAACCCAGACACTAAAAAGACCCAGTAAAAAAGAACCCGCTATCGCTATCAGGGCATCTCGGCCATAGTCCGGCCTCACCGGATTTCTGGATTCGTATGCCCGGCTAATCACAGTTACCTGCGGGTATTTTTCTTTTTGTCCGGTTTTGACCTGCACCAGTCGCTCCTGTGTTTCACGGTGAAGCTTTTCCAGACTTTCCAGATCGGTTTTCAATGCATCATGCTTTGCGAATTTCGTGGTGAAAGCCGATGCCTGATGCTTGTGTTCATTCAGTTGACTTCGAATTTCCCGTGCAGTCTGTTGCGCGGCGGCATAAACCACTTCCGCATCGGCCAGAACCACGTCTCTGCCTTCCTGGTGCTTACTTTTGATTGTCGTTTCCAGTTGCTTGATTTGCTCCGGAATAAATTTAAATTCGGGATGCAGATTGATATACTCACGGGTATATCTCTTATCCAGATCCGCCAACTTCTCGCGTAAATTTTGCAAGCGCAATTGGAGCTCGGTCACACTGCCCTTCTCCTCATTCGGGACGACAGTCTTCCCCCGGGAAATGGCCGATTTTATAGCGTCCACATTTGCCCTGGCCTTGACTTCCTCTTCGCTGGCCTTGTTGAGCGAGTCGGTCAGGCCTTTAAGGCGAGCCAATGCTTCATTTTCCTCCCGTCCGGTCGAGGAAATATCATGAGTAGTTCTGAAAGCCTCCAGTTCCGTCCGGGCAAAATCAACTTTATCAGACAGGCCCTTCAATTCGTCTTCAAGAATACGTGTCGTATCGCTTGTCAGTCGTTTGACTTCCTCATTTCGTGCATCAAGATATACATCTATCCACGTGTTGATGAGGATCGGCAAGAATTTTGAATCGGAATCTTCCGCCTGTATTTCAACGAGATTGGTTTCGGAGACGGGTTCGACATGAAGTAGAGTCTGTATATCGGATGTCGTGAGGCGAAGCAGAGATTTATTGGCTGCTTTAAGCCGCGACAAGGTTTCCGCGATCAGTTCATGCCCCAGTAAGACTTGCCTTTGAATAGCAACATGCTGAATATCCGGATCGCCGCTTTCCCGGTCAATTGCGGTCATAGCCGAGGTTAGCAGCGTCGCGCTGCTGCGGTAAATGGCGGGACGGCTATAGTCATAAACCAGGCCGATAGTAGCACTGATTAAAAAGACAACACTGAAAATGCCGAATCTGCGCGATCGATACCAGGGCTTTCCATTCGTGCTTGCAAACGAATAGAAACCCTGAGGTGTGTGCGTATCGCCTCTGTTTTTCATAGCCCGTTCAAACATACGTACCTGATATCCAGGAATAATTCGATAACTCAATCATCGATAATGATAAGCCAATCTATTCGCAACAGGTGGCCTGGCATGGAGGTTCTATATTTTTATACAATGCATAACTTCAGGACTCTTTGTCCACTACGTCCGGCGGGAAACCCCAGCTTCGTAATCACGCTTTACAGCTTGAGTGGATCACGGCAATGAAATGCCACACCAAGAAAAACTTCTGTGCGGTGCCACACAAACAATAACGGCAGATCCAGCGACAATGTACATACGATTTGAAAATAAACCGATTTTTCATATTCCTGTAAAGGTTTTGCTTTAAGGTAGCCGCCGTAAGACCCCGCCCCTTAAGGTAGGTGAATACTTAAGGTAGGCGAATACATTTCTGAATAGGTCCTCTGGAGCGTTATTTGACCACCTTCCGAAAAGCCACCATCAACCGCCTCGTGCGCACAGTACCAGGAGATTTTTTGCGTTCGAATAGTTTATATCCGCCAATCCGCCAACTCTTCTCTGGTGAAACCGCTACGGAATCGCGCACCATAATTACCCTTTTCTGCTCGTTTGCGCTTAATTAAGGATCAAGAGAATGAAAGTAAATCCCGATCAAGAAACACCTTGCGTCACTGTGGTCCCGTTCGACTGCAGGTCAGCGGCTTTCAGGCAGAAAATGCTTAGCCATTATCAAGCAAATGGCCGGAAATCCGGAACGAATATTGAAGAAATTACAGGAAAGAAAAAAAACGACTCGGTGATATTGTTGAAGAAAATCGCCTGACTGCACCTTGCACGAATCTTGCATCATCGTATGACAATCGTTATGCTTCTATCAGAAGGCTGTTTATAATTCCTTAATCCATTGTAAGCCCTGCTGTTGACCGCTCATTTGTCGGTCTAGCACTATGAATGGTAGAGAATGTGTGTGCCATGCGACTCTTACCTTTTGAGTGAGCTCACTAGCGGCGGATATCTGCTTTTTGCGGCGCATGCCCGCGTTGTTCGCAACGCCGTACCCTGTACCCTCAAAAACCGCGCACTTCACCTCATCCAACTACCGAATTCAGGGTCATTAGGGTCTGTTAACACTTATTTCGCACCCGCGTTGCTACACAAAAAACGCGGAGGCAAGGCGCGAAGCGCAGACCATAGTGGGCCTATGGTCAAGCTTTGCAACGCGGCATCCGCGTTTTTTGTGCGCAACCCGAAGGGACGGGACGGATTTCATCCAGCCCTTCGTTACTCGCCGCTTACGGAGGCCTGCTCCGCCGCACGGCTCATGCCTCGTGCTGGATGAAATCCGTCACCGTCGCGGGTGCGAAATAAGTGTTAACAGGCCCTAATATCATAATCTTGGAAGGCTAATGAGCCGCTATCCGTCCCTATCCGCCATTATGCCCGCAATTTTCGTGGGGCATGGCAATCCCATGAATGCGCTGTCCAACAACGCCTATACCGCGGCATGGTCGGTTTTGGGTGCCTCGCTTCCCAGACCCAAAGCGATCCTTTGCATCTCGGCACACTGGTATGTGCGACAAACAGCCATCACGGCAATGGCAAAACCACGGACCATCCATGACTTTGGTGGATTTCCTCCAGAACTTCACCGGGCTCAGTATCCCGCGCCAGGCTCCCCTCTGCTTGCCGCGGAAGTGGCCGACCTGCTCATGCCGGCCGTGGCCACGATGGATACTGGCTGGGGTCTGGATCATGGAACCTGGTCCGTCCTCATGCACATTTTCCCCAATGCCGACATTCCAGTCGTTCAACTGAGTATCGATGAAACCCAGGAAGCAATCTGGCATTACGATATCGCCCGGCGCCTGGCACCATTGCGCGAGGCGGGAGTACTTATTCTGGGCAGCGGAAATATCGTGCACAATCTCCACGCTTATTCATGGGGAAATCACAAGGTTGAACCGTACGATTGGGCGCTTCGATTCGAAAATGTAGTACGGAAGGCGTTAAGCTCAGGTGACTCGGATGATTTCCAGTCGCTTATCGAATATGACAAGCTGGGGGAGGATGCAAAACTGTCCGTTCCCACGCCGGATCATTATTTGCCGCTGCTCTACGTTCTAGCGCAGCGGCAAAAAGGGGAAGAAACAAGTTTTCCGGTGGAAGGATTCGACGGAGGTTCAATTTCCATGCTGGCGGTAAAAATCGGCTAAAAAGGCGGGTAGCGTAAAAACCGCACACTCCACCCTGTCCAACTACCGGATTTAAGTTAAAGGCTCCCATAGTGGCGAGCTGCCGCTTTACCGTGTTGACTGGCGCGCTCACGTATCGCATCTTCATACTCCGCAAATACCTCGTGCTTCGCTGCCTCTTTTCCCGTCTCCCGCATTGCCTCCAGCAGCGCATGCGCACCCAGTTGCGCAGATTCGATCGCCAGCTCGATTCCCATGCCGCTAAGGGGATCAGGCGCATAAGCCGCGTCGCCGACAGCAATCCAGCCATTCCCGGCCGCCTTGCTGAATGCACGCGCGCCAGCCATGCGTCCGGTTATGCGCGGGTTAAGCTGGGCGTCCGGACCGCCGAGCAGGGGAGCAAGCAGCCGCGTGCGGCGAAGCTCCCCAAAAAAAAATTCCCGCAAGGATACTCGCCGCCGTTTGATCTCATCACGACTGGTGCAAAAGCCGGCAAAATGACCGCCATCCCCGGTGGGCAACGCATACCACCAGCCGTTATCCCTGGCCTCGATGTAGAGTGCATGATCTGGCACGCCGGAGAGCGGACTTAATGGCGCCATCAGCGCAATCTGTGATGATTCACTCAGCGGTGGCGGATCGAAAAAGCGCGCCGCCGCGCGGCCTGTCGCAAGAACCAGAAAACGGGCACATACTGGATCGCATTCAGCTTCCCCCGAGCGTAGCGAGAGCTGCCATTGGTCATTGCCGCGTTCAATATCAGCGACTTTGGTGGCGCCAATTACTGACACGCCCGCCGCCTCCGCCAGATCGCGCAACGCCTGGTCGAAAAGCGTACGCTCCACCGCGACACCGGGGCCCCATGGATTAAACATCGCGCTCAATGTAACCGGGTCGGGCGTGCCCCACAGCGATATTGTTTCATGGACTTCCACACCCCCTGCTCCGAAGATATCCTGCCGGAAAAAACCAGGGCAATACCGTTCAATCATACGACGTGCACGACCGGACACGAGCTCGATACCGCCTGTGCTGTAGCCATCCCAATGCACCAGGCTTACACGCGCGCCGCCGTGCGCAAGCGTAAGCGCACATATTCCACCCGCCGGCCCGCCTCCCGCGACAACGACATCAATGTTCTGGCTACTCCCGGACATGATCAGATAATAATGAGTGAGTTAATCAGTAAGTAAACCGTAGGCTACCCTATCCCGAGATATCGTTAGCACGCTGGCAAATAGCTTATTCTCTACTAATGTGGTCTCATACGAAAGAAACTTGATATGGCGGTTTGCATTTGATAAAAATCAGGCATCCATGACCAACCCAGAGATCGGCCTAG
The DNA here is from genome assembly GCF_900103165.1 of Nitrosospira multiformis. NCBI lineage: Bacteria > Pseudomonadati > Pseudomonadota > Betaproteobacteria > Nitrosomonadales > Nitrosomonadaceae > Nitrosospira > Nitrosospira multiformis. Next base: position 1,879,228 of record NZ_FNKY01000001.1, on the reverse strand, counting down.
ATACCCAGCGATGGCAGGCATTGCTTGAATACCACGAATGCAGCAAGCACCATCTCTATCGATACGCGCCCGGCCCCGGCGCGCTCGATTGGGTAAATCAGCCAAATCCATTCCGGGAATTCCGCGATGCGCCGCGGGTTAAGCTTCCTTTGGCGGCGGATACCCTCGGCACACGATACAACGACATACGCCGCGGTCAACTACCCCCGCCAAGCGATTTTAATGTCAACAACCTTGCAATTCTTTTCGAACTCTCGCTAGGTCTCTCGGCATGGAAGCTGCAGGACGGCAACAGATGGGCGCTGCGTTGCAACCCCTCGAGCGGAAACCTGCATCCTACGGAAGGCTATATGCTATGCCCGTCCCTGGTAGGTTTGCCGGCAGGTGTCTATCACTATTTGAGCCGCGATCACATGCTTGAACAACGTACCGTGGTCACTGATCCGCGATGGGGTGAGGTGTTTACGGGTCGTGGCATCCTGATTGGCCTGACCTCAATTCACTGGCGTGAAGCATGGAAATATGGCATGCGTGCCTGGCGGTACTGCCAGCATGACTGCGGTCATGCCATTGCCGCGGTGAGCTACGCAGCGGCGGCCCTTGGATGGCAAACCCGGCTGGTTTTTTCAGCGGCGGACGATGAGATAGCCACTTTGCTGGGACTGCACCACCACAAGGATATCAGGTCTGCCGCCGCATCTGCTGAACAGGAAGCAGCCGATGTTCTGCTCTGGGTCGGTGATGCCGATAAGCCGCCTGATCTGGGACGTCTACTGCAAGCCCTGCCGAAAAGCCAGGATCATGCCGAATGGTATGGACGCGCAAATCTTTTGAGCACAGCCCATGTGCCATGGCCGGATATCGATTCGATTCATCATGTAACACATAAGCCTCATACTCCCCATGGACATGAGTCGCATGGACCTGCCCAGCCCTACCCTGCCTGCAAAGCCGATCCTGCCGCTGACCTGAGTTTCTCCCGGATTGCGCGGCAGCGCCGTAGCGCGACATCCTTCGACAGCACTACGCACATTCCGGCGCCGGTTTTCTTTAGTATGCTGAAGTCTCTGATGGCAAGCCACTCCACACCACCATGGAATTCGCTGGCCTCATTCCAGGTCAGGGTGCATCCTGTCTTTTTGATACATCGGGTGACTGGCCTCAAACCGGGACTATATATATTCCTGCGAGATCCGGCGATCCTGCAGGACATGAAGCGAGCCATGCGTGCCGACTGGCTGTGGCAGAAGACCGGCCCGGACCATCTGCCATTATATCTGCTGCTCGCCCATGATCTGCGCGACATCGCAAAGTTGATCTGCTGTCACCAGAACATTGCCGCCGACTCCTGCTTTGCGCTGGGAATGCTGGCACCGGTCTCAATCGCCGCAAATGAACCATGGCGCTACCGTCACTTTTTCTGGGAGTGCGGGATACTCGGTCAGGTGCTATATCTCGAAGCCGAAGCGGCCGGCATACGCGCTACCGGTATTGGCTGTTTTTTCGACGATGAAATGCACGCGCTGCTTGGAATCAAAAACCACTCCTGGCAGAGCTTGTATCACTTCACTGTGGGCGGCCCAATTGAAGACTCTCGCCTGACAACCCTGCCCCCCTATGATGCACGGGACTGACCGCCGCACCCCGGCTTCGGGTGCTGCGAGGAAAAACAAACTCTGCAATACTCAAGCCCCTTAACTCCGGTTATTACGGCCAAACCCTAGTCAATCTACCTTGCCACGAAAGGCGTTGTCAGCGCAAAGTCGCGCTCACCCGGGATAAAGACGTTACAGCTATGTTCCACCCCTTCGTGGATCGCCCGGATCGTGGCAACGACCGCGTTATCCGCCTCTCTGGCGATAGGAATCCGCAATGTCTCCGTGTTTAATTTGTAGCCAACCGGTAAAATTCTGTGGGTATCAGCACCCTCGAACTTCGAAACCGCACCTCTTGTCAGGAAGGAATGCTGCACGTGGGGTTGTAAAGAATCAGTGCTTATCCAATTGACATTCAGCATAATCTCTTTATTCTGTGGCGTGGCCCAGCATGTAAGGCCTTCACGCTTTCGCATGCATGCGGACCATGCATTTGCCACAGACTGGGAAACAGCCTTCTGCATCAAAAACTCAGCCGCCCTGGATGAGTCCGCCAACGAATTCTTCGAACAGTACGCGCTCTTCCATTGATTGAATCGATCTTCGTTCAATGAACTATCGGAGGAATGCCTGCCTGAATGTGCGCCGCTTTCACTTTGGCTAAAAAGTCCATAAGAAAAACCAACCGAGTCATCGGTACCGGATTGCTGTACGCGGTTTACCGCTTGCCGGGCTTGCTGAAACTTTGATGAACACAGCTCCGCGTACATCGCTTGATCTCTAAATCGAGCGTTACTCCTGGCGTAGTCATTGTAAAATCCCTCCGCGAGAATTTTTCGGCAAGAATCCACAACAAATGCCCCGGCGGGCGAAATGTGCAGAATACATGCAAGGACAATAATCCGGCTGGCTACAATAATCCCAAGTTCGGCGGCTGACCGTTCATTTATCAGTTTGGCGCTATGATTCATAACGATATTTTTTTACCACTTGATCTTCAATTTTTGAGTGGGTTCGTTACAACTCCCGGATCAGGATATTCTGTTCTTCATCGCCATCCTCCACAAGAGGCTATAAAGTATAAAATGCAGCCGCATATAATTCAAACATCGTTTTCGGCTGGCCCTGTACTGAGTTTCGCCGGCTTGAGCAGATAAATAATCAAATTCGAATATAAATCGTTCAACACCCAAAAAATTCTTATCATCGGAATTTACCAAGCTTCATTCTGAAACCCAATGATACTTTCTCATTCCACAGCCGTTAAATAATGCGTCGTCCTCCATGGGTGATCATTTTGCTCTATGCCGCCCTTTCCATACTTTGGCTGGGGGTCGCAGGTTATTTGATTTCGCTTACCGTTGACGATCCGGTTCTGCGGGGTCGCGCCTACGTAGCGAGAGAACTGATGCTTGTCGTGATGAGCAGCGGCCTGTTTTATCTCCTGCTCAAGCTGGGACGGGAACGTACAGACGCTGCTAGTCTAGAAGCAAGTTCTGATTCGGATTACTTTTGGTCGAATCGATTGCTGTTCATTTTTGCTGCTCTGGCGAGCGTGGCCCCCTTGGTAAGCATCGGCATCATCAAGGTATATGGTCCGGAGATGGAACGCAAAGCCTACGCTGATCTACAAACGATCGTTGACCTCAAGGCGGAGCAGGTCGAACTTTGGTTGACGGAGCGGCACCGTGATGCGGAAGCAATAGCGGTGAGTCAGGCACTCATCGAGCGGGTTGCGAATACGCAGAAGAAAATAGATGCACACCTGCACCAGCTCATCCGCAACCGATTGGAGGCTGTTCAAAAAGCTTATAGTTACGAGTCAGTACTGCTGCTGGACACGGAAGGTCAACTCTTGCTGACACCCGGAGAAAAATATGAGCTGCCGGCCGTTACCAAAGCATTGCTGCCGGCAGCGTTGGAGACCAAACGGATACAGAGCAGCGACCTGTTCCTGGATGAACGCGGAATAGCCCGGCTGGATATCATAGTGCCTCTGGTTCCCCAGGCAATTAGCCAACAGGCTATCGCTGTCGTGGTTTTGCGCGCGAATCTCGGGCGATTTCTGCTACCGCTTGTCGGAAAATGGCCAGTTAATAGCCTCAGCGCGGAAACCCTGCTGGTACGTCAGCAAGGTGAAACGATTGCCTATCTTAATAGCTGGCGCCACCTGAAAAATCCTGCCCAGCAGGCCGCCGATCGGGACCGCCAGTCAGTTATTGCCAGCAAAGACGTACCGGCCGCGGCTGCCGCACGCGAGCAACACGCCGGCACATCTTCCGGAATCGACTATCGCGGGGAACTCGTCTTGGCCGCGTTCCGGCCTATGACAGGCACCGGCTGGCACCTGCTATCCAAAATTGACCGCAGCGAAGTATTGGCGCATCTTTGGACCCTGGTATTCTGGGTCAGTATGGCCATTTTACTAGCCATCGCCGCGGTAAGTGGGGCGGTATGGCTACTATGGCGTCAGCAGCGGCGCGCTCACCAATTGGCGCTGCTTGTCCATACCGCGGAACAGGACAAGCTGCTCAAGTATTTTTATGAATTGCCATTCATTGGTATGGCAATTACCTCCCCCGATAGCAAGCGGTGGCTGCGGTTCAACGACCGGTTATGCGAGATTCTCGGATATTCGCGCGAAGAACTTGCCGTCAAGAACTGGGTAGAGATGACGCACCCCGACGATATCGAAAAAGACATCGTTGAATTCGAAAAAGTCATACGCGGGGAATCGGAAGGTTATACGATGAACAAGCGCTACATCCGAAAGGATGGCTCGATTGTCATTGCGAATATTAGTGTCAAATGCGTGCGCACGAATGATGGCAAGGTGAATTACTTCGTTGCCATGATCCGTGACATCACCGAACAGGAGCATCGGAAGACTGAAGCCCTGGCGGCACAAAGCCAGCTTAAAGCCACGCTGGACGCAATCCCCGACCTGCTGTTCGAGCTCGATCTGAATGGACGCTGCCACGACTATCATTCCGCACGCACCGATTTGCCGACTGCACCTGTTGAAGATCTGCTCGGGAAAAAAATTTCTGACATCCTTCCCTCCGCCGCAGTGGATATTATTGCATCGGCATTGCTGGAAGCCCAGGAAAAAGGCCTGTCGTCCGGCAAACAACTGGAATTGGAATTTGCCCAAGGCAAGCTGTGGTTTGAGCTTTCAGTTTCCCGCAAGCATGTTGATTCCGGTCACGACCCACGTTTCATTGTCCTTGCGCGCGATATTACCGAACGCAAGGCGTCGGAACAGCGTATCCTGAATCTCGCTCACTACGATTCGCTCACCGGACTTCCCAACCGCGCACTACTCGCAGACCGCATGCGGGTCGCGATTAAGTACGCCGAACGGCAATCTACTCGTCTCGCTGTATTGTTCGTCGACCTTGATCGATTCAAGCCGATCAATGATTCGCTGGGACATGATATTGGTGACCAATTGTTGAAGGCGGCCGCGCAACGTATGCAAATGTCAGTGCGCAGCGTTGACACTGTAAGCCGCGTGGGCGGCGACGAGTTCGTTGTTCTCTTGAGCCAAATCGGGACGACGGAGGATGCCGCGCGTGTCGCCGATAAGCTTATCACAGGACTATCGCAGCCATATGGAGTCGAGGGACATGAACTGCAGGTAACCGCGAGTGTCGGGATCTGCATCTATCCGGATAACGGGACGCAGCCCAATGTCCTGCTGCGTAATGCCGACGCCTCGATGTATAGCGCCAAGGAAGGAGGCCGGAACCGGTACCAGTTCTATTCCGAGGATATGACAGTGCGGGCAATCGAACGGCTCAGTCTTGAGCACGATCTGCGCGGAGCCGCCCAGCGCGGCGAAATCTTTATGGTGTATCAGCCGCAGATCGAACTTGCAACCAACCGCATCATCGGTGCGGAGGTGCTAATGCGCTGGCGGCACCCGACGCAGGGATTAATCGCACCGGCGCGCTTTATTCCTATCGCGGAAGACAGCGGACTGATCCTCGTGATCGGCGAATGGATACTGGTTGAAGCTTGCCGGCAGGCGCAGCAGTGGCGTGACCGTGGTCTCCTTGATGCAAGCGTCTCAGTGAATGTTTCGGCGATCCAGTTTCGCCAAAACGACTTCGTGAGGGTTGTGGAGCGCGCGATTAATTTATCTGGCATATCCCCGGACTGCCTGGAACTTGAGCTCACTGAAAGCGTGGTAATGCAGGGAATCGACTCAACGGAGCAAAAGTTGCAGGAACTGGATGCCTTGGGGGTAAAGGTGGCAATCGACGATTTCGGCACCGGCTACTCAAGTCTCTCATATTTGCAGCAATTTACGGTTGACCGCCTTAAGATCGACCAGTCTTTCGTGCGCGACCTGCCAGGCAATATCGATGCTGCAGCCATCGCAACCGCCATTGTGGCGATGGGACTCAGTCTCGGCTTACGTATCATCGCCGAAGGTGTAGAGACTGAAGCGCAGGCGGAATTTCTGCAGAGCGTCCTATGTAAGGAGGGCCAGGGCTATCTGTATGCTCGCCCCATGGAGGCGGATGAGTTTGAAGCATGGGTTGCGGCATGGGAGCAGCAGGTAAAAAACAAATCCTGATCGCGCCTTCCTGGTTACGTGGTTATCACGCCGCCATGGTCGTGCTTTTCGCAATACCCGCGTGATCCCCAGAAGTGATGTGGGCATCTTTGCGACCCTGTTTCGCGCCAGCACGCCCTGTTGACGGCTTGACGCAGGATGCGCGCATCAGCTCGCAGACCACCATGCCATCATCCTGGGATCCGGTGAAAATATCCGGGCTAATCCTTCTTTTCCGTACTACTATCGGTACCCTCCTTCTTGACGGGACTCTGCACCTCATAGCCCTTCTCTTTCATTTTGTATCCGCCATATGCGCCCGCCCCACCCGCCGCGAGCAGCCAGCAGCCCGATAGCATCGGGATCACGAGCAAGAGCATTCCCATGCGAATTAGTTTCCCTGTTTTCATTATGACTCCTGAAAAATTTAGCAAAGTTGTACTCCGATCACGGATATATTGATGCGCCGATATCACGCTCGAGACGAATAAGTATATTCGTATAATCGCGCATGGTAAATCCTGAAGACGAATCCCGTAGGCAAATCCAGGGCAATCTTTTCGAAGGCTCTGAACATGTTCTCAATGGAAATCGCCCGTGCTCTGCTGGCAAACCGGTAGATTTATTCAAGGCATGAAGATCTGAATTCTGGAGCCGCCGCCGCTGATCACCTCATCTTGTTTCATCACGATAATTTGATAATTCATTGCGCTCAAAAATAGCGCTTTACATACTGGTACATGTTGCGTCAATATTTTTGTTCGCGCACTTGGCTCGAATGGGTGGCGAATGAGTTTTCGTATAATCTTGAATTTTTGAAGCTCCGTCCATGTATCCTGTCAGTTGCCCATACATTATCTAAGGAATCAAATATGAAATGGGAAGGCCACCGTCAAAGTGACAATGTCGAGGATCGCCGAGGCTCCGGTATGGGGGGTTTCGGCATGGGTGGGCGTCGCATTGGAATCGGCACCATTGTTGTGGCATTGCTGGGGGGATGGATATTCGGCATTGATCCGCTCACTATGCTGAGCGTCATGTCTGGTGGAAGCGGCATGATCCAGGAACAGGGCCCCGCGCCCGCGCCTCCACCCGGCGACACGCCCGCGGCCTTTGTTTCAACCGTGCTGGCGGATACCGAAGACGTCTGGACAAGCGTGATGCGACAGAGTAACGGCACCTATCGCGCACCCAAGCTTGTGCTGTTTCGTGGAGCCGTAATGACTTCCTGCGGGCGGGGAAGCGCAGCGATGGGCCCGTTCTATTGTCCGGAGGATCAGAGAATCTATATCGACCTTGATTTCTTTGACACGCTGGCGAACCGGCTGGGAGCGGGCGGCGATTTTGCACAGGCTTATGTCATCGCGCATGAGGTCGGGCACCACGTTCAAAATCTTCTTGGCATTTCCGGAGAAGTAAACCAAATGCGCGGACGCATGCCTGAAAAACAGGCCAATTTATTGTCGGTTCGCGTTGAACTGCAGGCCGACTGCTATGCGGGGGTATGGGCACATCATTCGCAGAAGTCAAAGGGATGGCTGGAACAAGGCGATATCGAAGAGGCACTGAATGCCGCCGCACAGATCGGTGATGACACATTGCAACGCAAGGCACAAGGCACCGTAGTGCCTGAAAGCTTTACCCATGGTACAGGTAACCAGCGCGTGGACTGGTTCAAGCGTGGCCTTCAAAGCGGAAATGTCGCGCAATGCAATGCGCTGGAAGTGAGACAATTGTAATTCTATTGAAAAGCAAATCCTGTCTGAAAAAATTAATCCCGTTTAATAATTTCAAGAATTTCCATACGGAGCGCGCAACCATGAAAGTATCCGAGCTTAAAGATGAACTGCTCGACTATTGGGTGGCAAAGGCAAACGATGTAGCGGATGTGCACGTAATCGATTCGCATTGCCTCATTGATCATGTCCGCTGGGAGCCCTCGGTTGACTGGTCTCAAGGCGGACCGATCATAGAAAAGGAGGGAATAAACCTCAATCATAGCCTGGAACCGGGTTCGGAGCACTGCACGGCTTACATGAGATCCGGCAGGCATCGGCAAAAAGGATTAACCCCCCTGATTGCCGCCATGCGCTGCTATGTTGACTCCAAATTCGGCGAGGAAGTCATCGACTAAGTGCCTGTGACATTCGAAAAGCGGGAACACGTGTGCTGCGGATCACACACGCCTGGAGCAATAACAGATGGCTAAAACAAAACTTAAGGAACATCCTCGCGAGGCGATGTCCGCAACCCGCATTCTGGCCGCGCAAGCCTTCTCGCGCGCGGCCGGGGCTCCGCTCGTACATGGAAACAGCATCCGGCTTCTCAGGGATGGGGATGAAAACTATCCTGCATGGCTTGATGCGATTAACTCAGCCGAAAAAACCATCTATTTCGAGAACTATATTATCCACGACGATAAAATCGGCCGGCAGTTTGCCGACGCGTTTATTGCCAAGGCGAGAGAAGGTATCAGGGTAAGAGTACTTTACGACTGGATGGGATCATTTCCGGAAGCATCCGGCGGCTTCTGGCGGCGCCTGAGCGATGGAGGAGTGGAAGTTCGATGCTTCAACCCGCCACGCCTGGATAGCCCGCTGGGCTGGGTAAGCCGGCTCCACCGGAAATCCCTTTGCGTGGATCATCGCGTCGCATTTATCAGCGGATTATGTGTGGGTCAAATGTGGGTGGGCTATCCGGAACGTAAGGTACCGCCCTGGCGGGACACGGGTGTCGAAGTCAGCGGCCCGGTCGTAGCCGATGTGGTACAGGCATTTTTCCGCGCCTGGGCCGAAACCGGACCCGAATTGCCGGCGGACGAACTACCGGACCGGGACTCGATTCCCGCGACGGGTATGGTGGATTTAAGGGTGCTGGCCAGTATCACGGCAACGGCGGGATTATACCGCCTCGAGCAATTGATCACGGTTCTGGCACAAAAAAAACTCTGGCTTACCGATGCCTATTTCGTCGGCACTACCAGCTATGTGCAAGCGCTGAGAGGCGCGGCAATGGATGGCGTGGATGTCCGGTTACTGATTCCGGGGTCGAACGGCGATTTGAGATTCCTGCGGCCGATCTCGCGTGCCGGTTACCGTCCGTTGCTGGAAGCCGGTGTGCGTGTATTCGAATGGAATGGATCGATGCTGCATGCCAAAACAGCCGTGGCCGATGGCCGATGGGCACGCGTAGGATCAAGCAATCTTAACATCGCGAGCTGGCTCGGCAATTGGGAATTGGACGTAGCGGTGGAAGACCCGGGGTTCGCGCACGAAATGGAACAAATGTATTTACGGGATCTGAACAACGCGACGGAGATCGTACTCGGCAGAAAGAACCGTGTCCGGCCGGTGGCGATGACTGAATCAACCGCCCCCGCTCCAGTCTTGAGCAGCGGCCTGGGGAGACGCAGGGGCGGCAGCGCGAGCCAGCTGACAGCAGGCGCCATCCGCGTCAGCAATACCGTCGGAGCCGCCCTCACCAGCCGGCTTGTCCTCGGCGCGGCCGAGGCGAAAATCATGATGTCCGGCGGCGTCATTTTATTAAGCGTGGCTGCGCTTGCGTCGCTGGAACCATTGCTGGTGACGGTCCCTTTTGTGCTGATTGCGGGCTGGATCGGTATTTCGCTGCTGATCCAGGCCTACCATTTGCATGCAAGTACGGATAACGGCACAGTATCCGATAACATCGATGACAGAATCGAGCCATTCATATCGCGCGATGAGCCATTCGATGAGGCACTTCTTGAGCCACCCGCTGAGCACTCCTTGGACCAGGTGCCCTCAAAACGCTCCCTGAAAAATCCCGTGACTATACATGGGCCGGATTAGCGTGGCGTAACCCGGCAATTTGATCGATAATCGCTTAAACGAATTAATCAATCAGGAAGTATTTTTCCCTCTTCAGGAGAAAAATCCCATGGGACTATTTCACCGGGATACTGACTCTGCCCGTCAGACCGATACCGTCACTCCTATCCGAAAAATGGTTCAAAGTCCGCTCACCTTGATCATGACCATCCGCTCACCCGAGCACTTCCAGGCGCTCAATGCGCGCATACTCGAAATTCAAGCCGCTCCGCCGGAAAAAAATCCCATCTGGATTGCCCTCGATAAGCTCAGGATCGTGCATTTCGCACGTTTTGTATTTCTCGAAAATAATACCAAGCTCGCCATCATCACAACATATGACGGGTCGTTCGAAGACTACCTCAATGAATTCATCGACGAGATCGGCGATGTTTTCAACGCGCTACTCCAGCACATGGAGGGCGCGCCGCCATTGCCTGTTCAACAAAATCGCGACGCCTTCGGGGACTACATCAAGGCCAACAACCTGGGGAGCATTGAACCCTTCTACAGCGCCTATCCTCAAGCCACAGTGCTGGATATCCAGGCGGCCCTCGGTGAGATTTGACCGAATCCGGGATTAATCCCATGAGTGACTTGCCGCATGCAGACATCCAGGGTTTCATCCTTCGCACGTACACGATGCCGGTTCTGCGCGTATTCGCCTTGAAGATTACGCAAGTGGAGGCTGCCAGACGGTTTCTCGGCAAATTGGTGAATGGCGAGAGTGAACCCCAGCTCGCTACCGCCACCGATTGGACGGTTAAACCACAATACTGTCTGAATGTTGGACTCACCTACACGGGCCTGGCTGCGCTTGAGCTTCCCGCTTCCTCACTTGCCTCGTTCCCGGAAGAATTCGCGGCCGGGGCGCCCGCCCGTGCCGATCGGGTGAGCGATACCGGTGAAAGCAGCCCTGATCATTGGAAGGGCCAGCTCGCCAGTGCCGACCTGCATATCCTGCTCTTTCTCTTCGCCGAAACAGAAGACATTCTGGAAGAAATTACCGGCCAGCTTCGCACAGGTTATTCCAGTCATGATGCGATGGCCGAACTCTCTGTACACGAAGGCCGAAGCCTGTCCGGAAATGCGGCGCACTTCGGCTACCGGGATGGCTTTGCCCAGCCCACCATCGATGGCGGCCTTCCACCACTCATGCCGGACGTACTGCCGAAAGCCCCGGCTGGAGAATTCCTGCTCGGATACCCCAGCCAGTATTCGGACTTCACCTATCCGGTGCCGACGCCTGCGGAACTGGGCCGGAATGGCAGCTTCGTAGCGTTTCGCATTCTGGCGCAGGATTGTCATGGCTTCGAGCGCTTTTTGACAGAAGCGGCCCGCCAAACAGGGCTTGATCGGGAATTGATAGCTGCCAAACTCTGCGGCCGCTGGCGTAATGGCGTGCCACTTTCTCTTTCACCGGATTCCGCGGACGAATGCATCCTTCTGGAGCAACGCAACAGCTTCGACTATGTGCCAAGTGATAGCGTGCCCGATGCGTACGATGATCGCCGCGGCTACCGTTGCCCGCTGGGGTCGCATATTCGCCGCATGAATCCACGCAATTCGAGGGTGGCGGGAAACAGCGGCCTCAAGCACCGAATTATCCGCCGCGGCCTGCCCTACGGTCCGTCCTACGATCCCGCCAACCCTGACGATGGTATCGAACGGGGGCTTCTTGGCCTGTTTATCGGCGTAAGTCTCAAGGATCAGTTCGAATTCCTGATGTCCGACTGGGGCAACAGGGGGAACCTCGCACCCGGTCTGCGTGATACCCGAGACCCGATCATCGGAGATAATTCACTGTCAGGCGCGACTTTTCTGATCCCCATCGAGGGTCAGAAGCGCCCCCTCGAACTTACCGGCCTTTCGAGTTTCGTTATCTGCCGCGGCGCAGCCTATTGTTTTCTCCCCAGCGCCACCGCACTTCGCTATATTTCCACTTTACCCGCTACGTCTTCCACATCGGGCGTTATCACTACTAATATTCCAAACAACCAGCCAGGCGATTGATATGGCACCGAAAATGGGTCCGATCCTGTCGCTCTGTCGATCTCAGGCTATCGAGAAAAGGATCGGTAACGCACATCCTGCTCATATCATAAGCATTTATGAGCGACTTTCCGCAAAAATATGGAACCAGGCAAATATATTCGTGGCAAGGTGCGCCATCTTCCATTTTGGATTCTCAGTGAGGTGTCTGCGCTTATATTCCACTCCCATAGTCACCCGGGCCACCGTTTAATCTAGCACGGTAAATCAGAAATGAATCTGTCTTTCTGGAGCATTATTTTTGCATCAATTGCAACAGCCGTAATTTTCTGGCTGGTCCTCTTGATCTTTGGTCGAAGCGAAAAAGAAATCACCCGGCACATCACCCATCTTTACCCTATATCCGATCCGCAGTTTTTACGCTCAATGAGCGTTCTACTTGGCCCGGCGCTGGTGATGGGCAATCGGGTCGAGACATTGCTGAATGGAGATGAAATTTTTCCCGCGATGTTGAAAGCGATACGCAGCGCAGAGAAAACTATTACATTCGAAACTTTCATCTACTGGTCAGGAAATATCGGCAAAGAATTCGCTGATACGCTGTCGGATAAGGCACGCCAAGGGATCAGGATTCATATCCTCCTCGACTGGGTAGGCAGTCAGAAAATAGATGAGTCGTACATCCAGGAAATGCAGGATGCGGGGGTTGAAGTGGAAAAGTATCATCGCCCTACATGGCGTACCTGGAGAAGGCTGAACAACCGGACTCACCGCAAGATCCTCGTAGTGGATGGCAGGATAGGGTTTACCGGAGGCGTCGGCATTGCCGACGAATGGAACGGCCATGCACAGGGGCCGGATAACTGGCGCGACACGCACTATCGCATAGAGGGGCCTGTAGTGGCGCAGCTGCAAGCGGCCTTTACCGATAACTGGACAAAAGTAAAAGGCAACGTGCTGCATAGCGGAGAATATTTTCCAGAGCTGAAGGAAAACGGGCCTTACTTCGCGCAAGTATTCAAAAGCTCGACGGAAGGCGGTGCGGAGAGCATGCATCTCATGTATCTTCTGTCTATCGCTGCGGCGCAAGAAAGTATTCATCTTTCCATGGCATACTTTGTTCCGGATGTGCTGGCGCGAGATGCAATGGTGGCTGCGTTGAAACGCGGCGTGACGATCCAGATAATCCTCCCGGGCCGTTATATCGATCAGACCCTGGTACGCAGCGCCTCGCGTGGAACCTGGGGTTCGCTGTTGGAGGCGGGCGCGGAGATTTTCGAGTTCCAGCCCACCATGTTTCATTGCAAGGTACTCATAGTCGATAAACAATGGGTATCGGTCGGCTCGACCAATTTCGACAACAGATCGTTCAAACTGAACGATGAGGCCAACTTGAACATTTATGACCAACAGTTTGCGCAGCGCCAATTGGTGGACTTCCGACGGGATTTGGCGCGCGCGAGGCAGATAACATTCCAGGAATGGAAGAATCGCCCATGGAAAGAAAAAGCCTGGGAATACAGTCTGAAAATCATGCGCCCGCAGCTTTAACCCGTCACCGGCTCATAATCCTAAATCCGGCAGTTGACCACTCGCTTCTTGGTTTAACACTATGATCCACAAAGACTGTTTGTATTGCTTGACCTTCACCTTTCTGGTGAGTTCGCTACAACCGCCGGATTTAGGATAATGGAAAAATAACCGAAAAGGAGCATTAAATGGCACGAATCCAATCCGCACTCAAGGCGATAATCCCGATATTGTTCTGCATGCCGTTTTCCACACCGGTGCAAGCGGAACTTGTCGGCGAAGTGGACACCGCCTTCCGCTGGCTAGGCAAGGATGACCGGGTAGTCATCGAGGCGTATGACGATCCCAAGGTCCGCGGAATAACCTGCTATGTGTCCCGCGCAAGGACAGGCGGAGTAAAAGGTACCGTAGGTTTGGCGGAAGATCGGGCGGAAGCCTCCATAGCCTGCCGTCAGGTGACAGAGACGCTCCATTTTACGGAGAAGCTTCCCCGTCAGGAGGACGTGTTCACTGAACGCATGTCCATTTTATTCAAGCGCCTGCACATCGTCCGCATGGTTGACTCCAAGCGCAACACTCTTATCTATCTGACCTATTCCGACAAACTGATAGACGGAAGCCCGCAAAACAGCGTTACCGCCGTTCCCGTGATGCACGCGACACCCATCCCGGTTAAATAAATTAGCTGCCCAACCTGTCAAATAGGGGGTAACGATATCGTCGCGCTTACGTTACGAAATCGCCCTCTTTCCCTCTTTCCCTCTTTTCAGGGACAAACCGCAATCCGCCAGGTCCGCGGCATTTCAATGCCGATGAAAGTTTAAGAAATGAGAATCGTTAACTTACGTACGCTACCGTACGGACTCATCCTTAAGAGTGAAATAAAATTATTTATCAGTGCTGACAGGCATGAGGAAGGAATGAGCACATAGCCTATTAACAACTCACTGTATTTATAATTTATCAATCTGAGGAGACGCACAAATGCATAAAATTCTTCGCAAATCGAAATTTACCCTGGTTGTTGTCGCATTGATCGCCGGCACCCTTGCAGGAGGCACGGGAATAGCGACAGCGGGGGAAATCAAGGTCAATTTGAGCGGCGATCAGGAAATTCCTCCTGTCCAGACTTCCGCAAGCGGCAGCGGCACGATAACAGTTGAGGATGACAAGTCTGTCAAAGGCAAAATTACCATTTCCGATATCAAGGCGACTGGTGCGCATATTCACGAAGGAGCCGCTGGTAAGACTGGCTCGGATATCATCACACTCAAGAAGACTGGTGACAATGAGTGGTCCGTCCCGCCTGGTGCGAAATTGACCGATGCGCAATACGATGCTTTCAAGGCCGGGGGTCTCTACATTAACGTTCATAGCGACGCCAATAAAGCCGGCGAAATACGCGGTCAATTGAAACGCTAACCGGACTCTTGTTAATGCGGAACCCCGTCAGCCGGCGGGGTAACGTGTTTGGTTATTAATTGTTTCAATAACGGCGCCCGCCCATAACGAAATACTTTCAAACCTGGTCAGATCACTTGGCCCACCGCCCGCCTGACAAGCCTGCAGAAGATCCTCCTCGACCCGTTGATCCGGATAAACCTGTAGATCCACGACCCTTCGATCCTGATCCGTCTCCCGGTGATCCGATCTAGCCCGAATGTTTCATAAATTGACGCGCGTCCTCGCTGGTCTTTTGTTTCGTATGGAAATTTTGTTCAGTCGGGCGTATGAATAACTACGCCGCTCTTTCAAAAAATCTCCCTACAAAACAGAATCCTGCGCAATCATCACGCGAATTTATGAAACATCCAGGCCCCGCGGACGAGCCTCTGCTCCATATTGACCTTGCGCGGGCATTCGCTTCGAGTGGCGGATTCCTCTTGACACCTGGTCTCAGTGGATACCTTCCCGGCTCCTGTCGACCTGGGCCTTTGTGACCAGACTCGCGCGGTTACCCCATGCGTTCCGTATATACGACAAGACCAATGCAACCTCATCGTCGCGCAGCGCCTGTGCAAACGGCGGCATACCATAAGGGCGCGGATTATTCATGGTGGATGGCGGATAACCTCCATTGAGGACGCTGCGAATCGCATTAATGGGGGGTGTCATGGTGACGCCTCGATTGCCTGCAAGGGGCGGATAAATACCGGGGGCACCCTGGCCGGAAGCTCCGTGACAGTCCTGACAATGCTTTTCGTAGATTTTGGCCCCTCGCTGAAACCATTGCTGCACCTGTTCGGTGAGTGGGGGGGAGCCGGGTTGGGCACGTGGCGCACTCTCGGGCAATGATTTCAGATAGACAGCCATTGCACGCCCATCCTCCCTGGTCAGGTACTGGAGGCCATGTCTGACCACATCGGCCATGGGACCGGACGTGGTCGCCCGCGGGGAAATACCCGTAGTGAGCAACTGCGCGATTTCCTCGATTGGCCAGTCAGCGGAACCCGCTTCCATGCGCGCAGTTAAAGATGGCGCAAACCAGTTCGAGCCCATGATCTGCCCGCCTCCCAAAGCATCGTCCCCGGTGGTGGCCCCCAGCGGATTGCGTTCCGCGTGGCAGGCATTGCAATGGCCGAGTCCCTGCACCAGATAGGCGCCACGGTTCCACTCCTTGCTTTTGGCGGATTCCGGCTGATAAACGCCCGGCTTGAAGTAGACGGCGCGCCACAGACTTAACAGCGGCTGGAAATTGTAGGGAAAATCGATCTTGCTCGGCGAATTATTTTGCGCCACGGGTACGAGCGCTTTTAGATGGGCGAATATGGCATCCGAGTCCTCACGCGTGATTTTCGTATACTCGGTATAGGGAAAGGCGGGGTATAAAGGCCGGCCATCACGGGATTTGCCGTCATGTAACGCTTTCCAGAAATCCTGTTCATTCCAGTGTCCGATTCCTGTTGCCTTATCCGAGGTAATATTAGGCGAAATAAACGTACCAAAGGGTGTAGACAGCGGCCGCCCCCCCGCGTAGGGGCGGCCACCCTGGGCGGTGTGGCATCCGATGCAATTACCCACCTGTGCGAGGTAAGCTCCCCGCGCCTGGCGCTGTCCGGAAGGTGCCGCTGTCTTCGGGATCACCGCTTCCCCCTCACCTTGTTGCATGATACTGCCACAACGCCGGACCATCTCAACGGAAAGGGCCGCAGCCGGGCCCGTATTCTCCGGAACGGGCTGGGCAGCCAGCCAGGCCGCCAAAGCGTTAGTCTCATGGGTAGTCAGTTGCTTTGCGATTTCGGACATACAGTGCGTAGTTTGTCCCCGTAACACCCCACCACTTTGCCAGGCGCCGAGCTGGGCAATCATATAAACACGGGGTAAACCCAATAAACCGGGAATAAACGGCACGGTACCCATTAACTCCTTGCCGTGGCATTCAACGCACGCAGGAATTTTCCGGGCGGGGTCTCCCTGATTGACAAGTTTTAGGGCCAGCTTGATTTCGTCAGGTGAGGAGGCCGTACGTTCCGATGATGGAAAAGGTTGTTTGAGCGTTGAAAAATAAGCGGCCATGTCCAGTAAATACTGATCCGACACATTGGTAAGCAGCAAGGCCATGGGCCGGTAATAACGCTTGCCATCCCTGAAATTGCGCAGTTGATTGAAGAGATAACCTTGAGGCTTGCCCGCGATGCGAGGGTAATATCCGTCTCTTCCCACCTTATTTTCCGGACCATGGCAGACGACACAGGCCTTCACCCGCTCCTCCATTGTATCGGGCACATCAAGGGGAGCAACGACGGTGGCGGGCCCTGCGGGGGTGGACCCTGCGGTGGCGGGCTCCGGAGTGGCAAATCCGGTAGTACATACCAGTATTATTAAAAGGAGTGGTCTCATTGGTTCGTTATTTATTCTTATGCGGATTGCTCTGAGACTATGTAAGCCTGATGAAGTTGCAGCAGAGATCGTGACAACATGCGCCTCGACAGAACTCTTGATGGCGCACAATCGAGCATCCGCGCCACACTTGGAACCACTCTTTTTTATCTTGAATCCGGCGGTTGACGGAGTGCAGTATACGATTTCCGGGGCAGCGGCGCCGGGTGCGGGAAATCATTTTAAAAAAGCGTTAATGACGAAAATTTTTACACTTACCTCATCAAAGATAGCCACAAGACAAGAAAGAGTTCATGTAAATGATTGTTATCCCATAATGTTTAATTTAACAAGAAGTTTCTGGCACGAGTTATGCATACGAGTAAAGCGGGGGACAGTACTCCCCTACAAGAGGGCCAGCCCGGGAGCGGTGATCCCGCACCGGGCTTTTTTGTTCTGACCTGTAAAAATGAAACCATAACTCAAACGAGATTTTAAAATGCGTAAAATTATCGGTTTTATCGGTTCGCACGTGCTCTATTTTTTATCTGACTGCGTGGACCTGATAATGGAGAAAACGAATTCCCGGCGCTTTTTTCCCCTCTACAGGAAGCTGCTGGTACGCTCGGTAAATGTGGAAAATTGGGGCGGAGGCGGAGGCGCCTGGGGCGCACTTTGGGCTAAACTGAGATAACCAATAGGACTTGCAGATCAAGGGAACGGTGCAGCACGCCCCTGCCTTCTCACAAGATCGGATTAAAAACCTGCAGTCTATCGCGGCTGTGAGGGTGGCTGAAATCCAGAATCGGGCCCACGGGCACAATGCCATTGGGATTGATCGTGGGATGACTGCGGTAATAGTGCTCCTTGATGTGTTGCATATTCACCGTCGCGGCGATGCCTGGCCATTGATATAGCTCGCGGGTAAAGTCCCAGAGGTTCGGGTAGTCCACCAGCCGCCTGAGATTACATTTGAAATGGCCATGGTAAACCGCATCAAAACGAAGCAGCGTCGTAAATAATCGCCAGTCGGCTTCGGTAACACGGTCACCCAGCAGATAGCGCTGCCGGGAAAGGCACTGTTCAAGTTCATCCAGAGATTCGAAAAGCTCCCTCAGGGCACTCTCATAGACCTGCTGCTGAGTGGCAAAACCCGTCTTATATACACCATTGTTGATGGTGTCGTAGATACGCGCGTTGATCTCATCGATCTGCGGCAGCAGCGCGTTGGGCGCATAATCCCCTTCCGCGGCGCCTATGTCATCGAACGCCCGATTCAGCATACGGATAATCTCGCTAGATTCATTGCTGACAATCATATCGCGCTGCAAGTCCCACAGTACCGGCACAGTCACCCTGCCCGTATAATCAGGCGCGGCGCGCAAATAAACCTCGTAGAGATAGCGCGCCTGCTGTACCGGGTCTGCCACGACACCCGGCGCCTGTTCAAACGTCCAGCCGTGATCACCCATATAGGGATTGACCACCGATACCCCAATCATATCCTCCAGCCCTTTCAGCGCACGAAAAATCAGCGTGCGATGCGCCCAGGGGCAGGCCAGCGACACATACAGGCGATAGCGCCCCGCCTCGGCGGCAAAACCGCCCATACCGCTCGCCCCGGCGTGCCCATCGGATGTGATCCAGTTGCGAAATTGCGCGGTGGTACGGACAAAACTGCCACCCGTCGTCGTGGTATCGTACCATTCATCGACCCACTCGCCATTGACCAGTAATCCCATTTTGCGCCTCCTCTTTTCTATCCGCCATACCTGCCCTTCAGGCACAGCCTACTATATGCCTGCGGACAAGTCGACAGGACTGATATGGATAGGACTGATATGATTAGCAGGTTGGGTAGCGCGGCGTAACCCGGCAAAAGACTTTCGCCAAGGTGTTCGCACCGGGAATGCGATGTTTGATGAACATCAGAGACATGGAGAACGAGACGATATGGCGCTGATTATACGAACCGCAACCGAAGGGGATGCGGTAACTGTGGGTGAATTGACCGAAAGAGCATACCGGGCGGACGGATTCCCGATCAGCGAGAAATACGCTGTGCGACTTCGCGATGCCACCACGAGAATAAACAAGGCCACTGTACTGCTTGCGGAAATGGATGACCGGATCGTTGCCACGGTAACCCTCGCAGCTCATGGGAGCCCATTGGCCGAGATCGCCAAGCCCGACGAGCTTGAAGTGCGGATGCTGGCGGTGGCTCCCGAAGAACGGCGGCAAGGCGTCGCCGAAACACTTATGTCCGCCGCCATGAAGCACGCGCAAAATCTGGGACTGAAAGCCCTCGTTCTATCAACCGAGCCGCCGATGTCCAATGCCCGCAGACTCTACGAAAAATTGGGCTTTACCCGACAACCGGATCGTGACTGGCCGGTGGGGGATTATGATCTGCTTGTGTATCGTCGCGATGTGGATCTGCCGTGATGTTCAGTGGAAACAAACCGGTTAGCAGAAGTAGGCTGGATTAGCGAAGCGTAATCCGACAAAAAGACTGTAATCAAAGTAAAACATCAGTCTTTTAGAATTCCTTCATGCCATGCCTTGCACATAAGCTTGTTTCACGAGATGGTGAGATTGGCAGGTATACGGCGTAATGCGCTTCGCTTATTTACGCCCTACTCTTTTATGACCACTCCTTACTGCGTTGCGGAAATCTACGTCGGTGAATAACGGAATATGTGAGTTTCAATGGCTGTAACCTGTCAATTGACGGATGTCAATTTTAATTCTTTATCAGTGGTAATCCGCTAGTTCTGCAGCATAAACGTTTCATACTCCAGCCGATTGAATTTGCGTGACAGGATAAACAGACTAAGAAAAGCGGATAGCGTTACCGAGGCGGCAAAGCCGTAACCGAACGTCTCCGCCCCCAGATGCAATGTGGCAAAGGTGAATACCAGATTCGTGATGAAGAAGCATGCCGTAATGAACAGCACTTCCTTGCGCGCGTCTAGATAGAAAAGCACGTTGAGTATCGCCATCAGCAATACCTGCACGCTGACCGCGACGACGTCGATATAGAACAAATGTATATACAGTGGAGAGATACCCACCGCTTGCAACAACTCCCTGCCCCATAGCAGACACAACACGACCGTTAATCCCTGTACCTTGAAAATCTCGTAGATACCCTGCCGCGCGGCATACACCATCTGATCGCGCCGATATTCTATATGCATGAGCGTGTCGCCCTCCCGGACAGCACGGTAAAAGCGTTCATGCTGTTCGGCGAAATCGGCTTCCATGGTCACCAGAAATACCGCCATGCCCGGCAGAATGAACAGATAAGCAAGAAAAATGGGAAGATCGTAAATAATGGATGCCCGCAATGGCCCGATGACCGCCTCGGAGGTAACCGGCACAAACCAGAAAATGAATTTATCAACCCAAACCGCCAGATAATAAAGGGTGCCGACCGCGAACAAAATATAAAAATTGCTGCGACTACGAAAAAAATCGAACTTGAGCAGCGAGCGGCCTGGATATTCACGCACGATATGGTGCAAAAATGAAAACAACAGGTAACCATGGCCGATCAGCACTCCCAGCAATAAGCCGTTCAGCGCCCATGAAGATGCCGCGAGCGCCACGACAATGCCAAGAGAATAGCCTTTGACCAATGTCCAGACGATACGTCGATAGGCTTTCATTCCCGACAGGAAGATTAGCGTGATCCACAGGCCGCTCAGTACGACAAAGTTACTTAGCAGCAACAACTCCTGAATAAACGGCCCGTCGAAAGACCAGAAAATGAAAGGTGCAGCCCACGCGGCCCCTCCCGCCATCGTGACCAGCAGTACCCCAAACAGGTTTGGGAGCACCTCGGCCTTGTTATTTGCATAAGTCTGATCCGCGACGAAACGCGTGAACATCAATTGCATGCCACCGGTCCAGATTAACGAACCCGCCATCAGGTAGGTCACACAAATCTGGAAGGCGTTGACTTCGCCCTGTGCGACACCCAGGATGACGGCAAGAATGCCGATCATCATGATGCTCAGGATGGAAAGCACCCAGGGTCCGCCGCTGACGAGACCTGCATAGCCATAGGCACGCAATACCGACCAGTAGCTGTCGCGCCCCAGGATTTTACGAATTTCGGAACCTATGCTTGTCATGTTTCAGGCCGGTACAGGGGTGGATAAAGATGGCTCAGCGACATCAAGCGCCCGCATGTAAAGGTTTTGATAGGAGTCAAACATCAGCCTGTCATCATAGTAGCGCTTCACGCGCTCAAGCCCCGCCTGCTGTGCCGCGCGCCAACGCGCAGTGTTATTGAGCAGTTCAAGCGCAGCTTTTGCCGCCCCTTCCGGATCGGCGATAAAAACCACGCTTCCAGCCGCGCCAAGCGCGCGGTCTTCTTCGCCGCTACCCTCTATGAGCTCGCGGCACGATCCCACATCCGTCGCCAGACAGGGCACGCCGCTGGCAAACGCCTCCAGCAATACCAGGGGCAGCGCCTCGCTGATCGATGTCAATACCATTAAACCCAGCTGCGGAAGAATTTCCGCCACGTTCTGGAAACCCAGGAATTTGACATGATCCTTCAAGCCGAGGCTTGTGACCAGCTCCTTGCATTCATTCACATAAGAGGGGTCTTCATCTTCCGGACCAACGATCCAGCCGAGCGCGTCGGATCGCTCATTGACCAGCATTCGCATGGTTCGGATAAATGTTTTGATGTCCTTGATGGGCACCACGCGCCCAATCAATCCCAAGACCGGTGGAATGCCGTCCGGACGTTTCTCGAGCGCGGTCTGATATCTTTGCAGATTGATGCCGTTGGTAATGACGCGCGTTTTTTCCGGCGCCGCGCCATCCGCAATCTGTCTCAGGCGGTTGCCTTCATACAAGCTGACGATGGGAGATGCCTGCATATAGGCCATGCGGCCGATCTGCTCGTAGAATTTGATCCAGAGTCCGCGGATATATCCCATTTCATCATGCAAGGTATTACACACATCATCGCTGTGATCATGAATCCATGTTGCCTGAGCCAGGTCGATTTTTCGCTCTTTGGTGTAGATGCCATGCTCGGTCAGCACAAACGGAATACCGCGCTGCAGACGAATCATCGCGCCCAGCAATCCGGCATAGCCGGTCGAAATGGCGTGCACAGCCCGAACAGGCGGCAATTTGGCAGCGATATCCGCCAGGATGAACAGCGGAGCGTGCATGGCGCGTATGGCCCAGAAATAGTCGACGAACGAGGGCTCCGTGCAACGCTCCCGGTATTGCTGCGTAATGTAGTCCCACGAAGCTTCACTATATAGAAAATCTTTTTCGCTGACACCTTCCGCGGAACCCAGCCGGGAAAATGCGCTAGTCATTTCCTCGCCCGACAGCGGAACGAGTTGACGCATATGCGTATGCAGTTCAGCCATCTCCGAAAAAGCCCTGCGATTGCCCTTGCGCGCGCTTGCCTTAAGAGGTTTATCGGGGTGCAGTAAATAGTGCGCTTCGGCATGCGTCACATTCGGCGGAAATTGATACTGCGCGGGGCCATACATCTTTTGATCACCGCCGATAAAGATGACGGCAAAACGGATTTCCGGCAAGCCGCTGATAATCTGGTGCACCCACGCGGATACACCCCCCCGGACATAGGGATAGGTGCCTTCCAGCAACAAGGCAATATCGGCCACCGCCTCACTCGTCCGCGTTATCCGCGTATGTTGTACCCCCCCTATCCCATCGCCGTGATTCATGTGCCCCACCATACTTTCACCTGGGCCAGCTCGCTCCCCTTCTCGCCGGGTCGCTTGAGCGCCGCCAGATGGCGTTTTACTTCCGAAAACTTTCGTTCGTTGAAAGCGATTTCGGCAAGCCATGGCAGGATTTTCTGTTCATCGATGCCACCGGCTTTTGCATTGGTAAAGGCGTTCACCGCCAGCGCGAGGTCACCGGAATCGAGCAGAATCCGCCCGTATAATAACCAGCTATCTCCATCAGGCCGGCTGGGAGCGGCGGGCAGCACGGGTTTGGCAGCCAGGGGATCGAGCACCCGTTCCATATGACGCCGCGCAGCCTGCAACCAATGCTCCCTGACCGCGCCTTGCGCCAGGCGGTGATACACCAGCTCCCAACATAGCGCGGCGATCGTTTCATGGTAGCTATTCCGCATACGAACCGGAATATCCGGCAGCGCATCGGTCAATGCCAGGATTCGTTCCGCCAGCTTTTTCTCACTGGCATCTTTCATGGCGTAAGCCAGCAACCGCACGTCATCCACCGGGTCACGAGTCGCCTTCGACCACACAATCATTGCCTCGCGTGGCGGCATATGCCGCGTCGCCATCACCGCCTTGAGCCGTTTTAATGGCCGTTCGGCGAAATGCACAATCTGGCGCAATGCGCCCTGACTGTAGGGGGGAACCGGAAAAATAACCGGAGGCGAGAATGGCAGCTCAGGCAAAACGAAGATCTTTACATTGTGGGAAGAACGGCTGCGAGGGCGTCTCAAGGCACCTATAACGCTCCACAGTAAACCTAGTGCACCGACCACCGGCAGAATCCATAAAAAGATGAATAATAAACTCAGGCTTCTCCGCGCAGGCAGCTTGTAGCGGCGCGGCAGCAACCGCCAGAAACCCTGTGCCAGATAATAGGAGGAAACCGCATGCAATATGACAGCGGCCAGTACAAACCCATCATTCGCGTCCCACCAGAGCAGCAAGCCTGCCAGCATCTCCGCCACTAATCCCAATAGCATGGACAGGTGAGCCATCAGTACGGCTCCAGGGAACGAATCCGCTGTGGGTCGACTTCATTGATGGACAGCAATTCGCTGGTCACCTTCGCAAGAACACCATCCGCCCGCTGCATCCATGCCTGCGCCTCCGCGGGATTGGTTAAAGGCAGCATGATCCAGATGACCGGCTGCTCTTTATCCTGGGTCAGACAGATCATATCGATAGCGCGAATCGATGACCTGAGTTTTTCATAGGCAGCCATGACATCGGCACGCGCCCCCGATAACCTCAAGAGCATTGCGTCAAGCCTGAATTCTTCATGGTCCCGGCGCACCCGCTCAAACGAAGCGATAAAACGCGTAACGGAGGAAGTGGCCGCGCCGAAACGAAGGTGGTCGACGCCATGCGCAACAAGCACCGCGATAAGTTTCAGATTATTTTCCTGAAACGCAAAAAATGGCATGGATCTCACCAGCAGCATGGCGTGAACCTCGCCCGTAGAGTCAGTTACCGGAACGGCAGCTAATAATGGGTTGAGATTCGCCGCATTTTCCGTAATGAGATTGACCGCTGCCAGCTCGCCGCTTTCGAGTGCGGTTTTTAATACCGGATCGTTGTCATCAATCGTAAAATCTTCCCCGACACGGGCCAGAATCCTGGCTGTATCGATACGGTCGGCCGTGATGCCCACGATGCAAGCCTGCGTCAGTGCGCCGTATTCCGCCACGAATTCGATAAGTTTTTGCAGCGAAGTTTCGGTAAGTCCATCGATAGCGTCAAGGGTGGATTGCAAATGCATAATGCCTTCACGCAATGAAAGCCCGCTATTCGCCACAGTTTGTTCCAGGCGGTCATGCGACAGGCGCAACAATTGATAATTGCGCGTGAATTCCTCAAGACGTTCCGCGCGGTATTGAAAGGCGCCTTCGAGCCGGTGCAAACGGCGCCCCCACATATCCCGAAACTCCCCCGCCACCATCGCCACGATAACAACGCCAATCGCCCATGGCAGTGGAAACCCGGACGCAGCTTGCCATTGCAGGTTAATGGCCACACCCAATACCACCAATATCAGTAATGCGCTCACAAAACCATAGACGAATCCATACCGTAGTCCGGCCAGCAAAGGACCTAATACCGGCCAGGGGAAACCACCCCCCAACCGGAACGGATCCTGCTGCTGGGTGACAAACGACGCCACGATCATGATCACCGTCAACGCAATTGTTTCGAACCACCCGCCCCATGCCGAGCCCTGATTGTTGACGTTAACGACTTCGATCCCTTCCAGCCAGGGTTTCTTCATGGCTTTATCCGCTCCTGATCCGGTATGGGTGTTGCCTGCAATTCGCGAATCTTCGCCAAGGTCTGACGGCAGACATCCAACTCATCATTTAAAACACTCTGATTCGGCGCCGCTTCTCCCGGAAGCCATTGGGCAGCCCGCTCAATATCCTCCATGGATAACGGAAGCACATTCTCGGCCACAGGCCCGCCCGGCTGATGCTGTAAGTGACCGGAGACTGCGGCCAATTGCGCTGACACAGCCTGCTGATTATTGCTTCTTACCGCGTCGGCAAAAGTAATCCATGCCGGCAACCGAAGGCGCTCGCTTTGACGCCTCAGGGCAAAGTGACGGGCATTATCCATCGTTTTCGTCAAACCCCAGCGCTCGTTTGTCGATTGCCATTTCTTTAGCTCATCCGGATTGCCGGGCTGCGCCCGCTGATCTTTCGATCCAAGGAAGTACTCAGCCAGACGTGCGGGGTACTGCACCTCAGCTTGATTGGAATGCGATAAAGCAAACATCTTTAGCGCGCTGAGCCGGACATGGTTGGCATTTGCGGGACACCCGGCCCATTCCATATTATCGGCTAATGTCAGCGTCCATAAGAAATCCCGGGGCCGGGTTTTCAGTGATCGCAGATACCACTCCGCCGCCTGCACGGACTTGCCAAGCGTATGCTCCGCCGCCGCCAGCGCCTCCGCCAGAGGCGGATTTACCGCCGACTGGCTGCCCGACTGATTACGATAGGGCTGGACGAGTGCGTCAAGCGATGGATTATCGACCGCTTTGTCCGACAGCAACAACCAGATCATCGCCTCGGCAACTTCCGGGTCGGGGCCCCGCAAACGTAAGAGCTGGCCTAACGCACGGCGAGCCGCGTCCCGATCCCCATTACCCATTTTGCGTATCGACTGGAAGTACCAGTAGTCGGGTGCCTGTGCTATCGCCGCCGCTGGCATCGCTTCCGCCAGCGATAGCCAGCGCTCAACTTCTCCCCAATTGTTCCGTTTCCACGAAAAACGCATAAGGCGTTGCAGATCTTCGATACGCTGCAAGCGATCCCAACCATAATGCGCAAGACGTTCGCTTTTTTTATCATCGCGATGACGTATTGCCAATCGCTGTAGATTCTCGAGTATCTCCGCATCTTTGGGGCGAAGAGTCAACGCCTTCTCATAGGCTTTCTCCGCATAGGCATCCTGACCCAACTGAGTAGAAACTCTGGCCAGCAGTAGCCAGTACGCTTCCGCGTAAGCAGGATCGGGCGAGTTGAAATCGCGGAGTAATTCAAAGCTTTTTTGCGTATCCCCCGCTTCTTCGTATAGCCGGGCCAGCTCCATTCTCTGTTGCCCCACTTGCTCAGTAGGCATTTCCTGATACACGCTAAGCGCCGCACGAGGTTTGCCTTGAAGGAGCAGCACCTGCGCGAGTGCTTTCAGCGTTTCCACGGGACTATTGAAACGTTCGGCGTGGCGGCGCAACTGTTGCTCCACATGAGCGGGTTGCTCAGTGGCAAGCCCAGCGGTAACATAAGCCTCGGCTTCGGCGCCGGTCAACTTGCGGCGCGTCATGACGGCCTCAAGCAATTGCACCAGGGCTTTATGATCCGGTTTCGACTGGGCAAGCGCAAAAGCACGTGTCTCCGCTTCACTGTCGGCGCGGGTGCGCGCAAAAGACAGCCATAGCGGAAGAGCCTCATCCGGCTGGGCATTCCAGTCATAGATATGGGCAATCAACCGTTGGCGCTCGCTCCCCGCCACCAGCGAAGTTTTCAATTGTTCCATGCGCGCAAGACTTTCTTTCAACAGACCCAGTGCCACCTGCAGCCGCACGACACGTTCAGCGATCGCCCAATTACCGGGCGACAAGCGGCTCGCTTCTTCCAGCCACGCCAATGCCTGTTCGCGATCGGCAAGCGGCTCGGCGATATCGGCGGCAAGCAATAAAAGCTCGGCATCACCCTCACCTCTATCCTTTAGGCTGTTCAGCATCTGCCCCGCAGCCTTCAAGGCCTCCTTATCGATGCCAGCCTGAAGATAGGCGCGCAAACTGGATTTCGCGATCCCCATCTTTTTCTTCGCCACTCGTTCAAGCGAAAAAGCCTTGAACAGATCTTGTGCGGCCAACCGCGGCTGATTCGCCGCAATCCGCTGTTTCGCGGCGGAGACCAGCCACGCTGATTTCCTGTCATCACTCTCATTCAATATGATAAGCAGTTGTTCAAAGGTTTCGGCGAGTACCGAAGGTTCGGCAAACTGCTCCGCCAGTGTGATCACTTGGTCCAGCTCCTTGTCATTGCGCGCAATGTGCAATAGCGCGGGAATAACCCTGGTAATGCGGGCGCGCAGCGCTTCTTCGATATCTTTGGGAGGCTGCCTGTAGAGCTGTTGCAAGGCCAGCTTGAGCTCCGCCAGGCGGATTTCATAGCTTAGACTGGATTCGGGAGCATGCATCAGTGGATCAATGGCGCGCACCGCCTCATCCGTCATGCCCGCTTCCGTCAGTACCTGCACCAATGACAGGCGTAACGGGGCATTGTTTGGGTCGGACTGGACCAGAACGCGAAGATAGGCTACCGACAAAGCGTCCTTTGCCGACAAGTTGGATGGATCCCTGAATGCCGGCTGGCGGGGAAATAATACCCAGAAAACGATTAAAAGCACTGCGCTCATGAACATCAATGCAGGTGAGTTTAATAGGGATTCCCGCTGGGCTTCAACACGCAAGACTGAATTCCCCTGAAGCGTTCTTTTCAGGTATGACATAAATGGAATGCGAATTCCGCTGCTGGGAAGTCAATGCCTCGCCATCCACCTTTAGCGCGCAGGAAGCGGGAATTCCGAGAGTCAAATCCCCGCGTGGCTCGAATAAGAGAGTGGCGGAACCATCGGAATTGAGATGCCACGATTTTAGCGGCGCACTGGCATCAATCAATCGCAAAGCTGAAGCGTTGTCATCCACGGGTTTGAGAACGGCATGATTACGCGCCAGATGAATATAACGGTCGGCATCCCGGTCGGAATAGCCGACCACATCGGTGGAGATTTGTGGCGTCATCTCCGAAACAGGCAATCGCACCGTTCTGAGCGCATCCCCAAAAAGCAGCCAGTCGCCATTGAGATTGCGCGCAATACTCGCCGTTTGGAAAGCCCGCCCACGCTGGGCGTATTCATCGAGCCATACACTCAGCACATTTTCCGTGCGCTGCTCGTTCGCGAGCCGATCCAGAAGTTCGGCCCCGTTTGCATGCAACATTGCGTCGGCATGGAACGAGATGGACGAGGCGCGCAGGCGGCGTACAAGATTAAGCTCCCGATTCCAATCGCTGATTTTGCCAAAATTCAGTGCCTCGCCATACCAGAGTTGCGCAAACAGCGGCTCGCCGATTAGTGGTGTCAGCACTTGCGTGCCCCACTGAGTGGGCCGTAACGCCGGAGAAAGATCCGCGAGAGATAGCGGGCCGCTCTGCCAGTACAAGCCGCCGCCGCCGTAATGGGGTAACACGCCTTTTTCGGCCGCTGCCAACGCAGCGGGACCGGGCTTGCCATCACCTGGCCAGATAAGCAACAGAGGGGAATTGGGCGCCACTGACTGCATAAATTCAATGGTTCCCGCGGTCTCGCGCGTCATCTCCGCCGCGTAACCTTCCATGAATACGCTATAACGATAAGGCTGCTGGTTCGCGTCGGTTTTTCCCTCGAATATTCCCCAGTAAAAAGGATGACTATATGTATGGCTCGCCAATCGAACCTGGGACATGGCGGCCAATTGCCTGATTTTGCCGCGCTGCTCATCGCTGCTGACTTCGGCCTCGATCACACCCAATGTTACCGGCGTGGTATTCTTTTCGATCCATGCCCTAAGCCGATCGATGGCTTCAACACCCTGCTCGTCTTTGGCAAACAAACGGTCGCCGCGTATTTCGATGATCCCCAAGCGGCGGCCATTCTCCGTTGTCAGATCAAATACCGGCTGCTGTGCCGGCAAGCGTAGCGCGGCCTTGAAAAAAGAAAAAGGATCGAGCAGCCATTCATGCCGGCCCGACACTGTCTCACTCATTACATGAGGATGCAATGCATACCCCCCCCATGCGCCAACGGCAACCGGATGAAACGTGTTGGCCCCATCGTTCAACGTCAACCAGGCCTCATGGTTATCGTGAACCCGGATATCCGGCGTACCGCTGCCCACAATTGGCGCTATTCCTGGCCGGCCCAGGCGTTCGTCGACAGTACCGAGCTTGAGTGTGTTGGTCGTGGGGTGTAGCTCTCCCTGGTAACTGACCACGCTCCGGCAAGCGGCACCCACCGGTAAATGGCCCATGAACACCACCGGCAGACCCGCATCGACTTCGGATTTCAAACGTGCGCAGATGCTGTCATAGCGGCCATGGCTGTCTTCAGGCAGCCATGTGATAACACCTGCATAACGCCCGACCAGCGGTTCGATGGGCAATGGGAGCTGATCGATATACCAGTAGTCGAGCGCCAGCCCCAGATACTCCAGCGGCATTGCAGCGTGCTTGAATAGCCCATGATCCATTTGTTGCGAGGGTGTGCCGTTTATGATGGCCAGCAGTTTGCGTGGAGCCAGACGAACGCGTCCCTGCCCCAGCCAGGTGAGATCGCCGTTGGCGACCCATGGCATGAATCCGAGCTCGACAATTTGACGCGCCGTTTTTTCAGCTTCGGCCCAATTACCCGGTTCGACATAATCCAGCACGGTAACGGGTACATTGAATTCATCTTGCGTGCGCTTCAACTGCTTGAGAAGCCATTCCCTGTTTTCTTTCTTGGTCGGCGCATGTTTGCCGGTAACCGGATCGAAGCCGTGAAAAAGCGATTCCGCAACCATACCATCGGCATATTGGGCGGCGCGGTCCAGCACCTCGAAGCCGCGATTGAGAATGAGTTTGCAACCGGGAAAGCGGCGTTTCACCTCTGCAAGCAGCGCAACTAATCCTTTCTCTTGCTCCTCGCGCTGTTTACCTTCGTTCGTCACAATCAGATAACTATCAACCGTATCGAGGAAAAACGCACGATAGCCGTCACGCCACAAACGGCCAAAATGATGCTCCAGCAGATACTCGTGCCAGGCGGGATCATTCATGTTCATCACCAGGCTATTCCATGCGGGATTCACGCCAATCGACCATTTCGTTTTGATGCGTGGCATATCCTCGCTATTACGCGCAATCTCACCGTATGAGATATAGGCAAATATTAACGAATCCAGGTTCAGCAACGCCGCCCTCTCGTGTGGCAGGATCTGACTCGGCTGAACGACGATCTGATCGAAATGGCGCAAATCTTCCACTGGCGGACGGCTTCCATAGTAGAACACGATATCGCGCTGTTCCAGGGTATCGGCTAACACCGTGGATGCCATGAATGTCAGTGGCAACATCAGGAAACGGAGAAACAATATTTCACTCTTAAGCATTTTCAGTTTATTTCAACCTAAATCCGGCAGTTGGACAGGGTGGAGTGTGCGGTTTTTGAGGTGCAGGGCAAGGCGCAACGACGCGGAATGGTCATTCCATTCCAAGGAGTTGCAACGCCGGCATGCGCCGTAAAAACCGTGCAATCTGCCCTGTAGCGAGCTCACCGAAAAGGTGAAGGTCAAGTAATGCAAACAGTCCTTGTGGATCATAGTGTTAAGCCAAAAAGCGAGTGGTCAACTACCGGATTTAGGTTCAAACATGCATCGGACGTATGATGAGAATATTTCTGGCATATAACTTGGCAGAAATGGAACGACAACACTCGCACTGGGGGATAATCAACCGGACGGCCCCTTTGCAGCCGTGCTGGACGATGTTACCCGTTTGGCATGATACCGGGTCTTTGCCGGTTCCCGCTCATGCGTAAAGATAGCCGGTCACCGGACATTAATTGCCCGGGCAGAGAGTCATCATTATCAGTTCGTCCCCATTTTTCAGGGTTGCCCCGTAGATTCGTTGCATGAGGATGATCAAAGCGTCCATAAAAATTTGGTTCCAGCAGCTAGTGATGGACTAAATAAGGCAACGGCATGATGTCCAGCATGGGGCCATCCAAAGACATCCAATGAATTTTACCGGCCTCGATACTACTTGTCTGTATGACGGCTAACACGTCAAACCCTCCGTCAGGCGCGGGAGCCGCGTTAGCTATCATGCCACTTGATTGTTCCCCCATATCAGCACTGAATAATTCGTCTCCGGCTTCAACTGACGTTTCTGGCGATGGCTGGATATGGGCAAGGACCATGCGGCGCTTGATTTTCCCCAGATACTGGGTACGGGCGACAATTTCCTGACCAGGATAACAGCCTTTCTGGAAACTTATTCCGCCGATGGCATCCAGATTTGCCATTTGCGGTACGAATTGTTCTTGTGTCGGCGTGGTAATCACCGGAATACCGGCCTTGATTTCCAGCCAGTCCCAGCAGGATGCTCCCACCGGGGCGGCGTTCTTTCTCAAACGCTCCCACACGGTTTGCGCCTGCCCAGTGGGTACGACGAGCTCAAAACGGTCTTGTGCAAGACGGATGACGCTTCCCGCCTGGACATGAACCACTTCAAGAGGAGAACCTGGAACCTCACCCAGAACTTCCCGCATTAACGTCTCGGCATGCTCTCCCGCCACGCCGATGCGCACCAACGCGTCACTGTTGTCGATTAGCTTGACTTTAGCGCGCAGGACATACATGGACAGACGTTTCTGGATGGCTGCCCGCAACGCCGACGGCAATTGCATGGCATAGCCGCCGCTATCGTGCCACATCAGAAAACTTGCCAGCATCCTGCCCTTTGGGTTGCAATAACTTCCATAGAGCGCGGTGGAGCGGGTAACGGAAGGATTAATCGCTTTGATGTCGCAACTCACCTGCCCCTGCAGAAAAGATTGCGCGTCCTCGTCCGAAAAATGAATCAGACCAAAATGCGACAGATCCGCCAGCACCGTACCTGATCGGACACTCGCCAGCTCCGCGGCGGCATCACCATAGCTGACAACGCGGCTATCCTGGATGATTGCGTTGCAGCTTTGCAGAAAGGAGTGCCATGCAGGGTTCATGCAAATCAAGACCGGCTGGTGAACGAGAATCAATATAGGATTATACGGCCAACGTGCACCCCGGATAAACCGCTAATTGCCCGAAATGAGATAATCGGACTATGGCTACCCCTTCATCGCCCTCTCCTCCTTTGCTGATTATCCGGCTGAAGCCCTCTATGCGCCTTGTCATGATATTGAGTCTTGCTCATTTTTCCGCTATCGGGCTATTGTGGCCGCTGATGTTGCCTGCGGCGGCCAAACTGATAGGCTGCATTATTCTGGCACTCAGTCTTTTTTTTCATTTAAAGCGTTACGCATTGCTACGCTCGCCGGCATCGGTGACAGGGCTCGAACTATCGGACGAAATGACCTGTACGCTCGAATTACAATGCGGGGAGCGAATTGCCTGCGACGTGCTCGGCAGCAGCTTTGTCGCGCCTTATCTAACAGTGCTCGAACTAAAGCCGCTAAAAACCGTGGATTCCGGGGAATCCATACCATCCCTGACTTCTCCGGTTCTCTTGACTCCCCGGCCTCCACCGCGAATGTTCTTCGGGCGCAGCGTAACGATTCTGCCGGACGGAATAGACGCGGAGGAGTTCAGGCAGTTGCGAGTACTATTGCGGTGGAAGTGGAAAGACCAGGAATGAGACGATAGTCGTCTCATTCTAGAATTATCCCGAGTCTGATAGATGGGTAGGGTGAAGTGTGCAGGTTTTTGAGGACATGGCAGGCGTAACGACGCGGAATGGCCACTCCATTCCAAGGCGTTGCAACGCAACCTGCCGCAAGAACTGCACAATCCACCCCGTAGCGGGCTCACTCAAAAGACAAGAATCCAGTGACACGAAAATTCTCTACCATAATGCCAGGCCGGCAAATGAGCGGTCAACTGCCGGATCTGGGCTGATCAGTTTTCAAGTTTCCTATTTTATGGCGACCTGGTGAGTTCGCTATAACTGCCGACTTCAGGTTAATTTCCCTGAATACGTTCAAAAATTCCACCCCTGGCAAAGTGTACTTTCTGGGCCTGCTGCCAACCGCCAACCACTTCGTCTATGGTGAACAGTTCCAGTGAAGGAAACTGACTCGCGTATTTGGCGCTTGCCTGCGCGTCGCGCGGGCGATAATAATGCTTGCCCACGATGTCCTGGGCTTGGGGTGTATAGAGGTAATCGATATAAGCGGCAGCCACTTCACGCGCACCGTTCCTGTCAGCCACCGCGTTCACCACGCTGACCGTAGGTTCGGCCACTATCGACATGGATGGCGTGATAATTTCAAATTTATCCGTCCCTTCTGCGCTGGTTTGGCGAATTAACAGATGGGCTTCATTCTCCCATAACAACAGCACATCGCCGATATCTCGCTCGACGAAATCAGCGGTCGCCGGCGACCTGATATTGGCAAACAATTTCGTGACGAATTCGAGTGCGGCTGCTTCGCCGCCACCCGGTTGCCTGAGCGCATACCCCCACGCTGCCAGGTAATTCCAGCGGCCACCGTCGGAAATCTTTGGATTGGGCGTGACTACTTCTATCTCGGGCCGCAGAAGATCATCCCAATCGATCAGTTTCTTGGGATTCCCTTTACGCACCAGAAATACAATGGTCGAGGTATAAGGTGAGGCATATAGTGAGGAGCGGGCCATGTTTTGCGGCAGGGTTGGGTTCCAGGCGGGAGCAATGAACCGGTTGGTTTCGCGCAACCTGTCCACATCATAAGATAGGGCAAGGGTGGTGATATTGAGCCCATCAAGTACAGCGCGTATCGGTTTCCCTGATTTACTCTGAGCCAGCCCGACATTAATGTCTACTCCGGACCGGGCTTTCCAGTGGGTGGCGAATGCGTTATTCAAATCCACATACAACTCGCGGGTGGGATCGTGAGCGAGGCCAGGAGAGAATGTTTGCAACGCGGCATATGCGGCACCCAGACTGACCAAGGATATAACTACGATAACAGCGATATGGGATTGATGGGATTTAATGAAAGACATCTTGATTTCCTCCAATGCTGATAATCAGGAAGAAAATCTAACACTCATCTTCCCCGCATCAAACCAAGAAAATGTGCATAGCTTATCAGGCGGGCTCCGAATAAATCCCGCAGCCACATCCCATTCCGTATTCCCTGTTTTCGGGTGGCTAATTACAAGCGCCCCTTATCCATAAAAGAGATAAGTAAATGAAATGTTATTGGTTCCCTGTAAAAGATGTAGCTGATAACTTTACGCTGTGGTTATCTTCTCCTTTGTTGTAATTCGCGGCGCTGGCCATTGGCCAGCGCCCTTTTTTTCCTTGGAGATCCCCAAACCATAAAAACCATTCCATTGCCGGATAATCGAATCTCGCTTTCATGGCAGGGAGACTGCAAATTTCAATGAATTTCCGCACAAAAAACTCAAAATAAGAAGATTTATATAATAATTTAATATAACTTAATAATAATCTGCTATATATAATAGGTAGTAATGCTTCATTCGCGCATCAATATCACTCACACACTTAACCAAGGAGAATGAAATGGCGGACATCCATCAAGGACACACAGCACTGGGAGACGTGGCGGCACGCACGCTTGCCAATGCCACTAAAACCGTTCCCCAACTGCGGCTTATTACCCCGCGCTGGCTTGTTCATGTGCTGCAATGGGTACCGGTTGAGGCCGGTATTTACCGTGTAAACAAGGTAAAAGATCCCGATAAGATTGAAGTGGACTGCTCCAACAAGGACGAACGCGAACTGCCCAATACTTTCGTGGATTACGAGGAATGGGGGCGGGAATATGTGTTGAGCGCGGTCAATACCGTAGTGGACGTACATACTCGCGTTTCCGATCTCTATAGCAGTCCGCACAACCAGATTCACGAGCAGGTTCGCCTGACCATTGAAATAGTAAAGGAACGCCAGGAAAGAGAGCTGCTGAATAATAAGGAATATGGCCTGCTCAACAATGTGAATGATTCCATGAGAATAAAAACACGGTCGGGTGCGCCCACTCCGGACGATCTGGACGAGCTGATTGCGCGCGTATGGAAAGAGCCTGGTTTCTTTCTGGCACACCCGCAGGCAATCGCCGCGTTTGGACGCGAATGTACGCGCCGTGGCGTGCCGCCTCCAACGGTAACCCTATTTGGTTCACAGTTCCTGACCTGGCGTGGACTCCCGCTCATTCCCTGCGACAAGATTGATGTGGTTAAGGGCAAGACCTCCATCCTGTTGCTACGCACTGGCGAAACCCGTCAGGGCGTTGTCGGATTGTACCAACCGGGTCTGGCGGGCGAACAAGGCATGGGACTCTCGGTGCGTTTTATGGGCATCAATCATCAAGCTATCGCTTCTTACCTGATTTCCCTGTATTGCTCGCTGGCGGTATTGACTGAAGACGCGGTCGGCATGCTTGAAAATGTCGATGTGGGCAAATATCATGAGTACAAGTAATCGACCAGATCTGGGTGAGACTTTGGGCGGTACGCCCGGCTATCTTCCCGATATCGGGGAACTTACGCGCATGGTGAATGAGATGTTTTCCACTCCGCCTGGAATGGAGCATGTTTCTACAAACCCTTCCAGCGCCTCTTCCAGTATTCCTTCCGGTGTTTCTTCCGGAATGGGCGCCGGAATTCCTGCCGGATACGCTTCCGAGGTTCCTTACGGAACCCCAGGTTCCGCAGCAACCACGCCAGACCCGAAATCCGTGATACCTTCGGCGGCGCCTCTGGGGTCCTACCATACCGTTCCCTATTCGGCGGGAGCAGCCCAGGCCCTGAAAATTCCGGCGCTGGGCGCGGATCTTCCCTACGCCGATACGTTTGCCGCATTTTCGCTGCCGCTTCCCCCGGCACTGAATGCCCCGCCCGCCTTTTTGCCATCCGGCGGCATACCCGGCATAAACGCCGCTTCATCCGCTGGTACGGACGCTTTGCCCATCGATTCGGCTGGCGCGCCGCCGTTCTATTTCCTTGACGAGGCCGTGCCGTTCGGTGGCGGTGCCCGTACGGGGCAAATACCGGCGATTGCATCGGCACACCCCGCGTTTGACGCCAATGCCGTGCGGCGCGACTTTCCAATCCTTAAGGAACTGGTGCATGGCCGCCCATTGATCTGGCTGGATAATGCCGCCACCACGCAGAAACCGCAATCTGTCATCGACCGTCTCACCTACTTCTACCAGCACGAAAACTCCAATATCCACCGTGCGGCGCATGAACTGGCGGCGCGCGCCACCGATGCTTACGAGGAGTCGCGCGAGAAGGTGCGCCGCTTCCTCAATGCTCCGTCCGCCGATGAAATCATTTTCCTCAGAGGCACGACCGAAGCGATCAATCTTGTTGCACAGAGCTGGGGCCGGCAAAATGTCAACGAAGGGGACGAAGTTGTCATCACCTGGCTGGAACACCATGCCAATATCGTGCCATGGCAGCAGCTGTGCAACGAAAAAGGTGCGAGACTGCGCGTGGCGCCGGTGGATGATGATGGGCAGATATTGCTCGATGAATATCAGAAACTCCTCGGTTCACGCACCAAGCTGGTATCGTTCTCGCAGGTTTCCAATGCGCTGGGTACCATAACACCGGCGAGGGAGATGATTGAAATGGCGCACCGCGTGGGTGCTCGCGTGCTGGTGGATGGCGCGCAGTCAGTCTCGCACATGCGGGTGGATGTGCAGCAACTCGATTGCGACTGGTTTGTTTTCTCGGGACATAAGGTATTCGGTCCCACAGGCATCGGTGCCCTGTTCGGCAAACTGGAGTTGCTCAATACCTCCCCCCCCTGGCAAGGCGGCGGCAACATGATCCAGGATGTCACCTTTGAGAAGACGTCATACAATGCCGCACCCGCGCGTTTTGAAGCTGGCACCGGCAATATCGCCGATGCGGTGGGGCTGGGCGCCGCGATCGACTACGTGGAAAGGGTTGGCATCGACAACATAAGCCGCTACGAGCACGACTTGATGGCCTATGCAACACGGGGTCTCAATACCGTCCCTGGTCTGCGGCTTATCGGCACCGCGCCGGACAAGGCTGGGGTATTGTCGTTTGCGCTGAAGGGATTTGCCACCGAAGAGGTCGGCGGAGCCCTGAACCGGGAAGGCATTGCGGTGCGCGCCGGTCATCACTGCGCGCAGCCTATCCTGCGGCGTTTTGGCTATGAAAGCACGGTACGTCCATCACTGGCGCTGTATAATACCCATGCGGATGTCGATACGCTGGTCGCTGCACTGCACCGTCTGCAAGGTGGCCGCTATAATTATTAAATAGGCGGGTATTCAGCAAGGTGACTAAAGCCTGCCCGCATCAAATAGCTTGGGGGCAGGCTTCCTTTATTTGTGCATTTGAGCGCCCAGGCATAAAAATAATCCCAGATAATATGAGTTGATAGGCCCCATGAACTTTCAGCAGTTACGTATCATCCACGAAACGGTGCGGCAGAACTACAACCTCACCGAAGCGGCAAATGCCTTGTTTACGTCGCAGTCGGGTGTCAGCAAGCACATAAAAGATCTGGAGGATGAACTAGGCATCGAACTGTTCGTGCGCAAGGGCAAGCGGTTGCTCGGATTGACCGACCCCGGCAAGGAACTGGTGGAAATTGTCGAACGCATTCTGCTTGACGCAAAAAACGTCAAGCGTTTGGCGGAACAATTCAGCAATAAGGATCAAGGACGCCTGACTATCGCGACCACGCATACACAAGCGCGGTATGCATTACCCTCCGTGGTGACACAATTCAAGAAAGCATTTCCCAACGTCCACCTCATTTTGCATCAGTCCAGCCCGGATGAGATCGTATCGATGCTGCTCGATGGTGTCGCGGATATCGGCATCGCTACCGAAGCCCTGGAAAGTGTTGTGGAGCTGGCGTCTTTTCCCTATTACTCCTGGCATCACGCAGTCATTGTGCCGCCCGGTCATCCACTGGAATCGGTTTACCCGCTAACGCTCGAGGCGATTGCCGAATTTCCGGTCATTACTTATCACGAAGGTTTTACCGGACGGTCAGGAATCGATGAAGCCTTCGCAAAGATGGGGATCGTACTTGATATCGCGATGTCGGCGCTGGACGCCGACGTCATCAAGACCTACGTCGAACTCGAACTGGGGGTGGGTATCGTTGCCTCAATGGCATTCGATCCGGGACGCGATACCCGGCTTCACCTGCTCGACAGTTCACACCTGTTCCAGAGAAATACCACGAATATCTCTGTCAGGCGTGGCCATTATATGCGTGGGTACGCCTATCGCTTCATCGAGCTTTGCCTGCCGTCGCTGACTGAGGCAGCGATCCGCTCGGGCGTCAAACCCGAGGTGGACGTGGAGCTCGACGACTGACCTCACTCCTGGACGCAGGACAGATACGGCATTTGATCGGGTAGACTAGATATCCGGGCCTGGCCCTACACATCGTCCCCCAGGAACCCACCGCTTTGGTGACTCCACAGGCGCGCATACAAACCGCTCGACGTGATGAGGCTTTGATGGGTTCCTTCCTCCACAATACGTCCTCTATCGATCACGATCAGACGATCCATCGCCGCAATGGTAGATAGCCGGTGCGCGATGGCTATCACGGTCTTGCCTTGCATTAATCGATATAAGCTTGACTGAATTGCCGACTCCACTTCGGAGTCCAGTGCGCTGGTGGCTTCATCCAGCAAAAGTATCGGCGCATCTTTCAGCATGACACGGGCTATTGCGATCCGCTGGCGCTGCCCCCCCGAGAGCTTTATTCCGCGTTCACCAACATGGGCATCGTAGCCATTACGTCCCGCTGGATCGGTCAGACCCGTGATGAATTCATGGGCTTCGGCGCGTTTCGCGGCGGTGATCATATCCGCATCGGTGGCATCCGGCCGGCCATATAAAAGATTATCCCGCACCGAACGATGCATGAGCGAGGTGTCCTGGGTGACCATGCCGATATTGGCGCGCAAACTGAGCTGGGTAACGTGTTTGATATCCTGTTCATCGATCAGTATGCGCCCCTGCTCAACGTCATAAAATCTGAGCAGCAGATTGACGAGCGTGGATTTACCCGCACCCGAACGCCCAACCAACCCGATTTTCTCACCGGGCCGGATACGTAATGAAAAGTGATCGATGACCGGCGTAATTCCCCCATAGTTAAAAACTACATCCTCGAATCGAATATCCGCATTGTTAATCCGCAGAGGTGCTGCATCCGGATGATCGGTTACCAGATGCGCACGTGATAGCGTGTTGATGCCGTCTCGCACTGTGCCAACCTGTTCCAGCAGCGAAGCCATTTCCCACATGACCCAATGAGACATGCCATTCAGTCTTAGCGTCATTGCGCCGACAACAGCAACAGCGCCGACACCGACCTGACCCTCTGTCCACAACCATAAAGCGACTCCCACCGCGCTGATGATAAGACTCGCTCCCATAACCTGATTCACCGTTTCGAAACCGGTGATCAACCGCATCTGGCCATGCACTGTTTTCAGAAACTCCTGCATGGCCGATCTTGCGTAACCTGCTTCCCTGCCGGCATGAGAGAAGAGCTTGACGGTGGCAATGTTGGTGTAGGCGTCACTGATGCGGCCCGTCATGAGCGCGCGCGCGTCGGCCTGCAACTGCGAAACCCGGCTCATTCTCGGCACAAAATATCGCAAGACAAAAATGTAAAGCACCAGCCATCCCATAAAAGGTATTAACATCCAGACATTGAAATTCCCCACCACGGCAACCAGTGTCAAGAAATAAATCGTCACATAAACGAGTATGTCTCCCAGAATAAAACAGACATCGCGCAGCGCAAGCGCGGTTTGCATGACTTTGGCTGCTACGCGGCCGGCAAACTCATCCTGATAAAAATTCATGCTTTGATTGAGCATCAGCTGATGAAAATTCCAGCGCAGCCGCATCGGAAAGTTTCCTCCCAGCACCTGGTGCTTGACGAGATTCTGCAATCCCACCAATCCCGGACTGGCCACCAGTATCCCGGCAAACAGCAGCAGCGTATACCGCTCCTGCTGCCACAAAAGAGCAGGCGGTATCTGGCCTAGCCAATCAACAACTTTTCCCAGGATGGCAAATAACAATGCCTCAAACGCACCTATGCTCGCGGTAAGTAGAGTCATCGCGACGAGATACCGCCGTACACCATGGGTGGCCTCCCATATGAATGCCAGAAAACCCTTTGGCGGAATCCTGTCCGTGGTATCAGGATAGGGATAAATCACTTTCTCAAAATAATTGAACATTTGAAGCCTTGATCATTAAAAATGCTGAACGAGATGTTTGGTCGCACTGCCACGCCACCCATGGTAATTCAGATGGTTTTAGTGCAATATTCCCCTGAACGCGCTGTTTGATGTGCTAGGTAAAAGAGTAATGCTGAAGAGTTTGGGACGCTTGACAGTTAAAAGTATCAGAAAGGATCTACGAAGACAGTCGATACTGCCCAGACAATACGTCAACTTTCGTTTGAATTCGAGCATGGCATGGGAGCGGCCAAGACATTCTTGCGCAAAAGCACGCAAGATACAAGGACGACAAGTGAACTGCGCAGGCCAGACAGCCGGCAACTGAGAAACAGCCAGTCAATGTATAAAACAATGGAACTATAATGCCTGGCGCCTATGCACACCTAACTCTGGTCAATCTGATCAGGGAACCGGCCAAGCTTGAAAGCCACGGCTTCACGTCCGAGGCAATCGTTTCGGTACTGGATTACTTCCGCTTTTGCGAACTTGGCGCGGTCAGCCCGGACTATCCTTATCTGGATATCGCCCATCCCGATGCCTGTCACTGGGCGGATCGAATGCACTACCAGAAAACCGGCGACATGGTCAAAACGGGAATTGACCTGATCAGGAAGCTGAATGGCGCATCACGGCAAAAAGCGTTCTCCTGGCTGCTCGGATACACCAGCCATGTGGTAACCGACGTGACTATTCACCCTGTTGTTGAGCTGAAGGTAGGCGAATACCAGACGAACAAGGGAAAGCACAGAATCTGTGAAATGCATCAGGATGCCTACATTTTTCAGCGGTTGAACATTGGTGAAATAGGCTTGGCCGAGCACCTGGATTCGGGAATCTGGGGTTGTTGCGATACACCCGGCAGCGGAAAGCTCGACCCGGCAATTGTAAGCACCTGGCAGAGCATGCTTGAGACCTGCTATTCGGGCCCATATCAAACCAATCCTCCCATCATCAATAGCTGGCATAGCTCGTTCAAGTTTATTGTCGATAAAGCGGAAGAAGGCAATGTGCTTCCACCCTTTGCCCGCCATGTTGCCGCCAACATCGGCCTGACCTATCCGGCTATTGCCGATCTCGACAAGCAATATCTGAAGGATCTGGCAACGCCCCTCGGTGCGATGAATTACGACCAGATATTCGATCGGGCGATGGAAAACGTTCTTGTCGCCTGGTCGCACATTGCCAATGCCATCTTTAAAAACGATGATACCTACCAGACGTCGGCCGTTAACTGGAATCTGGATACGGGTAGAGATGATAGCGGCGGCTATGTCTACTGGAGAGACAAAGAAGGCAAGACCTGATTATGATTAAAAACACCGTTACTGTGGTATTTGTACTTTCCTTCCTGGTAAGTTGCATGTCCAGCCAGGGACATGTTGATAGTGAGGAAATGTATATCAAGGCCTCCGCGCTGACCAAATTGGCGGCGGCAGTGGAATCAACGGTACGTTACAAGAGTCCACCGCCGGAACTTGGCGAAAGCGAACTGCTGACGCTGGCAACCCGGCATGACCCAATCCTGCTGGAGAATTTCAAGGGCTATAAGGTCAGGGTACTACGCAACGAACGCCACTCGGTCGTGCTCGTGTGCAATGCAGCCGGCACGCACGCGTTACTGGAAGATGCCGGATGTAGCGGCCCGATGGACCGCAATCGCTGGATGGGAAAACCGGAGCCGTGCGAATTCTCGCTTGATACGAAAACAGTTTGTGGGAAAGATTGAATGCACTCGCAATCTCGCTCCTAGGATCGTTGCCTGCGTGCTCGCTGAACACTGATTGAGCGCCTGCCTTAAGTAAGACCAACCATCCACTCCGTGGCGATATGGTGCGCAATATTTGACATATTCCGGCTAGACAATGCTTTCAATTTTAGCGCTAACCATCAAGAAAGCCGTCACGCTTTTCGTGCTGGTGGGACCTGTTTCCATGATCCCGGTTTTTCTCGCCGTCACGGAGGGTCTTGATTTGCACAGCAAGAGCCGTTTTGCCAGGACCATTGGGTTGAGCGTCACGGTAGCATTGCTGACGGCAACATTTCTCGGCATGCCCATTCTGGGATTGCTTGGTGTATCGCTCGGGGCCATGCAGGTGGGCGGAGGGGTTATTGTCTTGCTGCTGGCAATAGCAATGGTTCTTGGGAAGGAATCAACCTTCAAGGGATCGCCCTCTATCACTAACGAGCACGGGGTTCGGGAAGCGGCAATTGTTCCCCTGGCGGTGCCGCTGCTGGCGGGGCCGGCAGCATTCAGCTATGTCATGGGAAACAGCGCGTGGCAGACCTCTGCGGATCTGATCCATGTCGTGGTGCCTATCCTCATCTTGGGTATTGCGTGCTGGATAACCTTTTATATAGCATGTCAGGGAGAGAAGAAAATTCGGCAGTCTACTTTGGATGTTGTACAGCGCATAGGAGGATTCATTCTTGCGGCGATGGCTATAGAGATGATGGCCACCGGGTTACGTGGATTGTTTCCCGTGCTTACTCCAGCCTAGTGTCAGGATTCGTTTTGGATAAAGATTGAGTGACCGCAAAGCGTCGAGAACGGAAGCTCACGTTTCCCGAAGCAACGGTTAACCTCAATCCGTGATGATGGGCAACTAAATGCTAAAAAGAGTCATTCATCGGCGATGAGCAAGGATCAAACGAATCTGATCCTGAGCTATCCTCGTCGCCCGGTCACTATGGAGGATGCATTATGACGAGCGACAGAAAGGCTTACAAAGGCAGCTGTTTTTGTGGTGCGGTTCAGTTCACGGTCAGCGGTGAGCCGGATGGAATGGGTTATTGCCATTGCGAGTCGTGCCGACACTGGTCGGCAGGGCCTGTTAACGCCTTCACTTTGTGGAAACCCGAAGTGGTGCAGATCACGCTGGGAGCAGAAAACATTGGCACTTACAACAAAACGCCGCACAGTTATCGTAAATGGTGCAAAACGTGCGGCGGTCACATCTTCACCGAGCATCCAGGCTTGGGACTCACGGATGTATATGCGGCAGTTATTCCGGATTTCCCCTATCACGCCGGTGTTCACGTGCACTATCAGGAGACAGTGCTGCGCATCAAGGACGGATTACCGAAGATGAAGGACGTCCCGAAAGAAATGGGTGGCTCGGGTGTCAGCGTGGCGGAATAATATGGCAGACTCTTCAAACTTCACCGCCCAGCAAGGTGCCAACCAATCAGCCATTCGCTGCGCTGACGACTAACCTGTGACACGTACTGAGAGATCCCTATTGGTAGTGATCACGGAAAGGTAAGTCAATGGATCTCGAATTAAGGAATAAATCAGCCTTGGTTACCGCTTCATCGGGAGGTATTGGGCTGGAAATTGCGCGATCGCTGGCTGTTGAAGGCGCGGAAGTTATTGTCAACGGCAGGAGCCGACGCAGCGTTGACGAAGCAATTTCAAATATCCTGAACAGGCATCCGGGCGCAAAGTTGATCCCATTGATTGCCGATAACGGAACAGCGGTCGGTTGTGAACAAACCATCAGCGCAATTCCGCATGTGGATATTCTCATCAATAACCTGGGTATTTATGAAGCGATAGATTTCTTCAACGAAACCGATGAGGACTGGCAGAAGGTATTCGAGGTCAATATCATGAGCAGTGTGCGTCTGGCTCGCCATTACCTTAAGCATATGTTGAGCAAAAACTATGGAAGAATAGTATTTATCTCAAGCGAATCGGGTATGAATCCTGCTCCCGAAATGACGCATTACAGCGCAACAAAAACGATGCAGCTTGGTATTTCCCGTTCACTTGCGGAACTGACCAAAGGTACCAGAGTGACTGTTAATTCGGTTCTGCCGGGTCCCACTCGC
Organism: Nitrosospira multiformis; assembly: GCF_900103165.1. Lineage (NCBI taxonomy): Bacteria > Pseudomonadati > Pseudomonadota > Betaproteobacteria > Nitrosomonadales > Nitrosomonadaceae > Nitrosospira > Nitrosospira multiformis. Next base: position 1,834,776 of record NZ_FNKY01000001.1, on the reverse strand, counting down.
ACAGAGGGAGTGAAAAAATTCATTAGTGATATATATCCGGATATTTCCCTGGAAGCAGCAGAGAAAAAATTTATGTCAAACAATCGCCCGAGCTCTTTGATCGCACGTCTTATCGATCCTTCTGAAATTGCGGATGTGGTAACTTTTGTTGTCAGCGCGCGCGCCTCGATAATCAATGGTTCATCTATCCGTGCCGAAGGTGGCCTGATAAAAACCGCTTTTTAGTCCGGAATGTTTCATAAATTCGCTTGATGATTACCTAGGATTCTGTTTATAGGAAGATTTTGTGAAAGATGACATAGCTATTCATCCGGCCGACTGAAGAAAATTTCCATACGCAAAACACCAGCGACGACGTGCGTCAATTTATGAAATATTGAGGTTAGTTGGCAATCACGTTTCTATATTAATATCCACCGATATAGAGTAGCAACTAGAATGACGTTAGCATATTAAGGATGCTGATGGCTTTCGATTCAATAAATGCAAAGGTGAGCTAAAATGTCGAAGAAGGTCGAAATCAAGTGGTTGAGCGAACCGGAAGCGCACGACTATCAAGCAGCGCTATCGTACCTGTCCCTGTTCTACGATGAACTGACGGCCACCACTCATGCGGATAAATTGAAGCGCGCGCCGATATTGAAGTTCAAGGCAAAAGATATTTTCAGGGCGTCCAATTTATCATTGCTCGGGGTAAGCAACGCCCATGTTGAACAGGATCAACAGAAAATAAAATTGGGAGAACAGTTATCGCCCCTCCTTCTGATAAGAGACTCAGTCAACGGAAAAACGATCGTTGCGGACGGATATCATCGATTATGCGCGGTCTATTCCTACGACGAAGATGCTGTTATTCCATGCAAAATCGCATAGCCCTTTCACCATCTGTTTGACCATTTGAGCCATCCAGAGACAAGTCTGAAAAAATCAGAGGCCTGTTTGGAGGTTGTGACCCCAGAATCAGCACCGGTTTAAAATGGAAATTTCGGGCTGAATTCACTGTCATTTTCCACCTTGATGATGGCGGGTAAGCCCCGCTGGATTGCAATGCGGTTGAGCGTATTCGACATCGTCTCCTTTCAGGCTCTGACCCGCCTCTATAGCAAAACTCGCGAGCATATAGTTGTCCACACGGTTAATGCAGCCAGGCGCCCGCCATCGAACAGCGCATTCGCCACAAAATCCATGCTCCAGATCTGATTCATCGCGGTTACAGGATGCTCTGGCTGGCGTAGTCGCGCCAAGTTGTTACGCTTGGGACGCCTGAACCGTAATTAGTCGCCCCTGAAATACCCATTTAACCCGCGCCGATATTGGGATCCAGGAGTATACAACGGATGAAGAATTTGCCAGAATTGGGGTTATTTCCCCCTGATTTCTGGTGAATTCATGAAGCCGAAAAAGCAAGAGTCAAGCACCTGTGATGACCTGTTCCGCCTGCGCCTGGAGCAGCTACTGGATCAACGTCATGTTCTGTACCGGCTGGCGGGCAAGATTGACTGGAATGCGGTAGAAGAGCGCTTTGGCAGACTCTACGCAGAGGCGGGCCGCCCTGGCATCCCGATCCGGCTCATGGTTGGGCTGCACTATCTGAAGCACGCCTTTAACGAATCGGATGAGACGGTGGTGGCACGCTGGGTAGAGAATCCCTACTGGCAGCACTTCTGTGGTGAAGAATACTTCCGGCATGAACTGCCCATAGATCCGAGCCAGATGACCCGGTTCCGGCATCGGATCGGTGAGGATGGCTGCGAATTCATGCTGGGCAGCTCCCCGCCCTATTCGCCAATACCGCGGAGTATCCCAGGCTTCGAGCCTGTATTCGCAAGGAAGGTAGGCGCTTATGCAGGGTCAGGGAACCAGTGATCATTGTATCTCAACCTCATTCCAGGATTCATCATGACAACTAAAATGCTTGTACCCGCCAAGAGCGCCACGCTGGCCTTTGCCGGCATTGATGCCGGTGCCACGGAGCTGATGCTGGTGATTCGCAAAAATGCCGTCTCCATGAAAGGCCAGAAGTTTGCCAACACACCGTCGGAGCGGCTGCGCCTGCTCAAGCGGCTGTCCAAATTCCCCGGCGTGAGCGTGTGTGTGGAAGCCACCGGGGTGTATCACCTCGATTTGGCGCTGGCACTGGCGGATGCCGGGGTGCGGCTGATGGTGCTCAATCCCAAGGCCGCGCATAACTTCGCCAAGGTACTGCTGAAGAACAGCAAGACCGACACGGTGGATGCCGACACACTGGCACAATACGCCGAGCGCATGCCCTATCAATCCTGGACGCGTCCCGCCACCGAAGCCCCGATGTTGCGCGCACTCGCCCGCCGTATCAACACGCTCACACGCAATAAGGCGGCGGCCAAGAATCAGCAGCATGCGCTTACCTTCAGCCCGCAAACGCCGAAAGCGGTCCTGCGCGACTTGAAGCTGTCGATTGCGCAACTGGAAAAGCGCATTGATCATCTCGCCGCGGAAGCCAAAACGCTCATCCAGGCGTATCCTGCGCTGGCGCGCCCGTTCGCCTTGCTGCTCACGGTCAAGGGCATCGGCGAGACCAGCGCCATCGCGCTTCTGGGTGAGTTGATGCTGTTGCCGCCCAGCCTGACTCACCAGCAATGGGTCAAGGCCGCCGGGCTGGACCCGCGCCACTTCAAATCGGGCACCAGCGTGGACAAGCGTGCCCGCATCTCCAAGGCCGGCAACCGCTATATCCGTCAGGCCCTGTATCTGCCGGCCTTGAGCGCCAAAGCGCATGACCCGCATGTGAAGGGCTTCTTCGAGCATCTGTCGCCCACGGCAAAACCCCGCTGCAGGGGGTATGCGCTGTCATGCGTAAATTGCTGCATGCGATTCATGGCATGCTCACCCATAACCAGCCGTTCGATAATTCAAGATTCTATGCGCTTCCCGCATGATGCAAAAAAATCAGAAAATAGTGTTGATAGCGAACAGAGTATCTACCAAAGCAAAAAATCAAAAGTACTATTTACTTTATATCGTGACCGAAGTATAGAGTGACCAGACGACCCTCAATCTCTTACCGGAGCGCCCTTCCATGAAAACGATCCGCCCCTTTGGAACCCGCGGTTTAATCCTGATCCTTGCGCCAGCCCTTGGCATTAGCGTTGGCTTTGCGTCTCCGGCCTTCGCTCAAGCTTTTCGTGAAGTTCCAGTCATCGTGAATCCTGACGGCAAGGTGACCGATCTTGGCACGCTGGGCGGATTTTTCAGCAACGGTTACGGCATCAACGATTCTGGACAGGTGGTGGGAGAGTCCGCTACAACCAGAGGCGAGAGGCACGCCTTCATAACCGGTCCCGACGGCATGGGGATGACCGATCTTGGCACGCTGGGCGGGTCTTTCAGCGCAGCTTACGGCATCAACGATTCTGGACAGGTGGTGGGAGAGTCCGCTACAACCAGAGGCGAGAGGCACGCCTTCATAACCGGTCCCGGCGGCATGGGGATGACCGATCTTGGCACCCTGGGCGGGTCTTCCAGCTCCGCCACCGGCATCAACGATTCCGGACAGGTGGTGGGATGGTACCGTACAACCGGAGATTTCGGCTACCACGCCTTCATAATCGGTCCCGGCGGCATGGGGATGACCGATCTTGGCACCCTGGGCGGGTCTTCCAGCTCCGCTTCCGGCATCAACGATTCCGGACAGGTGGTGGGATGGTCCTATACAACCGGAGGCGAGGGTCACGCCTTCATAACCGGTCCCGACGGCATGGGGATGACCGATCTTGGCACCCTGGGTGGTAATTTCAGCGTCGCTTCCGGCATCAACGATTCCGGACAGGTGGCGGGATACTCCGCTACAACCGGAGGCGAGACGCACGCCTTCATAACCGGTCCCGGCGGCATGGGGATGACCGATCTTGGCACCCTGGGCGGATCTTACAGCTACGCTTCTGGCATCAACGATTCCGGACAGGTGGTGGGATGGTCCGATGCAACCGGAGGCGCCCGGCACGCCTTCATAACCGGTCCCGATGGCATGGGGATGACCTATCTGACTTCGTTTGCGGATCTCCCAGATAGGGTCTACGATGCTTTGGGGATCAATAATCAGGGGCAGGTAATTGCATTGTCCGTTCCCGAACCCGCCTCATACGCCCTGATGCTGGCCGGGTTGGGTCTGGTCAGTTTCATGGCGCGGGGGAAGAAGCTGCCGGGCAATAACCAGAGCGCCCTGTCCTGAAAACGGCCCCGCTTCTTTGGGACGTATAGCGAAATGACGTACAGCGAAATGACATGCAGCGTAAACGCCCGCTTTTGCGCCCTACGTCTTAATGGCGATTTCCGCGAAGTCGTCAGTATCGGCTACGATCTTTTTTCCTATTTCCTAGCACCTGGCAGCGAGAATTAACCCACGGCCGGGTGCGGCGATGCTACGCGCGCCACGAAGACCGCTGCTTGATTGAACCTAAATCGTCGCCCCTGAAATACCCATTTAACCCGCGCCGATATTGGGATCCAGGAGTATACAACGGATGAAGAATTTGCCAGAATTGGGGTTATTTCCCCCTGATTTCTGGTGAATTCATGAAGCCGAAAAAGCAAGAGTCAAGCACCTGTGATGACCTGTTCCGCCTGCGCCTGGAGCAGCTACTGGATCAACGTCATGTTCTGTACCGGCTGGTGGGCAAGATTGACTGGAATGCGGTAGAAGAGCGCTTTGGCAGACTCTACGCAGAGGCGGGCCGCCCTGGCATCCCGATCCGGCTCATGGTTGGGCTGCACTATCTGAAGCACGCCTTTAACGAATCGGATGAGACGGTGGTGGCACGCTGGGTAGAGAATCCCTACTGGCAGCACTTCTGTGGTGAAGAATACTTCCGGCATGAACTGCCCATAGATCCGAGCCAGACGACCCGGTTCCGGCATCGGATCGGTGAGGATGGCTGCGAATTCATGCTGGGCCTGACGGTACGGACTGGACTTGCTACCCGGGCCGTATTGCGCACCTCGCTTTCGGTGGTGAATGTGGACACCACCGTACAAGACAAAGCCATTGCCTTTCCGACCGATGCCAGGCTCTACCACCAAGCCCGGCGTTCACTGGTGAGGATGGCCCAAGGCATGGGCATTGGGCTTCGTCAAAGCTATGAACGGTTATCGAGAGTTGCCTTGGCCAAGCATGGACGCTATGCCCATGCCCGGCAAATGCAACGTGCCCGGCGCGAGCAGAAGCGGCTCAAGACCTACCTGGGTAGAGTGATGCGTGACATCGAACGCAAAGTGGCGGCTGGGCCAATACCAGGGGAACAGGAACATTCCAGGCTCACGCGGCGGCTGGAGATTGCCCGGCGCATTCATACCCAGCAACGTCACGACAAAGGCAAGGTGTACAGCGTGCATGCGCCGGAAGTCGAATGCATCGCCAAAGGCAAGGCGCACAGGCCTTATGAATTCGGCGTCAAGGTGGGTGTGGTGAGTACCAGCAGGGAGAGTTTTGTTATCGGCATGCAAGCACTACCCGATAATCCTTATGACGGACACACGCTCGAGGCATCGTTGGCGCAGACACAACGACTTACCGGTATAGCACTCAAGGAAGCGTACGTGGATCGGGGCTATCGGGGTCACGGCATCCCCCTGGATAGACTCAAGGTATGGATTGCTGGCGCCAAGCGCGGGGTTAGCGTAGCCATCAGGAAGAAGCTCAAGCGTCGCAATGCCGTGGAGCCGGTGATTGGACACATGAAAGCGGATGGGCGTTTGGGCAGGAACTTCCTCAAGGGAACCCAGGGTGACGCCATGAATGCCCTGTTGTGCGGTGCGGGTCACAACCTGCGCAAGATCCTGCGCCGGCTGGCGCTTTTGTGCGCCCAAATCCTGGAATGCTTGCAACCCCCCGACAGAATCAAACTGCAAACAGCCATCAATTAATGATGGCTGTTGGTTAAAAAAGGGGTTTTTCAGGGACGACTAATTAAAGTCCTTCCTCCCGATTACAATCGTTAAAACACGCTTATGATTGTCTTTAAGGCCTTCGCTTGAACAGGGTAATAAACTCAACAGCTTGCAAATTTAATTGGACGCCAATTACTGAATTGAGTTTGTGGATAATAGTATTGGCCTCTTTGCCAATAAATATGGGGTATCTGTCGCCTTCCCATATTTATTATTGTTATATCACCTATTCCAATTCGTCATACATTAGGGTCGAGGACTTTGTGATTTATCCTGTTAGATGCGTCGGCAATCATCCAAATCTGATCAGGCAATCCCATGTACTCGTCGCCATGCAGGGCATCCCCCGCCAGCTAGCCCGTCCGGGCGAGCCAGCCGCCTAAAAGTAGCACTTGCATCATTACCAGCTATTCACAAATGGAATAGCTGGAAGTAGGTAATTCTTCTGCCAGCTAGCCCGTTCTGGGTAAGCCAGCCTCCTGAAGTAGCACCCGCATCATTACCAGCTATCCGCAAATGGAATAGCTGGAAATAGTTATGGAAGTAGTTGTGGAAATAACAGTCGCCACATAGCCGCCAATCGCCGTGTCTTATGGTGGCTGCGTGGCAGGGTCCTTTAATCAATACAGGAGAAACAATGCACAGCAATCGGCTTGTCGTTCATGCCGTCTGTGGATTGGCTTTGTTGCTGCCAGCAATGGCGGGAGCTGCCACCACAATCTACGACGAAGCAGAAAGGGGTGATTTCGCGAATGCCAACCTGGCATCGGCCGGCATCAGTCCGGGCACATTCGCGGGATTAATGTCGGACACCATCAATACCATCAATGGCACTTTTGGAAACTCAACTGCGCCTGTCAGAGACACGGACGTGTTCAGCTTTAGGATTCCCACTGGCCATCAGCTTACGGCGATTAATTTGACGTATACCACTATCAGCGGAGATTCTGGGGGCGGCTCCTATTTCGGGATTCAGGGTGGTCTGGATATTGGTACCGGATTTGCCACGGTCGGCTCCAATCTCAGTAATGCGCTGATCATGGATAGCGGCAACCTCCTGGCCAGCTTCGCTGCCGGCCCTGAGTTTGATGGTACTGGCCTGACTGCCCCGCTAGGTGCCGGCGACTACACGATGTTCCTATCGGAAACGCACGCTGTCGTGGGATACAAAATGGACTTTGCGGTCAGTGCGGTGCCAGAACCTGGCGAATGGGCCATGCTGTTGGCGGGCCTGGGTTTGATGGGGTGTATCGTGCGTCGCCGCACGAACAAAGGGTAATTCAATTCTTCTTTTTAAAACTGTTCAAGTAAATTTCGATACCTATGGAGGGTAATAATGGCCTCAAAACTTAATGGCAACTTCTTCAAGAAAGCGGGCGTCACAGCATCCCTGTTAACATTATCGCTGCTTGTCAACCCGGCACATGCGGTTAACTGGCAGGAAGCAGGCGATGCGGGTCAATTGCTTGGCACGGCACAAGAGCCCCTCGGCAATGGTCCCCTGAGAAATATCAGGGGTGCTGTTTCGACCAATGCAGATGTCGATCTGTACAAGATCTTCATTTCCGATCCCACCATCTTCTCTGCGTCCGTAACCTCTGTCTCCGGTAACTTTGATTCGGTTCTCGCACTTTTTAATCAAGGCGGTTTCGGAGTATATGGAAATGACGATGCACGCCTCGGTGATTCCAATGCGGGATTACCCGCCGGCAGCCTCCTCGGCCCTCAGGCACCAGGCTGGTACTATTTGGCGATATTTGGTCTTGACACCACCCCTACCAGTGGCAATGGCACCACTCCCGACCATTATATCGCTCCTAATACCAGCGCTCCCTTTACATCAGTTATCGGTGCTTCCGGTCCTGGTGGCGCTTCACCTTTAACAGGATGGGCGCCTGTCGCTCCGGGTGATGTGGTGACTCTCAATGAGGACTACCGTATCAGACTGTCGGGCGTTTCCGTGGTACCTGAACCAGAGACCTACGCCATGTTATTGGCCGGCTTAGGCCTGGTGGGTGCGATGGCTCGCCGCAGGAAAGCTTTTATCGAGCGTTAAGTTCGAATAGGCAAAAGGGGGCTTCGGCCCCCTTCTTTATCCTATACCAATGAGAATCCCAGGATAGTAAGCACGGTACCTAATTTTATAGAAGGCGATTTGAGCAAAAATGGTTTGCTGGTTTGGTCGGTTCCAGTATCGACATCCAATCTCATAAGAATGCCAAGAATCAACTCGATAACGTGACCAGCACAAGGATGAATTGCCTATCCTTAGGACACGAGCTTCGCAATCACTATCTCTCACACGCAACGCTACTTAATTGTGCATTTTCGACGATAGGTACCTTTTGTAGAGAGACCACATGACCCGCCTGGTAACGATTTGTTTGACGTCCCGGATTCACGCGGGCGTTAATAATTTAATTTGAAGGAATGAAGTTCTACATGATAATACGAATCATTTGCAAATAAACCAGAATAATATTATGATTTGTTGTGTATCGGCCGCGGTCTGACCTGATCGCATATTATTGAAGAACCAAGGAGAAATTACTTGTCACGTTATACTGGACCGAAACTCAAGGTCATGCGCGCCCTCGGGGTTGAGCTACCAGGCCTGTCGCGCAAGTCCATCGAGAATCGCAATTATCCCCCCGGCCAGCACGGCCAGAAAAGCCGCCGCCCCTCCGATTACGGGATACGCTTGATGGAGAAGCAAAAGTTGCGTTTCAATTACGGCCTGACTGAGCGCCAAATCCAGCTTTTGGTCAAGGAAGCCAAGTCGGCTCACGGGCCGACCGGCGACAAATTGCTCGAACTACTCGAACGCCGTCTGGATAATCTGGTATTTCGCGCCGGTTTCGCGCCGACCGCGGTGGCAGCGCGCCAGCTAGTGCGACATCGCCACGTAACGCTAAATGGTCGTTTGGTGAATATTCCCTCGATCCGTGTTAACCCTGGGGACAAGATATCGCTAACCGACAAAGGAGCGCGCATTCCGGCGACCATCGAATGCCTTGAAACCCCAGTCCTTGCCCATCCCGAATGGATCCGATTCGAGGCCCCGACCCGTTCGGCTACCGTCACCCGTTTGCCAGCCCCCGATGAGGTGCCTTTCCCGATCGAGGTTCAGCATGTCGTCGAATACTATGCCGTGAGGCTGTAACTGAGATGACGCCAAGGGCTCGCAGGCAAGCCACCTCGGCGGAGGCGTCGCCGGAATACCGCAGCAATCCGGAGCTGGCCCTGGCCGCATTGATCTGTCTGATGTCGCGCTTTCCGGCGCGACGTTCGCCAGCGGTTGCGGCGGCGATCATTGTCCACCTGCGCCTTATCAGTGAAGATGTCCGCCTATCGCATGGGGTACGCCATTGCGCCGACAGCCTGATCGATGAGTGGGCAGCCTACGCCATGCTGTGCACGCCCGGGGCTACCGACGCGCAGCAGCGCTTGCCAAGCTGAGAGACGTTATGATTCCAGAGAAAATAAAATTCTCCTCATTCTCCGCCGAGCATCTGCAACGTTATGCCAAAATCATCGAAGAAGGAGTAACCGTGCGCAGCCATGTTGACCTGTTAAGATGGCTGCAGGGGGAGATGCAGCACTGTCTGCCTCATGAAATCATGCTTGCTGCATGGGGTGATTTTGACTCCAATCTCATCCAGCACGACGTTGTTTCCGCGCTACCCGGCGTTCGAACTGACCCTGTAAACCCTGCACGTTTTTCTCCGTTGCTGGGGGACCTCTATAATTGTTGGGTCGAACGGGATAAAACGCCTTATACGCTGGATATTGGCGCGTCGGGACTCCTGCTCGAAGGCTGGAGACTGCAATGCTCCCTCGGCCAGGCCTTGCAGGGCATGCGCTCTTCCTTGCTGCACGGCATCAGCGACAAACGCGGACGTCATGACTGTCTTTATGTGTTTTTCAGCTCAAAAAATAACCTCAACAGTTCCACGCTCAGCGCGATTGAAATTCTGCTGCCTTATCTGGATACCGCCTTGCGGGGCGTAGCGCCTCTTCCGCATCCTATCCTTCCTTTGGCAGATACGCTGGAAAGCGATGTCCATGGGTTGACCGGGCGTGAAGCCGAAATAATGGAATGGGTAAAAATGGGCAAAACCAATGCCGAGATCGGCATCATTTTGTCCATCAGTGCCTTCACTGTAAAAAACCACATGCAGCATATTTTCAAGAAACTTGATGTTTATAACCGGACCCGAGCCGTTTCCAAAATGGAAGCGATATAGACGTGTCGTCGAAGTATGCGCAGAAAGAGGGCTTGAAAGGGTTCAATACGCTTAAGCTGAGCCTTAGTCAGCCAGAATTGCAGACATCGACAGGCCCTCCTGTCGCGACCGAATAACGATATTACATCAGATGGAATTAGAGTTTACAAAGGTCTGCTATACGGACAAACCGGACATGGAACCGGGTCGCCTTTAATCTCGATGAGTTTGCCTTGACAGCTTCCAGCTCTGTAGCCGATGATTCTGGCCAAGTAGGAGCCTCGCGATGACCCTCACCATTACCGCCTTTGAGCGATCGCCCGACGGCGGCAAGGGACTGGCGCGCGATACGCGTGTTCGCTGGGCGCTGGAAGAAGTGGGCCAACCCTACGAGGTTCGTCTTGTTTCATTCCGTGCGATGAAGGAACCCGCGCATCGGGCGCTTCATCCTTTCGGCCAGATTCCGACCTATGAGGAAGGCGATCTCGCCCTGTTCGAGACAGGGGCGATCGTGTTCCATATCGCCGAGCGCCATGCGGGCCTGCTGCCGGACGATGCCAATGCCCGGGCGCGCGCGATCACCTGGATGTTTGCCGCGCTCAACACGGTGGAACCGCCGATCCTTGAACTTGGAACCACGAGGCTGCTCGAGAGCGACAAGTCCTGGTATGCGGAGCGCCTTCCTCTGGTGGAGGATCGCGTTCGCGGCCAGCTAAACCAACTTTCCGCTCGCTTGAGTGATGCCGACTGGCTCGATGGTGCATTCAGCGCGGGCGACCTTTTGATGGTGTCGGTGCTGCTCAGGCTGAAGTCCTCGGGCATTCTGGACGAATTTCCGAACTTGGCCGCTTATCTCGTCCGCGGCGAAGCGCGGCCTGCCTACAAGCGGGCTTTCGCTGCGCAATTGGCAGTCAACACCGGCAAGCCCCCGACCGGCTGATTGAGGTCCGTCCTCGGCTCGAAGTCGTCATCTGATTTTTCGTTCAGTTTATGGGTCTTGACCCTAGTCCTGCCGTTTCAACACGGTATCCCTGGCCTCCGGCAACAGCACCGGATAGTCCCGGCTGTAGTGCAGGCCCCTGCTCTCGTGGCGCAGCATGGCGCTTTGCACGATCAAATCAGCGGTATCCACCAGGTTACGCAGTTCCAGTAAATCACTGGTGACGCGAAAGTTGGCGTAATACTCATTGATTTCTTCGTGCAGCAACTGGATGCGGTGCTGCGCGCGCTGCAGGCGCTTGGTGGTGCGGACAATGCCGACATAGCTCCACATGAAACGGCGCAGTTCATCCCAGTTGTGCGAGATGACGACTTCTTCGTCGGCATTGGTGACACGGCTTTCATCCCACTGCGGCAATTCCATAGCGGGTTGGGAAGGCTGGCTGATGATATCCTCGGCGGCTGCCTGACCGAATACCAGGCATTCCAGCAGCGAATTACTCGCCAGCCGGTTAGCACCATGCAGACCGGTATGGGCGGTTTCGCCAATCGCATAGAGATTCTCCAGATCCGTCCTGCCATTCCAGCCGGTAACGATGCCACCACAGGTGTAGTGCGCGGCGGGCACGACGGGGATGGGCTGCCGGGTGATATCAATGCCGAATTCCAGACAGCGGCTATAAATATTGGGAAAGTGTTCTCTGAGGAAATTCGCCGGTTTATGAGAGATATCGAGGTAAACGCAATCGAGCCCGCGTTTCTTCATTTCGAAGTCGATCGCACGGGCGACGATATCTCTCGGCGCAAGCTCCGCACGCGAGTCATGTCCCGGCATAAAGCGCGAACCATCGGGGAGTTTGAGCACGCCGCCTTCACCGCGCACCGCCTCACTGATCAAAAACGATTTGGCGTGTGGATGATAAAGACAGGTGGGGTGGAATTGGATGAATTCCATATTGGCCACACGGCAGCCAGCACGCCAGCCCATGGCGATACCGTCACCGGTCGCGGTATCGGGGTTGGTGGTATAGAGATAAACCTTGCCTGCGCCACCCGTGGCCAGTACGGTGCTACTGGCGCTGATGGTATGGACCTTGCCCGCCGCGCTGTCCAGCACATAGGCGCCATAACAGCAGTTGCTGTTTTTATCGGTGCGGCCTAGTTTTGCGCTGGTGATGAGATCGATGGCGACATGATGCTCAAGCACCGTGATATTGGGATGCGTGCGCGCTTTATCGGTCAGGGTCAGTTGCACGGCCTGCCCGGTCGCATCCGCCGCGTGGATCACTCTTCGCACGCTGTGGCCACCTTCCCGCGTCAGATGATAGCCTGTTTCGTTGCCATCATCGCGGGTGAATGGCACCCCCTGGTCGATCAGCCACTGAATGGCCCGCGAACCGTTTTCCACCACGTGACGGGTCACTTCTTCGTTGCACAGACCTGCGCCTGCGGTCAGCGTATCGCGAATATGAATCTCGGGCGAATCTTCTTCCGATAATACCGCGGCGATTCCCCCTTGGGCCCAGCCGCTGGCGCCATCCAGCAGCGCTTTTTTTGTGATAAGACCCACTTTCTTACTTTGCGCCAGATTGAGCGCAAGAGTGAGGCCCGCCAGGCCGCTGCCAATTATCAGCGTATCAAAATGAAGCCGAGGTGCCTGGATTTGCATGGATGATCTTTCCTGAGAACAGGAAATCATAACAGACTCATCACGCACTTGGCGCTTTCATCTATTCTTCGCATAATCCTGAATCCAGGGGATCGATCGTTCATTTTTCATCTCATCGTTCCGCTAAGCGCCAAGACCATTAATGTTTTTGCTCCGCTCGAACTTCACTTTTCAATGAGTCCGCCAGATTTAGGATAATAACCACGTTTTCGAGTGAACTAATTTATACTGCCGGTTGTCTCTTGCTACAGACTAGGTACGGTACGCCTTGTGTGTAATTCCCCGATGATCCTTGAACGGGTATACTTGGACAGCTATGTCATAAACGTAGCAATCCAATACCAATCATAATATTCAGGGGTCAGGCGGGATGGGTGACCGGGAAATCGACCAGCAGCTGGTAGAACGCGCGCAACGTGGCGACAAACAGGCGTTCGATCTCTTGGTGGTCAAGTATCAACGCAAGCTGGCGCGTTTGCTATCGCAATTTATTCGCGACGCGACCGAGGTGGAAGATGTAACCCAGGAAGCCTTTATCAAGGCTTATCGTGCGTTACCATCATTTCGGGGCGACAGCGCGTTTTATACGTGGTTGTACAGGATTGGCATTAATACCGCGAAAAATTTTCTGGTGGCTCAGGGGCGGCGGGCACCGACTACCAGTAACGGATTTGATGCCGAAGATGCCGAAGGCTTCGAGGAAGCCAGCCAGCTGCGGGAAATGAATACGCCGGAAAGCGAACTTACCAGCAAGCAGATCGCTCAAACGGTGAATCAGACCCTGGAAGAGTTACCTGAGGAATTGCGTACGGCAATTACATTGAGAGAAATTGAGGGGCTGAGTTATGAGGAAATCGCAGTCATCATGAACTGCCCCATCGGTACGGTGCGATCACGCATATTTCGTGCTCGTGAAGCGATAGCGGAAAAACTACGGCCCCTGCTGGGGACCGGCAAAGATAAGAGGTGGTAGCATGAAAAGTCAAATATCGGCATTGATGGATGGTGAACTGGATGAGGAGGATGCAGCCAGTATAATCGTCCAACTCAAAAAAACAGAGGAATTACGCGATGAATGGGCGGTTTATCATTTGATCGGCGATGCCATGGGACGGCCGGAGGCGAGATCCGCACATATCGCGCGGCGCGTAAGCGCAAGATTGGCTCTAGAACCAACCGTGCTGGCGCCCCGCCCTCAGACAGCAAGGCACAGGACCAAAGCCTATGCGGTCGCCGCTTCGGTAGCGGCAGTAGCCGTGGTCGGATGGATAAGTCTGCAGACAGCGGATCGGTCACCGGAAAATCTGGCGGCCAGCAAGCCGGCTCCCGCAATTTTGGCCGCAAACCCGTCAATTCCCCAATCCACCGCAACCGCTGCACAAGCAATTCCTGTCATTTCAGTTTCAGCGCCCGCTCCCGCTCAAATTAACGATTACCTGTTGGCGCATGGTCAATTTTCGCCTAATACCGCGATGCATAGCGTGGCGCCCTATATACGTACTGTCGCCGAATCGCGCGAAAACTCTGCCAGATGACACGGGTAGCGCTGGCTGCCCTGATGGTGCTATCCAGCATCGTACAGCCTGTATTCGCGCAACACCCGTCCCGTTCCTCCCCCGAGGCACTTGAATGGCTGCAAAAAATTGCCGCCGCGCCTCGTCAGCACAACTACATCGGCACTTTCGTCTACTCGTCCGGCAATCATATTGAAACATCTCACATTATTCACTTGGTGGATGCGGAAGGCGAGCATGAAAAAAGTGAGGTGCTGGACGGCGCACCGCAGGAAATCGTTCGCAATAACGATGAAATGAGATGCTATATGCCGGAAAGCAAGACGGTCTTGACCGAAAAGCGCTGGCTGCAGAAAGTTTTTCCCGCATTGCTACCCCAGCCGTTGAGCAATCTCGACGATAGCTATATTGTCAAACTGGGCGGGCAAGAGCGCGTCAGCGATCATGCATGCCAGATAGTTGAACTGGAACCGAGGGACGATAAACGCTATGGCCATAAATGGTGGGTGGATACTCGTACGGGCGTGCTGTTGAAAGCCGCGGTAATGGATAAGGACCGGGTGGTGGAGCAATTTGTTTTCACACAGTTGAAAATCGGCGGCCAGATTGATAAGGAATTGTTGAAGTCAAAGTATGCAGCGAAAGCTGCCGAATGGCGCATTATTAACTTGGTGTCGTCCACCATGGGAAGCGGCAAACTCGGCTGGCAGATCAAAAATCCGCCGCCGGGATTTAAAAAAGTTATTGAAATGAAGCGCAATCTTTCCGGAAAACCAATGCCCGTGGGCCATATTGCACTGTCGGACGGTCTAGCCGCCGTGTCGGTATTCATTGAACCGGTATCCGGCCAGGTTTCCCCACCGGTTGAAGGGCTCTACCGCAGCCGCGGCGCAATCAATATTTACAGCCGTACCGTGGCGGACAACATCGTGACGGCGGTGGGTGAAGTACCACCAGTCACCGTGATGCAAATCGGTGACTCGGTAGTCAACCATAAAGTAAAATGAGGCTCAAATGAGAGCCGGATGCGCATAGATGGGCAGGAACGGATGCTTTGTATATCCCATATCAGGGGCTCCGGTTGGGAGAACATCCCACAAAATTATCGCCGTGAATATTGGTTTATTTGTTCAAAGCCAATAAATCCATTTGGAATTTCCTTTCCAGCAAACTTGCATGATGACTGTTCGGTATGATAGGTTGACATTCAGTAGATCACATCCCGACCGTTCATATTGTTTATGGTGTCTTTATCAAAGGTGGACAATGATAGTTAAATATATTCTGGTGGCGCTGTTCGGATTCTCTACCGCCGTCTCCGCACAAACACGGGAATTGCCTGATTTCACCGGTCTGGTTGAGAAAGAGGGAGCCTCCGTGGTGAATATCAGTACCGTGCAAGCTCCCAGCATGGCCGGTAACCGCGCTTATCCAGGCATGCCGAATATTCCCGAAGATGACCCATTCTTTGAATTTTTTCGCCGGTACATGCCTCCTCACAGCGCTCCCAGGGATTTCGAATCGAAGTCACTGGGTTCAGGTTTCATCATTACATCGGACGGCTACATCCTGACCAACACACATCTTGTGGATTCCGCCGAGGAAATTACTGTCAAGCTTACCGACAAGCGCGAATTCCGCGCCAAGCTGATCGGCGCCGACCGCAAGACCGATATAGCACTCCTTAAAATTGATGCTGCCGGTTTGCCCAAAGTGACGCAAGGCGATCCAAACAAACTCAAGGTGGGCGAATGGGTGGTGGCAATCGGCTCGCCTTTCGGATTTGAAAACAGCGTGACCGCCGGTATCGTCAGCGCTAAAGGGCGTTCGCTGGCGCAAGAGAATTTCGTACCCTTTATTCAGACTGATGTGGCGATTAATCCCGGCAATTCCGGAGGCCCACTATTCAACATGAAAGGTGAAGTGGTAGGCATCAATTCTCAAATTTACAGCCGTACCGGCGGTTTTATGGGTCTATCATTCGCCATTCCCATTGATGTGGCCACGGATATTTCGAACCAGCTGATCGCTCATGGCAAAGTGAGCCGTGGCAGGATCGGCGTACTGATCCAGGAGGTAACCAAGGAACTCGCAGAATCCTTCGGGTTGCCCAAACCTAATGGTGCGCTGGTTGCATCGGTGCAAAAGGATGGTCCCGCTGATAAAGCAGGCATTGAAGCAAGAGATGTCATTCTGAAATTCGATGGTAAACCCGTCAATGCATCGGGCGACCTGCCGCGTATCGTTGGTTCCACCAAGCCCGGATCGAAGGTGCAAGTACAGGTATGGCGGAATGGCTCCACCAAAGAACTGACGGTAGCGGTGGACGAAGTTGCACCGGAGGAAAGAGTTGCGGGCCGCGGCGGTAAACGGGGCAAGCCATCCGATGCAGCCAATCGCATCGGACTCGCCCTGAGTGAACTTACCGCCGAGCAAAAACAACAGTTGGATATAGAAAATGGCTTGCTGGTGGAGGACATGCTGCCAGGCATCGCCAGCCGTGCCGGTGTTCGTCCGGGTGACGTGATCCTCAGCATTAATAACCAGGACGTCAAAACCGTCGAACAGTTCAATCAGTTGCTCAACAAGGTTGAGAAGGGACGCAACATTGCGATACTGGTCAGGCGCGGCGATACCGCAACTTTCATCACGATGAAACTCAATGGCGACAATAAGTAGCGTGTCCACTCCTGATCCGGTGGAACTGGTTGTGTACAGCCGGGAACATTGCCATCTCTGTCATGACATGATTGCCGCCCTGCGGGAATTGCAGGCGCGGCTTTCTTTCCACCTCGAAGTGGTGGATGTGGACAGCGACGCCGATCTCAAGTCACGTTATGGCGAACGAGTCCCCGTATTGGTGTCGGGAGGACAGGAAATTTGTCATTATCATTTTGATCCTGCCGCGCTGGCCCGGATATTTCCCCAGATCGCGGGATAACTGAAGGCCAATAGTGTTCTATTGGCTGAAAAAGCGGTGAAATATGGACCGGCCAGATGCTTTTGTAGCCGATTTCCTTTAAGTCCCACAGGTTGCTAGATGCTTATTTCGCCAAAATTCGCTAAAATGCGCACTTCTTGATAAAACGGGACTGCCGGATATGGGCAGAACTTGGGGGTTGAGCCGCAAGCTTTCCAAAGGGCACAGCATGTGCCCTTTTTTAGTTGGCTCCACGCTGCCCCAACCGATACCTGAACGGTACCTGAGTGATACCTGAGTATCCCACCTGCCCCTGATGATCCATGATCCTAAATCCGGCATTGCCCGCTCATTTTTCCGTTTAACCACATGAGCCGTAATGGTTTTTTTTCACTTGAACTTTTCCTTATGGTGAGTTCGCTACAACTGCCGGGCTTAGGATGATGCAGCACATTCGTAATTTTTCCATCATTGCCCATATCGACCACGGTAAATCCACCCTGGCGGATCGCATCATCCATCTGTGCGGCGGACTCTCAGACCGTGAGATGGAGGCTCAGGTACTGGACTCCATGGACCTGGAGCGCGAGCGTGGAATTACCATTAAAGCGCAGACCGCCGCCCTGGAGTATAAGTCGCGCGACGGCAAAATATATTTGCTGAATTTGATCGATACGCCTGGCCACGTGGATTTCTCTTACGAAGTGTCGCGTTCTCTTGCCGCCTGCGAAGGCGCACTCCTGGTGGTGGATGCGTCACAAGGCGTGGAAGCCCAGACCGTCGCCAATTGCTATACCGCGATCGAACAAGGTGTGGAAGTGGTGCCGGTATTGAACAAGATTGATCTGCCCGCCGCCGAGCCGGAGCGCGTAATCAAGGAAATAGAAGACATCATAGGCATAGACGCTCAACATGCGCTACATGCGAGTGCCAAAACCGGCGTGGGCGTGGAGGATATTCTGGATGCCGTCATTTCGCGCATTCCCGCACCGAAGGGAGATCCTGCCGCGCCGCTAAAAGCGCTGATTATCGATTCGTGGTTTGATAACTACGTCGGCGTAGTCATGCTGGTGCGCGTGCTGGATGGAATACTCAAGCCCAAGGACAAAATATTGCTCATGGCCAGCAAAGCCGTTCACCTGTGTGAGCAGGTCGGCGTGTTCACACCCAAATCAAAAAATCGGGAATCACTGAGTGCCGGTGAAGTCGGCTTCATCATCTCCGGCATCAAGGAATTGAAATCCGCTAAAGTGGGCGATACCGTAACACTGGCGGATCGCCCCGCCACCCAGCCGATGCTCGGTTTTAAAGAAATAAAGCCCCAGGTATTCGCCGGACTTTACCCGGTGGAATCCAACCAGTACGATGCGTTGCGCGATGCGCTGGAGAAGCTCAAACTCAACGATTCATCCCTGCAATATGAACCCGAGACCTCGCAGGCGCTGGGTTTTGGTTTCCGTTGCGGCTTTCTCGGCCTTCTGCATCTCGATATCGTCCAGGAGAGGCTGGAACGTGAATACGATATGGACCTTATTACCACCGCCCCCACAGTGATTTATCAGATCGTGATGCGCGACGGAACGATAATGGAAATCGACAATCCCTCAAGAATGCCTGATCTCTCTAAAATAGAAGAGATCCGCGAACCGATCATTACCGCCACCATACTCGTTCCGCAGGAGTATGTGGGATCGGTCATTACACTTTGCATCAGCAAGCGCGGGATACAGAAGAATATGCAGTATATGGGCAGACAGGTGATGCTGACCTACGAAATGCCGCTGAATGAAGTTGTCATGGATTTTTTTGACAAGTTAAAATCCACCAGTCGCGGTTATGCCTCACTGGATTATGAATTCAAGGAGTTTCGCGCTTCCGATCTGGTCAAGCTGGATATCCTCATCAATAGCGAAAAAGTGGATGCGCTCTCGCTGATCGTGCATCGCGCCAATAGTCAGTACCGGGGGCGTGAACTCGCGCAGAAAATGCGCGAATTGATTCCGCGGCAAATGTTCGATATCGCGGTACAAGCTGCCATCGGCGCACACATCATTGCCAGGGAAAGTATCAAGGCATTGCGAAAAAACGTACTCGCCAAATGCTACGGTGGCGACATTTCCCGTAAACGCAAGCTGCTGGAAAAACAGAAAGCCGGGAAAAAGCGAATGAAGCAAGTCGGCAACGTTGAAATCCCACAGGAAGCTTTTCTTGCAATTTTGCAGGTGGGCGACAAGTAGCGAATAAGTGCGGCACCGGACATCATTCATATAAAGAAGAAGGAACAAGGAATGAATTTTCCTCTCATCATGCTGATACTGCTGGTAATTACCGGGGGTATTTCGTTGCTTGATCGCTTCGCGCTGAAGCGCCATCGTGCGCCGGAGGCCCAGGGACCATGGTGGGTGGAATATCCGAAAAGTTTTTTTCCGGTCATCCTTATCGTGTTCTTTTTGCGCTCGTTCCTGGTGGAACCCTTCAAGATTCCATCGGGCTCGATGATCCCCACGCTGCTGGTAGGAGATTTTATCCTCGTCAATAAATACACTTATGGTATTCGCCTGCCGGTCGCCAATGTCAAGATAATGCCCATAAACGAACCCAAGCGAGGTGACGTGATGGTGTTCCGTTACCCGGAGAATCCATCGATGGATTACATCAAACGCATCATCGGCGTGCCGGGGGACACAGTCACTTATCGCGATAAGCAGCTGAGTATTAATAATATCCCGGTGAAAATGGAATCGAATGGCGAGTATACCTATATAGAGTCCGGCCTGAATTACGTATACAGCCGGCGCTTTCTTGAATCACTGGGCGAACAAAACTACAGTATCCTTATCAACCCGGAAGTTCCTGATATGCATATTGCCGGAGTGCGCCCGTTCCCGCACCGGGAAAATTGCTCATATAATGACAGCGGATTTACCTGTAAGGTGCCTGAGGGAAATTATTTCACAATGGGCGACAATCGCGATAGCAGCAGCGATAGCCGGTACTGGGGATTTGTGCCGGAACAAAACATTGTCGGCAAAGCTTTCATGATCTGGTGGAACTTCGGCGACCTGAGCCGTATCGGATTATCCATTAAATAGCAGGAAACAAAAATATCTATCCAATCTCATTACTTCGCCACTCTTCAGCCTCAATTCGCCAGTGGGACGGGTAGGCGAATAGCTTGTCTGAAGCATTGGACTTTTAAGATATCTGCGGCTCATTAGCATGGCCAGCAATATACTTTGCCGAAAAATCGGCTATGCTTTTAATCATCCGAAGTTGCTATCTCAGGCGCTGACCCACCGTAGTCATAGCCTGCCGCACAATGAACGCCTTGAATTTCTTGGCGACAGCATACTCAATTGTGCAGTTGCCGGATTGATATTCAGGCAGTTCCCCGACCTTACCGAAGGTGATTTATCGCGAGTGCGGGCTAATCTTGTCAATCAGCAGGCGCTGGCTGAATTGGCGCAAACGCTTGAATTGGGGAGATTGATCAGATTTGGCGAGGGAGAACTCAAAAGTGGTGGAGATCGACGTCCTTCGATACTCGCCGATACGCTGGAGGCGGTGCTGGGAGCAATTTATCTCGATGGAGGTTTTGCCGAAGCCGAGAAGGTCGTTGTGAGTCTTTTCACGCCCCTGCTTCACGAATTGGATTCACAGGCGCTGGGCAAGGACCCCAAGACCCTCTTGCAGGAGTATCTTCAGAGCCGCAGGCTGGCCCTGCCGCAATATTCCGTTATCGCCACCACGGGTGAAGCTCATCAGCAGCAATTTCAAGTGGAATGCGTAGTTCCGAAACTATCCATTCGCACTGCCGGAGCAGGTGCCTCTCGTCGCAGCGCCGAACAGGAAGCAGCCAAACAAGCATATGAACAACTCCAGGCACAAGATTAGGCGGTTACGGATGAGACGAATAATCCCTGCTGCTTTTCTCGTGACGATCTCGTCATTCCTCACTGGTTGCTCCCATCAATGACCACCACTAATCCTGATTATCGCAGCGGTTATGTCGCCATCGTGGGGCGCCCCAATGTCGGTAAATCCACGCTGCTCAACAATCTGGTCGGCCAGAAGGTCAGTATTACTTCAAGAAAATCGCAGACCACCCGCCATCGCATCAATGGCATTCTCACCGATGCGCAATCCCAGTTTATCTTTGTCGATACTCCCGGTTTTCAGAAGCAACATACCAATCGCTTGCATAACACGATGAACCGGACAGTAATCCAGAGTATGCGGGATGTGGATGTAGTCATACTGGTGATCGAGGCATTGCGTTTCGATGATCGTGACAAGCTCGTGGTAAAACTCTTGCCTGCGATGGATAGTCCGGACAAGCCGGTAATTCTTGTCGTCAACAAGGTGGACCGCTTGGCCGACAAATCGCAGCTGCTTCCATTTCTTGAAAAAATGGCAAAGGAGTACGCATTCGCGGCCATCATACCGATGAGCGCCGAGAAAGGAATACAACTCGCGGATTTGATACGCACAGTCCGGTCGTATTTGCCACAAAATCCGCCATTGTTCGATGAAAATGAAGTCACCGACCGTAGCGAGCAATTTATTGCCGCTGAACTGGTTCGAGAGAAACTGTTTCGCCTGTTGGGGGAAGAAATCCCCTACTCTACCAGCGTCATTATCGATCAATTCACAATGGAAGGAGAGCTGCGTAAAATTCATGCCTCCATTATTGTAGACAGGTCTAATCAAAAGGCTATCGTTATCGGCAAGGATGGCGAAAAACTCAAGTTGATCGCCACGCAGGCGCGCAAGGACATGGAACAAAATTTCGGCGGCAAAGTCTTTCTCAAGGTCTGGGTAAAAGTGAAAAGTGGCTGGGCCGACGATGCGCGGGCATTGAAAAGCCTTGGATATGAGTAATTCCCGGCTGCCGGGAAAATGATTGTTTAGCGCTATGACCGGCAGAGATTCCTCACGCTCCTTGACCCTCAACCTTTTGGTGAGCTCGCTACAGCTGCCGGATTCAGGATGATTGCGGATAAACAGGCGCAGGAAGCCCAGCCGGCATTCGTGCTGCATGCCTATCCCTACCGGGAAACCAGTCTCGTGGTGGAGACCTTCACTCGCAGTTTTGGAAGGGTGCCGCTCATGGCAAAAGGGGCCAAACGCCCCACATCCACGCTCAGGGGATTACTGCGGGCATTTCAGCCTCTGCTGCTGACTTGGGGGGGGAAATCCGAATTACGCACACTGCATAAGGCAGAATGGCAAGGCGGTCAGATGCCATTGCAAGGGACGGCACTGATCTGTGGCTTCTACCTCAACGAACTGCTTGTGCGGTTATTACACCGCCATGATCCCCATGAACAACTATTTGCATATTATCAGGAAACATTAACGGCGTTGAGTGCTCAGAAGGACTACATTCCCATTTTGCGGCGCTTCGAGCAGCGCATGTTGCAGGAATTAGGCTACGCCTTGACACTCGGTCATGACGTATCTGGCAAACCCACGGACCCCAATAGGGACTACTGCTACGAAATTGAGCGCGGACCGGTGGCATGGGATGAAAGCAACCCCAACCACGGCTTGCGTCTGGGCGGAAAAACCCTTCTGGATATGGAACAAGGCGATTACTCGAATATCGCGACCCGGCAGCAGAGCAAGACGCTGATGCGCTACATACTCAACTATTATCTCAACGACCAACCGCTGCATACACGGCAATTATTGAAAGATCTCCAGCAACTATGATGTCATCATTTGCGTGATTGAATCTGATCCCATGCTAACCAACGGAACGTAAACGGCTCAAAATCGATATGCCGAGCCGGCTCCCTCCTCACGTTCATTAGCCAGCTTTGAGAAAGGATCACTAAACTTCTCCTTGCCACAATAAAGATTGTATAAAGTCTGCATGATTTGAATCACTTCAAGGCTCGTCAAACGATAGATTATGTATTTTCCTTTCCGTTCGGTGGCAACAAGTCCTTCCTCACGCAATACAGTCAACTGCTGTGAAAGAGTAGGTTGCTGAATACCCAATAATGCCTCCAATTCACCCACATTCCTGGCACCTTCAATTAATTGACATAAGATGAGTAACCTGTCTTCATTCGCCAATACTTTCAGCATCGCGCACGCCTGGGATGCGGATGCCCGTATTGCCGGAATGCTGGGAAAATCAGACTCCAGTTTCACGATTGATCTCTCTCAAATTGAGTCCTGTAAAACGCAGGGCTTACATCTCGATATGCCCTGCCTTGCCATGAGCTGCCGGGTTGCCTGATGCTGTGCCTGCGATGCCATTGTGCGCCCCCGGTCTTCTGGACAAATTGACAGCCTGGCTTCTTTCCAGAATTTCAAAAATTCCCATGCCCAGAAGCATAGCCGCTACAAATACCAGTCCTTTGACACTGCCGCTTCCAAGTAAAACCAGGGCGGGGCCGGGACATATTCCCGCCATCCCCCAACCTATACCAAACGCCAGACTCCCCAAAACCAGCCGTTTGTTGATCACGCGTGAAGCGGGAAGATTCATTGGGAGCCCCAGGTAACTACGGTTAAGCTTTCGGGCGACGGCAAAGGCCACTGAACCAACCCCGATTGCACCCGCCATCACCAGCGCAAGAGATGGGTCCCATGCTCCTGTAATATCAAGAAATGACAGGACTTTATCGGGGTTTGCCATCCCCGCGAGGATAAGCCCCACCCCAAAGATCAGCCCCGATATCAATGCGATGATGTTGACCATCCTGATTTCCTCCTCGACCTATGTCTGGAAAACATGTCGAATGACATAAACAGTGACAAAACCTGTTCCCATAAAAGACAGGGTTGCGATAATGGAACGTGGCGACAGGCGCGATAGTCCGCAAACGCCATGCCCGCTCGTGCAACCTGACCCATAACGCGTGCCTATTCCAACGACCAAGCCAGCCATCGCCATCATGGCATAGCTACCATCAATGTGAATTGCGGGCAGGCTCAGAAACAATTGCCAAACTAGCGGGGCGGCAACAAGACCTGAAATAAAAGCAATACGCCAGCCTGTATCGTTCTTCTGCATCTTGAGCACTCCCCCGGCGATGCCGGAGATCCCCGCAATCCGTCCATTAAAGAGCACCAGTATAGCTACCGCCATGCCGATGACCGCACCCCCAGTCAGCGCAGACCATGGCGTGAACTGACTCCAGTTGATTAACATTTATCCCTCCTCGCGCCGTAATATGTTCAACGTTTCTTTTGCAAGCTTATCATTATATATTTTTTGAATATATCATTTAATATTCTATTATCAGAATACCCAGCTTGGGAGATCTTCGGTCAGAAGCGAAGCAACGTCTTCGTGCTGCTCCGGTGCATAATAAGCTGCCTGTCTTAACTAGGGCGATTCTGGGCCCATACGTTTAACAAGCTGTCGTCCCAGCATGGATTGTTATAGTATATTGGGTTTTCCGTTTCGGTTTTACTTGGGCCTTGATCCACACTCGGAACAAAGCGGCATCTCGTCAGGGATGCGGCGATGGAGTATCGCCCCCCCGGACAGGCAGGCAAAGGCCGATGCGCCACCCATTCAACTATTCTTTCGGTGACGCGGTTTCCCGCGCAACCATTACTGAAAATCTGCCATCCTTATGATCGAACTGGGCGTCAATATTGATCACGTCGCCACGCTGCGGCAAGCGCGGGGTACGACTTATCCGAGTCCTGTGGAAGCGGCAATGGTCGCGGAATTGGCCGGGGCGGATGCAATTACATTGCACTTACGCGAAGATCGCCGCCATATCCAGGACGCGGATGTGGAAATTCTGCGGGGTTTACTAAAGACCCGCATGAATCTGGAGAGCGCGGTGACCAGTGAGATGATAGATTTTGCGCTGCGCATCAGACCTCAGGACGTCTGCCTGGTGCCCGAGCGGCGGGAGGAATTGACCACCGAAGGAGGTCTCGACGTCGTGCGGCATTTTGAACAGGTGAAGCGGGCCTGTGACAGACTGGCTCAAGCAGACATTCACGTATCGCTATTCATCAATGCCGATCCCGTTCAGATCGATGCCGCGGTGCGCGCCGGCGCGCCGGCGATCGAGATCCACACGGGTCACTATGCCGATGCAAAAACCGAGGGCGCGCAACAGAATGAACTGGAACAGATTCGCGCCGCAGTAAAGGAAGGTATTGACCGGGGACTGAAGGTCAACGCCGGGCATGGATTACATTATCATAATGTCCAGCCCGTCGCAGCAATACCCGGCGTATCCGAGCTCAATATCGGGCATGCGATTGTGGCTCATGCGCTGTTCGTCGGCTTTGAACAGGCGGTCCGGGAGATGAAAAGATTGATGCTGGAAGCGCGCCAATGATTTATGGAATCGGCACCGATCTGGTCGAACCTTCGCGCATCGCGCGGTTGCTCGAAAAATACGGTGAACGCTTCGCCAAGCGATTGCTGACAGACGAGGAATGGCCTGAATACATCAAGAGCGTTCAGCCTGCCATGTTCCTGGCCAAGCGTTTCGCCGCCAAGGAAGCGCTTTCCAAAGCAATCGGCACGGGCATGCGCTATCCAGTGAGTTTGAGCCATATCGGGATAACCCATGACCATCTGGGTAAACCGTATTTCGCATTTCATCCCGCGTTGAGTGCACTGATCAAAAAAGAGGGTATCACAAGCCATCATCTTTCCATCAGCGATGAATTAAACCTGGCATGTGCCTTTGTCATTCTAGAAAAGTAATGGATACTATAAATCCAAATTTCGTCGTAGTACTACTGCATTACTCAAGGAATTTTATCGCTTACCTATCGAGCAGCAGATGCGGCGTTAAAGTTTCTCTGCAAGCATCCGCCGAGCGGATTGCCTGCTTACCCCGCTTCGCCCTCACTTAGTTGGCAGCACGTAAATGAGCTTACTTAGAACTTCGAATTCATAGGACACTGATGTCTCTCGGGCCCATCATGCTCGACATCGAAGGCATACAACTGACTGCCGACGACAAGAGAAAACTTCTGCATCCGCTGGTTGGTGGAGTCATCCTGTTCACGCGGAACTACTCGTCGCTAGAGCAGCTCATGCAGCTAACTGCGGAAATCCATGCGCTCCGAACCCCTCCGCTTCTGATCGCTGTGGACCATGAGGGTGGACGAGTGCAACGTTTTCGTGCAGATTTCACGAGACTGCCGCCTATGCGCGAACTCGGCATAATATGGGATGAACATCCCGGCAAGGCACGGCATCTGGCACAGCAGACGGGCTACGTGCTGGCGGGGGAGCTGCGCGCCGCAGGCGTGGACTTAAGCTTTACCCCAGTGCTGGATATGGATCACGGACAGAGCTGCGTCATCGGTGACCGCGCTTTCCACGATAAACCGCAAGGTATCGCCGAACTGGCTCATAGCCTGATGTCCGGGCTAAAGCTGGGCGGCATGGCGGCGGTCGGAAAGCATTTTCCGGGGCATGGCTATATTCAGGCGGACTCCCATGTTGAGGTGCCGGTGGATGAACGCACTTATCCGGAAATCGAAAAAAGTGACCTGGTTCCATTTCGCAAGATGATTGGCTTCGGACTCGCCGGCATCATGCCGGCACATGTCATTTACCCCCACGTAGATTCGCGTCCTGCGGGTTTTTCCGAGATATGGCTAAAAAAAATCCTGCGTGCTGAACTGGACTTTGAAGGCTGCATCTTCAGCGATGACTTGAATATGGCAGGCGCGGCGGTCGCCGGCGATATATTGCAACGCGCGGAAAGCGCGTTGCATGCGGGTTGCGACATGATACTGATATGCAACAACCCGGAAGCGGCGGATACATTGCTGGAGGAATTACGCTGGGATATTCCGGCCATCAGCGTTGTACGCCTCGCCCGCATGCGCGGACGGCCCCATCCCGATTCGCTCGTAAAACTGCATGAGAACGCGAGCTTTGTAAAAGCGGTGGAAAATATTGCGAGTATTGGACTCAGCAGCGGCGACTTACCTTTGGGATAAGGTTGCTATAACTCATCGGCAAGCGTTGATCTATTCCATCTGATTCCATTGATATTCGTTGGTTTACATCTTTTCTGTGGAGATTTTGTGGCCGACAAACACCAAGAATACCTTGCCGCTCGTGAGAAATGGGTACACGAAGATCAATTGATAAATCATCGATTGACATGGCTGCTCGTTTCGCAAACTCTTCTGTTCGCAGCATACGGGGCGCTTCTTCAAACACCGGACGATAGACCATATTTCTCCAAGATTTGCCAAATGTTGCCAGTCATCCCTGCACTCGGAATTGGAGTCGCTCTCATGCTCCTGCTGAGTATCATCTCTGCATGCTGTGCTTTACACATTCTCAGGAAAAAAACGGGATTTTTACTTGCCGTATCAGATAACACCCATTTTGGCGGTTTGATAGCACCCATTCTGCTCCCCCTTTTTTTCGTAGGGGCTTGGGCATGGATTTTGATATTATGACGAGAGAGACACAAGGAGGTAGCTTCAATTCCTGCCGAGCTCATATCACAGTCCATTAAACCGATGGATAAGGCTGAGAAATTCACCTACGTCCAAGAAATCCGCACCTATTTACTTAATCTATCCGACTCAGTGAACGCTCTACCATCGTTGGACAGTTGAAAAAACAGCAAGTGGACCTATATTAATTACTGAGTGCTGATTCCGGTAATTTCAGCATTGATGCTAATCACTTAATTCACATGGAGGTAATATGGCTATTGCTCGTTACGAACCCTGGAGTTTACTGAACCAATTACACAAAGAACTGGATCGTGTGCGCGAGGGTGGCGACAGCGAGGGATCGACCGCCACCGCCGAATGGGCGCCAGCGGTCGATATCAAGGAAGAAGCTGACAAGTTCGTCCTGCTGGCGGATCTTCCGGGGGTAAAACCTGAGGAAATCGATGTCAGCATGGAAGATGGCGTACTGACGATCAGAGGCGAAAAGAGAACCGAAGCAAAAACCGAGAAAGAAGGCTACAAACGGGTTGAGCGTACCTATGGTTCTTTTTACCGGCGCTTCAGTTTACCGGATACAGCGAATTCCGACGCGATATCGGCAAAAACGAATCATGGCGTCCTGGAAATCGTCATCCCCAAACGTGAAGCTGTCCAGCCAAAGAAAATCAGCGTAACTTCGGCCGAATAATACCAGGCAGGTGAACGGAGCCAAAACGAGATCGTGAGGCTCCGTTTTTTTTGGGTAACTGCAAGCGGCGAGTAACCCGTACCCTAGGCAATGGATCTCTTCTCATAAAGAAGAATGCTTCCTGACTCAAAGTTTAGCCGCGCCTGTTTTTAATAAAAGATCCCCCACAATACCCGGATTTAATTTCTAATGCAGTTTTCCCCTGGGCCGCCCCTGGTTTCCGTCATTCTGCCGTCATTCAATCACGCCGCCTTCGTTGGTGAAGCGGTTCAGAGTGTTCTCGATCAAACTTTTCGCGACCTCGAACTGATCGTTGTTGACGATGCTTCCTCGGACGAAACGGCGGATGTAGTCGCATCAATCCATGATCCCCGTTTGACGCTGATCCGTTTATCTGAGAACCGGGCTGTGCATGCACGCAATCTGGCATTAAGCCGGGCACGTGGACAATATGTCGCTTTTCAGAACTCCGATGATATCTGGGTGCCAGCCAAGCTGGCTGCTCAACTCGAGGCCATGGAAAGTGCGAGCCGCTATATCGCATGTTTTACCGCGGTGGAAATCATTGATAAGAACGGACTGCCTGCCCGCGACACTTGGGCGAACGGGATTTTTACCACCGTTAATCGCCCGGCCGCAAACTGGCTTCAGCACTTCTTCGATGTCGGAAACTGCCTGCCGCTGCCTTCGGCAATAGCGCATCGATCGGATGTGATCAGGTTGGGGGCTTTCCGTCCAAGCTTTGTACAACTTGGGGATGTTGACTTATGGATTCGACTCGCCGCACTGGGTGAGTTTTTTATTCTACCCGAGCCACTGACAAAAATACGCATCATGGAAGGCGTCAATCTGAGTACTCCATCCCTCCGAGGGCACAGGCAGGCGCAGATCGAGTTTGCCGCGGTACTGGAGCGGTATACTGAATCACCCATTATTGAACAACTTAATCATATCTTCCCTGATCTGGCAAAAACACCTGCCTCAGGCGCGAAAAAGGTGTCCCTCGCGCTTCGCGCCTGGGGGCGCAATGACGCCAATGGCGCCTATTCGCTCTTCGCGGACAGGACCGTGGCGCGAGTCATGGAAGATGCTCATGAACGCGCCGATGCCATCGCTGCTCATGGTACTGAATTCATTCATACGTTCTTTGCCCGGCGATGTGAGTCCGAGTTTATTCGGCACAGCACCAGAAAACGTCATAGTACCGGAATTTTGGCGCGGTGCCGGAGCATCCTGGGATGGTGAAACCTGAACTCCTGACGCAGAGAGATGAAATCGCATCCTGGCTTGACTGTGTGCGTTCATCCGACCGGTTCAAGGTCGAACCGGTGGCGCTTGATCAATCGGATGCATGGATGCACAAACACGGGACGATCCGGCATGTCTCAGGGCGCTTCTTCGGGATCATTGGCCTGACTTGGACAGAAGGGCTAACGCAGCATTGGCAGCCTTTCATCGATCAGCGCGAAGTAGGCACGCTCGGCTTCATCACGCGTCGCAGAGGAAAAGAGGTCGATCTTCTCGTTCAAGCCAAGACAGAACCAGGCAACGTCGGTATTGTCCAGCTTGCGCCAACTTGTCAGGCAACAGCAAGCAACCGCGAACGTGTTCACGGGGGTGATTCGCCACCCTACTCCGAGTATTTTCCCGGCTCAATGGGCAATATTATCTCCGACTCCCTTCAGAGCGAGCAGGGTACGCGCTTCTTTGGCAAACTAAACCGGAACATCCTGATCCTGGATGATCATGTTGAGGTGAAATACGATCAGCATTGCTGGATCCCTTTCAAACTTTTCGGCCAGCTTCTAACTGAGGATTTCCTGGTTAATACCGACGCCCGATCGGTTCTCTGTACTACGGATTGGAACCGTCTCGGCGGGCAACCGCCTTTCCAGGGTGAGGATGATTTCTCTCGAGGACTCAATACCTCGTTCAGCATCCCTGTTCAGAAGGATGTGATTGATGGTGTCCACACGACTCTCGCTGAGCTTCGAATGAGAGCCCCCGTCGTCGGGATCTGTCCGCTCAACACCATGCCCGGGTGGCGCCTGGATACCGGTAGTCCGATTACGGTGACGGATGGGCGCTTGTCGATCCGGCATATCCAGGTGCACGCGCAGACACGAGAAGTGAATGACTGGGATCAGCCGATTTTTCACAATAATTTCGAGCAAACCATCGACCTCGACTATGGCCGCACAAACGGCATATTCCGGTTCGCCTTCCGCCCATGCTGGGAGCCCGGTCTGCGTGCGATTGCGGAACTTGCCCCGACGAGGATCGGGATCACGGCTTTGCCGGGTGATACCTTGCCTGACAAGGTGCAAATCTCGGTTCGGCAGTCAGACGAAGGTGGACGTTTCTTTCGGGATGTCGCTGAATATAGGATCATAGACATCGGCGAGGCACGACCCGCGGACGGAATTATTTGGCTCACGCTTGCCGAGGTAACCAAGCTACTGCCGCAAGGAATATTTAACAACGAAGCCCGTAGCGTGCTCTCTCTTCTCTTGTCCCTGGCATGAACCGCTGCCGGGAGATTACATTATTTTCAGATTTCCGTATCCAGCAATATCCACGAAACCCGCACCTATCCTCTCTCCCGTTGTTTGATCCGTACACGGTAAGTCAGCGTGGTCTTGCCATCCGCGGGAACGGATACCTTCCATTCCGCAATACCGGAAGCCGCCTTGGTATGAGGCTGCGATTCCGATACCATGGTCCAGTCACCTGGCACCGGCTCCCGCACAGTCACCGTAACCGCTTCTTTCTTGGCATTTTTTAATACGATCTGATAAGCGGTTTCAAATACGGCATTATGGCGCCCTTCCCCACCCAGTCTCTGGAAATCCGTCTGCTTTTTGTCAGCTGTCACATCGAATGCATCGCCCAGCTTCAAACGAACCACCTCGTTCCTGGGTGTATGATCAATCTGGTCTTCACCCACAAACTGGGCATTCCCCTGCGTATCTTTCTTGTAAACACGGACGACCCCCTTGGGTAGCGGTACGCCCAAGCCTTCACCCTTATTCTGAAATTCGACAAACACGCCCACTTTCAGCTTCTGGCCAATATCGCCATACTGGCCGAAATAATAATAATTTGCGCCCATCATTAGAAATTCTTTCCTGACCGGCACGGTGGTCGCCGACAGCAGCGCCACCTGTTTGGTTTGGTTTTCCGCTAACGTCGTGGTGCGCTGCAGCGTATAAAGATGATACTCAAACAGCGACTCCTGCTTCATTTCCTCCACTTCAGCCGTCTTTGCCATCATCGCCGCCACATCGCGCGACATGGGAGACGGTTTGCGCACCCGGTTCAAGTCCCCGGCCACCAGTTGCAGCTTGGCATTCGGATAGGCTGCTCCACTTTGATTGGTCAAAGTGACCCACCCATTAAAATCGAGATAATCGTCGCGTTCGTTCAATTCGGCCACATAGTCAGCGTGCCATGACAACCCCGCAGTCAGATAGGAAAGTTCAAGATTCTGTTCTCCTGCGACGGGATTGATGAGCGAAACGACCAGAGTCGGTTTATCGCGCAGGTTTTCCGGTACGCCGGAGAATGCCAGACGGCCCGGAATACCGGTTTCGATACGATCAGCAAATTTGAGCACAGTGCCGCCATTGGTGGCGAGCACGGTGGCCGTTTCTCTGGTTTCCGCACCCGTGGCTGGATTGGTGCGAATGACCACCACCTCCTTGCCAAGGTACTTCTCCAGCAGCTTCTCAGGTGTCAGCAGATCAAAATCGAAATTCTGCTCCTGCAAGCGAAATCCGGCAGGATGAGTCAGATTGCGCAACTGTGCCGTTTCAGGACGCATCCGGGCGGAGACTTCCCGCCAGGCCAGTTTATTAAAATCTCGTTCAAGTTTGACCTTGCGCGCATCTTTTATCAATGCCAGATCATCGTTGTAAATCGTCACAGCCACCTCTTTTTGTTCCGCGGCGGTGGTCACTGTCTCATTTTTCTGGCCTCCGGATGCCGCTACGCCATGGGGAGCGAGCATTATCAGGCTCGCCGCTATTATATTTACTGTCAATATTTTCAGCATTTTCCCTCCAGTCATGGCGAATTCGTTTGCCCCAGGTATCCCTGCGCGATGCGGTAATAGATTTTGCGCAGTGGCTTATTTTCCCGCAAGATCGTCCGCTCAAGTACCGGACCAGGTTGCACCAGCATCGGGCTAATCTCGTGGCCTTGCCGGTTATGCTCAAGTTCCTTCGGAATCATACCTACCAGAATGATCGGCCGGTTCGTCGGTGGATCGGGTGGATACCAGAAATCATACATGGCGGCCTTGTCGCCGAACAGATTGCGCGAACGTATATCCATCGGTTCGCCGTTCTCACTCCTGTTGTAAAAAGCCAGCGAAGTTGCCACCGACCATCGGCTCATACCCACCACAATCGGCTTCTGCCCGGTTTGGCGTTGAACCGTCTCCACAATTTGTTCGACTTCATGGGTTGCCTCGCGCCAGAAATAGTGTTCGCCAAAACCCACATAGGGTATACCGGGAATGCCGAGCACCACATAATGCAATGCAAATGCATAGAGGAACAGAAAAACTGCGATAGTGGGCTTCCAGGCCGCACGCACGCGGCTGGCAATGGTGCGCAGCTCCGTTCCCTGGCCCATCATCCACGCCATTGTCGGCAGCAATGCCAGCCACACGGGACCGGTCCAGTGAAATTTAGGCGCACCGAACAGGCTCAAGCAAAAAAATACCGCCAGCGGTACGCCGGTGAATACTCTCACAAACAGGCGACGCCTGGCCATGCATGGATCAGGATGATCATCGCCCCCTTGCCACAGCGCCAGAGCCGCCGCCACCAGTCCTACCGGGGTCAGCATCAGCAACATGTGAAGAAACAACCAATGCAAAGAGAATTTGTTGCCTATTCCAGTAGCTCGTTCCGCCTGGAACAGAATCGAGACCCAATTATTTTCCATATTCCAGACAATGACGGGCGAGAACATCAGAAGGGCAAGCGCGGCGGCGAGGTATGGCTGCGGACGGCGCAGCCAGCGGCGCGAGGCGGGATCCAGAATCACGAACAGCAGCGCCGCCGGACCCAGCAGGCCCAGCGTATACTTGGACAGTATCCCCAGGCCAAAAGCAATGCCAAGGCCCAGCCAGGCTCGGTTGCCATCCGACGCCAGCAATACCCGTTCCATATAGTACAACGTGGCGGCCCAAGCAGCCATCTGGGATGCATCGGCTGTCATTAACATGCCCGGGACAAAACCGAACGGCAGTATGGCCAGCAGCAGCACGGCGCGCATGCCCGTGGATTTATCATACAGGTTACGTGCCAGCGCATACAGGTAGCCCATGGCGATCAGGCCGCAGATGAATGCACCGATGCGAACACCGAACTCCGTATCGCCGAAGATGGCGGTGCCCAGCCAGATCAGCCACGCCACCATGGGTGGGTGATCCAGAAAGCTCAGCTCCATGTGCTGGGCATAATTCCAGTAGTAGGCCTCATCGGGAATCAGCTGTGCCTGGCCCAGGTAGATCAGGCGCAGCAATACGGCAAAGGCGACAATGCCGAGCGAGGCTACCCGCCAGCGCACATCCGCCGAGGGAAGGTCCTGCCGGACAGGGAACACGTAGAAGGCGCTACCGAGATACTGGAGGGCGGCCGTGACTGCGACAGCGGGAAATATCGCCAGCATGGGGGCCATATGCCAGCCATAGACCAGCCATGCCAGGACCCCGCCGCGCATCAGCAAGGTGAATAGCCCCATCGTCAGGAAACGGCCAAAATGAGACCATCGCGGATAGCCTGCGGGGGGAGGCTGGAACGTCCATTTCGAATTGAGCGGGTAATTCATCGCGGCGGCGGCGAAGAAACTCACGATGTGCGCCAGCGCGAGGCCGGCACCCCGGCTCATGAGCCACTGGAACAGGAGGATGTCGATAACGATACCCAACAGCCCCACCGCCGCAAACCGGCCGGTGCTGCCGAAAGAAACCGTGCCGCCAGCCAGTGTCATCAGGCGTTTCAGATCAATCCATTGGGAATGGAACGATAGCCTGGCGGTGCCATGCGTGCGCTGGTGAAAGCAAACAGGCACTTCCACGACTCTAAGCTTGCCCTGGCCGGCCATGAGCAGTTCGAGCAGGGTTTTATATCCGCGAGCGCGTTCGCTGAGAGTGGCGGCCAGTTCCCGGCGGAAGGCGAAGAATCCCGAGGTGGCGTCACTCACATCACAGAGAGAGCGGGCACACCAGTCCCCCAGGCGCGACAGCCATTGGCGGTGTGGCCATCCCCCGGTGCCGCCGCCTGGCACATGGCGGCTCCCGACAGCCACGTCATGGCTGCCGTCCAGCAGCGGGGCCACCAGAGCGGGCAGCCGCTCAGGCGGATGACTCGGATCCATCACGACGATGACATCACTCTGCGCCAGCGCCACACCCGCCAGAATCGATCCTGCCAGGTCCGGCTGCTCATGCCGCTCGATCAATCTCACGTTCGCCTGCGCCTCCCAGGCGCGCACCCGACCGGGAGTTCCATCGCGCGAACCATCATCGACAAAAATGACTTCAAAACTACCTGGTACCAGATCCAGTGCAAACAGACGCGTCAGTAATGGATCTATGTGGTCTGCTTCGTCAAGCGTGGGAATCACCACGGAAAATTGCACGGTGCTGGTTATCTCTGTGTTGGACAGGCTGGATGACGTTGGCGAGAAAGGATGTATAGACAGAGAATGAGTCGTATCCAGCAATTTAATTATAAGGGATTCAGGTAATTGTTACTTTTCGCAAAATCATCTTGTTTTTTTGATCGCGGATCAAAAAAACATATCCTTCGAAAGCCGGTTTAGTCCCTCAGGCGAAGCGTAGCACAATTCATCAATCGGAAGTGTGAGCCCTGAATAACGACAGCCATGTGACGGTTCGTAGCTTATCAAGCTATCCGGATCAGCTGATTCGCATAAACCGGCCTAAACAGCCAGATCGCCGGTAGCCGTATCTGCTCAAACGACAAAAATGATATCTTAGGAATTTTGAATGTTTAAGGATGTCCATATTGCTACGGTATGCTAGTATTAGGCTGGATTTAATTTAATTTAATCTACTTTAGGGAGGCTCCATGAAAAATATGTTGAAACCGTTGCTACTGATATCCGCGCTATTCTTCTTCTCATCCCAGGCGGCAATGGCCACAAGTTATCCTGAGAAAATAGGTGACAAACTTGCACACGGCCTCGCCAATACCGTTACCGGTTTGGGGGAGATTCCCAAGAACATAATAATAAACACTAATCAGAAAGGCCCTGCGTACGGGATCCCGGTTGGTTTTCTGGTTGGTATTGTACATGGGATTGGGCGTACGTTAACCGGAGCGGTAGATCTGGTTACGTTTATTATTCCCACCAAACCAATCATCTACCCGGACTATATCTGGAAAGAGTTTGATAAGGAAACGCACTATCACCCTGACTGGAAATTACAGTAACCCGCTATTTCGTGCGGACCTATCCGCGTAACTTCATGAAAGGGAGCCTCATGGTCACATGGCTCCCTTTTTTACACCCGTATCCACATCCTTCAAATAGTCAAATACAGTCCGTCAGGACACGGAATCGCCGGCATCCATCCCAAAAGCCTTATGCACAGACACACGTTCCCTTCGAGATAACGATTGTACCCTCGATAGTGGGCCTAGTACCCTTGACCGCCCATGCCTGAGCCAGGGTTGTTCATGCCTGGATTCATGCCAGGATTGCTCATGCCTGGATTCATGCCAGGATTGCTCATGCCTGGATTGGTTCCGGGGGATGAAGATTGACGGCTGAATTTCTCTCTTCCCGCAGCCGCGTCCGCATTGACCTTCTTTGATGCTTCACGATATTGCGTTTGTTGGGCGTTTGCTGAATTTGCGATAGCCGCAGTATCGGCATTGGCCTCCTTGATCATGCACTCGTCATAAGACTGAACCTGCTTCTGCCACTCGTTCACCGCGGCGATACTCTGATTAATGGTATCGATACTGCTTGAATCGACGGCAGGCGCCTCGGATAGCTTGCCGCACCCGCTTGGCGACCAGTTTCCATTATCCAAAGTACCGGCGTTTACCGCAAACGCGGCGGCAAACATGACAGGAGAGGCAAGAAGGATGATTCGCTTCATGTGTATTTTCCTCTATCGATTTGTTGATTATAGAAATAACAATCCTCGGAACGTGTTCCGTATTATTGCATTTTTACCCTTGCTCTTTTTGATGCGCTGGAAGCCAGCAACTGCTGAATCCTTTAAACCCGCCGAACAGCGTACTACGTCCACAGCCGGGTGTCGAACCATTCTTGAAATTTTACGATATTCTACGGCGGACGCGCGCTGCGCGTTTTGCCGGAAATTGCGCTACACTGTAACAATTCGAACTGGATTACTGTTTAACTGGTGATCCCCATCAGTGATTGCCTCAGGAACAATAATGACGGATACACTCAAGAGCAGGCTTGAAATAATTGACGCTGATTGTGAAAGCGCAATGAGAATCGAACTCGATGAGCTCTACGACAACGCATATTATGACGGTACGAAATTCCACCTTCCATCTCCACAGGCCGCTGAGGCTATCTGGCTCAACCTTATCGCCAGAAAGGAACGAGAATTTATTCAGGAACTGACCCCGGCTCTAAAATCGCAACCCACCATCCTGAGCAAGAACGACGCATCCACCATTGAGGATATGGTGAATACCCTGTTTGCGGATGATCGATACTTGGAACGAATGCGGGACTTTTACCAGGAGGTGACAAGAAAAGCGCTGATTTATGAATCTTCCCTCGATATGGATGCCAAGCGACTGGAACTTCTGGACTCTACGTATCGCATGGGCGCAGCCAATGCGCTCCGCAAAGCACGACGTAATGTCCTCGCGGAATTGGAGCCCTACACGCAACTCGACGCGCCGGAGGATACTGGATTTTTTTCCCAATGGCGGCACTATTCCAATCTGAGCCCATTGAGATCCATTACAACGGTTGTTCTGCTAAGTTTAACGTCATACCTTATTGCAGCTATCATTACGAGTGAGACATTTCAAGGATTACTGGAACGTTTTGGCTGGTCCGCCGGAACCGGCCTGTAAAATTTGCCGGTAACTCTGAGGCGGCGGTGACGCGCTGGCAATGATTACGTTTACGAGATGGCAAAGTCCGTATCTGTCCTGGCTTTTCGCGTCAATATGCCAGAGGCAAGTACACTATCAACGCCAGCAGACATGACGGATCTGTTTACTCATTAAATCACCCGCTTTCAGCAATCCGCATGGTGGTTCACATCGCGTTCAAATCCTCAACTGCAGCGAGAACCATACCCGTTCCAGCAGCAATCAGAAGAATATCCGCCGCAACACGTACATAACGGTATCCGGGGCCGGGATACCCCAGTTGTCCAATCAAGTGCGGCGGCAAATCATAAAAGATCACGTCCCGAGGCAGTGGATAACCCATTCTCCATTTTTTTGCCTGTCCTGGCGGCATGCAACCGTTGTACTTCTTGGCCAGACCCGGCGGGCAGCGTCCACTCCGGAACCGGGGTCCAAAATAATCAGAAAGGATAGTGCGTTGACGATCATCAAAATGCTGAAGTGTATGTCCGTTGCCATGAGATTGATTACCACCTCGATAATTTTGATAATTTTTGCCGTGTTTATTACCTTTATGCTGCTTCTGCTTCCCTGCCTTTTGGTTCCCCACCCCCATAGGCTTCTCAGCAGAAACAGGCATGGAGATGAAAGATAGCGACAGCGCAATAGCCGGAACAAGATTTAAGAAAGCTTTAAGCATGATTGTATGATTATGGATTGGAAAAACGTATTGATGTCTGCTTTGAGTGTCTTAACTGCCCCCATTAAATTGACTCTGCAGCAGCCGGTATTAAAGCTATAACGTCGTCACCAAGCCGAATGTTTACATCAATTTTGTGATTAACACGGTATTAGCAAAAAAATATGGCAACATCACAGACAATAAGTCTTGATGATCGGTATTCATCAGTGTCGATCGAAAATAGTAATGCTATCCCTTCAGCCATTCGTCGAGCTTCAGGCGCAGTTCTTCAAACGGACGGTAGCCGGCGGTGAGGACGCTGTAGCCCGTTGCATCCTGCATTATCACGGCAGGGAAACCGTGCACGCCCCATTGACGTGCTTTCTGAAAATGACCAAGGGTTTGGCTCTTTGCGGTATCCGATTCGAATACTTGCGAAAATTGCCGCGCGTCCAATCCTGCGTCTGAGGCTAACCGCGTCAGCACAACAGCAGTGGTTACATCCCGCTGTTCAACGTAAAAAGCGGATTGTACCGCCTTGGAAAATGGAAAAATCGCGTCAGAATTGATGATGGACGCCGCGACTACACCGCGGCTGGCTGGCTCGGTATCGTAGATGAATCCTGCTGGCATTGCGCCTTCGAATCGGAATGGCTGTCCTGTCATGCGATGCACCGCTCGCCAATGGTGAAGTATTTCCTCGCGTTGCGTGGAAGGCATCGCGTCTTTTGTGCCCGGCCGCAAGCCCCCAAGCAACAATTCCATTTTCAGGCGGGCTCCATACTCGCGACGAATTGCCTCGATCACCGGCGAGAAGCCCCAGCACCATGAGCACATGGGGTCAGCGACATACCAGAGTGTTCTTTCAATCATCGAGAGACGCTTTCGTCCATTCGATCCGTTCGATCGGCGGAAGAAAGTATAGCCGCACCACGGTCATATGGGTGGTCACCCGTGGATATAAATGGCAGATTCCGGTACTAACGAACTAATCCATCCCTCTCAGGAACCTGTCTGCTTAGTGGGATTAGGCCGCGGCCCGCGAGGCCTTCTTGCGCTCGTGTTCCTGCAGGAAACGCTTGCGGACACGGATGGTCTTTGGCGTAATCTCCACCAGTTCATCATCGGCGATGAATTCGATCGCCGATTCCAGGGTGAGTTGAATCGGCGGGGTCAGGGTCACGGCTTCATCGGTTCCCGAAGCACGTACATTAGTGAGTTGCTTCCCCTTGATGGGATTGACGACCAGATCATTATCGCGGGTGTGAATGCCAATTACCATGCCTTCATACAGACGATCGCCGGGGCTGACGAACATGCGCCCACGCTCTTGCAATTTCCACAATGCATAGGCTACAGCCTCGCCCTGCTCCGCGGAAATCAGTACACCGTTACGGCGTGCGGCGATTTCCGGCCGCATGGGTGCATATTCATCGAATACGTGGCTCATAAGCCCTGTGCCGCGCGTCATGGTCATGAAGTCGGATTGAAAGCCAATCAGGCCGCGTGCGGGAATACGGTAATCCAGTCGCACTCGTCCGCGTTCATCCGACACCATATCCTGCAAATCGCCACGGCGCGCGCCCAGCGCCTCCATAACTGCGCCTTGATTCGTCTCTTCCACGTCCACGGTAAGCATTTCGAACGGCTCACATTTGACGCCATCAATTTCGCGGATCACCACATGCGGACGCGACACCGCCAGCTCATAGCCTTCGCGCCGCATGCTTTCGAGCAAAATGGTAAGGTGCAATTCACCCCGGCCGGAAACCAGAAACGAATCGGTATCACCCGTATCCTCCAGCTTCATCGCAACATTGGTCAGCAATTCTTTTTCAAGACGCTCGCGCAATTGCCGGCTGGTGACAAATTTACCTTCCTTACCGGCAAAAGGTGATGTATTCACCTGAAAATTCATTGTCAGTGTAGGCTCATCCACCGTAGACATCGGCAAGGCCTCAGGCTGATCGATGTCAGCCAAAGTCGTACCAATACCCAATTCCTCGACACCATTGATCAGAACAATGTCACCCGCCAGCGCCTCATCCATCTGCACGCGCTCGATGCCGCGAAAACCCAATACCTGGTTAACCCTGGCTTTCTTCGGCACACTACTTCCTGCCAGCACCATCACATCTTGACCAGGCTTGAGCCGGCCGCGGCTGATGCGACCAATACCGATGCGCCCGACGAAACTGGAATAATCCAGCGCGCTGATCTGCAGCTGCAGCGGCTCATCCGGATTGCCGACGGGTGCCGGGACGTGCCTGAGTATGGTGTCAAACAGCGGACGCATATCGGCACTGGCCTGTTTCAAATCCATCATGGCGTAGCCATTGAGTGCTGAAGCATAGACCACCGGGAAATCCAGTTGCTTTTCATTCGCCCCCAGCTTGTCGAACAAATCGAAGGTGTGATTCACCACCCAGTCCGGACGTGCGCCGGGACGATCGATCTTGTTGACCACTACAATCGGGTGTAATCCGAGCGCCAGCGCTTTTTTGGTGACAAAACGAGTTTGCGGCATGGGACCCTCGACCGCGTCCACCAGCAGCAATACACCATCCACCATCGATAGCACGCGCTCCACCTCGCCGCCGAAGTCGGCATGGCCGGGCGTATCCACGATATTGATATGCACGCCTTCGTAGTCCACCGCACAGTTCTTGGCAAGTATGGTAATGCCGCGCTCGCGCTCGATATCGCTGGAATCCATCACCCGCTCGGCAATGTGCTGGTGCGCGGCGAAAGAACCCGCCTGATGCAACAGCTTATCCACCAGTGTGGTCTTGCCGTGATCGACGTGGGCGATAATAGCGATATTGCGAATGGATCTTGACATGCGGAAATCCTTGGTTGAAACGACAAAAGGGCGGAATTATAGCAGGTAGCCGAGAAGTTCGCCCATATCATCTAGGGACGAACTAATTTGCGGTTGATTCAATGGAAAATAACTGAAAGCGAAGGCATATCGACAAGATAGTTATGCGGTTCATCTTTTTTTGTTCTGCTCCACAGCGTAGTCAGGAAA
Source organism: Nitrosospira multiformis (assembly GCF_900103165.1). Lineage (NCBI taxonomy): Bacteria > Pseudomonadati > Pseudomonadota > Betaproteobacteria > Nitrosomonadales > Nitrosomonadaceae > Nitrosospira > Nitrosospira multiformis. The sequence continues at coordinate 1,793,647 of NZ_FNKY01000001.1, read as the reverse complement.
GCATATGATATTCGCTGGTGGTTACATCCATGTGTCAAAGCATAAAATGAGATGCTATAGGCGATGGGGCTAGGGAATCGAGAGTGCGAATGGCTGATCGTCTCGATAAGAGTGCAACAAAAACCTGACCGGGCGGACCCGCAAAAGTAATTTCCAAAAGGATCACAGCACGGAGTACCCATTCGGAGCTCTGTTAATAGCTCCAGGCAATCCGTGCGCTTTTTCTCTTACTTGGCTACTGGTCGAATCAGGGTGGGGCCGGTGATCGTAACATCCTTGCGTAGGTCTCGCATATCGATTGTGTCATCCACCTTTATCAAATCGTCCGTCGCCCTGAACGCACCCGCTTTTGTGCGATATTCAATGATCGCCTTGGCTCTGGCGGAAGAGATGCCCGGAAGAGTCTGAAGCTCGGCCTGAGTAGCGGTATTGATATTAACGACTGCGTGAGCAGCACCGGTAAACGCCAACATTGTGACAAGGGTAATAAGCAATTTTTTCACGAACTTTCCTTTAAATTAAAAAACAATGGGTAATATAAAATTCTTCATCACAGGACTATGAAAGACCTCATGGGGAAAAACAAACGAAGAAAACCCCTACGCAGAATAGCAGTAATTTGCAACTTTCCCTGCCCTAAATTTCTCTGAACGATACATATTAGCCCTGATGTTTCATAAATTCGCGTGATGATTACGCAGGATTTTGTTTCGTAGAGAGACTCCATGAAAAAGCGGCGTAGTTATTCATACGCCCGACTGAACAAGATTTCCATAAAAAACAAAAAATCAGCAAGGGCGCGCGTCAATTTATGAGACATTCGAATTAAGGGTTAGGAATAATCAGACTCTTGTTCCCGGAATCACAGTGCATTCCGCACTACGTCAATGAACACTGATAAAAATCACCTGGGTGGCCTTTAACTGGAAACAGCTAATCTCCAACAGCGTTATTCCTTGTGATCAGAACCCATGGCGTTTCACAAATCCCTGAAAGGCCTATGACAAGCGATCTGCCGCAAACGCTCCACATCGTTTAGCTTAATATGCCGGCACTCGCTGCTAACGAGCCCTTCATCCTGAAACCGTGCAAATATGCGGCATACGGTTTCCTCCGCGATTCCCAAGTAATCACCAATATCACTGCGGGACATGCTCAGGTTAAATTCAGTAGCTGAACAATGGCGCTGCGCGAATTGCCGCGACAGGTCGAGCAAAAAAGCAGCAAGCCGCTCATCGGCGTTGTGTTTCCCAAGCAGCAGCAGCAATTCCTGGCCGTGCCGGATCTCCGCGCTCATGATCTTGAAAATTTCGTACTGAATGGCAGGATCTTCCCTGGCCAATTCCTCGAAACGATCGACCGAAACTTCGCAGACGGAAGTGACTCCCGTTGCTCGGGCCTCGCAGTTGTGCTGCCGGTTCCCAATAGCGTTAAGGCCCAGCAATTCACCCGCTATGTGAAAACCCATCACTTGAACCTGCCCGTCTTCAGTATTGATGCAGGTTTTTACCGACCCGCCTCGAATGACATAGATATATTCGAGAGATTGTCCCATGCGATACAGGACTTCGCCGCGCTTAAACACCTGCTTCTTTTTGACGACACGCTCAAGTAACGATGAATCACCGGTTTTCAGCCATAGGGACATGCATAGCTGATAAGCTCCACAATTCCTGCAATCGATCGGCACCCCCGCCGGTTCTGGGGTGACAGGTAGTACTTTTAGCGCGCGCTCTGGCATATCGGGACCTGTTGGCAATAAACTTACAACCTATGCGGGTAGCTTGAGATCTCCCAGAACCGCCCCGGGAAAATCCGTCAGTTGATACTTACCGCTTGCCACCATCGCGGCAAGCATTTCCAGCGTCTGGTTTTGCAGCAGCTTTACGATTTCCTGCTTGATCGGCCACCATTTCGTATGCATCGGGCAGGCGGTTTTATCACTGCACACCTTGAGTCCCAGCACGCAGCCTTCGGTGAACTCCAAACCCTCGGTCAGCCTGACAATTTGCATCAGATTGATTTTATCGCTATTTTCCCGCAAGCAAAAACCGCCTTGCTTGCCGCGAAAAGAATATAGCAAATTACCGCGGCACAATTCCTGCAAAATCTTGGCAAGATAGGTGGGCGGCGAGTTCAGGCGTTCGGCGATGGTACGATTCAATACTGCTACGCCGGGTGGCTGCGTGGCCATGTAGATAAGTGCCTGAATAGCATACTGGGTTGTACGGGACAGAATCATTGCGGAATTATCGCGCAAGCACTGTAACAGTCATTAGAACAAATTCCAGACATAAAATTCCGGCATCCCATTTCGTCACGCCTATACCAGCCAATAGACGAAGATAAACAGCCCCAGCCAGACCACATCCACAAAGTGCCAGTACCAGGCGACCCCTTCAAAGCCAAAATGATTCTCGGGCGTGAAGTGGCCCGCCATGACCCGAAACCATATCACCAGCAGCATGATGGAACCCAGTGTCACATGGAAGCCGTGAAAACCGGTCAGCATGTAAAACGACGCGCCGTAGGCGCCGGTGGTCAGCTTGAGGTTGAGATCGGAGTAGGCATGACCATATTCATATGCCTGCAGGCCGACAAACAGGAATCCCAGCGCAAAAGTCAGGAACAAACCCAGCTTCAGCTGTCCGCGCTTGTTCAACTTGAGTGCCCAATGCGCCCAGGTAACCGTCACCCCCGATGTCAGCAGTATCAGGGTGTTGATGGCAGGGAGACCCCACGGCCCCATGGGCATGAACTTCTCGCTGATCCCGGGGCCTGCCGTGGGCCAGTCGCCCGTGAAATCCGGCCACAGCATCTTGTGCTCCAAATCAGAAAGCCAGGGAACCGAATAGATCCGCATGTAATACAGTGCTCCGAAGAAGGCGGCAAAAAACATTACTTCGGAAAAAATGAACCAAGTCATTCCCCAGCGAAAAGACTGGCCCACCTGCGCACTGAATTTACCGCTCTCGCTCTCTCGCGCCACCGTGCGGAACCAGACAAAGCACATGTAGAAGAGAATGGCAAAGCCAATTGCCAGCAGCCCATAGCCAATCGGAACTCTATTGATTGAAAAGGCGGCACCAAAACCCATGAATAACAGCGCTATTGCCCCCGTCATCGGGTAGGTCGATGGGGCCGGAACGTAATAATGACCGTGACCTGCTTCTTGGCTCACTTCTTTCTCCCGCTTAAAATTTGATTAACTGCCAAAATTCAACCTAAATCCGGTAGTTGGACGGGGCGGAGTGTATGGTTTTTGGGGTACATGGCAAGGCGCGACGACGCGGAATGGTCGTTCCATTCCAAGAAGTTGCAACGCAGCCATGTGCCGCAAAAACTGTGCAATCCGCCCCGTAGCGGACTCACCGAAAAGGTGAGAGTCAAATAATACAAAAATTCTTTACGAATCATAATTCTAGACTGAAAAATAAGCGGTCAACTGCCGGATTTAGGTTCAATCAAGAACAGCATGCCTGCCACAAATAATGCGTCACCGGCAGGGCCAGAGAGAAAGCCAGCAAAAACAACGCTGTTCTGATTGCCGCATACCTTTTCTCCATCTCCACGTCGTTAGTCATATCCACGTTTTCTGACATATCCATGTTTTTTGACATATCGCGCTCTTGTTTCTAGTGCTACTTCACCAATGGGGGTATCTCGAAACTGTGGTAGGGCGCCGGCGATGGCAGCGTCCACTCCAGCGTCTTTGCGCCTTCCCAGGGTTTTTCAGGCGCCTTTTCTCCGCCACGGATGCACTTCAATATCACGTAGAGGAACAGCAATTGGGTGGTGCCGAAGCCGAAGGCGCCGATGCTGGAAATCATGTTGAAATCGGCGAACTGCAGCGCATAGTCGGGAACACGGCGCGGCATGCCCGCCAGTCCCAGGAAGTGCTGCACAAAGAAGGTAAGGTTGAAAAAGAACATCGACAGCCAGAAATGCCACTTGCCCAGCGTCTCATCGTACATGTGCCCGGTCCACTTCGGCAGCCAGTAGTAAGTCCCGGCAAAGATGGCGAAGAGCGAGCCCGATACCAGCACATAGTGGAAGTGCGCAATCACATAGTAGGTATCCTGTACCTGGACATCTATCGGCACGATTGCGCAGACCACGCCGCTGAAGCCACCGATGACAAAAAGGAAAATAAAACCGATAGAAAACAGCATGGGCGTCTCGAAGGTCATGGATCCACGCCACATGGTGGCGGTCCAGTTGAATACCTTCACGCCGGTCGGTACCGCGATCAGCATCGTGCCATACATAAAAAACAGCTGCCCGGTTACCGGCATGCCGGCGGTGAACATGTGATGCGCCCAGACGATGCAGGACAGGATGGCAATCGAGGCGGTCGCGTAAACCATCGAGGAATAGCCGAACAACGGTTTGCGCGCAAACACGGGGATGATCTCCGAGACGATGCCGAATGAGGGCAAAATCATGATGTAGACTTCCGGGTGCCCGAAGAACCAGAAAATATGCTGGAACATCACCGGATCGCCGCCGCCCGCCGCATTAAAGAAATTGGTGCCAAAGTGACGGTCGGTCAACAGCATGGTGACCACTCCCGCCAGCACCGGCATCACCAGGACCAGCAGATACGCCGTGATCAGCCAGGTCCAGACGAACATTGGCATCTTCATCAGCGTCATGCCCGGCGCGCGCATATTAAGAATGGTGGTGATGATATTGATCGACCCCATGATGGAGGAAGCGCCAAGGATGTGGACAGCAAAAATCATCATGTCCATGCCTACGCCCATTTGTACCGATAGGGGCGGATAAAATGTCCACCCGCCCGCCGCCGCGCCGCCGGGCGCGAAAAACGAGGTAATCAGCAACAGTGCCGCCGGCGGCAGCAGCCAGAAGCTCCAGTTGTTCATGCGCGCAAAAGCCATATCCGGCGCACCGATCATCATCGGTATCTGCCAGTTGGCAAAGCCCACGAACGCCGGCATGATGGCGCCGAACACCATCACCAGTCCATGCATGGTGGTCAACTGATTAAAAAACTCCGGCTGGACGATCTGCAGACCCGGCATAAACAGCTCGGCCCGGATAGTCAGTGCCATCACGCCCCCCGTGAGGAACATAACGAAACTGAACCAGAGATACATCGTGCCGATGTCTTTGTGGTTGGTAGTGGTCAGCCAACGCATCAGGCCGGTGGGATGATGGTCGTGCGCGTGTGCAATGTCGTCGTGTACTGCTGCCATAACTTTCTCCTTGATGCTATTTTTTGAAATGTTGATATCGAACGATCATTAGCCGGCTCACCAGACCACCTGGAGAGTGGTGATGCGCCGGCGCAACCTCTGCGATGGGGTAATCGCAATATCGTAATGGCGTCGCCATGGTTGCTTCCCGATGCTATTTTCTGAGTTCGTTGATTTCCGATGGCTGCACCACGTCGCCTGTCGTATTGCCCCAGGCATTGCGCTCGTAGGTGACCACCGCCGCGATTTGTACATCCGACAGATGCTGGAAAGCTGCCATTGCTGTGCCGGTTTTTCCATTCATTACTATGTTGATATGCTCGGCCTTGGGACCCGTGGCAATCTTCGATCCATCCAGTGCGGCAAACGCCCCCGGAACACCCTTGCCATTGGCCTGATGGCAAGCGGCACAGTTGCCCGCATAGACTTTCTCGCCTTCGGCTTTCAGCTCATCCAGCGTGAAGGTCTTGTTGGCGTCAACAGCCGCCACCGCGGTTTTCTTTTTCTGCTCAGCCACCCACTGGGCGTATTTCTCCGGTTCCAGCGCTTCCACCACGATCGGCATGAAGCCGTGTTCCTTGCCACAGAGCTCGGCGCACTGCCCCCGATAGGTGCCAGGCTTGTCTACCGTGAACCAGGTGTCGCGGATGAATCCGGGAATGGCGTCCTGCTTGGCCCCTAATGCCGGAACCCACCAGGCATGGATCACGTCGTTGGCGGTAAGCAGTATCCGTATTTTCTTGCCTGTGGGCACCACCAGCGGGTTGTCCACTTCCAGCAGATAATTCTCGCCTTTGCTTTCCTTGTTCTCGATTTGCGCCTTGGAGGTAGCCAGCGCACTCAGGAAACTGATGCCTTCCCCCTCGCCTGTAATGTAGTCATAGCCCCATTTCCACTGGTAGCCCGTCGTCTTGATGGTGATGTCCGGGCTGGAGGTATCTTTCATGGCGATGATGGTCTTGGTGGCCGGATAAGCCATGCCAATCAGAATGAAGAACGGGATGATGGTCCAGATGATCTCCACCGTGGTGCTGTGATGGAAATTCGCAGCTTTGTAACCCGCATCCTTGCGGTGCTTGAGCACCGAATAAAACATGGTGCCAAATACGCCGATAAAAATAACCAGGCATATCCATAAGGCCAGCGTATGCTGATCATAGATCTGTCTGGCGATAATCGTCTGCGGCTCGGGCAAGTTCAACTGGTAAGGATCCGCCGCCGCCATTCCCAATCCGGAATACATGGCGAGCGTCAGAACTCCTGCCAGCGCTGCTGTTACTTTACTACTCATATTTCCCCCCACTTGATCCGCGTTGCTCATTCAGTCGAATGAGCATTGAAGATAATCAGATTTTCTTATCCGGTATCGAATCGTATGACGCGCCGCGCGAGGAAACCTTGATAAATGTCAACTTTTGCGCACTTTCGGAAGGAGAGTTTATTTTATGAAGAAACCGGCCGGGAGCGAATTTCGGTTTGTATGGCTGCTATATCGGCGCAGCAATGGTGGCAGCACAGCATGTCACTGGCTGCTAACCTGCTACTGGTAATCGATACGGGTGGGAGAAATGCTATCGTTTGTGACTTATTCGGTGGGATCTCCGCCAGTGGTACTGTTTGCTCACCGGATCAACAACAAGAGAGTTTGATATATCGTGTTATGCGTAGATTCTGAGGAGGCTACGATTTATCCGTTCTGCATAGGCATACTTAAAGATTCTGCTCCTTCAGACATTTTGATGTACGGCAGTTAATCTCCTTCCCTCTTCATTCCCAAGAGCTCGGAAATCGTGTCAGTCCCGAAAGCGCCGGCTGCGTGTCCCAGCCGCCAGGGGCCTGCGGCACTATCCCGGCATACGCCGAATCCTAAAGACGGCGGCAGTGAAGGAGTCGTAAAGCGCAGATCAAGAAACCACACGCACACACCGTTTTCGGCGGATTCTATTCGATCGAGAAAGGGGAACATCACAAACTGGCGGTAGCGGGTAAAAACCTCCTGGCTCCAGGCTTCACGCGCGAGCATACTTTGAGATTCTGTTATGCCAAATCGTCGGTAGTGTACCCACGTTGCCGCTGAAACCGGTTGATAGTTTGAGGCGACCCTTCCCCATATGCCTGATATTCCACTTGGCGGATTGGGTGGGTTCAGCTTATGAGTGCGCCACAAATTGATCAGTGCTTCGTAATAGTCATCCCCGCGGCTGACGATGATCTTCCAGTTGAAAGGCGACAGGGGTTGAGGAATGGCATGAACCTCGGCCCCCGCTCCTCCCAGTCCATGGGCTTCGACGTAAGTTTCTCCCACCTTGATGGCCTGAGAATGGAGAACTCCCTGAAATCCGACGTAGCCCCCCAGAAGCATCATGGCAATGATGGCGGGATACCGCCTTTGGCGTCTGAGCATGGCCGCCGCCAAGCCAATCACAATAATGCCTGTAAAATACGGGTCGATGATAAATGTGAAAGGAAGAGCGAAACGATGATAGGAAAAAGGCGCCAGCACCATTGTGCCGTATGCGGTAAAAATATCGCCCGCGATGTGGATGGCGATACCCAGGGCGGCGGTGCCGTATATTGCCCGCCAGGAATAGCGTTGGCGCGAAAACCGTGAAAATAGCCAGGCTAACAGCAGCGCCCATGCGGGAAGCAGGATAATCGAGTGGGTGACACCCCGGTGCAGATCAAGATACGGAAGCGCGCCAAACAGGCGCAATACAATATCGCTGTCGGGAAATGCGGCCGCCACGAACCCCACTGTCATACGTGCGCGCGTTGTCAGCGCACCGGGACCCGGTGTTGCCGGTGCGGTTGCACGCGCCAGCAAAGCACCGCTTAACGCATGGGTCAGAGTATCCATGCCGCTTGCGGAATTACAAGGAGGAAAGGACGGTGGAAAATACCAGAGTACCGGCTCAAATACCCTGTGGCGCTTTTTCGCCCGTACTTTCCGTGGTTGCATGCCGGCTGAATACCCTACGATCCAGGTTTTCAGCGACGGAGAGACACCCTTCAAGAAACCGGCTGGTTTTGGTCGAACCCGGTGAATTATCATTCATCCAGTGAAAAAATGCCGCCAGGTAAATTGTCGTCAGGCCGGTTTCTTCAAGTGCGCGCCGGACATAGGTCGCATCCCGGTTGGCGGCCTCACGCATCCATTGTACAGTGCGGCTGACGCGCATCAGTCCGGGTACCTGGATATGGATATGTCCCGGTTCCAATTTTCCATAGATCATCTGCCGGGTTGTTTTGCGGCAAGGATGAAGTGCGCCAAGCCATGTCATGATCAAACGATGCAAACGCTGACGGGGCGTCAGATGGAAAAAATCGGAAGCTTGTGCGGCTTTGAGCATGGCGCTATCGGCACGCTCAAACCAGGCATCAACAATGTCTTCCTTCTCACGGAAATGCGCGCGTACATCGTCCAGGGTAATCCCCAGCGTGACCGCCACGTCGTGCAAGCGCACAGCCTCCCACGATCCCTGCTCCCCCAGCTCAACCGCGGCGTCAACAATCTGATCAATTGTTGCCATGTTTCCTCCGATGAGTGATTGATTCAGAAGAAGGAAAATGCTTTAGCTCAGTCGTAATGCAAAGTGTAAAGGACATCGGGGACGTTATCAATACCGATAGCCTGAAGAGCTGGGATCTATGGACGCGAGGCAATGCATAAAAGCGTCAAATGAAAAATTACTGCCTTCGCCTTCGCTCCAATTCCAGCTTATTGATATAACGCTGGATCATGGACAACACACTCTCCTGCGGATCAACATAGACACACCGGGCGCGCTGGCCGTCTCCATGGGGAATTTCTGAAACATCCTGTACCTGGAGATTGACCTTGGCCGTACCAATCTCAGGCAACACGACCAGGCAGTCGTGGTGGATGGCGCCCGTCTCAAAATTGAGACTGGATTGAGCGTCGATCACCGCCATGCCGCCACAGCTTATATCATGCAGAATAACTTCAACGACGGCCGGGGAGTGTCCCTCCGGCAATGGTATCACGCACTTGATGGGCATGGCTGTCGGGGTATCGACGCGGTAAAACTCCCTTCTCTGTATACGCAACAGCGTTTCCGGAATCCGGGTAAGGAAGGCGGCGTGTCCTTCAAACTGGATTTTCTCGATCCCCTCGCAAACGAACTGAATCTTCACATGGTCCGGAAATGCGACGGCATCCAGTTCATTGGCCTTCAGCGCCTGCTGGTTGACAATCTCATCGGCACCGTAATCCAGCACCATTTCACCCTGCTCCGCATCAACATCGATAACCGTCGTCAAAATATGACTGTCACTGTGACCAACATTACACGTCACCAGGGAATTATTCCGCATCATGGACCGCAGAATCGAGAGAATCCCGGCCTCTGAATAAATGCGATACTTTTCGTCGTCATCCTGTTCCAACATGATCCATCAGCTTGCTTAATCAGATTGTATGGCTATTATTTTTCCAATTCCAGCGTCAATTATAGTGATTTTTCATGTTTGGTTGAGTTCCATCAGATGAAAAGTATCGTCTCTAACAAAGTATGGTGAAATACCCGGAGCTGGCGAATGGCCGGATCTGAAGAATCAAAGCAAAAAAACGACTGATCGAGGATGGATTTTGAAGATTTTCAATCAGTGTAAGAACTTTTTATATTAGTACGAGTCAAATCTTCGCGGACGTGTTATATGTTGTTCGCAGGTGACGTTTTTTTAGACAGTAATGGAGATGTTTTTGAAGGCGTTTGCTGACTGGACTGAGAAGTGCAACGTTGGTAGATGGTCATCAAATGAGTCATTCTTGAGCATCTCAATCCTTAAAGGAGATAATCATGGAATTGGCGATTCTCGTAGTAGGTGTAGCGGCGGTCGGCCTTTGGTTCTTTCTGTCGAAGGATGGACGGCACGAATGAAACCGATCCTACAACCTTGCGTAGGACCCATGGCAAGGAATATCTTCTGACTACAGCATACAGAAGTCGGAACTAATAACTTAATTAGCCGATGCGCTTGCGGCTTTAACTTGTCCGGCGCATCGGCTTTTCTTGAATTGCGCCTGTAAAACGAACAGAGTCTTAGCGCTCAATCAAACCGCATTGTATAAAGCACATCGATCGCGTTATCAATACCCGCCCTGGTGACAACCGTAATACGGGAGGTCAGGCTGTAGGCGAGCTTGGTCACTCCGGCCACCGCCGTTAATGCCTGCTCATAGCTGATATAGGCTCGGTTCGAAAGGCGCTTGCCGACGGTGCCGATCTGACCCATCAATACATCTCCACCCATGGGTCGCGCCTGTCGTATGGATAGTTCATCCACACCCAGCGCCTGGGCGATTTTATCCGTGACACCGCCGGATTGACCGCCCAGAATGGCATTGGCTGCGGTCATTAACAGCGATGCATCGGCCTTTCCTTCAGGGGCACGGCCCAGCGTGATCCACGAAAGTTTCTCCAGATCCGAAACGGCCGGCGTGGAGACCAGCCGCACCCGGGGCCGGCGCACGCTGCCGGTCACTTCGACACCCGCTTCCACCGGTAACCCCGTACGCACCGCAAGCACATTCAGTCCAGGATCGTCGATTGGCCCCTGGAAACTTACGATGCCGCGCTCCACCATCAGGCGCTGGCCATACGCTTCAAAATTTGCGTTGCGAGCGGTGATCGTACCGGTAGTGCGCAATTGTTGACCTGGCTCACCGTGCACGCGCAGTTGGCCAGCCAACCGGCCTTCCAATCCCGAGGCGCGTATATAGAACTGCCCGCCCAGATCAAGGGTTGTCTCAAGCCTGATCCGCGGCGCTTGCCGGGCGGCAGGTTCTCTCCCCATGACGATGACGTCATCTGGCAGTTGCGGGCGGCCGGCCTCTGGCTGGGCGATCAAGCCGGCATCCGTCAGCAGATTCCCATTCAGAGTCAGCACGTTTTTTTCAAGACGGGCGCGCCCGCCTCCCGATACGATAATCCAGCGGTCCGCCCGCTGAGCCAGGGGCAGGCGGCTCGCCGTGAACTCCAGATCACCCTGCTCGCCCATGAAGTTCAAGGTGCCCGATGCCTGGAGACTACCCGGACCTGTTGGAAGCTCCAGACTTTTGGGCATATCATCGACGGAGGGCGGTTTATGTCGCGCCGTGTCATCCAGGATGCCGTACTCACCCAGAAGGTTCATGATGCCAGATGCACGGGAACCGCTCGGACTGATGGAAGTTTTCACGTTTTTAAGCAAGCGGTCGGCGGGAGGCGGCGCATGCGGAGCGACAAAACTTAGAACATCCATATGCAATGACTCTTCATCGAAACGTGCCGCCAGTTTTCCTTGCTCGAGTCGCACACCCTGATCCAGAAGTGCCAATACAAGATCATCGCCTCGTATTTGTCCTTTTAGACGCGGCTTGCCGAGAGTGCCGGTCACGTCCGCCTGCAAGGCAACCTGGCCACCGCTTCTCAGGTTGTTATTGACAAGGGGGCCCAGCCATGACATATCGCCCATATCGGCGGATATCCGTCCGGTAAGGGGTGCACTGGGCAACACGGTCCAATTCAGGCTGGAACTCGCGGATTTGGCTAGCGGCGCGGAGACGTTGGCATTCACCATGCCCAGCCGTTCGCCTTGTGCGTTCAGTTGCACCGCGAGGCTTCCGCCGCCTGCATGAGCGGAAAGCTGAAGGGCTTGCAAACCCAGTGGCGAGAACGACATGTTTCCCGGCAAAATCCAATCGCCGCTTTCGCGCGTAACCCTGAGGCTGCCTGTCAACTGCGTGGTGGATGCAATGTCCCATTCCCCGCCCAGGCGCAGCACTTTACCATTTTTTTCATTCTCATCCATTCTAGCCGGTCCGCCGGGGCGCAACCCGATGCCGCTGAACTTGCCACGGCTGAGCCATTGCTGAGGCGTCCATTCGGTTCCACTGAACTGCACGCCGCCTCCAGCAATGACTAACTCTGCCGTACCGAGCGAAATGCGTTCCCTGCCAGCCTCCAGCGAGGCAGCCCGTGTTAAATGAAAGGGTAATCCGCCAGTCATGGCCAGTTCCGATATCTCCCCTAGCCATGTAGTATCTTTCCATCCCTTCCCGCTTTGTCTCTTTTTCCCCTTCGATCCTTTCCCACCCGTCTGCAGTGGTATTTTCAACCCTCCAATGGCTCGCAGGGTCAGATTCAGATCGTCGTCCAGGCGGGCGGTTGTCCATAGTTTGTGCCGCGCTCTACTGCCCTCCACCTCCAGTTGCAGACTTCGCAAACGGGTTGCCTCTTCCGTCTTATAATCCACCGCTTTAATTTTTAGTGAAATGGCGTCACCATGCGAATTGCCGTCAACCATAAAGCTGGCTAGAAAATGATTGCCCGGAAGAGCAAGATCGCGTCCTTCGGCGCTAACGATCATATCCGGCCACTCAGGCTCACCGTTTGTAGAACGGCTTTCCAGTGTAGCCCTGGTCATCAGGGAACCACTGAATCCATGCCCGATTTGCGCAAGGGCAGGTGCGGCCAATTCTAATTGCAGCCGGTCACCCTTGCGGCCGAAACCGCCTTGCGCAAGCAGACGGTTGGCGCCAAGCCATAGTTCAATTTTCCCCGAAGCCCTGGCCGTAGCCGGACTAGCCAGATCGAGGTCTGCGAATACGACCCGGCCATCGCCGCTAACGGACTGCCCCGCCACCTGGCTGTTGCTCATATTGAAGCGTATCGTACCGGATGTCTCTGGCGTCAGTTCGCCCGCCAATTCGATTGTGGAGTTGAGGCTGGTGCGCGGCGTCTGTGCAAAGACCGATAAATCAAAGTGCTGGAGTCTGCCCTCGAACATGAACGGCTGCCGTTCGTCCAGTCCCAGCTTGCCATGCCCGGTAAGCGCCGACCGGCCATGTTTGAGATGCATCTTGTCCAGCGTCAACGTACTGCCTGTCTTGGCGATAATAATATCCATGCTCAGCGCTTTGTCGCTGAGCGTCAAAATACCTTGCTGCGTCTGTGCGTCCCCGCTGAGTTTTATCCCGCCGCTCAGATTGGCGGCGCGCAGGCGGGTATCCAGTCTGACGGGATCAATCCGGCTGACGGCAAGATCCGCCGTTCCCGCCGCCTCCACAGGCCGCCAGAGCAGATTCCCGGAAACCGTGCCGCCACCGGCCACGGCCAGTGTCAACGCGTTGAACTGAAGTAATTCCGCGGAGAGTATTGTCTGCGCGCGTACCTGGAGCAGCGGCAGACCCCCGAGGTCGAGCGGCGCGGGTTCGGCGTTCTCGATCGCCATGCCGCCTTCCAGCCGCCCGGCACTGGTTTCATGCAAATCAGCTTGTAATGAGAGGCTGGCTTTAGGGGCGTGGGGTGAAAACACATGGGGGTCGAGGCCATGCAGCGATAACCGTAGCGCGGCAACCAAAATCGGGGCGTAAGGCCGCAGCAGCGCTTCACCTCCTCCCGTCAACCCAGCATCAGCTCCTCCTATGGCATTCATCCTGATATCGAGTTGTTCCAGGTTGCCGGTAATAGCGGCGGAAATACGCGCGCCCGGCATTTCCGGCAACTCAACACCCGCAATGCCAAGTCCGGCGCGCCCGGTAAGTTCAGTTTGAATGTTCAGATCGAAGGGCCTGTTCCCATCTATCTGCCCCGATGCCGTCAATCCACCAAATTCAAGGCCAGCGCGCAGATTGGACAAGCGGTGCCTGCGGCCATCGCTTTCCAGTTGTGCCGCCAACTCTGTCGCCTTGAAATCCGGCGTACCGCCTTCCTCATGCGTTAGGCGAAGCGTACCAATATCAAGCTTGTGCAGAGATAGCGCAAAAGATGATTCCAGACTTACGGGCAGAGACTTCGGCTCGGTAGAAGGTGACGCAACGATCTCCACCTCCCTGGCTGTCAGCGACGTTATATCCAGACGGCCTTCCTTCAATGAACCCGGTTGCCAGCTCAATTGCATATCCCGTGCAATGACAAGCAGATCGTCACTCTCAAAGCGCATGGTACGCATACTAAACGAACCGGATAACGTACCATCCAACCCTTCAAACGATAGGTTGCCTGCGCTAAAATGAGATATTGCCGATCCCAACGATCTGAGACCGGATGGGGTGGTTGATAGCCAAACGCTGATACCTGAGGATAGAATGATAAGGGTGGCGAGCAATAATGCGGGCCACCGCCATTGCCGCTTTTTCACGGCAAACTCTTTAGCCTGATTTTCGTTTAGCAAGTTTGGCATAACAGCAGAATGTCACCACAATCGAAAGGCAAACCGCAATTCGCGTGGCATACCGCGAGATTGCCTATCACTGTGGATTCCCAGGCATGGAACGGCTCGGTACTACTATCAGCAACGGTATAAAAGATTTTCACCCTGCTTATTTTGCGATGGTGATGGCTACTGGCATTGTATCCATCGCTTTTGAAGCGATGGCTTTCTCCTGCATAGCAAAAACTCTTTTTCTGCTGAATCTGGTCTTTTATTCGATTTTATGCGTCATCCTGGCTGCACGCCTGTTACTTTTCCGCTCGAATGTGATGGCGGATCTCAAAATCCTTCCGCGGGCATGGCTTTTCCTGACGTTTGTGGTGGGCACCAATACAATCGGAGCGCAGCTTGTCATATTTCAGCATGCCACCACTCTGGCGAGTTTACTATGGCTTATCGCACTGATCAGCTGGATCATATGTATCTACTTCATTCTTTCCGACGTCATCCTCATGCGGAAGAAAACCGTACGGAAAATGGTGAACGGCGCCACGCTGCTGATTATTGTCAGCACAGTCTCCATAGCTCTGCTGGGGCTGCGCCTGCTGGACGCAACAGCCATACATGCCGCGTATGCCTACTTTGCCACATGGATTTTCTGGGCCTCCGGATTCGCTCTATACCTGTTCATCGTTCCATTGATAATTGATCGCCTCTTTTTTAAACCCCTTGAGCCTGGAGATTGGGAAGCCCCTTACTGGATCTGCATGGGAGCGCCGGCAATCATTACCCTGACGGGTTCGGAGTTTGTCATGCATATGCCCGCTGTACCGGAATGGGAAGATATTCGGGAGATTACGCTGCGGATAACGATTCTTGCATGGGTCATTGGAACATCATGGATTCCCTATCAAATTTTCATGGATATCCGGCAACTCACCACCGTTAACGTCGCGGGTCGAGCACCGTTATGGATTAAAACCTTTCCATGGTTGCGGCTGGCATTCGGCAGGCAACATTATTTCTATGACCCTTCCTCATGGAGCAGAGTCTTTCCCGTAGGAATGTACACCGCCTGTACGCTCTCCCTGGCGAAAGCCACAGGTTCCGCGTCACTGGGTATCATTCCCCAATATTGGGGCTGGTTTGCGCTACTGATCTGGTCTCTGACATTGATTGGCACTATGCGTTCTGTGATATCGTGGCGACTCTCGTCGCGCTGAACCTGCTTTGACTATGGATGGCTCGGCGTCTCCCTGATCCGGGATGATGTCTATACATCATCAGAATGCCACAGCAATCGAAAAGTGCAGCCGCAATTTGCCATCTCTCTGACCTCGAGCGAGATCCAGTGCCAGTGGCCCAACCGGGCTACGCCAGCGAATTCCACCGCCATAACCAACGGCGAGATGCAGGCGATGCAGACTATCGGCGGCATCTCCGGCATCGGTAAATACGGCGGCGCCCCATTCGCGTGTGAGCCAGTGATTGTACTCGATGGTCCCGCTAACCATCGCCGTGCCGCCCACGATGGCCTGGCCTTCCTGCACACCCAGGCTTTGAAAGTCATAGCCGCGCACAGACTGTATGCCCCCGGCGCGAAACAAATATTCCTGCGGAATACCAAAACGCGAGTCGGCAAAGGTATATCCCGCCTCACCGCGCAAAAATAACACATCGCGCTTACCTACTGGGTACCAATACTGATGACGATAGTAAGTACGCAGAAAACTCTGATCGGACAACAATTGCTTGCTGCCGCCACCGATGCGAAATTCTATCACGCTGCCATCGCGCGGAAACAATGCATCATCCACCGAGCGGTAGCGCAATTGCCCATCCAATACCAGCGTTTGATTGGTCTGGTGCAAGCCGCCTTTGGGGTCCCGATCTTCCCGTTGCCAATTGATTCCGATCCGGGTTTCGGTCTTCCCCACAAGCTGGTTACGATTCAAAGCAACTTTCTCGCGCAAAGTGTCCAGATCCTCAATGGTAGTTCGATCGATGCCCGCACCCAGGGAAAACCAGCGGCCCGCTCGATTCGGCAGGCTATCCACCGCCATGGCCAGTGACTGACGTTTCTGCTCCAGGCGCAACAGACTGCTGAACCGCAATGCCCTGCCCAGAAAATTGTGATTGCCATAATTGATCTCTCCACGTGCCCCGGTATTGGAGCTGTAGCCTCCGCCAAACGATATGCGCTGCGACTGCGTCTCCGACAACGTCACCTCCACGGGCGCTGCTTGATGTGCCGCCACATCCGGTTCGACACTGACCAGGGCCGAACCGAATTGAGCTAGGTTCTGAAGTTTTGTCTGGAAAGCTTGTAGCTGATCCCGCCGGTAAGGGTCGCCGGCTTTGAACGGGGCAAGATTGTTAACCAGCTTTGGATCGTAGCGATTAAGTCCCTTGATTACGATATTTCCATAGTGGAAAACAGGCCCCGAATCCACTATTACCAACAGCCGGACGCGAGCGGAGACAGGGTCCACCTCCGCCTTGCTCTCGTCAATTACTGCCGCGGCATAGTCATCCCGCGACACACTGGATATTAATGCCGCTTTAGCTTCTTCCCACGCCGGCGAGCGGAACGGATCACCCGCACGCAGAGGCCAGGCGGCCCGCAGACTTTCAATGCGTGCGCGCCGCTCAGGCGCGTCGACTGCAAGATCTCCCTTGAATTCAATACGGACTTCGGTAATCAATGCGCGCGGCCCCGGCGCGACTTCCAGCACCGGGGTTTCATCCGGAGTGGATTGCAATGTTAGTGCGGGTGTGAAATAACCTTCGGTAGCAAGGAGTTCGCTTATTTCCTGCCGCGCCCGGCGCATGAAAGTGGCTCGGGCAATGTCATCCACCACCGGTTCGGCAGGCAACTGGAAATGAGTCTTCAGCAAATTCCGCAACGATTCCGGGGCGGAAATAATGACAGGTGGCGAATTGTTTTTAGCTTCGGATGGCTGTACCTCATGTGCCTCGGCCACACCACTCCCCAGCGCAAAAAAAATGAGCGCCGGAAGGAGGACTGATATTCCTGTTCGCGCTGGATAAGGATAAGTGAAATATTCGGCGAGAGACATGGCAAAGTGAGGGTTCATGCCGCGGGAACACTGGTCCACAACGTCGCGGAATGTTCCCGGCCATAGTCAAATGGAATTTCCGCATGACTGCGCAACAGCTATGTTAACGAAATACCTAGCAGCCTGTCGGACTTAAAGAATCGAAGTGAAAAAGTGACTGGGCGAGGGCAGATTTTGGCGGTTTTGAAGGCCAATAGTTGTTCTATTGGCCGAAAAAGCGGCGAAATATGGACCGGCCAGACGCTTTTGCAGCCGATTTCCTTTAAGTCCGACAGGCTGCTAGATTCGAAAGTGCATGCAGGCAACGTGCCTGCAAAAGGGATATGGGATCAAATTGAACGTGGCTGTCGCTGCTATAGCCGACGGGACCCGATGAACGCACCCACTGGATAATACCTAGCTACGTCCGTCAACGCAACCGGCCGAAACAAGATAGGATGGAAACCGTACTTCAGCGCACCGGTTTGCCGGGAAGTTCATCCTGCATCGCAGGATCATCGTAGGCTTCGCGTGGCGGGTCGCCGTCATATATCAAATGCTTGCGCTGCTGCAGATAAGCGTCCCGCACAAACAGGTAGGGCTCAACCGCGGCGTCGTCGCGAATCCGCATGGGACCGGATAGCCGCGCTCGCTTATCAACAATGCCAAGAATGGAAAGCGGCACCGTGACGGGAGCGCCTATCACATAAATACCGAAATAAAAGAGACCGTTTGTAAATACGCTGACGGGAATGCCTGATACATCACGGTTGCTGCTGGGCCCGAGCAAAGGGATAAACAAATAAGTTTTTGCATCAACACCCCATACCCCCAGCGTCTGTCCGAAGTCTTCGTTGTGCTGCGGCAGACCCATGGGCGAAGCCATATCGAAGAATCCAGCTATACCGATGGTCGAATTGACCGCGAAACGCAGCGTGTCCTGGAATCCTTGACGTACCTTGCCTTGCAAAAAACTATTCAGAACCACATTCGGATATGCCAGATTGTCATAAAAATTTCCGACAATGCGCTGCATACGGTCAGGCACGTAATCGATATAGGCATCAGCAACCGGCGCCACAATCCTCCGATCGATCACATCCGTGAATGCATAGGATTTACGATTGATGTTCTCATAAGGGTCGATCGGATCTGTGCTCTGGTCGTGCGGCCGCGTGGTGGCGCAACCACCAAACAGCACTGTGCATATCAGCACCAGGAAAGTGATCGGATGACTATGTCTCATGAGCAGTGGGTAAGTAAGGTTATGATATTGATATATGTGGCATCCATCAGCAAGGTGCCTGCCCCCGAAGTATAAACGATTAAGGTGATGGATTCTTCTGGAAATTGGTTCACCATAAGCGGGAAAACCACCGCCGGGAGCATGAGGACACACCTGCTGGTACAAATACGATATTCGCCTACGAAATCGGCTCCAGCGGTATTCTCCACACTTCGCGAAAGAAAGGATTTGTTACGAGTGGAATCAAGACAAAGAGACAGGTTGGCGCAGGACCTTGAAGAAATCCCGCTTGGGCCAGGTTTAGTCTAACCCAGCCTTTCCATCCAACTGATCTATAAGCTAGGGCCTGTTAACACTTATTTCGCACCCGCGACGGCGACTGATTTCATCCAGTACGAGGCATGAGCCGCGCGGCGGAGCAGGCCTCCGTAAGCGGCGAGTAACGAAGGGCTGGATGAAATCAGTCCCGTCCCTTCGGGTTGCTACACAAAAAACGCGGATGCGAAATAAGTGTTAACAGGCCCTAATAGACATCATCAATTTTTCTCTGCGGTACGCAGGTTGCGGCACGGCCTGACTCCAGTTCAACCAGATTCTTCGACACTTCCGCAACCACATTCGAAACCGCGCGTTGCACACCTTTAACCACGCCCCCGATACCCCCGCTGGCCGCCTCTGAAATTACCGCATAACATACAGCGCCACGGCCATCGTTAGAACGCGTAATCGCCCAGCCAAATCTTGCCTGCACCCTATCGCCGACAATGGCGTCAAATTCATTCAGCTCAATCGCAATGCGATAGACAGGTTGATCGGGTTTATGAACCCCGCGTACGTCGTTTACCGCTCCGGTTTGCTCAGCAATGCCGGTAGTAAACGCATCACGCAGTTCCTTATTGAAATGCGATGACCAGCGATCCTGTTCAAGGATAAAAAGCTGAGTTTCGTCCCCCGAGCCCCGAGAGCGCACAACCAGTTGCGGGCGGGCGAGCCGTTCCGGCACGTTAACCGGCATCACTTCAATATAAATTGGCGCGGGGGAACGTTGTGACGCATCCGTCACCTCGGAGGGTTTGGACGGAACCGACAGCGTATAAAACCGCGTATCCGGAACCGACGCGCAACCAGCGGCCAATAATGCTCCCACCATGCCAAGAATGCCGCGTGTCATTGGTTTCATTGTTTATCCTTTTGCTTGCCCCGAATTATCGCTTCAGGATGAAGCTCGAAATAGTCTGTCAAGACTCGCAGTGAAGCGGCCGCCCGCGTCAATTCCTGCAGGGCCTGGCGTAAATCCTGCGCCAACGGAGCATTTCCAGACAATATGCGCTCCGTCTGATTCAAGGTTTTGCTCACATCCTTCAACGCCACGGCCATTTCGGGCGCCACATCGTTGTTCAATTTGTCCGCCAGCCGTCCGGTGCTGTTCAGCGTTTGCTTAAGCTCTTTTAACGAATCGTTTAACTCATTGCCAATCTGATCGAATGGAATTTTATTAAACTTCTGCGCCAGCGCCGCAATCTGTGCCTGCATTTGCTCAACGTTACCGGGAACAGTGGGCAATAGAAGTAATGTGGGTGGAGCATCCGTGGGTAGAGCATCCGTGGGTGGAGCATCTTTGGGCGCAGCATCTGCGGGCGAAGCTTTTGTGCCGGTCCCATTTTTGGAAGCAGCTTTATTTGCCGCGGCGACCTCGGGGAAAAAATCAAGAGCAACGTAAAGCTGCCCGGTAAGGAGACTGCCGGTTCTTAATTGGGCAGCTAGGCCACGCTTGATCAGGAAGTGCAACCGCTGTTGCGGCGTGATCTTTTCTTCGTCTCGAGCTTGGATATACTTCCGTCCGATACGCGCCGGATAAATTTCCACCAGCACCGGCATGTTGAATTCCTTTCGCTCGCGATCATACTCTATGCCTATGGATTTGACCTGCCCCAGTATCAGCCCGCGGAAATTTACTTCAGCCCCAGGCGTCAGACCACGCACCGATTGCTTGAAATAAAGTAATACGGTTTTTGCTTCGCCATCATCATCCTTCATCGCTTCAGTTTGATCTTTAGCCAGTACAAAAGTGGTATTCTCATTTGCGGGAGCGCCTCGCATGAACTCTGGAGCTTGAAACGCAAGACCACCAAGCAGGATACTCATCAACGATTGAGTATTAACAGCAACGCCGCTGGCGCTTAATTTCACTTCAAAACCACTTGCATGCCAGAAGCGCGTATTGACCCCGACAAATTTGTCATAGGGTGCGTTAACAAATATGCGCATGGTGACTTTCTTGCCGTCTGGATCCAGATCATATGCGCTTACCTTCCCTACTTCGATGCGGCGGAAATAGACAGGCGAACCAATGTCAAGCGATCCAATATCATCAGCATGCAAGACAAATTGCTTGCCGGATGCGTCGCGCGTGACGATCGGCGGCACTTCCAGTCCGGTGAACTTGTGTGATTTATTCTTTTCAATACCCGCATCGGCGCCAATATACCCGCCGGACAGCAGGGTGCTAAGTCCGGATATACCCGAACTTCCCATTCTGGCGCGCACCACCCAGAAACGGCTGTCGGCCACCGCAAAGTCTTCCGCTTCCTTGTTCAAGAGCACGGTCACCAGGACCCGGGTATGATCTTTGGCAAGCTTGACTGCTGTCACGCTACCGATTTCGACTTCTTTATATTTGACCTTGGTCTTCCCCGCTTCCAGTCCGTCGGCGGAGCGGAACTCGATAACAATTTCTGGACCGCGCTGAAGCCACGTATGGACCGCGAGTGTAATACCGATGACTGCGGCAAGTATGGGAATCAGCCAGATTAACGAGGGCATCCAGTCCCTCTGCCGGGCCTTTTCAGGCACAGGAATTGTCTCGTCAGCAGGTTCTTCTATTTTTTCTTCGCTCATACCGATTTCCTGGATTTGTGTTCATTAGTGTCCCAAGTCAAACGGGGATCAAAGCTGTGGGCTGCAAACATGGTCAACGCTACCACAGCAGCGAATGCAGCGATGCCTGTTCCAGCATATATTGTGGCAAACCCCTTGATCTGGACGAGGCCAGCCAGGATTGCCACGACATAAACATCCAGCATCGACCAGCGGCCGGTTACTTCAACAAGACGATAAAGCTTTGCCCGTTGCAAGAGCCGCCAGTTGCTGCCCCGCTGCACCGTGATCAATAGAAGCATCAAAGCCGCCAGCTTGAACAGTGGAACAAGAAAACTGGCGATAAAGATAATCGCCGCCAACTCCCACGACCCGGAAACCCAGAAATAGATGATGCCGCTCATGATAGTGTCTGCATGATCACCTGCTATCGAGGAGGTGATCATAACCGGCAACACATTTGCGGGGATATACATGATGCAGGCCGCAATCAGGTACGCCCATGTCCGGTTAATGCTATCGGGCTTGCGTACGTGCAGACTTGCTCCGCACTGTCCGCAATGATCGTGGGCCGTAACATTCTTCCACAAAGTGCCGCAATAATGGCACAACGTCATGCCCAGCCCTGCCGCTGTCTTTACAGGCGCTTTGGTCGTGGATGGCGCGGCCTCCGGAGCATTGGTCGACACCGAAGCGGCGCTACTTGCCCGCATATTGTTTTCTCCTGTTGTCTTGACGAGCCATTCGCCAGATATGACGAGGATTAAACGACAATACCGCCGCAAGAAGAATAGTAAGAACGCCGAATGCCATCAGGGCTGTGCCGGGTACCACAGTCGCCATACTCGTCAATTTAACATACGCCACAATCGTGCCAAGCAGAAACACTTCCACCATCGCCCATGGCCTCACCATTTGGACCAGTCGCGCCACAAAATTGAATTCAGGGTGATGGTATTCAGCTCTTTTTACCGCGATAAGCAAATACATCAGGGTAAGAAGCTGCATCAATGGAAACAGAATGATCGTAACCAGCACCAATAACGCCACGCCAGGCATTCCTGCGTCGTTCAGGGAAAGAACCGCGCCGATGATCGTAGTCCGGTTGACATTACCCTGGAATTGCATCTCAACGATCGGGAAGACATTGGCGACAACAAACATAAGCAAACAGGCGATCGTCAACGGTAGCGCGCGCCGACTGTGAACGCTCATATCCTGTTCCAGCGCAGCGCCACAACGACCGCAAAGCGTCACTTCATTGTGACCCAGCGCTAATCTGCGGTGAATCGCATCGCATTCTTCACAGGCAATCAGGTCGGTTACTTCCTGCATGTTTTTTCATTATTTGCGTAGCGAATAATATTGATAATACATCAAGATTCATATTTTGCTGGAAAATAATGCGCTCCGCTTGATGGTAGTGTGATTCTCGCTTTTATACATAGCGTCCGCCCGTCTATACCTGTTCCTGGCGTGTGCCATACTGAAACAAATCGCTTTCCGAACTGTCTTTAATAACTGGACACAACAAGGAAAACCCGATGGACAAGAAAACCCAAATCAACGCCTGGTACGTGATCGTTGCGGTACTCGGCGTTCTGGTGGTGCAGAACCTTTATAAGCAATATACAAAGGTTGAGCCGATCCCCTATAGCCGCTTTCATACATTACTGGAGCAGGACAAGATCGCCGAGATTGCAGTGACCGAGAATCACATTTACGGATCGCTCAAAGAGAAAGGGGCCGACGGATTAAAGGATTTCGTCACCACACGGGTGGAACCCGAACTGGCCGATAAACTGGATAAGCATAATGTAATTTATACCGGGATAATTCAAAGTACCTGGGGCCGCGATCTGTTGTCCTGGCTGCTGCCGATGGCGGTCTTCATCGGGATTTGGCTATTTATCATCCGCCGCATGAGCCAAGGCGGCATTAGCGGCGGCGGACTGATGTCGATCGGCAAGAGCCGCGCCAAGGTATTCGTGGAGAAAGAAACCAAAGTTACCTTTGCCGATGTGGCCGGTGTCGATGAGGCGAAGGAAGAGCTGATCGAAATCGTCAATTTTCTGAAGGACACGGAAGGGTATAGCCGCCTCGGCGGGCGGGCGCCAAAAGGAATCCTGCTGGTCGGCCCGCCGGGTACCGGCAAGACCCTATTGGCACGTGCCGTTGCGGGCGAGGCAAGTGTTCCGTTCTTTTCGATTTCCGGCTCGGAGTTTGTCGAGATGTTCGTCGGCGTCGGCGCAGCCAGGGTACGCGATTTGTTCGAACAGGCACGCCAGATGGCCCCGGCCATCATTTTTATCGATGAACTGGATTCGCTTGGGCGGGCTCGCGGTGCCTACGGACTCGGCGGACACGACGAAAAGGAGCAAACGCTGAATCAGCTATTGGCCGAACTCGATGGTTTCGATGCAAAAAGCGGGGTTGTATTACTCGCCGCAACCAATCGGCCGGAGATCCTCGATCCGGCATTGCTGCGTGCTGGAAGGTTCGACCGCCAGGTCCTGGTGGACAGGCCGGACAAGTTAGGCCGTGAACAAATTCTGGCTGTGCATCTGAAAAAAGTGAAATTCGATACCGATGTGAAGCCGGAACAGATCGCGGCATTGACGCCGGGCTTCACCGGCGCGGATCTTGCAAATCTGGTCAACGAGGCGGCGCTGCTCGCCACCCGGCGCAGAGGCACGTCGGTAACAATGGATGACTTCAATAATGCCATTGAGCGCATCGTCGCCGGGCTTGAAAAACGAAACCGTCTGCTTAATCCGGTTGAACGCCGTGTGGTCGCATTCCATGAGCTGGGACATACCCTGGTTGCGCTGGCGTTGCCGGGTACCGACGAGGTACACAAGGTTTCCATCATCCCGCGCGGTGTCGG
Source organism: Nitrosospira multiformis (assembly GCF_900103165.1). Classification (NCBI taxonomy): domain Bacteria; kingdom Pseudomonadati; phylum Pseudomonadota; class Betaproteobacteria; order Nitrosomonadales; family Nitrosomonadaceae; genus Nitrosospira; species Nitrosospira multiformis. The sequence continues at coordinate 1,769,203 of NZ_FNKY01000001.1, read as the reverse complement.
CGCCCTCGGCTACACGATCCAGCGTCCGACCGAAGACCGGTTTCTGATGAGACGCGTGGAGCTGGAAAACAAAATGGCTGTGCTGTTGGGTGGACGTGCGGCTGAGCATGTGGTGTTCAATGAGGTTTCGACAGGCGCATCGGATGATATTGCCCGTGCCACTGACCTCGCGCGCGCCATGGTATTACGCTATGGAATGAGCGACGCCCTGGGTAATGTCGCCTACGATCGCGACCGCTCGGCGTACCTCCAAACCGGCATGCCAGTACCACAAAACCGGGACTACAGCGAGGAAACAGCGAATGCTGTCGACGCCGCTGTGCGTGAGCTCGTGGATCATGCGCTGGAGCGCGCTGTTGCCATACTACAGCTTAATCGCGCTCTGCTTGACCGCGCCGCGGATGAATTGCTAAAGACCGAGACGCTGAACCCGCCTCAGATCGAGGCGTTAAAACGAGAGGTTGTCAGCGGCCCCGCCGAACCTCTATCTCCGCCAGCGGCATAGCGTTTGTATAAACGCGTATGGATATTACGGTTGCTCTGCGCTTTGCCGCCGTTTCTATTTAAAAAAATAAGTTCTAAACAGACTCCGGTTCCTGTATACTCCGCGCTTCGATGAAAAGGCTCCTATGTCTTTTTGCCTTTTTTTCGGTTCATCGTTCCTGACCTCTCTTCGATTTTCAAGTCTCCAACGGAAATTGTGCGGTACCGTGGTTAGCGGCGATGTTTTATGTGCGCGCCAGCGGTACCTTGCCCATTAATCTCCGGCAGCTATATTCTGTTCGCGCGCGTTAGGGCGCTTCTATAAATTCAGAGCTCCAGGCAAGACAATCCGCGACGCGGATGTTTGCAAAGAAATTTTTGTGCTGCATATCAATAATGCAAGCGGAAAATTTTGAGCAATATTCATGCTTTGAGCTCGTCACCGCACTGAGAACTTATGGGGCGCACCATATTTTTCACTTAATAGGAAAAACAACGTGTCTTTTGAAAATCTTAATCTGCATCCACTTATTCTTAAAGCTGTTATCGACTCGGGCTACACTACGCCTACCCCTGTTCAGGCACAGGCCATTCCTGAACTGATCGCAGGGCACGATATCATGGCCTCGGCCCAAACTGGCACCGGCAAAACCGCCGCATTCATGCTGCCGGCACTGCACCGCCTCGCAACGCCTTCCAAAGTACATAGCCGCGGCCCGCGGGTACTGGTATTGACCCCGACGCGGGAACTTGCGCTTCAGGTATCCGAAGCTGCCGCCAAATATGGCAAGCATCTGCCTCGCGTCAGAGTCGTGAGCATCCTCGGTGGAATGCCATATCCGCTACAGAATAAATTGCTTTCGCAGCCGGTGGATATTCTTGTCGCGACACCTGGCCGTTTGATTGATCATATTCAGCGTGGACGCATCGATTTTTCGCGCCTGGAAATGCTGGTACTGGATGAAGCCGACCGCATGCTCGACATGGGCTTCATCGATGATGTGGAGAGAATTGCTTCGGCCACGCCCGCGACCCGCCAAACCTTGCTATTCTCCGCTACGCTGGACAGTGCGATAGACAGGGTTGCTGCACGTCTGCTGAAAGCGCCCAAGCGTATCCAGATTGCAACGCAGCAGGCGCGGCTCGATAACATCGAACAACGGCTGCATTATGTTGACGACATTTCGCACAAAAACCGGCTGCTGGATCATCTACTACGCGATATCACGTTGAAACAGGCCATTGTTTTCACAGCCACCAAGCGCGACGCCGATATGCTGGCGGACAATCTTTCCGCCCAGGGACATGAAGCCGCCGCATTGCATGGCGACATGAATCAGCGCGACCGTACCCGCACGCTGACCAAGCTTCGTCATGGCGGGCTGCGGGTGCTGGTAGCGACTGACGTCGCCGCACGGGGAATCGACGTGGTCGGCATTACCCATGTGATCAATTTCGATCTGCCGAAATTTGCCGAAGACTATGTACATCGCATTGGCCGCACCGGCCGCGCGGGTGCATCGGGAATCGCGGTATCATTTGCTTCAGGTAAGGATGGCGTCAATCTGAAGAAAATCGAACGCTTTACTGGCCAGCGGATCGACTCTCACGTAATACCTGGACTTGAGCCGCGATTCAAGCCGCGTCCCGCTACGGGCGGCCCATCCAGGGGTACGCCCAGCGTCGCCCACAAACGTAACCGTACCTGGGCAAACGATAGTGGACGCCCCGCTAGCGGCTCTAATAACGCCAATGGAAATTGGGATAATAGCCGTAGCCGTTCATTTAACGATAATCGGGAAAATACGCGGGGCAATGCCGGGGGAAATACCCGCAGCCATACCTTCGGCAACAGCGGCGCTCCAAGTCCCTATTTCAGAAGCAAATAAGCATTTCTGTTAATGCAACTGGCTCGGCATGTCCGAGCTGGTTGCAGTAGCCAGCGCAGGATAGGATTGGTGAAGTGAAGCGAAGCGCAATCCATCGCTATTGAAACAACAGGTAGGCTTCGCCTCTCTACAAAAACATCATTTCGAAAATGAGAGATGATTGGGGAAGTCCTTGGTTATCTTTTCTACTCCGGCTGGTTACGCATGAAATCCGCTGTCTGATAAAACGCCATGGCGAGTTTCTTGCATAATTCTTCATCCAGTCCGACATCCACCATCGCGCGACCCATGCACGATAACCATTGATCGCGCTCCGGAATACCGATCGCAAAAGGCATATGGCGGGTACGCATGCGAGGCTCGCCATATTTCTCGGTGTACAGCGATGGTCCGCCCGTAAAGCCGGATAGAAACATGAACAGTTTCTGCCGGGAGTGAGTCAAATCCTGCGGATGAAGTTTGCGTACACCGAAATAGTCTGGATCTTCATCCATCAGATCGTAAAAACGATCCACCAGGCGGCGTATAATGGCTTCTCCACCTATCCGTTCGTATGACATCGCAATATGCATTCGACTCTCCTTGATTGTTCACGTGCGGTCACTACAGGCGGCAACTAAGCACAATAACTAAACGGCGTGGGACCCGAATCTCCCCATTCTTTCCGGCAATGGCCTGCGTTTTGTCAGCATACGCAATATCCAGTAAATAGCCAGCGCGGCAAGCAAATGCTTTATCGTATGGCCGCTTACCACCTGCCCGAGATCATAGATTTCGCGATCCCCCGCTTCCGCCAGTTTGGCGCAGCCATACAATGCAAGCGCCATGTATATATCGGCTCCCCGGGTATATCGCGACGGGAAGAAAATGCCGAGCAGAATAATGACCAGCAATGAATAGAACTGCACAACAATATAAAAGTTCAGATTGCCGGCACCCCGCTGCTCGCTCCAATGCCAGTGCATCACACTTCCGGCTCCAATCGCAATCAGAACAGGCAGCAGCGGCACACCCATTCTTGGACCGACGCGCTCGTTGAGCGTTGCGGTAAGCAATGCCATGATGCCTACCGCTATAGGCAACCGGTCCCAAACCAGCCGGTCATTGCCCGGAGCGAGATGATAATAGATTGATCCAATGCATGCCATCGCCACGCTCAGGAAGAAAACCAAGTAAGGCCAGCGTTCGGACCGATCGGCAAATGCTTCCGAAGCCATCGCTCCGCGCAAGCACAGTAGAAACACCAGACCTGCTACCCCGATGAGTAGAAAGATAACGTTGGAAGCAACATTGAAAAAATTCGGAATATCGAAATAAATACGCCGGTCTGCAAACTGATGATATCCCATGGGCTGCGGAATCGGCGGAACAATCACGGCGACCAGCAACGTACCTGCCGAAAGAATGCCCAATATCCACAACCTGTGCCTATTACCCATATTAGACTATTACACCAATTGCTGTGTTGCATGTAACGGCATCATAGCCTAGAATAAGTTGCATGTAACATGATAATAAAGGAGTGATATGAGAACAAGTATTTCAGGCCGCGTGCAAAAGCATCGGGCTGGATTACGAGCTTGCGGACTGCGCCCGATACAGATTTGGGTGCCAGACACCCGGCGCCCCGGCTTCGCGGAAGAATGCCGCCGTCAGTCTCGCCAGCTACGCGACGATTCGCATGAGCAGGATATCTTGGCATGGCTGTCCGCTGCCGCTGATACGGATGAATGGGAATGAGGCGAGGCGATCTGGTCACAATCGCGCTAAAAGGCGACTACGGCAAGCCGCGTCCAGCACTCATCATCCAGTCGGATCTGTTCGACGAACATCCTTCCGTTACCCTATTACCCGTAACGAGCGTAATTCGGGAGGCACCCTTGTTCCGTATACCAGTACAACCGGACGCGAATAACGGTCTGCTAAAGCCATCCCAGATCATGGTGGACAAAGTACAAACCGTTCACCGCGAAAAGATAGGGATTACTATAGGGCGGCTGGACAATGAAGCCATGCTGGCTGTCAATCGCGCTTTGGTTGTATTCTTGGGTTTCGCATGAGTCACATGTACTTTACACAGGCAGCGACATAATGAACGAAACTGGGTAAACAGGCGAGCCAAAAAGCGAAAACTCGCAAACTGCGGATTGTCAACGCATCTTTGCAACCGCCTCTTCCACTCGTTCCACCGCAATAATCTCAATACCCGAAATCGCCTGTTTCGGCTTATTGGCCTTTGGGATAATGGCTTGCGTAAAGCCCAGCTTGGCAGCTTCTTTCAACCGTTCCTGGCCGCGCTGAACAGGGCGCACTTCTCCCGCCAGCCCGACTTCACCGAATACCACCATTTTTTCTGGCAGCGGCTTGTTCTTGAGCGAGGAAACAATAGCGAGCAAAACCGCCAGATCCGCGCCTGGTTCAGTAATTTTCACGCCACCGACCGCATTGACGAATACATCCTGATCGAAACAGGGAATTCCCGCATGGCGGTGCAGCACCGCCAGCAGCATCGCCAGCCGGTTCTGCTCCAGCCCCACGCTTAGCCGCCTTGGATTGGGCGCGTGCGCCTCATCCACCAGCGCCTGTATTTCCACCAGTAGCGGACGCGTGCCTTCCTGGGTCACCATGACGCAGGAACCCGGCACCTGCCCGCCATGATGAGAAAGAAATAGCGCCGAAGGATTGCTCACTTCACGCAAACCTTTTTCGCTCATGGCAAACACGCCCAATTCATTCACCGCGCCAAAGCGGTTCTTGAAAGCGCGGATCAGACGAAAACTGGAGTGGGTATCACCTTCGAAATAGAGCACCGTATCCACCATGTGCTCCAGTACACGCGGCCCGGCCAGCGCGCCTTCCTTGGTCACATGACCCACCAGAATAATGCACGTGCCGCTGGACTTGGCCAGCCGAGTCAATTGGGCGGCGCACTCGCGCACCTGTGCGACCGAACCGGGCGCGGATTGCAGCGCGTCAGAATATATTGTCTGGATCGAGTCGATAACCGCTATGTCTGGCTTGCGTTCAGCCAGCACCGCCTGAATCCTCTCCAGCCGGATTTCTGCCAGTAAATGCACCGCCTTTGCATCCAGTGCTAGACGTTTTGCCCGCAGAGCCACCTGTCGCGCTGACTCCTCGCCGCTCACATACAGTACATTGCGCGCAGCAGACATATGACACAGCGCTTGCAGCAACAGCGTGGACTTGCCGATGCCGGGATCGCCGCCCAGCAACACCACACCGCCATGCACCAGACCACCGCCCAGCACCCGGTCGAACTCAACCACCCCCGTGGAATAACGTGGCTCTTCGCCCGCCTCCACTTCGCTCAGATTCTGCACCTCGCTCGTTCCAGATACGGGCGTAAAGCGCGACACCGTTTTCTCGGCGATGGCCTCGACCAGCGTATTCCATGCTTGACAATGCGGGCATTGACCCTGCCATTTTGGGGTTTGGCCGCCGCACTCCGTACAGGAATAAATGGACTTTGGTTTAGCCATTCTCAAGAAAGTAATTTGTCATATTCCGCATGACTACCAATCCAGAACCAGATAAGTACGTCATCCGTTTCTATGGCAACACGATAGTACGCACCAACTCTGGTGGACCAAACTTCTCCAGTCTTTTGAAGTTGCGGGGTGGGTGAGAATGATTCTGATGTAGAAACAGTAAGTTATTATTGAGACGCTCACGAATCGCTGTAGACAATTGTTGAAAGCAATGCCAGAAACAGGTTGATGTGAAATGCTTCAAGACATCTAAAGCGGAGCCGTTTATCCCTTCCGGTATTCAGCCAGTCCTTCTTCGATGAAAGTATCGAATTTTCCGAAATGCGGGTCCACCTCAATTTGCCGATCCCATCGGCTATTTTCGTAATCGGCAAACCAAGCCACAAGCGCGGCGAAAGCCTAGTCATCAAGACCTTCAATCTGTTTTTCAATCAGTTGAATTTCGACCATGTCCATCTCCATTAATTTGATACTTCGACATCATTGTTTTAATCCATTCGCTATTTATAGGCATCCATTCTACGATAATTTTTCTACTGCACGAAGGCGTACAAATCCTAATCCAAGTTCTTAAGCAGTACTGACAAATCACTTTGGAGAACAGCTATTTCTCTAGGTAAGCTGTTCAGTGCCTCTTCATTTGCCGCACGCTCAGCCTCAAGGGTGCTTTCAAATTTTTCCGCCAAAACCGCTGCTTCCGTCGACTCCGTACTCCTGGATTGTTTCTTCAGTGATCTAAGCAGCTTAGCCGACTTATCAATCTTTTTGCTATTCAACCTTAATTCGTCTATCAATAGCCTACCGTGTGTCTTTATTCCATTTATAATCAATTCAATACTATTCGATGATGTGTTCACATCGTTCTGATTGGTCAAAGCGTTTAGGTCAAGTTGCTCCAGATTGGGCAACATGATTACCGTACCCGGCTTGAAATTTCCCTCGGTGCGCAGATGTGGATTAATCTCAAGCGTCGCATCGCGAATACGAACGAGTTCAGCAGGATTCAGATTAATGTTAAGCTTGCGAAGCAGCTCATCCAGATTCTTTTCAGTTGTGACAGCGGTAATGTGCATAGTTAAGATTCCGTTTTATCCTCTGATGATATTCAATTGCTTCCATGGCTCACCCAGACGGTCGCTACCGATTTTAATTCCATCCGTAATGTTGCCCATTACCGTAAAATTCGGGATATCCTGAGGGCTGGGGCCGGAAACAATAACGGAATTAAGTTTAGACGAACGAATCTGATTTTGGCTGATTATGACAGCGCTCGAACTTCGCGCGACCTTTATCATGATGGTAGCTAATTCTGACCCCCAAATACTCTCTGCCGCCCAAGCCATGCAATTATTTCCACTAAATAAAATGCTAATGTCACCTTCCACTTGTACAATCGGCATTTCGCTATTTTGAACCACAATCTTATTCCCGCTAATTGTAACGGGAGCGTCAAGATCCGACGTTAGCTCCACCTGAAATAATCGGCTGCCTGTCAGTAGAAAAAAAGCATTCTCTCCTCGGGGAAGTATCATGATATCTGTATGTACCTGCGTACTTCCAGCCGTAGGCGGTACGATGCGAATCGCCTGCCACTTCGAGGATTGGACAGTCCCCCCCTCCCTACGAATGATCGTGTTGTCCTCAACGGAAACTGACTTGAATGGTATTACCAGCTCTATACTAGTAATATAGTAGGTGTTCTTTTCTCGCGGTCCTAGATCGGATAGATGATTTCCCCTAATGCGAATATCGCCACCGCCAATAACCAGGATGGCAGCCCCATTTCGCGCCTTCGTCTGATTGACCGCAAAGCCGTTGACAATGTTATCCGTGATGTCGGTGTGGAGCGTAGCCAGCACCTGGATTGCGACCACGGGCCTGCCGGATTCAGCATCGGCAGCAATTTCTAACAGATGATTGTTCTCAATGCTCAGATGCCCTGCGCTGCCCGCATCGGTGAAAGCGATGCCACATCCTGTACGCTCAATAACGTTCTGTTTGATCATGGCCGAGCCAACGAATGTGCGGATGGCAATGCCTGACCCGTGCATGTTGGCAATCCGGTTGCCGGTAATCCAGCAGTGGCCGATACCTCGCGGGTCCAATCCAGGTTCGAGCACCACTCCGTTCACACCACTCCCTTCCACATCCTTATCTGGGCCCAAAATCTCATTCCCCACAATGCGCAGGCCGTCAACGCCAACCACGATAGCGTTCCCAGACGGGTAAAGTAGATGCAATACATTGGCTTCGACCAAACAACTGGAACCGGGCAATGCTGCGCCGAGAATCTGAATACCAACTTGCTCTGTGCCAAATACGCGGTTATGTGCGATTCGCGTTTCGCTGTGATGGAAAAATTCGGAAGACAAACCGATACCAATGCGACTGCAAACAAACAGGTTGTCAGTCACAGCCAGCGCGCTCACGAATGACATCCCTTGCTTCACGTCGCTTCCTATTCCCACTTCCGCCATTACTGAGCATTCGCGCATCCGAAATCCCAGTATGTACCCGCTGAGGGATACGCCCGTAGTGGACACAGGAACACCGGGGATATTGTCAGGTGGCATTGCGAACAAATTAAGGTGATCCAGCTCCAAACCTGAAGTATTGCGCACATTAATTAAATTGATCGGCTTATTGCCTAATCCCGCCCCTATAATTGCAAGATTCTCGATCACGATATTTTGACTGTCTTTAACCTGAGCAACTGCGGTTAAGTCATGGCTGGCTATCAGTAATGTACGCCAACCTTTCCCCCGAATACGCAGCGACCTGATCTTCGTGATGCTCAGCGGGTTAGTAAGGTAGTAGATGCCTGCGGCAAGACAGATGACACCACCGGTTTTCGCCAGGGTATCAATAGCCTTTTGCAACGTATCAATTCCAGGTTTCACGCATTGATCACATGCACAATCACCTTCCGCCTCGAATTCGGGCGGCCATAGCACGCGGCAATCGGAGACAATCGGGAGAGAAGCAGCGGGGGGGAAAGTAACTATTGCCAAGCGTGCATAATGGTGGTGTATGCCAAGCGGAGGCGCTTCGTTAAGAATTTCTATAGAAGCATCAATCGTCCGCGCGGCAAAATTCCAGTAGTCGCCGGTATGAGAAATTCCTCCTTCTGAAGCCGAACCAAAACGAACGAGAATACCATTCTCCAGAAATAAAGACGTATGCTGATCCGGCACTGGAATTACGCCTTCGGAGACCTCTCCTCCGCTATCGGGTGAATCAAGATCAAAATAAACGGTCCCGTCCGCTCGTAAAATCCGCCCCTTGTGATCCCAACGCCGTACACGAGTGTTGCGTGATGGGTCAATCGGCTCCTCGCTGGAGGGAAACGTACCTTCTGGCAAAGGTTTCGTTAGTACAATGGTATTCGTGGCAGCATCCACCCCACCGCCAATCCTGATTCGGCACATCACCCCAGAATAGCCTTGCAACTCACGTACATCATCGGTAATTTCAATCCAGTCACCATCGGAAAAACGCAACACTTCATCGCGTCCTATGCTCTCTACGACAATACTTTCGTATCCAGGATTTATATGACTAATCCGGCTCGCTACAGTAGCGTTATCACGCGACCATTTGAAAGTTGTCGGACCATGGGCGAGTATAGGTCCCGGCTGGTCACCCTGATGAATTTCGACCCGGTAGAGCTGATTCTCCAACCCTTTGTATCCCCCGGAGGGTGGAATCTGGCAAGGGTCAGGAGTACCGGGCACTCCACCCGTGCTGGTGGACAAGCGCGCACTAGAAGATTGGGTAAGAGTCTTCCATCTCTCTAATGAGGTAACTGATGAGCAGGTCACGCCATCCCCGATCTGGTGCAATATCCTGACCTGCCAGACCGTTTGCAACCTACCGGTTGTATCGATTCCCACCGCCTTCTCGACAAGCTCGGGGTATTGCAGGTATGTGACCTCCCGCTGCCATACGTCGAGATAAACGAGGTAAGCCGAGCCTGCGGGCGGCAATGCTAGCGGTTCTGGATAATAAGGCTGCGCGGTATAGTCGACTGCCCCCCCTTTCAGTTCAGTCAACCTTGGATCCCAGGTTTTTGCTCCACCGCCATGGTTTTCCGCCAGCAGTCCATCAACGTACATGCGACCGACACCAATTTTCAATGTGCCGCCAACTACACTGATGAGAAAACCTTCGGGTGTCTCGCGTGGCACAATAGCAGGCCCCATGGTATCAAGTGACCCGGCCTGCATCCGGCGGAGAAATTGGACGACAAGCTCGTTCCAGTCGGAATCAAGCTGCACCCGACCCTGCTGCATGACTACACCAAGGAAATCCCGCCAGGCATCAAACGTGAATCGGCTGGAATCGAACGTCATGGTTGTGTCCCCTTATATCTCATAAAAAATTCCTGCCTCAAGGCCGGCGCGCAGATATTCGTCGAGCCTGACACGTAAATTGATTTCGCGTTGGGGTGCATGCAAATGGTGATACGCTCCCATTTCGCCCTCGTCTTCCGCTCCCCGCCGAATCGCATTGGCGGTGGTTGCGGACAGCCAGCAGTAGAAAGGAGTGCCATAACGCAAAGAGAGTATGCGAGGCGCGGCCATTGATCCTGCATCCGGTTGGCAGCGGTAACGGCGCGGCACTCGTGCGTCACGAGGCAACCAGCTGAAGCGGATGCAACCAGTCTGTCTTTGTTTAACCTGCACAGGTGCCACCCAGGTATCGCCTTGAGCCGGCGTAGCAAGCAATACACTGTTCGAGATGAAGGGCATCGCAGTTGCGTGCAGCTTCCCGATGCTGGTGCACCCATACATGGATAGGCTGCCTCCCTCCTGTATATCATCAAGACCAGCGCTTGCTATACCGTCGACATGTGTTGCATCCAGAATACTGTCAACAAGCGCCAGCTTCACATCAGCGCCAGAGCGTAAACCACCGATAATGGCTCGCTCGATATTGACCTCGGTATTGGCAGTTTCAACTACCAGGCTCGGCTCATTGCGATGAACGGGATTTCCCTCAGGCGTCAGTGCCAAGCCCGGCACCAGCGTCGTGTGGGCAATACGCAAGTGCCGTAACCGGTTCCCAGCAGTTGCCGGTACACGCAATTTCTTTCCGCTCACCAGCAATCCATTGAGGACGAACTCGCTATCCACCCCGCCAGTCACGGTCATTTCATCCGTCAGCACCAAGCTGGGGCGGCATTCATTCTTGGCACGAAGCTCGATACGTTTACCGGCTAGCACCTGAACGCTCAGCGCTTCCTCATATCGTCCGTTATCCTGGATTTCAACTACCCCATTGCCGGCGAGCGCGGCAAGAGCGGCTGTAATCGTGGGGTGATGGCCTGGCGCGTTCGAAACGATTTGATCCACGGAAGCAGCAAAGCTTTGCCCGCGCTCATACTCGCCCCCGCCTATCCGTGCGCCAAAACCGTAGTGATGCGTAACCTCAACCTTTGTGGCGGGCACACCTTCCGGCAATGCCACACGGCCCAGAACAGGGTCGATTGCATATTTCTCCTCTTCCGGCAGATGCGCCCAGTTCGCGTCATCACCGCTGAGGTTGCAAATTTTTATATTGGTTACCGGTTGCATCGTGTCGTCTACATACAACGCAAGGCTAAGTCCCTCGCCATAATACTGGGAGACGGGACGCACGTCCTCATGCAAAACTCGACGCGAGAGGGGCATCGGCACGTTTACGTGTTCGGCCAAGTGGGTGATGTGTGTTTCCGCTTCCGGCCGGTTGTACAAAGGCATATCGTGATTGAGCGGACTGATGCGCCAGCGCCTGCCATCTACTTTCACAGCTGTCGAGCGCGTGAGCGAATGTGATTCAATAGGCCACAGAAATAGCCCGACGTTGGGAATATTGTAACGGCCTCGTCCCGAGGCGATTCGCCTAACATCCACCGTATGCGCGATGGTGTCAAAAGCGGTGCCAACATATTCGAGCGATTCCCATTTGCGCAACTCGGGAGCGTAATGGTTATTGAGACGTATGTGGTTCATGTGCTGCGTGGTGGCAAGCGTCTGAAAAAATTCTACCGCGCGTGCGTTCCACCCGGTTACGTCACGTGCCAGCTGCTCCAGTACTGAGGCTGTACCTTTGCGGCGGCGTAACGCAATAGTATGAGCAACTTCCGCACGGGGACTGCTTATCCGCTCCGTGGCACCATGGAGCACGCGATAACCTATCAGGTCTCCAATATAAGGGACAACCCAATCGGCACAGGTTTCGACGAACTGATCATCATAAAGCTGCTCGATATTCTCTTCCATCACCTTGACCTGCTCCGCTATCACTGTAAGCAGCGCCTTGAGCGGCCCGCCTTGTTCCTCATCTCGGATACGATGAATGGAGGGCAGCAGATGGTAAAGCTTCTCCGCATCGAAACTATTCATGGCATCTGCTCTACAATAAGTGATCCTGCATCGAGCAGTAACAATTCCGCAGGTCGCGGCAGAGATATTAACGAAGCTTCCGGCAAGCGAGCGAAAAGCCGAGGCTCAAGGCGCGGCATCGCACCTTCATCGAAACGGTAGAGGCGCAGCACGTTGACTGCCTCCAACCCAGCCACACCATGCAGCACTGCCATCACCTCGTCGATCGAAACCATCTGACCAAAGCACCTCTTGTCGAATCCAAATTCAGTCTGTAAAGCAGTCTTGACCTGGGTCAGCACCAAATCAACCTGAGCATCTGCAGCTACCTTGACGGCCGCACGCAACCTGAATGCCGCAGGGCGGTAGCTGCTCAGCCGCAGCGGCAATAGCACATCCCCATACTGACGCAACGCCGCCAGCAAGTTTCGAAAAGTCCTGCTGTCCTCAAGTACGGACGCGCCTTGCTCGCCCGACACTGTAATAAACACACCTCTTCCAGGACCTGCCGCGATCCACGTGGCGTGAGCCTTAGCGATTCCCGCGAAGCTGCGCGCAAAGTCTTCGTAATCCTGAATCGAAACCGCGCGATCAAGTGTCAACACCGTGCGCGGCGCATTTGCGCGCGCGGCATCACCGCTTTCGGCATCCTGCCCGCCGCTGGCCGTCAGCGGATTGATGACCTCGTTTACGCTGTAAGGGCGGCTCAACAGATTGCTCAGCTTACCGGCCGAAACATTGCCGGCGACGCCAATACCCTTGCGGTACCGCGCGCGAATATTGTCTTGTCCCGAAGGCAAACGCGCACCCTCAATACCGTCACCAAACGCCACACTCGTGCGCCCAGCATCATCGGTAGTCAACGCGTAGACAGAATCGGCAGCTGCCCGGCCGAATAAAGACGGGACTTCACGCCAGAGCAAATCGTTAACCCGCAGTTCCAGTGTCGAGGCTCGGCCGCTGGCGGTTGCGGCGCTGACATGAGTCAGCGGCGACTGCCGCAACGTAAAAGATTGATTCGCGCGGGCCGCATTGCCGCTCCCCACAGGCTCGCTCACTATTTCCCCATGCGTGGCGCTTGCCACATTCGCGTAGAGCTTGATCGTGGCGCGTTTGTAATTATTTTGCAGCGACGTAGTAAAAAACAGATTGCTGGTGCCACTGTCCAGTTCGGCTTTCAGGAGCGTCAACACCTCGCTGGCTTCAACACCTGCGGTAGTCGTACCGCTGAGTATCAGTATGCGCCCAGGCATGAGGTCTTTTACCATGCGGTCAGTGTGCAGAGAGTTTCCCGAAATATCAGTGATGATGGGAAATTCCGCCAGTATAAGTTCGTCACTGTGCGCAAATACCGCGGTTTCCCGTAGCCGCTCATTGAAGAGTTCTCGCAGATTTTCGCCCTGGAGAACTAGGCGCGTGGTCTTGCCTGTCAGGGTAAAAGCGGCGCGGGAATCCTCAGCTATAGTTTCTATCCGATACAATTCTTGATCTTCCGGCGTGGAGAGTAGCAGCCAACTATTGGGCAGAATCTGTGTGTAAATACTATCAAGGTGTAAAGTATGAATATTTCGGGGATAGAGTCGGTTTTGTGGAATGACTTCTTTGCTGAGTGGGCGTGGCGGCCGCCATGACAGCTTCATGACCGCACCGCCTTGATTCTCAAAGAATTCCAGTTTAACATCGTATTTTTTTTCGGCTGTGAGCCGGATCTGACCGCTGCGTTCAATGGGAGCGCGGACATTCCAATCGTCGATGAGTAACTGACCGTTCACCCACAACCGGACACCGTCGTCGGAATAAGTATAAAACGTATACATACCGGTCGATGGAGCGTGCACCCAACCTGTCCAGCGCGCTGAGAAAGTATTACTAGCGATTACGGAATCAGGCGAGCCTTCCCCCCAGTCGAAATTCACTGTGGCGTCGAGGCGCACAAGTTTGCGCTTAGTCAGATTCTGGGTATCGAAATATTCACCGTATAGACCGGTGCCCGTAGCGGTGCCGGACGGCGGGTCGGAGATGTCGGCAATTGTGAAACCGGGCCATTGCATATCGGTGATATCAGAGGTTGGCCCTAGCCCCAGATAACCTCTCTTTACACCCTCGCCCATAACACGCCAGTCAGGTGCATTATGACCAAACAGCGAAGCGCGAAGGCGCAAAGCATAAACCTTGGGCTTACTGGCTGACGTGCCCGATGGATTCATGTCCAGTTCACGTTCCAAAGCGACAACAGTGCAATTTGCAATACTATCGAGTACCACGCGTTGGATACGGCGAAAATTCCAGTTCTCGCTCCCAGTATCGTTCTCCCGCTCGGAACTAACGAACAACAGTGCATCCCCAGCCTTGAGCTGCGTGGCAATACCATGGAGGTAAATGACCTCTGTACCCAACCCCAGCGCTTTCATTTCGCGCATTTTTGCCTTGAATACATTCCATTCGGGCCGTGCCTGGATGGCCTCCACTGTTTCGAATGATTGCGGCTGTTCATCCGGACCAGGCACGCTTTGTACACGCGAACCGATGGGAATCGTCACTGTTTCGGCAACACCTCGTGGCAATCCAGGAGCATCCTGCAAGGTGAACGCCAGATGGGTGGACGCCGCAACACCCGGCGCCAGTTCGTAACCAATGAGCCTGGCCAGTTCTAGGATGGAGCGCCGCTCACCCGCCGTGCGAAGAAAATTCTCGTTGGCGATGCGTTCCTGGTAAAAGCTGAGCACATCCAGCATGGTGGCGGCGGCATCGCATAAAGCAATCCCGAAGTCGGCATCATCGCGCGCCGTTAACTGGGCAAGTGCCGGAAGATCAGCGGACGAAAGCCGGGCCAGCATCGACTCCTTGAACTCGTGATGCGTGCCGGTACGATAAGCGATTTCCGACAATCCTGGCCGATTGTAAAGACGCTTTGGCGTTTCGGCGTCTGTGCCTGCACAGCAATCGCAATCCTCGGATTTATCATTCATCTGGTTTCACCTATTTACCGCCATGCATGTAAAGCCGTAGAAGGCCATGTTCCGGGTAATTAGGATCATTATCCAGGCGCGGAATTTCCAGGCGGTCTAGTTTCATATAGCCAAAGCGCAGATAACGCATATCATTTTGTCCCTGACGTTGAAAACGCGTTATTACAACTGATTCGACCCCCGCCACGCCACGCACCGCGGCATAGATTGGGCTCAAAAAAACGGTCTGCCCGAAACTGGACAGGTCGGAATGAAAAACTCCGCGCATGCCATCGCTCAACTCACGATTGCTGAGCACCTGAAGTATCGCCGCCCGAACGGCGCTGCGGAAATAACCCGCCTCTACGCATATGGTAATGTCAATTTCCAGGGACACATATACCGGGTTGTTGAATTCAAGATCATGGCCTGCCATGCGATAGGGTTCAACGTGGCTGGCAAGTGCCAGCTCAAAATCGCGATCAAGAAGCTGGCCGCCAATGCGGTCAACCGTATTGAAAACAGTGTGCCAGCTACCTGTCCAGCGAAGGGTGGCTGCTGCCCGTTGCACACCGGGATAATCTTGCGTCACCTTCGCATAGTCTTCAGGGGTAACCGCGCGTTGCTGGGTGCGAAAAGCCTCCGGCGCGCGGCGGCGTATCTGCTCCGCAGTTTCCGGCTCGCTGGCACCCCGGGATGAAAGCGGGTTGCGCACCCCGCCTATATTCGCATCGTCACTGATCACGTGCACCAGTGCCTCCGCCCCAACAACGCCAGCGACACCATTACCGATACGGTAGGTAGCTGTAAATTTCCTGCCGCCGTCTGGACGCTTGCCATGAACATCGTCACCAAAACGCAGCACGGCGCGTCCGTCGTGCTCCACTTCCACCACAAAGTGACAAGCCTGGCCATCACTGTTCAGCAAATCCCGTCGCGGCAGCCAAGTCAAGGGAGCCGTGCCATCCTCCAGTGTGCTTTCGAGACGAATTACCGGCCATATGTCTTCGGTGCGCCACACGAAAGCATTGCTCGCTGGGCCCATCGGATCAAAGCGTAACCGCAGCGCTTCAGGCCGGCGATCAACGCGAATTGTTTTCAAAATCGTTGCCGCATGCGTCAGAGGTTTTCCTTGCAATACCGGCCGAAAACGTGTCGGCAAGAACTCACGCGGCAGTTTCGCACAGCGATCCTGACCGGAGGCCAAGGGCAAACGCAGGCGCTGAAGCGCCACGAATCCCAGTTCTTCGTCCAAAATTGTCAGCCCATGATCAGCCAGTATGATGTTGCCCCTGGCGAGGCTGACATCCTCGGCGATATCTCCACCGTGGGCTTCATCTTTTTTTGAGGAAATACATAGCGGAAATGGCAGGGCATCCTCCTTCGCCCACTCGATCTCGGTTATCTCTTCCTCAGTTAATGGATCAGTTAAGGCATTACGCAACGGAGTAGCACCATCCCCAATGCCATCTTCACCGTTGTAGCGCACGAGCGTCAGGCGTACCACGTGCCTATGCGAGGGATCGGCATCGCCTTCTTCACCTGTAACGGGATCTTTCACCTCTTCAAAAATCAACACCTGTCCAGCCGTGAGTGTTTTGAAGTGCCCGCTAAGCGTGGCAGATGTACTTCCTTTGGGGAGGCAGCAGCGTTTATCGCCCCATGTATAGAAATGGATTTCATCATGCGTCGAGTACAGCGTTACTTGAGATGCCATGCCAAGCTCAAGCTGTCCATCTGGGTCAAGCGGTTCGAACACCACGGGGCTTGCCGCCAACGCCTGTTCATAATTGCGTGAGTAAGGCACGATGCGCGCGGGCATATTAGCCAATCTCGACAGGAAGCGCATGCCATTCAGGCTGACGGTGGCTTGCGAAACACCGTGGGCCAACCTCAATTGCAGCCATACTCTCGCATTGCTTCCCTCATGCAAGGAATAATCCACCAGCAGCGCATGCCGCCGCAACGAGGTTCGTCGTCGTGCTGTGCCTAAATAGGCTTCCGTCGCCACCGCATCCTGCCAGTAGCTCAGATGATCGCCAACGTATGCCATCATTTCCATCAGCATCACTCCCAGATCCGCGGTACTGCGCTCACGCCAGCCGGGCATTAGCAGACTTAGGCGGTCGAGGAGAAGCCGCCGGAAACTGGCGTAATCCTTTGCCAGGTAATTAATGTCAGGCGAGGAAACTGCCGGTTCGGGACAGTCCTGCTGCGGTTTGCAATCGAAGTCGCTCGGGCATTCGACCTTGAACGAGAACGTGATCGCTGCCAGACGCGGGTCGAACCCCTGAGGGGGACGCTGATCCGTGGTCGAACGCTGCAAAAGCAACCGGTAAAGCGAGTGGTCGCCATGACGGTCAGTACGTATCAAAAGCACATGGCTCGCATATGGCAAAGCGATAAAAAACTGGTGCTCCTCTGGTATCGTTTCGGGTGGATTATCTGCTGCCCTGGCCCACTCGATGGAAATATTGCGCACGCGCTCGCCGCCTTCTATTCGCAGACTATCTTTGCCTAGCGTCGACGGAACTGGTTTGAGAAAACGCAGCAGAAGCGTACGCTGCCGTGGACTGCCACGGGGCGCATCCGTATCCAATACCTCCAGATAATCGATCCCATTCAGCTCCTCGTGATCTCTAACGGCATTGCGGCGAAACTCGTCACAACAGGTATAGCGCGTCATAATCCCACCCCTCCGCGCTCGAATGTTTGCAGCTGCCGGATCTCGGTGCGGCGAACAATATATTGCACGGTTATGCGCAGGGTAGAATCAACTGCCTCTACTGCCAGGTTTTCAACAATGATCAACTCCACCAGGGCTTGCTGTAACGCACCCTGCACCAACATCTGGGTCGCCGCTGCAAGCTCGGGGCTATTGGGCGCAAATACGAGCTGGAGTATTCCGCTGCCAAAATCCGGCCGCATCACGCGCTCGCCAGGGATGGTGAACAGGACTTGCTCGATTAACCCGCGTATCCAAACCTCCTCGGAGTCACTGGCGCTGCGGCCCCGACCGTCGATTCTGTATGGATACGAAAGATTCATGGTTCTCTCAACTCGCGGTCACGCGTCTCTGTGCCTGCACCTGCATGAGAGGCGTGCCGTTTGGCGTACAGGTGGCTTGGCTATCCATCAGGACCAGCGCCAGTCCATTGGACGTCACCCGTTGTGCAGCCAGTGTCCACTGGGCGGTAACACAGGGTGATGGGGAAGTGCCTATCGTATGAGAACAGCCCGCCACGGTATACGGAGCAGACATCGTGACGGTGGGCTGATTGCCAACCAGCACCCTGCTATTGGGCAAAGTTGCGGTAGCAGTACCGCCGTGGCTGCACTGCACCGTTGCACCGACATGAAGAAGAGCGCTCGCCATGGTTATGTCACTGTCAGTGCTCCCTGATTGATATCAACGCTCGACCCGCTCAGCTTGATAGTTGCACCCTGGCCATTCGTGATCGTAATCCCCGTATCGTTTATGGAAATCGACGCGCCTGCAGCCGTCTTCAGGAGAATTCCACCCGTTGGTCCAGGCATATCCGAGAGCATGAAGGTGAGTTGTCCTGCGGTCTGCATCACCATATTGGGTGCTGCCGGGTTCCCGGCGAGCGCGGACGACGGAATATCCGACTTGGAACCCCATCGGCAACCCGTCCATATGGGACAGTTTGGATCGCCTGCCTCGAATTCCACCCATACCCCCGCCCCGATCGGCGGCACCATGTACATTCCCATTGGTGCCCCGGATCCTGCCAGCGGTACGCATGGCTCGGCCCAGCTCGATGGAACCAGGCTCAACACATCCGGCACCTGCACCATGAGCCGACCAGTTTGGTCTGGATCGACGTTGTTGGTGACAACACCCCGGTATTTACCGTAGAAACGTCCCGTTGTGCCGGAAGATGTCATGGCATCACCCTGGGTGTATTGGAAATGAGCCCATCCCGCGAAAGATTGAAATTCTGCTTGTACTCCCCCCGCTTGAGATTGTGCGTCACGCTATTGACATAGTACAGGCCGTCGTAGGCGACGCCAGCCCCGCGCACCCCCACCAACATGCGGGCGCGCAGGGCGCGGCCGTATCGCAGCACGTCCAGCGAGCCCGATCCGGAGACTGCGTCGGTGGATGCGAAACTGATCCCCAGCGCCTGATTAGCAGCCTCTCCGGATGAAAGGCGCGCCATATTGGAGGGAAACTCCACTTTTGCCGGCACCACAGGCCGCGCACCTAAGGGAGGACGCAACACACTGATACTCGGTACCGGGATCGGAATCACATTCTTTTTCGTTACGGGGTCCAGAATGCTGATGACCACGACCTTCTTCTGCGTACCGTCCAGGCTGAAGGAAAGCGACTCGACGTTGGTGTGCGCATCCATATTCACATTCAAGGCCGGCTGCGGCACCGGGATGCGCACATCCGGACCGAAATACGCGATGCTGGTACCGGGGAGCGGGCCGGGCTCCAGATAGAACACATAACCCGCTGCCCGCGCGAGTTGCTGAATGTACTCGAGGTCTGTTCCCGTCTGGGTAGGAATTTCCTTTGTAGGCATAGGCGTTTCATCGAACATGGGCGAGGTCACCACCGGCACGACGCCTAGCGCCGCATATTTGGCCAGTATCGAGTTGATCCGCGCCATCACGGACATGGCGGGGAAGCGCATGAAGGGCATTTCCACCAGATTCATGATTACCGTGAGATCCTCGCCCGTGATGGTGAGGGTGGATTTTCCCGGTTCGTTGCTGGACGACATTTCCTGGCGCGTAATGATTCCGTCCATCAATACCTGGGGAATTCCGTGCACCGTCACCATTATCAGCACGCGGCTGATAATGGGATCGAAGTATCCCGCCGGCAGCAGCTCCGTAAGCAGCTTCGAAGTCTTGCCGACCTTGAAGCTCAATTGAAAACCGCTGGTCTGGTTATTGCTGTTGACCTGCACGCTGTCCAAGGCATCCACCACCTCCGGGGGTGCGGGACAAGGCGCGCCGGTGCCGATCAGCAAGGTGAGAGTTATCCCTTTAAGCATCACCATTCCCCGGCGCACCTTCAGGCAGCGTGATGCGCAAACGCGTGCCGACAGCCTCGATCAGTTCGTTGGGCCGTAGCGCACCGTTGGCGTCGCAAATGCGCCAATAGAGCTCCGCGTCACCCAGATACCGGCCCGCGATCAAGTCGAGCCGCTCGCCCTCCTGAACGCTATGCTCGGAAATTGTGGAAAAACGTTCTGGGGCAGGAACGATGCGGCGCTTGAGATAGACTTTCGGCCTGCCGTCCTCGCTAGCATGGACCTCAGTAGCAACCCCGTGATAGCGGCTACTGGGCGGAAAGTTCTGCGTGCCCGCCGCCGAACCTCCCAGAATCGCCTCGAGTTTTCTAAGTGCTTCATCCATCACAACCTCGTCAGCCCAAGATCAGTCAAGGTACCGAAGGGCGAACGTCCAGCCAAGCTCTCCTTGTTACGCAAATAGCCCATGTATAGCTGCCCCGCCCGGTGAGTAAAGCCGACATCATCCACACTCAGCACCCTCATGCCCAAGCTTACTTTCGCCCGGATAGGGTTAAGTGAGGGATCGAACGCCTCTTCAGTAATGCTGAATTCAGTAATGCGCACAGGCAGAATGCGCTGCGCGCTCCAGACAAACAAGGTTAACAGCGACTCGGTCGGCAGTATTTCAATCGTGCCTTCGCCAGCCATGGTGTTGTTGGCTTGGAGATCCTCGGAACGAGGATGAACCAGCGTTTCCAGCAACGCGAGCTGAGGGTGGATGCCAAACTGTACGGCATTCGGGTTTCGCTCGGGAAATTCCAGCTGGTCCGTGGCGTCGATTTCCGCTTCCAGCGTAATTGTCTCGGCGGCGGGGCCTTTTAACCGTAGCGCCTCGGAGCGCTCCCCGCCTTCGCCGGTGCCCTGGACCTGGAGGCGGCGCGTAAGCGAGTCTGGGTTGTATTGCAGAGAGATCACCCGCTGCATGCGCGAAGTCTCAACATCAACAAGCACGATACCGGCTTTGAGAAGTTTGGGGGAGTTGGGGAAGGTAGTCATTATTTGCTACATTTCTCGATCACCATTATGCGGTTTCCCTCAGCCATTTTGATGCCAAGTGAGTTGGTCCATAATTTTCCTTCCCTTTCTCTTTTCTCTGACCATCCTTTCATCCAGTCCCGTGGCGGTACCAAATAACCTAGCTAACCTCGCGCCAAGAAATTTTCGCCCGTGAAATTTTTGCCTTCTCTATAAGCTACCTCGCGATCAGAAAATTTGACGACCTCCTGCGCAAGTATCTCTCACAACACGCTTCAGGATGTTTGCAATCGGGTATAAGGCATTTTTTTCTTAAACCCTCTTTAAGGTAATCCCTCTTCCCGTCCGTGCAAAAATACTGTAACGATATGACGTGTTCCTGGCTGAATAGAGCATGGGCTATGCATGCGATTTTCCAAAACAACCTCGCCGCAGTTCATTACCGTTACCCCCACTTGCACCCTGCCATCGCGTCTTCTTGAGCGAGAATCCACCCGCACGCGTAGGGACGCTGCGCTTCGTAGAAAACCCCCGGTAGCTAGGGGTGTTTTCCCAAATAAAACTGCGTCAACTTCCGATGATATCGGAACTCGGGTATAGCCACGGTCGTCAAAGATTACAAGTCGTGCTGTGCTCAATGATACTTGATCCCAGCCGCCAAAATTATGAATAACGTCGACCATTTGCTCAATATATTCACTGGCTTGGACCACTTCCTCTTCAGCCTGCTCTGGAGACGCAACTGAGGCACCTCCTGGCATCTGGGCCACTTCCCCGGGCTCCTCCGAGGCACTGCGCAAACTATGTAGGGCTTCTTGAAGAGAAGCAAGGATCTCGTCAAGCGTTTCGTCAGTGGCTGGTCGGATTCTCTGCGCAAGCTCTTGCGCTTCATCGGTACGTAGATCGGAGGGGACCGTCTGAAGGAATCTTTGAAGAGCCTCGTCGTTAACTTCGGGACCAGCGCTGCCCGTACTTACCATCGCTTCCCACAGAGCCCGCACCGGCGGTGTCGCGGTCGCTAACCGCTGATGACTAGATTCGGTAGTCTCATGCAGTGGCTCGTCAGTCGCGTCCCCTCTGGTTTCCGTGCCGCCTATCTCCGGTTCCTCTGTCCTTGCACCAGCTCCAGTTCCCGATCCCGGAACGTGACGGATCGGCTCACCTTGGCGCCGTGCCTCGATTTCCGCATGAATTGCTCGGAGGCTTGCATCAGCTCCGGACGTACCGGAAAGCGATGAATCATTCACAGTCGAAAACAGGATCTCAAGATCTTCTTCAGAAAAGGCTTCTGGGTTTTCAGCGATCACCTGAAGCATGCGCTGGCTAAGCTCAGCCTGCGCCTCTGTCGCATTCCTATACGTAGCGGCTTCAGATAATAGCCGACGCAATTCGGGATCTGCATTAATACGTTCATGCAGCTCGGGAGGTATGCTAACACCGGCTTCGCTCATAGCCCGAAAAAGCGATTCTAGCGGTGTTTCCCCAACGTCAGGGCTCGCCTCCACCCTATCGCTATAGAAAACAATTAGTGCAGCCGCGGCGGCAGCTTCCGCATAGATAAGCGCGCGGCCGACTGCTCGAGTTGCGAGAGGACCCATATGCCGTCCAGGTCTTTGTGCGGACCGACTGGTAGCGTAAGCCGCAGCGCTGGCGAGAGCGGTCATTGCAGCGATAGGTAACACATCCTCTAGTACTTCCCCCTCCTCTAGTACTTCCCCCTCCTCTAGTACTTCCCCTTCCTCTGGTACTTCTTCAGGGCCGGGTCCTGGCACTTCCGGAATTCGTTCTCCTGAACCCCAAACAGGTTCAGTCACTTGCGGCTCGTCTGGACGACCAACTAGCCGTCCTTCAGGAACCCGTACGGGTCGCACCTCTGGAGTTGCGACTGGGACGTGAACCACCCCAGGAACATCCAAATGCTCGGGGCGCCTTCTACGCCCGTCACGACAATCGCACTCTGCAATCAGTTGCGCATAATCTGGCATACACCAATAGCCATACAGACCATGGACGGGTGGGTCAATGAACAAATTCTGCCGCTGCAAACAGGTAGAGGGAGCGCGCGTGGGGAACTGGACCGGTTCTAAAGGGGGGGGCAAGTTTAGCCGACCTACACGAAACCCAAGTCGCTCAAGCTGTTCCTCATACCAAAACAGATCAAGATCACCCCCAATTAGCCCACCAACGTTAGAGGGCTTTATCTCTCCTATATTGATGCGGTCACGGCCCACTAACTCAGCTAGATCCAGACGGCCATTCGTGTCAGTTGGGCTTGGCGCGAGCAAGGGAAATGTGAGCTCCGTCTGTAGATATGGATACTGCGTTCTGAATGCCTCTTCTATAAGCGGGTGAGCCTCAAGGCCCACGTCTCTTGGGGTCCCATAACAAAGCCCGCACCCGCCTGCCGGCGACCCTGGTAAGCGCTGTAGACCAGATGGCGCCCGGCCAGTGATAGGAGGCACCGGTAGACCAGACTCGACAGCATAGCGGACGCGCTCCGCTTCCTGCTCTAACCCGTCTATTTTTGGCGAGTTCACTTGTACGTGGTCAGGTGTCTTTCTGTTGCTTCCTTGTTGGACTATATGCGTCAACTCGTGTGCTAATACACCGAGCCCTACTTTGCTTGACGGGTCAAACCCGCGTTCGCCGAAAACGATATGGCACCCAATCGTATATGCAACCGCGTTAAGGACTCGGGCCGATCGTGTGGCCTCCGAACCAGCGTGAACTCGGACGCCGCTAAAATCAAATCCGAACAGATCTCCAAATTCGCGCTGCACAATTGGACGGAGCGGTTGCCCGCTAGCGTTCAACGCCTCCATGACAATGGGTGGCACTGGGAAAGCATCTTTCGGTTTCAAACGAGTTGTAGATCTAGGTAAAGTGTTCATACGAACGGCCCAATCGGAACCGGCATATCGGTTTTGGCGTGCCCCCGACGTACATGTACAGGTTCCCTGTTTCATAAAAAGCTAAGCTTCTGCATATAATACTAATTATCGAACCGCGTTCAATCATTTTGGTTTCAAAAACTACATATTCCTTTTCCGCGTTCTCTCTCTTGCTGCCCGTGATTGTATGATTCCTATGGAGGTTTTTATGTTTCAAGAGAGGCCCGGCAACTGACTCATAGAAAGATGGGTTTGCTAAGTTCTTTGAACGTTCAGAGGAATAGCCTTGCGCCTATCATTTTTCGATCCCTCCGTATACGGCGACAGCAATCTGCCTTCCAAGCTCGGCAGGGTTCCTGCCCGATGAAATCTCAATTTGTCCCGCGTTAACCGAGTACAACGATGCTCCCACATAAAGTCGGGCATTGATACCTCCCGCAATGCCCCTAGCAGAAAGCAGCCGGGTCAATTCCGCTTCGATCGCCGCTTGCAGATAGGGTCGTTGGTCCGGTGGTATTAAAACACCGTCGAACACGAGGCGTTCGATATGCAGGCGAATGTTCATGTACTTGCCCCCATCGCCTGGATCAGGCGGAACTCCGCCTCGTTGATGGGCTTGTCGAGCTTGCGGAATTCCGTTTTTGCTGCCTCAAGTATCAACGGCATGGTCACAGGGCTGCCTACTCCCGCGGCCAGAAAAGCGGCGTTGATGGCGATGTTCTGGATGCCGCCTCCGGTTAGGCTCAGCCGCGCCAGTCGCTCGTAATCCAGACCATCTTTGGCGGTTTCCTTCGGGAAAGCCCGCTCCCAGATTAGCTTGCGCTCAGGTATACCCGGAAACGGAAAAGTGACGATGAAACGCAAGCGGCGCATGAATGCGGTGTCGAGCGCGCTCTTCCTGTTTGTCGCCAGGATTGCAAGGCCATGGTAGGCTTCCATCCGCTGCAGCAGGTAGTTGATTTCTATATTGGCGTAGCGGTCATGGCTGTCTTTTACCTCGCTGCGCTTACCAAAAAGCGCATCCGCTTCGTCGAAGAACAGTATGGTTCCGCCATCCTCGGCGGCGTCGAACAACTTGCGCAAGTTCTTCTCGGTTTCGCCAATGTATTTGCTCACTACTTGGGATAGATCGATGCGGTATAGGTTGAGCTTCAGTTCGCGCGCAATCACTTCGGCGGCCAAGGTCTTCCCCGTGCCACTCTCCCCAGCGAAAAGCGCATTGATACCCAACCCGCGGTTCAATTTGCGATTGAATCCCCAATGCTCATAAACCAAATGGCGCTGGCCGACCTGACTCATGATTTGCCGCAACAGCTTTTTCTCCAGCTCCGGCAAGACAAGGTCATCCCATACTTGTGCCGTCAGTTCCAGACGCTGCGCCAGGGAGTCAAGGCGCGGCCGGGATGCAATCAAACAGGCATCCCATGCCTGATCGATCGTAGGTTTTTTGTGATCTGTCGCTGCATGGGCGGCGCGCTGAATCTCGTGCAGATTCAGGTTGAATTGACTCGCCAGCAATGCGGACCCATTGCCCACATCCTCACCCAATACTTGTTGCCACACTTCTTCCTGTTCCGCCGGGGTGGGCTTTGTTACATCAAGTGTCAGCGCGTCGCGCCCCAGTTGCGGCCATGATTCGTAGGTATCCAGAAAAACCGGCCCGTCTATTCTGGACAGCAATCGGTTGATTGCGGGCAGTTCCTTGTCGGAATCTTGCGCATCCAGGTAGAGCGCAAGCGGTAGCATCTTGCTTTCCCGCTGGTACAGGCGGGCCAATATTTCCAGCTCGGGCAAGGTGGCTGGCAGCATGTCTGCGGGGAGCCGATAAATACTCAAACGCAGCTTATGCGCAACATGCTTTGCAATCGATCGCTTGCTGTCCGTATCCGTACCAAGCAAATGTACAACCGGCAGGCCATTTCGCGCGGCGCGCAGATGCCGGACGATGATTCCCACTTGCTCCTGCTGGGAGGGCGGCAAATCATCCGCAACATCGATCAATGGCGCCAGCAATGTCGTAAGGCGGTCGTCCAGATAATTGAGTCCCTTCAGATAATTCACTACACGCTCGTCGGCACGCAAAGCGCTGGCGGTCAAGGGTTGCGCCCCCGGCTGGTTGATCTCGATCAGACGCCAATAGCGTAGGGGACGCTCTGGCGAGAGCGCTTCCCACACCGGATTGTCGAATAGGGCAAGGGCCAGCGCAAAAGTGGGGTTAGGGCGCGATTTATCATTCTGGGCGTGTGCGCAGAGCGCGGCAATGCGCGTATCGAGTTCCATGGCGGCACACAGCAAGAGGATTTGTTCCTCGAACCGCACCAATCCCAGGCGGCGGCTCAAGATACTCAGCGCGGGCGCCGGTTCTGATGTGGCGGCCTGCTCCATGGCGGCAGCGGCTTGTTCGATTTGTACCTTGGCCAATTGGTCGGCTTCTGGCTGGCCTAACGGGTCGGATGACGCATCATCCGGCTGAGCCGGAAGATCCGCGCCCAGCGGCAGGGTGAATGGCGATATAGAAGTTTGTATGGGCTGGGATGCTATTCTTTGCTGCTGTTCAACCAGACGAGCCAGGCGTAGGCGCAGCCAGCGCACCGCTGCTGACAGGTATTCATTGTTGGTTCTGTGCCAGGCGTCGAGGTCTATCATAAAATAGTGATTTTTTGATTTTCATCGAATACCATACGGGCTGGCGGTGGACCGGGCTGCCGCCTGAACGGCAAACTGTCAACCCCATCAATGCGAAGGCGCACAATGGCATCCGTTACGGTTGGCGCATCTTCGATGATGAACCGCAATTCGCCGGTCTCGGTGACAGGATCCTCCGCCTCGATCTCTCGATCCATAATGATCAGGCTGGCGCGCTGGGTCGAACGTACTTCAGGGTCGAAGGTAATGGTTAATGTGACATCTCTACCGGCCCGGACGGAAGGCGCAATTCCGCTGATCCTGGAGGAAAAAGGCAGAGGTAATTGGTTGCTGGCGCGCGGATGCCCGCCATTCTCTATTAGCACAGTCACGATATAGAACCCTGCAGCCCAGGCAGCCCGTGCGGCAGCGTCATCACCAATGCCAATTCCGATTTTAATCTCGGTTGCTGTCTTGTCATTTTGTGCCACCACGATGGTACGCGTGACCCCCAGCTTGATATGGTGGAACCGGACACTGACAGTTTCACCGCCCAGATTACGGCCGATTAGCGTCAACACCGTGCCGAGTTGCGCACTGGGGTATGAGGGTTGGCGTGGCCGCCACCCCTCATCCTCGGGTGCGCCGATATGAAAGCTTTCGAGTGCGGGGAACGGCCCAAGCGCGAGGTTGACACCACGGTCAGCTTCGCCCCGCCTAAGGACAGGCGCCGCCAGAGGCGCATTCTCTTCGCTATCAATGAGAACGACCGTGCCTTGGTAGGCAACGGACAAGGCATAGGGTGCCTGGAAAAATACCGACCAGAGTTTTGAGAGCTCCTCCAGGGAAAGCGATAAAGGCGTAAATTTTATTTGTTCGAAAGCCTCGGCCAGGTTCGATCCAGTGAGGAGAGATCCATCGCTGGTAATGGCATTTACTATCACTTGCCGTAACAAGACAGGTTGTGCATGCAGATCGCGTATCACGGCGCCCAGCATACGCTGGGGCTCCAGATCGCTTTCATTCCCGTAGAATGCAAGCAGATAATGCAGATCAAGTGCTGCGGTGGGCCGTTTCATCAAGCTCCCGCTCGCTGCGCGAGTTGGAAGATCGTCGTTCCGCAGCGCGGCATTGGGGGTCACTTGATATAGAAACAAACGTACGCGCGGATCATCGTCTGAAATGCTGCTGAGAGGGCGCTCTATCAACGCTTCCGCACCGCTTACGGCGGAGCTTACCGCGTGATGAGTAATCTGCCTCAAGGCTGCGGTTACCGTTGCGATTGCCAAGGAGTTGCTCATCGCCGGCCCTCGTTACGCACCTTCAGGTACTCATCAAGGCTCATCGTTGGCGATTCAGCCGTAGTCTTCCGCAGAGGCGGCGGTGCGACGGTTGCGCGAATTTCCACCCGTCCAATGCTGACATGAATCTCCGGCGGCTTGTGCTCATGAGATTCCTTGCCGCGGCGCTCAGAAAAAGACAGACCTGAAGCGTGTACCTGCGTCTTCGCATGATCCCTCGTCATTGATGAAGCAGGAGGCGGCGGCGGGTCAGCTTCTGGCATCAGGCTGAAGTCCCTCACTGGGGGCAGGAACGGTGATCGTTCTTCAAGCTTATTTTTAAGCGGTGTCATACGGTGTGCAATAGAGCGTCTCTGGCCGCCATGGCTTCCCTGCTTGTTACCGGGGGATACGTTTCTGAAAATCGGCCCAGTTCGGGATTCACCATCCTCTCTTTGTGCCAACTCTCCATCCAAGGCCCGTGAATCAGTTTGAGGTAACACCATATCGGAATCATTCCGCGATGAATGAGAACGAAAATCTGCGTCCACCGTATTGACGGGCGACGCTTTCATATCCCGCGGAGCGTGTGTAAACGATTGAGGCGTTTCGGAGTGGAATAAGGCGGATGCCTCTGCTGCGCCGGCTACGAATTCCTCGGCATCGTCATAGGACTCCGCCGCATTTGAGGTCGAGAATGCATGAAGTCGATGCGTCAGCGGGCGAATATCGGGCTCCGTACCCACGCTTCGCATTACAAGCCGCCGAAAATAACCGCTCATGCCGTCACCATCTCAATGTAGGCTGCACGTCGCGCATCGCTCAGGTCCAGCACTTCCCGTTCGCTCCAGCCATAAGCACGGGCTAATGTATGAATATCAGCCAGCAATGCCTTGGCATATAGCTCCACCTCGCGCCATAGGTAAGCACCGATGTCAAAAGACGTTTGCCAGACAAAGCCGCATTGCTCACAATTGAAATCCAATACAATGTCTGCTGCCGAGTCGGCTTCGGCCAGAACAGATTCTATTTTCTCGATCTGGACGCCGCTCAATATCGGCAACTGGTTCCCGTCGGCCATGCCGCAGCGTTGCACCAGCAGTAGTGTAGCTTGGTCCGTGTCCTGTGCACTTATCGCAGCGGCAAGATCACGGCTGGTAGGCCGGCGAACTCGCAAGCCATCAATCTCGATAGGGCTATCGCTCACCTCGCCACGCAGCGTTTCGGTGTCCAGCACAAATTCCAATCTTGTCCTGCATCGCGGGCAATCGATATAACTCGACAGCTTGCGGCCGAATATTGCTTGGCGTAGCGCTATGAGGACTTGATCACGCATGCCAATCGTCACATCGGCCAGTTCTTCCAGTGACTCTCCCGGCCGTGCGCTGCCCAGCAGCAACAAAGCACGATCAAGGGAATGGCACCGCGCTCCACGATCCCATAGCTCCAGCATTTGCACGGAAGACAGCTTTACCATGAGTTTCAGGGGGGTTCGTTAAAATCGGGTTCGGCTGGTTCCGTGACGTCATAGTCCCGCTCCCATCCTTCATTTTCCAATTTTAGGGATTGTATGGCGACCGCATTGGCGTTGGCATCCAGATCCGGCAATGCCTGGTACTCGGATACCCAGCAACGATAAACCTTATACCTTAACGCAAGCTGCCCGGCCTCATTGTAGACCTCAATCATAATATCTTTCCGGAAAAGGCTGAGTGCCATTTCCATCCCTTCCGCAGCGCCGTAATTCCATAGCTTATTTGCCCACCTTTCGAACTCAATGTCGTGAGTAACACCGCGCTCAAGCGTTATTGCTTCAAATTTAGTACGTCCGACTGACTTGTGAGAGGTTGATTGATCGCCGCCGTTGCGATGCTCTACAATCTCGGTAGTCCGCTTGAGTGCTCCAACCTTGCTGACACCGGCTACATAACGGCCATCCCATTTCACGCGGAATTTAAAATTTTTGTAGGGGTCCAATCTGGTTGCGTTCACGCTGAACTGTGGCATCGTATTTCTCCTAAAAGCTTAGGTCGGAATATCTCCAGTCATCTGTTGAATCCTGATGACCACGAATTCGGCTGGTTTCAATGGAAGAAAACCCACTTCGATATTCACGATACCGAGATTGATATCGTTCTGGGTGGTGGTCTCACTGTTACATTTAACGTAATAAGCTTCACGTGTCGATTTGCCCTGGAATGCGCCCTGCCGGAACAGGGTATGCATGAAGGACCCGATATTAAGCCTGATCTGCGACCATAGCGGCTCATCGTTAGGCTCGAAGACTACCCACTGGGTCCCCCGAAAAAGGCTTTCCTCGATGAATAAGGCCAATCGCCTGACCGAAACATACTTCCATTCCGATGCCAGCGAATCTGCCCCGCGCAGTGTGCGGGCACCCCAGACAACACGCCCGATCTCCGGAAACGCACGCAGGCAATTGACTCCCAATGGATTAAGCTGACCGTTTTCGCCATCAGTAAGCTTGATTTTCAATTCCGGCACCCCGTCCAGTGTTGCCTCGATCCCGGCAGGGGCTTTCCAGACGCCGCGCTGGCTATCCGTGCGCGCCATCACGCCCGCCACCGCACCGCAAGGTGCGAAGTCGGCGAGCCTTCCCTGCTGAAGGGAATCGGGAATGCGCAACATTGGCCAATATAGCGCGGCATTCTCGCTACGTCCCAACCCCCATTCTTCGCTGTCGAGACCGTTCGTTTCAGCTCTAAGGTCGGCGGGTTCATCCCAAACACGTAGCGGATCGACGATATAAAGTGCTCGGCGGTCGCGGCAGTATTTTGCTGCTTCAACACGTGTTGGTACCCCAATATCTTCATCAAATGAGAAGGGGGGAATGCATAAAAGATTAAACAGATCGGCTTTCTCTAATGCCCAAAGACCTCGTTTATTTGCTTGTAAACCTGCACCAGAGGAAACCTGTTCATCTCCGATGGTGTCACCGTCACTCCCGTCAGCATTGAAAGGGACAGAGCCAGGTGTTACTGTCAGTGGGTCTCGCCCTGCCCCGTCTTCCCCTGTGGAATTGGGACGAGTCGCAGGGATTGGGTCGGCTAGCCGTACAAGCTTGGATTCTTCCTCCAATACCTTGCCTATGAACCGGCGATGCGCAAGCAGCACGGATACGTTGAGGAAGCGTTCAGTCGTTCCGGTACCCATATCGCGTACTGTAAGGTTGAACAACTGCTCAGCGGTAGCGAGTTCAGGATTGGTTGCATGATCCACACGAACCCTGAGCAGATTTCCCCACGTGCCCGGCGAAGCGGCCTCAAGGTTGAGACCTTCCGTGCCAACGGTGGCTTTCCCTGTCCCCGGAACGTTACTTACGCGCACGATGAGCGCATCCGAACCGCCATGCTGAAAAAACTGATTGACTGCATACGTAAGTGGACTGTTGCGCCAGAGGCCACCAAAGTTGCGTTCGAACTCCGCGAAGTTCTGCACGCGTACGGGCGTGTCAATGGGGCCACGCAGTGTTGCCCCGATAAACGCGGTGATTGATGTTGAAACACCAGTGATCGGTCGCACACCGCTGGAAATTTCTTCAATGTATACACCGGGGTAAGTGAGGGCTTGAGGCATATTCAATTCTCCGATTGGAGGGGATAATTATGGAGCGGGAGGAGTTGCATCGCGTGCAACGAAAATCTCAATCTGGGCGGTATCACCGCTAGTGCTACTATTAATGAATTCCAGAAAATGCGCTTCCTGGTCAGACCCAAAAAGTGCGGCTGCCCCGCCCGAAAAGAATTGCGGGCCGGTCAATGCAAGTCCATCACCGTCAGCAGTATTGGAACCATCACTTACTTTAAAGGTGATATCTTTATAGTGGCTGGATTTGATGAGCAGAAGATGAATATCACTGATCGGACCGGCCGGAAGACTAATGAGCTTTTTGTCTGAGCCCGCTGGTACAGACACCTCGATACGCTCAATAGCCTCCGCTACAATAGGGCCTTGTGTTACGGTTATAGTTGGGCCACCCGCTACTTGAATTGACGTTGACCAGCTTATGTTCGCCATGACCACCTCCTCAGGTTGAAACAAAACCTATATGGTTCTCCCAGATACACCCACATACTAGGTGACAAGACTATGATTTCGCTCAGTCACAGCATGTCGACTTTCCAAATTTATCCCGTTACGTACGTCCCATATACATAGTCAACATAGAAGAGTTTTCTGGAAATGCAAGGAAAAATCGCGAACCATATCAATTTCGGCCATGGATCAGTCGTCTGTACCGGCATTCTTGAGAACGAATGACGCCGATGGAAGTGTCAGCCTCAAGACCAGTACCGTTGCGGTTACCGGCTCGGATAACCTTCCCACTCCGCTCTTGCCCGCTCCACCCAGGGCTGAATGTTTTGAAATCCAGGGAAGCCTAAAAGAGGTTTTAGACTGCA
This sequence comes from Nitrosospira multiformis, assembly GCF_900103165.1. Lineage (NCBI taxonomy): Bacteria > Pseudomonadati > Pseudomonadota > Betaproteobacteria > Nitrosomonadales > Nitrosomonadaceae > Nitrosospira > Nitrosospira multiformis. The sequence continues at coordinate 1,736,763 of NZ_FNKY01000001.1, read as the reverse complement.
AAGACAATCAACGCTATCGAAAAAAGGCCGGAACGGCTGGCACCGGACTCAGTTAGCCACGCCAACCAGAGCCTGGTATTGGGCGTTCTGAGAAAATTTCTGAAGTGATTCCTAACATGCCAAGCGCGATAGCTAACTAAGTAGTCAGGTCTGAACAATCCATAATCAACTGATTATGTTATATTAATTGTTGAATTGTAGCGGCTGAATTTGCCGGTTTCTGGTAAAATTGATGTAATTTCTTGCAAATCTAGCGAGGGTTACATGGGACCAAAGCCGAGTGTACCCATAAGCAATGACCTGTTCCGCCAGCGGTTGGATGAGCTGGTCAACCCGAGACACCCCTTGGCGCAATTTGCCCAGCATATTGACTGGTCAGGGTTTGAGCGCGAATGGGCCGGTTTTTTCCCTTCGCATCGGGGTCGTCCCGCGACGGCTCCCCGCCTGGTGGCAGGCCTGCTGTACCTGCAACACACCTTTGCCCTATCCGACGAAGAAGTCGTGTGGGGCTGGATCGAAAATCCCTACTGGCAGCTGTTCTGTGGCGAAATCTGGTTTCAGCATAATCTGCCTATCGACCCCAGTTCACTGACGCGCTGGCGGCAACGGATCGGCGCAGAAGGCATGGAGTGGTTACTGGCCCAGACCATCAAGGCCGCCACATCGGCCCAGGTAATCAAGCGGCGAAGCCTGAACAAGGTCATCGTGGACAGCACCGTACAGGAGAAGGCCATTGCCTATCCGACCAATAGCAAGCTGCTGAACCGGGGACGGGAACAACTGGTGAAGCTGGCGGCAGAAGCAGGGATGACGCTACGCCAGAACTACAATCGTGAAGCCCCCAAGCTGGCAGGCAAGATTGCCCGCTACGCCCATGCCCGGCAATACCAGCGCATGCGCAGCCACCTGAAGAAACTCAAGACGCTGGTGGGCCGAGTCTGGCGCGACGCATTACGCCAATTGGCCAAGGTACCGGCGCACCTCAAGCCCAAGGTCACCGGCTTACTGCAGCAGGTGGAGCGCCTGCTCAAGCAGCAGCCCAAGGATAGCCACAAGCTCTACCGTCTGCACGCGCCGGAAGTGGAGTGCATCGCCAAAGGCAAATCGCGCCAGCCCTATGAGTTTGGGGTGAAGGTGTCAGTGGCGACGACACACAAGGAAGGGCTGGTAGTCGGCATGCGCAGCCTGCCGGGCAATCCCTACGACGGGCATACCTTGCACGCGGCTGTGAAGCAAGTGGAAATCCTGACACAGCACCAGCCGAAGGAAATATTCGTGGATCTGGGCTATCGCGGTGCAGCCCTCCCGGCTGGGGTCAAGCTCTACCACCGCAAACTCAGGCGCGGCATCACCGCACGGCTGAAGCGGGACATTCGGCGACGCAGCGCCATCGAACCGGCGATCGGGCACATGAAAAACGATGGCCGCCTGCGCAGAAACTGGTTGAAAGGCACAGAAGGCGACGCCTTTCATGCCTTGCTATGCGGTTGCGGACACAACCTGCGGATGATTCTGAGGAAGCTGCGGCTTCTTCTCGCCCAAATTCTTGTCCGGGGGCATTGGCAACCCGCAATGGGTGGCACAGTTAATCATCCTCTTACCGTCATCTATGCCTGAAAATCGAATTGTTCAGGGCTGACTAAGTATTCTGCGATGAACCTATCTGAAATTCCTGAAGCTATACTATGGAGGGGTGTGTACTGAAACCGATCGCATGCACGTCCCTGACCAATGTGCTAATGTTTATATCAGCGATCTTTTTTGCCACTTATTAAGGCTAATGTGCGGAGGATAGAACGATGATTAATATTTTTAAAATTTTGACTGTGGGCGCGGTTTCCATCGCATTGCTAACAGGGTGCTCGACCACCCACAAAACTACCCAGTCTGCAAGAACACCCATCGAACAATTGCTCATCAGCGAAGCTGCGATACGGAGTGCTTCCCCCACGCCTGAGCGTCCTCTGCCTATTCCTAAGGGCGCAAACGTCATACTTACCACATCAGGATTGAACACGGATCAAGTTCTCCTGCAGCAAGTTTTGACCGGCTGGTTAGGGCAGCAGGGTTACCTGGTTGTTCAGAAAGACGATAAAAATGCAACGCATCGCATTGATGTGATTGTAGGATCGCTGGGCACCGAGGTATCCGGAACATTCATCGGCATGCCCCCGGTCACGAGTTCGCTTATTCCCTTTTCGTTACCGGAATTAGCGTTCTATAAATCTCAATACCAGACCGGATACGCAAAATTCTATATGAACATTTTTGAACTGCCGTCGGGCAAATTTTCCGGATCAACCCCTCCTTTTCTAGCCGACGCCTATTACAATGATTATACGGTTTTTTTTATATTTGCATTTACCTCGACCGATCTCACATCGGCGCCAGAACTCGGCTCTCTCTATCGCAAGCCGCTTAATCCGCCACCTGCTCAAAATGAATATGGAACGAAGCCCGGGACCGGAAAATAACAATATAGGGCTGTTTCAACTGGGAGACGTGAAACAGCAGCGTAAAGTATGTCACGCTGACCTTGGTTTTCCCCCTGATTTCCACTCTACCACTATGCCGGGCTCCATCGCCAGCGCCTGAAAGCCGCAATCCACACCGATTCCCGGTACACACACCAGATGCTCTCCGCTGAAGATCAGCGGGAGTGTTTCCCGTTCCCACGGCGGGAGCAACGCTTCCCACAGAAGATTTTTGAGGCTGCGGCGCGGACGGTTGCAGTCCGGGCGCAGCCGTTCGCCCCCTTGGCGCATACGCACGGTAACAGGACTCTCCATCAGTTTCCGAAGATTGATTCCTGCACCCTTCCGGCGCGTGAATTTGACGGTACCGCCCAGACCGGCGATGGGGAGCTGCTTTTCTCCGTTCCATGTGGTCCGCCATTCTGAGCCGGGAGATGAATCGGCATTGCGCACATGAACCACCCCCCTGAAACAACGCACCTCCGTATTCCCAAAAATGATATGCAGTTTTGAATCGGCGCTCGAGGACCGCAACTGCCGCAAGATTTCTTCCAGTTTTGCTGTGCTGGGCAGTATTGCGCCCTGTTGCGACAACGCGTAGCGCAACAGATTCCTGGCGCGGGGAAAACTCAATTCCCGTAAATCCCCAGCTTGAAGTTTTCCTGGGACGACACATTTGTTGCTATCGGCTTCGGCCAGTTCATCAAGTAAATCTGCTGCTTCCGCTATATGCCGACTTGCGCGCGAAAAAGTCGTACGGTAGGAAGGAAAGCGCTTTTCCAGCAGAGGAAAGAATTCATGGCGCAGGAAATTGCGGTCAAAAGAAATATCGCCATTGCTTTCATCAGTGATCCACCGCAATGCATTTCTCCTGGCGTAATCCTCGATTTCGAACCGCGATACATCGAGGATTGGCCGCAATATCCGCGGCTCATAATCCGTCGTACCGGCGCTGCTTCCGTACACACGTTTCCGGATTTCTGACGCATCATGTTTAATCGGGGGTGCGGAATTCCTGACTACCGGCATCGCGCCCAGCCCCTTCACACCGGCCCCCCGCAACAACTGCAGCAGCAGCGTTTCAGCCTGGTCGTCCAGATGCTGGGCTAACACCACATACTCGGCTTTTTGTTGTGCGAATACCCGATAGCGCGCATCACGGGCAGCCGCTTCCAGGCTGATGCCGGATTTCCGCTTGATTTTTAATCTGGCAATTTTGAGAGGAACACCCCTGGTCCGGCACAAGTCGCGGCAGAACTTGGCCCATTGGGCCGCATGGGTGCTGATACCGTGATTGACGTGAACGGCGGAGAGTGAAAACTGCAAATGAACCGACAGTGGAATGAGCAAATCCAGCAGCACAACCGAGTCTACCCCGCCGCTCAACGCCGCAACCAGATGATCGCCACGCCGAGTCTGCTCGCGCAACGCATTTTCGGCCTTGCTGGAGATGCTACTTGACTTTAACTTCCTTGAACTTGCCATATCCCATCAGCCGTTCAAAGCGTTTCTCCAGCAACAGCTCTGTCGCGTAGCCCTGAAATTGCCGAAGCGATTCCTGCAATGCTTTCCTCACGGATTGCATGATGGCAGGGTAATCGCGATGAGCCCCGCCAGGCGGCTCGCTGATAATCTTGTCGATCAGCCCCATGGTCTTGAGCCGATGAGCGGTGATGCCCATAATCTCGGCGGCTTCGGGCGCCTTGTCCGCGCTTTTCCACAAGATAGAGGCGCAGCCTTCTGGAGAAATGACAGAATAGGTTGCGTATTGCAGCATCTGCACGACATCGCCCACCGCCACTGCCAGCGCACCGCCGGAACCGCCCTCCCCGATAATGGTACAGATCACCGGTACCTTAAGCTCCGCCAGCACATAGAGATTCTTGCCGATGGCTTCCGACTGGCCGCGTTCTTCAGCGCCGATGCCGGGGTACGCACCCGGCGTATCGATAAAAGTAAATAACGGCACCGAGAATTTTTCCGCTAGACGCATCAATCTCAGTGCCTTGCGATAGCCTTCGGGCCTTGGCATACCGAAATTACGATGAATTTTTTCCTTGGTATCACGGCCCTTCTGGTGACCGATAACCATGACCGTCTCCCCCATAAACCGTGCCAATCCGCCGATGATGGCCTGATCATCGGCGAAATTCCGGTCACCGTGAAGCTCCTCAAAATCGGTGAACAGATGCTGGATATAGTCGAGCGTATAGGGGCGCTGCGGGTGTCGCGCAACCTGCGAAATTTGCCACGGTGTAAGCTTGGCGTATATGCCGTTCGTGAGCGACTGGCTTTTCTTCTGCAGGCGCAGGATTTCCGCCGATATATCTACCGCCGAATCGTCCTGTGCAAAACGCAGCTCCTCGATTTTTGCTTCAAGCTCGGCGATGGGCTGTTCGAAATCCAGGAAGGTGATTTTCATCCTAAATCCCGCAGTTGGACGAACCCACCCTGAAGGTGATGGTCAGATGGATAAAAAAGTCTTTGTGAATCATAGTGCTAAGCTTTAAAAGTCAGCCGCCGGATTTAGGGTTATGAAACATGGGCGTAATTTTGAAACCGCAATGATACAGGAATACCAAAATACCGCACGACTGTATCAGGAACCGATTCAGCAGTTCCTCGGCATCACATCTGGAAATCCGTAATCGCTGGATTCGATTGCACGCATTCGACAACACCGCAATTTTTACACTTTCTTTACGCCCATTGACCGGATATTTACAAGATTTTTAGGCGACCCCGGTTAATCTGTCTATATTCAAAATAGCCTGGTTGGGGCGACAGTGGATCTTCTATATATCGGTGCAATCCTGGCACTTCTGCTCGTGACCTGCGCGTTTGCCATCGGCTGCGGCAAACTGGGCGAGCGTCAATGAACATGTTTTATGTTATTGGCGCGGTCGTCGCGGCTGGTCTATTAATATATCTGGTCATTGCCCTGATAAACGCAGAGGATTTGTAATGACTGCGCAATCTCTCGTTTTGCTTGTGGTGTTCCTCACCACACTGCTGATGCTGGCTTATCCTTTGGGTACGTATCTGGCAAAAGTCGGCGAGGGGGAGCCCATACGCGGCCTGATGTGGATAAGAAAAATTGAAAACTTCTTTTACCGTCTTGCCGGTATTTCGCTGGATTCGGAAATGGGATGGAAGGTCTATGCATTGGCGCTACTGGTGTTTAATGTGCTGGGCGCGTTAACCGTTTACGCAGTGCAACGCCTGCAAGCCTGGCTGCCGCTCAATCCGCAAGCATTTGCCAACGTCAATCCCGATTCGTCATTCAATACCGCCATCAGCTTTACCACCAATACCAACTGGCAAGGTTATGGCGGTGAATCGACGATGAGCTATCTCACGCAAATGCTGGTGCTGACTGGACAGAATTTTTTGTCGGCCGCGACCGGCATGGCCGTCGCCTACGCATTGATCCGCGGTTTCAAACGCCACTCGGTAAAATCAATCGGTAATTTCTGGCATGACATTACTCGTTCGACCCTCTATGTATTGCTACCGCTATCAACGCTATTTGCCGTATTTCTGATCAGTCAAGGCGTGATACAGAATTTTTCCGCATACAAGGAAGTAAGCTTGATTGAGCCCGTCACCTATCTACAGGCTAAAACCAGCTCCGACGGCCAAGCGATAAAAGACGAAAAGGGCAATCAAGTGATGGAGTCCGCGATTGCCAAAACCCAGACACTGGCAATGGGACCGGTTGCTTCACAGGAGGCCATCAAGCTGCTCGGAACGAATGGCGGCGGTTTTTTTAATGCGAACTCTGCGCACCCTTTCGAGAACCCCACTCCATTATCCAATTTTGCCGAGATGCTGTCGATTCTGCTGATTCCCGCCGGACTGTGCTTTGCGTTCGGCCGCATGGTCGGCGATATACGTCAGGGCTGGGTGATATTGAGCGCGATGACAATCATTTTTGCCGTGATGACGACCGTCGTGCTGATCGCGGAGCAACAGGCGCATCCGGCGGTGCAAGCACTCGGCATTGATCAAACCGCTAACGCGCTGCAATCCGGCGGCAATATGGAAGGCAAGGAAACACGCTTTGGCATCAGCGCTTCCGCATTGTTCACCGCAGTCACCACGGCGGCATCCTGTGGCGCGGTGAATACGATGCATGATTCCTTGACGCCAATTGGCGGCATGGTACCTATGCTGCTGATGCAACTGGGCGAAGTGGTATTCGGTGGAGTTGGCTCGGGTTTGTACGGCATGCTGATTTTCGCCATTCTTGCCGTATTCATCGCCGGTTTGATGATTGGCCGCACGCCCGAATATCTGGGCAAAAAAATTCAGTCGTTTGAAATGAAAATGGCCTCGATTGCGATCCTTGTTACACCGCTACTGGTGCTGGGCGGGACTGCATTAGCGGTCATGGTTGCTTCCGGCAAGGCAGGTATTTTGAATCCCGGCGCACATGGCTTTTCCGAAATTTTGTATGCATTGTCGTCGGCCGCCAATAATAACGGCAGCGCTTTTGCCGGCTTATCGGCCAATACACCGTTCTACAATGTCCTGCTGGCAATCGCGATGTGGTTGGGCCGCTTTATTCCTATCGTAGCAGTGTTAGCGATTGCCGGCTCGCTAGCCGCAAAGAAGCGTCTTGAAGTGACTGCGGGAACAATGCCAACCCATGGCCCCCTCTTTATCACACTTCTCGTCGGTACCGTCATTATGGTCGGTGTGCTGACCTACATTCCGGCCATTGCACTGGGGCCGATTGTCGAGCATTTACAACTTTATGCCACACGCTAAGAGGAATCCGGCATGTCACGCAAAAGCCTGACACTTTTCGATTCCGCATTGATTGGCCCGGCCATCATTGATGCATTCAAGAAATTGGATCCACGCATTCAATGGCGCAGTCCGGTGATGTTTGTCGTCTATATCAGCAGCATCATTACCACTTTGCTGTTCATGCAGTCGGCTACCGGCGGCGGTGAGGAAAGCCCTGCTTTTATTCTCACCATTGCGGTATGGCTGTGGTTCACGGTGCTGTTTGCAAACTTCGCCGAAGCGCTGGCGGAGGGCCGCAGCAAGGCGCAGGCGGCTTCACTCCGCGCCTTGAAACAAACGGTCACCGCCAAGAAACTGGACGCGCCGCGCTATGGCGGCAGCTGGACATCGACCCCCGCCACCGGCCTGCGTAAGGGCGATGCCGTGCTGGTGGAAGCGGGCGATGTCATTCCGGCCGACGGTGAAGTGATCGAGGGCGTTGCATCGGTCGATGAAAGCGCTATTACCGGCGAATCCGCACCGGTTATCCGAGAATCGGGCGGCGACTTCTCCGCCGTAACGGGCGGCACCCGCGTGCTGTCCGATTGGCTGGTGGTGCGCATATCTGTCAATCCGGGCGAGGCATTCATTGACCGTATGATCTCCATGGTTGAAGCCGCCAAACGGCAAAAAACGCCGAACGAGGTCGCGCTGAATATCCTGCTGATTGCATTGACCATCATTTTCCTGCTGGTAACGGTTACCCTGTTGCCATTCTCATTGTTCAGCGTAGAGGCCGCCCAGGTTGGCAAGCCGGTTACGATCACGATACTTATCGCACTCTTGGTATGCCTGATTCCCACCACGATTGGCGGCTTGCTGTCCGCCATCGGCGTCGCTGGCATGAGCCGCATGATGCAGGCCAATGTCATAGCCACGTCCGGCCGTGCGGTGGAAGCCGCTGGCGACGTGGATGTGCTGTTGCTGGATAAAACCGGCACTATCACGCTGGGTAACCGGCAAGCGGCAACATTCGTTCCGGCTCCCGGGGTCACAGAAGAGCAACTGGTGGATGCTGCCCAATTGGCATCGCTGGCGGATGAAACACCGGAGGGCCGCAGCATTGTCGTGCTGGCGAAGCAGCGCTTCAACATCCGCGGACGCGAAATAGCATCGTTGAATGCGACGTTTGTCCCATTCAGCGCCCAAACTCGCATGAGCGGCGTGGATGTCGGCGGTCGTGCCATCCGCAAAGGCGCTGCCGATTCGATAAAAAAATACGTTGAATTGCTGGGACATCCTTTCCCTTCTGAAGTCACGAGAGCTGTGGGCGATATCGCGCGCCGCGGCAGTACGCCGTTGGTCGTGGTCGACGATGACTGTGTCATGGGAGTGGTAGAACTCAAGGATATCGTCAAAGGCGGTATCAAGGAACGCTTTGCCGAGCTGCGCCGCATGGGCATCAAAACCGTAATGATTACCGGCGACAATAGGCTGACTGCCGCCGCGATCGCAGCCGAAGCGGGAGTCGATGATTTCCTGGCGGAAGCCACGCCCGAAGACAAGCTCAAGTTGATTCGAACCTATCAAACCGAGGGACGCCTGGTTGCAATGACGGGCGATGGTACCAACGATGCGCCCGCGCTGGCGCAGGCGGATGTGGCTGTTGCGATGAATTCCGGTACGCAGGCGGCGAAAGAGGCAGGCAACATGGTCGACCTCGACTCCAATCCGACCAAATTGCTTGAAATCGTCGAGATCGGCAAGCAAATGCTGATGACACGCGGGGCCTTATCCACCTTCTCGATAGCCAACGATGCCGCCAAGTATTTTGCCATTATTCCGGCGGCTTTCGTCACCACTTATCCGCAACTGGCGGCGCTCGACGTGATGCGTCTTGCCAGTCCCTCATCGGCAATCATTTCCGCCGTGATTTTCAACGCGCTGATCATTGTGATATTAATTCCCCTGGCATTAAAGGGCGTGAAATATCGTGCCGTGGGCGCCGCCCTGCTATTGCGCCGTAATTTGCTGATTTATGGATTGGGCGGCATTCTGGTGCCTTTTGCTGGAATCAAGGTGATCGACATGGCGCTGACTGCTCTCCATCTTGTTTAGGAGCCTGGCATGATCCTAAATCCGGCAGTTGACCGCTCATTTCTCAAGCTCGGTGCTATGACACATAAACACTATTTGCGCTACTTGACCTGCACTTTTATGGTGAGTTCGCTACAGTGCGGATTGCACGATTTTTGTGGCACAGGGCTGCGTTGCAACTCCTTGGAATGGAATGACCATTCCGCGTCGTTGCGCCTTGCCCTGCACCCCAAAAATCGCACACTCCACCCTGTTCAACTACCGGACTTAGGATGAAATCCATCCTTCGTCCCGCGTTCGTATTGCTCACTGCGCTGACGCTTGTTTGCGGCGTACTGTACCCATTTGCGATCACCGGTATCGGGCAAATACTCTTTGCAGATAAGGTGACGGGCAGCCTGGTGTTGCGTGATGGCCAGCCTGTCGGGTCCATGCTGATCGGTCAAGCATTCTCATCCTCCGGCTATTTCTGGGGACGGCCTTCGGCCACCGGTCCGATGCCGAACAACGCCGCATCGTCGGGCGGCTCGAATCTCGGTCCAACCAATCCCGCGCAGATCGATGCGTTAAAAACACGTATTGACGCGTTGAGAATAGCCGATCCCGGCAATACCGCACGGCTTCCAGTCGACCTGGTGACAGCCTCGGCCAGTGGCCTGGACCCGGAAATCAGTCTGGCTGCAGCTTACTATCAGGCGGGACGCATCGCGCGCGCCCGTAAACTGACTATCGAAGAAGTACGCGGCATGATTGATAAACGCGGCAAACCGCAGTATTTTGGCTTCTTCGGCGAGCCACGCGTCAATGTACTGACACTGAATCTGGCACTCGACCAACGGCGTTAAGGGGCCGCCAGGCTGCTGCGCTAACGCGGCCTGCAATACTCGTTACCCGCCACTTCTTATAGATAAAATTATTGCTAACCATGTGCCCAGTTGACAACCAGCGCGACCCCCAACGCCCCGACCCGGACGCCCTGCTGGCGCAAGTACAGGCACAGGAGCGCCGCGCATCCCGTGGAAAACTCCGCGTTTATTTTGGTGCTTCCGCAGGGGTCGGCAAAACTTATGCGATGCTGACCGCCGCCCGGCAATTGCAGGCTGATGGCCATGACGTGGTGGTCGGGGTGGTCGAATCGCATGGCCGCAATGAAACCGCGTCACTCGTCAACGGGCTTGAGGTTCTACCACAAAAGGAAATCAGCTACCGCGGTAAAGCTATCACTGAATTCGATATCGATGCGGCGCTGGCGCGCCAGCCCGCGCTGATTCTAATAGATGAATTGGCGCATACCAATGCACCGGATTCGCGCCACCCCAAACGCTGGCAGGATGTCGAAGAGTTATTGGACGCAGGCATCGACGTATTCACAACGGTCAATGTGCAGCACCTGGAAAGTCTGAATGACGTCGTGGGCGGAATTACCGGTATTCGCATTGGAGAAACTTTGCCTGATACCGTGTTTGATGAAGCCAACGAAGTCGTGCTGGTGGATATTACAGCGGATGAGTTGCTCATGCGGCTCAAGGCCGGAAAAGTCTATCAGGCGCAACAGGCGGAGCGCGCGGCGCGTAATTTTTTTCGTAAAGGCAACTTGATTGCATTGCGTGAGCTAGCGCTGCGCCGCACGGCTGATCGTGTCGAAGATGATGTGCAGGCTTATCGTATCGAGAAGTCAATCCACGCGGTATGGAAGACAGATTCAGCCCTGCTTGCTTGCGTTGGACCCAGGATGGGAGGCGAGCATGTGATTCGAAGCACGGCACGGCTGGCCAGTCAATTGAATGCCAATTGGCACGCGATTTATGTTGAGACGCCACAATTACAGCATCTGCCGTCGGCACATCGCGAACGAATCCTAAAGATACTGAAGCTTGCGCAGGATAATGGCGCCACTACAGCGATACTGGCCGGAAATGACATTGCGCTTGCGATCGTCGACTATGCGCGAAGTCATAATTTCTCAAATATCATAGTGGGACGCGGCCACCCTGCGTGGCCCTGGCGGACCGGATATCTAAAACGCATCGCTGCCTACGCACCGGACATGGATTTGATTGAAATCGGCCATGCAAATCCGGAAGAACCGCCGGTTTTGGAAAGATCGAACGCAGCAGCCCGACACACGGAAGGGAGAAAACTCTCTTCTTCAAAACGCCGCCCCGCGCGCCAGTGGAGTTACTTCTGGGCAGCAGCGGCTAGCCTGGTAACAGCGCTTGCGGCCATGCCGTTGTCGCTCTATCTGGATTTGGCCAACATCGTCATGTTTTTTTTACTGACCGTGGTGCTGGTTGCCGTGCGATTAGGACGCGGACCTGCGGTGGCCGCCACGTTTGTGGGGATCATAGCGTTCGATTTCTTTTTTGTACCGCCGAGATTTTCGTTTGCTGTCAGTTACTTGCAGTACCTGGTGACATTTGCGATAATGCTTGCGGTGAGCTTGATCACTGGCCATCTTACCGCTGATTTGCGCTATCAGGCTCGTGTTGCATCGCATCGCGAATCCCGGTCGCGCGCCTTGTATGAATTTGCGCGCGAATTGTCCGGCGCATTGCAGACGGAGCAAATATTCGAGAGCACGCGCACCTTCATTCAGCGCACTTTTCGCGCACAGGCGACATTGCTATTACCAGATGAGGCGGGTCACTTACAACCGCCGCCCCTCGCGCCTGGTGAAGAATCAACCGTTTCACCCGTATCTGCGCTGGAACATCTATACAAGCTGGATATGGGTATCGCGCAATGGGCATTTGACCATGCGATATCCGCAGGTATCGGAACGGATACGCTTCCTGGCGGAAGCTTCTTCTATCTGCCGCTGGTCGCCCCCATGCGCACGCGTGGCCTCCTGGCCATCCAGCCGGAGAACCGCCATTGGATGCTCATTCCCGAGCAACGGCGGCAGCTCGACACCTTTGCCACGCTGGCAGCAATTGCGCTGGAGCGGGTGCATTATATCGAAATCGCACAGGGTGCGCTGATACGCATGGAATCCGAACGGCTGCGTAATTCCTTGCTCTCCGCGCTGTCGCACGACTTGCGCACACCGTTGACGTCGCTTGTGGGGCTATCCGATTCGCTCGTACGGTCCGCGCCGCTTGCTCCACCGCAGCGGGAACTTGCGGTCGCCTTGCGCGACGAAGCACTTCGAATGAATAATCTGGTGTCAAATCTGCTGGATATGGCGCACATTCAGAGTGGCGAAGTCAAACTCAATCTGCAATGGCAACCCTTCGAAGAGGTTGTCGGCAGCGCGCTGCGTACCTGCCGCTCGCAGCTTATCCAGCATCATATGCAAACCCGGCTCGCCCATGATTTGCCTCTTGTGCGCTTCGATGCCGTGCTGATTGAGCGAGTGCTGTGTAACCTCCTTGAAAATGCGAGCAAATACACGCCGCCCGATTCATGTTTCATTATTGCCGCCGAGGTGAAAGCGCGATTTCTGGAAGTGATTGTTTCCGATAATGGGCCTGGGCTACCTCGCGGCATGGAAGAGGCTATTTTCGAGAAATTCACCCGGGGTGAGCGGGAATCGGCTAAACCGGGCGTTGGTCTGGGACTTGCAATTTGCCGCGCCATCGTCGAGGCGCACGGTGGCACTATCCATGCCGAAACCGCATCGACTGGTGGAGCCTCTTTCGTATTTACGCTTCCGCTCGGCACGCCTCCGGATATGCCCAAGATGGATGAAAGTGCTGTCAATCTCGTAAATGAGGGAGATACACCGGATGACGCTGTCCTAAGCCGGCCTGCGGAACTGTGAATCTAAAGGCGCGCCCATGAGTCAATCCGTACCCGTTGCGCTAATAATCGAAGATGAGCCGCAAATACGGCGTTTCGTGCGCATGGCGCTGGAGACGGAAGGATGGCAAGTCTTCGAATCAGAAACCATCCGGCGGGGGCTCATCGATGCGGGAACACGCAAACCGGACCTCGTTATCCTGGATCTCGGCCTGCCTGATGGTGACGGGGTCGATTTCATCCTGGACGTCAGGAAATGGTCATCGATTCCTATCATCGTTTTGTCGGCGCGCATCAATGAGCAGGATAAGATCAAAGCGCTTGATGCCGGGGCCGACGACTACCTCACCAAACCGTTCGGCGTCGGCGAACTTCTTGCGCGGGTACGCGCCATGCAACGGCGAAACCTCCAGCCTGGCGTTAGCGATCATGGGGTTTGCGAGTTTGGAGATGTCAGGATCGATCTCAAGGCGCGCCTCATAACCAAGGCTAATCAAATAGTTCACTTAACGCCGCTAGAATATCGGCTGCTGACGATGCTGGTGAAAAATGCGGGGCGGGTGGTAACCAGTCCGCAACTCCTGCGCGCAGTCTGGGGACCGTCGCACTCGGAAAGCGGTCACTATCTACGCATCTATATGGGACATTTGAGGCAAAAACTCGAAGACGATCCCGCACAACCGAAATATCTTCAAACCGAAACCGCTGTGGGCTACCGATTACTGTTGTCTCTGGAATAGCGACGTCAAGAGCACTTCCAAATTCGGATACCGTCGATCGAAATAGTAAAGCGTAGCCTGGTGAATACCCTATCAGGCCATTTTTATGATTTTTTTACGGTTGGCGGTTGTTTATTTACTACGTTTTTATGCTGTTTCTTCTAGCATTTGATTCAGGCTCTGCTGAGCTTGTTTGATAAGGAGAATCGCATGAAACGCATCAACCTCGTAGTAAGCGCATCAGAAATGGCAGCGGTGCGTAAAGCCATTTTTATCGCAGGCGCGAATAGATTGATAATTGCCCCGGTGTCGCATCGGACATGCATCAGCGAACTCGGCGACTGGTACTGCGGGACCGCCATTGCCAAGCGTGAAGATCATATGCGACTGGAGGTTACGTCCGATGACAATCGCTCTGACGGCATAATTTCCGCCATACTTTCGACGGCGCATGCCGCGAAGATCGAGAATATATCGTCCGATATGCTTCACCATGACTAACCTATGTTCTAAGCCACCTAGCCAGCAAACATATGATCCCTCGCCAATCTCGAACGAGACACCTGCAATGAGGTTTTATCCGCACTGTTGCCCGATATGCGGAAAAGCGCACCAGGTCAATCTCGTGCGCCACAACATGGCCTACGGAAGGCCAATAACCTGTAGTTTCACGTGTGAAATACAAAGAAGAAGAAAATGGAAATGGCATGAAAACAAAGTTCGGTAGTTCCATAGGTCGGATCGCAGCGTAATCCGAAGCATCCCCGCTTTCGCCGACGTGAAACGGGGTAAGCAGGCAATCCGCGAAGCAGATGCGAAAAATGGGCGGCCACCGCCAGGCTTGAGCTTAGCGCCGGTTAGGATGACTTAGCCTCCCAAGCATGCGAAGCGTAATATGTCGAAATCAGCAACAATCCAGTTCTCTCAACAAGTCAGGGATGAGAATGAATGCCACGGAACCGCTTCAATTGCCAAACGTCGAAAAATTCAGAGAAATCGTGCTTTGGCCGGTACAACTGTTGCCGCGCCATGAAGGCACACAAATTCAGAACCATTGGGAGTGCCTGAGCGCGACAAGCACCGATTCTGTATGGAATGAAGTGGCGGACGAGTTCAGCGTCGATCCAGCCGAGTTCAAAGAAAGGCATTACAAGGAATTTGTCACTTTCCTGCCCTTCGTGCAACGCTTTTTGTATGGCGAGGGCGGTGGCAGTGATGGCGATGGAAGGTTCGGGCGCTCGCCAATTCACGTATTTCGCCGCAATGATGTTGCGCAAGCGCGAATTACCCTTCCTGACGACCCCCTGCCCGCAACTTTCAATGTGGCACATGTCGATCTGTATTTCTTCTATGACATAGACATCGCCATCCTGGTCATGGAAATAATAGGCGAAAAACTTTCGCTACGACGCGCACTTGACACCCTGTACCGCTTCGGCCGAGCTTACCCGACACATTGGGAGCGGAGCGGCCGCGGTGGGCACTGCGCAGAGCGCGTTGAGTGGCTCTCGCATAGCGGCGCCGTGCTTGCGGTATCGGACTATGAAAACAAAGCACGCTATCTGCGGTTTGTCGGTGAACATCGGGCACCATGCGTGGCGTCCCACTGGGAGTTTCTGATGGAACCGCTGGTGCTTGACCACTCACAGCGGGAAGGGGATGTCCGCTATCGGGAAATCGAATATCAACGTATGCCGTTGATGAGTTACCTGGCTTTGGATGAAAAAACCCGGCTGACTCGTGGCGATCTTGTCCGGTTCGGATTGGTCACGCGCCCAGGCGACGCGCGGACGCTACCATTTTCGGAGCAATTCCTGGAGGATTTCGAGCGGCGCTACTGCTACGATCGCTACTGGGAAGAGGCGCGAGAACATGATTTCAGCGATATGCGTCTCCTCTCCAACGGTCATGATTTCACGATGATAGGCGAAACAGGTGAACCTTTCTTTACGGATACGGAAAGCGGCATGCTGGGTCAGTTCCGTCATCAGTACTTTCTGCTCTTTCTGATCACGCATTTCCATAAGGCCGCGTTGTTGATACTCTCCAACCGGCTCGTTGCCGAAATCAGCCGGCTCGATATCCGCCGGCCCGATTCGGTACGTGCCTTCAGACGCGACGTAAAACATGTCACCGAGATTTTTTTGCGGTTTACTAATCGCTACTGGTTTCATGAAGTGTCCGACCAGGCTCAGGCCCGCGATGTTTTTACCATGATGAGAAACCACCTTGGCACAGACGAATTGTACAGGCGCACGCGGCTGCGTATTCTGGATATGAACGACTACCTGGAAAGAGACCAGGTAAGGCGTCAAACCGATTCCATGGTGCGGTTGACCGTGGTGACCACGTTCGGCCTGATCGGTACCGTGACGACTGGTTTTCTGGGAATGAACCTGATCGCCGCCGCCGACAATACGTTCAGCACCAAACTGATCTACTTTATGCTGATACTCATTCCAATTATTGCACTGACGGTCTACACGGTGGTGAAATCGAAACGCCTGGCCGAGTTTCTCGAAACGCTTTCCGACGAGCGACTAACCAAGCGAGATAAGCTGAATACCCTGTTCACGATCTGGAAAAAAGAACGGCGCGCTTCCCGGCAAGCATGACTCAAGCCGAATCCCGTGGTTGAATAAGGTGAAATTTGCCCCCGGAAGAGTCCTACCCTAATCGTGTAATCGTGTGAAAAAAAACCTCCCTGATTCATGGATAAGGCCGCACACGATTTTTACGAATTTTTTATAACAATTCGCTGGCTATTTACAATATTTTTATACTTTTTCTTCTAATATTCAGTTACTTATAACTGACAAACGCGTTTCCCCGGTCAAACTTGCCGGAGGCGTAGAAGACAAAGATGAAAAGAATAGTGTTGGCCGCTTGTCTACTGACAACCCTACAAGCCAATGCACAAGTCAGTACCGGAATTTTCAACCGCTTCCTCTCACCATTCACCATTAGCGGCTACGCGGAAACTTACTATGGCGGTGATTTCAATAACCCAATCGGAGACACCAGGCCTTCGTTTCTCTTTAATTTCAATAAAAACAATGAAGCTTCAGTAAATTTGGCTTTCCTGAAAGGATCGTATACCACAAACAAAATCAGGGGCAACCTTGCGTTAGCGGCGGGTACCTATATGAATGCCAACTATGCGGCCGAGCCTGGCATATTGGGAAATTTCTACGAAGGTAATGTGGGTGTAAAGCTGTCGGGAGAAAATAATCTGTGGCTGGATGCCGGTGTCTTCGCTTCACACATCGGTCTTGAAAGCGCGGTGGGTAAAGATAATTGGACATTAACCCGGAGTATGGGTGCAGAGAATACCCCCTATTTTGAATCAGGCGCTAAGATCAGTTACACATCAAAGAATGAAAAATGGTTTTTTAGTGCATTAGCTCTAAACGGTTGGCAACACATTAAACCAGTGGACGGGAATACTGTTCCCGCATTTGGTACCCAGATTACTTATAAACCTTCCTCAAAAATAACATTGAATAGCAGCACATTTATCGGTAGCGACAAACCTGACAGCACCAGGCAAATGCGTTATTTTCATAATTTCTATGGTATTTTTAGCGTGACTGAGGCACTTTCCGCCGCGATAAATTTTGATATTGGTATTGAACAACGAAACAAGAATTCTTCAGCCATGAATACATGGTTCAACCCGACGATTATTCTGAGATATACGCCCACAGCAAAAACCGCCATTGCAGTCAGAGCGGAATACTACGATGACAGACACGGCGTAATCATCGCATCCGGCACACCTAATGGTTTTAGAACATGGGGGTTCTCAGCCAATTTTGATTACCACATCACCAGCAATTTATTGTGGCGGATTGAGGCAAGAACATTGAGCAGTAAAGACAGTATTTTTACCACCAGGAATGGTACCGCCGCCGACAACAACACGTTTATTACAACATCATTAGCTGTCAATTTCTGACGCAATTATTTGCTCGCAGACCGGTAACTCGTTGTTATGGTAGATAGATATCTGGAATTCTCACCCAATAGATTCAGGGCACTGAATCCGTTTGCTTGAACAGAGTCAATTTTGCAAACAAGGCCTCCGGAACGCCTGCCGCATCTGCTCTGCTCTCAGCCGGTCCGGTGACGGCAATCACAAACGATGCTCGGAATTCACTGTAAAAACGTATAAAATAGGCGGTTTTTTTGCTATCTTTTTCAGGAAGCGAGCTTTGATCACTACTGCCAATATCACCATGCAATTCGGGGCCAAGCCCCTGTTTGAAAATGTCTCCGTCAAATTCGGCGACGGCAACCGCTATGGTCTGATCGGAGCCAACGGCTCCGGCAAATCCACCTTCATGAAAATCCTCGGCGGCGATCTTGAACCCACTTCCGGCAATGTCAGTGTTGATGCCGGCGAGCGGGTGGGCAAATTGCGTCAGGATCAGTTCGCCTTTGAGAATTGCCCGGTAATCGATACCGTCATGATGGGGCACGAAGAGCTGTGGCGCGTGAAGGAGGAACGCGACGCGATCTATGCCAATCCTGACGCCAGCGAGGACGACTATATGCACGCCGCCGAACTTGAAGCGCGCTTCGCCGAGCTGGATGGCTATTCCGCCGAAGCGCGGGCCGGGGAATTGCTGCTGGGCGTGGATATTCCGCTGTCACAGCATACCGGGCTGATGAGCGCCATAGCGCCCGGATTCAAGCTGCGTGTGCTGCTGGCGCAGGCGCTATTTGCGAATCCCGAAATTCTGCTGCTGGACGAACCCACCAATAATCTGGACATCAATACTATCCGCTGGCTTGAAGATGTCATCAATGCCAGCAGGAGTACCATCGTCATTATTTCACACGATCGCCATTTTCTGAACAGTGTCTGTACTCACATGGCAGATCTGGATTACGGGGAAATCCGTATTTACCCCGGCAATTACGACGACTACATGACTGCGTCCACCCAGGTACGAGAGCGCATGCTGGCCGACAATGCCAAGAAGAAGACCCAGATCGCGGAATTGCAGTCGTTTGTCAGCCGTTTTTCCGCCAATGCCTCCAAAGCACGGCAAGCCACCAGCCGCGCACGCCAGATCGAGAAAATAAAGCTGGAGGACGTAAAACCATCCAGCCGCCAGTACCCCTATATTCGCTTTGAGATGGATGAGCGGGAAAAACTGCATCGCCTGGCGGTATCGGTGCAAAGTATCACCAAGCAATTTGCCGGCATGGAAAAACCGCTCCTGAAAAAATTCAGCCTCAATGTCGAAGCAGGCGAGAAAATCGCCATCATCGGTCCCAACGGTATCGGTAAGACCACGCTGCTGCGATGTCTGGCCAACGATCTGCCACCCGATGCGGGAGAAGTAAAATGGGCGGAAAAAGCACGCCCCGGTTACTTTGCACAAGATCACGCGAGTGATTTTGAAGCAGATATGCCGCTCACCGACTGGATGACCCAGTGGCGACGCGAACACGACGACGATCAGACGATACGCAGCGTTCTCGGCAGGCTGCTATTCTCCGGCGATGAAGTAAAAAAACCGGTTAAAGTAATCTCCGGCGGCGAGGAAGGACGCATGCTGTTCGGCAAGCTCATGCTGCAAAAGAACAATGTATTACTCATGGATGAACCGACCAATCATCTCGACATGGAATCCATTGAATCCCTGAATGGCGCGCTGGAAAAATACACGGGGACGCTGATTTTCGTTTCTCATGATCGGGAGTTTGTATCCTCACTGGCCACACGCATCGTCGAAATGAGGCCCAATGGAATCAGCGATTTCAAGGGCAGCTATGAAGACTATCTGCTGGGTCAAGGGGTGGTATGAGTCATTTCTCCTAATTATCCCACGAGAAAATACCATGAATCTCGTCATTCCAGGCTTGACCTGGAATCCAGCCTAAGCCGGTAATAACGTGCTTTGAATACCGCTGGATACCGGCTTGCGCCGGTATGACATTTTACTTTCCGCCATTCCCGCGATAGCGGAACTCCATCTGTTTGCTTTGTACCGTTTACTCATCGAATCAACAGCCGGCGGCAATCAGAGCCGCACGATAGCGCTCCCAGTCAAAACAAGGTCCCGGATCGGTTTTGCGGCCCGGCGAAATGTCTGAATGCCCGGCGATGCCGGTGATAGGATAGGCCTTTTGCAACGCCAGCGTGAGCGCTACCAGCGCCTCATACTGGCTGACGGTAAACGGCGTGGCATCACTGCCTTCGAGTTCTATGCCGATTGAGAAATCGTTACAGCGAGCCCTGCCTTGCCAACTGGATACTCCCGCATGCCAGGCACGCTTTTCGCAGGGAACAAACTGGATGAGCTCACCATCCCGGCGGATGAGAAAATGGGTGGAAACCTTGAGGTCGCGCAGAGTCTGGTAGTAGGGATGCGCTTCGGGATCAAGCCTGTTGGTGAATAGCTCAATGACACCGTCACCGCCGAATTCCTCCGGTGGCAGGCTGATATTATGGATCACCAGCAAATCGATCGCACATCCGGCCGGACGCTCGTCGCAATTGGGTGAAGGAATGAAGTGTACACCGTCCAGGCAGCCCGTTTCGTCAATTTGTAGGGGGCTGGCCTTCACACGCTGCCGGGGTCCACGTTACCTGAATCGCCGTATATTCGGAAGCGTTGAAATCTATCGCTGCAGGTGTAAATGACGATGTTCATCACTACAGAAAAACTTGTCTTCGGAGAGAATACTTTCACTTTTCGGCAAATGCACACCGCAATGAGTGCAGCGCACCATATCTTCACTCTCGATAGATGGTGACTCTTTTTGAGCCTCTTCCTGCCGCTTTTTTAATCCGCGCCGATAGCTTCGTATTGCCCAGAAAACGAGCACGGCGATAAGGACGAAGAACAGTAGTCTACCCAACGCGTCTCCGTTACCGTATCAAAATTGGTCGGGGTGAGAGGATTCGAACCTCCGACTCCTGCGTCCCGAACGCAGTACTCTACCAGGCTGAGCTACACCCCGAATTATTTAATCAGCGACTTACGTATATTATTAATAGCACGCAACATTTTCAACAGTTACATCTACCAGGTGCGTGGGCAGCAATTGTACGCAGGAAGGGGCATCCGGGCAATCCAAAATTATTCCAGAAGCCTCTCGCGAACCTTGAACTTTAGTCGCAAGCCCGATCGCCGGTCCTGGCGCCGAAAACTGTCTGTCTAATAATTTCTCGCCACCGCAAAGGTGGTCAGTTGTAACAGACACTCCTTGTAATCAGAATCCTGGATTGATGAAATCGTTGCGGACGCCGTGTCAGATTCGGCTTGTGCCCGCTGCCGCGTGTAAGCCAGTGCTCCAGTCTGCTGGATAACTTCCAAAACCGGTCCGAAGCCGCCCTCTCCGCCCTGCTCAATCGCATTACGTATGATAGTGGCCTGTTCACTTGATCCTGTTCTCATTGCATAAATCAATGGTAGCGTAGGCTTGCCTTCGGCCAGATCGTCACCCAGATTCTTGCCCGTTTCCTGATAATCCCCGGAATAATCCAGCATGTCATCGGTCAACTGAAACGCTGTACCCAGATGCATTCCATAAGCAGCCATCGCTTCTTCCTCCGCCGGTGTGGCATTGCCAAGAATCGCCCCCAACCGGGTCGCCGCCTCAAATAGTTTGGCGGTCTTATATCGAATCACCCGCAGGTAGTTTTCCTCATCAACGTTGGGATCGCGGCAATTGAGCAACTGCAGCACCTCACCTTCGGCAATCGTATTGGTGGCATCGGCTAATACCTGCATGACACGCATGTTGTCCACTTCCACCATCATCTGGAACGCGCGGGAGTATAGAAAATCCCCGACCAGCACGCTGGCGGCGTTACCGAACAATGCATTGGCGGTAGCTTTACTGCGCCGCAATTCCGATGCATCAACGACATCGTCATGCAGCAGGGTCGCGGTATGAATGAATTCCACGACTGCCGCAAGATTGAAATGATATCTGCCGGAATAACCGAATGCACCCGCGGCAAGAATCACCAGTGCTGGCCTCAGGCGCTTCCCGCCACTGTTGATGATATATTCGCTTACCTGCCGGATAAGTCCCACATCGGAATAGAGTTTGTCGCGGATAACCGCGTCCACCGCATCCATGTCCTGGGCGATAAGATTTCTGATACGTTCAATAGACACTGGGGTTCCCGCAAAAAAGGTGCCATGGTAGAAACGTCACGGCCAACGTGTCAAGCTCGACAATTCGGCTAGCCGCATATTTTGACACAAAACTCATTCGCAACAGGCCTTTGACCTTGGAGGGGCCGGTATGTATAATGCGCGCTTACTTCTTTCGGGGCATCCCGAGAGAGCAATAACTGGAGTCGAACATGTACGCGATCATAAAAACCGGCGGAAAACAATACCGCGTTGAAGCCGGACTAAAACTTAAAATAGAACAGATACCGGCGAATATTGGCAGCGAGCTGTCGATTGACCAGGTATTGATGATTTCCGACGGCGAGAATGTCTCGATGGGCAAACCGCTGCTCAGCGGCGCATCGGTTAAGGCGACCGTACTGAACCAGGGCAGACACGACAAGGTGCGTATTTTCAAGATGCGGCGGCGGAAGCATTATCAGAAACATCAGGGACATCGGCAGAATTATACTGAAATCCAGATCACTGGCATTTCAGCATAGGGAGAGTTTACCATGGCACATAAAAAAGCAGGTGGCAGTTCCAGAAATGGTCGTGATTCGAATTCCAAACGTCTGGGTGTAAAGAGCTACGGCGGCGAATTGATCCCGGCCGGCAGTATCATTATTCGTCAGCGCGGCACGCAGGTCCATGCCGGCGACAATGTGGGCATGGGTAAAGATCATACCCTGTTCGCCAAGATTACCGGCACAGTAAATTTCCGCACTAAAGGCGCGACGCAACGCAAAACAGTAAGCATCATACCGGCCTAACCATAACCAGCGCGAAAAAGCCCTGTCAGCCCGGCAGGGCTTTTTCATTTTAAGCCTGCATATTTATGCATGAAAATCCGGCTGGAAAAATTATCTTATGAAATTCATAGACGAAGCAATAATCCAGGTGGTTGCCGGGAAGGGAGGCGATGGCGTCGCCAGCTTCCGCCGGGAGAAATTCATTCCAAAAGGCGGCCCCTCAGGGGGCGATGGCGGGCATGGCGGCAGTATTTACGCCATTGCTGACCGCAACATCAATACCTTGGTGGATTATCGCTTTGCCCGTTTGCATCGTGCCAAAAAAGGAGAGAATGGTCGCGGCTCCGACTGCTATGGCAAGGGCGCTGACGACATCGTATTGCGCATGCCGGTAGGTACGGTCATCACCAATGCCGCGACGGGAGATGCCATCGCGGACCTGGAGCACCATGAAAAAAAGGTGCTGCTGGCCAAGGGTGGTGTGGGCGGGCTTGGTAACCTGCATTTCAAGTCCAGCACCAATCGTGCGCCCCGCCAATTTACCCTTGGTGACCCGGGGGAGGAATTCGAGCTTAAACTGGAACTCAAGGTGCTGGCGGACGTGGGGCTCCTGGGCATGCCCAATGCCGGCAAATCAACGCTGATCCGCGCGGTCTCCGCTGCCCGCCCGAAGGTCGCGGATTATCCTTTCACCACGATGCACCCTAACCTTGGGATGGTACGCGTCGATCAAAATCGCAGTTTCGTGATGGCGGATATACCCGGTCTGATAGAGGGCGCAGCAGAGGGTGCCGGACTGGGCCATCGCTTTCTCAAGCATCTCACGCGCACCCGTCTGTTGCTCCATATCGTGGATATGGCCCCGCTGGATGAGAGCATTGATCCCGTACGCGAAGCCAAAGCCATCGTCAAGGAGCTCGGAAAATACGATGAATCGCTCTACCAGAAGCCGCGGTGGCTGGTACTGAATAAAACCGATCTGCTACCCGAAGATGAACGCGAGAAGATTTGCAAGAAATTCATTCGCAGTCTGAGCTGGAAGGGAAAAAGCTTCACCATCTCAGCGCTGTCCGGCGAAGGCTGCAAAGCCCTCACCTACGCTATCATGGAGCATCTGGAGCAGGAATCAGTAACCGGAAACCAGGAGCCAATCACGTGATGGGTAAGAGGCTGATTTACTAAGTCCTGAAGAATCGATACATTGAAATGTGCCATCCGCTTTCTCAATCGATCTTTGCTAGCATTTTCTTTCGTACCCAGCGCTTCTTCTGCCAGATAATCACACCGGTAACGGAGAGCGTTGCTACCAGCAGCCCCATCACGGAAATAAAAATACGGCCGGGCAGACCGAGGATACGGCCGGAATGCAAGGGGAACTGGGCTTGCATAAAGATGTCTCCGGCACTGCCGGTGCCTGGTATATTGGCCCCGGCAGGCGATCCATTCCTGCCGTCGAAATACAGGGATGGATTGCCCAGGCCAATATCTCCATGCTCGTGCCCCGGCTCGAAGAAAGTCACGCCATAGATACCGAACTCGGGTACGTAAAATATTCCGCCTGGTGGGGCGTCCCAACCAAGCCTTTTAGCTTCCTCGGTAGCGAGCTGGATGATAGCGTGGCGGTTAACCACCGGTTCAATGGGCTGGTCAGGTGGATTGGGCGTACCCGTGAAGGGGCTTGGGGTCAGCGTCGAGAATAGCGATACCAGCGGCCTCATCACCTCCTGATTGAGATTCATGGACGTTGCGGTGACGGCCAGAAGCAGCAAGAATCCCCACACCCATACCCCGCCGGAACGGTGCATGTCAAAATTGAGCTTGGAGCGGCCCTGCCGCCACCGGAAAATGAAAGACTTACGCCATGCGCTCGCCTTGGGGAACGAAATCCATAACGCAATGCAGCAGTCGAGAGCCCAGACAATGGCAAGGATCCCCATGAACAGGACACCAAACTCGATCCCAAACCCATCGGGGATATGCATGCTGTAGTGCAACTTATACAGGAATGGGAGTAAATTTTCACGGCTGAGCGAGACCTCTCCCCACATCCGTTTTCCTCGTATTTCCCCGCTCACGGGATCGAGCGCAACTTGATTGAAGTCCAGTTCGAACGCCTTGCCGGACGCTGGATCAAGACGCGGGCCGACGCCCACCCCCAGGTTGTGTCCAGACTCCACCGCGAGCGGAACCCAGGTGATCATCAGCCGGTGATCGGCTGCTTCCAGTTTCTCTGCAATCAACAATGAAGGGAGCGGCTTTCCCAACCCGCGCGCTTCGAATAGTTGCGGGTTAAGCCACTCATCCAGCTCATGATCCCATGAGATTATTGCACCGGTAAGACCGGAAATGAACAGGAATACGGCCAGAAAAAGACCGGCCCAACGGTGCATCAGGACAAGAAAACTACGCCCGATCGACAGTTTGGCAGCGCGTTGTTTTTCGAATTGCTCGATTACATTGGACATTGCAACGCAATACTCCGCTTTATGGCATCAAACCGCATTGCTACAGGCTACCGAGGGTGTTGCGGACGCCAGACTGTCCTTGTCCTTCATCGCCGCCTGGCTATTAAGGGTCAGGCAACCGCTCTCCATGCGTATCAGACGATCGGCAAGGTGGAAGTAGCGATCATCGTGCGAGATTACCAATACCGCCTTACCCATGGCACGTAACTCGGGAAGCACCTCACGATAAAATACTTCCTTGAATACCGGGTCCTGATCCGCCGCCCATTCGTCAAACATAAAGAAGGGCCGATTCTCCAGATAAGCCACCACTAGCGCCAGGCGCTTGCGCTGTCCTTGTGACAGCTCAAGCGTAGTAAAGGCGCCATCCTTGACCTTTACCTTGTTTTGCAAATGTAGTTTGGCCAGAAGCCGGTTGCCTTCATTGTCCAGATCGACGCCACCCGTTTCGAGCAGGCGATCGAAAAGATGAAAATCGGAAAAGATTGTCGAAAATAGCTGCCGGTAGTGATCGCGATTTGTCTCGTCCACCACGGTGCCGTTGAAGATTATCTGCCCCTCTTCCGGTGGGTAGAGCCCTACCAGCAATTTGGCTAAGGTTGTCTTGCCGCTGCCATTACCGCCGACCAGAAAGGTGATCTGTCCCGGACAAAACTCCAGATCTATCGGACCCATGGTAAACAATTCGTCGCTTTGTTCATGATAGTAACGATGCAATACGCCTTGAAGCTTAATGGATTGCAATGACGGTGGAGAAAGTCCATCTGTCTGTTCTTCCGACGCTGCCATAGTGCGTGTAATCTCGTCAATCCGATCCGCGGACACCTGTGCCAGGTTAGCTCGCGGAATATTCAACAGGAGTGCTTCGAGCGGTCCCACCATATAAACAAACACCAGTGCGAAGCCCGTCATGATTAACGCCCGATCGGGCACGTCACCCACCAGCACGAACAATACCATGCCGATAAAAGCATAGATCAGGAAATTACCCCAGCTTGCTGAACCAATAAACAGCGACATGCCAAAAGTCCGTTCATGGCGGACGATCTCAATCGATTTCCCTAGCACGTTATCATAAAATGCAACCCGTTTATCACGATTCAGACGTAACTCCTTGGCCCCATCGGTTAGGGAGCGAAAATAGGCAAACAGCCTGTCCTGCTCCTGAGCGGCAGTATCCAGATGCCGTATCGCACGCAAATGTGCAAGATGATAGCCCAGCGAGCCGAACCCGATAACAATAACCGCGAGCAGGAAGACTTGCCAGGAAAGCAGCGCCATATAAATCAGACATCCAGCCACGATGACCGCATTGGTCAGGATTATCGGAAAACTCACAAAAAATTCAGCAACATGCGTGCAATGCTCGGATAACGCGGATTGTACACGCGCGGCGCCGATCAATTCAAGATGCCGGTAATCAGAGGCTATCACGCGTTTCGCGATAAAACTGCGCAATTCAGCATGGGCACGCTGCCCCAAGCGCTCAAATAAAATATTCGCAACCATATAGCTCAGCATGACCGCAACTGCGGTTCCCCCAAAAATCAGCGCCATTTCCATGCGATCCGGGGCTTCGGCCGTAAGCGCGGAACTGATCTGCGCCAACAGGAATACACTGCAAGCACCATGCACTACGCTTGCAATCGATGCACCTATTAGTAATCTTTTTGATTGGCTGATGAGATACTTAAGCACGGCTGTCTCGTAATAAAGATGAATATGAAGGTGACGAATGATCACCATGAATATTTACTGCTAAGAGCACAATGTCGCGACAGCTCCTTTTGCAAAGCGCGCTGGTTTCATGGTGTCGCGCCCAGCAATTTTCTCTCCTGCTGCTCAGACTGCAGCTTCGTTTCCTCTCCCTTCGCCTTCGACCGTCATTCTTGTGAATCTATAAGCACGAAGCCGCCGGAGCGATGAATCCGGCATGTGCCGGCAACGCCAATCCAGCAGGTTCCGAATGAGATTCTTAGTTAAATCCAATCGATATTCATTACGTTCGAAAAGTTATTAAATAATAACGTTTCTCATTCGTCTTTCTCCACTATAGGGATCATTTGCCTCAAACTAAGTTCTGCCAGGAGTCCATTGATGGGTATACAGCATGAGCAAATTCAGGAGCCATCCGCTCATGTGACGCCATTGAAATCCCGCCCCGATGGAGCCCTCTATGTGGCAACGCTTTATGGCAATACGCTGCTGTTGCAGATCGTTGATGGAGAAGAAAATCCATCAAGGTGGAAACTGACCCAGCAATCGGGCCAATTAAAGCTGGAATGGATCGATACTCATTCGGGTATGCCGGATACGGCCGAGTTGCTGGCAGCGCTGGAAGCCGCCTTTACCCGTTATCCCAATCAACATCAGTTGAACCTCGTGACACCCGTTGGGCAGGCCGATGAATTACTTCAATCCGGGGTTTTACTCAGAAGCGGGAACAATCACCTAATTGCCCGCAGTGAGCTTTTCTGGCAGCAGGCCAGAATCTGGCTCCCTTCACCTCTGCCATACGCCTTCCCCTCATCCTACGTCTTCAGCCAGGGCCGTCGCCACCCATTGAGACCGCCTAAACCGGCCGGTATCGTTTATCAACGGTACATTCCATGGCTCGACCGCACGCTTTCCTTCCGGGCCGTGAATATCGAATACGATCTGGAACGCTTCAATCGCTGGATGAATGATCCGGTGGTAGCACACTCATGGGGAGAACAAGGTGACCTTGCCAAACACCAGACCTATCTGGAAGGCATCGCTGCCGATCCGCATACCATCGGGCTTATTGGTTGTTTTGACGACGAAGCATTTGGTTATTTTGAAGTTTACTGGGCGAAGGAAGATCGGATTGCTCCCTTCTACGATGCGGACGATTTTGACCGTGGCTGGCATGTACTGATCGGAGAACCCCACTTTCGAGGCAAGCCATTTGTTACCGCATGGATGCCATCCCTTTCCCATTACCTGTTTCTCGATGATTGCAGAACGCGGCGCATAGTCATTGAACCTCGTTCGGATAATTACAAGATGATTCGCAATCTAGTCAAATGTGGCTACGCCAATCTCAAGGAGTTCGACTTCCCTCACAAACGCGCCATGCTCAGCATACTGTTGCGGGAGCGCTTCTTTGTTGAACAATTGTGGGTTCCCCGCGATGCCGTAGCAATGTCAATTTCCGCCACTCCGCTCTGAGGATATCGCCATGCAAATTCATGACCTGATCGGTATTGGCTTCGGCCCGTCCAATATTGCGCTTGCCATTACCCTGGAGGAAAAAAAGCAGTATGGGTTCAATGTAGACGCGTTCTTTATCGAAAAGCAGCCGGGTTTCGCCTGGCACGCCAACATGATGCTGGATAACACGCATATGCAGATTTCCTTCCTGAAGGATCTGGCGACCATGCGAAATCCTTCAAGTTATTTCACTTTTATCAATTACCTGCATCAGAAGCAAAGGCTGCAAGACTTTATCAACCTGAAAACTTTTTTTCCAAGCCGACACGAGTTCAACGATTACCTGGCCTGGGCTGCGTCGCATTTCAATGATCGCTGTGCGTATGGCGAAGAAGTTTTGGAAGTCCTCCCCGAAAAACGAAATGACGAAGTCGCACTCCTGCGCGTGTGCTCGCGTGATTCGGACGGCGCGATTCATGAACGGCTCACCCGCAATCTTATCGTTGGTGTCGGCGGCATGCCCAGCATTCCCGAGTGCTTCCTGTCTTTAAAAGGCGATCCACGCGTGTTTCATTCGAGCGCATACCTTCGTGAGATCGCACAGCATGGCAGTGCCAAAAAGATAGCGGTCGTAGGAGCGGGTCAAAGCGCCGCGGAAATTTTCATGGATTTACACAATCGCCCCGGCGCTCCACATGTCGACCTGATCATGCGCGCTCGTGCAATCAAACCGTCGGATGACAGTCCCTTCGTCAACGAAATTTTTAATGCCGATTTCACTGAGTTCGTTTTCAGCCGCTCCGATGAGGATCGCGTCGCACTCCTCGACGAGTTCTGGCACACCAATTACGCGGCACCCGATCTCGTTCTGATAGAACAAATTTTCAATGTTTTCTATCAGCAAAGAGTCACGGGCAATGAGCGCCACCGCTTCCTGCGTCGTCACGAAGTGGTCAGCGCCAATCCTTTGCCGGAAGGCATTCAATTGGTTCTACGGGATCTGAATGCCGGTCGCGAGCATGTTGCCACCTATGACGCGATCGTACTTGCCACTGGCTATAACCGGGACCACCACAAATCGCTATTGAAACCACTTTCGCCTTATATGGGCGAGTTCGCGGTCGACCGTCAATACTGTTTGCAGAGTACGCCAAACTTTCGGCCCGCCATTTTCCTGCAAGGTGCCTGCGAATCAAGTCACGGTTTGAGCGATACCCTACTTTCGGTCACTGCGGTTCGCACGGATGAGATAGGGCAAGCATTGCTGGGCGTGGTCAATCAGCCCGGAGCAACGCAAACAGATAATCCAATACGGGCGGTTGCCGGCCGGTAAATTTTTTATTTCTTTAATTTAACCTAAATCCGGTAGTTGACCGCTCATTTAACATATCAATGCCATGATTCATAAAAATATTTCCTATTATTTGACACTCACCTTCCGGGTGAGACCGCTACGGGGTGAATTGCACAGTTTTTGCGGCACATGGCTGCGTTGCAACTTCTTGGAATGGAACGACCATTCCGCGTCGTTGCGCCTTGCCCCGCGCCCCAAAAACCGCACACTTCACCCCGTCCAACTACCGGATTTAGGTTTAATGCAGTCAATTCCACACCCTTTTTTTAACCACGAGTAACTATAATTATGAAAGCCTACACAAAAACCAACATAGGGCTGAAACACCTGAAACACACCGTAATTTCACGTGCCCTGCAGTACACCTTCCTGGCCTTATCCGTCACCGGTTATGCTCATGCGCAACAAGCTGGCACTGAATCGGCCAAACCGGACACGAAAGGAAAGCCGGTCGCCCCGAGTGTGCTCGAGGCACAGGAAAGCAACCCCAAACCCACGAACGCTGGAGGGGCGGCGGTCCTGCCGACGGTGATCGTCAAGGATACAGGACACATTCCTGGCTATGTGACCACTCGCACGCTGAGCGCGACAAAAACCGACACACCGATTATCGAGGTGCCGCAGTCCATTTCCGTTGTTAATCGCAATGAGATGGATATACGCGCCGTGAACCTTAATATCACTGAAGCGCTGCGCTATGTGCCTGGGGTTACGGTCGATCAATTCGGTTTCAATGGAACAGGTTTCGAATATCTGGGCATGCGCGGCTTCAATGTTCAAACTACTGCGAATTTTCGGGATAATTTGAATCAGGCAGCAACGGGGCTTTATTTCGGCGCATTTATCACGGACCCGTATGCGCTTGAGCGGGTAGAAGTATTGCGTGGACCCACTTCGGTCACCTTCGGCCGGGGCGACGCAGGCGGTATCGTGAATCGCATCACCAAGCTTCCCTCCGCCACCCCGGTCCGCGAATTCGAGATCCAGTATGGCAATTTCGATCGCAAGCGGGTCGCCGCCGATTTTGGATTGACTAATGCAGATGGCACGCTCATGTTCCGTCTCGTCACCTCAGCCCTGGACCAGGACACTCAGGTCCGATTCACCAATACCAATGGAGACCGTGCCAGCATCAGGCGTTTTTATATCGCCCCATCGCTGACATGGCGCCCCAGTGACAGGACATCCATTACGCTTTTTGGCGATATTCTAAACAACCGCAGCGGGGCAGCTGCATTTTATTCTGCAGCACCGGATTTGATTACCCCAACCAATACATTAATCAGCGACCCGGCCTTTACACGATACTCCACCAATCAAGCTTCGTTCAGTTATAAAATCGAACATCATTTCAACGAAATCTGGACCGCACGACAGAATTTTCGTTTCCAGAGGCAGGATGGTAATTTTAGAGACATAAACCCAGCTGGATTTGCTGTCGACCCCATAACGGGAAACCCTACCTCCATCCTGGATCGTTCAGCATTTGCAACCAAGGAGAGACTGGATCAGACAACATTGGACACCCATTTACAGGCAAGATTCGACACGGGCCCGATAAAGCACACGACATTATTCGGAATTGATTGGAATCGCATGAACGCCTCCCTCAATTACTTTGCCAGCACTTCATTAACACCGTCCATAGATGTATTTAACCCTGTGTACTTTCAGCCGATACCTACGCCGGATTTTCTGGCTGTCGATGCGAAACAAAAGATCGATAATGTCGGTTTTTATATACAGGACCAAGTCAAATATCAAAACTGGATTCTTACCCTCAGCGGCCGTCACGACAAGGTGTCAAACAACACATCAGATGTCGTCAGCGGAGATGTGTTTCGGAATAAGGATTCCGCATACACCGGCAGGGCTGGCTTGACCTATCTTTTTTCCAATGGCATCGCCCCTTATTTCAGCTATTCCCAATCATTTCTGCCTCAACCTGGAATAGATCGAAATGGTGACGGCCGGCCGTTCGACCCTACTCGGGCCTCCCAGTATGAGGTAGGGGTCAAATACCAGCCTGTGGGCTCCAGAGCTCTGTTCACGGTGGCGCTGTTTGAGTTGACCAAAACCAATGTTCTGACCCCCGATCTGCGCGCAGGTGGTGTTCTGTCGCAAACGGGTGAAATTCGCTCTCGCGGCGCGGAAGTGGAAGCAAGGGCGGAAATTTTCCGAGGTTTGAATGCTATCGGTGCTTTTACTTACAATGATGTCAAGGTGACCAAGAGCGAGGATGGCTTTGAAGGTAATATGCCCATCCGAGTTCCGAATACGACTACTTCCGGCTGGCTCGATTACAACTTTAGTGCACTGAATATAAGCTGGTTGAAGGGCTTTGGAATCGGTGGGGGAGTTCGCTATGTGGGCAGGGTCTATAACGATGACGCAAATACCAGTACCACGCGGTCGTTCACCCTGTTCGATGCGGTGCTTCGGTATGATCACGGCCCCTGGCGGTTTTTCATAAATGCCAATAATATATTCAATCAACACTACTTTTCTGCAAGCTCCGGCGGGAATTTTTTCCGTGGGACGGACCGCGTGGTGGTTGGCACGCTTAAACTTAATTTTTAATCAATCACACCACCATAGTCGAGATATACGATGCCGCTTGACCCGGATCTTGCCGCGTTCCTTGAACTGGTCGAGGCTGGCATCGACAATGGTGCACAACCGCTGCACGAATTGCCGCCAGCACAGGCGCGTGTCCAGTACGATAATTCCACGCTGGCGCTTGATGCTGAAGGAATGGATGTCGCCAGCGCAAAATCCATTGAAATACCATGCCGGGATGGCAATCAGATCGACGCACGGCTTTATGTACCCGCTATCCCGGCTCATGATGGATCATTGTTACCTGCGCTGCTGTATTTTCATGGGGGCGGATACTGCGTTGGTGGACTGGATTCACACGATTCGCTCTGTCGTGCATTGTCGGCACTCACCCCCTGCTGTGTACTGAGCGTTGCATATCGGCTTGCCCCAGAGCATAAATTTCCCACGGCTGTTGACGATGCCCAGGACGCCTATCGATGGCTGCTTTCGAATGGGTCCACCTGCGGAATAGATGCCCGGCGTATTGCGGTAGGAGGCGACAGCGCGGGGGGAACGCTGGCAACGGGGTTGACGATCGCTGCGCGTGACGAAGGATGGCTGCAGCCCGTATTACAGGTGCTTCTTTATCCTTGCACCGCAGCTTGGCAGGACACCGGATCGCACAGCCGCCTGGCTCAGGGATATCTGCTTGAAGCTCCGACGCTGCAATGGATGTTCAGCAATTACCTGCGCGATGCTGCGGATCGTACGGATTGGCGTTTTGCGCCCCTTGAAGCGATTGATCTAGGCAAGCTTGCTCCGGCATTTATCGCATTGGCGGAATATGACCCCTTGGTGGATGAAGGTGTCGCGTATGCGGATAGACTGAAGGCGGCAGGCGTTTCCACTCAACTCAAGGTCTATGAAGGAATGACTCACGATTTTGCCCGTCTCGGAAATATCGTGAACGAAGCCGAACTGGTACGAAGGGATATATCGCAGGCGCTTGCGAAAGCATTTTCTTCTCAACTTCCTGAAAAGGAAAACTGAACGCTTCTTTCCAATTTTCTGTAAACCTTGAAAGGCCTAGTTGGCATGATTCAGCCAGCCACCCTGCTCTCCGTGGGCAAGGGCGGAATCGCTGCCAGAGCAGATACTATCCCCAGTAACAGAGCTTCCCCCCGCACGATGGCAAAATGGTCAGCTTCGAGTTCGATGGAAAGCAACTTGTCTTGATCTATCTGCGAAGCCAGCGCATCCCGGTCCGGCAATGGACGTTCGGCCGCCCACCAGCATGTTGGCCGGCCCTGCAAAGCGGTCAAGCCAGTGGCCTGTAGCGACAGCGCTTTCAACTGGCGCGCGACGGCGAAGGTATGCGCCAATTCTTCTCTTCCCATGTCGGCGTAGCCTCCTCCTGTTTCTTGATCGCCTTCTGTTCGCGCTCTCATCCGTTCGGTTAGAAGAAGCTTCCCCAGCAAGCTGGAAACTGCCTGTGCTTCCGTCATTTCGCCACCGGATGAATCGATGTCCATATCGCTTAACGTCATGCCTGGGATAACCACAGAGACGAAATCAGATAAATCCTGGCGCCAGCTATCGGGCTGGGGTTGCTCGATGCCCGGAATAAAGGGATCAATCAGGCCCAGAAATGCTACCTTTTGCGCATCTGCCTCCAGGAATGCAGCGATCATGGCTGCCAGCGTGCCGCCCAGAGACCAGCCAGCCAGATGATATGGCCCTTGTGGCTGGATGCGGCGGATCATCTGACAATAGTCTGCCGCCATTTTTTCAAGCGAACTATCCCGGTGTTGAGGATCCGTCAGCATGCGGCAGGGAAGACCATATACTGTCCGGTCACCCTGAAGCAAGCGTGCCAGAGGCTGATAGTCGAATACCGTGCCCAGTCCCGCGTGAATGCAGAATAGCGGTGCTGCCTCTTCGCACGGCTGATTGAGTGCCAGCAGCGGCTGGACGTCTTTCGGGGCCAGGGTATCTATTCCTAACAAACCTGCAATGGTCGGGCGTTGCATCAGGTCGCGCAGTTTGAAGTTGAGTTTGACACCGGGCAGATTGCGCATCTTGGCCATCACTTTCAGGCTCGATAGCGAATCTCCACCCAGCGCAAAAAAGT
This sequence comes from Nitrosospira multiformis, assembly GCF_900103165.1. Classification (NCBI taxonomy): domain Bacteria; kingdom Pseudomonadati; phylum Pseudomonadota; class Betaproteobacteria; order Nitrosomonadales; family Nitrosomonadaceae; genus Nitrosospira; species Nitrosospira multiformis. The sequence continues at coordinate 1,702,437 of NZ_FNKY01000001.1, read as the reverse complement.
TGTCAGTTTCTCCCACGCGCTCGACGCCAAGCACTTCCTGCCAGATTTCTGCCAGCATCCTGGCTTGATCAGTCGACGGTGCCTGGTAGCTCAGACCGATAGCAACACCCGGTTCCGGCAACGCATTACGGTCGAGCTTGCCACTGGGTAATCGTGGCAGGGTCGCGAGCGTCATGATATGCGCGGGAAGCATGTAGTCAGGCAGGCGATTGCCGAGCTCCTGTTTGAGCCGCCGAGCCAGGTCGGGCGGCGGCATGTCATCCATCGGCACCACATAGGCAACCAGCTGGGCGCCCGTTGCACTCTCATGTACGATAACTGCTGCATCGGCTATTCCGCTTGCTTCACGTAAACGGGCCTCGATTTCGCCCAGTTCGATGCGGAAGCCGCGAATCTTTACCTGATGGTCGACGCGGCCGATATACTCGATATTGCCGTCATTCAGCCATCGCACCAGATCTCCAGTGCGATAGAGACGTCCGCCATTCTCATCGAAAGGATCGGCAACGAAGCGCTCGGCTGTCAAACCGGCTCGGCCCAGGTACCCGCGTGCCAATCCGTACCCGCCAATATAAAGCTCGCCCACTGTACCCATAGGTACGGGTTGCATGTCGACATCCAGCACGTATGCGGTACGCTCACCTACGGGACGGCCGATGGGTGCATAAACGCAATCAAAACTGTTCCTGGCCTCGGTCTTCCAGATCAATGGCGTAACGACCGTTTCGGTCGGTCCATAGCCATTGATCAGAATACGCGGCCGCAGCGTTTGCCGAATCAGGTCATAAGAGGCCTTGGGCATGGCTTCACCGCCGAATACATAGAGCTCCACCGGCGGCGGGTCATCCCGGGGCGCAGCCCATTCCGCTACCTGCCCCAGGTAGGCAGGTGGAAAGGCAGCATTGGTAATACCATAATGGTGCAGTGCATCGTAGGTTTGCTCAGCGGTCCACAATTCCTGGTCGCGTACCGCGAGTCCCGCACCGACAGTGAGTGCGGTTAGCCAGCGCTCATGGGCCCCGTCAAAAGAGAATGACATAAAAAGCAATTCGCATGAATGCAGGCTCATGCCATAAATCTCGGCAGTGGCCTGGCAGTGCATCGACAGCGGGCCATGCGTCACTGCCACCCCTTTGGGAATGCCTGTGGAGCCCGATGTGTAAATGACATAGGCGAGATTATGCTCATTAACCGAAACCTCGGGATTCGAATCCTGCTCAGCATCGAGATAGGTTGAATCCAGTATCAACGTTCGCACCCCGGTGGTGATTACAAGCTTGGGCAATACATTGTTTTGCGTAATGAGAAGGGACAAGGCGCTATCATCCATCATGAATGAAAGCCGGTCAGCTGGATATTCCGTATCCAGCGGCACATACGCCCCTCCGGCCTTGAGTATGGCAAGCAGTACCACAATCACGTCGAGCGAACGCTCCATTGCCACACCCACCCGGATTTCCGGGCCGATATCCATATCGATCAGGTGATGTGCAAGCCGGTTTGCCCGTGCGTTCAGTTCGGCGTATGAAAGCTCCTGTTCACCCATCAATAGCGCGATAGCGCCGGGTTGCACCCTGGCATGATGTTCAATCAGGCGATGTACCGGCTGATGCGAACGTACCGGGGTGCTGGTCGCAAGATCATGCGTATTACATCCTAATGAAATTACTTGATTAAGCGCTTTGGCTCCCATCCATGGCAGTTCGCCTAGCGCCCGTTCCGGATGGGCCATCATTTCCCGCAGCAAAAATTCCATATGGCTTCGCAGCTCCAGCACGAAGTCATCCGTAAAATCATTTCGTCCGTATGAATATTCGATCTCGATCGTATCGCCGACAACGACTTGCAAGTCCATCGCGTAACCGGTCAGGCCCTTGCCTTCAATATCACCAAAATGAAGACCATATAGTTCATTACTGCGCAGCGTCTCGGCGATGGGATAGTTCTCGAACACAACGATACTGTCGAAAAGAGGCTGCCCGGACGAGCCTGTCCATCGCTGGATATCGGCTAGCGATGTATGTTCGTGTTCGCGTAGTCTTGCATTGACACTTTGCAGCATGGCGAGATGCTCGCTCACCGTCAAATCGCTGCACCGCTCAACCGGAACCGGAATGGTGTTGATGAACAAGCCGAGAATCTCATCAGATTTTGGTAAATTCGGCGACCTGCCGGCCACGGTAACCCCAAATACAACCGTATCCTTTCCAGTGTAGCGTTGTAGAAGCTGTCCCCATGCGGCCTGTACGAGCGTATTGAGCGTGACTCGTTCTCGCTGCACGAATGCCTGCAATTTCCTGGTTTCTTCAACACTCAAATGCGTATAGATCTGAGCGTAGCCAGTTCGCTTATCCAGGCTGTCCGCTTTCGCTGTCGTGCGAAAGGCATTCGAAAGCAAGGTTGCGCCCTCGACCTGTTTGAGCTCGGTTTTCCAGAAAGCTTTGGTCGCTTCTGCATCCTGTTGCGCGAGCCAGCGCACATAATCACCATAACCCGAACCCGGTGCAGCAAGGGTTTCGCCGGCATAGCAGCGCAACCAATCGCTGACCAGCATGGAGTCGCCCCAGCCGTCCAACAGTATGTGATGCTTCGTCCACACCAGTTGATAACAGTTTTCACTCAAGCGGATAAGACTCAGCCGCGCTACCGGAGGGGTGAGGAAATCAAATTCACGCTTCAAGTCTTCGTCCGCGTAAGCGGCAATCCGCGATTCCTGCCCATCCAGGCCCCGCCAATCCAACTGAACAACAGGATTATCAGCCTGTTTGAATACAATCTGCAGCGGGCGCGCCAATCCAGCTTGCCACAAGAAACCCGTGCGCAATACCGGATGCCGTGCGATCATGGCTCGCCATGCATCCACTAGGCGATCAGGGTCAAGACCCTCCACCGCAACACTGAGCTGGGTCACATAAAGTCCGGTGCCCGGTGCTTCCAGGGTATGAAACAGCATCCCTTCCTGAATTGGCGCCAGGGGGTAAATATCCTCGATTTCATTCTCTCCAAACGGCAGCGCGGCGATCGCTTCGACATTCAGATAGTCGCGCAAATAGCCTCTCTCGGGCTTAACCGCTACTACAACGGACTCCTGTACTGGTTCAGCTACCTCCGCCAGCGCGGCGATGGCCTGCCGTTCGAACAGTTGCCGGGGGGTGATCTTCCAGCCCGCACGGCGTACTTTAGTCACTATCTGCAAGCTGAGTATCGAATCGCCACCCAGCTCAAAGAAGTTATCACTGCGCCCCACCTGCCCAATACCGAGCACTTCGGCCCAGATGCCCGCCAGCACTTCTTCCACCTCGCCCTGCGGCGCTTCATAGTGGTCGATACTGGTAAATTCCGGCTCGGGCAGCGCCTTGCGGTCCACCTTGCCGTTCGGATTCAGCGGCAAACGCTCCAGCACCACTATCGCCGCAGGAATCATGTAGTCCGGCAACGCCTGGCCAAGCGCCTCGCGCAGCACGGCATTGTCAATGCTGGCGCCCGCTTGCAGGGAAACATACGCCACCAGCCTGGCGCCCCCTGTTCCACCCGGCCCTTCCCCTGCAACCACCACCGCTTCCCTTATCTCGGGCTGTAACAGCAGCTGCGCTTCGATTTCTCCCAGTTCAATGCGGAAACCTCGAATCTTGACCTGATGGTCCAGTCGCCCCAGATACTCGATCTGTCCATCCGCTCGCCATCTCGCCAGATCCCCCGTGCGGTACAACCGCCCTCCCTTCTCATCAAAGGGGTCGGCAATAAAACGCTCCGCCGTCAGCCCGCCACGATTGAGGTAGCCGCGCGCCAGCAAATCCCCCCCGATGCACAATTCGCCCGCAACCCCCGGTATGACGGGAGTCAGGTTGGCATCAAGCAAGTAAATATTGCGCCCGGCAAGCGGCTGGCCAATGCTTACCTGCATCGGCACGGAATCATCGCTCGAATAACTGCCGCAATCCAGGGCGGTGGCCGTCACGGTGGCTTCGGTCGGACCGTAGGTGTTAAGCAGGGTAATGCCACCAAGTCCAGCCTCACGCCAGGCTTTGATGCCTTCGGGCGACATGGCTTCGCCACCCGCATGCACCTGCCGCAGCAGCCCATAGTCCCGTGGGCCTTGCCGGGCAAAGTCCTGGGCCAGCAAGAACCAGTAGGCGGTGGTGAGATCCGCAACCGTGATGCGTTTATTAATCAGCTCGCGATAGAAGGTGTCACTGTCCCATAGCTGGGGACCGCGCAAGACAATGGCTGCACCTGCGCATAAGGGCGGGAAAAACTGTTCGATGAAACCATCAAAATTGATGGTGGAAAACAGCAGCATCCGGTCGGCCGCGCTCAGGCCAAAGAAGCCGACCGCTGCCTGGGCATGTTCGGCCAGGGCATGATGCGCCAGCCCCACGCCCTTGGGCTTGCCGGTAGAGCCGGAGGTATAGATGACATACACAAGATTGTCCCCGTGCACGGGTATGGCGGGATTGCCTGCCCCTTCCCCGCTCACATCCAGCGTGTCCAGTTCCAGCACCGTGCACTGCGCCGGGTGCGGGATGCGCGCCCTGATATGGCTTTGCGTCAGCAGCAAGCCAATGTCGCTGTCCGTCACCATGTAGTTCAGCCGCTCCTGCGGATACTCCGGGTCCAGCGGCACATACGCACCCCCAGCCTTGAGGATTGCCAGCAGGCCAACTATCATCTCGATCGAGCGCTCCACCGCGATGCCCACCCTGGTCTCGGCCTTGACCCCCAAGCCAATCAGCCGATGCGCCAGCTGGTTCGCCCGCCGGTTCAGCTCCGCATAGCTCAACTCGGTGTCGCCAAAAATCAGTGCGACCGCCTCGGGGCAGGCTTCCACCTGCCGTTCGATCAGACGGTGCACCGGCTCGGCATTCGCATAGCGCTGCTCGTTGACTCCCCATGCCTTCAGCTGCGCCTTCTCCTCTCCACTCAGAATATCAATGTCGCCCAGGATGCGTCCTGAACCCTGCACAATTTCGTGGAGTAGCCTTTCCACCTGTGCCGCGATGCGGCTTATATTGATCTCCGAAAAATCCTTACTAGTGTAGCTATATTGAAGATTGAGCGTGTCTGCCTGTGTTACCGACACCGTCAAGGCGTAATTGGTAACTTCCCGGCTTTTGACAGCGGAAAAGACCAGTTCGCTGGATGCGAATTGCTGCAAAGCCTCGTCCATCGGATAGTTTTCGAATACCAGAATGCTGTCGAATAACCCTTGGCCACCCTGCCCTCCCCAGCGCTGGATCTCATACAATGGCGTATGCCCATGTTCACGCAAGGACAGATTCTGCGCTTGCAACTCACGTAGCCAGGCGGCCATCTCTTGCTCTGGATCCAGCATCGCGATCACGGGCAGAGTATTGATAAAAAGCCCGAGCAATCGGTCAGCCCCTGGCAAATCATCCGGCCGGCCCGCAATGGTTACGCCGAAAGCCACCGCTGGTTGGCAAGTGTAACGATTCAGAAGCAATGCCCAGGCGGCCTGTATCAAGGTATTGACGGTAACGCGCTCGCGCCTTGCAAAATCGATTAAACCCGCTGTAGCAGCGCGCTCAATTACACATGTGTATTCGTTGTAAGCCGAATCTTCGTCATGCGCGGAGAAAGCATCAGCCAATCGGGTTGGCTCGCCCATGCCGCGTAGTTGTTCCCGCCAATGGACCTCTGACGCATTCATATCGCGGCTCTGAAGCCACTCAATGTAATCGCGATAGCGGCCTCCCGATGAGGGCAGCCTCATTCCGCCATACTGCTGCAATACTTCGCTCATCAACTGGGAAGCACTCCAGCCGTCCAGCAGCAGGTGATGAATGGTCCAGATAAAGTGATACTTCTTGTTCGCAAGGCGCACCAATGCCAAGCGCATGAGCGGGGGTTGTGCCAGATCGAAACCGCGAGCGTGTTCTGACCGGGCCAGCGCCTGCAGATCCTGTTCCTGATTCACTGATTGCCGGCTTGACTGGTCTTGCCAATCATATTCCGTCAGCGGCAGCTCAATAGCTCTGGCTACCCACTGAAGCGGTACATCGCGCTGATGCAGGAAGCCTGTGCGTAATACGTCATGACGATCCACAGCAGCTTGCCACGCCGCCTTGAATCGCTCCACGTCCAATCCTTCGACGTCGGCTCTCAACTGATTCACATAGAGACTGCCGTCGGAATCATATACGCTATGAAACAGCATTCCCGATTGCATCGGCGAAAGCGGATAAAGATCATCAAGCCGTTCTGCCGGAATTGGCAAACCATTCAACTCATCTTGCGTGACCTGAATCAGGGGAAAATCGGATGGCGTGGTGCCCCAGATCCCGCTGGTGCAATGGTTAATCAATCTTTCGAGTTCAGCCTGATAGTCCTTAACAAAGGACTCGATCGTGGCTTTGGCATAACGAGCTTGGCTATAACTCACTTCCAGGCTGAGTTCGCCCGCATAGACGTGACTATTTATGGATATGTCATGGGTCGGCGCCACGGCTGCATCCATTAAATCACCGGCAGGCTCGGTTGCCAGCGTCCACGATGCTTCGTCAAAACTGGCATCGAATTGTCCAAGGTAGTTGAAGACCACTTCCGCCTTGGGTACGCATGCCAGGGCCCACCGCTGTTCCGGCGTACCGTGATATTTAAATAAGCCATAGCCCAATCCCTTGTTGGGTGGTTGCCGCAGGCTCTCCTTGATACGCTTGATCCTCTGGTCCAAATCACCGGAGGGATCAAGGATCACCGGATAAAGGCTGGTAAACCAACCCACCGTTTGCGAAAGATCGATGTCCGCATACAAATCTTCGCGTCCATGACCTTCCAGATCGACCAGGATTTTCTCGTGCCCGCTCCACCGGCATAAGGCGCTTCCTAACGCGGTCAACAAAAGGTCGTTAACCTGAGTACGGTAGGCCGCGGGAGCTTGCTTGAGCAAGGCTTGCGTCTGCCTGCGGTCGAGCCTGAGGATAATGCTGACTTGATGATGAACGTTGTTCGGGCCTTGCGGATAATCCTTAGGCAGGGAAACGGGCATATCTGCCAAGCCTTGCCAGTAAGGCAGTTCATCCCCATGGCTATGAACGTAGCTCTGGAGCCGTTGCGCCCACATCGGATAGCCGCTCGTCTTTTCGGACAGCGTGATCGATACCCCTGTCCGATATTGATCATAGGCATTCTGCAAGTCTTCGAGCAGGATACGCCAGGAAACACCATCAACCACCAGATGATGAATAATCAGCAGCAGTCGCTGGGTGCCATCGCTCATTTCGATGACCAGAGCTCGCAATAGCGGGCCTTCCGTCAGATTCAAGCTGCGTTGAGCCTCATTGCATAACGCCTCGAACTGCTCGGTACTGGCAGCATGACGTACCCATGGCACAACCTGCAAACTTTGGGCAACAGGTTCGCCGCAAGTCTGTTGCCAGTCGCCGGCCGATTGTTTTACATAGCGAAAACGGAGGGCATCGTGATGACGCACCACGGCTTCCAACGCCCGAGCCAGGCATTCGATATCCAGAAGCTGGCTGCTTTTGAGCAGCACGGCCTGGTTCCAGTGATGCCGGACAGGAATTTCCTGTGCGAAGAATTCAACCTGGATTGGGAGCAGCGGCACGGGGCTGCTCGCACCCATTGAAGTGTTTCCTGTATCTTTCTGTATCGTTTCAGCCAGCCCTTCTGCCGGGGCGACCACTACGGCCAGGGCGGCAATGGTCTGCCGTTCGAACAGTTGCCGGGGGGTGATCTTCCAGCCCGCACGGCGTACTTTAGTCACTATCTGCAAGCTGAGTATCGAATCGCCACCCAGTTCAAAGAAGTTATCATTGCGCCCCACCTGCCCAATACCCAGCACATCGGCCCAGATGCCCGCCAGCACTTCTTCCACCTCGCCCTGCGGCGCCTCATAGTGGTCGATGCTGGTAAATTCCGGCTCGGGCAGCGCCTTGCGATCCACCTTGCCGTTCGGATTCAGCGGCAAACGCTCCAGCACCACTATCGCCGCAGGAATCATGTAGTCCGGCAACGCCTGGCCAAGCGCCTCGCGCAGCACGGCATTGTCAATGCTGGCGCCCGCTTGCAGGGAAACATACGCCACCAGCCTGGCGCCCCCTGTTCCACCCGGCCCTTCCCCTGCAACCACCACCGCTTCCCTTATCTCGGGCTGTAAAAGCAGCTGCGCTTCGATTTCTCCCAGTTCAATGCGGAAACCTCGAATCTTGACCTGATGGTCCAGTCGCCCCAGATACTCGATCTGTCCATCCGCTCGCCATCTCGCCAGATCCCCCGTGCGGTACAACCGCCCTCCCTTCTCATCAAAGGGGTCGGCAATAAAACGCTCCGCCGTCAGCCCCCCACGATTGAGGTAGCCGCGCGCCAATCCACCTCCCCCCAGATACAATTCGCCTGCAACCCCCTGCGGAACCGGATTGAAGTCAGAATCAAGAATGTAGGCCGTCCGATCCCCGACGGGATGACCAATCGGCATATAGGCGGACTCAAATCCCGTACCAGGATAAGCTTTCGAAATCAAGGGAGTAATGACTGTTTCGGTAGGACCATAGCCATTGACAATGCGGGGGGGCTGAAGTACCTCTTGCACGAAATCAAAGCTGGCACGAGTCATTGCTTCGCCGCCGACGGTATAGGAGCGGATCGGCAAACTCCGGCCGGCATTACCTATTAGCTCAGCCAATTGATGCAGATAACCGGGTGTGAAACAGGCGATGGTTATCCGGTGCCTCGCAATCTCGGCAACGGTGCGCTCAACGGACCAGATATCATTGTCACGCGGCATCAATGCCGCGCCGAAGGCCAGGGGTACAAGCCAGCGTTCGTGCGCACCGTCAAAATTGATCGATGCAAACTGAAGCTCCCGATCCGCTGCCGTCATACCGTAAACTTCACCGATAGCCTGGACATGCATCGACAGAGGGCCATGGGCTACACCCACACCCTTGGGCTTGCCGGTAGAGCCGGAGGTATAGATGACATACACAAGATTGTCCCCATGCACGGGTATGGCGGGATTGCCTGCCGCTTCCCCGCTCACATCCAGCGTGTCCAGTTCCAGCACCGTGCACTGCGCCGGGTGCGGGATGCGCGCCCTGATATGGCTTTGCGTCAGCAGCAAGCCAATGTCGCTGTCCGTCACCATGTAGTTCAGCCGCTCCTGCGGATACTCCGGGTCCAGCGGCACATACGCACCCCCAGCCTTGAGGATCGCCAGCAGGCCAACTATCATCTCGATCGAGCGCTCCACCGCGATGCCCACCCTGGTCTCGGCCTTGACCCCCAAGCCAATCAGCCGATGCGCCAGCTGGTTCGCCCGCCGGTTCAGCTCCGCATAGCTCAACTCGGTGTCGCCAAAAATCAGTGCGACCGCTTCCGGACAGGCCTCCACCTGCCGTTCGATCAAACGGTGCACCGGCTCGGCATGCGCATAGCGCTGCTCGTTGACTCCCCAGGCCTTCAGTTGCGCCTTCTCCTCTCCACTCAGAATATCAATGTCGCCCAGGATGCGTTCAGGATGTTCGGCCAGTTGCTGGAGGAGATGAAGATAGTGTGCACCCAGCCGTTCAATGGTGGCCGGCTCGAACAATTCGGCGGCATAGCTGAACAGGGCCCCGACTTGCCCATCCGGCCGTTCGGTGGTGTCCAGCGTCAGCTCGAACTGGGCCGTCTGCTCACCCAGTACATGATTTTCCATCGTAAGATCCGGCAATGGCTCCAACACATCCGGGTCTTCGCGCAGATGGTTGTACATGACCTGGAATAAAGGATTCTGGTTCAGGTTGCGTTCAGGCTGGAGGGCTTCAACCAGCTGCTCGAACGGCAGGTCCTGATGGGTCTGTGCACCCAGCGCCGCTTCACGCGCTTGATCGAGCAGGATCTTAAGCGAGGCGCGGCTGTCGATACGGTTACGCAGCACCTGGGTGTTGACGAAGAAGCCGATAATGCCTTCCACCTCAATCCGGTGACGATTGGCGATCGGAACGCCCACGCGTATGTCATCCAGCCCGGTATAGCGTTGCAGCAAGGCCTGAAAACCGGCCAGCAGCGCCATGAAAAGCGTGGCGCCCTGGCGTTGGGCCTGGCGCTGCAATCCCGCCACAAGCGGGGCCGGCAGTACAAAAGAAAAGCGCGCTGCGCGATAGCTGGCGGTGGATGGCCGGGGATGATCGGTCGGTAGCTGCAATACCGGATGATCGTCCCCCAATTGGGCGCGCCAGTAGGCCAGCTGCCGGTCTTTCTCTCCCGCCTCCAGCCAGTTGCGCTGCCATACGGCATAGTCGGCATACTGTATCGGCAGTGCCGGCAAAGAAAGCGCCTGTCCCTGCACGCACGCACGGTAATGGGCGGCAAACTCGTCGAAGATGATGCGATTTGACCAGTCATCCGATATGATGTGATGCATCACCATCACGAGCAGGTGTTCTTCCGGTGCGGTCTTGATGAGCACCACCCGCAGCAGCGGGCCTTGCGTCAGATCAAAAGGGGTGGCGCTTACCCCGCTGGCTTCTTCATGCGCACGCACCGCGCGTTGGGTAGGTGGGAGATCACACAGGTCAACCACCGGAATATCCAGTTTCTGTTCTGCCGCAATGATCTGCTCGGCCATCCCCTGATCATTCGCCCGGAAAACCGTGCGCAGCGATTCGTGACGCATCACCAATGCATCGAAACTCGAACGCAACGCTTCAATATCCAGTCTTCCCGTTAAACTCAATGCGCCACTCAGGTGATACGCCGTGCTCAATGGCTCCAGCTGCCATAAAAACCAGTGCCGCTGCTGCGCGTAGGAAAGTATGTTGCGGTTTTGCGCTTGCTGCGGGACGATCGGAAGCAGGGAAAAATCAAATCCCCGTTTTTTCAGCGCGCTAAGGAACTCTTTCTGCTTCTCGGGAGGAAGCGCTGAGTATCGTTTCGCAATGTCCTGCTTGTCCAATTCCATTCAACTCTCCAGTAAATCGAGTAAATTCGCTATCCCGCGCAGCCCGGCAGATTTTTCAGACACTAAAGAACGTTTTTCCTGTAGGACCCGCACAATATCTACCAATTGGGGATTCTCGAAATACAAGCGTAAAGGCAACGCAATAGATAAGATCTGTTCCAGCTTTTGTTGAACTTGCAGGATTGCAAGCGAATGGCCGCCCAGTGCGAAGAAGTTATCATTGCGCCCCACCTGCCCAATACCGAGTACCTCGGCCCAGACGGTCGCCACGACTTCTTCCATCTCACCCTGTGGTGCCTCATAGCGGCCTCTGTTGGCAAATTCCGGTTTTGGCAACATCCTGCGGTCCACCTTGCCATTCGGACTCAGTGGTAAACTGTCCAGCACCATGACCGTCGCGGGAATCATATAGTCTGGCAGCACCTTGCTTAGCGCTTCCCGCAAGACCGGGATATCCAGGTTTTTGCCCGCGTGTGCGGACACATACGCCGCCAGCCTTGCTCCGCCTGTTCCTCTCCTGGCCACCACGACGGCTTCCCTCACTCCGGGCTGTAAAAGCAGCTGGGTTTCGATCTCTCCCAACTCAATTCGAAAGCCTCGCACCTTGACTTGATTGTCCCGGCGCCCCAGATATTCGATCTGCCCGTCTCCCCGCCATCTTGCCAAATCCCCCGTGCGGTACAGTCGTCCCCCTTTCTCATCAAAGGGATCGGCAACAAAGCGCTCGGCAGTCAGCCCCCTACGATCGAGATAGCCACGCGCCAGTCCCACGCCTCCCAGATACAGCTCTCCAGCCACCCCTTGTGGGATCAGGTTGAGATCCGTGTCAAGAATGTGGGTTTTCGTATCGGAAATGGGTTGTCCGATCGCCACACTGCCGTGGGTATCATTTTTGCATACCCACTGCGTAACATCGATTGCCGCTTCTGTCGGTCCGTAGAGGTTGAAAAGTTTTGCCCAGTGAAACTGTCTCAGCATCTTGCGTTGCAGTTCCATAGGCAATGCCTCTCCACTACAGAGGATGCGCCGCAAGGTTGTGCAGGTTTGCGTGTCATCGCCAGATATAAAATTCTGCAACATTGAAGGAACGAAGTGGATCGTGGTGACTGCATATCGCCGGATCAGTTCGATCAGGCGCGCAGGATCGCGGTGATCTCCCGGCGCGGCTACGGCCAGGCGCGCACCATTCATCAACGGCCAGAAGAATTCCCAGACAGAAACATCAAAACTGAACGGGGTCTTTTGCAAGATCACGTCGCCTGCGACCAGCCCATGGGCTTGTTGCATCCATACCAGACGGTTAAGAAGCGAGCGATGCCGCGTAGCCACGCCCTTGGGCTTGCCGGTAGAGCCGGAGGTATAGATGACATACACAAGATTGTCCCCGTGCACGGGTATGGCGGGATTGCCTGCCCCTTCCCCGCTCACATCCAGCGTGTCCAGTTCCAGCACCGTGCACTGCGCCGGGTGCGGGATGCGCGCCCTGATATGGCTTTGCGTCAGCAGCAAGCCAATGTCGCTGTCCGTCACCATGTAGTTCAGCCGCTCCTGCGGATACTCCGGGTCCAGCGGCACATACGCACCCCCAGCCTTGAGGATTGCCAGCAGGCCAACTATCATCTCGATCGAGCGCTCCACCGCGATGCCCACCCTGGTCTCGGCCTTGACCCCCAAGCCAATCAGCCGATGCGCCAGCTGGTTCGCCCGCCGGTTCAGCTCCGCATAGCTCAACTCGGTGTCGCCAAAAATCAGTGCGACCGCCTCGGGGCAGGCTTCCACCTGCCGTTCGATCAGACGGTGCACCGGCTCGGCATTCGCATAGCGCTGCTCGTTGACTCCCCATGCCTTCAGCTGCGCCTTCTCCTCTCCACTCAGAATATCAATGTCGCCCAGGATGCGTTCAGGATGTTCGGCCAGTTGCTGGAGAAGATGAAGATAGTGTGCACCCAGCCGTTCAATGGTCGCCGCTTCAAACAACTCGGCGGCATAGCTGAACAGGGCGCCGACTTGCCCATCCGGCCGTTCGGTGGTGTCCAGCGTCAGCTCGAACTGGGCCGTCTGTTCGTCCACCTCATAACCGCCAAGGGTAATCCCAGGCAAGTTCTCCAGCGGACGATGATCCTCGCGCAGGTGGTTGTACATGACTTGGAATAAAGGATTCTGGTTCAGGTTGCGTTCGGGCTGGAGTGCTTCAACCAGCTGCTCGAACGGCAGGTCCTGATGGGTCTGTGCACCCAGCGCCGCTTCACGTGCCTGGTCGAGCAGTACCTTAAGGGGGGCGCGGCTGTCGATACGGTTACGCAGCACCTGGGTGTTGACGAAGAAGCCGATAATGCTTTCCACCTCGATCCGGTGACGATTGGCGATCGGAACGCCCACGCGTATGTCATCCAGCCCGGTATAGCGTTGCAGCAAGGCCTGAAAACCGGCCAGCAGCGCCATGAAAAGCGTGGCGCCCTGGCGTTGGGCCTGGCGCTGCAATCCCGCCACAAGCGGGGCCGGCAGTACAAAAGAAAAGCGCGCTGCGCGATAGCTGGCGGTGGATGGCCGGGGATGATCGGTCGGTAGCTGCAATACCGGATGATCGTCCCCCAATTGGGCGCGCCAGTAGGCCAGCTGCCGGTCTTTCTCTCCCGCCTCCAGCCAGTTGCGCTGCCATACGGCATAGTCGGCATACTGGATCGGCAGTGCCGGCAAAGAAAGCGCCTGTCCCTGCACGCACGCACGGTAATGGGTGGCAAATTCGTCGATGATGATGCGCTTCGACCAGTCATCCGTGATGATGTGATGCATTACCACAACCAGCAGGTGCTCTTCCGGCGCGATCTTGATGAGCACCACCCGCAACAGCGGGCCTTGCGTCAGATCAAAAGGCGTTGCGTTTATCCTCTTCACTTCTTCATGCGCGCATACCGTGCGTTGTGTCGCCGGCAAACCGCATAGATCAACCAACGGAATATCCAGTTTCTGTTCTGCTGCAATGATCTGCTCGGCCATCCCCTGATCATTCGCCCGGAAAACCGTGCGCAGCGATTCATGCCGCATTACCAATGCATCGAAACTCGAACGCAACGCTTCAATATCCAGTCTTCCCGTTAAACTCAATGCACCACTCAGGTGATACGCCGTGCTCAATGGCTCCAGCTGCCATAAAAACCAGTGCCGCTGCTGCGCGTAGGAGACTAACGGGAGCGTAGAGGAATTTCTGCGCGGGATGGCTGATGCGGCCCGCGTGGTGGCACCCGAACCTGACAAACGCTGCGCAAGCCGATTGCGTTGTTCAGGCGTCAGCCTTGCACGCCGTTGCGTAAGGTCATTCGACATAAGCAATTCCTCGCATAAATGTCTCATTTCGATAACAGGCTACCAGACCGCTGGCAGAGGATAGATCGGCAAAAATCATGAATACTCGATCTCCAGAATCCTGTTTGATCAACTCCATTCAGCTCTCCAGTAAATCGAGCAATTCCGACATCCCCGTCAGCTCGGTAAGCTCAACATGTTCCACGAATCCAAGTAATCGTTTCCCCTGTATGACGGACGCAACATCGGCCAGCAGAGGATTCTCGAAATACGAACGTAGCGGCAATGAAATGGATAAAATCTGTTGCAGCTTCTGCTGCACTTGCAGGATTGCAAGCGAATGTCCGCCCAATGCGAAGAAATTATCATTGCGCCCCACCTGCCCAATACCGAGCACTTCGGCCCAGATGCCCGCCAGCACTTCTTCCACCTCGCCCTGCGGCGCTTCATAGTGGTCGATACTGGTAAATTCCGGCTCGGGCAGCGCCTTGCGGTCCACCTTGCCGTTCGGATTCAGCGGCAAACGCTCCAGCACCACTATCGCCGCAGGAATCATGTAGTCCGGCAACGCCTGGCCAAGCGCCTCGCGCAGCACGGCATTGTCAATGCTGGCGCCCGCTTGCAGGGAAACATACGCCACCAGCCTGGCGCCCCCTGTTCCACCCGGCCCTTCCCCTGCAACCACCACCGCTTCCCTTATCTCGGGCTGTAACAGCAGCTGCGCTTCGATTTCTCCCAGTTCAATGCGGAAACCTCGAATCTTGACCTGATGGTCCAGTCGCCCCAGATACTCGATCTGTCCATCCGCTCGCCATCTCGCCAGATCCCCCGTGCGGTACAACCGCCCTCCCTTCTCATCAAAGGGGTCGGCAATAAAACGCTCCGCCGTCAGCCCGCCACGATTGAGGTAGCCGCGCGCCAGCAAATCCCCCCGATGCACAATTCGCCCGCAACCCCCGGTATGACGGGAGTCAGGTTGGCATCAAGCAAGTAAATATTGCGCCCGGCAAGCGGCTGGCCAATGCTTACCTGCATCGGCACGGAATCATCGCTCGAATAACTGCCGCAATCCAGGGCGGTGGCCGTCACGGTGGCTTCGGTCGGACCGTAGGTGTTAAGCAGGGTAATGCCACCAAGTCCAGCCTCACGCCAGGCTTTGATGCCTTCGGGCGACATGGCTTCGCCACCCGCATGCACCTGCCGCAGCAGCCCATAGTCCCGTGGGCCTTGCCGGGCAAAGTCCTGGGCCAGCAAGAACCAGTAGGCGGTGGTGAGATCCGCAACCGTGATGCGTTTATTAATCAGCTCGCGATAGAAGGTGTCACTGTCCCATAGCTGGGGACCGCGCAAGACAATGGCTGCACCTGCGCATAAGGGCGGGAAAAACTGTTCGATGAAACCATCAAAATTGATGGTGGAAAACAGCAGCATCCGGTCGGCCGCGCTCAGGCCAAAGAAGCCGACCGCTGCCTGGGCATGTTCGGCCAGGGCATGATGCGCCAGCCCCACGCCCTTGGGCTTGCCGGTAGAGCCGGAGGTATAGATGACATACACAAGATTGTCCCCGTGCACGGGTATGGCGGGATTGCCTGCCCCTTCCCCGCTCACATCCAGCGTGTCCAGTTCCAGCACCGTGCACTGCGCCGGGTGCGGGATGCGCGCCCTGATATGGCTTTGCGTCAGCAGCAAGCCAATGTCGCTGTCCGTCACCATGTAGTTCAGCCGCTCCTGCGGATACTCCGGGTCCAGCGGCACATACGCACCCCCAGCCTTGAGGATTGCCAGCAGGCCAACTATCATCTCGATCGAGCGCTCCACCGCGATGCCCACCCTGGTCTCGGCCTTGACCCCCAAGCCAATCAGCCGATGCGCCAGCTGGTTCGCCCGCCGGTTCAGCTCCGCATAGCTCAACTCGGTGTCGCCAAAAATCAGTGCGACCGCCTCGGGGCAGGCTTCCACCTGCCGTTCGATCAGACGGTGCACCGGCTCGGCATTCGCATAGCGCTGCTCGTTGACTCCCCATGCCTTCAGCTGCGCCTTCTCCTCTCCACTCAGAATATCAATGTCGCCCAGGATGCGTTCAGGATGTTCGGCCAGTTGCTGGAGAAGATGAAGATAGTGTGCACCCAGCCGTTCAATGGTCGCCGCTTCAAACAACTCGGCGGCATAGCTGAACAGGGCGCCGACTTGCCCATCCGGCCGTTCGGTGGTGTCCAGCGTCAGCTCGAACTGGGCCGTCTGTTCGTCCACCTCATAACCGCCAAGGGTAATCCCAGGCAAGTTCTCCAGCGGACGATGATCCTCGCGCAGGTGGTTGTACATGACTTGGAATAAAGGATTCTGGTTCAGGTTGCGTTCGGGCTGGAGTGCTTCAACCAGCTGCTCGAACGGCAGGTCCTGATGGGTCTGTGCACCCAGCGCCGCTTCACGTGCCTGGTCGAGCAGTACCTTAAGGGGGGCGCGGCTGTCGATACGGTTACGCAGCACCTGGGTGTTGACGAAGAAGCCGATAATGCTTTCCACCTCGATCCGGTGACGATTGGCGATCGGAACGCCCACGCGTATGTCATCCAGCCCGGTATAGCGTTGCAGCAAGGCCTGAAAACCGGCCAGCAGCGCCATGAAAAGCGTGGCGCCCTGGCGTTGGGCCTGGCGCTGCAATCCCGCCACAAGCGGGGCCGGCAGTACAAAAGAAAAGCGCGCTGCGCGATAGCTGGCGGTGGATGGCCGGGGATGATCGGTCGGTAGCTGCAATACCGGATGATCGTCCCCCAATTGGGCGCGCCAGTAGGCCAGCTGCCGGTCTTTCTCTCCCGCCTCCAGCCAGTTGCGCTGCCATACGGCATAGTCGGCATACTGGATCGGCAGTGCCGGCAAAGAAAGCGCCTGTCCCTGCACGCACGCACGGTAATGGGTGGCAAATTCGTCGATGATGATGCGCTTCGACCAGTCATCCGTGATGATGTGATGCATTACCACAACCAGCAGGTGCTCTTCCGGCGCGATCTTGATGAGCACCACCCGCAACAGCGGGCCTTGCGTCAGATCAAAAGGCGTTGCGTTTATCCTCTTCACTTCTTCATGCGCGCATACCGTGCGTTGTGTCGCCGGCAAACCGCATAGATCAACCAACGGAATATCCAGTTTCTGTTCTGCTGCAATGATCTGCTCGGCCATCCCCTGATCATTCGCCCGGAAAACCGTGCGCAGCGATTCATGCCGCATTACCAATGCATCGAAACTCGAACGCAACGCTTCAATATCCAGTCTTCCCGTTAAACTCAATGCACCACTCAGGTGATACGCCGTGCTCAATGGCTCCAGCTGCCATAAAAACCAGTGCCGCTGCTGCGCGTAGGAGACTAACGGGAGCGTAGAGGAATTTCTGCGCGGGATGGCTGATGCGGCCCGCGTGGTGGCACCCGAACCTGACAAACGCTGCGCAAGCCGATTGCGTTGTTCAGGCGTCAGCCTTGCACGCCGTTGCACAAGATCACTATTCATAAACAGCTCTGTGCAGGGACATGAAAACCACAATGACAGAACTCTACGTGGTCATTGATACAAACCCATTCAAGAAAAATCATGAATACTCTATCTCATCGATCAGTTTTGTCTCCACCAGCGCCGCCAGGCCTGCAATGGTGGGTGACCTGAAGAAATCGGCCGGATGAAGATCAACGCCAAAACCTACCCGGACCCTGGAAAGGAGCTGTATACCCAGCAAAGAATCACCGCCCAGTTCGAATAGATTATCGTCGACACCGATTACATCCATTCCGAGCAGGTTCTGCCAGATCTCCGCGATACCTTTCTCCAGTTCGCCGTCGGGCAATTTAAGAATTGTCTGCAATGCAGGCCTTGGATATCTCTCCCGCTTCGTGGCCATATCGAATTCTAGAGGCTGAGCAATCAGGTCATCCTGGGTCTGGCTAAGCCTTTCGCTCAGATCAACCGTGGACACGATTACTTGAGGTCTCATCACACCGTTCAGAATGCGCTCGAAAGCCTCGACTCCCTCAAGTGGCGCAATCCCTACTCCAGCTGGCAATGCCATATTTGCCGCCATGCCCACTTCCCGCCAGCCGTCCCAGTTAACCGAGATCATGGGAAACCCGGTTTCACGGTAAGCAGCACGGGCCACAGCATCAAGATAGGCATTGGCTGCGCAATAATCCACCTTGCTGAGACCTCCCGCGATAGCCGCAAGTGATGAGCACAACAACATGAAGTCCAGCGCCTCATCCTTGAATACGGCTTGCAACGCACGCATTCCTTGCACCTTCGGAGAGAATATTTGTGCCACCATCGCTTCTGTTTTGGCCGATATCAGCCCACTGCCGACTTCGCCCGCGGCATGAATAACACCGTGAATTGCACCGAAGCGTTGACGTACCTGTGCGACAGCCGCTTTCAACTCGGCCTGGATTGCGACATCCGCTTGTAATACCAGCACTTCGGCACCCAGCGTTTCGAGATGCATGATCTTCTCTATCTTTCGGCGCGTTGAATCCCCGTTACCGGTATCTGATAGCAACCGCGGCCAGTTTTCCCGCGATGGAAACTGCGAACGCCCCAGCAATACGAGTTTTGCCTGGCGCGTTTTGGCCAGATGCTCAGCCAGCGTGAGGCCGACCCCACCCAGTCCCCCCGTGATAAAATAGACACCCTCTTGTCTGAGGCAAGAGCGCAGGGGCGCGGGGTTGCAAATTTGATCGAAACATTGGATCCAGCGGTGCGGACCCCGATAGGCGACGACGGATGAGATGGAATCGGTTTGTGATTCCGCCAGAATCTGCTTGACAAGCCTGGCCTCCGCAACCGGGTCAGCGGGTTGTAATTCGATATCTATAATACGGCAGGCAAGATGGGAATATTCCTGTGGAATGACTTTGCACGGTCCGAGCACCATTGCTTTTTCCGGACGCAATTGTTCATTGCCCGTCACATCCTCTAGTTGATCGGTTATAACCGTGATTTCCACTTTTTTACCCGCAGGAATAAGTGCCCGGACGCCCTCCAACGCTTGTGCGAGATAAAACAAACTGAAAAAATTCCTCGCCTGACTCTCGGCAAGTGACTGCCCTTCGGTATCCGCAGTGATGCTCCAGAGATGGAAGATATGGTCGATCGCCCTTCCATCATCGCGGATAGCACTCAATAAAAGATCGTAATCATGCCGCTCACCGGGGCAGATCGTGTAATGATCCTTATCCCGCCGACGAAATGCCGAACCAGCGGAAACCACGATGGGGTGGATTCCACTGCTTAATAGATGCGTGATCAGTGCGGTGCCGAGATGATGCCCGTCCTTGAAAACGATCAGGCCTTCGGCCGGATCTGAAGAAAAGCTGTCAGGAGTAAGTGCCACCTTATCGGCACGCCGCCATGAGGGCGCGTAAAACCAGTCATCCAGCGATCTAACCCCTGACTTATTCCCGTCGTCCATCCGCGCTCCGGCTCTATTCTCGACCGTATGGCGGGCATGATCGCTTGCTGCGCCAGGTTTAACCCAGTACGATTGGCGCTCGAAAGGGTACGTGGGCAGCGGAACACGATGGCGATGCTCTTCAGCATAAAAATTTTGCCAGTTGATGGCAACGCCGCTCAACCAAAGTTTGCCAAGGCTAAGATACAGATGCCTATGCGCCAGGTGGGCTTTGCCCGGATGAGGTAGCGATGAAAGAATGACCTGCTCCGGACTCACGTCGGGATGCCGTTGCGCGAGCTTGGTCAAAGTTTCCCCTGGGCCGACCTCCAGCAGAATTCGAGCTGGATTGCTCAGTAATTCGTGCAGGCCATCGCCAAAGCGCACCGTCCCGCGCAAATGCCGTCTCCAATAACTGGGATCAGTCGCCTCCTGGGGAGTAATCCAGTCACCGCTGAGATTGGAGAGGAATGAAATTTTTGGCTGACGTGGCGCAATCTTTCCGACCATATCGATGAAAGCGGGCAACATAGGCTCTATCATCGCCGAGTGGAATGCATGGGAGACATGCAATCGCCGGCTTGCGATACCTTTACTTTCCAGGCTCGCTTCCACGGTTTCCATCGCCGTCAACGAGCCGGATAAAACGCAAAGCTCCGGTCCATTGACTGCGGCCAAGTCACAGTCAACGTTCAAGTAGGGTGTTATTTCTGCTTCCGGCAACATAACCGCAAGCATTGCCCCAGATTCCATGCGCTGCAATAAACGTCCTCGCATCGAGACCAGATGCAATGCATCCTCCAGCGAGAACACATCAGCCAGGCATGCGGCAACGTATTCGCCAATACTGTGACCTATCATGGCCGTGGGCATGACGCCCCATGACATCCATAGCCGCGCCAGCGCATATTCAATGACAAAAAGAGCTGGCTGCGTAGCTTCTGTTTGCGCAAGGCGCACCGCCGACGCAGCCTGTTCCGCCTCATCCTCGCCTGGATAGAGAAGCGTCAGCAGATCGAAATCAAGATGCGGTTTCAACAAATCGAGACAACGATCGAATTCCTGCCGGAAAACTGGTTCGTTCTCATAAAGATCACGAGCCATATCGACGTGCTGGGCACCCTGTCCCGGAAAAAGAAATACCACCGGAGGATTTTCGAACGCCACTTGCCGGACAAGAAAGCGTTCCGCATCACGGCTTTCCAAAAGATTGATCGCGTCCTCATTGTCGCGGCAAAGAGCGATGGCTCGCTGGGAGAAGCATTTTCTGCCGGTCTGGAGCGTATAGGCGACATCCGCCAGGGGCACTTCGGGATGAGTTTCCAGTTGATCACTTAAACGGGCAGCCATTGCCTCTAGGGCATTGCCGCTGCGCGCGGAAAGCGCAAGTATCTGCCAATTGCGGGAAGGCCCGGAAGGTTTTGCTGGCGGAGCTTCTTCCAGGACCACATGAACATTGGTGCCACCGATGCCGAACGAACTGACTCCCGCACGGCGTGGCGTCGAACCCTCAGGCCATGTCTTACCGATAGTATTAACGTAGAAAGGGCTGGTGGAAAAATCGATCTGTGGATTGGGCCGTTCAAAATTCAGGCTCGGTGGAAGAGTCCGATGTTCCAGCGCCATCACGGTTTTGATCAGACCGGCAACACCCGCCGCGGCATCAAGATGCCCTACGTTGGTCTTGACCGAACCAATGCCGCAAAATCCGCGCCGTTCCGTGCTCTCGCGGAACGCCTGCGTCAATGCTGCGATCTCGATGGGATCACCCATCGTGGTGCCGGTGCCGTGCGCTTCCACATAACTGATCGTGTCAGCGGATACGCCCGCAATTGCCTGGGCGGCAAGAATAACCTCTGCCTGCCCTTCCACGCTGGGTGCCGTGTAGCCCACCTTGGCCGAGCCATCATTATTAATCGCCGAACCCTTGACTACCGCGTGAATCGTATCGCCATCCGCCACGGCGTCAGCCAGACGTTTCAGCACCACGATCCCCACCCCGCTGCCAATCACGGTGCCCGCTGCCTGCGCGTCGAAGGCACGGCAATGACCGTCAGGTGAAAGAATAGCGCCAGCCTGGTAATGATAACCGCCCTCATGCAGGAGATTGACCCAGACGCCGCCCGCTATGGCCATGTCCGCTTCATGGTTGAGCAATCCCCGGCAAGCGACGTGGATCGCCGCTAGCGAGGTGGAACAGGCGGTTTGCACCGTTATTCCCGGTCCGCGCAGATTGAGTTTGTAGGAGACGGTCGTGGTCATCGAATCCTTGTTATTACCATTCATCAACCCTTGCAACGAGGATATGTCCTGCATGTCCGAGAAATGCCCACTGGAAAGCAGATTGAGCAGCAGATAAGTATTCACACCGCAGCCTGCATAGACGCCAATTAGATCCCGGTAAGCCGAAGCATCATAGCCCGCATCTTCCAGCGCCTGCCATGCGGTCTCCAGGAAGAGCCGATGTTGCGGATCCATCTCCGCTGCCTCGCGCGGGGTGTAACCAAAGAAAGAAGCGTCAAAAAGATCTACACCATCCAGGCTTGCACCCGCTTTTACATAAAGCGGATCATCCAGTTGCTTGGCTGGAATACCGCGTGCCAGCAAATCATCATCGCTAAATGAAGTGATTGACTCTACCCCATCCCGCAGGTTGCGCCAGAAGGCGTTGACATCGTCCGCACCAGGAAAACGGCCCGCCATGCCAATAATCGCAATTTCGATGCCTGTGTCCTCTGATAACTCGTCTTCATGGTGCATCAATGAATCCTCCCTGCTTTCGGCTTGCGTTGAATAAAAGCACCTCGTTGACGCTGTGCCCGTTCCTGATGGTGCGGCAAGGACACGTGTTCTGTCCGTTCCTGCCCGAGAAATTTTGCCAGACTGGCAACCGTGGTGTATTTAAAGAGATCGATAATGGCAATGCGGGTGCTTAGGCGTTCCTCCAGCTTGCATTGCACTTTGATCAATAACAATGAATGACCGCCAAGATCGAAAAAATTGTTATGCAATCCTACACGGGGAATCTCCAGAATTTCGGCCAAGACATCCGAGATCAGTGTTTCCATTCTGCTAATAGGCGGATCGTAATCCTGTTCGTTTAACTGCTCAGGCGGAGGCAATCCCATCCGGTCGACCTTGCCGTTGGGACTGAGTGGCAGCACATCCAGAAAAACAAACAAACTTGGAAGCATGTATTCGGGAAGCACTGTGCCAAGCGCAGTCTTAAGCAGTGCGGAATTAAGCAGTATCCCGGCATGAGCTGCCACATACGCGATCAAGCGCGTGCCATTGCGGCTCTCCTGCGCCACCACCGCTGCGTCGCGTACACCAGTCTGTGCTAGCAACTGAGCTTCGATTTCACCTAATTCGATGCGAAAGCCACGTACCTTGATTTGATGGTCCAGGCGGCCTACATATTCCAGCTGCCCATCCATCCGCCAACGCACCCGGTCGCCCGTGCGGTAAAGGCGCCCTCCAGTCTGACTGAATGGGTCGGCAACAAATCGCTCGCCGGTCAATGCTGGACGATTGAGATAACCCCGCGCCAGACCCGATCCTCCTATGTAGAGCTCGCCTGTAATGCCGGGAGGAACGAGATTGAGTTCTTCATCGAGCACATATGCGTTTCGATCGCCCACCGGCCGGCCGATGGGGGCATAATCCCCATCGATGCCCGCCGCGGCATTGCCTGTCCAGGCGGTGGGTGTAATAATCGTTTCTGTCGGGCCATAGGCATTCACCAGCCGAACGTTCTTGAATGCCGCCTGGGTCGCGGCAAGATCTGCAGCAAACCATGCTTCCCCTCCCGCGATACATGTACGGACTGAAGCGCCGTTTCCGCGCTCGATGGGTAGGAGCAGCCGCAAGTAAGCGGGCGGCAGGTGCAGCGTGGTTACCCGATGCGTCGTAATCAGGTCGGTGAAATGATCGCTTGCCAGTCCCCGTGCGGATGACAGCACAATCGTCGCACCTCCACATAAGGGGGTCATCCATTGTTCCGCGGCGGCGTCGAAATTTAGCGAGAAAAACATCAATTCTCGATCCCCGGGTTGAACATCGTAAATCTCGCTGATGGCTGTCAAATGCATTGCCAGGGGACCGTGGGGAACCACCACGCCCTTGGGTCTGCCAGTCGAACCGGAGGTATAGATCACATAGGCAGAATTTTCACCATGCAATGCCACGTCCGGGTTGGTTTCTATTCCAACACTCAAATCAAGGGTGTCAATTCCCAGCACGTCAAGCTTTGAGGGGCGCGGGATGCGTGCCTTGACAGAGTTTTGTGTGAGCAGCAACTGAATATCGCTATCTTCCATCATGTAATTCAGGCGATCCCGCGGATATTCCGGATCGAAAGGCACATATCCGCCACCTGCCTTAAGGACGGCCAGAAGACCGACTATCATCTCGAGGGAACGTTCCACGGCGATGCCGACCCTGACTTCCGGCTTTACCCCGAGGCCAATGAGTCGATGTGCCAGCCGGTTCGATCTGCGATTCAGTTCCGCGTAGCTTAATTCGGTACTATCGAAAATCACCGCGACAGCATCAGGGCATTTCTCCGCCTGCCGTTCAATCAACTGATGGACAGGTTGTGTCGCCGCAAAGCGCTGGTCATGGATACCCCAGGCTCGAAGCTGTCCCTTGTCACTTTCGCTAAGCAGATCGATGTCGGCAATGGATCGCTCCGGCTGCCCGGCCAGCATCCGCAGTATATGAACGTAGTGCCGAGCCAGCCGCTCAACGGTCCGGGAATCAAAGAGCTCGGAAGCATGAATGAAGCTGGCTTGCACACCGCCATCCGGCGACTCAATGGTTTCCAGGATCAACTCGAACTGAGCCGCCTGCTCAGCGAGATCGTAGCCGGTCATCGTGAGCCCGGGAAGCTGCTGAAGTGCACGATAATCCCTGCGCAAATGGTTGATCGTCACTTGAAAAAGCGGACTATGACTCAGGCTTCGCTCCGGCTGCAATGCCTCAACCAATTGCTCGAACGGCAGGTCCTGACAGGCTTGGGCATCAATGGCAGCTTCCCGTACCTGGTTCAGAACGTCGGCAAGAACCATACGGCCATGTATTTCGCTGCGCAATACCTGAGTGTTCACGAAGAAGCCGATCAGGCTCGAGGTTTCAACCCGATTGCGATTGGCTATCGGCACACCGACACGAATATCTTGCTGTCCCGTGTGACGGTACAACAAAGCATTAAAGCCCGCCAATAAAGCCATAAAAAGTGTTGCGCCCCGATCCTGCGCCATTCGGCGCAATGCACTCACCAGATCCGCAGGCAGGTCGAAGGCGTGCCGTGCCGCCTGGTAATGTGCTATCGGTTTCCGCGGATGATCGGCGGGCAGCGCGAGTACGGGATGGACATTTCCCAGATAATCACGCCAGTAGGCAAGTTGTCTGCCCCTCTCCCCCGCATCCAGCCAGCCTCTCTGCCAAATGGCATAATCGGAATACTGGATGGGCAGTGCCTCAAGGTGCACGCTTTTTCCTTGCACATGGGCCAGATAACGCGCCGCAAACTCATCAACTAGAATCTGCATCGAAGCGCCGTCAGAGACGATGTGATGCATGACTATCACCAGGATATTCTCCTGATCGGCGATTCGAAGCAGTGCTACCCGAAGCAGCGGACCCTGGGTGAGATCGAAAGGAGTCGCGACGATTCGTTGCGCTTCTTGGGCAGCCTGCATTTCACGTTCTGAAACAGCCACCTGGCGTAAATCAAGATGCACAATATCAATCTGCAACACCGGTTGAATCACTTGTTCAGCCGCCCCATCCTTCCCCGGACGAAAAACCGTTCGCAATGATTCGTGGCGTTCCATAAGGCCATCGAAACCTGCGTGCAGTGCCTGGATATCCAGCATCCCGGTTAATCGCAACGCATGCTTAATATGATATGCGGTACTTGATGGGTCCAGTTGCCAAAGGAACCATTGACGTTGCTGACCGAAAGATAACGGTAAGGAATGCGCTCTGTATTCGGTCGGCAGGATTCGGATATCGGCGTTGCGCCGGGGGGTGCCCGTCGCCAAACGATGCTTGATCTCCATCGCGCACTCATGCAACCGCGAACTTTCAAACAGGCTCCGTACCGGAAAATCGATCTCCCAGCGATCGGCGATACGCGCGGCAGCCTGTACTGCGGCAAGTGAATTGCCGCCGATCGCAAAGAAATGATCCTCACGCACGAGTCCCGTGCGTTTCAGCACCGTTTCCCAGATAGCCGCCAGCGCAATCTCGGTTTCATCTGTTAACGCTTGTACTGGCTGTATGCCGCCACCCAGCAGGTAGCTGCCGTGTTCATAAATCGCATAGGCGTCCAGTGTGCGCTCACGCCATCCCTGACGACACGCGGCGCGCTGCAGCTTCCCGCTGGAAGTCTTGGGCAGAGCACCCGGATTCAGTAGCACAATCACCGAGAGTGGCTCGTGACAGCTGGCGCTGACTGCTTCGCTGAGTGCCTTTACCAGCGTTTCAACGGAAACAAGTTTTTGCATGCCACGGGATATCTCTACCGCAACTCCGATACCTTCGCCTTCCGCAGTGTCCACCGGAAAGGCTGCAACTCGCCCCTTCCGTGCGGCCTCGACCTCTTCTTCCACGATCTGTTCGAGATCCTGCGGATAAATATTCTGCCCGCGTACAATAATGAGATCCTTGCGCCGTCCGGCAATGTATAGCTGCCCGGCATGAACGAACCCAAGATCCCCGGTGCGCAACCAGCGCCTGCCTTCATGACTGACAAAGGTGTCCGCCGTTTCCCCGGGCCGTTGCCAGTAGCCGCAGGCGAGGCTTGGGCCATTTGTCCAGATTTCGCCGATGCTGCCATCCGTCAACGGGTCCAGCGTTTCCGGCTCGACGATCCTTATCGCGTGATGTGATACCGGCATGCCGCAGGCCACGAGGGGCGTCCCATGCTCCACTACTTCGGCATTGCCTTGGGCCAGCATCTCGGCTGAGAAATGGTGGGCTTCCATGCCATCCCCGCGCGTACCGCCGGTGACAAAGAGCGTCGCCTCAGCCAGACCATAACAGGGATAAATAGCATTTGCCGCAAATCCCACTGGCGCAAACCGTTCAATAAACGCACTCGTCGTGTCATACCGTACCGGCTCCGCGCCCGAGAAAGCAATGCGCCAACTCGACAAATCGAGTTCCCGCATCTGCGCGTCCCTGACTCGTTCCACACATAGCCGAAAAGCAAAATCCGGTGCACCGCTGACAGTGGCGCGATGACGCGAGATCGCTTCCAGCCAACGCACGGGCCGTTCGATAAAAAACCTGGGCGTCATCAGTATGGCAGGTATGCCCCGATAAACAGGCTGCAATAACCCTCCAATCAAACCCATGTCGTGGTAGAGAGGTAGCCAGCTCAGCCATATGTCCTCCGCATTCATCGACATGCCCTCCTCAAGCGCTCTCGCATTCGCCATCAGATTGCCGTGACTGACCATCACCCCTTTTGGCATGGAAGTCGATCCGGAGGTGTATTGCAGGAAGGCAATGTCGTCATCTCGGGGAACATGCGGATGCCAGGCGAAAGCCTCATCGGGTTTCACCGCATCTACCGCGACCATTGAGACTTGGGCAAATTGCTCCGCGCTACCGATCAGAGGCAGAATCTCGCTCGTGGTGAGCACGCAACATGCCTTCGCATCGGTAGCGATCGCAAGCAATCTTGCCAGATGCCGCTCACGTGTCGATTCGGGCGGAAAAACGGGTACGGCGATCAAGCCGGCATACAGGCAGGCAAAGAAGCCAATGACATAATGCTCGTCGTTATCCAGCAAGAGCAACGCCCGTTCCCCTGCTGCAAAGCGCTCCTGAAGGATGGCAGCCAGTGCGCGGACATGCCGATCCAGTGCTCTATAACTGATTTTTGTATCAACAGCTGCACCACTCTGTGAATTCTCCGGGCGCACCACAATCAGCGCGGTATCATTTGGACGCGTCGATGCAAGCGCCAGTAGATGCGTAACCATGTTTACCGGATAACTGCGATGCGAAATCAACCTTGCATTCATGGAGAATCCCTGTAAGTCGTCACAACTGGCGAACAATCAAAATTTATATGGAAATCGATACCGATTACTCTGTATTTCAGGAAATGCGGGGGTGATATCTATGGCCGCAACCGGCTACGATTGGAATGTCTTTAGCGCAGAAAACGCTGCATCATTTTTAACCGCCAGTGCCGCGGCGTAACCATCAGGCGCCTTAATGGACCATGCTTTTATGCCCGACCACTCGGGACGCTCGTGTTCGATGCGGTAGCATTCCCCCTCACCTGGCAGAATGGAAATAGCCTGCAAATGCTCGGAAATTCCCTCACCCAGGGCTTTCAACACCGATTCTTTTGCAACCCAGTGCTTAATAAAGTCTTCATCTGTCTTTAATCCGGACTTACGTTCCAATGGCGAAAAAACATAGGCACCCAGACTTTTTACATCGATCTCGTGATCGCGTGATTCAATATCCACGCCAACCTGTCCGCCTGTCGAAAGCGCAATCAGAGCAAAGTAACCGGCATGCGAGACGTTAAACTCGATTCCAGCATCATCCTGTAGAAAAGGCTTGCCATGGTGATTTGCAATAAACCTCAGCGTGTCCGGCGGTAACTCGAGCCGCGAACCCAGTATTCGCCGCAAAGCCGCCCGCGTTGTGACTGAACGTACCTGGTCTTCATGCCTGCGAAACCGTGATGCGTAGGCAAGTTCGTCCTCGCTTAGCAGAACCAGATCCGAATCCGATACCGGCGTCTGCAGATTCATTTTAAGTAACCAGACTTCAACGCCGGAAGGAACAGTTTCAGGAAGAGGCAAGCGCTGCATGGGGGACATCGGATAACTGGGCGGCATCTCCCGCCAGACGTTGCGCCAGAGTGGAAAGAAATGCCTCTTCATGCAACCGGGGAAAGAAATGACCGCCCTCGAACCAATCCAGGGAGCAATTCGCGGCACTTTCAAGTCGCCATGCCTCGAGTTTGGACACGTCAATCTCATCCGCGCGCCCGCTAAAAATATGGATAGGGAGCGGCAGCGGCGGAAATTTCTGATAGCGGAAGCTCGCGCAAATACGATAATCCGCACCCAGCAAACCCAGCGTCATGGACAGTAGCTCAGGATTCCCGAACACCTCTTCCGGTGTCCCATCCTGCTTGCGAAGTTCAGCTATGAGAGATGCGTCGCTATCCTTGTCAGCATAACGTTTCCAATCCTGCTGCGAGGGTGCAGCACACGCGGATACCAATAAGGCCACCGGCAAGGGCCGCATTCTCGCACGCAGACAATGGGCAACCCGGTAAGCCAGCAAGGCCCCCATGCTATGCCCGAAGAGGGCATATCGCTGCGATGGATTCATTGCAAGCTCATCACATAAGCGTGCAGCCAGCGCATCAAAAGTCTTCTCGGGCGTTTCATGCAGACGTTCTCCGCGACCAGGCAACTCGATCGGCTGCACCCTCACCCATGAGGGCAGCCTGCGCCGCCAGCGTAAGTACATGGCTGCACTGGCGCCTGCACAAGGCAAACTGAATAGTGTCAACGGTGCCGGCATTACTGGCCCGCTCCCGATGCCTGTTCGTCCATGAAGCGCCGTAGACTCAAAGGCCGCATGTCGGTCCAGACTCTTTCGATATATTCCAGACAGGTTTTTTTGTCACCGGCTATTTCCGTGTCACGCCAGCCACCCGGTATGGCTTTCCATTCCGGCCAGATTGAATACTGCTCTTCGTGATTAATCAGGACGCGAAATATCCCGTCTTCACGATCAAAACAACTTGTCATAACGGATTCCTGAATTTGATAACTACAGATAAATTCCCGATCCAGTAGATCAGAATGCTTCTTATTCACCTAGACGAATCAGGACGAGGAAAGTACAAAGAAAAAAAACTTGCTTGTTCCTCAATATTAACGATAATGACAATCGTTATCATTATTAACTACGATATCATTAATGCCACTGCGTTAGAGTAAATAGAGTTACGTATTGGAGATCAGAATATCTTCGACGACCGCACTCCCGCTGTCCGAATAGCGGGAGACAAGAAGAGCAAAGGCTCGCTGGTTCTTATGGATAAGCGATGCAGTTGATGGGAAAGACTGCCACGAACGAAATAGCGCGCAGCCACATTGTGGCCAGCTTCAAAAGAGTCATGGGTATTTTTAATAACTTGACAATGGGGGTGAAATTTTCAGAGACGACGCGGTTATTGCGATGATTTGTTCTGGCAATAAGTTAATAATAATTTTTAGAAATTTTTATAGTTAAATATGGAGGGTAATTTAATGGACTCAAAACTTAATAGCAACTTCTTCAAGAAAGCGGGCGTCACAGCATCCCTGTTAACATTATCGCTGCTTGTCAACCCGGCACATGCGGTTAACTGGCAGGAAGCAGGCGATGCGGGTCAATTGCTTGGCACGGCACAAGAGCCCCTCGGCAATGGTCCCCTGAGAAATATCAGGGGTGCTGTTTCGACCAATGCAGATGTCGATCTGTACAAGATCTTCATTTCCGATCCCACCATCTTCTCTGCGTCCGTAACCTCTGTCTCCGGTAACTTTGATTCGGTTCTCGCACTTTTTAATCAAGGCGGTTTCGGAGTATATGGAAATGACGATGCACGCCTCGGTGATTCCAATGCGGGATTACCCGCCGGCAGCCTCCTCGGCCCTCAGGCACCAGGCTGGTACTATTTGGCGATATTTGGTCTTGACACCACCCCTACCAGTGGCAATGGCACCACTCCCGACCATTATATCGCTCCTAATACCAGCGCTCCCTTTACATCAGTTATCGGTGCTTCCGGTCCTGGTGGCGCTTCACCTTTAACAGGATGGGCGCCTGTCGCTCCGGGTGATGTGGTGACTCTCAATGAGGACTACCGTATCAGACTGTCGGGCGTTTCCGTGGTACCTGAACCAGAAACCTACGCCATGTTATTGGCCGGCTTAGGCCTGGTGGGTGCGATGGCTCGCCGCAGGAAAGCTTTTATCGAACGTTAAGTTTGAGTAGGTAAAAGGGGGCTTCGGCCCCTGATCCTGTTTATTCAGGTTCATCAGAGCGTGGAACCAGACCCGTCAACCGCCACACATGGGAAGCTTCCTCATAAGCCGCGCGATTGACAGGATCCTTTTCCAGCCAGGCGATCAATTCATCCTCAGCAACACTGTCCAATGGCGACTCATGTTTGCGTATGATCCACTCGACCGCGGTTTGCCAGACAATATCGTCATGGCGTGAATTTGCCATAAGGTTCACCTTGTGACCAGATCGATCTATATAGATGCCTGGAATCTTCCTGGTTTAGTCTAAATTGACTATTAACCATACAAGGTGATTGTAACTGACATTGAGAATTTATCGACGGAGAAATGAGATCAGATGGATCGAAGCGCGGCCCGGCAATGATCCATTGCATCATGGATCAGGATATTCACCAGAGAAGTCGAGATATCCAGCTTGGAAGCAATTGCGCAGTGCGTATGCCCGTCGAGGCGATGGAGTTCAAAAACCTGTCTCGTCCGTTCAGGGAGCTCCGATAAAGCGTGTGCAATCAGCGTCAGATGCTGCCGGCTGATCGCAGTCGCCTCTGGCGCTCCTATCAGGGCAGGAACGTGCAGCCCTTCTTCCTCGCTTTCAAAAAGCCCTGTCTCAAACGCAGTCCGCCGATGACGATCGATCGCGAGATTTCGCACCATTTGAAGCAGATATGCTAATGGTTGTTTGATATTTAGTATGTCCGCCGCTTCGGTTGCCTTGATATAAGCATCCTGCACAATGTCCTCTGCTCGCTCGGGATTACGCACGATATTCAATGCAACCCGCCGCAGTTGCGCCAGATGAGCGACAAAAACTGTACTTAAATCAGCAGACTGCTGGTCCGGAAGCATTTAACACCCCCTGTTTCACTTATAAACAATAACGAGAATTGTTCTTATTATCATACAAGGAAAAGGTTTTTACAATAGAAGTAAATTGCAATGATGCTCATTGCGGCATATAGTTCGTATAAGATACTGATTATAATATATGTATTTAATATCGGATGGAGGGAAGAAAGGAAGCATGGGGTTGACTGCCGGGTTCCCATTCTCCTTTTTATCCACCGCATTATCGCAAAATGATTCTCATTTTATAATGACTTGATCTACAGGCCTGGGAAGCCATGTAGGGAAGCGAATGCAGGCTGACTCAACCCGGCCTGCCCGCCCCTGTTTTCCAACACCTGTTTCCAGCGGCACTTACCACCATAACCATTTTTCCGGATAGGGAGAATGACTCTTCGCCTCCACCGTGGTCATACCGGTACGGCGAATATCAGCGAATCGTGCCAGCCCCACCCTGACTTGCTCATCTACCCATTGAACAAACATCGGATGCGGTGCAAAGCCGCTACCCAGATCATATTCAAGCCCGGAAAGAAATTTGTCTTCAGGGCCTTGCCCGGTGGTTCGCGCGGGGATGACGATCGCTTTTCCCCCTTCCGTTTTTGCGTCCTCAACCATTGCACGTATTTTGTCCACCCACGGTGCGCGCTTGTCGGGCCAGTCTTCACGCCAGGTGGCCACCCGGATTGCATGGAACTCCTTTCCACCACTCTTGCGCATCTGCTCCGCCATATCTTCCAGCGCCTGGGTCCACAGCTCGTTCTGGTGGTCGCTGCCGGAACCGTGCGCGATCAGAATTACCGTGTCGCGAGCGGGATTTTTGGAGAGTGTGCGTGCCCGTTCAAGCAGCGCGGCGGCAAACAAGGGGCTGGCACCCAGGCCGCCCACCGTCTGAATGGGCAGGCTGGTGCGAATACGAGGTGCCGGAACGGAGGGGGCTGCCCCATGTCCATGACTATGACCATACCCAGCATGGACATCTGCGGTGTCCTGCGCCACACCTTCGATATCCAGTCCGATCATACGTTCGACAGGCTTGCGGAAACTGCTTTCCATGGCAAATACGCGCACGATTACCGCCGCTTTTGCGCCGCGCTGCTCCAGCTTGCGGAGCGCGCGTTCAATAGTTGGCTGATCCGCCATGGAGAATACGAACTCGATTTTATACTGCTTCATCAACGGCTGGACCGCCTCGCGCATGGTCTCGTTCCAATTGAAGTCGGAGCCATGGGACAGGATGACAACACCGACGTCTTCCCTGGCAAGCGGTTGACTTTGATTGGCTTCACGTTGCAGCCAGGTGGCCAAATTTATGGTAGCCGAGTTGGCATCCGCGCGAACTTCCGAACCACCATCGGCCAGAAATTTAGTGCCGGGAGGCAACAGTTGCTGAAGTCTCGCATCGAACGACATCATGCTGTCGAGCTTGGGACCGAGATGAAACGGTATCACGACAGTCTTGCGGCCGCCATCACCATCCCCATTCACGGCGTCAGCCAGCTCCCGCGTTAATTTTTCGGTGCGCGCTACTGCATCATCATCTTTTTTCTTTTTATCATGCCCGATCAATATATTGATGGATGCAAAGCCGAACCCGGCAGCGGCTTTCTCAGCAATACGCTTCCAGTCCGCCTGCATCTTCCGCTCGCTGTCGCTATCGACCGCCCCATAACCGACAACGATCAGATTCGTATCCGCCGGTTGCGGGATGGTACGGAATTTATCCGCCAGATCCTCAACCGCAAAGTAACTCTCGCCATAAGGACGCGTGTAGGAAACGGGTACATCGAGCTTCTCGCGTTCCAGCAACTGATGGACGAGCTCATAGCGCGGCGCCGCCGCGGAAATGAACAGGGGAATTACCACGATGCGCTCAGCCCCTTTCTTCAGCAGCCTATCCAGGCTGTTCCTGAGGTATTTCCCGGTACGCTCATCGGTGACAAAAATCAACGAGGCATTGCGTGTCTTTGCAAATAACTGGAACTCATCGATAATTTCTTCATTGCCGATAAAGCCGCGATCCTCTGCCACAACCAGGAAGCCTGTCTGCCTGTCCCTTCTGCTCAGCGCCTCATCCGCAAAACCAGGCCTGATCGATGCCGCTACCAACAATGCCGTCAAGGTAATCCAGTAAAAACGTTTAAACCTTGACATATATTCTTGCGTGTTCATGGATCTCCTTATTGATAATCCGCGTACATAATACTCGCAGGATTGACGAAAAAATAGAACGCCGGATCAAGTGCCATGCGGGTGACATAATAGACGAATAAATAAACGGATCCCGACTGCACGCCATAGGAAGAAGCATTGATGGCTTGACGTTCAATTACCTGCCGTTCCGGTAATCCTGAAATAGAAATTCGACTATCCTTCATGCGCGCACGATTATGGTATTCAACGTAATCCCGCACAGCTGCGCCTGAGAAGCGATCCAGAACCATTTAGCCCCCTTCACAAACACTAACGAGAATTGTTCTTATTATCATACATGAGATAATGCTATATAATAATTGTTTGTTCCACTTAGCTGATACCGACCCTTATCAAAAAATTTGTATTTACAGGGTTATCTTTTGCTCCCCCCATAAATAGGAACAGAATCCCACGATTGCTGCATGGAACAGCTACATCTACGGTGCCAGAAAAATCAGACAAAATTTGTTGTAAGACGATAGCAGATTCGTCTATATATTTTTGTCACGGCAATTTAGCCGCTATAGGCTTCCCTGGACTCCTGCTACCAATTGGCCTCTCAATCTGGCGAAAACACATGCCAAAGATCCTTGGGCTAACCATTCTCTCAATTTTCCTGCTAAGTATTGGCGGTTGCAAAACAGCGCCGGAGCGGCGTACCGATGATGCTGGAGCTAAAATACCAGCCCACTGGAGCGGGACCGGTGAATCCGGCCAACCGGCGCCGGAACATTGGGTGGAAACGTTTGGCGACCCTGATTTGAGCGCACTGGTGCATAGCGCGCTGGCTGACAACTATGACCTGAAAGCGGCAGCCACCCGGGTAAACGCGGCCATAGCCCAGGCGCGAATCGATGGCTCTTTACTCTGGCCTCAAGTATTTTTTAATCCGGATCACCAGCGAGCACAAATTCGCGAGCAAGGATTTGGGTCGGCAAAATTCAGTGTATTCGAAGCCATATTCAGTCTGAACTGGGAGCTGGATGTATGGGGCCGCATTCGCGACTTCAGGCAGGCAGCGATTCGGGACGCCGATGCGATCGCAGCTGACCTGCATGGTGCACGGTTATCCCTGGCAGCACGAATTGCGCAAAGCTATTTCGACCTGGCCGAGGCCAGGCTTCAGTCCGAGGTAGCCGAGCAATCGGTCAGAGATCGCCGTACGATTGTCCAGCTGGTACGTGGACGCTTTGCACGTGGCATAACGAATGCCCTGGACTTGCGCCTTGCGCTCACCGACCTCGCCACCGCTGAGTCGGAACTTACTGGAGCTCGCAATCAGATCCAGATAGTCATCCGCCGGTTGGAAGTGCTGCTTGGACGTTATCCCGCAGGACGCCTGACTGAAGCTTCCACCCTTCCGGAACCTCCGCCCGGCCTTCCTTCCGGATTGCCTTCCGAATTGCTCGAGCGGCGGCCCGATCTCATTGCGGCTTTCAATCGCCTGCTGGCTGCCGACTCCCGCGTGGAAAGCTCGAAAAAACTATTGCTACCGAGAATTGTCCTAACT
The DNA here is from genome assembly GCF_900103165.1 of Nitrosospira multiformis. NCBI lineage: Bacteria > Pseudomonadati > Pseudomonadota > Betaproteobacteria > Nitrosomonadales > Nitrosomonadaceae > Nitrosospira > Nitrosospira multiformis. The sequence goes on along the minus strand of NZ_FNKY01000001.1, from coordinate 1,667,170 downwards.
GCGGCAGGAGGCACGCGCAGTACAGCCCTAACCGATCTGGTTGATCCTCGCTCCCTTGCCTGGAATGTGGTGATCGGAATGCTGCAGCCACTATTCACCGGCGGACGTATTCGCGGAGAGATCCATCTGAACGAGGCACGCGCGGAGGAAGCTGTCAATCTATACAAGAGCACGGCACTCAATGCTTTTCGCGAAGTAGAACAGGTGCTGGCCACGGATGAGTGGTTGCGTGAACAAGAAAAAGCGCTACGGCATGCCGTCGAACAAACGGAAGCGAGCCGAAAATTGGCTATCTATTCTTATCAGCTTGGCATTATTGAAATTCTGACACTGCTGGATAGCTATCGCAGCACATTGAATGCACAAAGCGCTCATCTCTCTGTCAAACGCCAGTTACTCACCAATCGAATCAACCTTTATCTGGCATTGGGAGGTGGCGTTTGAAAATCAAGGAACCTCTGAGTAAGGTTCCGGAATGGTCGACTCCTTTTACCGGTAGCCTGACATCGCGGCATACCTGGAAAGCACAATGGCCTGGAAGCCTGGAAACGCGTTCCAAGAAAGACTTGTCCAGAGGGTCACTATAAGCATGCTGAAAAATTCAAAACGTAAAGGCATGCTGAAAATTATCGCTCCCATCCTTGTTGTACTCGCTGGCATCAGTATTTCCTGGGCGATTGTCGTCCATCGGCCACCATTAAAATCGCAAATATCGGAAAACGAAGTACCGCTGGTGCAGGTAATCCAGGTCGAGCCGCAGACCGTCAAACTGAACATTCACTCCCAGGGTGTCGTCGTGCCCCGCACGGAGATCGATCTGGTGCCAGAGGTAGCGGGTCAGATAATCCGGCTCCATCCCAGCCTTGTCGCGGGAGGATTCTTCGAAGCCGGCGATATACTGGTCACCATAGATCCGCGTGATTACGACTATGCAATCGCCCAAGCACGTGCCCGGATTGCCGAAGCTGAACGGCAGGTGATGATGGAGGAAGCCCAGTCGGAGCAGGCGCGCAATGAGTGGCATTCCCTTGGTGAAGGACAGCCATCGGCCCTGACTCTGCGCGAACCGCAACTGGCGGAAGCCCGCGCCAAATTGAAAGCAGCGCAAGCCGATCTGACCAAGGCTCATTTACAACGTAGCCGATGCGAGTGGCGCGCACCATTTGCCGGAAGGGTGCGGGAGAAGCACATCGGTCTCGGGCAGTATGTTCAACTAGGCGAAAAACTCGCCCGGCTATATGCGATTGACGTCGTGCAGGTACGCCTGCCTTTGGCCACCGATCAGTTTGCTTATCTCGATGTGCTGCTGGATCACCGCAATAGCAAACAGGAAACAGGTCCTAAAGTAATTTTAAGTACAGAATTCGCAGGCGCCCTCCGGCATTGGGAAGGCCGCATCGTCCAAGCCGAAGGCGCCCTGGATGAAGAAACCGGCCTTCTCCACGCCGTGGCTGAGGTAAAAGATCCTTATGCCGTTAAATTGGACCAGCCGCCGCTTATGCCCGGATTGTTCGTGAAGGCTGAAATTGAGGGACGAGAACAAACCGATGTATTCATACTGCCGGCTGGCACAGTAAACGCCTCTCATGAAGCATTGCTGGTTGACGAAAAAGACCACCTGCACATTCGCCGCATGAACATATTGCGTAGTGAGCCTGATCGAGTCCTTGTCAAGGGAGGTCTGAATGCGGGAGATCGAGTAGTGATCTCCGGAATCCAGATTCCGGTGGAGGGTATGAAAGTCAGGACCGAGATCGTAGCGCCTGGGCAGAAATCTGATACACCCGTATTGGACACTTCCATGCCGGACGCAACACCGTGAAGTTTTGTTTTTTTCCTTCTGTCAGATGCTTTTCACTTTCAGTTAAGGAAGGAATCAAGTGAGGCCAATGCTCGGTGCTTCACTCCCCTCTGGCTTGATCGCGTGGTTTGCCGCCAATCCCATTGCCGCCAATTTGCTGATGCTGCTGATTCTCTTCGGTGGTGCTGGTAGTCTGCTTCTGATGGACAAGGAGGTATTCCCCCGGTTTATGCCTCATCAAATCGAAGTCCGAGCGATCTATCCCGGCGCGGGCCCCCTGGAACTCGAGGAATCGGTTTGTATACGCATCGAAGAAGCAATCTACAGTTTATCCGGAGTAAAACAGCTTAAGACGGCGATCATCGAAGGGGAGTGCCTCGTCAAGGTAATGGTCTTACCGAACTATGACAAGAATCAGGTAATGAATGCTGTGCAGGGACGGGTGCAAGCCATACAGCGCCTGCCGAAAGGACTGGAAAAAATTGAGGTGCTGCCGGGCAACCGCATCGGCGACGATGGCGTTATCTGGGTGGCGTTACACGGCCCTACGGACGCACTTACGCTCAAGCGCCTGAGCGACCGCATCCAGGGTGATCTGTCGCAGATACCCGGCGTAACCCGCGCACATAACTATTACGATCTGCCTTACGAGATCGCTATCGAGGTTTCTTCCGAGCGGCTGCGTCAGTTCCGCGTATCCCTGAATGAAGTAACCGAAACCATTCGGCGTGCTTCGGTGGACTTGCCCGGCGGCGTAATAAAAAATCCGATGGGCGAACTATTACTTCGGGTCAAAGGCAGAGCCCAGGATGACGTCTCGGTCGGGAATCTGGTGGTGCGAACCAATTCGGATGGCAGTCGCGTGCTGCTTCGCGACGTCGCGGTGATCAAGGACGGTCTGGAGGAGCGTCTGTCGGAGTGGCATCACAACGGAGAAACAGCGCAGGGCTGGGAGATCCATGCTGAAAAGGATAGCGTTGCGGTAGCGCGCCGGGTTAAAGCTTATGTGGCGGAAATGAAAACTCAGCTGCCGCAAGGGGTGGGACTGATTACCTGGTGGGATGACTCGCAAGCTTACGAGGAGCGAATCGGAACATTGCTTGAAGATGGCCTAACCGGCTTTGTTCTGGTTTGCCTGATACTCACTTTATTTCTCCAGCTTAAAGTGGCGATCTGGGCGGGTATCGGGATACTCACTTCGATTTTTGGCGCTTTCTGGTTGATGCCGGCGCTGGACGTATCACTTAATATGTTATCCCTGTTCGGCTTTCTTCTAGCCATGGGAATTCTGGTGGATGATGCCATTATCATAGGCGAATCCATATACGCCAAGCAGGAGGCTGCGGATGCCGCCGGTTCGCCAGGGTCCGGCACCGGACAGCCGCTCATGGCAGGAGCCATGAGGAATCTTGCCTATCTGGAAGCCGCCATATCCGGAGCCCGCGAGGTTTCACTGCCGGTTATCATCGCAGTCATGATCGTCCTTGTTGCCTTTCTACCTGGTTTATTTTTGCCGGGCTGGGCGGGTCAGATGATGAAGCCAATTTGTGTGGTGATGATCCTGACTTTGGTGTTTTCACTCATTGAAGCGCTGCTGATTTTACCTTCCCATCTCGCAGTCCCCTCCAAACCGAATGCATCGTACACCCCTCTGCTGCGGGTACGGACCGCCCTGAATCAAGGTTTGCAGCGTTTTATCCATAGGGTTTATGGCCCATTGCTGAAAAAAGCCCTCGCCTGGCGATATCTTACTGTTGCTGCGTTCGCCGTGCTGATGATGCTGGCTAGCGCATTGGTGGCGGGAGGTTATGTTCGGCTTTCTTTGCAAGCCGACGTTACGAAGGACAGCTTCTGGGTCACACTGAAATTGCCCAAAGATCTTCCCTATAGTGAAACCCGCCGGATCGCGGAAAAAGTGGAACGTGCGTTAATGGAAGTTCAAAGCGAACTGGACAAAGAAGCCAGAATTCGTGACCCTGATATGCAGGAAAGTGTCATTGTCGGCGTGGAAACAATCATCACGGAGCATGAGGCTGGTTTCTGGACCGAATTATCGCCCGCGGGACGAAAGCATATTGTTGTGGAGGATTTCATCCGCGAGTGGCGCAAACGCATTGGTGACATAGGCCGCGCCAAGATTGAATTCCTTTATAAGGAAGGTGATCTCCCCTACGATATTGAGTTTGATTTAGGGCATCCTGATCCCGCGACTCTTGCCGTGGCGGCTGCTCAATTCAAGCAAAAACTGGCGGGATATCCCGGCGTATACGATGTAGTGGATTCCGCCGAACCGGGTAAACCAGAAGTTCGCCTACGCTTGAAACCGGAGGCCGAGCACCTGGGGCTTCGGCTGGAAGACGTCGCGGAACAAATGCGGCATGCGTATCACGGTGATGAAGTGCATCGGCTCCAAAGAGGGCGCAACGAGGTCAAAGTAATAGTGCGTCTGCCTCGCAGCGAGAGAGAATCTTTGCATGACATGCAAAGTCTTCCCATACGGCTGCCAAATGGGGCACAAGCACCTTTGGGAACATTGGCGGAGATCGACGTGGTGGCCGGCCAGTCCTTGCTGATCCGCCAGGATCGACAGCGCATCCTGAAAATTCAAGCCCAGATCGATCCCGACGTGACAGACGTCAATGCCGTCCATAATGGCTTGGCGGCGGAAGAAATATTGCAATTAAAACAACAGTTCCCTGGACTGGATGTCAACATCGGTGAAGAGCGCCAGGAGCAGGAAGAAACCGCCCAAACCCTGCTATTCCTGACTGCGATTGCTTTGACGGTAATTTACGCCTTGATTGCAATTCCGTTCCAGTCTTATGTAAAGCCGCTCATCTTTTTGCTCGGTGCCCCCGTCGCCTGGAGTGGCGCGGTATGGGCGCACTGGCTGCTTGGCTTCACGGTGTCCATGGAGTCGCTGGTTGGCATGATAGCCGCAAGCGGCGTGGTGGTGAATGACAGTCTGGTCCTGCTGGACTATGTTCACAAGAGAGGGGATTCCGATGAGCCCACTGCAAACCTGATTCTCGAAGCCTGTACGGCGCGCTTTCGTCCGATCTTGCTGGCCTTCCTGACTAATTTCGTCGGTTTTCTTCCCATCCTGCTGGAAACCAGCGAGCAGGCCCAGTTTCTGGTCCCGATGACGCTTTCTTTGACTGTTGGCCTGATGATTGGCATGACTGCCAGCCTCATACTGACACCGGTCTGTTATGCCATTGTAGAGAAATCCTGATTCAGACTGCCTGATCAGCTGGCGAAATCCGTGTTTCATGTCGTCAAGTAAGCAGCAATATAGCAGGCTGCTCGCCTGCAAGTCAGCGTGACCAGTGCGCTGACGCTATCTTTATAAAGCGCTTGGCAAAGATTATACTTGCGCTTACATTCAATTCCTCCAGCAGTTCTTATTGTCAGCTCAAATCTGTAAGGAATTAACTGTTCCTCGCGAAAAAAACAGGCAAAACCAGGCATGCAATCCATTGTAAAACAGTCGCGGCGCATCGTTGTTAAAGTCGGCAGCAGCCTTGTCACCAACCAGGGACAGGGGCTCGACCATGCCGCGCTCGCGCGCTGGGCGGAGCAGATCGCCAAGCTCAAAGAAATGGGCAAGGAAGTCGTGCTGGTTTCTTCCGGCGCGATCGCGGAAGGCATGCAGCGTCTGAACTGGAAGAAACGCCCTCACGCGCTGCACGAGTTGCAGGCTGCCGCCGCCGTCGGACAGATGGGCCTGGTACAGGCGTATGAATCCTGTTTCCGCAAGCACAATATACAGGCAGCTCAAGTGTTGCTCACGCATGAGGATTTGTCGGACCGCAAGCGATACTTGAATGCTCGTTCGACTCTGATTACGCTGCTAAGCCTGAACGTCATTCCTGTCATTAACGAAAATGACACCGTAGCGACCGACGAAATCCGTTTTGGTGATAACGATACACTTGCCGCATTGGTAACCAACCTGATCGAAGCTGACGTATTGGTGATTCTCACCGACCAGGGTGGGTTATTCACTGCCGACCCGCGTAAGGATGCGAAAGCCATACTGGTAGAGGAAGCTCGCGCCGGAGACCCGGCAATCGAAGCCATGGCGGGCGGAGCTGGCAGCGCCATAGGCCGCGGTGGCATGCTGACCAAAGTAATAGCCGCAAAACGTGCGGCGCGCAGCGGTGCCCACACCGTCATCGCGTCCGGGCACGAAACCGGCGTCCTGCTTCTTCTCGCTGAAGGAAAAGCCATCGGCACGCAATTGCTGGCGGAAACCATGACATTGGCGGCGCGCAAGCAATGGCTCGCCGATCACCTGCAAATGCGCGGGAACGTCATACTGGACGAAGGAGCGGTAAAAGCACTCATGGGTAGCGGCAAAAGTCTTTTATCGATAGGTGTGACGGATGTTCATGGTGATTTCGAGCGTGGTGAGGTGGTGGGTTGTCTTGATCCGGCTGGCAGGGAAATCGCCCGTGGGCTGGTTAATTATAACGCGGCTGAAACACGGAGAATCCTGCGGCGGGCCAGTAACGAAATCGAATCCATCCTGGGATATGTGGGAGAACCGGAACTCATTCATAGGAACAATCTGGTTCTGCTATAGTATGAATCAATACTCTTCGAAGGATGCTCTATGAAATCGCTCACCAGACTTGACGCCAATTTCTCGACCAGCCCGCAAATCGACCTGGAGGACTTACCTGATATTAAAGCAGCGGGATTCAAAAGCATAATTTGTAACCGGCCCGATAGCGAGGATGGCGGTATTCATCCGGATCACAATCTTCTTGAAGAGACAGCGAAGAAATTGGGGCTGGAATTTGCCTACCTGCCGGTCGTGCCCGGTCAAATAAACGATACGAACGTTGCCACTTTCAAGACAGTGATCGCCAATTTACCTGGCCCGACCATGGGCTATTGCCGGCTGGGGATTCGTTCAAAGATCCTCTACGAACGATCACGGTAATACGCTCTTCGATTCAGCCTAGTCTGTAATGCCACGATCCTAAATCCGGCGGTTGACCGCTCGCTTTTTAGTTTAACATCATGATCCACAAAGACTGTGTATCCTACTTGACCTTCACCTTCTTGGTGAATTCGCTGCAGCTGCCGGATTTAGAATGATATTCCGGCAATTGTTCGAGCCTTTGTCCAGCACCTTCACATACCTGCTCGGCTGCGAGGAAACCGGGCAGGCCGTGTTGATTGATCCGGTGATTGTGTCCATGGATCGTGATCTGGCTGAACTCAGCCGCCTCGGACTGAGTTTAGCCTATAGCGTTGAAACGCATATTCACGCGGACCACATCACCGCCGCACTTGAACTGAAAAAGCAGGTAGGCAGCAAAATCGCCGTACCAGCTTTCGACCGGCTATCCTGCACAGATTTTGGTATTGAAGAAGGCAAATCGTTGCAGGTAGGAGGCATTGCATTGCAACCGTTACATACGCCTGGGCATACCGACGGGCACTTTGCTTACCAATGCGGTAACAGGGTCTTTACCGGCGATGCCCTCCTGATTGAAGGGTGCGGGCGTACCGATTTCCAGAACGGCGATATGGACGCATTATATAAAAGCGTGAAGGAAAAGCTGTTTTCGTTACCGGATGACTGTCTGGTATATCCGGCCCATGACTATAACGACCGGCGGGTTTCCTCCATTGCACAAGAAAAAAAACGCAACCCCCGGTTGGGAACTCACCGCACTTTGGAAGAGTTTAGGGAGATCATGGCAAGTCTCAAATTGCCATATCCGACGTTTATGGATTATGCCGTGCCGGGAAACCGGCAGTGCGGTGTCTGCCCCGATGATTTACCGGAGAATCTGCAGAAATACTGCCGGCATATGACGGATAGTCCCCAGGGATAGCGCACTTTTTGACCTTACTGGTTAATCCGCACGATAGGGACTCAGTAACGCACGGCGCGCGGGTGGATCCCAGCTTTCAACGCACTGATAGCCTCCTCCGCATCTTTCACCATATGGATTCCGAGGGGGCAGAAGTAATACCGGTAGAGTGCCCGCTGGGCGTAATTCTGGGCAATATTTTCCAGGTCAGCCCATTTAGACAGCCTTGCCCGGCTCCAGGTATTATCGCTGCGGCCGTAGGCATAAGTTCTTTTCTCTGCAGTCTGGCAGCGTATTCCCTCATAACTCACGTTCATCGCCCCTGAGGGCGATTTGACCACAAGGCTATAGCGCACTACGCTATCCTCTCCTACCGCAATGGAGGAGGCATCGACGTAATGAAGGTTGTTACTGGCCGGACCAGCATCAAATTGCAGCATGTTTTCCGGCTGGGGATAGCTCGGCAATTGTGTCTGGAGTTCGATCCAGGGTTTTTCATGATCAAATTCATACTCGAATTTATTTTGCTGGGCATCAGCCGCAATCGGCAGAAAGCATAACAACGTCAGGAATTTTTTCATCATGTAGCCAAATCCGCGGTCAAATCATTGATTAAAGCGTCGCGCACCGTTCCTGTTACCGGTTTAGCTGGAACCTCATACGCGGGATGGGCGATGCCCATGCTCAAAGGGGCACCCTGGCGCAATGCCTTTATCATCCCGTTGCCCAGCTCAAAACGCAAAAAATGCACCGAGGAGGTTTTTTCCGCGTTTTCCCGCTCGAGATCCTCATCGGCGATGGCGTAAACCGGGTCATGGTCATGTACCCTTACCCATACTCTATCCTCGATACCCGTCAATTCCGCCAGTCTGGCAGCGCGCTCGACCGGATCTGGATATTCAATCATCATGGTAGCTTTCCAGTTGCCGCCGTCAGGAACCAGGGGGCCGTACGCATCCAATTCGTCGAGTATGCCCTCTTCCTCAAAAATCTTCTCTACCCGCAACATTTCCTGGATCTGATACCGTATGGTCAACTCATCCTCGAAAATGAGCGTCACGTTTTCGCCCAGATAAACTTTGCGGTTTTTTTTGTGCGCCATCACCTTGGCGCGGAATTCCTGCCGCGCTTTGGCATAGGCTTCCAGTGTCATCAGGCTATCGCGGGTAATTTGAGGCATGATTGATAGATAGTTCCGAATTGGCGTAACAAGAATGGTTATGGATAAATATGCCGCCTGGAGTTGAGCCGTTCAGTCATGACCTGTTCAGAGTCCGTAAGCGATCCGTATCAGCGTCAATGGGTGCTGCTTCTGCGCCCTGTTCTCACCCATACCCTGCTGAATATGGCGCCCGGCGATGGCACAGTCGGAACTAATGTAATCGGGGCCGGGTGCGGCCATCTGCTTGAACACCGGCTTGCCGATCTTCATGGAATCGGCGAAGTGCTCGCTTTTGACTCCCCACGTGCCATCATGACCGGAGCAACGCTCCACCACGCTCACCTTGGTTCCGGGAATCATTTGCAGCATGTCCTTCGTCTTCTGCCCGACATTCTGCACCCGTAAATGGCAGGGGATATGGTAGGAAACATTCCCCAATGGCTGCTTGAAATCGGTTTTCAGCAGACCGTCCCGATTACGCAGCATCAGGTACTCGAACGGATCGAACATGGCTGCCGCTACTGCTTGCACGTCGTCATCCTCGGGAAACATGAGCGGCAATTCCTGCTTGTACATCAGTGTGCACGAAGGCACGGCTGCGAGTATCGCATAACCTTCCTTCGCCAGTTTTACCAGGTGGGGAATATTCACTTTTTTGAGCTCATTCACCGCATCCAGATCACCCAGTTCCAGCTTTGGCATGCCGCAACAAACCTCTTTTTCCACCAGACATGCCGGAATCTCGTTGTGCTCGAGTATTTTCAATAAATCGTGTCCAATGCCAGGTTCATTGTAATTCACGTAGCAGGTAGCATAAATCGCCACCTTTCCCGATGTCCTGGCACCATTGCGAACTTCATGAGAGGAATTGACCCTGGCATTCTTACGAAATTTGTGGCTGTCGTAATCGGGCAGTACCCGTTCGGCGTGAATACCCAGCATGCTATCCATCAACTTGCGGGCGGCAGGCGTCTTGTTAACGGCGTTTACCGTCTGGGCCACTACTGGAATGCTGGCCAGCTTACCCATGAGATCAGTACTGGAAAGCAATTTATCACGGAAACCGGTTTCCCCTTTTTTATACTTGACCGCTTTGGCTCGCAGCATCAGGTGCGGAAAATCAATATTCCATGGATGAGGAGGCACATAGGGACACTTCGTCATGAAACACATATCGCAAAGATAACAGCGATCCACCACTTCCCAGAGGTTCTGTTTTTCCACCCCATCCAATTCGCCGGTAGTCCCGTCATCGATAAGATCGAACAGTCGTGGAAAAGCCGTGCATAGATTGACGCAACGGCGGCAGCCATGACAGATGTCGAAGACGCGCTCCATCTCCTGAAATAGCTTCGGCTCATCATAAAAATCCGAATTTACCCAGTCGAGCGGATGCCGCTTCGGAGGCTCCAGACTGCCTTCACGAGTGGTCATGGCAAAATGGAAATAGATAAAAGAATTAAAGAAATTGCAGAATAAAGCGGACCAACCGGATCGATTGCTATCCGGTCTATCCGTTTTTTATAACGCTTACCTAATCGGCCAGATTATCCAGAGCTTTCTGAAAGCGGTTGGCATGAGAGCGTTCAGCCTTGGCCAACGTCTCGAACCAATCGCCGATTTCATCAAAGCCCTCATCCCGCGCGGATTTGGCCATACCCGGATACATGTCGGTGTATTCATGGGTTTCGCCGGCGATGGCCGTTTTCAGATTGTCGCGCGACGGGCCGAAAGGCAGACCCGTAGCCGGGTCCCCACAGGTTTCCAGATATTCCAGATGACCATGAGCATGACCGGTTTCTCCTTCAGCGGTGGAACGGAATACCGCCGCCACATCATTCTGACCTTCCACGTCCGCTTTGGCCGCAAAATAGAGATAACGGCGATTGGCCTGAGATTCCCCGGCAAAAGCTGCTTTTAGATTCTCTTCAGTTTTTGATCCTTTAAGTTCCATGATGCTCTCCTCTTATATAACATAGTGACAATCAAATTGATCAAGGATTCCAGCCTGCCTGAGGGGGTATAGCGGATGAATTCCAGCTGCCCTCACCTTAATATCAGGCTAACCAAACTGTAGGAGACTATCGGAGGGTCCTTAGCTTGTCAACAGGACTTACTGGACGCCTATTGGATAAATACCCGGTACATGGACAGTGTTTAGAACGGCTGAAGCAGACGGGCTTCATCCCTGAATCACCGGACCAGACCCATCGCTCAAGTGACCAGGTTCTGCGGCCTGCCAGCCACCCAGGCTTCAATATTATTGATCAGTTGATCGGCAAGAGACTGCATTGCTTGATCTGATGCCCATGCCACATGCGGCGTCAGAATGAAGTTGGGACGGCGCAGATCGAGTAACGGATTGCCATTCTTTGGCGGCTCGACAGTCAGCACGTCAAAACCCGCTCCGGCAATCAGGCCTTTATCCAGTGCCTGAACCAGTGCTGCCTCATCAACCAGTCCGCCGCGCGCGGTATTGATCAGCAGCGCGCTGCGCTTCATCTTGCTCAGTTCATTGATACCAATAAGATCTCGCGTTGCAGAGGTCAACGGACAGTGCAGCGAGAGTACGTCCGACTCCGCAAGCACCTGGTCGAACGGCGTGAGTACCACCTCTTTTTTCTTGGGTGAAGGATGATAGGCAAACAGTACATGCATGCCGAAGCCACGCGCGATGGCAGCCGTTCCCTGTCCAATGGCGCCGTCACCAACGATACCCATGGTGGAGCCGGACAACTCGGCGATACGATGCGTGAATAGGCAGAATTGCTCCGATTGCTGCCAGGCGCCCTGCTCAATCTCCTGCCGGTACGCCAATAAATTCCTGCGTAACGCCAGTACCAGCGCGAACACGTGCTCCGGAACAGTATGAATCGCATAATTGCGAATATTCGCCACCGCGATACCGCGGCTGCGGCAAGCCGCAATATCGATGCCGTCATACCCGGTCGCCGTCACCGCGATCATTTTCAGCTTGGGCAATTCCGCAAGGGTTTCATCGCTCAGCTGTACTTTATTGATCATTGCCACTGTCGCATGGCGCAGACGCGGCACGATCTGATCAAATGCTGTGTGGGCGTATTCTTCGTAAGTATGCTCGAAACTCGGCCGTCGTACCTGCGCCTTGATCGAATCGCGCTCCAGAAAAACTACGTGGTGCCCCATATTCATCCCCCTCGTTGGGATTTGCAGGTGCCACAATGGCAATGGCGCCGATGCCGCCAAAGACAACTATAAGAAAGAGACAACGCTACTCCCGATTCATCCTTGCGGAAAACAGACTGGCCGAGACAATCAGCGCACCACCCATCCAGCTCTTGAGCGTCATGGCCTCATCAGTCAGAAAATACGCCGCCACCGCCGCGACCACCAATTCGAATAGCATAATGATGATAGCCCGATTCGCGGGAACATGCGTGACACCATATTGCACGACCACACTCAGCACAAACACTATGATCCCCAATCCGAACAGTAGCAGATACGAATCCATGGAAATACTGCTCAGAACGGATAAGTCAGGCAAGAACAGGCTGTAAATGAATCCTGTCAGGGTGACACCCATCCACACTGCCACGGATTTCGATTGAACATTGTGATACTGGTCTTTGCGGCTCAGTACATTCAAGAGCGCAAACATGAAACCGGCTGACAACCCCATCCAGTCGCCGTAGGATGAAGGCAGCAAGGAACCACTTTCCGGTTCCCACAGCATGGTTATCGCGCCAGCCAGCGAAACAATGATCACCAGATAGCCATGCAGACTTAATTTCTCTTTCAGCAAAAGGCGCGAAAACACAATGGTCCAAAGCGGAGCGAGATAAAATAACAACAGCACCCGCATGACTTCGCCATGGATCACGCCGAGCACATAAGCGAGATTGGTCCAGCCCGCAAATAGCGCGATCCCTAACAACAGATAGGGTTCACCGCCGGCAATATGCGACATTCGCAAATCTTTCCGGAACGACACCAATCCCAGCAGCAAGGCAATAAAATAAGTAATCGCCGTTGCGATTGAACCACTTATCTCGGCTTGTTCCAGTACCCGGTAGGGATACCAGAGCAGCCCCCAGATAATAGCGCCACCGAGTAGCGCCGTTACCGGCAAAAGGTTTTGTTTGTTTTGATTATTTTGCTTGGTCAGCAAGCCATCAGCCCTTTATAATTCTGCTCCGATCAAGAGATTCCATCCTGAAAATGACTGCCTACGGTCGCAGGTTGCCTCCTTTATAAAATTGAATCCCAATCTCAACCGCCTGCAACCCTACCCCTTTCAGAAGCTTCACAAGCTGTTCGAGGGAATCACGCCCAGCCGGGCGTTCACACCCATTAGCCTGCATATCGGCGAGCCCAAACATGCAACGCCTGATTTCATCCGCCAGGCCCTGACGGATAACCTCTCTGGTCTGGCGCATTATCCCACAACGCTTGGAACCAGATCGCTGCGTGCGAGTATTGCCGCCTGGCTGATGCGGCGTTACCGCTTGCCTGCGATAAATCCAGAAACAGAGATCATTCCCGTTAACGGCAGCCGCGAAGCGCTGTTTTCCGCTGCCCAGTCGGTGGTTGATTCATCTCTTTCAAACGCGGCGGTAGTATGCCCAAATCCGTTTTACCAGATATATGAAGGCGCTGCTTTGCTGGCCGGTGCCACACCCTATTTCTTGAACACGTTGCCGGAGAATGATTTCGCGCTTGACTATGCACAATTACCGGATGATATCTGGTTCCGTACGCAACTGGCATACGTCTGCTCACCCGGCAATCCTACTGGCAGAGTGATGTCGATGGATGAGTGGCGGCGATTATTCGAGCTTTCCGACCGGCATGGATTCATCATCGCCGCGGACGAGTGCTACTCCGAAATCTATTTCGATGAAGCCGTGCCCCCGCTCGGCGCCCTGGAAGCCGCCCATCATCTCGGCCGTAGCGGCTTTCCACGGCTGATGGTATTCAGCAGCTTGTCGAAACGGTCCAATGTGCCGGGTATGCGCTCAGGTTTTGTAGCGGGAGATGCGGCGGTGCTGGAAAAATTTCTGCTCTATCGCACTTACCATGGCAGCGCGATGAACCCCGCGGTACAGGCAGCGAGTGAGGCGGCCTGGAATGACGAATCCCATGTGATCGAGAACCGCCGCTTGTATCAGGAGAAATTCACAACGGTCACCGAATTGCTGGCGGGTACCATGCAAATATCCAAACCGGACGCGGCATTTTATCTGTGGGTAAAAACGCCGGTTAGCGATGTCGAGTTCACCCGCAAGCTATATCAAGATTATAATGTAACGGTATTACCGGGCAGTTATCTGGCACGGCACGCGCATGGGATTAACCCTGGTGAAAATTTCGTGCGTATTGCCCTGGTCGCACCGCTGACGGAATGTATTGAAGCGGCCAGCCGGATAAAAATGCTGATGTCTTGTTTATAGCGTGCACCGAAAAATTTGAATATCAAAAACATCTTAGCCCGGATGTTTCATAAATTCGCGTGATGATTGCGCAGGATATTGTTTTGTAGGGAGATTCTGTGAAAGAGTGGTGTAGTTATTCATACACCCGACTGAACAAAATTTCCCTACGAAACAAAAGGCCAGCGAGGGCGCGCGAATTTATGAAACATTCGGGTTAAATATCTCAGAAAAAATAAAGGAAAACCATGGATCAGCTCCAAAGCACCATAGAAGAAGCGTTCGAACGCCGTGCCGAGATTACACCGCGCAATGTCGAAGCCAAACTCAAGGAATCCGTTGCTCAAGTACTGGAAATGCTCGACAGCGGCAAGCTGCGGGTTGCGGAAAAAATCAACGGTGAATGGAATACGCATCAATGGATCAAGAAAGCGGTGCTGCTTTCCTTTCGCATAGAAGACAATAGCTTTATCAAGGGCGGTTTCTCCAATTATTTTGATAAGGTGCCCTCCAAATTCGCGGATTACAGCTCCAAGGATTTCCGTAATGGCGGTTTTCGTGTGGTGCCGCCCGCCGCCGTACGCAAGGGATCGTTTATCGCCAGCAACGTTGTGCTGATGCCATCTTATGTCAACATCGGCGCCTACGTGGATGAAGGTACCATGGTTGATACCTGGGCCACGGTGGGCTCCTGCGCCCAGATCGGCAAGAATGTGCATCTGTCCGGCGGCGTGGGCATAGGCGGCGTGCTTGAGCCGGTGCAGGCCAACCCGACCATCATCGAGGATAACTGCTTCATCGGCGCACGTTCGGAAGTCGTCGAGGGCGTGATCGTGGGAGAAAATTCGGTGATTTCGATGGGCGTTTATATTGGTCAGAGCACCAAGATTT
This sequence comes from Nitrosospira multiformis, assembly GCF_900103165.1. Taxonomy (NCBI): domain Bacteria; kingdom Pseudomonadati; phylum Pseudomonadota; class Betaproteobacteria; order Nitrosomonadales; family Nitrosomonadaceae; genus Nitrosospira; species Nitrosospira multiformis. Next base: position 1,652,071 of record NZ_FNKY01000001.1, on the reverse strand, counting down.
ATAACCGGGAAACTGGTGAAACAAGCTATGGCCGCATCCCGCCGGGGTCGGTGGTGGTGTCAGGCAATCTGCCCTCCGCGGATGGGAAGTACAGCCTTTACTGCGCGATTATTGTTAAGCAGGTGGACGCCAAAACCCGCGCAAAAACCGGCATCAATGAACTGTTGCGCGGGATTTAACCATTGTTCGATTTCCAGGAAAATATCCCATGCAAAATGATACGCTGACTCTTGCACAGGCGTTGATCGCCTGTCGTTCGCTGACACCCTTCGATGAAGGATGTCAGGAAATTCTGATCAATCGCCTGGAAAAAATCGGCTTCAATATCGAGAGAGTACGCTGCGGCGAAGTGGATAATTTATGGGCACGGCGCGGGACGAGCGCACCGCTGCTGTGTTTTGCCGGCCATACCGATGTGGTGCCAACTGGCCCCGTTGATAAATGGGACAGCGATCCATTCAAACCGGAAATCCGTGATGGGAGGCTGTACGGCCGGGGTGCGGCTGACATGAAGGGATCGCTGGCAGCGTTCGTGACCGCGATCGAAGCGTTTGTCGCAGTGCACCCTGACCATGGCGGCTCGATTGCGCTACTCATCACATCGGACGAAGAGGGCGTCGCCATAGACGGCACCGTCAGGGTGGTTGAAGCACTCAAGGCGCGCAATGAGCTGATAGATTATTGCATCGTCGGTGAACCCACGTGCGTCAACGATCTGGGCGATACCATCAAGAATGGCAGGCGCGGCTCGTTGTCGGGAACATTGACCGTAAAAGGCATACAAGGCCATATCGCTTATCCGCATCTGGCAAAGAATCCCATCCACCTCGCCGCCCCTGCCATTGCCGAGCTGACGCAAACCCGGTGGGATGAAGGCAACGAATACTTTCCGCCCACCACCTGGCAGATTTCCAATATCAATGGCGGCACCGGCGCCACCAACGTGATTCCTGGCGAGGTCACCATGCTGTTCAATTTTCGTTTCTCCACCGCCAGCACGGTTGAATCGCTAAAAGCCAGAGTGCACGAAATCCTCAACCGGCAGGATTTCGATTACGACCTGCGATGGGAGTTTTCCGGCAAACCCTATCTCACGCCCAGGGGCAGCCTGGTGGACGCGATCAGCAATGCGATCCGAACCGTTGTGGGAATCGAGCCGGAACTTTCCACTTCCGGGGGCACCTCCGATGGGCGGTTCATCGCCGATATTTGCCCGCAGGTAGTAGAGATCGGGCCGCGTAATGCCACCATTCACAAGCTCAATGAATATGTGGAAGTAAAAGATCTGGAACAGTTGCCGGAAATCTACCGGCTGACGCTGGAGCATTTGTTGCTGAAATAATAGAAGTCTCTGAATAAATCTCCATAGAATGCTCTGTTGATAATTTATTCGGAGGTTCCTGATTGCCGGCGAGAAAATACCATGAATTTGTCATTCCGGGCTTAATCGGGAATCCAGCCCACACCAACCATCGCGTGCCTTGCATGCCGCTGGATACTGGCTTCCGTCAGTATGACGCTTATACTATTTGCTCGCCGGAGCAATAAGCAGGCACCTGAATCGTAGCAATCTGAAAGTGAAGGTGTCCCTATGTATATTGAAGCCAAGACCCAGCTCCAAACGCTACGCGATCTGCTACGCTTCGCGGTAAGCCGCTTTAACGAGGCCGGTCTTTATTTCGGCCATGGTTCAGCCTCGGCGTACGATGAGGCTGCCTATCTCATTCTCCACACACTCCATCTTCCGCTCGACCGGCTGGAGCCGTTTCTGGAAGCGCGTCTCACCACAACGGAACTGGAACAGGCACTGCATATAATCGAGCGACGCGCGGTAGAAAAAATTCCTGCCGCTTATCTCACCCATGAAGCCTGGCTGGGAGATTTCAGCTTTTACGTGGATGAACGCGTAATCGTACCGCGTTCCTTTATTGCCGAGTTGCTGCACGAGCAGCTCGCGCCATGGATAGAAAACCCCGATGAAATCCATGCCGCGCTGGATCTCTGCACCGGATCGGGATGCCTTGCAGTGTTGCTGGCACATGCTTTTGGAAATGCCGCCATAGACGCCACGGATATTTCACGTGAGGCGCTGGATGTCGCACAGAAGAACGTAACGGATTACAACCTGGAGCATCGCGTCAACCTTATGCAATCCGACTTGTTTGCAGGTCTGCACGGACGCCGCTACGATCTCATTATCAGCAATCCGCCTTATGTCAGTGCTGAATCAATGTCGGCGCTTCCCAAAGAGTATCGGCATGAACCACGTACTGCCCTGGCAAGCGGCGAAGACGGTCTGGAGGCAGCCCGTGCAATACTGCGCGAAGCAGCCGACTATTTAACTGAGCAGGGCGTGCTGGTTGTCGAAATTGGTCATAACCGAGAGGCGTTGGAACAGGAATTCTGCCAGACCCCCTTCACCTGGCTTGAAACCAGCGCAGGTGATGAATTTGTTTTCCTGCTGAAACGCGATCAGCTTCCCCAATAGCAAACAATACAGGCGTCATACCTTCCGAAGGTAGTATCCGGCAGCGTGCGAAGTACGTCATTATTGGTCTGGACCGGATTCCGGACCAAGTCCGGAATGACGAGATTTGTGGTACTTACTTGCTGAATAATTAGGGCACCAGCGCCAACAAACGCCTTGTCTCGGTCTCATCCAGCTCCATCCATTTTCCGCGTTTCAGGCGCGGCGGCAAATTAATCGGGCCAAAGCGTACCCGCATCAAACGGCTCACCGTCATTCCCACCGTTTCAAACATGCGGCGCACTTCACGGTTCCTGCCTTCCTTCAATATCACCCGGTACCAGTGATTGGACCCCTCGCCGCCCTGATCCGACAAGTGATCGAATTTCGCCAGGCCATCTTCCAGTTCAATGCCCGTCGTCAACAGTGTCGCCACTTCCGGAGTCAGGCGCCCCATGATTCTTACCGCATATTCACGCTCGACTTCGAACCGGGGATGCATCAGCCGGTTAGCCAATTCTCCGTCGGTCGTAAAAATCAGTAGCCCGCTGGTATTGTAGTCAAGCCTGCCGATGGATATCCATTTAGACGATCGTAATTGCGGCAGCTTGTCGAATACTGACGGCCGGCCCTCGGGATCATCATGACTGACAATCTCGCCCTCCGGTTTATGGTAAAGCACAACCCTGGGCAGGCGGTCATCGGATTTGAAGTGAATGGTGCGCTTCCCTACCCGCACGATATCGTCCGGCCCCGCCCGGTCACCGATTCCCGCCACTTTTCCATTAATAGTTGCCCCGCCGGCAGCAATCAGTTCCTCCATCTCGCGCCGCGATCCCAACCCCGCTTGCGCCAGCAGCTTATGGAGTTTGTGCGTAACCGGCGCGGATACCGATGTGGACATAGAACTGGCGTCAGCGCTACCGGATGGAGAATCCTTTTTCTTTATCGGCCTGATCGGCCTCGCTTTCATCTATAGCTCACCTTTAAAACCATGCAGAACTTCTCCCTGCTTCAAAAAAACTAAGCACATGCTCACGCCCACCGTTAAATTTCTCTGCGCTCGATCACAGCCTGTGCCAATGTGCCGCTATCCACGTGCTCCAGCTCTCCACCCACCGGCAATCCGCGCGCAATCCGGGTAACCTTCACCCCCTTGCCGTGCAGAAGCTCGCCGATATAGTGAGCGGTCGCCTCGCCTTCCACGGTAAAATTGGTGGCGAGTACAATTTCCCGCACCAGCCCATCCTGAGCCCGCTTCAGCAACCGGTCAAGATGAATTTCCCTGGGGCCGATGCCATCCAAAGGTGACAGTCTGCCCATCAGCACGAAATACATCCCCTTATAACAGTGTGCCTGCTCCATCATCAGCAGATCAGCCGGCATCTCCACCACGCATAGCAATGTGGCATCACGCCGTTCGGAACGGCACAACTCGCATACGATTTCTTCAGTAAAGTTGTTGCATTTCTCGCAATGCCTGATATGTTCCAGCGCATAGGCAAGCGAATTGGCAAGCCGCTGTGCGCCGGCATGATCCCGTTGCAACAGATGATAGGCCATGCGTTGCGCCGACCTGGGACCCACGCCGGGCAGGCAACGTAACGATTCGATCAAATCTTCTAGACTGGTTGGCGTTTTCATTGTAAATAAAGCGGGAGGGAGAGCATTGCAACATGAGAATGGCGGCTACTTCTTCACGAAGCGGCGCACGCATTCCAATATCTGATCCATCCGATCTCATCTTCCGCAAATTAAAACGGCAATTTCATCCCCGGCGGCAGAGCCATTCCGGAAGTCAAGCCAGCCATTTTTTCCTGCGTGGTAGATTCCACCCGCCGCACCGCATCGTTTACCGCGGCGGCGATCAGATCCTCGAGCATGTCCTTATCGTCGCCAATCAGGCTGTCGTCGATAGCCACGCGCTTGACATCATAACGACAGGTCATCACCACCTTGACCATGCCGGCACCGGATTGGCCTTCAACTTCGATCGAGGCCAATTTCTCCTGCATATTTTTCATGTTCTCCTGCATTTGCTGAGCCTGCTTCATAAAATTGCCCAAGCCACCTTTCATCATTTTTTACCTCCGCTATTGAATGGGTTTGATCGAAGAAACGATCAGTTTTGCATCGAAATTTTCCACCAGCTCTCGCACAAACGGGTCTGTTTCGATGGCCGTGATAGCCTGCAACTGCTTCTGCTGTTTTTCACGATTTTCCAGCTCCGCGGGACTCTTTCCTGTGCTGATCCCAACTGAGAATTTTAGCCGGACGGGCTTACCTAAATGCTCTCTGACGGCTGTTTGCATCCTGTCCTGATAGGTCTTCTGAAGCAGTTGCTTATGCGTCTCCGGTACACAAAATTCGATCTCGTTCGGGGAAACATTTTTGATCTCGCAATTCTGAGCCAGCTCTTTCGCCATGCCGCTCAACTTTAACTGGTTTGCTACCACCATCCAGTCACTGCCAAACAAACTCACGGTTGATTCAGGTCTAACCGTTGTTGTTTCGGTTGTTTCGGTTGTTTCGGCTGTTTTTGCTTCTTTTACTGTTTCTGCTGTGCTAGATACTTCTGTTGTTTTTCTCGTTTCCGATATTTCTGATGCTTCTGTAATCTTTGAAATTGAAGACAAAGGCTGTTTTATCTCTTTATCATGCTTGGGTCCTGTAGTCTTCGGCATGCCCTCCGGCATGAATGCCAGCAGCCGCATCAATGTCATGGTGAAACCCGCATACTCATCCGGCGCCTGAGCCAGATCGGAGCGGCCATGTATGACAATCTGATAAAACAGCTGAATATCTTCGGGTGTGAACGTCTTCGCCAACGTGAAAATTCGCTCACGCTCCGGGGTATCTTCGCCGATAGCCACCGGCACAATTTGTGCCAGAGCAAGCCGGTGCAGTAACGTCGCCAGATCCTGCAAAGCCGCATCAAACGACAAACTACGGGTTTCCATCGCATCCGCTACCGCCAGTATCTTGACGCCATCTTTCTGCGACAGGGCATCCAGCAAGTCATAGAGATAGCCCTGATCGATAGCACCCAGCATGTCCCGCACCCCGGCTTCTTCGATTCTTCCCTCACCAAAGGCGATCGCCTGATCCAGGATACTCAAGGCATCACGCATGCTGCCCTGCGCAGACCGCGCCAGCAACTGTAACGATGTGGCGTCGCAGCTTATCTTTTCCTGTTCAAGCACATGCTTGAGGTGGGCGGCAATCAATGGTAACGGGATCTGTTTCAGGTTGAATTGCAGGCAGCGCGACAAAACGGTGACAGGAATCTTCTGCGGATCGGTCGTGGCGAGAACAAACTTGACATGTTCCGGCGGCTCTTCCAGGGTTTTCAGCATGGCATTGAAAGCCGACTTGGAGAGCATGTGTACTTCATCAATGATGTAAATCTTGTAGCGGGCACTGGTGGGAGCATAAAGCGCGTTTTCCAGCAATTCGCGCATCTTGTCCACTTGCGTATTGGAGGCGGCGTCCATCTCGATCAAATCGACGAAACGCCCACTGTCTATTTCAGTACAGGCGGAACAAATGCCGCAAGGCGTGGACGTAATCCCGGTCTGGCAATTAAGCGCCTTGGCCAGAATGCGTGCGATAGTGGTTTTGCCGATGCCGCGTGTGCCGGTAAACAGGTAGGCATGGTGCAGCCTTTTTTGTTCAAGCGCGTTGGTAAGCGCCCTGACCACATGATCTTGTCCGGTCAGTTCGGCAAAACTCCTGGGGCGCCATTTGCGGGCAAGGACTTGAGTCGGCACGATAGCGGGAAAGTAATAACCGAGGGGCGATAGAAAAGTTTATTGCAGACTGGCCGGGAACTTGAATTCGTTCCGCGGACGGCCCAAGGGTAGAGCGGAGCCGACATCGCAAATGCCGGCTCCGCTCTGACTACCTATCCAAATAAAAACGGGTGGCGAGCCTGACCCCCGGCACTTGCAGAAAATAGCTGTGGCTGCTTCCTTCCGGACCTGACCAGGTTCACTACTATGCAATGCGGGGAGGCCCGCCATAAAAAGTTAAAATAGTTTCAGCCAGTAATAACCAGAAACTCACAATGAAACGTTATATCTATAATAATCAATTATCTATACTTGATAGAATTTAGGACTACGGCGATGATTTGCACTACCCATCAATTGTGTCATTGTGCACGGAGTCGGCGCCCGCGTCTACTGCCATAGTCATAAGAGTAGCCTAGTTAAGGCTGAGTCCCGATTTTTTTGGCCAGCGCCAGCAATTCCTCTCCGTTTTCAAGACCATCAAGGAAACCCCTCAACCCCCACCTGTGCACCCACCAGGGCGCCAGTCAGCATCCTCTTGCATAAAGCACACGTTCTTATCGAAGCATGGCGATAGGATTACAATTAGGGCCTATTAACACTTATTTCGCACCCGCGTTGCTACACAAAAAATGCGGAGGCAAGACGCGAAGCGCAGGCCATAGCGGGTCTATGGCCAAGCTTTGCAACGCGGCATCCGCGTTTTTTGTGTAGCAACCCGAAGGGACGGGACGGATTTCATCCAGCCCTTCGTTACTCGCCGCTTACGGAGGCCTGCTCCGCCGCGCGGCTCATGCCTCGTACTGGATGAAATCAGTCGCCGTCGCGGGTGCAAAATAAGTGTTAATAGGCCCTAATAGCGACCGCACAGTTCCTTGGGCAATTTCACGCCAGCCGAATTTGCGGCGCAACATTATAAAAACTTCGAATGCTGCGTGTCGCACCTGACGAGGAATTGTATACCAATGACGAAATGCCCTTCGGCACCCGTTTTCAATAACCGAGGCACTTAATGAGCTCAGTCAATATCGGACTGGTTGCGTTTCACATCAATTTTTTACTGTTGCTGGGTGCAATGCTGATCGGCTCGTTCGTCGCCAAACGGATAGGGCGACCGCGAAATATTGATGTCGAGCCGCTTCTTTGGAGAGTTTTCATTACTTCCCTGGTAGCGGCGAGACTTGTCTTCGTGATTGCCTATTTCGATATGTACAAGAGCGCGCCATGGAGCATTCTGAATATCCTTGATGGCGGATTCTCACCGGCAGCGGGCATTCTGGCTGCAGCGACCGGCATCATCGGGTATGCATGGCACGTACGGGAAGGGAGGCGCACCCTGCTGCTATCGGCATTGACGGGAGGAGCCGCCTGGGCAGTTGGCGTGGTGGCGGCGGCGGCAGTCTTTGCCGTTCCAGTGCAGATGCCGCAAGCAGAGCTGGTTCGCCTTGATGGCAGTGCTGTCCAGTTTGGCTCATTGGCCGGCAAGCCTATGGTGGTCAACCTGTGGGCAACATGGTGTCCGCCTTGTATACGGGAAATGCCGGTACTGCGGGATGCGCAAAAGAATAGTCCAGATGTGGTCTTCATCTTTGCCAATCAGGGTGAATCGGCCGATGTGATTCAGAAGTTTCTGGATCGGGAAGGACTCATCCTTGATAACGTGTTGCTCGATTCTCGCCTCGAACTCAGCAGCCAGACCAATTCTCAAGGGTTGCCAACAACGTTGTTCTTTGATGCAAAGGGTGCGCTGGTCGATCGCCGTATTGGCGAGTTATCGGCCGCTACGCTGGCACAAAGAATCGAGGGAATCACGACGCGTCACATCGACCCGTAAGCGCAGTCGGGATTAGCCAGGGTTGTACGCCCGAACCCTCGGAATTTTTTTTCTGATGCCGATAAAACCAGGAAAAAAATGACGAACCTTTCTTGCATGCGGTTTCGTCCCGCCATGCCACCCACCAGAATCAGTTGCGGGCCTCCTCCAGTCCATGCGGAGCTCATGGCCCTCAAGCTGCCCGAATGGGACAGTTCACGAAAGTAGTCGGACTATCAATATCTATTTTAGTAATAACTAAATCACTTTATCTTGGTTTCAATCTGTTTGCTCCGACACTACTATACCTGTAGCAACGCAGTATTACCTGTAATGACAAGTTATATTAATAGGTGAAACCATTGATAAGTTCTTTAACCCTCGTGCCGTCACCGCTTCCCTTATATACGCAGATTAAAGATATCTTAAGGGAACGGATTCTGGAAGGCACATATAAGCCACACCATAAATTGCCATCGGAGAGCGAGATGAGCACCTTATTCGATGTAAGCCGAATCACTGTTCGACAGGCTTTGAGTGACCTGCAAAATGAAGGACTGATTTTCAGAATTCCCGGCAAAGGAACGTTTGTCGCCAAACCCAAGGCTTTTCAGCAATTGACGCAACTGGAGGGATTTGCCGAGGCAATGTTGCGTATGGGTTATGAGATTTACAACAAAGTGATCAGCCATAAGTCAGTTCCCGCTTCGGCCATCGTCGCAAAGAAACTGAAGCTGGAAACCGGTACACCTGTAAGTGAAATCAGGCGCGTACGCTATCTCAACCGTGAACCCCTATCAATGGAGGTCACTTACCTGATGGAGGATATTGGCGAACGTTTGCGGAGCTTCGATCTTCCCACGCGCGATATATTCCTGGTGCTTGAAAATGATTTTGGCATCGCATTGGGATATGCGGATCTGCAGATTGACGCAATGCTGGCTGACGATGACTTGGCTCATCAGTTAAAGATAGAAGAAGGCTCAGCTGTATTGCGTATGGAACGGCTTACCCATACCGCGGCGGGTAAGCCGCTGGATTTTGAATACCTTTATTTTCGCGGAGACGCATTTCAATATCGCTTGCAAATCGCGCGGCGCGCAGTCGATGCGACTGCCGTGCCCCAGAACCAGGCCGGCGATCCGTTGCCGTAGCTTCTCCTACCTCAGGCGCAATCTCTCTGGATACATTGATCTCAAACCAGGCTATTCATGCAATCTCAAACTCACACGGTAGACGTATTGATCATTGGAGGCGGCACCGCTGGTCCCATGGCAGCAGTCAAGGCCAAGGAGGCCAATCCGGCGTTGCATGTATTACTGCTGGAAAAAGCCAACGTGAAGCGTAGCGGCGCTATCTCTATGGGTATGGATGGCTTGAACAACGCGGTGGTCCCGGGCCACGCCACGCCGGAACAGTACGTGAAGGAAATCACGATCGCCAATGACGGGATCGTTAACCAGAAAACTGTAATGGCCTATGCGCAAAACAGCTTTTCCATGATTGAAGAACTGGATCGGTGGGGAGTGAAATTTGAAAAGGATGAGACGGGTGATTATGCAATGCGCAAAGTGCATCACATGGGAACGTATGTACTGCCCATGCCGGAAGGTCATGATATTAAAAGAGTGTTGTACAGACGGTTGAAGCGCACCCGCGTTGGTATTACCAATCGCCTGGTGGCCACGCGTTTGTTGATGGCAACCGACGGACGTGTTGCCGGCGCAATGGCATTCGATTGCCGCACCGGCATATTTCATATCATTCGCGCCAAGGCAGTAATTCTTTGCACCGGCGCGGCGGGGCGACTGGGTCTACCCGCATCAGGTTATCTGTTCGGCACTTATGAGAATCCGACCAATGCAGGGGATGGGTACAGCATGGCCTATCACGCCGGAGCAGAACTGAGTGGTATCGAATGCTTTCAGATAAACCCTTTGATCAAGGATTACAACGGCCCCGCTTGTGCTTATGTCACGGGTCCAATGGGCGGTTATACCACTAACAGCAAAGGTGAGCGCTTTATCGAATGCGATTACTGGAGCGGACAAATGATGATGGAGTTCTATCGTGAACTGGAAGGGGGCGATGGACCGGTATTCTTAAAGTTGAACCATCTCGCGGACGAAACCATTAGTGCCATCGAAACTATTCTGCATACCAATGAGCGGCCGAGCCGTGGCCGTTTTCATGAGGGGCGTGGAACCGATTACCGCAAACAAATGGTTGAAATGCATATTTCGGAAATCGGTCTATGCAGCGGCCATTCCGCATCAGGAGTCTGGATCAACGAACATGGAGAAACCACGGTTCCAGGATTATATGCCGCCGGCGATCTGGCATGCGTGCCGCATAATTACATGCTGGGAGCCTTTGTCTACGGAAAAATCGCAGGCGAAAGCGCGGCCCGCTATTGCGCCAGTGCGCCCCTTGCAGACGTCGACCAAACGCAAATGGAAACGGAATACGCAAGAGTGCAAGCTCCCTTGTTGCGTAGCGATGGGCTGCCGCCATCGCAGGTTGAATACAAATTGCGGCGCATGGTCAATGACTACCTGCAGCCTCCCAAAGTTACCCGCAAGATGGAAATTGGGCTGGCCCGATTCGAAGAAATTAGAGGCGATCTCGACATGTTGTGGGCGCGTGATCCCCATGAACTGATGCGTGCGCTAGAGGTGCATGCTATCCGCGACTGCGCTGAAATGGCGGCGCGCGCATCTCTGTATCGAACCGAGAGCCGATGGGGTCTTTATCACAACCGCATCGATTATCCCGATCGGGACGACCACGAGTGGTTTGTGCATGTTCAACTGAAAAAGATTAACGACAAGATGATGTGTTTTAAGCGCCCTATAGAGCCTTATATCATCGATCTGGATGAACATGAGAAAGCTGCGTATCAGGGGATGCGTATCCAAAAGAATGCTTCCACCGAGAAAATAACAGAAGCGCGCACCGCCGCGATTTAAGGAGAAAGACTATGCCAACCGCTTTTATTCCTGCCAGTCTTCCCGTACGGATCGATGAAGAGTTATGCATCGCGGACAAAGGTTGCACTGTATGCGTAGATGTCTGCCCTCTCGACGTGCTGGCGATCGATTTTACCAAGGGAAAGGCTTATATGAAATTTGACGAATGCTGGTATTGCATGCCGTGTGAAAAGGATTGCCCCACCGGTGCGGTGACGGTCGATATTCCGTATCTACTTCGCTAGGGCCTGTTAACACTTATTTCGCACCCGCGTTGCTACACAAAAAATGTGGAGGCAAGGCGCGAAGTCTTAAATCTCTTTCATTCGTATCTCGCCAGTAGCAAAACATTGTGCTACGGAGTGAAGTCAATAATTCTGGAGGGGAAATATGAAATTGCAGCGGCTGATCAGTTTTGGGTTAAGCATCATATTCGCAAGTTCGGTCCACGCCGAAATTCTCCGCATCGCTATCGGCACTCAAGATACCACCATAAATTGTGCCGCCGGGGGCACACTGATCCGTGAATTGAAGCTCCTTGAAAAGTATTTGCCTCACGACGGCAAATACAAGGATACCCAATACGATATCCAGTGGAAAAACTTTACCTCCGGTGCCCCGTTAACTAATGAAATGGTAGCCGGAAAGCTCGATATTGGCTCGATGGCCGATTTCCCAGGTTCGTTCAATGGCGTTGCATTTCAAAAGGCGGGCAAACAGAGCATTTTTATTAGCGTCCTGTCCGGCAGCATCACGGGCAGTGGCAACGGCATCGTGGTGCCCAAATCCTCTCCTGTCCAGTCTCTGGCTGAGTTGAAAGGCAAGACTATTTCAGTCCCATTTGCTTCAACCTCACATGGCATGCTGCTTCGAGCAGTCGCGCAACAGGGATGGGATCCGGATAAGGATGTAACGATCATCACGCAGTCGCCGGAAATTGCGGGCTCAGCGCTCCAAGCCAATAAGATCGATGCGCATGCCGATTTTGTGCCTTTTGCCGAACTGTACCCTTATCGGGGTTTTGCCAGAAAAGTCTATGACGGATCGCAAGCCAACGCGCCAACCATGCATGGCACCCTGGTAGATGCTGAATATGCGAGAAAACATCCCGAAGTCGTCGTCGCATTCCTGCGCGCAGCAATCGAAGCAGATAGGCTGCTTGCGGCGGAACCGGAGAGATATAGCGAACTTATCTCCAAAGTGACCGGCATCGAGGCCGAAGTCATTTATCTGTTTCATGGCCCTCTCGGGCTGCAAACACGTGACTTCACCTGGAAACCGGAATACCGGAAGGCGGTAAAGACTTCAATTGAGACCTTGCGGTTGATGAAACGCACCGCAGCGGACCTGGATATAGAGAAATTCATTGACGATCAATATATCCGCGCCGCTTTCAGACATGCCGGACTCGATTATGAAGCACAGCTGAAAAATTATGCCCAGCTACCGCTTGCCACGAAAGATGCCCATACCGGAAAACCTGTCATCGACAGCAAACGCGCCGCACAAATCTGGGTTAAAGGTGAACCGCTGGTACGTCACTACGCGTCACCCGAATCCGCGTTTGCCGATCTGAACGCACTCGAAAAAGCAGGTAAGCAGATCCGGGTAGTATATGTTCAGGATAGCAATAGCGGCATCAAGTTGCTCGCTCACGACGCCTGGTTTGTTCACGGCACCAATGTGGTGAATGGGTTCTTACTCAAAAACGATGCGGACGCCTGGGTTCGGGCCAACGGAGGCAAGGTGCTTAATTTTGGTGCTGCAAAAAACGTCATGACGGTCGGTGCATTTGGGATCGCCGGGCCTCTCGCCAAATCGACCCTTGCGCCTGGAACTACCAGATAAAGGAGCACACTCATGGGTAGCATCACTGAAGCTGACTCCGTTCCTGCTGAAAGAATGGATCCCAATCGACGCGAAGCTGGCCATAGGCTACGGCGCGTTTCATCAATTGCCATTTGCGTTCTGTTATGGCATCTGGCCTCCACCAGACATTTAGATCTGGGGGTAATAACTTTTCACAATGTGCCATCTCCTGAGGAAGTGTTGGCGGCTGCCTGGGAATTGCTTGAATCCCAGAAAATGCTATCTCACCTGACAGCCAGCATGTCGCGCGTTTTTAGCGGTTTTCTCGGGGCTGCGGTCGTTGGCATCGGACTAGGATTAATGATTGGCCGTTCACGTTTTGCGGAAGATACTTTGCTTCCACCTCTGGAAATGCTAAGACCCATCCCTGCAGTAGCCTGGATTCCACTATCGATTCTTATGTTTCCGTCTTCTGAATTATCGATGATATTCATTACTTTTACCGGTGCACTGTTTCCAATTTTACTGAGTACTGTCCATGGCGTTGAAGCGGTGGATGCAAGACTGATTGCATCCGCTCGCAGTCTTGGAAGTGGCCGGTGCGCGGTATTTACCGAAGTAATTTTGCCCGCGGCGGCGCCCGGCATATTTACCGGGTTATCCATCGGCATGGGGACGGCTTGGTTTTGTCTCGTAACAGCCGAAATGATAGCAGGCCAATTCGGCATTGGTTACTACACCTGGGCTTCTTATACGATCCAGAATTATGCAGACATAGTGGTCGGCATGTTGCTGATCGGTTTACTGGGCATGGGAAGCAGCGTATTGGTTAAGAAACTGGGAAATATGTTGATGCCCTGGCATGCTTCCGAAATAAAAAAATCATGAATCCGGTCGCAAATCATTCCTCTCCAGGTGTACAGGGCCATATAGAAATTAAGAACCTCTATATCCGGTTGGGCTCTGGCGAACATGCGTTTGAGGCTGTTCAAAACATGTCGATTTCAATCAAGCCCGGGGAGTTTATTTGTCTGCTGGGCCCTTCCGGCTGCGGCAAATCGACGCTGCTTGGCGCGCTCGCCGGCCATTTGCAAGCCAGTAGCGGCAGTATTCACGTTGATGCGTTACCGCTCAATGGTCCGCATCCAGAACGCGGTTTGGTATTTCAGCAACACACGCTGTTTCCATGGAAAACAGTCATAGACAATGTTGCTTTCGGTCTCAAAATGAAAGGGATATTGCGTGCTGAACGTCATAAACGCGCAGCTGAGCTATTGGAACTCGTGGGGCTTGCTGGATTCGAGCAACACTATCCTTTCCAGTTGTCAGGTGGAATGCAGCAGCGAGTCGAGATCGCGCGAGTACTGATTAATCATCCGAAGGTAATGTTGATGGATGAACCTTTCGGTGCGCTCGATGCGCAAACACGCATGATGATGCAACAACTGCTGCTGGACGTATGGGAAAGCATCAAAACCACTATTGTATTCATCACGCATGACATTGACGAGGCGCTGTTCCTGGCTGACCGAATACTGGTAATGAGCCCTCGCCCCGGCCGGATCATCGAGCAAACTGTTCTTGAATTTGTGCGCCCGCGCAAGCCCGAATTGCTAACGTCAGATCGTTTCATTCAACTCAAGCGTCATTGCCTTGAATTGTTGCATACGCAAAGTGCCGACTTTCCGTTGCAACGCCTTACTCCCCTGGGAGCGATCTCCTGATACCAGTATTTTCATGCGAGAGAATATGAATCCCCTAGATAACCCGGAACTACAGGATATTCAGATGCGATTAAACGCGGCTGATAGCGAAGTGCGCCGCATCGCGTTGCTGGACATCACCGATTTTGAAGGCGAGGATCATGTCCCCCTTATCATTGCCAGTTTACGGGACCCCGTGGCTGCGGTTCGTGCCGAGGCGGCTAAGGCACTTGAGGCCTTTGAAAATAACATGAGCATTGCTGCATTGATAGCCGTTTTGGATGATCCCGATCCTTCCGTCAGACAAGCCGCTGCGCACAGCCTGCATGACCTTAAAAACCAGGAATCGGCACGGGTCATATTTCCTCACCTGATAAACCCTGAGGCATCCGTACGTGCGGCACTATTTCGCGCACTGCGTGAACTACGAGTTATGAATAGTTTCGAGCCGGCGCTGACTGCGCTGACTGATGAAGATGCGACGGTTAGACGAGAGGCGGTGGCGGTACTTGGTTATCTGAAACAGCCGCATGCACTGCCCGCTTTAGCCATCCTCGCCGCGAACGATCCTGAAGCCGAAGTACGGCGAGCCGCCATAGGCGCTATAGGATTTGAATCCGGGGATGTGACATTGACTGCAGTATTGAGCGCCTTATCCGATTCGGCGTGGCAAGTGCGTGAAGAAGCTGCAGCGACTATTGGCAAGCTTCAATTGAAGAATGCTGTCGAACAATTGATTGGCGCCTTAAACGACAGCTATTGGCAAGTCCGGTTATGTGCAGCGCGTGCACTCGGCCGCCTTCGGGATCCTCGATCAGTGCCCGCGCTGATCGAAACACTAAACCACCAGATCAGCAATTTACGCAAGGAAGCAGCCCTGGCGCTGGGAGAGATAGGCTTTGCGGGCGCTCTACCTGCGCTTGAGCAAATTGAAACCGACCCGGATCCGGAAGTACGCAAATCCGTCCGGCTTTCCATTGCCCAAATCCAGGCAACCGATCGCGAGGCAGCAAGGCATGCACGTGAAAGATCGAGGACGGATTTGTGATGCAGGTCAAAACCATTTCCAGCGATGTTCCAAATGGCACGCTGGAGATTCTGTGGAATGACGGCAAACGGCAACTTTTCACTCACGCTTTTTTACGTACCCAGTGTCAGTGTGCGCACTGCAAGTCACATCGCTTGCAAGGAAAAGTGACTGGCATGGTATCGCCCCAGCTGCGTATTAGCGGGATTCATCCCGCCGGAACGTATGGCGTGCAATTTATTTTCAATGACGGACATGATCGCGGAATTTATCCCTGGATATATCTGCGCGACTTGGCTCAATGATAGTTTGGTAATCAACATACTGTTTTAACCATTCGTTTCGGTATAAGGAGGCCTTTTATAGATTAATAATTAGAAATTACATTTTATGTTTCAACTACCCGTTGTCTTAAGGCACATTCTGTGAAGCCATATTAGATTCTCTGGCGACACGTCTTGATTAATCAGCCTTGTATTATACTTATACGTCATGAAATGGATAATCAACAAAATATACATCTGTGATAAAATTCGCTCGCCTTTAATTTATTAAAATATTAATAATAATCATATTGTTAGAATGATATATGGGTTTGTTTCAGCTACCTTTAAAAGAGATAAACAAATGAATTTTTATTGTTTAACTATCAAGAATAGTACGCGGATAATATTCACATGCATTATACCGTTTAGATATTATCGCTCTCTCTTTTTTCCAAGGCCGTTTCATGAAATTAAATCTTTCGCTAGTTTTGTTTCTTCTCTTCATGGCCCTATCCTCTCATAATGCGAATAGCAAGGAACCCGCAAATTCTGCCGGTGGATCCCTTCAAGAGGTAGCCATCGATTTATATGTCGATACCCAAACCAAGCAAATTTATTCGGAACCGGGCGCAGGTCGAGTTCGCATGGGATCTTTTCAGAAGATCGCAGATACTCCTGCGCAACAGACGTCCCCTGCAGCTTCAAGCGGAACCCCCACCACAGATAACGGTACCTCACTCAAACAAAGCCAGGAAAGCAAACAGGCAGCAGTATCGATACCAGGTAATCAAAAGACCGGCGAATCCCCAAGGGGATTTGGCTATGCAAACTGGAAGGAGAGAGATCCTTTTAAATTCAATTTGAACGAGGATGGGAGTCAATACATCAAGTTCGGGC
Organism: Nitrosospira multiformis; assembly: GCF_900103165.1. Taxonomy (NCBI): domain Bacteria; kingdom Pseudomonadati; phylum Pseudomonadota; class Betaproteobacteria; order Nitrosomonadales; family Nitrosomonadaceae; genus Nitrosospira; species Nitrosospira multiformis. The sequence continues at coordinate 1,635,329 of NZ_FNKY01000001.1, read as the reverse complement.
TGTTAAATCAAACATGGCTTCGGTATGAACAAAATAATCCAGGATCATTAGTGCTCGACAAACCGGTAGACGATACAACCGATATCGGTCTTCGCCGGACCCGCCTTGTCCTCCAGGGCCAACTTACTGATCGCGTATATTTTTATACCCAGTACGGGATGAATAATTTCAACTTCTTGTCTCAAATGAATGGCAATAGACATATCGCAGCCTACTTTCATGATGCTTTTGGTGAATTGCGGCTGACAGAAGGTCATCAAGCCATTCTAGGGGGCGGACTTACCATAGCCAACGGGCTTTCCCGGTTTAGTAATCCAAGCGCTGCGACAAGCATGACAATGGATCTTCCTATTTTTGCCCAAGCCACGGTAGACCAGACTGACCTTTTTAGCCGGAAACTGAGCCTCTATTTAAGGGGGCAAGTGGGTAAATTCAATTACCGTGTGATCGCAAGCGATCCTTTCTCCATATCGACTACCGGTCAGCCCCTCGCTCCCCTCTCTCCAGATAACGCAACTTTTGCAAATAACCATACAAAACAATACCAGGGATTCTTTGTTTGGAATTTCTGGGATACGGAACCAATGACTAATACTTTTATGCAAGGAACCTATCTTGGAAAGAAGAGCGTGTTGAATCTCGAAGCAGGTTTCATCACGCAAAAGAATGCGACCTCGACGGGCACTGCGGATAACCTAAGACTTCATGACATTAACTTCTGGTCGGTTGCTGCCTATCTGGATGCACCGGTTGATCGGATAAAGGAAACGGCTATCTCCGCATACCTTGGATATTTTAATCTGGACTATGGCCCGGGTTATATTCGCAACAATGGTGCAATGAATCCTGCCAGCGATACGAGTCCAATGGGAGGAAGTTTCAATGGTCCGGGCAATGCCTTCCCCATGTTTGGCACGGGAGATGTCTGGTATGGCCAGCTTGGATATCTAATGGGCAAGGATTTACTCGGTTCGAATAATGGCCAGTTGATGCCCTATGTCTCGCTGATGAGCGCCAATTATGAACGCCTGGACAACCGAATGAATGTTTTTAACGTCGGAATCAATTGGCTTATAAAAGGACACACCAGCAAAATTACTTTTGATTATCAGAACAGACCCATATTTAACACTACCAGCTCAGGTGAAATACTGAGAACCTCCAGCAAAGGTCAATTTGTATTGCAGTATCAAATAGCCTTCTAATTAGTCTTCCCTGAAATACCCATATAACTCACGTCAATATTGGGATCCATGGGTATACAACAGATGCAGAATTTGCCGGAATTGGGGTTATTTTCCCCTGATTTCTGGTGAGTTCATGAAGCCGAAAAAGCAAGAGTCAAATACCTGTGATGGCCTGTTCCGCCTGCGCCTGGAGCAGCTACTGGATCAACGCCATGTTCTGTACCGGCTGGCGTGTCAGCAGCGAATGTAAATTGACATAGTGCAGCGATTGAAGAGTACGCCCCATTCTGGGCTCACAAAACAAATGGCTTACAAGCCATTGATTATATTGGTTGTTTTGGCAGAATTTGAACCTGCCCTAGTCCGCATGGATAGGGGCTCTCAAGATAATGCTGTGATTAGCCCTAGCAGAGGCAGGAGCCAAAAACACCAATTTAGCCTTAATCCAATGTAATGAACTATTAATTTAAAATTCATAAAAACCAGCTACCATGTTGAATTGGCCGCTGTCGGCACTTTCTATCTAACGAGCGAGTCGTATATCGGATTGCCGCACCGATACTGATACTAAGCGGATCATAGGAATCCATAAATCGAGGAGATAAGAAAATGAGAATGAAGTTAATTTTAGGTGCTTTGTCGGTAACATCGTTAGGGTTCTCATCGCTTGCGGCAAGCTCTCCCCTTGTCCGTTCGATAGGGGGCGATGCTACGCCTGCGTCAATAACCGGTGTTCGCGATCAATTTCGTGCCGATTTGGGGGGCGACGGCATATCCGAAATAAATTGGGATGGCGTACCAGATAGCTTTTCGGTCCCGAATAACCTGCCGGCAAATTTCTTTAATGGCGTGAAGCTTTCGACGCCCGGGGCAGGTTTTCAGGTGAGTGCGAATAACGGAGTAGCCCCTGTTGAATTCGATAATACCAATCCCACCTACTCATCGACTTTTGGTGTTTTCAGTTCGCAACGCCTTTTTACAGGCGTGGGTAGCAATATTGTGGACGTTTCGTTTGGCGAACCCGGCTCTCGAGGACTTGTTGGGGGCTTCGGCGCAGTATTTACGGATGTCGATCTGACAAATTCAACGACGATGGAGTATTTCGATGCCGCCAATAACTCGCTCGGGGTTTTCGCTGTGCCCGTTGGCATAGTGGGCTCGGAGAGCTTGTCATTCCTGGGAGTATCATTTGGTTTCGGTAGGACCCTCATTTCGCATGTCCGGATCACCAGCGGAAATACGGCACTTGGTGCAGGGGTTAATGATGGCACCCCTTTGGGCACCGGTAATGTTGCTGATCTCGTTGCCATGGATGACTTCATATATACCGGCATTGTACCCGAGCCGGAAACCTATGCCATGCTACTGGCAGGCCTTGGGCTGATAGGTGCAATAAGCCGTCGCAGAAAGCTTCCATGAATTGATTAAGGAAGAAACGCTTCCGGAACGGGAACCAAGGTTCCCGTTTTTCAATTACGAGCCCGATTAAATTACCTGCAATAGACCGCACTCTCGCTCATGGGGTCAGAAGTTTCGGCCAGAACATGTCAAAGAGCATCATGTAATTCAAGCTCTGCAAACCCACTGATAACCTTCAGGGGTCTTTTTCTGACTATTAGTCATAGGCATTTACCTACTTTCTGAGTTGCCCGCGCGCGTTACGGTTCACCGAGAGACACGAAAAGAAAGAGAGGCCAAGCAGTGATATTTATATTTCGAAAATCTGCAGTTATCTATTGGACTTTGGTCGATATTGATATGAAGCTCAGCAATGAGTAGTATTTCGGTTGATGCAATACAGGCTTTTTGTCAACGGAGGGTATATGTCAGAACTTACCGAAATAGCTGTAGAGAAAGAAGATAACGAGAGCGACTTTCGTGCGGAGAATATGAAATTTCATCATAAAGATTGCGGGAGACTAGATTTTAATTCGACGTGGTCTATCGCACCCGCTTCGGCGGGTTTTTACTTCTTCGCGACAGCTTCTTATCGAGTAATCTTGGAATTATCAATGTCCGTTTCAGGACCTTTTATCACGTCCAGCTCTTTTATAAATTCGTCTATGACAGAGAGCAAGAAAGTCTGGGCTTGCTTGCCCGAGTGAGATAATTCGACTATTCCCATGAATTTTCCAGTTTCATCTGCATGATCATCCATAAGCCCAAGGGATAATAATTCCGCGTAATCCCTCGTGTAAGCTCTCTTCCCCTCCAAATCGTTATACAACATGGTATCGTTACGTAATAGCTGCCCGATGGCGACTGGCGAAAGCGCTTGGAGTTTGGCTTGAATTTCTGGAGGGGCTCGTAACTTCTGGCTTACTTTCAGGGACATCCCAGCAATGCTAATCGTTTCGGAGCGATCAACAAGGCTCGGTAAAATATTGGCTGTCTTTTGTAGCGGAGCCCAGAATGAAAATAGAAGTACCCCAACAATAGCAGGCCACGCAAGCGCCTTGATGAGCTCAACCGACAATTCAAACTTACTCTTTTCCATATTAATTCCCTAACCATCAGACGATTAATATAGCACGCACCCTACCACCTTCGCAGCTCCGTAAGCCACCTCCCCCGCCCTAATCCGAGAGTATCCGAGGATATTTCTGTTTGCTGTTTTTCCTCGCTTGGGGATAGTCCTTGAAAACTGATTAATGCTTACAGATAATAGAAAAACAAAAAGCCCAACTTCCAAGTTGGGCTAAATGCTTGATTATATTGGTTGCGGGGGCAGGATTTGAACCTACGACCTTCGGGTTATGAGCCCGACGAGCTGCCAGACTGCTCCACCCCGCGTCAGGAGGAGGGCTATTATAGCAAACCCGATTTATCAAGGTCAAATCTTATTATCCCCATCAGTCACAACGGCTAGCAGCCTGCCGGATTTGAGGAATCGAAGCGGAAAAGCGATTCAGTGAGGACAGATTATGGCAATTTTAAGGCTCCGGTAGTTATTCCACTGGTTAAAAAAGCGAGATATGATCCAGCCAGACACTTTTCCGGCCGATTTCCTTTAGATCCGACAGACTGTCAGACATCGATTGTTTAGCTAAAAACCGCGCACTTATCAACTTAGCTATCTTTTCATTAAGCATTCCCCGGCTACGGCGCGGTCGTGCCGTGCGTTACAGGCAGCTAAATCCTGCGTAATCTCCTCGCGAGCCCGAAATTATTTCCCGCAACCATGACGAAATCTGGCTGCATTACTCCACTCAGGCCATCATTGTTCCGAAGAACGTCAATGTTCTTTCTAAATGAAATCATTTTCTATTTTCTTATGAGAGTTAGCGCACAGAGTATCTTCCGGAATAACGGCAGCATTACAATTTAGCGTCTTCGTTCAAGCGCTGTTCACTGACAGGTATGATGATTAGCAAATCCGATATTTTTAACGCCAGCATCCTGATTGTCGATGATAAGGATGTCAATGTCCGGCTGCTTGAGCAAGTATTAGGTGATGCCGGTTATACCCATACCACCTCGACCATGGATCCCTACGAGGTTTGCCCGCTCTATCGCCAGAACCGTTATGATCTGATTCTGCTCGATCTGCAAATGCCCGGCATGGATGGCTTCCAGGTGCTCGAAGGTTTGAAGGCAATAGAACCGGATGGCTACCTTCCGGTACTCGTAATCACCGCCCAGCCGGGCCATAAGCTGCAGGCACTGCAAGCCGGTGCAAAAGATTTCGTCAGCAAGCCGTTCGATCTGGTCGAAGTCCAGACACGCATCCACAACATGCTGGAAGTGCGCCTGTTATACAAAAAACTCGAAAATTACAACAAGCAACTGGAACAGACCGTGGCTGAGCGAACCACGGAACTGCGAACGAGCGAGGCGCGCTTTCGCCGCCTGACCGAGTTGGCCTCCGACTGGTATTGGGAGCAGGACGAGAACGGGCATTTCACCAAGGTGTATGGTCCGGCCCTCGAAATGTTCGGCATTACCGTCGATGCATTACTGGGTGAACCTCAAGGAAGCAACAAGGCACGCTGGGATGAGTCTGACTACGCGGTACTCAAGGCAAACATCGCAGCACGGCGCCCCTTCCTTGATTTTGTCTACAGCCGCACCAAATCCGATGGCTCACGACAATATCTGATGGTCAGCGGCGAACCGATGTTCGATTCATCCGGCCGTTTCACCGGCTATCGTGGAATTGGCAAGGATGTCACCGAAAGTATACGGCCGGTTAACCGAGTACGCCGGTTCAGTATGGTTACATAATGGTTACGTACCCCATCAAATCAACAAAGCAGCTACAGAACCCCAACAACCCGAATAACCTGATAAAACGAATGGCTGATTAAAAATGGATATCGAAATAATATGATTCCAGAATACGGCCCGATCGATTATTTTTCAGTCCAGCGTTATGATCCTCAGAGACATTTTGAACCAGTTTATCTTCACCTTCATGGTGGGTCCGCTACGGGGTTAGGATGATCAGTGAGAGCGACATTCGCGGCGCCAAAATCCTGATTGTCGATGATCAGGAATCAAATATTCAGTTGCTGGAGAGCGTGCTGGCCACAGCCAATTACACGTCTGTGGCTTCAGTGATGGATCCGCACAAAGTCTATGAACTACACCGTCAGAACCATTATGATCTGATTCTGCTCGACCTGAAAATGCCGGGCATGGATGGCTTTCAGGTGCTTGAAGCATTGAAGGAAATCGAGATGGACGGATATCTCTCCGTCCTGGTGGTTACCGCCAATCCGGACTATAAGCTGCGTGCGCTCCAATCCGGCGCTAAGGATTTCGTCAGTAAGCCATTTGATGTGGCCGAAGTGCTTGCACGCGTTCACAATCTATTAGAAGTGCGTCTGTTGCATCAAAAGGCGCGTCATTATGCCAAAACTCAGGAATTCATGGCACTGCATGACCCGCTGACCGGGCTTGCCAACCGGCGGCTTCTGGTCGAAAGAGTCTCCCATGCCATCATTCACGCAAAAAGAAATAACGGCATCATGGCAGTCGTATATCTGGATTTGGATGGATTCAAGGAGATCAACAATAATCTGGGCCACGATGGCGGCGATCTGGTTTTGAAGCTGGTTGCCGCACGCCTGGTAGCTACCGTGCGGCAGGAAGATACGGTAGCACGGCTTGGAGGTGATGAATTCGTGATCGCTATGCCCTATATCACCAGCGGCGATGGCGTGGCGCTTGCGGCAGAAAAAATAATCAGGGCATTGTCGCAACCCTACAGTGTTCAAGGCAGCAACGTTAACATGACCGCCAGCGCGGGCATCGGTCTGTATCCCCATAATGGCGAAGATGTGAAGACCCTTCTAAAAAATGCGGATATTGCTTTGCTGGATGCCAAACAAGCGAGCAAAAACACTTATCGCATTTCGGAGCGTACCAATTAATCTCTTTGATTTAATTTTTGTATGCTGCCCGCTCAAGTGTAATGTGCGCACCGATTTAGCACTTCCCAGCCGCCAATCTTCAAAGAACGTTCTCCAACAGGTATACCAAAGTGCCATTGTTTCTTATAATGAAGGAGATATGATGTGAGTACCGGTTCGGGCAGATAGAATAATAACCAATTTACCTATTATCCTTAGTGCCAATAGGGTATCTTGGGCAGCGTTACAAGATATGGATTAATTATCAATAACGGACAAAATAATGATTAGCAAACCTGACATTCTTAACGCCAGCATCCTGATTGTTGATGATAAGGATGTCAATGTCCGGCTGCTTGAACAGATGCTGAGCGACGCCGGTTATACCCATACTACCTCGACCATGGACCCCTACGAGGTTTGCCCGCTCTATCGCCAGAACCGCTATGATCTGATTCTGCTCGATCTGCAAATGCCCGGCATGGATGGCTTCCAGGTGCTCGAAGGTTTGAAGGCAATAGAACCGGATGGCTACCTTCCGGTACTCGTGATCACCGCCCAGCCGGGCCATAAGCTGCAGGCGCTGCAAGCCGGTGCAAAAGATTTCGTCAGCAAGCCGTTCGATCTGGTCGAAGTCCAGACACGCATCCACAACATGCTGGAAGTGCGCCTGTTATACAAAAAACTCGAGAATTACAACAAGCGGCTGGAACAGACCGTGGCTGAGCGAACCGCGGAATTGCGCGAGAGCGAGGCGCGCTTTCGCCGCCTGACCGAGCTGGCCTCCGACTGGTATTGGGAGCAGGACGAGAACGGGCGTTTCACCAAGGTGTATGGTCCAGCCCTCGAAATGCTCGGCATTACCGTTGATGCCTTACTGGGTGAACCTCAAGGAAACAACAAGGCCCGCTGGGATGAGGCCGACTATGCGGTATTCAAGGCAAACATCGCAGCACGGCGCCCCTTCCTTGATTTTGTCTACAGCCGCACCAAATCCGATGGCTCACGACAATATCTGATGGTCAGCGGCGAACCGATGTTCGATTCATCCGGCCGTTTCACCGGCTATCGTGGAATTGGCAAGGATGTCACCGAAAGCATGCGTGAGAAGCAAAATTCATCCTAAATCCGGCGGTTGGACGAGGCGGAGTGTGCGGTTTTTGGGGTGCAGGGCAAGGCGCAACGACGCGGAATGGTCATTCCATCCAAGGAGTTGCAACACTGCCATGCGCCGTAAAAACCGTGCAATCTGCCCTGTAGCGGACTGACCCAGAAGGTGAGCGTGAAATAATACGAAATATTGTTATTAATCAAAACACTGATCTATTAAATGAGCGGTCAACTGCCGGACTTAGGTTCATAAAGCTCATTCCGTATAACCTACCAGCCTTCTCGGCGCTATTTCCCCCTGAGTAGTCACCTCTCCCAAGCCGAGAAAGTGCTTTCCCTGATCGTACAGTCGAATTTTTGCTCCTTCCGGCAGACCGCTCATGGAGAAACCGGCTTTAACCACTTGCCCCTGCAGTAAAGATACCACGGTTGCGCCGTCCAGCGTGACGGCGGGAAAATCATGTAAAAGACCGTCCGTCGGGTGCAGGCAGGCGTCTCGTTGCGCCAGCGGCATTGTTTCAAGCGCATCCAGTGTATAGGCCTGCGACAGATCGAATCCATCCATAACGCTGCGGCGCAGAGCGGTAAGATAGGCCCCGCCGCATCCCAGCGCCTTGCCGATGTCTTCAGCCAGCGTGCGGACGTAAGTGCCTGTACTGCACTTGACTACGATGCCCATTTTCTCGCCCGCCAATGCCTCCACATACAAATCATAAATGATGACTTCTCGCGCTTGCCGCTCGATTTCCACACCCGCTCTCGCGTAGGCATACAAGGGCTTCCCCCGGTGCTTCAAGGCGCTGTACATCGGGGGCACCTGCATAATTGAGCCGATAAAGCTTTGGAGTACCGTCTCAACCTGCGACAGCGTTAGCTGCATATTTCGAGATGGCACATTGCATGCCGAAACTTCACCCTCGGCATCGCCGGTCGTACTGATATAGCCCAATCTCAACGTGGCTTCATACGTCTTGTCCGCACCCAGCAACGCCGACGAGAACTTGGTAGCCTCACCAAAGCAGATCGGCAACAATCCCGTTGCCAGGGGATCGAGCGTACCGGTATGACCGGCCTTGCTTGCCGTAAAAATACGCTTGGCGATTTGCAACGCCTGGTTGGAGGAAATACGGGAAGGCTTATCAAGCAGCAGAACGCCGCTGATTTTACGTTTGATGCGTTTGAACTGTCCGGCCCCAGGATTTAACAACCGAGGGCTCAATATGCGATGTGGGCGTCGAACGCGGGCAAGCGGAAATTATGGTCCATCTGTCTCTTTTTCCGAACCTTCCTGAGCCACCGCCTCATCGATAAGTTGTGACAATTTCATCCCGCGCTCGATCGACTCGTCATAGATGAAATGAAGCTGCGGTATTACCCGCAGCTTCAATCGATGAGACAGATGGCTGCGCAGAAATCCAGCGGCGTGCTCCAGTCCATGGCTGGTGAGAAAATTATCGTTTTCGCTGCGCAGCGTAGTATAGAAAACCTTGGCATGAGCATAATCGTGAGTTACCTCAACCCCCGTCAAGGTAATCATGCCGATACGCGGGTCCTTGAGTTCGTTGTGAATCAGGTCGGCCAGCTCACGCTGAATCTGGTCTGCAATGCGCAGTGTGCGGGAATAATCCTTAGGCATGGAATACCCACCCGAGCGAGCACAGTCCTTGCATTACAGGCTGCGCGCGACTTCGACGATTTCGTAGGTTTCCACCTGGTCGCCTATCTGGATATCGTTAAAGTTTTTGATCGACAGGCCGCATTCGAAGCTCGCTCTAACCTCTTTCACATCGTCCTTGAAACGCTTGAGGGAATCCAGTTCACCGGTGTGAATAACCTCGCCATTGCGTAACAACCGTACCAGCGAACCTCTCTTGATGATACCGTCCAGCACATAGCAACCCGCTACGGCGCCCACTTTGGAAATGCGGAACACCTCGCGAATTTCCACCAGACCCGTGATATTTTCCTTGCGATCGGGCGCCATCATACCTGACAGCGCTGCCTTGATTTCGTCCACCGCCTCGTAAATGATGCTGTAGTAACGCACATCCACGCCGGTAGAGCCGATGAGCTTGCGCGCAACCGTATCCGCGCGGCTATTGAAACCAATGACAACAGCCTTGGAAGCCAGCGCCAGATTAATATCGGATTCGGTAATCGCTCCTACGGCACTATGAATGATGTTTACCCTGACCTCGTCGGTCGAAAGTTTCTGCAGGGCGTGTGTCAGCGCCTCATAGGAACCCTGCACGTCGGCCTTGATGATGAGCGCAAGAACTTTGACCTCGCCTTTCTGATCGAATACGTTCTCCAGTTTGGCAGCCTGCTGTCTGGCAAGCTTTACGTCGCGGAACTTGCCTTGACGGAACAGCGCGATTTCACGCGCCTTGCGCTCGTCGGTCAACGCCACAACCACCTCTCCGGCCACGGGCACTTCAGACAACCCTTGAATCTCCACCGGGATGGAAGGTCCAGCCTGCTCCACCGGCTTGCCATTTTCGTCAAGCATGGCTCGCACCCGGCCAAATACCGCACCTGCCAGCAGTATATCGCCGCGCTTCAAAGTTCCGGATTGCACCAATATTGTTGCCACCGGGCCGCGCCCTTTATCCAGGCGCGATTCGATAACAATCCCTCTGGCGGGCGCATCCTTGGCCGCCTGGAGCTCCAGCACTTCAGCCTGGAGCAGCACGCTTTCCAGAAGCGCGTCGATGCCTTCACCAGTCTTGGCTGAAAGCTCAACGAACATAGTATCGCCACCCCAGTCGTCCGGAACCACTTCCTGCGTCACCAACTCCTGCCTGATGCGCTCGGAATTGGCCTCCGGTTTATCTATCTTGGTGACGGCCACCACGATTGGCACCTTGGCGGCCTTGGCGTGATGGATTGCCTCGATTGTCTGTGGCATTACGCCGTCATCCGCCGCCACGACCAATACAACGAGATCGGTGACTTTAGCACCGCGCGCACGCATGGCCGTAAAAGCCTCATGACCGGGCGTATCGAGAAAGGTGACCATGCCCCTTTCGGTTTCCACGTGATAGGCACCGATGTGTTGAGTGATGCCGCCTGCTTCGCCGCTTGCCACGCGAGTACGGCGGATGTAATCCAGTAACGAAGTTTTACCGTGATCGACATGCCCCATTACTGTAACCACCGGTGCACGCGGCTCTGTTTTCAGTTCGGTGGCGGGTGATTCGGTATCCGCCAGAAAGGCTTCCGGGCTATCCAATGCCGCATACTTGGCAATGTGGCCCAATTCTTCCACTACGATCATGGCAGTTTCTTGATCCAGCATCTGATTGATGGTAACCATATTTCCCATTTTCATCAGAGTCTTGATAACTTCTGCGGCCTTGATCGACATTTTCTGAGCCAGAGCCCCGACGGAAATCGTCTCGGGTACCATCACTTCATGCACAACAGGCTCTGTCGGCGCGGAAAAACTATGAGCGGCCACATCTTCGGTGGAAGATTTACTGTGCTTATCCCTGCGTGTACGCCACCCCTTGCCGCCGGATAAATCGCCGCGTGTCTTAAGCCCGCGCTTCTCAACTCTTTCGTCTTTCCAGACGACTTGTTTGGTCTGTTTCTTTTTCTTTTCAGCTTTGGCTGCCTTGTCTTCCGGCTTGACCACCGGTTTATGCAAGGTACCTTCTGTTGGCGCAGGCTGCGGCTGCGGAGCCTCCCCTTCGGCCTGAATCACGGATGGAGCGGCAGCGGTGGCGGCGGGCACTTCCGCAGGGGCGGCGGGGGCGGCAACCGGTTCGGGTTCCTTGAGATCAGCGACCGCAGCCTTCTGACGCTGTTTCTTCTCCCTGAGTTCGGCTGTCTGCCGTGCGATCAGCTCGGCCTGTTTTCTTGCTTCCTCCTGACGCAGCGCCTGTTGTGCGGCATCTATCACCGACGTGGAAACCGGTGCGGGCGCGGACGGAACAGGTAATGGGGCGGGTTCGGCCGGCTTGCTCGCGACAGCTGCTCTGTCGCTCAAATCGCCTTTCACAACCACGCGTTTCTTGCGAACCTCCACTTGAATGCTGCGAGCTTTGCCGGTGCTATCCGATTTCTTGATTTCAGAAGTCTGCCGCCGGGGCAGGCTGATCTTGCCTTTCTCCTCCTGGGCGCCATGAATTTTACGCAAATAATCGAGAAGCTGACTTTTATCCTGCTCGGTCAGGCTATCCGCGGTCATTTTTTTACTGACACCAGCAGCCTGGAGCTGCTCCAGCAGCACGGCTGGAAGCACGCCCAGTTCACTAGCGAATTGCTCTACACTCATTTGAGACATTGATAACCTTTAATAACGCTATACTTTATCCGGCGAAGCGGCGAACCATGGTGCGCGCGCAGCCATGATCAATTGCTTGGCACGTTCGGCATCCATCTCGACCATTTCCACCAGGTCATCCACAGCCAGATCAGCCAGATCTTCCTGCGTATTCACGCCTTTGGCCGCCAATTTACGCGCGGTCTGGCTGTCCATGCCTGCCAGTGACAGCAGATCTTCTGCGATATGCTCGACTTTTTCCTCACTGACGATAGCCTCGGTCAAAAGAGCATTGCGAGCCCGGGTACGAAGTTCATTGACGGTCTGCTCGTCAAATGATTCGATTTCCAGCATTTCGCTGAGCGGGACGTAGGCGACTTCTTCAAGGGTAGTAAAACCTTCCTGCACCAGAATGTCCGCCACCTCTTCATCCACATCAAGTTTTTCCATGAAGAGCCGGCGAACGACGGAAAATTCCTCTTCATTTTTTGCCTGTGACTCTTCCATCGTCATGATGTTGAGCTCCCATCCGGTCAACTCGGATGCAAGCCGGACATTTTGTCCACCGCGGCCAATAGCCTGGGCGAGGTTATCTTCATCCACCACGATGTCCATACTATGCTTTTCTTCATCCACCAGGATGCTGCTGATTTCTGCCGGCGCCAGCGCATTGATCACGAACGTGGCCGGGTCGTCAGACCACAGAATGATGTCCACCCGTTCCCCCGCCAATTCGCCGGTGACAGCCTGCACTCTGGAGCCACGCATACCGACGCAGGTACCGATCGGATCAACGCGTTGATCATTGGACTTTACCGCAATCTTGGCGCGCGAACCCGGATCTCTCGCCGCGACTTTTATCTCCAGCAGACCTTCCTCAATCTCCGGCACTTCCAGTTCGAACAGCTTTATCAGAAACTCCGGTGCAATTCTTGACAACACCAGTTGCGGGCCCCGGGCGGTACGATCAATCTTGTATAAATAAGCGCGCACACGATCACCAACCCGCAGGTTTTCCTTGGGAATCATCTGGTCGCGGGGCAACGCCGCCTCAACTCTGCCGGATTCGATGATGGCGTTGCCGCGTTCCATGCGCTTGATGGTACCGGTCACCATATATTCTTTACGCTCGAGGAAGTCGTTCAGAATCTGCTCGCGCTCGGCATCGCGTATTTTCTGAAATATCACCTGCTTGGCCGCCTGGGCGCCGATGCGCCCGAATTCCACCGGCTCCAGCACTTCCTCAACGAATTCTTCCAGCTTGATTTCCGAATCGCGCTGCAATGCCTCATTCAGCGCAATCTGACGTGCCGGATCCTCGACGGTATCGTCGGCTACTACCTGCCAGCGGCGCAAAGACTGGTAATCACCTGTCTGTTGATCTATCGATACGCGCACATCGGCATCTTCCTGAAAACGCTTTTTTGTAGCAGACGCCAACGCCAATTCAAGTGCGGCAAAAACGATGTCCTTTTCGACATTTTTTTCGCGCGCCAACGCATCTACCAGCAGTAAAACCTCGCGGCTCATGTTACCTCCAGCCAAATTCTCGGGAAAATTACAATTTTGGTATCAGACGGGCTTTCTCAAGATTATTCAACTCAAGATCCAGCATTTTCCCATCGACTTCCAGTTTTAATACGCCATCGTTCACTTCACGCAGAATCCCGACAAAATTCCTCTGACCCTCTAGCGCCACACGCAGCCTCAACTTGGCCGACTCTCCCGCAAAACGGATAAAATCGGCTACTTTCTTCAGCGGCCTGTCCAACCCGGGCGATGATATCTCCAGCCGGTCGTAGTCAATGTTTTCAACCGCAAGCAACCGGCTCAAATGATTACTGACCGCAACGCAGTCATCCACACTGACACCGTTGGGCTTGTCGATAAACACCCGTATCAGCTTGCCGCGCGCCGACCGTTCGACGTCAACCAGCTCATAACCCAGCCCGGTCAAAGTTGAATCGAGCAATTCATGCAGATCCATCAACCTCTATAGTCCCCGCACAAACAAAAAATGGGCTGAAAGAGCCCATAAATATTTTTGCCATTTTAGCAAAAATTTAGAATTAATGAAATAGATGCCCGGCGAATTATAAAACTTGACGGCAGCGCTCGGTTACAGCCGTTAACGCGGCTTCTTTCAGCGGAGGTTCTGTCAAGCAATTGAGGATTTATTTCCGCTTATACGTCTTCGGCTCCCGGGATGCCAGATCAATCGCGGACGCACACCCTATTATAACTTGCTACTCAAGGTTTCTTCCATAACCGCTCTGGAAGCAGATTCATCTGGCCAATATGAATGATACAATTTTAACCCAGATGTTTCATAAATTCGTGTGATGATTGAGCAGTATTTTGTTTTTCAGGGAGATTCTGTGAAAGAGTGGTGTAGTTATTCATACGCCCGACTGAACAAAATTTCCATGCGAGACAAAAGACCAGCGAGATACGCGTCAATTTATGAAGCATTCGGGTTAAATATACCTCTTTTCCAGAAAATACTTACCGGAGCACCCCGTGGCCACGATTAAATCCATCTTGCATGAAACCCGCGTATTCCCACCTGAAGCGGCATTTGTAAAGCAGGCCAATCTATCAAGCATGGAGGCCTACTATGCCCTTTGCGACGAAGCCGAGAAAGACCTTGATGCCTTCTGGGGCAAGCTGGCGCGTGAGGAGGTCATGTGGCATACACCTTTCAGCCGGGTGCTGGATGAAAGCAACCATCCCTTCTTCAAATGGTTCGATGATGGCGAATTGAATGTATCCTTCAACTGTCTCGATCGCCATCTCGCCTCTCAACCCGATAAAGCTGCCATTATATTTGAAGCGGATGACGGCAAGATTACCTTGTCCACCTACCGCGATCTTCACGGCCGTGTGTGCCGGTTTGCCAATGGACTCAAGTCCCTGGGTATCAGCAAAGGCGACCGTGTCATTATCTATATGCCCATGAGCATTGAAGCCGTGGTAGCGATGCAGGCCTGCGCCCGTATTGGCGCGACGCATTCAGTGGTCTTTGGCGGCTTCTCCGCCAAGAGCCTGCACGAACGGATTATCGATGCGGGTGCAGTGGCTGTCATTACCGCTGACGAACAACACCGCGGCGGTAAAATCAACCATCTGAAAACCGCGGTGGATGACGCGATTGCGCTGGGTGGGACCGATTCGGTGAAATCCGTGGTGGTTTACAAACGCGGCAGCGGAGATGTGCAATGGCACGTTTCACGCGACGTCTGGTGGCACGAACTGACTAACGGCAAAAGTGATGTTTGCGAGCCGGAATGGATCGGTGCCGAACACCCGCTGTTTACGCTCTACACCTCCGGCTCCACCGGCAAGCCAAAGGGCGTACAACATTCTTCCGCGGGCTATCTGCTGGGTGCAATCCTGAGCATGAAATGGGTTTTCGACTACAAGCCCACCGATATTTTCTGGTGCACCGCCGACGTCGGTTGGGTCACCGGGCACAGCTATGTGACGTACGGTCCATTGGCGGTCGGCGCGACCCAGATTGTGTTCGAGGGTGTTCCCACCTATCCCGACGCGGGCCGCTTCTGGAAAATAATCCAGGACCATAAAGTCACTACTTTTTATACCGCACCCACAGCCATTCGCTCATTGATAAAAAATGGGCCGGATTTACCGGGAAAATACGACCTGTCCTCGTTGCGCCTGCTCGGTTCGGTCGGCGAGCCGATCAATCCCGAGGCATGGATGTGGTACTACACTGTCGTCGGGCAATCCTGCTGCCCGGTGGTGGATACATGGTGGCAAACCGAAACGGGCAGCCATATGATTGCCCCCGTGCCTGGCGCGGTCCCGCTCAAACCCGGTTCCTGCACGTTGCCACTGCCCGGCATCATGGCCGCCATTGTGGATGAAGCCGGGCACGATATCGAAAACGGCAAAGGGGGGTTCCTTGTCATCAAACGGCCATTTCCGTCTCAGGCACGTACCTTATGGGGAGATCCGGAACGCTTCAGGAATACCTACTTCCCCAAAGAACTGGGTGGCAAGTACTATCTGGCCGGCGATTCCGCCAATCGCGATCTGGATGGCTATTTCTGGATCATGGGGCGCATTGACGATGTGCTGAATGTTTCCGGCCACCGTTTGGGTACCATGGAGATTGAATCCGCGCTGGTGGCCAGTCCCTTGGTCGCGGAAGCGGCGGTGGTGGGCAAGCCTGATGACATCAGAGGTGAAGCCATCGTGGCGTTCGTGGTGCTGAAAGGTACGCGTCCTCAGGGTGAGAGTGCGCATAATATCGCTATTGAACTGCGCAACTGGGTATCCCAGGAAATCGGACCCATTGCCCGGCCCGAGGAAATCCGCTTCGGCGACAACCTGCCCAAAACCCGTTCCGGCAAAATCATGCGCCGCCTGCTGCGCACCCTCGCCAAGGGAGAAGAGATCACCCAGGACATTTCCACGCTGGAGAACCCGGCAATACTTGAGCAGTTGAAACAGCCCATCGCGTAATTCGCGCATTACACCTCATTCTCCTATGCACAACAATTTGTCTCATGGGGCGAAGACGCTTGCCACGCCCTCCGCCTTGCCCCGCATCACCGATTATGACAACGGTGTCAGCGCTATCGATGCGGACTACTTGCGGCCAGGGCTCGCTGCGATTCACCTGATCGTCGAGGGCAGTAGAGCGGCGCTGGTGGATACGGGAACTTCATCTTCCGTTGCCGGCGTGATGGAAGTATTGCGAAAAAAAAATCTTGCCCCTGAGGATGTGGCCTATGTATTCGTTACTCACATACATCTCGACCATGCCGGCGGCGCGGGTGAATTCATGCACAGTTTTCCCCGTGCGAAACTGGTGGTGCATCCGCGCGGCGCGCGGCATATGGCTGATCCCGCCCGGCTCGTCGCCAGCGCAATGACAGTTTATGGCGAAGCGGAATTCAAACGCATGTATGGCGTGATTCGCCCGGTGGATGCAAGCCGCATAGTCGAAGCACCAGATGGCTTCACTCTGGACTTTAATGGCAGGCCATTACTGTTCCTGGATACGCCGGGCCATGCGCGCCATCACTACTGTATCTTCGATAAAAAAAACCAGTCATTTTTTACCGGCGATACATTTGGCCTTTCTTATCGCGAATTTGACGTGGACGGAATGGAATTCGTCTTTCCCACCACCACACCGGTGCAGTTCGATCCCGTGGCCGCCCATGCTTCGATCGAGCGCATCATGAGTTATGATCCAGCCTACGCCTTCCTGACCCACTACGGCCGCATCGGCCACTTGCCACGCCATGCCGGGGAGATGCATGATCTGATCGATGCCCATGCAACGATAGCCAGGAAGCTGCGCGACGTCCCCGACAGGCATGCGGCATTGGTGGAAGAACTTGGAACGCTGTTGTTACAGCGGATCATCGCGCATGGCTGCAAACTGCCACACGATGAAATTCGTGATCTGTTAAGTCTAGATGTCGGACTAAATGCCCAGGGACTGGAACACTGGCTGGATCAGATGGGGGGGGTTGAATATAAACCGTAGGGCATCAATAAGCGAAGCGCATTGTGCCGTATGTCAATCGTCATATTAAGTGTAACCTGCTATTTTGAAGTGAGTAGGCGATCCAACATTACGACTACTTAATCACCCCACACCCATCGGAATAAGTTACTTCAGCGATTGAAGATCCAATGTTTTTTAAATAGCCTTCTATAACCGACTTTCCGGCTTTGTTTAAAGGTCCGATAACAACCCGGACGACTATATTCTCAACTGTTGAAAATCTTAGTGGAAAGTGATCGCAAATACCATCACAGGTTAGTCTGGATACCTTATTACCCAGGATGTCTCGATTTGATTCTTTAAATTTGTCGGGTAAATAGATAATTCGATGTTCAAGTTCCTGATCAAAGAATGGATGTTTATATATCCAGAGTGTTTTCCCGAAATCCTCGTTTCTAAAGCTTTCCATCGTAAGACTGTGTTTAGGCACCTTTTTAAACATACTTGGGTAGCTTTTCTTTAGTTTTCCGTAAAGATCAGCTACATCTTTTGAATAGTTTATTTTTATGAGATTAATACCTTCACTAGAATCGTGTTCATCTGGTTCATCCGATGTTATTTGAGCGAGCAATTCCTCTAGCAGTGCCTTGTCAAAACCAATAGCAAACCCTCTGCAAGCATTCGCATATCTTTCCCATAGGCTCAACAAGTCTCCATTTTCTGAAAAACATGCTACATAAGCTTCGCCATATATTCGCTTGTAATTTGTCGCAAAGTTCACAAACTCATCATCATCCTTAACACCCTGACGAATCAGTTCATGAATATATCTACCTTCTTGTAAGTCATTCATAAATCTTGTGTTACTTAGCCAGATTTCTTTTTTTTTAAGAATACTGTCAAAGGTATCAACTGAACAATAATGGTAAAGAGTATCTGAATCCATATGAATAAAACCTGTCACCTCTACCTAGAGGCCATGCCTAGCGATAAACCGTGCGCGGCGAGAATCTCTCTAATTTCGAGCAACGATTTTCGACTGAAGTTCGGGATGTGCAGCAGATAGTTCTCGGTGTACTGAATCAGATCTCCAATGTAATGAATACCTTCTGCGTGAAGGCAATTGGCGGAACGCACAGTTAGCACATCTACCAAATGCTCCATTATAGGAATACGTTCAGCAAATATTTCTCTCACCACACTGTCTTCATCAGCTAGACCGCGTTCTACCTGCTCGGGGGTAAATATATAGTCGCCGCGTTTAGCAAATGCTTGTCTAACCTCATTATTTCCGTCAAGAAGACCGCGCTCTATCTGCTCAGGTGTGAGCGTGTAGTCTGCGCGCTTTGCGAAGTTCTCTCTGATCTGGGCGACCTCATCACTCAGGCCGCGTTCTATTTGTTCAAGCGTGGGCACACTGTTGTTGCGTTCAGCAAATGCCTTTCTGATGCTACTATACTCATCAGTCAGTCCTCGTTTGATTTGTTCTCCTGTAAATGTGCAATCACTACGTCGAATTATTCGACGTCTAATCCGAACGTACTCATCAGTAATTCCACGTTCGATTTGCATTGGTGTCAGCGTGTAATCGCTTCGTCCGGCAAATACCCACCTAACGTCAAAGGTTTTGTCAGTAAGTCCGCGTTCTATTTGTTGAGGGGTAGGTGTGTAATCGTTACGTTCAGCAAATGCTTGTCTAACTCCACTGCGTCCATCAATAAGACCACGTTCAATTTGTTCTGGCGTCAGCGTGTAATCGCTTCGGCCAGCAAATGCCCGCTTGACGTCAGCGCTCTTGTCGGTAAGTCCGCGTTCTATTTGTTGAGGTGTAGGTATGTAATCGTCACGTTCAGCAAATGCCTTTCTAACCCCACTGTTTCCATCAATAAGCCCACGTTCGATTTGCTCCGCTGTGAGCAAGTATCTGTTCTGTTTAGAAAGCTTGGTCACGTACCCAGCAAAAATCTGTCTAACCTCACTATCCTGATCAGTAAGCCCCCGCTCCATTTGTTTACGCGTAAGCTTATAACCGATGCGCCCGACAAATGCCCGTATAACAGAGTTGCATTTATCACTTAATCCTCGCTCTATTTGTGCTTTGGTAGGGGTGTAATCGTCACGTTCAGCAAATGCCTGTCTAACCCAACTCTTCTCATCAGCAAGTCCGCGTTCGATTTGCTTTGGTGTAAATGTGCAATCCTCGCGCTTGGCAAAGATGGCTCTAACCGAATAATTCTTATGAGTAAACCCATTTCTGATCTGCTTTGGTGTCAAATCGTCCCTAGTGTCCTGAGTTAGAAGTTCGCAGACAAAAGCGTTCGATGCTGGCAATGATGTCATCGGCGGATTTGGTCCAGACAAAGGGTTTTGGACCGGCGTTATTGAGTTTGAGGTAATGGCGAATGGCATCCTCCAATTGACGGGTCGAACGATGGGTTCCACGGCGAATTTGTTTTTCGGTCAGAGTGGCGAACCAGCGCTCGACCTGGTTGAGCCACGAGGCGGAGGTCGGCGTGAAATGTACATGGAAACGCGGATGACGGGCGAACCAGTTGCGGATGGCGGGTGTCTTGTGCGTTCCATAGTTATCCATCACCAGATGAATGTCCAGGTCACTCGGAACCGATGCCTCGATCATACGTAAGAATTTCAGGAACTCGCTGCTGCGATGCCGCCGGTGCAACTGTCCGATGACCTCGCCGGTAGCAATATCGAGCGCGGCAAACAAGGTAGTTGTGCCATGGCGCTGGTAGTCGTGCGTGCGCCGTTCTGCGATGCCGGGGGCCAGCGGCAGGATAGGCTGGGTCCGGTCCAGCGCCTGTATCTGGCTCTTCTCATCGACGCACAGCACCATGGCCTTGACCGGCGGATCGATATACAGTCCAACGATGTCACGAGTCTTTTCGACAAACAGGGGGTCGGTGGAGAGCTTGAAGGTTTCTTGTCGATGCGGTTGCAAGCCGAAGGCACGCCAGATACGGCTGATCGCCGTTTGCGACAGCTTGGCTTCGCGCGCCATGGTGCGCGTGCTCCAGTGCGTGGCATTCGACGGTTGCTCTTCCAGGGTCTTGGCGATCACGGCATCGACACGCGCATCATCAATCGTGCGCGGCGCTCCCGAGCGGGGGGCGTCCAGCAAACCATCCAATCGCATTTGCACAAAGCGTCCGCGCCATTTCGACACCGTCTGCCGCGTCACCGCAAGCTTGAGCGCAACTTCCTGATTCTCCGCCCCACCGGCACATTCCAGAACAATGCGCGAACGCAAGGCCAGCGCTTGCGCCGTTTTGCGCCGCCGTGCCCAGGCATGCAATTGTTCTTGTTCAGCTTCGTTCAACACCAGCTTCGCTCTCGGTCTGCCTGCCATCTCGTCCTCGCTGTCTCGAACCCAATATCTGGGAGACAGCCAGCACACAAAATAATTCAACGAATTTCTAACTCACTACACTAGTAGCAAATCTCCATCGAACCTGACTATCTTTATCAGCAAGCCCTCGTTCCAATTGTTCTGACGTGGGCGTATAGCTTTTGCGCCCAGCATAATCGTATCGAATTGATGCGCGTTTATTAGTAAGTCCCCATTCAATTTTTTCTTGAGTAAGTTTTCGTGAACGAGGTGTGCCGTGCGCGTCATCAGTCGGAATTGACTCGGCAAAATTATCTTGATTCTGTTTCAATATGGTCCTACTTCAATTTAATGAACGATCGGAAAGATTATCGTTATTTATCAGACAAAGGACACAATAGCATTAAGACTTCGCTCGCCATTATTGAGCCCGATGCTACAATGTCATGTGTCAATTTTACACTTAGTGCGACCCGATCAGTGGCTGATCATCAGCATCGGCAATGAAAGAGCAACTCAATCCGAAATTCTTAAGTCAAGCGATCTAAAACACAGATCTTGGAATTTTCTTCATCTGCCTCACCCTCTCGAAAAAACATACCGCCGCCGCAGCAGCCGCATTCAATGATTCCGTGCCTCCGAGCATGGGAATGTTGATTTGTTCGCTGGTGGCTCGCAGCACCGCATCCGACAGCCCCGCACCCTCGTTGCCGAACACGAACGCGATCGAGCCGGTTAATTGGGTCTGATAAAGGCTTATTCTAGCTTTCAAGGTGGTTGCAATGACCTTGCCGTTGAACGCCCGCGCCACTTCGACCAGATCGGACCGTTCGTGTATGCGCAGCAGAAAATGTGCGCCCATGGCGGCACGCAGCGTTTTGGGCGACCAGGCATCGGCGCAACCATCAGAGAGATAGACGTCGCTTGCGCCCGCAGCGGCGGCGGAACGCAGGATGGAACCCAAATTTCCGGGGTCTTGCATGGCTTCGAGCAGCACGCAAAAAGGTTCGCCCCTTTCACCCTTTCCATCCTTATGCACGGGTATAGTTGCGGCGGGAGGGATGGATATCAGCGCCATGATGCCGGTGGGTGTTTTTACCGGGGAGGCCTCACGGAACAATACATCGCTCAGCACAACCAAGTCCACGTCCACTCCCCGCTCCGCCAGCAAACGTTTTATCTCCATGTTCTCGCAACCCGATTCGCTCACGATAAGGGTTTTCGGCGGACCTAGCGCAAGACGATAAGCGCTGATCAGATGAATACCGTCAAGCAGCGTCAGGCCAACTGCTCTACGTTGCCGGACGGAATCTTCCAGCTTGATGAGTTGTCTGAAGAATGGATTATCGCGGGAAGTGAGAGATTTCATCGTCAATCAAGGGTATATCTGAATAATCCCTCACAGAAGCGTTGCTGGCTTGCTATATCTGTCAACAAACATAAAAAGTAGGGCGGCAATAAGCGAAGCGCATTGCGCCGTATGAAACTGGCAATAGTCGCGGTATTTCATGGATTCTCGTACGGTGCAATGCGCTTCGCTTATTGCACTCTACATTTCTACATCTCCTCATTTCCTGCGTCGATCCGCTGACCGAATAATTCCATGGGAATAGTCTGGTATTTGACCTCCAGAATTTCCAGTTCTTCAACCCCGCCCGGTGCGTGCAGCGTCACCACATCGCCTTCCCGCGCCTTGATCAACGCACGCGCCATCGGTGAAATCCAGCTTATGTAGCCTTTTGAGGTGTCAATCTCGTCAACACCCACAATGGATACCGTTTTTTCTTCGCCTTTCTGATTGGTGAATGTGACCGTAGCACCGAAGAAAATTCGCTCGTCATCTTCCCTCGGTGCGGTGGGGTCCACGACTTCAGCCACATCCAGGCGCCGGGTCAGAAAACGAATACGCCGATCGATTTCGCGCAGACGCTTTTTGCCATAGATATAATCGCCATTCTCCGAACGATCGCCATTCCCGGCGGCCCACGACACCGTCGCCGTCACTTGAGGGCGCTCCTTGTTCATCAGCCATAGAAATTCATCCATCAACCGCCCATGACCACCCGGCGTGATGTAGTTTTTGCTACCCGCAGGTATAGGAGGTGATCGGTCAATGGCCTCGTCTTCATCCAGGCCGTCGCCCGATTCTGGTTCTTTTATAAATGCTTTATTCATCTGCTGACAATTTTCTATCCAGGAAAACGATCCACTTAATCCGGCCCCTCCAAATGTCCAACCGCGCACCTCTCATTGGCACTTGTACCTGCTGGCGGGGACTAGCCTGAGTGATCTGCCTTACCTTCTGGGCAGGTCGCTACGCACCCATTTACTGGCGGCCGCGAGTTGATGGCAAATCGGGCTAATAATATCAAAAGTTTGTTTGGATTCAGATCAACAATGACAGATGCGAAACGTCAAAAATGCCTGGATTGACGTCAGACAAGGCACGAGGAGGGGCATAGTATTTCTACGCAACAACAAGCAGTGCAGCATGACGACAATCTAGTCATTTTTTAGCAGCATGCGCTGCGCTTCGTATGCGGCGCCTAGCAACCCGGCTCTTGGGTTCATGACGACATGCACGGGAATTTCACTCATCAGGGCGGAAAAACGCCCTTTGTCGCAAAATGCCTTCATGAAGCCGCCTTCTTCCAATTTGTCGATGATTTTGGGTGCAATGCCGCCAGCCACATATACGCCACCGCGGCTCAGCGTCGACAGCGCCAGGTTCCCGGCATAAGCACCGTATATTTCAATAAATAAATCCATCGCTTTTACCGCAAGGGGATGCTTATGATTAAATGCGAGATCCGCCACTCGCGCCGCGTCGGTGTCCCCCAGACTGGCTTGCGCCAGTTCCGGAGAATCGTTCCGATGATGGAATTCGAGGAACTCGAAAATATTGGTCAATCCCGGCCCGGATAGTAGCCGCTCGACCGATACATGGCCAAATTTCTTCCGTAAATATTGAAGCAAGTGATCCTGTAATTCATCGGTGGGAGCAAAATCCACATGCCCCGCCTCGCTGGGTAACGGTATATAGCGGTCGCCTTGCCATATCAGCCATGCCACGCCCATGCCGGTGCCCGCACCGAGCACAACACCCATCTCGTTATCGTAAGTCCCTCCCGCCTGCAACGTTACCAAATCGCTCGGGGACAAAATTTGGATGCTCAATGCCACAGCTTTAAAATCATTGATGAGCTTGACGGCGGGAATGGAGAATTCTTTTTCGATTACCGCGCTATCCATCACCCATGGCAAGTTGGTAAGAACTGCCCGCTGTTGCGTGATCGGCCCCGCCACTGCAAAACAGGCAGATGCCGGATTTCCGGCCACTCCAGCCATCGCGACCCCATCCAGAAAATCCCGGAGCATATCGGAAAAATCCGGATAGTCGCGGCTGGGATAGCGGCGTTCGTAGCGTACCTGCATGCAGCCACCTGTCGCCTCCGCTGCTTGCAGCAAGACCTTGGTGCCGCCAATATCGGCGCTGACAAAATATTCATTCATGATTCGATCCACCGTTGTGCCGTATCCTGGCGGTAAAACAGTGCCAGTTGTTCATATACCGCCGGAAAATTTAATTTCACCACCAGCGGCATCTCAAAAAATGCTTCGCTCATCACAGCAAAGAACTCCGCAGGGCTCTCGGCTGCGTAAGGATCGATTTCATGGTCGATATGAGAATCGATAATCATTGCCTCTACTGCATCCACCTTCACGCAGAAATCCGCATAGGTTTTGCTGAATACTTCACTCCAGGCTTGCTGGCTCATGCCGGCATGCAGCGGAGGTGATCCGTTGGCGTCACCGTTCAGCATATCGAGTTTGTGAGCGAATTCGTGTATGACCACATTGTAGCCGACACCCGCCTCCGCTGCGACGGTATCTTCCCAGGAAAGAATCACCGGCCCGCCGAGCCAGGATTCGCCCGATACCGGCTCGCTGGCGTGATGCACCACGCCAGCCTCATCGGCATATTCGTAGTCGCGAATGAATTCACCGGGATAAACAATAATCTCGACCCAGCCGTCGTAGTAATCCAGGTCAAGATTCAGAATCAGAATGCAGGCCTGGGCCGCTATCACCACATGCATCTCCTCGGTGACAATCAGTCCATGTGCTCCACTTATTTGCTTGGCATGAAGAAACAGTGTGACGCATTCCCGCAAGCGCTTCAGCTCGATCGGGCTCAGGCCCCGCAGAAATCTCAGTTGCGCTATCGTTCTTTTCCAGAGATCGTCCGGGATGGATTCGTTATCAAGAATGCGGCGGCGGTACCAGTCTTTGAAGTTCCAGGACATTAAGAAACCTCTGAATCAGTCCCCGAAATTACCAGCAAGGGGCGCGATGGCAGGGTTTTTAAATCAATTCTCATCGGATTCCAGCGCATGCTTGCCTTCCAATTCCGGAACATCCACGTCGACCGCGTCTATTCGCGCAAAGCGCTGGCTGATCTTGCGGCTGGAAATATGCACCTCCTCCACATCCTGGTTGGCTTGACGGATATGATCGGCGAGCTTTTTCATGCGTTCGTCGAAACGCACGAAATCCTTGCCGAGCCGGGAAAGCTCGTGCTTGATGATATGTACCTGTTCGCGAGTCTCCATGTCCTTCAGCACCGCGCGCGCGGTATTCAGCACCGCCATCAGCGTTGTGGGCGAAACTATCCACACCTGCTTCTGCATGGCATAGTCCACCACATCGGAGTGATACGCATGGATCTCGGCGAAAACCGCTTCGGCTGGGACAAACATGACTGCGCCGTCACAGGTTTCCGGCGGCAGGATGTATTTGCCGGCGATATCATCCACGTGTTTTTTCACGTCCGCCTTGAATTGTCTTTGCGCCGATGTCCGGCTGGCTTCATCCGCATCGCGATCGAACATGCGATGAAAGTTTTCCAGCGGAAATTTTGAATCTACTGCCACCATGCCCGTGGGTGGAGGCAGCCGCAAAACGCAATCCACGCGGCTGCCATTGGAAAGCGTGTACTGCATGCTGTACGCCGCCACTGGCAAAATATTGCGCACCAGTGCTTCCAATTGCACCTCGCCGAATGCACCGCGCGAGCGTTTGTCGCCCAACAATTCCTGCAAGCTCACCATATTGGTGGTAAGACTATCTATTTTTTTCTGTGCTTCGTCGATGGTCGCAAGCCGCGTCATGACGCTGATAAAAGTTTCGTTGGTTTTCTTGAACCCTTCGTCAAGCCGCTCGGTGACACGCCCACTGATCTGGTCCAGTCGCGCTTCCATCGTTCCACGCAACTGCTCGGAAGTTTTAGCAAGCGCTTCGGATATCCGGTCACCCTGATTCGCGAGTCCTTCATGCAAGTCCTTGAGCATGTCGCGGTGCTTGTCTTCCATCATCCTTGCTTGTTGTCCCAGCAGGTCACGCATCATTGACGAAAGCATGCCGAGCCTGATCACCAGAAAAGCCATGGTTACCAGTAGAATGGCGACGGCGGTGATAATCAGCAGGGTTTCGGGCATTGTGTTGTAAAGTATACCGGAGAATCTGATTTGCTAGCAGCCTGTCGGACTTCGCACGCTTCCACGTTTCTCAACATCTTGTCACGTCGGGCAGCCTGCCAGAAAACAGTTGCCAGGTACCCCCATCACCTTGGTGGGAATCCCGTGATGGGATCATACCGTTCACTTTCCATCTGCTGATACCTCTGCCATTTGCTCTGCTGGTGCGTCCCGCGGCGACTTGAATAACCAGACTCCTGGGATTGCTTATTCTCTTGTTCAAGCTGCTCTTTCCGGGCTTTTCTCCCCACCCGGCGCCTTTCATCCACAGCCTTCTGCTGTTTTATCGCGTCCGTGGCATTCTGCTGCTCCCACGGCCTCACCTCCCACGGCTTCGGTTCCTGACCTTGCTGCTTGCCCTCCAGTCCCAATCCCGGTTGACTATTTTTCTGCGCTTGCTGCCTCGCCGCATTCGTTCCTGGTTCTCGCTGTTTCGAGAAAGCATCTTGATATGCCATGGCAGCGGATTGAAAACCCAGCACGGCAAGGGCGATAAACGCTGTCCAGAAGATTTTCATGTGTACTCCTTTACAATTGATGTTTAGCTTGCGTTTCCGATAAACTAACACCGGTGGGCCAGGGATGATCCGATTATTTAAAATTTAGCTACATTTACTTATCGACAGATCCTGGCTGTTGCTTGAGGAGGATAACTGATCTTCAGGCCATCCACTCGTGGCCATGACGCAGGAGACCGACCACCGGCCGCTTTTTCCCTATGATGTTTGCCCTGCTCTCGTTCATCATTGACGATAGCCGCAAAAAACATTGGCAATAAACCTATGGTGCTACTTCTGCCGGGGGCGCCGCAATGCAGCCGAACCGCGATGCGTTAAGCGCCACATCGGCACGCGCCCACGCCTTTTTGAAACGTGCCTCGATTAATGCCGCCTGGTCGTCCTTCTTTTGCGCGCGTAGCGTCTGCAGCAATCCGTAAAGCGCCCAGCCATTATTACGATTTCTCCGCAGATCTTCCCAGTACACCGTCTCCGCTTCAGCCGCGCGCCCAGCTTCCAGCAGAATGGCACCCAGTACCAGCCGTGGGGAAGACTGCCATTCCGACGGCTCCGTGTAAACCAACGCATCTTCCAGACGAACCGCCCGGTCAAGGTGTGCGATGGCCGAATCAAACTGTCCACGGGCGGTGGCAATCTCGCCAGCAAGCACCTCGGGACCGATACTCAATACGTCGCGTGCGGTATTTAGCGACATAAGCGGCCAATCCAGCGACCCGTTCTTCATGATCCCGCGCAACGCTTCCAGCTCTTGCTCAGCCTGCGGCAACTGCCTGGTTGCCGCGAACGCCAGGCCGCGCACATAATGCCAGCCCCCCTTAAGGAAAGCGTTGGTAGCCGGTGGCGGCGGTTCCTGCAGAATCTCGTTCCACTTCCCGAACTTCGCGTATGCCCAATACGGTGTGACACGGAATATTCCCGTTCCCGGCACAGCCTCCAGTGCCGCATCATCTATCGTGCCGGCTACCTTTCGCGCCGATTCGATCGCAAGCCGGCTTTGCCCATCCATCGTAGCGGCAAACCACAGAAAGTGAATGTTATGGGGGGTGTACATAATGGGGTACATTCCCTGCACATCGCTATGCGACAGATACTCCTCATCAGCCGCGATGGCAAGCTGATTACTCTTTATCGCGTCGGCATAGCGGCCCACACGCTGATAGATATGCGACGGCATGTGCACTGCATGTCCGGCCGCCGGCATCAGCGTAAGAAGGGTATCGGCCGCCTTCTCCGCCCGTTCGGGCGTACTCGTCGGCTCGACGAGGTGGATATACATATGCACCGCACCCGGATGTTTGGGGTTGCGCCGTATCACGTTCTCGGTAAGCGCGACAATTTCGGCGGTCCCTCCGATCGGATAACCGTCCCGCATCCAGTAACCCCAGGAGTTGAGATCCATCATCGCCTCGACATAGAGCATCGCGATGTCAAGATCATCCGGAAAGCGTGTATGGACTTCCCGCATCGCATCCGCATAAGCCTTATTGCTCGCCTTGCGCTGCTCGGGGCTGCCGGTATAACGTTTTTCCAGCGCACTGATAAGCGCCTGTTCGCGCGGAGATGCCTTCGCCATGAGCGAGGCAGCCTTCCGTACGAAATCCAGAGCCGTCGCCTCATCCTTCGGCTCCATCATTGCGTTGATGTTGGGTCCAAGCACAAGTGCCTGGCCCCAGTATGCCATCGCAAGCGAGGGATCGAGCCGCGCCGCCTCCCGAAACGAGCGGCCCGCCTCGGCATGATTGAACGCGTAGGAGAGATTCAGTCCCTGGTTAATGAATTGCTGGGCTAACTTGTTCCTGGTGCTGACCGGAAATGCATGTGACCCAAGGTTTAACAGTCTGGGTGTAGCCTGATCATCCTGGACCGCCTGCGCATGATGCTTGTGGGCAGCCCCGGATACCGTGGATGCCGAAGCATTCTCGCCCGTATGAGCGAATGTACCGGTAACCCCGCCTGCCGTCACCGCCAGCCCCAACATCATGCTATAAAGTATGCGCAATTGCATGGATATTCCCTCCTGATTCTTGACTATCCTGCACCCGGTCGATGACGCAGTTCCACGAGGCGCGCCAGACCGAAATGAACGAAAGCCAGGGCCGCCAGCACTGGCGCAAACAGATTGAAAAATGGTATGAATTGTACCAGACCGGTTAGCAGACCCAGGCACCAAAGCGACGGGCGACAGGTTGAAAATATCGTCCCCATCTCTTCGCGGCGCGCGTGCTCCGCGAGCGCGTCATAACGGAACAAACGCTGGTTCAGATATGCTGCGGCAATAAATGGCACAACTACCCCCGCGCCGACCAGCCACAATGGAATGGTGGCAAGCCATATGGCGATAAAGATGCCGATGGCGAGCAGGGCATTGAGCAGGCTCCCTGTAATGCCGCCGTTATTTTCACGTTCAAGTTGCGGGTAATCACGATCCGCTACCAGATGAACCAGCGCTGGCATGGCAAACAAGGCGGTAATCACCAGCGCCGTAATAAAAACCAGTGGCACAAAAAGAATCAGATGTGCCACACCCTGAATTCCATATGCAATCCACCTCGGTTCTACGCCTTCAAGCCAGGTTTGAATGCCGATCGCCGTGAGCCCGCTTGCGATCCATCCCGAGAAAGTGCTCCAGAAAACCACACCCAGAATAAACCACAGCAAAGCGGCCACCAGGATTGGCCAGATGACAATCCACAAGACCTGAAACCGGAACAAATCGCGGAAGGCGCGCGAAAGCGCATCGAGTACGGGGATCATGGATAATTCTCCTTCTCAGGGCGAAACTCATTGAATTCCACTTCCGCATCGCGGATCCGCCTCGTAGGCAAACGCATTGTACCAAGTGGTCCGCTCCCAGATTTCCTTGCACACCTCGGCGCAGACTTCCCGCTCGAACCCGCACATTCCGCCCAACTTGAAACGCGCCGTATAGGCACCTGCGGCTTCCCCGCCTTTAAGTTCGATAATAACGCGTGCATTTTGTTCAAAGATGCGCAGTTGATAAGTGTTGGTGAGATCCTGATAGAATTTCCTGGGAATGACGAATTCCTTGCCGTCGATGGAAACAAGGAAAACCTCGGTGATAAACCGTGGAATACCTCCATCGATGCCCCACATACCCGCATCGGCTTCACGGCACTCGCCGCTCTTGCATGGGCGCTCCCGGAATGAAACGGCAACTCTCTTGCCGGAGGACAGCACGGATATTTTCTCGTGCACGAACGGAACGGCTTCCGTGTACGCCAAGGCATCCAGGGATACGAAGGACAATGCAGCGGTGAAGCTGAAAAGCAGTACTTTCAGAAGACTTAACATTACTCAGACGATACGGCTATGCTATCTCGATGAATATTTTTTCGGTCTCGGATGCGGCTTTCAATTTAGTGAAAAGCTGCTCGAAAGCGAGTCGGCTTTGGCC
The DNA here is from genome assembly GCF_900103165.1 of Nitrosospira multiformis. Classification (NCBI taxonomy): domain Bacteria; kingdom Pseudomonadati; phylum Pseudomonadota; class Betaproteobacteria; order Nitrosomonadales; family Nitrosomonadaceae; genus Nitrosospira; species Nitrosospira multiformis. Next base: position 1,605,110 of record NZ_FNKY01000001.1, on the reverse strand, counting down.
GATGAATCCCGCATCCTTCGTCTGCCCCACCAGTATACATCCCTCCGTATCCGCGGCTGTATTTCCGGGGTGTATCCGCACCCCCTCAAAGTTGGGCACATTCAGAAGAAGTGGCAGCAGGCGGCCAAATCGCTGTGAGTAATTAATAATGACTTCATAGCGTCCCGCAGCGATGGCTGTCTTCCCCTTGATCTTAACCGGCCTGACTTTATCTTCCAACGTGTAGCACTCAAATTGATCATCCACGTATAGCTTGCCGATCGTGCTATTCTCCGAAAAATCTGTTCTCTCTACCCGTATTTCCATTTTCATCTCTCCTTTTTTATTATGCGGCAGGAATGATGTCGCCCCATTTCCTCCCCGCGCTTTCTCCTCGTCCTTTAAAAATAGTATATATTTGAATTGTTTTCACTATTTTTGTCTGGCTATTACTGGATCAATGGCATAGAACGTAAAGGAGTTAAGCAGATATACCGTCGTCAGCCACCTTTGGACTAGTGTCAAAAAAATAACGACAGGATGGACAGGCGAGAAATATTTCGCCTTGAATTGCGGATGGCAAGGTCAAGAACCTTCCGGTTCAAAAAGGTGACAAAACTTATGCTCGCCGCCAAGCGGTGCCCTGAGATCCATCCTCCAGAATAATGCCGGCATCCAGCAGTTCCTTGCGGATACGGTCGGATTCACCATAATCTTTATTGGTACGGGCGATGAGGCGCTGTTGAATCATTCGTTCAATGCGTTCCTGGGTAAAGGCGGGATCTCTCATAATCACGGCATCCTGGAAATATTGCTGTGAATCCTGTTGCAGCAGCCCCAGTACACCGCCCAAGGCTCTCAGCAATACCACATCCACGGGTGAACCGGTCTTGTTAATTTCGTTGGCAAGATCAAACAGTACAGCGATGGCGTCCGGGGTGTTGAAGTCGTCGTTCATCGCTTCCCTGAAACGCCGTGCCGGAGCCTCGCTCCAGTCTATTACCTCGGCAGACTCGCTTATCTCACCTCCCTGCTCACTTCCTTTCAGGGCCGTGTAAAGCCGGTCGAGTGCACGTTTGGCATCCTCCAGATGCTGGTCGGAATAATTCAGCGGGCTGCGATAATGCGCACGCAAAATAAAGAAACGCACCACTTCCGGTTGGTAGCGATCAAGTATTTCACGTACAGTGAAAAAATTGCCCAGCGACTTGGACATTTTCTCATCATCGACACGCACGAAACCGTTGTGCATCCAGTAGTTGACGAAAGGATGATCATGCGCGCCTTCGCTTTGCGCAATTTCGTTTTCATGATGCGGGAACTGCAAGTCCTGGCCCCCGCCGTGTATGTCGAAATGCTCGCCCAGAAAATGTTCGCTCATTGCCGAGCATTCGATATGCCAGCCGGGACGCCCCCTGCCCCAGGGCGAATCCCACCGGGGCTCGCCGGGCTTGGCGGCTTTCCATAACACGAAATCCAGCGGATCTTTCTTGTATGGATCGATGATCACGCGCTCCCCCGCTCGCAAATCGTCAAGCGATTTCCCCGAAAGCTTTCCATAACCCGGGAATCGATGCACAGCATAATATACATCGCCATTGGCTGCGGCGTAGGCGAGACCCTTATCCAGCAGGGTATGGATCATGGCGACCATTCTTTCCACATGCCCGGTAGCTCGCGGCTCGCAAGTAGGTGGCACGACTCCGAGCGCGACGGCATCTTCCTCCATCGCCTGAATAAAACGAGCAGTCAGGGTTTCGATGGGCTCATTGTTTTCCTGCGCACGTTTGATGATTTTGTCGTCAATATCAGTGATGTTGCGCACATAAGTGACATCAAGGCCGCTGGCCCGCAACCAGCGCACCACCATATCGAATACCACCATCATGCGTGCGTGACCGAGATGGCAATAATCATAGACTGTTATGCCACAGACATATATTCTAACGCTGCCGGGCGTCAGGGGAACGAAATCCTGTTTTTCTCTTACGAGCGAATTATGAATCTTGAGCATCTGGCGAGATTGTGAAATAGACAGGCTTCTTGGTAGAATCGGCAGGCATCTTGGCGGAAGCCAGAATATTCCGAGCTGGCTCAACAAAAACCGGAGCAGTATAGCACAATGAAATCGCTAAATTTTCACCGGGCCAATGCGTCCATGACCGCCTGTGCCGTCGTCTTGCTGATGGCGGCTGCTGCCACGTTTGCCGATGAAAGCGAGGAAGTTGCCAAACTTTATAAGCAGGGTAATCTGGGCAAAGCGCTGGAACAAGCAGATGCCTATCTTGCCACCCGGCCCAAGGACGCCCAAATGCGCTTCCAGAAGGGGTTGATCCTTACCGAGCAAAACAGGATTGCCGATGCCACCAAGGTATTTTCTTCACTATCGGAAGAGTATCCGGATCTGCCCGAGCCCTATAATAATCTTGCCGTGCTTTACGCCAGCCAGGGCCAGTATGACAAGGCCAAGAGTGCGCTGGAAGCAGCGATACGCACGCATCCCAGTTATTCCACCGCGCACGAGAATCTCGGTGACATATACGCGAAGATGGCGAGTCAGGCATATGGCAAGGCTTTACAGCTGGACAAGAGTAATGCCACCGCGCAGACCAAGCTCGCAATGATCAAAGAGCTGGTCACGACGAACCGGCCCAAAGGCGTTCAACCCGCCGCCCTGCCAGCAGGCAAGCCATCGGTAACAGGTCCTGAAAAAATTGCGGGGAAAGCGCCGGAGAAGGTTCCGGACAATATTTCGGCAACCGCCGAAAAACCGGTGCCCGAAAAAGCTCCTCTTGCTGAAAAACCGGCTTCGGAAAAACCAGCAGTCGCGGATAACGACTCTAAAGAAATCCTTAAGGCAATCAATGCCTGGGCCAAGGCATGGTCGGATAAGGATGCCAGCACGTACCTCGCATTTTACGCAAGTGACTTCCATACCCCCCGTGGCACCTCGCGCCCGGCATGGGAGAAAAGCCGCCGGGAGCGCATCGGCAAGCCAAAGTCTATCCATGTCGAAATCACCCATCCCAAAATCAGCTTCACCAATACCGCGCACGCCACGGTAAGCTTCAGGCAATCGTATCACTCGGATGCGATCAAAAGCACCACCACCAAAACCATTGAGATGGTCAAGACAGGGGAAAAGTGGCTGATACAGCAGGAGCAGGTCGGACGATGAAATCGCAAAATTGCCCTGTTTCCCTGAAACGGGATCGTCTATCCGTAAAAACCACGATTACCACAGCCGCACTGGCAGCATACTGTCTCGCAATCCCCGGCGTACTCGCAAGTGAAAACTCAATCTTGACGGAACTCCCCATGGCCGGGCCGGAAACGGCGCTCGTCAAAAGCTTGCAGGAAATCGCCGAGAGCCGCATGGATTCCGCTTTGAACGGAATCGAGCAATTACTCAAGACCAACCCCAATTTCCGGCTTGCGCAATTGATCAAGGGTGACCTGCTGCTGGCTCGTGCCCGCCCCATCAATAATATGGGCGATACGGGAGGGATGCCACAACAGGACATTGCCGATCTGCGTGAGGAGGCGCGCGCCAGAATGCAGCATCACCGGGAATCGGTCCCGCGTAATGCGACACCTAAATATCTGCTGCAAATGCAGCCGGAGCAAAAATACGCAATCATTGCCGATACCCGCAGATCCCGGCTTTATATGTACCAGAATGTTCGTGGGGAAGCCCGTTATCTTGCCGATTATTACATCAGCAGCGGCAAGAATGGCTCACAGAAACTGAAGGAAGGTGACAAGAAAACGCCTGTCGGAGTGTATTTCATCACTGCCAATCTGCCACGTGAAAAACTTACGGATTTCTACGGCAGCGGTGCATTTCCTATCAATTATCCCAACGAGTGGGATAAGCGCCACGGGCGCAATGGTTATGGCATCTGGCTGCATGGAACGCCCTCAAACACCTACAGCCGCCCGCCTCGCGCCAGCGATGGGTGCGTAGTACTCTCCAATCAGGATCTGAATGCGGTGGGTGCGACCTTGCAAGTCGGCATCACTCCCATCATCATCAGTGACGAAATGGAATGGGTAAAACCTGATGATACAGTCATACTCCGCAACAGATTGACGCAAAAACTGGAAAGCTGGCGGCGTGATTGGGAGAGTGGGAATATCGAGGCATATATCAGGCACTATGGACGGAATTTCTCCAGCGGCGACCAGGGCCTGGCTGAATGGATACAGCACAAACGCCAGGTGAATGCCGCCAAAAGCTGGATCAAGGTGGGTATCAGCAATGTCGGCATGTTTCTTTACCCCGGCAGGGACGACCTGGTAGTCGTCAATTTCGATCAGGAATATTCCAGCAACAACCTGTCCAACAAAATGAAAAAACGCCAATACTGGATGAAGGAAAACAAAGAAGGCTCATGGAAAATTATCTATGAAAGTGCGGCATAGTTTCAGTATTATGATAAAAATAATCGATTGATTTCCCTTTTTTACAGGCAGCCCATGCATATCATCAAACTTCTCACTGCTCTCTCACTTCTTTTCAGTACTATCACAACGGCTTACGCTGCCAATCCCCAGGTTGAAATCAAGACCAATTTCGGCACTATAGTGCTGGAACTCTATCCGGATAAAGCACCGAAGACGGTAGGAAATTTCTTAAGCTACGTGAAGGATGGTTACTATACAGGCACCGTGTTTCACCGGGTCATCCCTGGATTCATGATTCAGGGCGGCGGCTTCGATAAGACGCTCAGACAAAAGCCGGCAAGACAACCCGTTGAGAATGAAGCGGCCAATGGCCTCAGGAACGAGATTGGGACCGTTGCCATGGCCCGCACGTCGGATCCGCATTCGGCCTCGGCACAGTTTTTTATCAATGTCGCCAATAACGCTTTTCTTAACCATACCGCGCCTACGCCACAGGGCTATGGTTATACCGTATTTGGAAAAGTCGTGAAGGGAATGGAGATCGTCAACAAGATCGCAGACACGCCCACCGGTCCGGCGGGACCTTTCCCAAGCGATGTCCCTAAGGTAACCGTGGTCATCGAAGAAGTCAGACTCATCGCGGCGGAACCCTCTGCCGCAGCCAGCACCCCCACCAAATAAGGACAAACATGATCAAATTGCATACCAATCACGGCATCATTTCACTTGAACTCGACAGCGAGAAAGCGCCATTGACCGCCCAGAATTTTATCGACTATGTAAACAGCGGACATTATGACAATACGATATTCCATCGCGTGATTGACGGCTTCATGATTCAGGGAGGCGGCTTTGAGCCGGGCATGAAGCAGAAACAGACCCGCGCGCCGATTCAGAACGAGGCCGCCAATGGGCTCAAGAACGAAAAATATACGGTCGCCATGGCACGCACCTCCGATGTCCACTCCGCTTCCGCACAGTTTTTCATCAATGTCGCCGATAATAATTTTCTCAATTACACTTCATCGACTTCTCAGGGTTTTGGCTATTGTGTATTTGGCAAAGTCACGGAAGGCAAGGATGTGGTAGACCAGATCAAGAAAGTAAAAACGGCCGATCGAAGCGGGCACCAGAACGTGCCTTTGGAGGATGTGGTAGTGCAGAAAGCGGAAGTCGTTCAATAGCGGAATCGTTGCGGGGGGTCCATGAACAAAAATTTTCTTTCATTCTGCCTTGCCGCGGTGCTGGGCATATCCTCCGCCATGCTCCATGCCCTCCCCTTTGCCGACTCCGTGATCAGTTTCAATGGGGGCGCCGGTTTCGGGATTGACGATGGAATTATCGACGGAGAGGGTATTGATGACCTGCAGGCGGTAACGGCTGCGATAAAGGCATTGGACGGAACAATAGTTGCCCTGGGCGGCGCCACGGGGACTCCAGGTACTATCACCATGCGTTTCAGCAGTGGCGAGGTGCTTGACGGAGCCGGCCCGGATCTCCGGTTTTACGATACTTTCAGCTTTCTGGACGGATTCAGTCTGGATATCAGCGCTAATGGGTCCAGCTTCATTCACGCGTTTTCCCTCGCCGGAGATCTGTTGAATTTCTCGTGCTCTCTCGCATTCCCGTGCATTACGAATGTGGACATATCCGGTACGGGACTCAGCGAGATCAGCTATCTCAGGATAACCGCGGCAGGCAATAGCGGGCAAGGTTTTCCCGAAGCCTATACACTCGATGCCGTGGAAGCACTTAATTTCCGTTCCTCCGCCGTCGTTCCCGAACCGGGAATACTTGCTTTGATTGGCCTGGCTGCCACCGCACTCGTAGTTATACGCCGCCGGAAGTATTGAGGAATCAGTCGCCGGGGTTCTCTGAATACGTATGACAAAATATTTTATCGGGAGAAATCATGTCCATTCTTCGACTTCTTGCAGCCATATCAATCAGTCTATGGTTAGCGGTGCTCAGCGGATGCGCAACCACCACCACAGGTGGGGCGGTTGGGGCCAACCGCTCTCAGCTCATGCTTATTTCCTCGGAGCAATTGGAGCAGACAGCGGCGCAGGGTTATACCAAGATGAAAGCGGACGCAACAGAAAAAGGCGCGCTAAACCAGGATAGCAAGCTGCTGCAGCGAGTGCAGGCCATAGCCCGCCGGATCGAACCGCAAACCGGCGTATTCCGCCGGGATGCGCCCGGCTGGAAGTGGGAAGTCAATATTATTGATAGCAATGAGCTCAATGCCTTCTGCATGCCCGGCGGCAAAATCATGTTTTATTCGGGACTGATTAATCGCCTGAAGCTGACCGATGAGGAGATTGCGGTCGTAATGGGGCATGAAATCGCCCATGCCTTACGCGAACACTCACGTGAACAGGTCTCCCAGGCGATTGCCGCACAGGCCGCCATGGGCGTTGGATCGGCATTGCTTGGCCTCGGTCAGAATGCGGCGCAACTCGCCAATGTTGGTTATGAAGCGCTGATAGCCACCCATTTTAGCCGTACTGACGAGGCGGAGGCCGATCGTATCGGTCTGGAGCTGAGCGCCCGTGCGGGTTACAATCCACGCGCCGGGATAACCCTGTGGCAAAAGATGATGAGCGCTAGCGACGGCTCGAAGCCACCCGAATTTCTGAGCAGCCATCCAGCCGACTCAACCCGGGTTCAGCAGATCGAATCATTGCTGCCAATCGTTACGCCTCTCTACCAGGCTGCACGCCGCTGAAGCTGAAGCTGAATCGTATTGGAGGTTGTGTAAAAATCACGATCGTCTTTAATCTTGCGATAAGCGCTCACGTTTACAAATTCCGGGCCGATCAAGCTAAACGGGGCCGTGTGATACACGACCCCCCGTTAGTGGTACAACCATTTATCCTGAATCCGGTAGTAAGCGGGGTAAAGTGTGCGGTCATTGGCCCCATCTGCTCCATTCGAGCCTTCTGAAAAAACCGGTTTTGGTGGAGGATCTACGAATATAGAGTTCACCCAAGGCTTGTTGTGACATCGTTTAGAAGCGCCAGCACGTCCTCATCCGAGGTCTGGGAAAAATCGCTATACCATTGTCCGACGCCGTAAAAAGGCTCCGGCGCGTGCAGGCATATAAACTCATCCGCTTCTTTACCGATTTTGCCGCAGGTGGATGCCGCACCAACCGGAACAGCCACGATGATCCGTGCCGCGCCCGCCTGACGGAGGGATGCAATCGCAACACGCATGGTCGCACCGGTAGCCAGACCGTCATCGATAATAATGATTGTTTTCCCTTCTATACCTGGCGGCGATTTACCCTGCCGGTAGAGCGTGTTGCGTCTTTCCAACTCGGCCTGTTCCCTGGCTACGATGCCATCGATAACCGTCTCGTCAATATTGAGAAGATCAATAATATCTTGATTGAAAATACGGATACTCTTCCCTGCCAGCGCACCTAGCGCCAATTCTTCGTGTCCCGGCACACCAAGCTTGCGGACAAGCCACAGATCCATCGTCGCAGACAGGGCTTTCGCCACTTCATAAGCAACAGGAACACCCCCCCGCGGCAGCGCCAGAATGAGGATATCGCTTCTACCGGTATAACCGGATAGTGCATCCGCAAGCCGCTTCCCAGCTTCTGTTCTGTTTGCAAAACGGTAAAAGGTAGCCACCACCCGATTGATCCCCCCGGCTATTTCAAGTGATCGCGGAACCATTGGGCCGCCAGAAACGCGGCGGCTTCAAGCGTGCCGGACTCTTCAAACAGATGCGTTGCATTGGGCACAATTTCCAGTTTTGACTGGGCATTGAGCTGCGCAAGTGCCCATTTATTGAGATCCAGAACCTGAGGATCGTTTTCTCCCACGATCAGCAATACAGGCGCCGTAACGTCCCGCAGATAATCCCCGGCCAGATCCGGCCTGCCGCCACGTGAAACGACAGCCATGATATTTTCCGGACACCGCGCCGCGGCAATCAGCGCAGCGCCAGCCCCGGTACTGGCCCCAAACCAGCCGATTTTCAACTGTTTCATCTTCGCTTGATCTTGCAACCATGCCGCGATATCAACCAGCCTGCCCGCCAGCATTGGAATATCGAAGCGCAGATGACGTGTCCGCAAATCGATGATCTCCTCTTCTTCCGTCAGAAGATCGGCGAGAAGCGTGGCAAATCCATATCCGTTCAGCGTTTCCGCGACATAACGGTTTCGGGTGCTGTGCCGGCTACTGCCGCTCCCATGAGCGAAGGCAATAATGGCCTCCGCGCCCGCAGGTACAGTTAAATCCGCACTCAACAGCACACCACCCGCCGGTATGCGTAGAGCCGTAGTCTCGTGAGCATCATGCATCGAACGGGCGGGCATAGGATTTCTTATGATCCCAATTTTATGGAACAGGCGGACAGGGCAATCAAGATAGGCATCAACTACGTTTTACTGATTATCCAAACGAATGGAATGAAATAACTTTGATGGAAGTTCCGTGCGATTTCCGTGCGATTCCGAACATAGCTGGATGTTTCTTATTGCGGAGCTGGCATGACGGAACTCGGTTGATATTTAGGCCACCGGAATGGGATTGCGGCTGCCCAGCACGAAAAAATCACGGAAATTGTCATGGGCTCGTACTATTATTTAAAGGGTGGCACAGATTTCTTTCTCAATTTTTATAGGGAGCAAGTAAAAATGAAAACGATTTACCGGATCTACCCGGCGATAGGAGTCGCGCGGATAGGAAACAGTGAGACCGGCTATTTCCTGGGCCCGGAATCTCCAGGCATCGTACCGGAGGGACCTTATCGTGACGATTCATCACCGGGGAAAATAAAACCGCAAGGTGTCCGGTTCCGAATCTATAAATTCACCCGCGATGAATTTGGGAAGGAATCGCTCAACAACGAAGTTATGCTGGATAAGAAGACAAAAATCACCTGGAGCGTTCATCTTGCCAATAGTAAAGCGGCGGGAGGAAATTTCCCCCCAGGGGGTCCGTCTTCTTCCCCAAGAAATGCTGGTTACGACCGCGCCGGATTAGTCGTGGATGCTTCGTTGCAATCGGTATCCGGGAAAAATAAAACTGCTTTGGCGCTAAGTGGAGAAATTCACTTCATCAGAAACGGAAATGTCGAAGGTAGTGAAAAGGTTGAGCTTGGACGGCTCCTGACCGATGAAAAAGGTCGGCTCATCGTTGTTGGCGGCCCAGGCAAATCAGGCTCTCCGACCGGCCGGGGCCTGGATAGTTTTGCGAACAATGATGGCTGGTATGATGGCGTTTCCGATGGTCCTGTAAGCGCTGTGGTGGAAGTCGATGGTGAAATACCCGTCACGGCGGAAGGGGGTGCATGGGTTGTGGTTGCTCCCCCGTCGTATGCCCCGGGCATCGAAAACGTCACAACCTGGTATGACCAGGCGCTAAATGTCGCCGCGAGGAATTTCTCACCGCGCCTCATAAAAAATGTGCCCTCATTTACACGGGATATCTATCCCATCCTGAAACGAACAGTAATGCTGCATTGGGTAGTCGAGCAGGAAAATCGTCATCATGGCACTGCTGGTAATTTTCTGAACGTTGCGCGATTGAGTAAGTTGGCGGACAAGAGTGAAAACGGAAAGTCCGCACGCGAATCGGTCTTCAGGTGGTTGATGAAACCGAATACGCGTGTCGATCCCAATACACCACCGCCACAACTTCCGCCGGCCATGCCAAAAGTGAATAGTGGTCTCGATCCGGACAACCCCGAGCAGGGCGAGTACACGGCACTGACGGAGTATCAGTACACCATGATGGAAAAATGGTCGCAGGGCAATTTCGAAGCCGACTGGACGGCAGAGCCGGTACCCGTTCCGTTCGATGAATTGCCGCTGAAACTAAGACCCGATGCCCTGACGCGAGCATCATTGGAAGGTTGCATTGGCGCGCCATTCTTTCCCGGTATCGAGGTGACCTACGTTATCGCGCAGGCTGCGACCTACGAAGGATCATTTCGAATCAAACACACCCTCCCTCCCGGGTTTCTGACCGAACGCATGGCATTGCCCTGGCAGGCCGACTTTCTGGCTTGCGGTGAGCTATGGTGGCCCGCTCAGCGCCCGGTCGATGTCGTTACCGCATCGGGGCGGATTCAGCCATTCTCGCGAGGCATACAAGACTACGGGGATATGGTCCGGTGGTGGACGGAACTTGGCTTTGTTGTAAAGAAAGGCGAAAAATTTGTTGAGGATGAGCGTAATCCCATAGATGGCCAGTCTTAGATAGGAAGGTCAGCCTTGAGGTTGCTTGAAAACGGAGGGGTCGAGCTGATATCTTTGGAGAAGTTTGTAGAATTCGGTGCGATTGCGTTTTGCGAGACGCGCTGCCTGGGTCACGTTGCCACCCGTGATTTTGAGCACGCGCACCAGATAATCTCTCTCGAAACTCTTGCGCGCATCCTCGAAAGAAACGAGTTGCTCCTCTTCTTTATGCATGGCATCGTACACCAGGACCGGTGAAATCAGGGGAGCGGTACTCAAGGCAACGCACTGCTCCACCACATTCATCAGTTGCCTCACGTTACCGGGCCATGAAGCACCCACCATCATTTCCATCGCCTCGGGAGAGAATCCATTGATATTCTTATCGTATTTCACAGAAAATGTACCAAGGAAATGATTCGCCAGCAAAGGAATATCCTCCCGCCGCTGCGACAAGACCGGAATGGTTAATGCCACGACATCCAGTCGGTAATAGAGATCTTCCCGAAAACTGCCATTAGCGATTTCGACCTTGAGATCACGGTGAGTTGCGGAAATAATGCGGACATTCACAGGAATTGTCTGCATGGACCCAACTGGGCGCACTTGCCTTTCCTGGAGAACGCGCAATAATTTGACCTGGAGCAAGAGCGGCATGTCTCCGATTTCATCCAGGAACAGTGTCCCTTTTTCCGCTAATTGCAACAAGCCCTTGTGATCCCTCACAGCACCTGTAAACGCTCCCTTGACGTGTCCGAATAACTCGGATTCCAGCAATTGCTCTGGAATCGCCGCGCAATTTATCGCCACAAATGGATGATGGCGACGTTTTGATGCTTCATGTATGGCGTGAGCAAACAGTTCCTTGCCAACACCGCTCTCACCATAAATCAGTACACTTGCATCCCCTTCCGCCACCAGTCCCGCTTTGGTGAGAAGATCCTCCATTACCGCACTTTGCGTAATAATAGTCTTGGACCACGATGCTTGTGACGTCTCGGTTTGTCCCGCAGTGCCGGGGGCAAGCCTGAGGGCTTGGCTAATGTTAGCCAGTAGCGTCTTGCTGTCAAAAGGTTTGGCGAGATAGCCGAATACGCCCCGCTGAACAGCTGCCACCGCATCGGGAATGGTGCCATGCGCTGTCAGGATTATCACTGGCAAGGTGGGCAACGTGCGGTGAATTTGTTCGAATAGCGCCATCCCATCCATACCGCTCATCTGCATATCGCTAATGACGAGTTGCGGGCGCGATACATCCAGATAATTAAGTGCCATCTCCGCGCTTGGCACGGCTTCCACTTTGTAGCCAGCGGCGGTAAGCCGGATCGTGAGTAATTCCAGCAGATCGGTATCGTCGTCGACGATGAGGATTCTTGGATTGGAGTCAGGCATATTTTTTTGAAGGTTTACAGTTCTCTGAGAATGAGATTTTTTTCCATGCTCTTAATGGCCTCAATCTGATTTTGTAAAGTTTCCGTACGTTTTTGTTCTTCTTTCAATTTTAGTGATAATTCATCCACGCTATTGCTTAACCGTTGCTGTTCCGTGAGGAGTGCCGCCAGCAGGTTTCTGAAACTTTGCAAACCCGTTGCCGGTTTTGCATCGCGTGGCCATTCGTTAAGCAGATAAAGCGCTGAAGTGGTGTCACGGAAAGGAGTGTTGGGCAAGATAAGAAGCAATATCAGCCTGGCTCGATTTGCATCGCTTTTGTTTTGTACGAAATTCTGTTTTACCTTGTCGTACACGCGAGCAAGGTCCGCCGCGGGCTGCTTACGCAAGGCATCGTAGTATTGCATCAGATCTTCCATCTGACCGGTTACGATTAAGTCGAATGGCAACGGCTCTGCAGGTTGCTGATTTTCAGGAACAGTGGAGCAGGCGGCCAGCAACGCCAATATAACTACCGGCAGAATCCAGAATTTCCGGCGTGCGCTCATAAGGTTCCTTCCATATCACGAATCGGCAGGGTAAGGCGAAAATGGGCGCCATTAGTGGCCTGCTGCACAAGCTCTATCGTGCCACCATGCGCGAGCGCGTACTCACGAGCGATGGATAATCCCAGTCCTGTTCCCTTTATATGACTGTCGAGGACTTGTCGTCCCTGATAAAAAGGCTCGAATACTTTCTCACGATCCACCTCGTCAACACCGGCACCGGCATCCAGAATATCGAATCGCACCATCTCATCCACTTCACTCGCCCAGATTTTTATACATCCACCGGCAGGAGAGAACTTGACCGCGTTCGATAGCAAATTATCCACAATGACTTTAATTTTTTGTTTATCGCAATCAACCATCAGTTCCGGGCAGGAAACATCAATTTTCAAGCCTTTGCTCATAATGATAAGATTCTGGTCTTGTAACACGGCATCCAGAATTTTTGCCAGATTCGCCGGTCGTTTCACCAGAGCCGCTTTCTCGGTCTGAAGCGCACTGTAACTCAGCAAATCTTCTATGCGCCGTTGTAATTGTATGCTGTTGTTGTACAGGATAGTTGCGATACGCTGTTGTTCTTCCGTCAGTTCCCCCGCTACGCCTTCCGCAAGCAAGTCGGCACCTTCGCGCATGGCGGTAAGTGGTGTCTTGAGTTCGTGAGAAACGTGCTGCAGAAACCGGGTCTTCTGTTCTTCCAGTTTCAGCAACCTGCGGCGTAGCCAATCCAGGCGTTCACCAAGATACCTTAAGTCCTGAGGACCATCCACCCGTATGGCTTTAAATAGCGCGCCTTCCCCCATGGTACGAATCGCCTCGTCAATCTGACGTATTGGATGCGCAATCCGTAATGAAAAGATAAATGCCAGTAGAATCGCGAATGGAATCAAGGCAAGCAACTGCCATCCGACGGTAAAGCGGGCATCCCCCGCCATATCCTGCATTTCACCCACTTCACGTTCAATCAACGCATAACCGACCGCTGAAAATGTTCGCGCTGAATCCCGCAGAGGCACAAATTTGCCAACCAGATCGCGGAGTGCTTCCGGTGATTGCTTCATAGCCGACACGTTCCCGAAAATCGATTCCTCCAATAACTGCATCTGCTCCAGTAATTGCTTCTGTTCGGTATGCAAGGAAAGCTCAAAAAGGCTCGTCGCGGTGCTCTCGAATTTCTTGTGCGCCCTAAAGTAATTTTCGAGCAGGGATGTGTCACCCAGGATATGTGTCTGCCGCACGGCACGCTCCATGGCTGCAATTTCGTCCGCCAGGACACGACTGCCATGCGCAATTTGCGCCGCCTGATATACAGCCCTGCGGCTTTGATCCGCCAACCGGTCGATGGAGAATGCGCTGTTGATGAGTGCGATGATAAGCGGCAGACCCACCAGTGCAAATCCAAACAAAATCAGTTTCAGAAAAGATTTGGGCTTACGCCGTAACCGAGACGAAGAAGTGGCGCCAGTACCATTCTCCTGTCTTACGGTATCCCCATGAACAACCATTTTTATCCTTTGACCGACAAACCTGCCAGGGCCGATGCCTGAGTTAATATCCGATTATTTTTTTATCCGTAGATAATCCGTAGATTATGCTGATAATTCAGAAAATCTGAATAGTCTTATTGGTCGTAACCCTTCATGTCACGACACCCATCATCGAGCTTGTGATGTCTATGGCGTTGAGGCAACGTAAGGCTTGCAATAGTGCTTGGAAGGAAATTCCTTATTCCGGCGCGAATTCACAATAACATCACCACCATTTTTTACACACTCCCGCATCGCATTGTTCAGACTCGCATAATGCTCATTTGGCTCCGTATTCTTTGAAACTGGCGGCACTTTCTCCCGGATTTTGAGACACGCCGCCGCTTCATCCCCCGCAGGAGAAGTATCTTTTGTGGGCGGCAATGAACATAATTTACATGGGTTACCCGGACACAGGCATCCAGTACATTCCGCCTGCACCAGGGTAGCGAATACTCCCAGCAGCAATGCAAGGACAAGTGGACAAATCCGCCGCAACATATCGATTGATCTCATATTCATATCATTTCGCCTTCCCTATCAAGTATCACCATGCTCCACCGCACTCCGCCACACTGTCGCCCCAACCGTTCGGCGCGGCTTCAATCTCTCAATCGCTGAATAATTCGCTACAACAACTTCATCACGTTCTCCGGTGGGCGACACAATACGGCCTTGTCACCACGCACGACAATGGGCCGCTGAATCAGGTCCGGGTTGTCCACCATGATCTTTATTAATTCATCATCGGCTAGCTGCTGTTCAGCCAGCTTCAGGCTGCGTGCCAGTGGTTCGTCGCTACGTAGTACATCACGTACCGGCACCCCCAGTTTTTCGATCAGTTCACGCAATCCCGCGACGGTTAGAGGCATCTCATAATAATTGACCGCATCGAACTCTTGGCCACTGTCCTTGAGAAGTGCAAGCGTGGCACGGCATTTACTGCATGTGGGTTTATGATAAACGGTAATCTTGTTACTCATGCAATTTTCTCCTGTCTCAACCCCGAGTCTTGTCAAGCTTGATCCGCATTGCTGCGGGCTCTGGAGGCTGCTTGTAAAATCTCGCATGACATCGAATCATCGCAAAATGCCGGATGATGCACACGAGTGGGCGCCCTTTTATATAGCCGCTACTTTAGCAAATACTTACAAGTTCGTGACTAAAACACCCCACAAGAATCAAAAAAACCGGCGATATGACCTAGTGCCCGCGTAAGTTATTGATAAAAATTAAAAAAATGATACGTGGAATCCCAAAGATGCCTCTCATCCACTGAGCGGTTTCCATTCACCTTCATCCATACTCTGCTTTGCCGCTGCGCTGCTCTTTCCTTATTTACCAAATTTTTTTAGTACATGGCGTGTCATGCTGAGAGCAAGCTCATGCTCACCCAGAAGCACCGTACCTCCGCTTTCTCTTCGTAGCAGTGCAGCTTCTTCTTCATTATGGGTACGCACGATAATCTCGATCGGCGGATTAAGCATACGGGCGGTTTCTATCATCCGGCGGGCTCGTAGTGCATCGGGGACCGCAATCACCAGCATTTTAGCTCGCGCAATATGCGCTTGTATAAGCACAGCCGGTTCAGCGGCATCACCCACTACGGCATGGATTCCATGCTTGCGTAACCCCTCAACCATCTCGCGATTCTGATCCGCCACAACGAGCGCCAGTCCCTGTTCAATCAGCGCTTCGCCAATATGCCGGCCGACCCGGCCATAACCCACAAGCACCACGTGGTTGGTCACATAGCTTGAGGCAACCGACATGGGCAGTTCGGCCAGGGGATCGTCAGAACGCTCCAGGACGCGGGCAAGCCTGGAACGGGAACGTATCCATTCCTGTGCTGGCTCTATTACCTGAAATACCAGGGGGTTGAGCGTGATCGAGATAAAAGCCCCCGCGAGTATAAGACTCTGTGCCTCGACCGGCAGGAGTCCGAGTGAAACACCGAGCGCTGCAAGAATAAATGAGAACTCGCCAATCTGAGCAAGACTGGCCGACACGGTTAATGCCGTATTGAGTGGGTAGCGAAAAGCAAGAACCAGGAGAAAGGCTGCCAGGGATTTGCCGATAATAATAATCCCAAGCGTGGCGACAACGCGGAGTGGCTGATCGATGAGGACGTTCGGATCAAACAGCATTCCAACGGAGACAAAAAACAATACCGAAAAAGCATCTCTGAGCGGCAGGGATTCCTGAGCGGCTCGATGACTTAAATCGGACTCCCTCATAACCATCCCGGCGAAGAAAGCGCCGAGCGCAAAGGAAACACCGAAGAGCATCGCGGAGCCGTAGGCAATACCTATCGCCACTGCAATCACACTCAAGATAAAGAGTTCGGTCGAGTTGGTGCTCGCGACATGCCATAGCAACCAGGGAAAAACCCGTTTTCCGACAATAAGCATTAGCGCGATGAAGATCGCCACCTTGCCAAAAGTGAGCAGGAGCGTCACCAGCAGATCCGGGGTGGGCCCATCCACTGGACTACCGGCAGAGGTTCCAAGCCATCCGGCAAGTGGCGGCAAAAGAACGAGAACCATAACCATTGCCAGATCTTCGACCACCAGCCAGCCCACCGCAATCGATCCATTGACGGATTTGAGCACACCACGCTGCTCCAATGCCCGCAGGAGCACGACTGTACTCGCGGTGGATAGCGCGACGCCAAACACGATGGCCGCACTCAAATCCCAGCCCCAGGCAACAGCAACCGCCGCACCGAGAGCGGTTGCCACCCCGATTTGTACGAGGGCGCCAGGCAAAGCAATCCGCCGGACAGCCAGCAAATCATCCAGGGAGAAGTGCAGCCCGACTCCGAACATCAACAGAATAACGCCGATTTCCGCCAGCTGGGCCGAAAGCTCCATGTCAGCCACAAAGCCCGGCGTATTGGAGCCCAGGATTACACCTGCAACCAGATAGCCAACCAATACCGGTAATTTCAAGCGGTTGGCAATAAGCCCCATGAGCAAAGCGAGACCGAAACTGACGGCAATCGTGGTGATCAGGGTAACGCTATGGGGCATGTGTCGTGCCGTTTAGACAAATGGGTTAGCCACCGACCCGATGGGTTTGCGTGGACCACGGCGCGAAACTCCAGAGTGGCATGAGAACGCAAATTTGTTTCGGATTCCGCGTCCGCCAATATGAAAAAATAGAATATTTAGGGAATAATATTAATGATATAAAAAAGCTTTTTAGATCATAGTTAACTTAAAATATAAGCGAGCAACTGCTAGTTTCAGGTTCAGCAGGTACGGATATCTCTCTCCCCTCGCGCGCTCAGCCTCTACGCTGGAATGTGCGAAAGCGCCAGCCAAGCAATCCCAAGCCGGCAAGCATCATGGTCCAGGTTTCAGCTTCGGGCACGGCCGAGACTTGCCAGCCAATGTCTTTCATAGCTGCGGCATCAAGCGCTGTAAAATGTTTGCGTTGCCCACCCGCAATGGAAGGATCCATCGCGGCTTCCTGGCCGAGATAACTGAGTCCGTTAGCCCAGTGGCTATCGCCCGCCAAGGGCGGATTGTTACCAAGCAAGGCATGAACGGCAGGGCCGGTAAATTTGCCACCCGAGATCAGGTTTTTGAAAGAATCGGCGCTGCCAAAACCGAGCACATGCGCCAACTCATGTATGGCCACCGAATAAAAATCGAAGCCGGAAAAGGATTCATCTCTAGTGAGATCGGAATCAAAATACCAGTTGGAGGTACTGTTAAAGGAGATCGCCCCGCCCCACGGCCCAAAATCAGTCTCGATGGGCGCAAGGGCTCCTGACTGGCCTCTGCTGGATGCGTTGTTAATGAAATCGGCGGAACCATTGCTGGAGAATCCCCCTGGACCACCCACCGCCACTGCGCCACTCAAATTACGGGCGCCGGCAAAAACCACAATTTGATTCGTGGCAACGCTAAAATTGGGAATAACAGTCTTGCTACCGTTATTCGGCTGAAAAAAACTCACATCAAAACTATCCGATCCGGATGACGTGATTGCGGCCAGGTTGTCCTCAAAGCTGCTCTCGAATGTGGCGGCGGCGGCATTCAATAAATTCTGGCGCGAACTGTTAGCGCCGGTAAAAAAGCCTGAACTGTCGTAACGATAATCAAATTGGATATCAATATTGGCCAATGCGGGTTGACCGGCAGCGAGCAATGCGCAGAAGAATACAGGATATGCGAATTTCATCTTGCTTGACTCCTGGTGGTTGAACCGTTCAATGGGTATGCTCCAATGCTTGTAATGGATCAATATAACTCAGACCAAATTCCTTTGCCACCGCGGGATAAGTGGTCAATCCCCGGTGGGTGTTAAGACCATATTGTAGCGCCAGACTATTTCTTACGGCATCTAATCCTTCATCCGCCAGGCGCAGTGTATAAAAAGCCGTTTGCGCGTTCAGCGCAAAGGTACTGGTGCGCGGGACCGCGCTCGGCATGTTGGCGACACAATAATGCACCACACCATCGAGTTCATAGGTCGGATTGCTATGAGTGGTCGGCCGGGTGGTTTCGACACACCCTCCTTGATCAACCGCCACATCGACAATTACGGAACCTTTTCGCATATTCGGCAACATACCGGCTGTAATCAACCAGGGCGCCCGTCCGCCAGGAATCAAAACAGCACCGATTACCAGATCGGCATTGTAGACCACCTCTTCAATATTATACTCATCACTGATGCGCGTCTGTAGTTGCCCATGATAAATGTCATCCAGATACTTCAGGCGGTCATGATTGATATCCAGCACGGTGACCTGGGCGCCGGATCCAACAGCAACGCGAGCGGCATTTGTGCCGACAATACCCGCCCCCAGAATTGCGACATTAGCTGAAGCCACACCGGGCACGCCGCCCATCAATACGCCACGGCCCCCGTATGTCTTTTGCAGATACGTTGCCCCGATTTGAGTGGCCATACGCCCCGCCACCTCGCTCATGGGCGTCAATAGGGGTAATTGACCCCCTTCGGTTTGAACTGTTTCGTAGGCGATGCCTGTTACGCCATGCTCCAGCAACGCGATGGTAAGAGGCTTATCCGAAGCGAGATGTAGATAGGTAAAAAGAATCATATCTCGATGCAGGTAAGAATATTCCGCTGCAGTGGGTTCCTTGACCTTAACTACCATCTGCGCCGCCCAGGCGTCTTCGGCGTGAGGAACAATCATGGCTCCGGCTGATTGGTATTCCGCATCTGAAAGAAAGCTTCCCTCCCCCGCCCCGCTCTGTACCAGCACCCGGTGTCCGCGCCGCGTCAAGGCTTTGACTGTACTCGGTGTCATTCCAACCCGATTTTCATGATCCTTGGTTTCCTTGGGTAGTCCGATCAGCATGGTTTTGTTCCTGACTGAATAAAATTGAACCTGTTCTTCTGCAAAAGATTAACCTGATTCGAAAATCTTACGGATAATCTCGCCTCTATCAATAACTCCATACTTTCCATATGACAATGAGCACTCCCGCACTATTGATTCGCTAACTCGATAGTTCCGCTTCTTTTGTCACCGAGTATACAACCCGATTCCAGGATCGCTGAAAAAAAATAAGCCTAGGCCTGGGGCTGGACGGGGTGCAGTGTACGGTTTTTAGGGTACATGGCGAGACGTAATGATGCGGAATTCGACCGCGAAGGAAGGTGCGACCCCGAAGCGGGATGCGGGCGCTCCATGGACCTGGAACGCGATCGCGGCATCCCCTACGCTGCCCGATCCCCGCTTTGCGGGAGCCCTCGTGCAATGCTTCGGGGCGCCATTCCATTCCGGGGAGCTGCAACGCAGCCCTGTGCCGCGCTGTACAATTCGCCATAGTGGACTCACCAAAAAGATGAGAATCAATGGCACAGAAACTCATTTAATAATGATAGTGTTATACCGACAATGGCCAATTGCCGGATAGGGATAAATATTCTGCGCGAGACTTTTGCATTACTGCAAGATCCAGCACATTCGAACCGGGCAGTTGCATACGCAACCGCTTCGGTATTGGGTAATCGATGAGGTATAGAGCGCGTTTCCCGGCATGACAACAAACTGAAGCACTGCGTTGCTGTCAGTCACACTCCCGCAGCGTACCCGCTCCCCACGTGCGACGCATTCTCACGAATCGAGGGAGCAGACAAATACGGATAAGCTGATCAGTACTTTTATGAAAGCGATGTTACCCAGCTTGAGGCTATATGTGAACGTATCAAAGTGAAACGGTATGTACGCGTTACAGCGCCTTGACCATATCTTCAACAACCTTCTTGGCATCGCCGAATACCATCATGGTTTTGTCCATGTAGAACAGGTCATTGTCGAGGCCGGCATAACCGGCAGCCATGCTACGTTTGACCACCATTATGGTGCGCGCCTTGTGGGCATCCAGAATGGGCATGCCATATATCGCGCTGCCTGGAACATTCGCCGCGGGATTTACCACATCGTTTGCGCCCAGCACCAGCACCACATCGGTGGTGGAAAAATCGCTGTTGATCTCATCCATCTCCAGCACTTGCTCATAGGGTATCTCCGCTTCCGCCAGTAGTACGTTCATGTGTCCCGGCATGCGTCCCGCCACCGGATGTATTGCAAAACGTACATTGACGCCTTTCTCGTGCAGTTTTTCGGCTAGCTCCTTGACCGAATGCTGCGCCCGCGCCACTGCCAGACCATAACCGGGCACGATAATAACGCTGTCGGCATTACCCATGAGAAATGCCGCATCGTCCGCGCTACCGCTGCGATGGGTTTTCTGTGTCCCGTCACTCGCCGCAGCCACAGCCCCTCCCTCGCTGCCAAAGCCGCCAAGTATGACCGAAAGAAATGGCCGGTTCATGGCCTTGCACATGATGTACGACAGAATGGCCCCGGAACTCCCCACCAGCGATCCGGCAATGATAAGCATGGGGTTGCCGAGCGAAAACCCGATTCCTGCTGCGGCCCAGCCGGAGTATGAATTAAGCATGGAAATGACTACCGGCATATCCGCGCCACCGATGGGGACGATAATGAGAAAACCGAGCACAAAGGCGATCGCGGTCATTGTGGCAAAGGCTGTCCAGTTGGTGGTCTCGCTAAAAAAGAACCACAAACCAAAGACAACCATCACAATCGCCAGAATCAGATTGACCATATGCTGGCCGCCGAATGTGATGGGTGCGCCGCTCATGCGGCCGGACAGCTTCAAGAATGCAATCACCGAACCCGACCAGGTCATGGCGCCAATGAAAGTACCGAGAAACAGCTCCAGTTTGCTGCCCATGGGCAATATCGCGGGCAGGCCAAATGAAACCGGGTTATTGACGGCAGCGATAGCGATAAAAACCGCTGCCAGACCCACCAGCGAGTGCATGAAAGCGACCAGCTCCGGCATTGCTGTCATTTGCACACGCCGTGCGACAACAGCACCAATGGTGCCACCTAAGGCAATACATGCGAGTATCAACATCCAGTTCTTGGTGATCGTAAGCGTGGTGACAACGGCAATTGCCATTCCCACCATACCGAACAGATTGCCACGACGAGAGGTTAGCGGCGAGCTTAGGCCTTTTAGCGCCAGAATAAAAAAAACCGATGCGATCAGATACGCGAATGCGACCAAATTTGCGGACATTGACTAGCTTCCTTTTTTATCTTTTTTTCTGAACATTTCCAGCATCCGCTGGGTAACAAGAAATCCGCCGAATACATTGATTGCGGCCAGCGTCACCGCCACGGCTCCCAGCCATACGCCCCAGTCGGTTTCCGCCGGGCCGGCAGCCAGCATTGCGCCGACTAAAATTATGCCGGAAATCGCATTGGTTACTGACATCAGCGGTGTGTGCAAGGCAGGGGTCACGTTCCACACTACGTGATAGCCCACGAACACTGCCAGCACGAATACGGTCAGGTTAATGATGGTTGGGTCAACTTCGCCGATCATGAGTGCTCCTTCAATCCGTTAATTATTCCGAGTGTTGAGTTATAGCAGGGAGAGTGAAACGTGCAAAACCGGGCAGGTTCCTTTGCTTTCCCTCTATGACTTTTCAGGTTTTACCGGTTACTTCCCCGTCCGTGCAGACCAGCGTTCCGGAGATGACTTCATCCTCACGGTTTACTTTGAATTCACCGCTCTTCGCATCCAGCATCAGGTTAAGAAAATTCATCAGGTTACGTGCATACAGGGCGCTGGAATCCGCCGCCACCAATCCTGGCAGATTGGCGATACCGACGAGATGCACGCCGTGCTTCACTACGATTTTGTCCAATTCCGACAAGGGACAGTTACCGCCCGCTTCCACCGCCATATCGACGATCACCGATCCAGGTTTCATGGCACGAACAGTTTCTTCCTTGATCAGAACGGGCGCAGGGCGCCCGGGAATCAGCGCCGTCGTGATAATGATATCGGCTGCCGCCGCGCGCTGATGCACCAGTTCACCCTGACGGCGCTTATAATCATCCGACATTTCACGAGCGTACCCGCCGGCCGTTTCCGCTTGCGCTTTCTCTTCTTCGCTCAATGGAACCTCGATGAATTTGGCTCCGAGACTCTCTACCTGTTCTTTTGCCACCGGCCGCACATCGAACGCTTCGATCACCGCGCCCAGCCGTTTGGCCGTAGCGATCGCCTGCAAGCCGGCCACCCCCGCGCCCAGAACCAGCACCCGTGCCGCCTTTACCGTACCCGCCGCGGTCATCAGCATGGGAAAGAATTTCTGATAGACATTGGCCGCCATCAGTACCGCTTTGTAGCCGGCGATATTGGCCTGCGACGACAGCACGTCCATGCTCTGAGCACGGGAAATGCGCGGCAGTTTCTCCATGGCAAATGCGGTCAGGCCGTGATGGGCGAGTATCTCGATACCTTCCGCCTGATGCGGAGAAAGCAAACCCAGCAACACCGCATCCTTGCGCATCATTGATAGTTCGCCGGGTTCCGGCCCGCGCACTTTCAGCACGATTTGCGATTGCCCATAAAGCTCCGCTGCGCTGGCTACAATGGTTGCTCCGGCAGCCTGGTACTCCTCATCAGGTATGCTCGCGCCGCTTCCCGCGCCGGACTGTACCAGAACAACGTGAAAGCCTTTAGCGGTAAATTTCTTCACCGTTTCCGGCGTGGCCGCAACGCGGGTTTCACCCCCGCGAATCTCCGCCGGTATGCCTATGTGCATTGATAATCTCCCTTATTTTTGGACATTTTCTATTTTTTTCCAGCAAACTTGCGAAAATGGGCGATCACTTCCCTTTAATCGCGAAAGCCGGATTATAAATGAACCTGGGTGCAATGAATTATCCGGATTAATGAAAATAGCTCATTCCTGGCAACCATTCCCTGTAACCTCAAGCCCCAACCTTGTTCGTTTCCTTTAAGCAATGGCTAATCCACCGGGTGGTAAGCTTCTCCTGAACACTATTCTGGCGTAAACGCGACGCCAACCCGCCGAAATCAACCTGATCAAGCGGTTGATCCTGATTGAAACATGAAAATACGTAAGTAATTTCGCCTGTCTCCGGATCTTTGTGCGGTTGCAGACACTGGGCGCAGATCTCTTTCATCATGCACTGCATCGGGGAATTGATGGAGCCGATCGCATAGTGATCCGTCTTCAAATAAGGCTGAAGTTTATTATGCCGCGCGGCACCCACCGCCGCCATCATTCGATCGGAGCCAATGGCAATGATACGGTCGGCATCCGACAACAGAATTTTCTGAGGACCCAACGCACCACTGCCATACGCGGCCATCGCATCCACGATATTACCGGCGTAGCTAAGATCGTCCGGCCGGGATGGCGTAAAACCCGGGGCTTCATCGCAACACCATACCACTACATCCGCCGCCGCCTCGATTTCCGCGACTTTATAACGATCGATCAGTTTCTTGTAACCGGCAAAATATAAAATTTTTGATCCCGCAGCGCGTGCCGCAGCACCAATGGAAAACAAAACCGCGTTACCCAGTCCGCCACCCACCAGTACAACGGTTTCCTCCGGCAGGATCTCCGTGGGGGTGCCGGTGGGGCCCATCAGCACTACCGGATCGCCAGGATTGAGTTTGGCGCACAAATCCGCCGACCCGCCCATTTCCAGGGCAATCAGCGATACCAAGCCGCGAGACACATCAACCGAAGCTCCCGTCAGGGCAATGCCCTCCATCGCCAATTTCGTATCGCCCACGGCGGTGGCGAGCGTGGCAAAATTCTGGAAGCGGTAGAATTGGCCAGGGTGGAAACGCTCCACCGCCATTGGCGCATGCACGACCACTTCAATGATATTGGGAGTCAACCGTTCAACCTTATGCACAATGGCACGTAATCGCCCGTTTAATTCGGCAAAAAACAGTCTGGCAGACTTTGCGGATGCCGGTGCGACGCGTCCGAGCATCCGGCTTACCACCGGATAACCCTGTTTTGCGCTGGACATGGCTTTAACCACATTGCCCGAATAAGATGGATGGAGGTCACCGAAAAAGCTGATGAAACGTCCATCCTCGCAACGGCTCAGCAATACCATCGAGGTATCCGGCTTGGGATTTCCCCGAGGGGGGCTCACCGGATCGCCATTTTCATCGCAGGCCGCGAAATAGCGTCCGTTCAGCTTGAAATTTTTTTCGTCTTCTCTGGCGAGCACCGTGTTGGGCTGAGTTCCCGCCGCAACCAGAACGGCACGGGCCGGCAATTCAGCTTGCCCAGTTTTTTGCCATGAACCCGTTTCATCCAGGATCTGTACTGAGAACTTCACAGATCTCGCATGTTCCCACTTGTCGGCTTCCACTCGTACAGGTGTAAGGCCTTCGGCAAACCAGATGCCCTCCTCCAGCGCTTTCTCAACTTCCTCGTGATTAAGTGTGTAGGAGGGACTGTCGATGAGCCGTTTCCGATACGCAATGGTGGCACCGCCCCATGATTGAAGCAATTCCAGTACACGCGGCGCCCGCCCCTCTCTTTCCGCTTCCTTGCGCTCCGCGCGGATGGCACGACCGTGACTGAGAAACTCCTCGGCAATTTCCCGCTCCTCCTCATCCCATGCGCCACGAATTGCTGTTTCACCCTGCACTGCGGTAAGAATCTCATAACGGCGAAGAAATTTGTCCACTTGCACCGGATAATAAGCCAGTGCTTCGGTTGCTGTATCGATGGCGGTCAAGCCTCCACCGATCACCACCACAGGCAGGCGTAACTGCATGTTGGCAACGGAACTGGTTTGTGCCGCGCCGGATAACTGCAGTGCCATCAGAAAATCGGATGCGGCACGAACGCCACGCGCCAAACCATTGGGCATATCGAGCACAGTGGGACGTCCGGCCCCCGCAGCCAGCGCCACATGATCGAATCCAATCGCCAAGGCGTCATCGGCGGTAAGCGTTCCGCCGAAACGGACACCGCCAAAAAGTGCAAACTCTTCCCGTCGCTCCAGAAGCAACCGGATCAACTTCAGAAAATTTTTGTTCCATCGCACGGTGATTCCATATTCGGCCACACCACCGAAACCTCCAGGCATGCGCTCATCCAGATTCTCTTCGAGTTCTCCGGCATCACGAATGGCATTGAATGAAACATGCTCGCCCTGACTATTCACGCCTGAAAGTTCTGGAGCCAAAGGCTCTATCTTGAGACCGTCAATGCCAACCACTGTATGACCATCATTCATCAGGTGGTGTGCCAGGGTATATCCGGCGGGTCCCATGCCCACTACCAGCACTTTCCGGCCTGTTGGGGCCTTTGGCACCGGCCGGCGCAGGTTTAACGGATTCCACCGGGTAAGCAGACTATAAATTTCAAACCCCCACGGCAATTCAAGTACATCCTTGAGTGTGCGGGTTTCCGCCTGCGGGATATCAACCGGCTCCTGTTTCTGGTAAATGCAGGACTTCATGCAATCGTTGCATATGCGGTGACCGGTACCCGCGCACATGGGGTTGTCCACAACGATCATTGCCAGACCGCTGACGGCAAGCCCTTGGGTCTTTAATTTGTGAAACTCGGAAATGCGCTCCTCCAGCGGACATCCCGCGAGCAGGACGCCCAATTGGCTTTTTTTGAAAGATGGCGCTTCCCCTGGCGTCTTCGGTTTCTCCTTTAATCCTTTTGAGCACGAATCCTTGCCTTGCTCGTGACACCAAATGCAGTAATTCGCCTCATCCAGGGCGCCCGCCAGGTCGGTGCCGGAATCGGTGAGCGCAAACCCCTCCCGGCGGCGTATATGATGAAGGCGGTGAACGGTATAGCCGGCGGTAGTATCGGCATCCGTTGACAAGAGATGCAGATAATCAAGTTTAGCGGGAGCCTTGAACAATATGCCATCCTGATTGCGTTCTCGTCCTGGCGCTGTTTTCAGCGCCCAGGCCGCATAGAGCAACGCCATCCTGAGCCGCTCTTCATTCACATTCTCGTCCAACAGCCACTCTATGACTTTGGTTGCAAAAACCAGTTCGGAAAAGGGCTCCTCGAATTCAGCAACCAGCTTTCCTTCCAGTGCAACCCCATCCACCGCGGCGGCTTCCGCCTCGCTCACCTTGTTCGTTGCCCGCCGCTGTACGAACTGTCTTTTGCAGGCATAAAGCGGAGCCAGTTGATGATGGCGGGCGGCAAGCGCACCGACTTCTTTTTCGATACCGAACAACCTGGCGACGAAATCCTCCATCCACGGCGCAACCTCGATCAGCAGGGCGGCTTCGTCTTTGCGATCCAGGCCATCGGGGTTGGCGCGGGCAAGGTCCAGGCGGACGCGCAGTCCAGGTTCCCCTTCATGCAGGAAATCAAGAAATGCCTGATCCAGTCTCACCAGGCCATCGCGGCGATACAGATCAGCAAAAGTCATCTCGAATCCCAGTACGGGGAAAACGGCTGTTGCCGGTTCAATGTGAAGCGCCGATTGTAAACTTGTCATCATAAGGTCATCGATAATATGAAAATGAATCAAAAAAGAGACTGCAAACGTAATCGCTATTTTTTATTAGAACGCGTCCGTGATTAAAGTTTTATATCCCTATTCAATTTATGTTTTTCCCCGCTAAAAAATACAAAAGCGGCAACGCCACCTCTCTCCGCGTTGTCCGCTCTAGCCGCAATGTCGCTTCACAACCTGAACAGCCTTGCGCCGGAATCCTCCGCAGCGAATCAAACCGATCAAATCAACCTGAATTCCTTGCCGGACAGATCATGCCTGCGGCAACCGTGTTGTTATTCACCTCGTCGATAACAATAAAGCTGCCGTTGGCATGGTTGCGCTGATACTCATCGCATACCAGGGGCTGGTGCATTTTCAGCGCAACCCGCCCGATATCATTCATTTTTAAGGTTTCCACCGCTTCATGATTGAGTGTATTGATATCCACGCGATAGTCTATGCGTGTCACCAGCGCCTTTACGACACGGGTCGTATGCTTGACGAGATACTTACGCCTCGGGTCGAGACTCTGCTCCGACAACCAGCACAGCATCGCCTCGAATTCCTTTGTTACCCGAGGGATGTCTCCCTCGGTTTTTACCAGCATATCGCCCCGGGAAATATCCAGATGGTCTTCAATAGTCAGTGTTATCGACTGGGGCGCGACCGCTCGATCGATAGTACCATCATAAGTCACGATTTCCTTGATACGTGAATTCAGGCCGGAAGGAAGCACCTTCACCGCATCACCGACGCTGATGAAACCCGACTCGACCCGTCCCATGTATCCGCGGAAATCGTGCATTTCCTCGGTTTGCGGACGACACACCAACTGCACAGGAAACCGGAAATCTTCGAGATTGATGTCATGATCGATAGGAACATTCTCCAATAAATCCATCAGTACCATACCCTTGTACCAGCCAAGTTTTTCCCCGCGCTCCACCACCATATCCCCGTTCAAGGCGGACATTGGAATGTATGCGATATTGTTCAGCCTGAGCCCACCGGCAAATGCGGCGAAATCCTCGCAGATCCGCTCGAATACCTCGCGTGAGTAGTCCACCAGATCCATCTTGTTGACCGCCACCACCAGATGAGGAATCCCCACCAGACTGGCCAGATAGGCATGCCGGCGCGACTGGGTAAGCACTCCCTTGCGCGCGTCAATCAAGATAATGGCCAGATTGGCGGTGGAAGCCCCCGTCACCATATTACGGGTGTATTGCTCGTGACCAGGAGTGTCGGCAATAATAAATTTGCGTTTAGGCGTTGCAAAATAACGATAGGCCACATCGATGGTAATACCCTGCTCACGTTCCGCTTGCAAACCATCGGTGAGCAGCGACAGATCGACGCCCTCCATGCCGCGCCTGCGGGTCGTGTGAGTAATGGCGCTCAGTTGATCTTCAAAGATGGATTTCGAATCATGCAGCAGGCGTCCGATCAGCGTGCTCTTCCCATCGTCCACACTGCCGGCGGTAATGAAACGTAACAACTCGGTGTGATCAAACGAAATATTTTCAACTGCTGACATTTACAGCCCTTCTGGAAATTTTTTCACCTGGAATTTCCTCGTTCTTCTCTGTTCCAGTGAACTTGGATAACGCTAATAAATTCAAATCCGTAAATCCGGACACAACAAAGTCATGAAAAGACAACGCACCGTTATCGCCTGACTCAATTTGTATGAGGCTACTTCAGAAATACCCTTCTTTTTTACGCAGCTCCATGGATGCATCCGAAGTCTGATCGTCCATGCGGGTGGCGCCACGCTCGGTAATCCGGGTGGTCGCAGTTTCAGCTATGATTTCGCCTATACTGACTGCGGTAGACTCCACCGGACAGGTGCAACTCATATCTCCTACCGTGCGGAAGCGCACCATGACGTTTTCCGCTTGCTCCCCCTCCTGAGGCTGCACCAGATGGGATACCGGTAAAAGACCGCTACCCCGTCTGATTACGTCACGCTTATGGGCAAAATAAATATGCGGCACTTCCAGTTCCTCGCGGGCAATGTATTCCCAGACATCAAGCTCGGTCCAGTTGCTAATCGGAAACACACGGATATTTTCTCCCGGATGTACGCGAGTATTGTAGATATCCCACAGTTCGGGCCGCTGGCTCTTCGGATCCCATTGACCGAATTCATCGCGGAAGGAAAATATACGTTCCTTGGCCCGCGCTTTCTCTTCATCGCGGCGTGCACCGCCGATACAGGCATCAAAACGAAATTCGGCAATGGCGTCCAGCAGCGTTATCGACTGAAACGCATTACGGCTCTGATTTTCAGAGCGAAGCACTACTCTCCCCTGCCGGATGGAATCCTCCATGCTGCGCACAATCAACCGCTCACCCAATTGCTGGGCCCGGCGGTCACGAAATTCAATCACTTCCGGAAAATTGTGGCCGGTGTCGATATGCAGCAACGGAAACGGAAAGCGCCCTGGACGAAAGGCTTTTTCCGCCAACCGCAATAGCACGATGGAATCCTTTCCACCGGAAAACAATAGCGCAGGATTGGCGCACTCGGCCGCTACTTCCCGCAAAATATGAATAGCTTCACTTTCCAACGCATCCAGATGGCCCAACTGCCTTGCGATACGTTGTTTAGAGGCCGCCGGTTCACTTCTCATCATAGAACCCGGAACGGGAGTAATAAATTCTTGCACATTTCTCAATAGGGTATCCATCGCTCAATCCTGATAATCTCACGAACCACGGGGCTTTATCAGAGCCTGGCTACTCTCTTTCTTTTCACTTAGAGCCTGGCCCGATACCGCCGAGTCCACCGCCAAACGAGTCACTACCGCAGCCTTACGCCGCTTGTCTGGATGCAAGCCGCACTCCTTGATTTCTGGATTTTCCCACCACCATCGTCCGGCACGGACATCCTCACCGGGAGTAATGGCACGCGTACAGGGTGCGCAACCGATGCTTGCGTATCCCTTGTCGTGCAGCGCGTTATAAGGGACATCGAATTGTTTGAGATAGGCCCAAACGTCGGATAGACTCCAATCCAGCAATGGACTTATTTTTTGCAAGCCATTTCCGGTATCAAACTCCGTTTCAGTCAGATCCTTTCTGGTCGGTGCCTGATCACGGCGCAGACCAGTGACCCACGCGCGCTTTCCACGCAAGGCACGTTTCAGCGGTTCCACCTTGCGAATATGGCAGCATGTTTTTCGTAACTCCACGCTGTCATAGAACGCGTTGGGGCCATTCTGCGCAACAAATGCTTCCACGGCGGCGGACTCGGGAAAATATACGGGAACACGAATGCCATAGCGCTCCGCCACCTCTTTCATCAGACTATAAGTCTCTTCCGGCAAGCGGCCGGTATCCAGTGTAAACATTCCAATGCCGGGATAATGCCGGGCGATGATATCCGTCAACACCATATCCTCGGCACCGAAACTGTTGGCGAAAACAGCCGGTGCATAATCCGCCTGCACCCTATCCAACAGTGTCCGCACGTCAGCAATCTTTTGATCCAGGCTCATGGTACCGATTCAATAACAGGTATCAAGATTTATTACAACATGACCGATGATTGTGTCTGCTGGAATGACTTGGCTGAAGCCTTTAGCGGCAGCGCGCCAGTCAGATCAAGCTGACGGTCGAAACCGATGCAGAATTCCGCGACCTCCATCGTCCACGCATCCAGGTCGGAAAACCATTCGGTCAGTCGAACATCATTCAACCCTTCGACCGGACTCGAAAAATCCTCCGCGAATTTAGCCAACTGCCCGGATAAACGCGGTTTGGTAGGCAATACCCGGCGCAACTCCTCCGCCTGCTCAGCCAAATCGTCGTGCTTCTGGCCACTGAGCAGTTCGGTCACACCCTGGCCGATCAAGCGGGCGATCTCTTCGGCACACTTAACCGAATCTTCGAATTTTCGCTGAAACTTGAGCGCATCCCGGTAATTTCGCTCGTGAGCCGCTTCGAAAAAACTTGAGCCGATCTTCACCTGACTCACTCCCGCGCACTCGCCACCGCCCAGCTGCAACACCTTGAAATCACCATCCCGGCCATGATCGCGCAAGACCGATTCCAATTCCTCCGGTTTTACTTCGCCCAGATCCGCGAGCAGATCAGTGAAATAGACCTTGCCCACACGCCGGGTCCAGGAAAAGAACGTTTCATCCGCTTCGCGATTGGATGCATAAGCCGATTTCACGCGTTCCACCGCCGTCTCGACACGTGCCGTAGGGATCGATGGACCTTTGATCGCCAGCGCGCCGCGCGCCATGCCATCGCCGCCGAAATACATCTGATAATGCGGCACAAGCTTGCCATGCATGCGCTTGCCTTCACCATAAATGCCGATGTCGCCGGTCTCGGGCTGAGCACAGCCGTTATGGCACCCTGAAACACGTATTTTCAGATCATGTTTGCCGCCATTCAGTTTGGGTCCGAGGATCGTACTTGAAGTTATCCCTAAACGGCAGGTTGAAGTGCCGGGACAAGCCACCACATCATCACCTGCCAGGGGCTCACCCAGACCCAACGCAGCCAGGGCAGCGCGCAGAGACCCGATTTTGGCTTCCGGCACATTCGGCAGAAACATGTTCTGATCCTGCGTTGCACGAATTTCATGCAACTCGTGAGTCTCGGCAATACGGGCAAGACCGCGCAGTTGCGCCACGTTTAAATTACCCATCGGCACACTGATCGGAAATACGTGATAACCGGGTTGCTTTTGCGCGAACACACGGCGCGGGGCACCAATACCGGGAACTTCACTGTCAGCGCCACCGCTCCATTCACCCGTTGGATAATCCTGGGTTGCCAGTGCCGTTTTAGTGCGAGCCAGTTCTTCGCGATACTTCTCGATGAAACCTTCGGGACCGAATTTGTCAACCAGAAACTTAATCCGTGCTTTGGCACGCTTAATACGATCGGAATAGCGATTGTGCAATGAAACAACCGCCTCCATCACAAGCAACAAATCCTTTTCTTCCACGAATTCTTCCACGACGATAGCCTCGTGCGGCTTATGTCCGAGACCCCCTCCGGCCAGAACCTTGAAACCGAAGCGGTCGCCGTTGCGCACCGCGACGATTCCCATGTCGTGCATCATGCCCTGCGCGCAATCGGATTCACAGGCCGAGAAGCTGATCTTGAATTTGCGCGGCATTTGCTGAGTCAGCGGATTGCGCAGAAAATGCTGAACCGCCCCGTCGAGATGCTTCGTGACGTCGACATGCTGGCGAGGACATACGCCCGACAGCGGACAGGCCGTGACATTACGTATTGTATTGCCACAGGCCTCGCGCGTCGTCAATCCGGCTGTAGCAAGATGGCGGAGCACCGCCGGCGTATGCTCCAGCGGTACGTAATGCATCTGGATATCCTGACGCGTGGTGATATGCACGACATCGTGGCGTACATATTTCTCCAGCATATCGGCGATCACGCTCAATTGCGGGCCGTTCACGCGCCCTCCCGGAAGCTTGATCCGCACCATATTGACACCTTCCTGCCGCTGCCCATAAATCCCCATTTGTAGACGGGCAGCGGTAAAACGATCAACATCCATGCGCAGGCCCTGATAATCCTGCAGCGCCTGATCGAACGAATTTATTTCCTCATCGTTGGCAAGGTAATTCAAGTGACTCATCTGAAATCTCCACAATTTATGGCCATATCATCTTGATGCCGGCGGCAAGAGATTACCGATAACTATTGCAATATACCGATCCGGCATTGGCCGTGTCCAATCCGGGACGAACTGTCAGGTCAGACAGAATTCGCCATTTTGCTTAAACATAATCCGGCCCTATAACGTCCGCGTGCATCCATCCGCCGCCTACCGGGCGGATAACTCGATATGGTGCCTAGAAAACACCATAATAGCAACGGACATATATATCATGAAAGAATATTATGTTAGATTATTATAACCTAACGTTATTAGAGTAGAAATCATGAAATTGCAACAATTGCGCTATTTATGCGAAGTTGCCAATCAGGGCCTGAATTTATCCAAGGCCGCGGAAATGCTGCACACTTCGCAACCGGGAATCAGCAAACAAATTCGTCTCTTGGAAAACGAGCTTGAAGTGGATATCTTCGTACGCAACGGCAAGCGCGTGGTTAGAGTCACGCCGCCGGGACGAGCCATCCTGGAAATTGCCGGAAGAATGCTAAGAGACGCAAAAAATCTGAAACAGGTTGGCCAGGAATTCGCTAACGAAGCCACCGGCTCTCTCACTATCGCCACAACCCATACTCAGGCACGATATGCGCTACCCGCCGCCATCAAACATTTTACCGCATGTTACCCAAAGGTAAAATTAATTTTGCGACAGGGTAATCCGACCCAGATAGCGGAACTGGTTACCTCGGGGGAGGCGGACATTGCGATCGCCACCGAGGCGATCGAGTTGTTTGAGGAACTGGTAATGCTGCCATGCTACCAGTGGAATCGTTGCATCATTGTCACGCCGAGACATCCGTTGCTTAAACTTGAGAAATTGACGCTGGAAGCCATCGCTCAGTATCCGATCATTACTTACGATTTTGCTTTCACCGGCCGCTCGAAGATCAACCAGGCGTTCGACGCAAAAGGCCTGATTCCCAACGTGGTGCTTACGGCCATTGACGCGGATGTCATCAAGACGTATGTGGAATTGGGGTTGGGCGTCGGTATCCTGGCGCAAATGGCATTCGAGCCAAAGCGTGACAAGCATCTCCGATCCATTGATGCAAGCCATTTGTTCGAGTCGAGCACCACTCGCATCGGCATCAGCCGCAATAGTTACTTGCGAGGCTATGTTTATGATTTTATAGAAACCTTCGCACCTCACCTTGACCATGCGGCAATTAAGACCGCGATGAAACAGCATTCATGAAGCGGCGGTTCTTGAAGACGGCGCTGCGGGTGTCTTGCGCATAACATGAGGAAACTCGGGACGGTATAATGCGACTTATCTTCATTCCATTTCCGCCATGAACGCGATCAAGCTTCTTCCCGACCTGCTTATCAGCCAGATCTCCGCCGGAGAGGTAATAGGGCGGCCAGCGTCGGCACTCAAGGAGTTGCTGGAGAATAGCGTGGATGCAGGTGCAACGGAAATAACGGTGCAGCTTTTCCAGGGTGGGATCAAACTGATCCGTATCGCGGATAATGGAACCGGAATTTCCCGGGATGATCTGCCGCTCGCGCTTACCCGCCATGCAACCAGCAAGATCAATACATTGGAAGATCTGCAGAAAGTGGCAAGCCTGGGCTTTCGCGGTGAAGCGCTGGCAAGTATCGCAGCTGTATCGCGCTTGACACTGACAAGCCGTGGGGCGGGGGAAAAACACGCCTGGCAGATACAAACAAAAGATCGTCATTTGTCATCACCTGAGCCCGCAGCTCTTGCCTCAGGCACCACGGTGGAAATACATGACCTCTACTTCAATACGCCGGCACGGCGTAAATTTCTGAAGACGGAAGCCACTGAATACGCTCATTGTGACGAAGCATTCAAGCGGATTGCGTTGTCACGCGCTGACATCGGCTTCACCCTGCAACACAACGGAACCATACGCAGGTATTTGCGCCCCGCGGATGCACGGCTCCGCATTGCGGCGATGCTGGGAGATGAGTTCGCCCAGACCTCGGTATTCGTCGACGAACGAGCGGCGGACTTACGGTTGTGGGGTGCATCAGCGTTGCCCAACTACTCACGATCATCCCGCGATAACCAGTACTTTTTTGTCAATGGCCGCTTCGTACGCGACAAACTGATTACTCATGCGTTACGCGAAGCCTATCGCGATATCCTCCATCCGGATCGGCATCCGGCTTTTGCGCTCTTCCTGGAGATGAATGCCGATGGCGTGGATGTGAATGTGCATCCCACTAAAACCGAGGTTAAATTCCGCGATTCGCGCGCACTGCATCAGTTCATTTTTCATACAATCAACAAAGCACTGGCATCGCCGCAATTGGTGTCCGCGGCCTCCATATCTCCGAGTCCGGATCAGGTGCCGGGGAACAGGAGCCGGGCGGCGATTGCCCCATTTTCCGCCTATGCACGGCAGCGCGTCATACCGCTCGCGCCGCAGATAATGCCCGATGCGCCACCTGCGCTTCCCGGGATGGTGGCCCAACCACAAGCGTTCTATCAAACCCTGTTTGGCACCGGCACGGAATCGTCAGTTGATTCGATGGCAGCGGCGATCGTTGACGAAAAACAGGAAATTCCGCCTCTCGGATTTGCCCTGGGACAACTACTCGGCATTTATATCCTGTCGCAGAATGATCGCGGCTTATTGATTGTGGATATGCATGCGGCACACGAGCGAATACTGTATGAAAAACTCAAATCGGCGCTCGACAACCACAAACTCTCGATGCAACCCTTGCTGATTCCCGCAACATTTCAGGCGGACAGCCTGGATATCGCGACAGTTGAGGAAAGCAGCGCCGTCTTGTGTGAGCTTGGGTTTGAAATCTCGGTGTTTTCCCCCACCATGCTGGTGGTACGAGCGGTTCCAGCCACGCTCAAGGACGCCGACGTGATAAAACTCGCGCATGATGTAGTCAGCGAGATCCGGGAATTTGGCGCCAGTCAGGCGTTGACCAGCAGGCGTAACGAACTTCTCTCGACCATGGCCTGCCATGGTGCGGTTCGCGCCAATCGCATGTTGACTATTCCGGAAATGAACGCGCTGTTGCGTGAAATGGAAGCCACCGCACGCTCCGGCCAATGCAATCATGGCAGGCCTACATGGTTTGAAATCAGTCTTGCCGATCTCGATAAAATGTTTATGCGAGGCAGATGAAAACCGCGCTCCTGGGTGGTCTTTCACCAAGAAATTTTCTACGCGATTACTGGCAGAAAAAACCTTTGCTGGTGCGTGGCGCCCTGCCCGACTTTCAGGGATTGCTGACTCGCAGCGAGCTTATTGATCTCGCCTGCCGGGACGATGCGCAATCGCGGCTGATCACACAGCAGAATGGCAAATGGCAAGTCAGGCACGGTCCTTTTGCACTTCGATCTTTTTCACGTCTGCCAAAGAAACAATGGACGCTGCTGGTACAGGATATCAATCACTTCCTTCCAGCAGCCCGCGAACTACTGCTTAAATTCAATTTTATCCCTCACTCACGGCTCGACGACCTGATGGTCAGCTATGCACCCAGCGAGGGTGGGGTTGGACCCCATTTTGATTCATACGACGTTTTCTTACTGCAGGGAATGGGGCGCAGGGTTTGGCAGATATCCGCCCAGCGGGACAAAAGATTGGTTGAGGATGCACCGGTAAAAATCCTGCGTGATTTCAGAATGGAACAAGAGTGGGTGCTGGAACCAGGCGACATGCTGTATCTACCTCCCGGTTACGCTCACAATGGCGTGGCAAAAGACGATTGCATGACCTATTCGATCGGCTTTCGCGCACCCGCTCACCAGGAGCTTGCCACCCAGTTTCTCGTTTACCTGCAGGATAATGCCGCGATTAGAGGCATGTATCGTGACCCCGATATCACTTTGCAGTCGCGTCCGGGACATATTGGTTCGCCCATGGTGGATCAAGCTGGCGCGGCACTCGATAAAATCAAATGGAACCGCATGGATGTGGAACATTTTATGGGGACCTATCTTACCGAACCCAAACCCCACATTTTTTTTGTGCCGCCATCGGATCCTCTACCGGAGAAAAAATTTGTTTATGAGATTAAAGAAAACGGATTACAACTGGATCTAAAAAGTCGTATGCTGTACAGGAAGAAAACTATTTTTCTGAATGGAGATAGCTATGCACCCGGTGCTACCGCCCGCCGGTCATTGGAAAAACTCGCTGATCGCCTCATATTGCCGACAGCAAAGCATTTTAACGATGAGGCTCTTGCACTGTGCTACCAATGGTATCTCTATGGTTATATTGAAATAGCAAGCCAACCCGGCGGGATTGACGCATAATTTTGTCATTGACTTATGTTCACTTCGATGGTTCGTAATTCAGCCGGCAAATAAGCCGCCTCGTGGCCGTAAGGTGAAAAAATGATCTGCTACTGTTTTAATGATTCACTGAAAGCCTTATCCCTTGGCCATTGCCACTATCACCCGTGGCTCTGGGATGGGCCATAAAAACTGGACAACATATCTTAATTCTGCTATTAAGATAGTGGTCTTTTCAGATTTGAATGGCCGAAATGTTTTGATATTTACCCGTGACTCGTTATAAACCATATAAAGGAGATTAAAAAAATGAAGTACTCGCTCCTCGCTGCCGCCCTGGTACTAGTACTAACCGGATGTGACCAACTGAGACAGAAAGAACCCGGAGAAGGGAAGCCGGGACAATATCCCCCGAGCCTCTGGGAGAAACGTGAAGGACAGGTAAGTGATGCGGACATTGAAGCGGCCCAAAAGGCTGAGGCTGAAGCTGCAGCTGCAGCAGAGGCAAAGAAAAATGAACCCCCGAAATAATGGGCTTATATATTAATAAGAATAAACTAACGTTGAAGAAAGCCGTCCTCCGGGGCGGCTTTTTTTATTGAATGCTGCTTGCAGGTGAAGGGAAATCACATCAGCTTGCGGTTTCGGATTTGAATGACCTCGAAGCTTTTGTTATACTATGACTCCCTGTAATGAACTATAGGATCATTGAATAATGAAATACTCGTTCCTCGCTGTCGTCCTGGCGGCGTTAACATTGACCGCTTGCGATGGCAAAAAACATCCCATGGACAAGCCTCCGCCCTCCGCCTCGATCGAACGTGAGTCAGCCCCGAATTTTGACGAACTTGATAAGCCTGCGACTGATGCGGCTAGCGGCGCTGGCACCAGCGCTAACAAGCAAGAACCGAGCAAGTAACGGAGGATGAAAGGCTATTCCTTCGAGTGGCCTTTTATTGCTCGAAATAAGACCAAATAAGCGGGCGCAGCAACTAACTGTTTCAAATTCGAGTAGTCCGGGGTATTTTTTTTAGTCCGGAGTATTTTTGTTATATACTATGGTCCGTCACAACCTATTTAATATTTTATTTAAGGAAGCCAGATATGAAACTTTCACTCCTCGCCGCTGCTTTGGTGGCTCTGACACTAACAGCATGTGATCGACCCAAGCAGGCATTGCCCGAGAATTCAACCACATATGGAACCAGAACGGAAGAAGGCACTACAATGGATGAAGAACGTGCTGCCTCCGGTACTCCCAAAGAGGAAAAAAGTGCGGCCGCGGATGACGAGGACGAATATTCGGGACAGGCTGTCCTTCCCGGACATGCGCTTGATGGCAACGGCAATCCCATAAAACCAGGGCAAAGCGCCATCCCGGCTGGCCACTAAGGCAGTAGAGTAGAAGCAAAAGCCACCCTTAGTGGTGGCTTTTTTGTTGCAAATGAACGGCTCATGTAGATTAATTGTAAATCACGTTTCTTGGGTGCAGCAATTCAACCGCATCATTTAACGCGTCCAGTTTCTGCTTTGAGGAATCAAGCAGCTTCGTTATATACTAAGCGTTTTTACCAACTCTTTAGAGGAAACAAATAATGAGACTTACGCTCCTCACTGCTACCCTGGTGGCACTGACAATGACTGCCTGCGGCAAGCCAAATCAGGCGCTCCCCGAACAAGAAAAGAAAAACTTCGAGAAAATTACCTCCCAGCCCGCTGCGCCGGCTTCCGATGCCAGCGGCACAACCTCCTCTGATACGAGTAGCACCCCTTCTACCGTTGATACCGTCAAAGAGAAGGCGGCAGAGACATATGATTCCGCTAAGGAGAAGGCAGCAGAGACATACGACTCCGCCAAGGAGAAAGTGGTAGAGACATACGACTCCGCCAAGGAAAAAGCAGCAGAAACATATGACTCCGCCAAGGAGAAAGCAGTAGATGCTAAAGATGCGGCAAGCGAGAAAACGAGCGCGGGAGCGGATGCCGTAAAAGACACCGCAGCTGATGCGAAAAAAGGCGCATTGGACGCATTGAAGAAATAATCCGAACACGCCATTAAAAAGCCGCTCCCGTTATCTCCGGAGCGGCTTTTCCTTTTTTATTGCTTGAGTATTTACAGTACGATAAACGAAGCCAGCTTAATTATCTTTCAAGGGATTGAAAATCATATCAACTGGCGCCAGCCAAAGCCCTCGCTCTGGTCAGCCACCCCGACCCAATCTATCTCACAGTTCAAGGTATCACTCAACATGGTTTGCGCAAGTAGCGGAGTGTTATTTTTCTGGCTCAGATGAGCCGCAATAATGTGTTGCAGGCGAGTGCAATCGAGACTTGCAAGAAGTTTTGCGGAAGCGGTGTTTTCAAGATGCCCGAAACGGCCGCCAACGCGTTGTTTGAGACTTTGCGGATAATCGCTGTTCGCAAGCATTTGGGCATCATGATTACATTCCAGCACCAGCGCGTGGCAATGGCTTAAGACTGCCTCGATATGAGGTGTGGAACATCCGGTATCCGTCAATACGCCCAATCGCAACGCACCATCGCCGAATACAAATTGCGCAGGCTCCTGTGCATCATGCGGGACTGGATAAGGCTCTACCTCGATATCTCCAATGGAGAAACGTCGATAGCCATCTATGATGTTTATCACCGGCAACAAGGAAAATGTTTTCCCCACACCACGCAGCGTGCCATGCGTCAACCACACCGGGATATTGAATTTACGCGCAAACCGCGCCACGCCGCCAATATGGTCGTCGTGTTCGTGAGTGACTATAATTCCATCTATCATGGTGGGATCGAGACCGAGCCGTGAAAGACGAGCGACGGTTTCTCTCAGGGTAAAGCCGCAATCCAGTAGCAATCGGGTCTTCGCCACTTCGACCACGAGACCGTTTCCCTGGGAACCGCTACCTAAACAGGCAAAGCGCATGTTGCAATGAACAAGTCTGACGATGGGAAAAACATTCTACCGTTGTGTGAGGGCATATCTGAAATTCTACCATCACTGCTGCGACCCCCATCAAAATACTCATTAACATTTGGCCACAAGGGATCACGGTCCTTATGACCCGACGCAAGACAAGCTCGAATCGCCTTGCTGTATATTACAGAATGGGGGATCTTACCGGCTTGAGGACCTTGTTACCTCTCAAAAATAGCTTGGATATCTCAATTGCGGGAAGTGGCTGCGCCAGATAGTAACCCTGGATTTCATCGCAACCTCGCACTCGCAGAAAATTGAACTGCTCGACGGTTTCCACACCCTCGGCCACCACTTTAACGTCAAGACTATGCGCCATGCCAATAATTGCTGTGGCAATTGCGGCATCCGCAGGATTTGTCATCACGTCCATAATAAAGGAACGATCGATTTTCAGCACATCGACAGGAAATCGTTTCAGATAGGCCAGACTCGAATAACCTGTCCCGAAATCGTCAATCGAAATCCGGATACCAATTGCTTTCAACCTCCTGAGGATATCGATCGTCTTTTTTGCATGTGTCATCAACGAGCTTTCCGTCAGTTCCAATTCCAGCATATCAGAGCCAATGCTGTTCTCCCTCAATGCTCTTTCCGTCTGGAGTTCGAATTCGAGTAATTCCGGCTCGACATTATTCTCCTGGGTGGCTCGAATAACATCGCGACTCAGGTTACCTTGTGAAAACTGCCTTCCGGATACATTGACCGATACGGGGATCTCTCCTACTCCCGAATGCCTCCACTCGGCGATCTGTTTGCACGCGCTATGAATAACCCATGCCCCCACCCGGTTGATCAATCCTGTTTGTTCGAGGACGGATATGAACTCCAGAGGTGCGACGAATCCATATCCGGGACGATTCCACCTTATCAGCGCCTCCACTCCCGTGATTCTCCCTCCCTCCGAGAGTTCCATTTTCGGCTGGTAATATAAAACGAATTCATTTCGATCGAGCGCTTGCCGCAACGCATTTTCTTGATCCAGCTTCTTGATCGCGCGTACATTCATTTCCGCTGTAAAGAAGCGATATGTATCCTTGCCTGAGCTTTTTGACCGGCACATGGCTGTGTCGCTGTTTCTGATAAGCGTATCCGCATCAAGCGAATCCGTCGGATAAACACTGATCCCGATACTCGCGGTCACGGTCACCTGGTGACCTGGCAACATGAAGGGCTCGCGTAATGCTTCTCTGATCTTGCTTGCAACAATTCCGGCATCCCCTGAGCCATCAGGAGTAATCAGAATACACCCGAACTCATCTCCACCCAGGCGCGCAATCATATCCCTGATGCGCAAACATTCCAGCAAGCGCAGACTAAACTGGCGTAGCAGCTCATCGCCGAGAGCATGTCCCAGTGTGTCGTTTATACTTTTGAAGTTATCAATATCAAGATACAGAATCGAAACAATTCGCTGATTTATTTCGGCCTGTTTGATAATCTTTCTCAGCGACTCATAAAATAGAGCGCGGTTGGGAAGACGGGTAAGCGCATCATAACGCGCGAGCTGCGGTAATCGCTGGTCAGTTTCCTTACGATACATCATGTCATTCATGCTTGATATTTCTCATTTTATCATCACAACACAGTCACATCGCCTGTCTTCGCTTCGCAAGGAATGCCATCCACCATACGTACTCATCCTTATCGACTCCATGATTGAGCAGGATGGTACGCTTCGAGAAATATTCCTGCTAAAGAAATTCGTTAATGAA
The DNA here is from genome assembly GCF_900103165.1 of Nitrosospira multiformis. Lineage (NCBI taxonomy): Bacteria > Pseudomonadati > Pseudomonadota > Betaproteobacteria > Nitrosomonadales > Nitrosomonadaceae > Nitrosospira > Nitrosospira multiformis. The sequence goes on along the minus strand of NZ_FNKY01000001.1, from coordinate 1,563,606 downwards.
ATAGTCATTATTGCTAGTCCTCGAACCAAAGCTCCCTGTTCAAGAACGGGGTTACCACAGAACATTCTCTTAGCCACTCATTTATGTCCCGAGCGGCCCTAACATTCAATAAGCATGATTCGTGCCAATGGTTAAAAAAGTATGGGGTCCACAGAACCTCTGAATAAAACCCTCGGATTAGCAGCGGGAATACGGTAAGACTGAATACCCGAAACCAGGGAGTATTTGGCATCAATGGCTGATACCTTTTCTGGCACGCCGGGAAAGAAGATCACGCGCAAAATGCCGTCTTATAAGGACTTCCATGAAACTTAACCCCCGCTGCGTTAAACGAATCCATGATCTTATTATCTCTCTATACGTCTTATATGGATCCCCATCTTGGCAGCAATGCGCTCCACGAAAAACTTGGCGGGAGGCTTCCCGCACGTGTAGGTGGCTTATTTATCGGGAATAGGAACAACTGTTGTAAAATTTATCGATAATCTGCGCCAATATTATATGCAAGCGTGTTTACAATAATATTTTCAAGGAAAACCAAGGGCGAGCATGCTGTATAACATGATGGAATTTCTGGCGCATTGGGGCATAACTGCCCTCTCTCTGTGGCTTGCCGGCTTTATCTTTCACGGCATTTCATTTTCCAGTAAAAAATCGTTGTTCGTATCGGCACTGCTACTGGGTTTCGCTAATGCCGTAATCAGACCCATTGTCATCATCTTAACGATTCCATTAACGCTCATTTCGTTTGGGTTCTTCTTGTTGGTGATTAATGCGCTTATGATGCTTCTGGTATCGTCACTTGTGCCGGGATTCAAAATTTCGGGATTCTGGACGGCATTCTTTGCGAGCATTTTCGTAACATTTCTCAGTTTATTTGTGGGTATGTTCATATTCCAATCTGGAGAATATCCGATAAGCATTCCTGCGCGCCAAGGTGTGATGATCTGATAAGGTACGGAAAAGATAACATGTGAACATGTCAGCATTGATCTGGTTCGGAAGCGTCCCCACATACGATCAGCATTCATGAGGTTAGCCTTGGTCCAGCGCCTCGATATTCAACAGCATCGACAATATTTTCGCATCGGCATTTTGCTCGAATGGTAACACCCCCACCAACGGACAATTCAGCCTCTGCTCCAATGCAAGCACATTCTCATCGAATGCAGCCATTTCTGGATCAATACGATTCGCCACCCATCCAGCAAGCAACAGTCCCGTTTCTCGCACCACTTTTGCGGTCAGCAGCGCATGGTTAAGACACCCCAATTGCATTCCCACCACCAGTATTACGGGAAAACCTAAAGCCCTCGCCATGTCGGCACCGTCCTGATACTCGTTGAGCGGAACAAGAAAACCACCCGTACCTTCGACAATTACCAGGTTAGCTATTTTTTGCAATTCGAAACAAGCGCTGCAAATGGTTGTCACGTCGATAATGATGCCCGCCTGTCTCGCCGCGATATGCGGGGCAATCGGTGGGATCAGCGCATACGGATTCACTTGTTCACGCGGGGCAGTAACAGTGCTTGCCGCCAGGAGTGATTCAACGTCCAGGTATTGCCCGTTATCGCATCCTGCCACCACCGGCTTCATACCCACGGCAGTCCTGCCGCGCGCGCCAAAAGCGTGCAGCAAGGCACAACTGACCAGGGTCTTGCCCACACCCGTTCCGGTGCCGGTGATGAAATAACCTTTTGTCATCTTCCTCGGTTGGAGAATGAACTTACTGGAGATTCGAATTTAAAAAGTAACTGTAAAAATCATTTTGTCATACAAGGTAAAGCTGTCATCCGAGTCCACGCAACTGTGACAGCACCGTTGTCGCATCGCGCGCTGCCGCTTTCCTGCCAGGGAAGAAACCGGCTAAGCGTCGTTGCGTAACTCCGCTTGAAATTCCGCCTGTATGAGAACCGTTCCCCCCAGTGGTTATGCCGGAATTAACCGTCACGCCGGAAAGCTGACTCATAGCCTGTCCATATATCGCTATTGTTCGGGTAAAGCGATTGGCTGATCGGTCTGCGCTACAATGAGCGCGATAATTTGGAATCAGTCGCATCGTGGAATACGAATAATCACGAATTCCATTATTGTTGTCAATTTTTTTATCTATATCATTGAACGACAGATCAAATATTATACAGACCCTATTCGGGAAATACTGCCTGCTTTGCGGTACCGCCAGCAATGGAAATCTGTGCGCACCTTGTCACGATAGCCTGCCTCACCTGCCATTTAATCATTGTATGGTATGTGCGCTGCCTATGGCGGAATCTTGCGTCTGTGGTGCCTGTCTCGCAAAACCGCCGGCATTTGATCGTACCGTAGCGGCATTAAGCTACGCTTTCCCGGTGAACGCTCTCATTCATTCACTCAAATACCAGACAAACCTTCCCATGGCGCCAGTATTGGCTGATCTGCTATTGGCGCGGATTGATAAGGACTCTTTCCCGGACTTCATCGTGCCAATGCCATTGCATCCCGTTAGATTACGTGAAAGAGGTTTCAATCAGGCGCTGGAAATCGCCCGTAAAGTGTCAAAACGATGCGGTATTCCGCTATTGCCGGATGCCTGCAAACGTATCAAGGACACCGTCTCGCAGGCTGAACTGCCATGGAAAGAACGCGAGAAAAATATACGAGGAGCACTCACATGCGAAACGGACCTTACCGGCAAGCACATCGCCATGCTGGATGATGTGATGACCACCGGCGCAACCCTGAATGAACTGGCAAAGGTACTACGCAAACATGGCGCCGTGCACGTAAGTGGATGGGTGGTCGCCAGAACGCTGCCTCGTGTGCTGCCGCACGACTCCTAACTGCCCTGGATTCCAGATCGGAAATATCCGCTACTTTCGGATCACAAAACAAAAATCGGACCGTTGATAAGCTTATGCTCGATGTAATTTTATTCCAACCCGAAATCCCGCCCAACACCGGTAATATTATACGGCTATGCGCCAATACCGGTGCGAGACTCCATCTTGTCAAGCCGCTTGGTTTTATCCTGGAAGATAAGCAATTACTACGCGCCGGACTGGATTATCACGAGTTTGCCAGCATGACAGTTCATGAAAACTGGATAAACTGTGCGGAACACTTTCAAGGGCATCGTCTTTTTGCCGTCTCAACCAAGGGCAAGCAACGCTATGACTTGACTGCTTATGCCAAAGGAGACGCATTTCTTTTTGGCTCGGAAAGCCGTGGGCTCCCGACTGAAATACTGGAGAGTTTTCCTGAACAACGCCGTATCCGCGTACCGATGGTGTCCGGCAATCGCAGTCTTAATTTATCCAATACAGTCGCGGTGGTGGTCTACGAAGCGTGGCGGCAGATGAGCTTCGAGAAAGGTACATAAAACTTTTGCGGAAAACCAATTAGCTTCAGATCAGTAAGTTTCCGCCTTCGGTTCCCGGTTAAGTAGCGCTTCCACCGCCAGTCTCGCCGGCACCCCATCGTGGAGTACGCTGCATACCGCCTGTGTAATCGGCATTTCAATTTTCAGTGTCTGACTTAGCCGCAATACTGCAGACGCCGTATGGACGCCTTCGGCGGTGTGTCCAAGCTCCCGCAGGATGTCCGGTAACGAATGGCCCGCCGCGAGTAACAGACCTACCCGCCGATTGCGTGACAAATCCCCGGTACAGGTAAGTATCAAATCTCCCGCTCCGGCTAGCCCCATGAACGTTTCCATACAACCACCGAGTTTTAGTCCCAGGCGCGTAATTTCCGCCAAACCCCGCGTAATCAAGGCTGCGCGAGCGTTGTGACCAAAACCCATGCCGTCGGAAATGCCAGCGGCAATCGATATGACATTCTTCACTGCGCCACCGGTTTCCACGCCGGCAACATCCCTGCTTGAGTAAATCCGCAGCCGGGCGGTGTGCAACTGTGCCGCAATGCTACGAGAAAATTCTTCATCATGCGATGCCAGGGTCAAAGCGGTGGGAAGTCCTTGTGCGACTTCCTGGGCGAAGCTGGGGCCCGACAATACGCCACAGGGCGCCACCCCGCCATATTCCTCCTGTGCTACCTGATGAGGCAATGCTGCCGATTCCGCCTCGAATCCCTTGCAGCCCCACACCACCGGCACGCCTTTCCCGCAAGCAGCAATTCCACGCAATGTCTCACGTAATCCGGCAACCGGGACCACGATCAAAACAAGATCAGCAGCCTCGATGGCAACATCGAGAACGGACGTCAGCTGCAGAGAAGGCGGTAACGAAAAGCCGGGGAAATAGCGCCGGTTGGCACGCTGGGAAACAAGCTCGGCAAGATGCACCGGATCGCGGGTCCACAACGTCACCTGGTGGCTTGAACGGGTGTTGGTGCCGAGACTGATGGCCAGCGCAGTACCCCACGCGCCCGCGCCAAGAACACCTATTCTCATGAACCCCAGATTTGTTGCGTTCTGATGTAACCCGTTTGTCCATCGCGGTGGCGCACCTTGACCCAACCATTCACAGCAGGCTCAAGCTGTTCCATCACCACGTTTTGTTGCGCTTGAAATACCAGCGTCGAACTTGCATTCGCCGCCTGATAAACTTCGGCCTGCAGCGCCGTAACAATTACATAACGTTTTTCACTTAATGCCTTTTCTTCCACCCAGGCAAGCCCGCCCCCGCTATCGCGCACCTTGACCCAACCTTCGACTTTCACTACCGCCTCTACGGGCAGATGACGACTCACCACATACAATTTATCGGCTTTGAGCGATGGCGCGTCATACATGACGGTAGCATTCTCTGCTATCGAAAAGAACTCAAACGCCGCGATGGCATGCGCCGGACACAACAGTATGCCAATCAATAGCCCAAGAACCCGGCACCGCAGGAATGGATTTGTGACGCATGCGTCGTGGGCGTGTTTCATTTTCAGTGCGTTGTTTTCTGCTCTTCTTCCAGTTTCTCCGCCGCCGCGGCATTCATCTCGGCTTGCTGTTTTCCCTGATGGTAAAGCGCTTCAAAATTTACCGGGTTTAGAATGACCGCATGAAATCCGGCGCGGGTAACGATATCCGAAACGGCTTCGCGCAAGTAGGGGAAAAGGATATTGGGACACCCTATCCCCAATACGGGATCCATTTCAGCTTCCGGCACATTGCGAATCTGAAAGATGCCCGCCTGGCCCACCTCCACCAGAAACAGGGTCTTCTCCTTGACTTTCGCGGTGACTGTTACCGTCAACAATACCTCATACATACCTTCGTCGACGCGCTCTCCCTTGGTATGCAGCTGTATGTTCACTTCGGGTGTTTCGCGCTCAAGAAAAATTCTTGGCGCATTTGGAATTTCCAGGGACAAGTCCTTGACATAGATTTTTTCAATACCGAAAACCGGCTGCTGGTCGCTCATGTTGGATTCCATATGGAGTAGTCAAAATGGGAGGTTACCGTACAAAATCTGAACTACGGGGGATACAATTATTCTCAAACCGATCAGCCGGCAATCAGATCGCCAGGAGCTTTACCAATCCATCATTGCGGTCGAGTCGCGCCAAATCGTCATAACCACCCACATGCGTGTCGCCAATATAAATTTGGGGAACGGTGCGACGACCGGTTTTTTCTATCATCTCGGCGCGGATGGCAGGATCCAGATCAATACGGATTTTCTCGATTTCTGTCACACCTCTGGCACGCAGCATGCTTTCCGCTCTTGTGCAATAGGGGCAAAAACCGGATGCGTACATGACCACCTTCATTTCTTCACTATCGGCAAATTCGCCTGACGCCATGCGTCGATGCCACCTTGAAGGTTATGTACATGCGCAAACTCTTTTTTGCGCAAAATCGAGCCGGCTTTACCCGTGGCATTAACGCCACTGCGATGTATCAATATGACCGGCTTGCTCTTGAATTTTTCCAGTTCGTGCAGGCGCTCCTCAAGCTTGTCAGCGGGAATATGCTTGGAATTAGGTACATGGCCCGCATTGTATTCACTCCCCTCGCGCACATCCAAAACAAGCGCGTCCTTATAATTGATGAGCTGAACCGCCACCAGCGTGTCTATCTCATTGCCGGAACGCCGCAACAACGGCCATAACAACATACCCCCGCTCATCAGGGCGGCCACAACCAGCATAATATTATTTTGCAAGAATGCCACGTCATACTCCTTAATTTTCTTAACCGGGTAATTTTATCAGAGATGCGAATGCTATGGGACTCCCGCGTTCCGGTAGACCCGGGAGATGTGCCATCCAGCGCCCAATTCTACCGGAACCGGGGCAGGATGGCCCACACTTGGCGACTTTGCTTTGGCAGCCCGGCAATGCTGATGAGGACCCAGATAATCCATCAGGACGCGAGATGATGGTGAGGCAGGTTGCGAGATAGTTTTGCCAGTTGGGAGAAGTCCATCACTGGGTCTACGGACGCCGGGTGAGCGGCAAAAACGGCTGCAAGCAATACATAATATATTGAAAAAATTCACGTATTTCTTGCATGCTGCGGCCATGGCCAAAATATAATAAAATACTATGGCATTTCAAATCACCTTGCGGAAAAACTTATCTTTTTATAAAGAACAATATGAAAAAACTCATTCTCCTGCGTCATGGAGAAAGCATTTGGAACAAGGAGAATCGTTTTACTGGCTGGACAGATGTGGATTTATCGCCAAAAGGTCTGGAAGAAGCCAGAAATTCCGGCCGGCTATTGCGAGAAAACGGATTTGCGTTTGATGTTGCCTATACATCAGTATTGAAACGCGCCATTCGCACTCTATGGATCGCACTGGATGAAATGGATCAGATGTGGATTCCCGTTAATCTGTCCTGGCGGTTGAACGAGCGGCACTATGGTGCACTGCAAGGGTTGAACAAAACCGAGACAGCGCTCAAATATGGCGAAGAGCAGGTACAAATCTGGCGGCGCAGCTACAGCATCCGGCCACCCGCGCTCGAACCGGAGGATGATCGCTATCCTGGGTTTGATCCTCGCTATCGGGATCTGGCCAGCCAGGAGATTCCACTAGCTGAATGCCTCCAGGATACGGTGGCAAGATTTCTGCCCTACTGGAACGAAACCATTGCTCCACAGGTCCAATCCGGACAACGCGTGCTCATTACAGCCCATGGCAACTCGCTGCGCGCACTCGTCAAATATCTCGACAATCTTTCCGATCAGGACGTTCTGGAGCTTAATATCCCCACCGGGGTTCCGCTAGTGTACGAACTTGATGACAATCTGAAGCCTCTCCGGAATTATTATCTCGGTGATCGCGCACAAATCGAACAGGCCATGCAGGTCGTGGCGAACCAGGGGAAAATATTACCTCGGTCATGAGTTCCCGCTCATTAATGTCGAACCGGCATTCGGTAATCTTTGTTGTTCAACAGGCTTCTTCCCTATTATCTAGCGGAGCATGATTTCTTTCGGCAAAGAACGTTTGCATACGTTTGAAAATTTGCACTCTTGATCGGCATTAATTCATGGTTGCATAAAGCCCGCAAGTTCATCCCGGCTTGTGTACTGATTCTGTCGCATCCGCTTCACGCTGCTCCCAAGGTTGATAACGAAGACTTGAAGCAATTGCGCGGGCGAATTGAGACATTACAGAAAGAGCTCGTAGACACGGAGGAATCGAAATCAGAAGCGGCGGACGCACTGCGCGAATCGGAGCAGGCTATCAGCGCCGCCAACCAAAAATTGATTACGCTTACCCGGACGCGGGACGAAGCCAATACCAGGCTTCGCCAGTTACAAGCACAATCCAGCCAAGTCGCCGGGGGTATTGAGGCGCAGCAGGCGCAACTAAGTAAATTGCTCTATAGACAATATATAAGTGGCGGCGGAGAAAAAGAGTATCTGAGTCTTTTATTCAATCAGCAGGATCCTAACCAGATTGCACGCAATCTGCATTATTACGGCCATCTCTCCCGCGCCCGGCTGGACGGCATCAATGTTCTGCGCTCCAATTTTCAACAACTCGATGCACTCACCCGGGAAAGCCGCGAGAAAAGCCAGGAGATCGCTACGATCCAGGCCAAGCAAACCGAATACAAAAAACAACTTGAACAGAAAAAAACCGAACACAAAAACCTGCTATCCCAAATCTCGATGCAGGTCGATCAACAGCGGCGCGAAATCAGTAAACTCAAGCGCGATGAAGAACGCCTGTCACGCCTGGTAGAAAAAATCGCCAAAATGCTCGCCCGCAAAAAGAAACGTACCGAGTCCCGTACCGAATCCCGTACCGAATCCCTAAGTAATAACAGACTACCCGACGCATCGGCGGATGGAAATCCGTTTGCGGCGTTGAAAGGCCGCTTGAGTTTGCCGGTACGCGGGGAACTTGCCAACCGTTTCGGTAGTCCACGTGCTGATGGTGGTGTGACCTGGAAGGGATTATTCATACGCTCGGCCAGCGGCGCAGAGGTAAAGGCCATTGCAGGCGGGCGCGTAGTTTTTGCCGACTGGCTGAGAGGATTTGGCAATCTTATGATCGTGGACCACGGCGGCAGCTATATGAGCCTCTATGGCAACAATGAAACCATTCACAAACAGGTAGGCGAGGCGGTTCACGGCGGTGATACTATCGCAACGGTGGGAAACAGCGGCAGCAACCCCGATTCCGGTTTATACTTTGAACTACGTCATCAGGGTAAACCGTTTGACCCGTTGAACTGGGTAAGAATAAAATGAACGACGCAGCAAAATCGACACATGTGGAGAAAGTTTAATGGGTAACAAGATGCGGCAATTCGGCTTGATTATTTTCGGTGCGATCGCCGGTGTGATGCTGAGCCTCAATTTTTCTGCTGTCGCCAACAAGGAAATCACGGAGGTTTTGCGTCCGCTTCCCGTTGAGGAACTGCGTGCGTTCACCGAAGTGTTCGGCCGCATTAAAAGCGATTACGTTGAGCCGGTGGAAGACAAGAAACTCATCACTGAAGCCATCAATGGAATGCTGACCGGCCTTGATCCTCATTCCGCCTATCTGGATTCGGACGCCTTCAAGGAATTGCAGATTGGCACGCAAGGTGAATTTGGCGGATTAGGCATTGAAGTCAGTATGGAAGACGGGTTTGTCAAAGTCATCTCGCCAATCGAGGATACGCCCGCCTTTCGCGCCGGCATCAAGCCAGGCGATCTCATCATCAAACTGGATGAAACCGCGGTCAAGGGTCTCTCGCTCACCGATGCAATCAAGCGCATGCGTGGCAAACCCAATACGCCTATTACCCTCACTGTATTACGCAAGGGTGAGACCAAGCCATTGGTATTCTCTTTGATACGCGCCATCATCAAGATCCAGAGTGTTAAATCCAAGATGATCGAGCCCGGTTATGCATACATACGTATCACGCAATTCCAGGAACAGACCGGCGAAAACCTCGTTAAGGCCATAGACAAGTTATTCAAGGAAAGTACTGTGCCGATGAAAGGCCTGGTGCTGGATCTGCGTAACGATCCCGGAGGCTTGCTGAACGGTGCGGTTGCGGTTTCCGCCGCCTTTCTACCATCTAATTCGCTGGTGGTTTATACCGATGGTCGTACCGATGACGCCAAGATGAAGCTGAAAGCCAGTCCGGAATTCTATCTGCGCGATACAAAAAGCGACTATCTGAAGCGATTGCCGCCCGCGATCAAGACGGTACCGATGATTACCCTCGTGAATGGGGGTTCGGCCTCCGCCTCTGAAATCGTAGCGGGTGCTTTGCAGGACCATAAACGTTCCGTAGTCATGGGGACGCAGACTTTTGGTAAAGGATCGGTACAAACCATACTGCCGCTAGGTAACAATACCGCTATCAAGCTGACCACCACACGCTACTACACACCTAACGGACAATCCATTCAGGCTAAGGGAATCACACCGGATATTCTTGATGAATCGGCAAAAGATGAAACCGAACGCTTGCGTGAAGCTGATCTGGACAGACATCTGTCTAACGGCAAACCGAAGGACATCAAACCTGAAACGGAAGCGGCAAAGGTAGAGCCAAAACCTGCCGTCAAACCGCCCAAACCGGAGAACGGCGAAGACAAAAACAAGAAGCGTGAGCCGCCGGCGGAATTTGGCTCTGCCGACGACTTACTGCTGACCCAGGCAATGAATTATTTCAAAGGCGGCGCGGCGGCATCGAACAAGAATCCTGATTCCGCCAAGGTTGTTAACTGAGTTGTTAACTGAACCCTTAGTCGAGACCGATCCCTGATTGCTGGGGAGCGGGGAACTGGAAAGTCCCTGGACATCCCCTGCGGGGTACGTTGTGGACAAAACCGGAGACTCGTTTAGAAGCCCTCAAGATCGGCTCGATTATGAAGATTCATTACGGCGCAATGCGCTTTGCTTATTAACACCCTACTTCTTATTGCAAACGGCTTGCAGACAGCTGACCCGCAAAGATGGAACGCTGCGAATGGATGTAGGATGCAATAAGCGAAGTGCATTGCGCCGTATGAGAACCCCATCTCCATCAATACGCTTGCCAGCCCTGACTACTATTACCCATTCCGTCCCGGATGCGACCGTCGCGCCCCTGCTCAGAGATCCCTTAGCAGCCGCGCCGCCGTGAGCAATGAACGACGACCAACTACTGCGCTACAGCCGACACATTCTGTTGCCGCAAATTGGCATAAAGGGGCAGGAAACTTTAATCCAGTCGCACGTACTCGTGGTCGGCGCGGGGGGATTAGGCTCACCTGCTGTGCTATACCTTGCCGCGAGCGGGGTCGGTAAGCTGACTATTTGCGACAGTGACAAGGTTGACCTGACCAATCTTCAGCGGCAAATCGCTCACAGCACGGATCGCATCGGCATACCCAAATCAGATTCCGCTAAAAAAACACTTGCGGGCATTAATCCGGAAGTCAATGTCATCGCACTGAACGAGCGCATGGACGAGCGCGGGCTGCTGCAACTGATCAGGAATGCCGATGTAGTGGTGGATGCGAGCGACAACTTTCCTACCCGGTATATCATCAATCGAGTCTGCACTCTCTATAAGAAACCACTCGTATCGGGTGCCGTGGTGCGTTTTGATGGACAAGTCGCCGTATTTGATCTACGTCACGCACACAGCCCTTGCTATCACTGCCTGTTTCCCGCGGACGGCGAAGATCAGGATATGCGTTGCGCGGTGATGGGGGTGTTTGCACCCCTGGTGGGTGTTATCGGTTGTGTACAGGCAGCCGAAACGCTGAAAATCCTGCTTGATATTGGACAGACCCTGAATAGCCGGTTGCTGTTGCTAGATGGCTTGTCAATGGAATGGCGCTCCATCAGACTGAATAAGGACCCGTCTTGCAAGGTCTGCGGCACCAATGAATATTATCCTAAATCCGGTAGTTGACCGCTCATCTGATAGATCAGCGTCATGACTAATAACAATATTTCGTATTATTTGACGCTCACCTTCCGGGTGAGGCCGCTACGGGGTGAATTGTACAGTTTTTGCGGCACATAGCTGCGTTGCAACTTCTTGGAATGGAACGGCGCCCCGAAGCGTCGCACGAGGGGCCCCGCGAAGCGGGGATCGGGCAGCGTAGGGGATGCCGCGATCGCGTTCCACGTGCATGGGGCGCCCGCATCCCGCTTCGGGGTCGCACCTTCCTGCGGAAGGCACTGCTCCGCCCTGCGCGGTCGCATTCCGCGTCGTTGCGCCTCGCCCTGCACCCCAAAAACCGCACACTTCACCTCGTCCAACTACCGGATTTAGGATTATCCGGTCAACTTACGTCTGAGCTACGGCACATGACAGCAATTCTCTGCGCTGCGCTTCCCAATATTCCATCGGATCGCGCTTGAATCCACTTTTGGCGAACTGGTGCCAGCGCCCGGCTACATAACACATCAGCAGGTTCGCCTGAGCGGAGACATCAAGATTTGCCGGGATTTCCCCCTCGCTGACGGCGAAGCGCAACACCTGTTTCAGCGTCGCCTCAAGCCGGTCATGCAGTTGATTGATGCGTAGCTGCAGGCGGTCATTTTCGTTTATCAGTGCGTCGCCGGTCAGCACTCGCGTCATACCCGGATTTTTCTGCGCAAAACCAAGCAATAGCGACAATATCCCTTCGATTTGCCGCATAGCGCTTTTCTCTTCCGCCGTCCATCTATTGATAAGACTGAACAAGGTGGCTTCAATGAACTCGATCAAGCCCTCGAACATCTGAGCCTTGCTGGCAAAATGCCGATATAGCGCCGCCTCGGAAACATCCAGCTTGACCGCCAGCGCCGCGGTGGTGATTTTCACCGGACGAGGCTCTTCCAGCATTTGCGCGAGAACCCGCAGGATCTGATCTCTCCTTTCACCGGGTTTAGCTGACATACGTTACTCGATGAGTTCCGCGATTGGATAACACCATAGCTTAAAAATGTCCGTAAGGAAATATGCCTGAAAATTAGCTCGCCTTAATCAGTGTTCCCACACCCGCGTCTGTCAGCACTTCCAGCAACAATCCATGTTCAACCCGTCCATCAATGATGTGACAGGACTTGACCCCACTCTTTACCGCATCCAGTGCTGAGCCAATTTTTGGCATCATACCGCCTGAGATGGTTCCATCCTCAAACAGTTCATCCACCCTCTGCGCGGTCAATCCGGTCAACAAATTACCATGCCTGTCCAGCACACCCGGCGTATTGGTGAGTAGTATCAGTTTCTCGGCACCCAGAACACTCGCCAGCCTTCCTGCAACAAGATCGGCATTGATATTGTAGGACTCGCCGCTCTCACCCACGCCAATGGGGGCAATTACCGGAATGAAATCACGTGTTTCGAGCAGCGCAATCAGGGCAGGATCTATGCTTTCAATCTCTCCAACCTGGCCGATATCGATCCATTCATCCGTTTTCTCTCTATCCCGCATAAGCATCTTTTTTGCGCGAATGAAGCCGCCGTCCTTGCCGGTCAGACCCACCGCATGGCCGCCCTGCCGGTTAATGAGATTGACGATGTCCTTATTGACCAGGCCTCCCAGCACCATTTCCACCATGTCCATGGTTTCAGCATCGGTTACGCGCATCCCTTGAATAAATTCACCCTGCTTGCCTATCCGCTTCAACATATCATTGATCTGAGGCCCGCCACCATGAACGACCACGGGATTCATCCCCACCAGTTTCAGCAGCACGACATCACGGGCGAAACCCTGTTTGAGATTTTCCTCAACCATGGCGTTGCCGCCATATTTGATGACTATTGTTTTTCCGTGGAAACGCTGGATATACGGCAGTGCCTCAGCCAGGATTCTGGCTTTGTCTTTTGCGGAGGATGGGGATAAAGGCACGATTCTTCCCTATGAATTTTTGAGTATATTATCCTGAATCCGACGTTGACCACTCATTTTCCAGTCTAGCGCAATGAATCACAGCAACTGGAGTTCGCCAGGGGTGTTCAACGTTGTTCGGGATTATGCCAGATTGCAGACGCGAAAAAGCCCCGTCCATGAACAAATCACGCGCCAGGAGTTTGGGGACTTCTCCTGAATCGTGCGCGTATTCTGGCGAGTAGATTGGGACGATGGCTGGTCTCTTGAGCGATGCCCTTGTCAGGCACGTCAACGGATGGCTGAGTGGTGCCCTTGTCAGCGACATCAGGTAGCGGGTCGAAATAGCGGTACAGCATGGGTACCACCACCTTCGTCATCACAGTCGCGGTAATCAGTCCGCAGATCACCACAATGGCTAGCGGCTTCTGTACCTCGGAGCCGAGGCCGGTAGCAATCAGGAATGGCGCCAGGCCCAGTATCGTAGCCGCGGCGGTTATCAACACGGGACGGAAGCGCGCCTCGCAACTGGTTTTCACCGCATCGGCCACACTGAGTCCCTGTTCGCGCAGTTCCTTGATAAAAGAAATCAATACCACACCGTTCAATATGGCGACGCCCCATACTGCGATGAAACCCACCGATGCCGGTACCGATAGATACTCGCCGGTGATAAAAAGGCCGATAACACCGCCGACGGAAGCGAATGGCAGAGCTGTAAAGATAAGCGCAGCAAGTTTGACCGAACCAAACAGCATGAACAACAGGAAGAAGATTACGGCAAAGGTAATCGGCACGATCACCGCAAGAGTGGCCATGGCGCGCTCCATGTTCTCGAACTGCCCGCCCCAGACAAAATAGTAACCAGAGGGTAATTTGACCTCCTTCGCGGTACGCTCTTGCAGTTCGGCAACGAAACCGCCAAGGTCACGATCATGCACATTAGCGCCGACCACCACGCGGCGCTTGGCATATTCGCGCGAGACGATTGCCGGGCCATCGATGACCCGGATATCCGCGACAGCACTTAACGGCACCAGAACGCCACCGCGCGCCATTAGACCCTCGGGGCCGGCGTTGCCGGGGGGACGAAGCAAAAGATCGCGGATAGCTTCGACATCATCACGGAACTGTTCGGGAAAGCGCAGAAGGAGCGTAAAACGCCGCTCGCCCTCAAAAACCTGGGTGACCGCCTTGCCGCCGATGGCGGTTGCAATGAGCTCGTTCACATCGGCAACATTGATACCATGGCGGGCGATGGCTCGGCGATCAATGTCGATGGTCAATTCCTGCTGTCCCGACAGGCGCTCGATGCGGAGATCTTGGGCGCCGCGTGTTGACTTGACGATGCGTGCCACCTGCTCCGACAACTTGCGCAACTCTTCCAGGTCGTCGCCGAAGATCTTGACCGCGACCTGCGAGCGCACCCCCGTCACCATCTCGTCCACCCGTTGCGCGATCGGCTGCGACAACGCGATGTTCACGCCGGGCAGCACCATCAACGCCTTGCGGATATCTTCTTCGATCTCCTGCTGGGTGCGGCCCGATCCTTCCAGATCCAGAGACGCAATAGGGTCGGATTCATTCTGCGACGCCGGGTCGGCCGGCGATTCCCCCCGGCCGAGCTTGGACACAACAGACACGACCCCGGGTATCTTGGCGATCAGTTTCATCGCTTCTGTTTCCAGCTTGATCGCTTCCTCCAGCGAGATCGAGGGTACACGGATGATCACGGGCGTCACCGCGCCCTCCCGCATGATTGGAATGAAAGATTTGCCAAGAAACGGGTACAGGCCGACCGCCAGCAAAAGAGAGCCTACCGATACCATGGCAGTCGCCTTTGGATTCCTCAACGCTAAATAGAGCAGGCGCAAGTAAAGAGTCTTGAGAATAGAGACAATCTTGGTGTCCTCCTCGCTGCCGCCTTTCAAAGCATAGTCGCATAGCACCGGCGACAACAGCACCGAAACGACCAGCGCCACCAGCAGCGCGATGGAAATGGTGACGGCAAGGGGACTGAACATCTTGCCTTCCATGCCCTGCAGCGACATCAGCGGCAGGAACACGAGGACAATGATGATGATGCCGTAGATGACCGGGGCCCCCACCTCGGCTGCCGCCTTCGCAATCGTCTCGCTCTTCGGCTCGTCACCGTTTGCGTGGCTCAGGCGCAAGAAGATATTCTCCACTACCACCACGGTGGGATCGACCATCAGCCCGATGGCGATCGTCAGCCCGCCCAGCGACATCAGATTGGCCGGAATTTCCAGATAGTTCATGATCATGAACGTGACCAGCGGCGTGATGATAAGTGTCGCACACACCACCAGGCTCACGCGCCAATTACCCAGGCAGATAATCATTACCAGGATCACGAAGACCAGCGCCTCGATCAATACACGGTACACGGACTCCAGCGCGGCATCCACCATAACGGTCCGGTCATAAAAAGGCACGATCTGGAGCCCCCCCGGCAACAGGTTGCGCTCATTGATCTCGGCAACCTTTTCCTTCACCCGCCCAACGATGTCCTTGGCGTTGCCGCCGCGCAGCATCATCACGATGCCGGTAACAGACTCGGTATAGCCGTCCTTGATGCTGGCCCCCAGGCGCACCTCCCCGCCGAACTGCACATCAGCCACATCACGCACATAGACCGGCACCCCATCCCGCTCTTTGAGCACGATATTGCGGATATCGTCCAGCGTGCGGATCAGGCCGACGCCACGGATCAGATACTGCTCCGCATGCAAGGGCAGAATGTTACCGCTGGAATTCGCATTATTGCTGGCAATGGCCCGGTCAACCGCCGTCAGCGTCAGATCATAGTGACGCAACCGGTTGGGGTCGACCAGTACCTGGTACTCCTTGACATGGCCGCCTATTGAGTTGATTTCCGCCACACCCTGGACCGAACGCAGGAGCGGCCGCACCACCCAATCCTGGATCGTGCGCCGTTCGGTCAGCTCCTCAACGGTTAGTGCGCGCTGGCCATCGTCGGGATGATCGATCGTGTACTGGTATACCTCACCCAGACCGGTTGATACGGGCCCAAGCACCGGCGTAATCCCCGGTATGAGCCGGGGAGAAACCTCGATCAGCCGTTCCATCACCAATTGGCGCGCAAAGAAAACGTCGGTCTTATCGGTAAATACCAGGGTGATAAGCGACAACCCGCTCTTGTTCAGGGAGCGCATCTCCACCAGCCCCGGCAGGCCGGTCATGGCTATTTCCACCGGGACCGTAACCAGACGCTCGATCTCCTCCGGACTGCGTCCGACCGCTACCGTGGCGACCTGGACCTGAATGTTGGTCACATCCGGAAAAGCGTCGACCGAGAGATTCTTCGCGGCAAGAATGCCTGCGGCACACAGAGCAAGCGACACCACTACAACTATCAGGCGCTGTCTGAGCATGACGCGGACAATGGAGGCAAGCATCGCTACTCCAGCTCGGCGAGCTTGCGCTCGTTATCCAGGTGAAAGGCGCCATCCACCACAATCTTTTGGTCGATGGTAACCCCGTTTAGCACTGGATACATGTCGGCTACTTCGGGACCCAATTCTACGGGGATACGCAAAAACCGGTTGTTGCCTTGAAACAGAAAGACATAATCGCGGTTGGCCTCGCGCACTACCGCTGTTACCGGCACGACCAGGCTTTTGTGCGCATTATCGGTAATATGCATGGTGGCCAGCATGTCGGGCTTAAGTTTGCGCTGCGGATTCTCCACCATTGTGCGCACCATTACGGTACGGGTCAGCGGGTTCACCGTATCGGCAACGAATATGATAAGACCATCGAGGGTCACATCACCCAGCGCCGGAACATGAATCTCCACATGTTGACCAACCTGCACATTGCGCGCGATCTGCTCCGGCACGTCACCCACCACCCAGACGGAGGAAAGATCGGCCACCCCGAATAACTGATCGGCCGGTTGCACCACCTGACCGATGATGACGCTCCGCGCAATAATAATGCCGCTTCTTGATGCGTTGATGGTAACGGAAGGCAGGATTTGCCCCTGCTTCGCCAGTTCTGCCAGCACGGCGCTATCCACTCCCAGCAGGCGCAATTGGTCCTTCGCCGCCCCCAGCTCGGCGCGCGCGACTTCCAGCTCCGACTCGCGCCGTTCCACCTCGGCGACGGCGATCACGTCGGCGGCCAGTAAATGTTGAGCACGCTGGGCCGCTTTTTCGGTCAGCACAGTCCGTGAATATGCACGCAGATAGGCCAGCTGCGCCTGGGTCAATTCAGGGCTGGTAAGTCGTGCCAGTGGCTGTCCGGCGTTAACACTATCACCCAGCATGACGTATAAATCGGTAATACGCCCCGTCACATAAGACCCGATCCGGACAAGCCTCTCCTCATCCACCTCGACCTGACTGGGAACCTGTAATTTATCAGCGAGATCGACCATGGTGGGTTGACCGATCTTTATACGCGGCACCATTTCCGGCCTGATCGTAATACTGTTTACATCCTCCGGTGCTTGCTTGGCTTCATTGACTGGGGCTGCGGCTTCCTTGCTGCCGCAACCTGCGGCAAGCAACACGATAGTGACAGCGATACCGGTGATCCGTATTGCTTTTTTCATTCGACACCCTGCTCCCTGGGATAATAAGCCCGCAACCGGTCTATTTCAGCGGCGGCAGCCTGTAGATCAAAGCGTGCCTGCAACGAGTCCATAAGAATCCCCCGTAAAATACGCTGGGTATCGAGTACGTCAATCAGGGGGCGCTCGCCAAAGCGGTAAGCCGCCTGGGCAATCCGCAATGCGTTCTCGGCTTCCTTGATGATCCCGCCTTCGAACATCTCCACCCTGCGGCGGGCAATCTGCAAGGCCTGCCAGGCGGATTCAAATAACTGGCCAATTTCGTAACGGCGGAATTCCAGGGTTTCCCGCGCCCGCGCGGAGTCCGCCACGGCTGCGTCGATTTCCCCGCGGCGGCGATAAAACACGGGAACCCTTACGTTCATCCCCGCTCTGTTGTCGGTGTATTGAGCATCTTGATAATGGCTGTATGCGATGTCCACCGACGGCAGCACTGAGGCCCGTTCCTGATCTATTCGCAAGCGAGCCCGTTCCCACTCTGCCTGCAGCCGCAATACATCGGGGTTGACAGCCGGCACCTCCTGACGCAGCTCTTCCAGCGGAGGCAGGCTGACCGGATCGAACAGGGACGCGTTGATCGTGAAATCCGGCTTCAGGGCACCCGCGGTAAACTGCATCAGTGCAACGCGTGCCCGCAACGCGCCCAGCTCCGCTGCTTCTTTGCGGCTAGCCGCGTTCAGCACTTCGGCATCGGCGCGGACTAGTTCAAAGCGCGCAGTTTCGCCCACACCCACGGCCATGCTGATGCGCCGCCGCACCTCCTGCATCAGATCAAAGATACTCTCCTCCATGCGCGCAATTTCCTGGCGCAGCACCAATTCATATGCGCGCACCCGTAATTGGGCCGCCAGATCCGCACGTACCTGATGATAACTGGCGCGACTGGCCGCTACTCCCGCTTCGGCCGAACCGATGCGTGCACCCCGCATAAATGGATTTTCAATGGTTTGAGTGACCGTCAACTGACGCGTGTTGGTTGCAGGATGTGCCAGTGCGATTCGCGCATGTTGAGGCCCTGCCACTACGCTCAATTGTGGATTGGGGTAAGCAGCGGCTCCTATCACGCCTGCTTCGGCGATGCTCACTTGAGATTGCGCAGCACGCACCATACCATTGGCCTCCAGTCCCACTCGTTGCAAGGCGTCGATGGTGAGCGCGCCAGGCGGCATGACGACGGAAGCAGTAGCGCCCGGCAAGGTGAAAGAAGGTATCTTATCAAAAGCACTCCCGCCAGCGGATGCCGGAATGGAAGGTGTCCGGACAGAAGAAGGTGCCCTGACAGCAGGTGCGGGAACAGCTGGTGTCGGGACGGATGGCTCAGTGATCGAAGGTAGAACGGGGGGCGGGATGCTATCCGACAGGGGAGTAGCAGACCCAGGTCCAAAAATGGGCGACACTTGAGCTGAAACAGCAGTATAGGAAGAGATGAGAATCAGGCTCAGCAAGATGCGGAAGCGGGGTGATATTTGCATCTACTACCTTTTTTATATTTCTGAAAGAAATGAAACTCGCTTCAATCACCGTAAATAAGCTGGTACCTTAAACAGATGATCCGAGCACTGCTCAATATTATAAAAAAATCAATTAGGGGTGAAACAAGGTACAGCTATTGATTTTATTCAGTCTAAAATAAAATTTGCATCAATAAAAGTAGTATCTGTCTGATAATATAATCGATATTTACGATCTATTATTACACATTGTATCGACATACAATGCTCAATTACAAACAGTTACATTATTTTTGGGCCGTCGCCAAGGCGGGCAGTATTGTCCGGGCGAGCGAACGGCTGCATCTCACACCTCAGACCTTGAGCGGTCAGATTGGACTCCTGGAAGAAACGCTGGGTGTGGCGTTGTTCTTACGCATCGGAAGACGCCTTGAGTTAACCGAAACCGGCCGGCTTGCGCTGTCCTATGCCGATGAGGTCTTCCAGATAGGAAACGAGCTGGAAGAAGCACTGCGTAGCCGTCCCGAAAGCCGCTCCATTCAACTTCGCGTGGGGGTAGACGATGCGGTGCCCAAATCCATCGCTTACAGGCTATTGACGCCGGCAATGTCCCTTGCCGAGCCGGTACGCCTTGTTTGCCGGGAAGATAAGCTGGTGCGTTTACTGGTGGAACTGGCAATTCAGCGTATTGATCTGGTGCTCGCCGACCAGCCCATACCGGCCGGAACTCATGTGAAAGGCTTTAGCCACAAGCTTGGAGATTGCGGTATCACGTTTTTCGCCGAACCGCGGCTGGCTGCGCAATACACGGATAAATGGCCCCTTGTTCTTAATTCCGCCCCTTTGCTTATCCCCGGAAAAGAAGCTGCGGTGCGAATACCGCTGATGCGCTGGTTCGAGGCCCGCCAGATCCGGCCGCATATCGTGGGTGAGTTTGACGACAGTGCGCTGATGCAGGCTTTCGGGCAGGCCGGCACCGGTATTTTCATTGCACCATCGGTGATCGCCGAGGAAGTGCGGCGGGAACATGGCGTTACTATTCTAGGCCATACAAACGAGGTTACCGAGCAGTTCTACGCCATCTCGATGGAACGCCGGCTTACGCATCCCGCAGTCGTGGCCATCAATGATACCGCTCACCGGGAGCTGTTCGCCAACCTGGACACCTATTCGCGCTCACCGGCGGAAACCCCGACCCGTGTTACTCGTTCAATAAAAAGATGATTTCAATCCGGATAATCCACTAGAACGCGAGATGATGGTGAGGCAGGTTGCGAGGAGACAGTTTTCCGGTTGGGAGAAATCCATAGTTTGGTCTATAGACCCCGGGCAAGCGGCGAAAATGGCCACAAACCGACCAGCAGTGCTCGGGCAGGCTCGGAGAGCTGCCTAATACCTATGAATCATTCTCGGTTTGACGCCTGTGTAGGATGGGTAAAGCGAAGCGCAACCCATCAAAACCACACACCACACAACCTATCAAAATAAGGGCACATCAAAACAAAACCTGGTACCGGCATAACGGCAGCTTGGTGAGGGAGTGGGTAACTCGGTGATGGGTTGCGCTTTGCTCCACCCATCACCGGAAACTGCTGGAGATCGAGCCCCTCCCTATCAGCCTATTCTCCGTTTGAAGCCGTCAGGAAAAGCAACTCATTGATCCTCCTAACAAAACCTGCCGGATCTTCAAGCTGACCGCCTTCGGCCAGCAATGCCTGGTCGAACAGAATGTGGCTCCAGTCGGTGAAGTGTGTCTGCTCGGACTTCAGGCGCTGTATCATGGGATGATAGGGGTTGATCTCCAGGATAGGCTTGGTGGGATTCACTTTTTGCCCAGCCGACTTTAGCAGGCGCTCCAGATTTCCGCTCATATCGTGGCTATCCGCCACAAGGCAGGCGGGAGATTCGGTCAGGCGCAACGTGACGCGCACATCCTTCACCTGCTCGCCGAGCGTACTCTTTATTTTCTCGGTAAGCTCCTTGTAGTCATCCGCCTCTTTCTCCTGTTCCTTCTTCTCCGCCTCGTCTTCCAATTTCCCCAGATCAAGGCTGCCCTTGGCCACGGATTGCAGCGGCTTGCCCTCGAACTCGGTCAAATTCGCAACCAGCCACTCATCCACGCGTTCGGCCAGCAGCAAAACTTCGATGCCTTTCTTGCGGAAGACTTCCAGGTGCGGACTGGTTCTGGCCGCCTTGAGGCTATCGGCGGTGACATAATAAATTTTTTCCTGCCCTTCCTTCATGCGGCCCACATAGTCGCTGAACGACACCGCTTGTTCGTCCGTATCGACATGGGTGGAAACAAAACGCAACAGCTTGGCAATGCGTTCCCGGTTGGCGTAGTCTTCCGCCACACCCTCTTTGAGGACCTGGCCAAATTCCTTCCAGAAGGTTTTGAACTTGGCTTTTTCATCTTCCTGCTCGCTTTGCGCCAGATCGTCGAGCAACCCCAATACCTTTTTCACCGCGCCGGCACGTATGGCTTCAATATCTTTTGATTCCTGTAATATTTCGCGCGAAACGTTCAGCGGCAAATCATTGGAATCGATTACTCCGCGCACGAAGCGCAAATAATTCGGCAGTAGCTGTTTCGCATCGTCCATGATGAATACCCGCCGCACATAAAGCTTGATACCGTGACGCGGTTCGCGATCGAACAAGTCGAAGGGAGCACGTGACGGAATGTAGAGTAGCTGGGTATATTCCTGTTTACCCTCTACCCTGGCGTGAAGATAGGCCAGCGGCGGCTCGAAATCATGCGCCACATGCTTGTAGAATTCTTCGTACTGCTCCGGCGTAATCTCGCTTTTGGCGCGTGCCCAGAGTGCGCTCGCCTGATTGACGGTCTCGTCTTCATCGGTAATCGTGTTTTCGTTCTTTTCCTGCGACCACTCCTCTTTTTTCATCACAATAGGCAGCGTGATATGGTCGGAATACTTGCGGATGATGGCGCGCAACCGCCAGCCGCTGAGCAAATCATCCTCACCCTCGCGCAAATGCAGAATGACTTCCGTACCGCGATCTGTTTTCTCCACGGTCTCAAGCGTATAATCCCCCTCACCGCCAGACTCCCAGCGCACACCATGTTCAGTGGTCAAGCCGGCGCGGCGGGTAATAAGCGTTACCTTGTCCGCGACAATAAACGCCGAATAAAAGCCAACGCCAAATTGGCCAATCAAGTGCGCATCCTTGGCCTGATCACCGGTTAATGCACTGAAGAATTCGCGAGTACCCGACTTGGCGATGGTGCCGATATGGTCGATAACCTCTTGCCGGGACATGCCGATACCATTATCGGCGATGGTGATGGTGCGTGCCGCGGCATCATGGCTCACGCGGATCTTCAGATCCGAATCGGATTCGTACAGCGCGCCATCGGTTAATCCCTCGAAGCGTAGCTTATCGGCGGCATCCGATGCGTTGGAAATCAGTTCGCGCAGGAAAATTTCCTTGTTACTATACAAGGAGTGAATCATCAGATTGAGCAACTGTTTGACTTCAGTCTGAAAACTTAGATGTTCTTTGGTAGCTGTCGCTTGCATGGGTTCTCTCCTAAAAAAATGCAATAAGATAATGAGGGTGGATCGGCGGTTTTCAAGCCATCCCGCTTCAAAAAACTGCCAAAACCTCGTTCAGAAGCGATTTTCTTCTTTTTTATCCATTTTAAATTCATGGATATTCCAAATACTCCGGAGTTCTAGCATGTGTGCCATAAAAGCCTTCATCCGTTCTGTTGTCGCCCTTAGTCTCTGCTGCTACGTCTTGCCCACCGCTGCACAATACCAGGGCCGCTCGCTGCCATTGGACAAAATCAAACTGCCCGCCGGATTTTCCATTGATTTGTGGGCGGAAGTCCCCAATGCGCGTGGGTTGACGCTGGGAAAAAATGGTACGGTATTTGCCGGCTCCAAGGAGGCGGGTAATGTTTACGCCATCACGGACAATGGTGGGACACGGCAGGTCAGGACCCTTGCCAGCGGGCTCAATTCCCCATTGGGGGTAGCATTCCGGGATGGTGCACTCTATGTCTCCGCAGTGGAGCGCATTCTGCGCTTTGATGGAATCGAAGAAAAACTCGACCAACCGGGAAAACCGGTAGTGATAACCGATAGTTTTCCCACTGAAAAGCACCACGGAGGAAAATTCATCGCTTTCGGTCCCGATGGTCTGCTATATGTGCCGGTAGGGGCACCCTGCAATATCTGCGAACCCGATCCGGAGCGTTTTGCATTGATCGCGCGTATCAAGCCAGACGGTACCAGCCATGAAATCTATGCATATGGCGTGAGAAACACGGTGGGCTTTGATTGGCATCCGGAAACGAAGGAGCTATGGTTTACGGATAACGGCCGCGACTGGATGGGTGATAATCTGCCGCCCGATGAACTCAACCGCGCACCCGCAAAGGGTATGCACTTCGGCTATCCCTACTGCCACGCAGGCGATATTCTTGACCCCAAGTACGGCGCAAAGCGTGATTGCGGCAAGCTTACTGCCCCCGTGGCCAAATTCGACGCGCACGTTGCCCCGCTGGGTATGCGTTTCTACACCGGCAAAATGTTCCCGCCGGAATATCGCAACAGTATTATTGTTGCCGAGCACGGCTCATGGAATCGCCGTAATAAAATCGGCTACCGGCTTCAGCTCGTGCGGATAAAAAACAACAAGGTCGTCAAACAGGAAGTGTTCGCCGAAGGCTGGCTGCAAGAGCAGGATGTTTGGGGAAGACCGGTGGATGTGCTGGTAATGCCCGACGGAGCACTACTGGTTTCCGACGATTACGCCGGGGTTATCTACCGGATCAGCTACAAGAAACCTTAGGAACTCAGGCCGGCGCAAACCCAAGCGAGAAAATCTTATGTTGAGTAATTGGCGGTGATAATAACGGGCAAGCCGTCCCCTCTGAATTTCTCTACACTCCCTCCCGATAGGGTATTGAACGCGCTGGAGAGTATAGGCTTCCGCAGCGATGGCCGGCTGCTGGCTCTCAATAGCTACGAGAACCGCGTCTACCAGATCGGCATGGAAGAGGGACCGCCGCTGGTAGCAAAATTTTACCGGCCCAAACGCTGGACGGATGCCGCCATACTCGAGGAACACGCCTTCGTGCGGGAACTGGCCGAGCGCGAAATACCTGTCGTGCCTGCATTGATACTGGATGGAATCACGCTGCACAGCTTCGAGGGATTCCACTTCGCCATTTTTCCAAAACACGGCGGCCGTGCACCCGAACTGGAAGACCGCAACACGCTGGAATGGATGGGGCGCTTCCTCGGGCGCATCCATGCCATCGGCGCACTCAAGCCATTTCACGAACGCCCCACACTGGATATCGCCAGCTTCGGTGAACAACCGCGCGATTATCTGCTGACGCATGCATTTATTCCGGCTGATCTCGATGCAGCCTATCGCGCTGTGGTGGATCAGGCGCTGGACGGCGTGCGCCACTGCTTTGCGCGCGCGGGTGAAGTGCGCGCATTGCGCCTGCACGGCGACTGCCACGTAGGCAACGTGCTGTGGACGGACGACGGTCCGCACTTCGTGGATTTTGACGACAGCCGCATGGGACCGGCGGTACAGGACTTGTGGATGCTATTGTCGGGCGAACGCGCCGACAGGGTACAACAGTTGACCGGCGTGCTGGCAGGATATGAGGATTTTTGCGATTTTGATGAACGCGAATTGCATCTGGTCGAGGCGCTGCGCACCCTGCGCTTGATCCACTATGCGGCATGGCTCGCGCAGCGCTGGGACGATCCCGCCTTCAAGCAGACATTCCCGTGGTTCAACACCCAACGCTATTGGCAGGATCGCATCCTCGAATTGCGCGAACAGATCGCCCTGATGGATGAGCCGCCGCTGTGGCACGCATGACGGTTATTCCGAAGGTTCACGGAATGACTATTGGAAAAAATATAACTGAAAGCAGTTAATCAAGTTTTTGAGGTTAATACGGATACGAAAATGATGCCCTGCCCCTGTGGTGGCATGGGGTTAACGGCGAAACGGCCGGGCACCCAAGGCAGCAACGAAAAATACGCCGACTGCTGCGGCCACTATCTGGATGGCGGCGAAGCCGCACCCACTGCGGAAGCAGTGATGCGTTCGCGCTACACCGCGTACACTCTCGGTCGTGAAGATTATCTGCTGGCGACATGGCATCACACTACACGCCCGGCTTCACTTAAACTGGAAGGCGAACCACGCAAATGGCTGGGACTGGAAGTGAGGCGCCATGAACAGCCGGAGTCGGATCATTCGGTGGTGGAATTTGTGGCGCGCTATAAGGTGGGTGGCCGTGCGCATCGTTTGCATGAAATCAGCCACTTTGTGCGCGAGGCGGGGAAGTGGTTCTATGTGGATGGCAATTTCGTCTGAGATCAAAGGCGAATAGATCCGCCGGTCGGGATAAGGAAATGGGTGGTGCCCTATACTAATTTCCATCGATACCAAAGATCTTCTTGCCTGGTCGAGGCTCTATGTACTGCACGTTTATCACATGGGCCTCCCCTGATGCCACAAGTTCCGCAATGAAATTTTCTCTTGGATCTCCATTGGGGATCACTGCTCGGACGTTTATTCGCCCGGTGGGTTTGTGTAGTAGGGGTAGCCCGATGAGCTCACCGGAGTTCGCGAGGAGAAGCTCCCCATATCCTTCGCAAATGAGTTCTCGAAGGTGGTTCCACCAAGTTGGGTCGGGGACGGAATTATCCTTCGGGAAATGCAAGTAAACTCCGAGACGATTCGTGACCTCCTGAAGTCGAGAACTGACAGGGGTGTACATCAAGGTACACTCAGTATCTAGTCTGTGGGAGCGCACAGTGAAAATCATGATCTTGTCGCCAACGCGAAAAGCCTTCTCGATGCTACGCGCGAGCTTCGCGATAGCCCACTCTTTTTTTTGTGACTTCGGTATGTGTTCCAGTGGCTCAAGATACTCTTTCATCCGCGCTTCCACGCCACACCGCAACTCAAGAGCGGCGTACAGCAGACTAGCGTCGGTTCCGTCTTTTAGAAGACCATCGATTCGCTCAAGATACGCTGAGACGGCGAGGGAATATGCCATACGCGTTTACGAAGGCTCACATTTGATACGAGTGTCCGAACCAGCGTGCAGTAACCATCTACTTGATATGAGTAAACAGATTCGTGTTTATTTGGCGCACATATTGTGAGCGTTGAAATATTCAATGACCTCTGATAAATCGGTGCCAGCACCACCGCGAATGCCTTTGGATGACCCGTGCTTCAACTCAGCTAGCACCTTATGGAGAGCTATGATTTGAACACCTGCCGCCGCAATGAAGTTAAGCTCAGTAGGCTCGCGTACAACAGCATGAACGAGGACAAAGTGCCAATTGAGGTTTGGCCAAGCAATCTCTCTGGCTTTCCTCTTTGTTTCGGCGCCGAATTTCCGATGAACCCAAGACTCAGCGCACTTTTGGACTATTTCGATGGGACGCTTCTTGGCACTCGTCTTGGACGCGCTGAACTCGGCAGCAATTTCCTTGGAGGCCGGACAGATGTAGCCGATGGGTCGAAAGCTCGACTGTACTTCAACGTGCCAAGCATCGTGGTGCTTAGTGCCGCGGGGCGAACACCGAGCAGGTCAATTTCATCTACCCCGTGTTTGATGCCACGAACCGTGAAAAATCCTTGACGGTTTAACCATTCATCTACAAGCGACTCTGCCAGTGCGGCCATACCTGCGTAACCTAACAAATTATCGAATAACCCACAATGTTCTTACGCCAGTCCGTCCGGTTCGTCAACTCATCGCGAGCCTGCCCAGATATCATTCCTTATGGCAATTGCCTTTGATCACTACCCTGCATTGCAGCTTGCCAGATGAAGTCCTGGCAGCCTGCGAGCGTGATATTCGAAAACGTGCCATCCACCTTAGCTCGACCAATAGGCTGCCTGGCTAGGCACTGCCCATCGCTATATGGATTGCTGAATAGCGTAGGCGCACAACGCCATCAGGGCCTGGGGGAAAAGCCCGAATGCGAGTATCGCCAGGCCATTCGCGCTGATCAATAGCTTGACGTCACTTTCCGGCAGGATAGGCGCATCAGTTTCCGGCTCATCGAAATACATCAGTTTAACGATACGCAGGTAATAAAACGCGCCGATCAGCGAGAATAGCACCGCCACTACCGCCAGCCATATGTAGCCGGCACTCAACACCGCCTGTAGCACCGACAGCTTGGCATAAATTCCCACCGTAGGCGGAACGCCGGCCATCGAGAACATCAATAGCAGCGTAATAAATGCGTACCACGGGTTGCGCCGGTTGAGCCCCTTGAAATCATCGAGCTTATCGGCCTCGAATCCCTCGCGCGACAGCAGCATGATCATGCCGAATGTCCCCAGGGTCATCAATATGTAGACCACCACGTAGAACATGGATGCGCTATAGCCGTTTTCATCGGTGGCGATAAAACCCAGCAGCATGAAACCCATGTGCGAGATGGTGGAATAGGCCAGCATGCGCTTGATATTGGTCTGGGCAATAGCGGCGAGATTACCAATCATCATGGACATCACCGCCAGAATGACGAGCATTCCCTGCCAATCCGCCACCATTGCTCCCATGCCTTCCACCAGCAGGCGCATGACGAAACCGAACGCCGCCAGTTTCGGCGCCGCACCGATAAACAGTACCACGGCTGTGGGCGCTCCCTGATAAACATCCGGTGCCCACATGTGAAACGGCGCCGCACTCAACTTGAAACTGATACCGGCGACGATGAATACCAGCCCCACCACCAGCACCGCATGATTACTCACGCCGCCTTGTATCACTTCCGTTACGCGAGCAATGTTAAGCGAACCCGTTGCTCCGTAAATCATGGACATGCCATACAGCAGAAAACCGGAAGCGAGCGCTCCGAGGACAAAAAACTTGATGGCCGCCTCGGTTGCCGCCGCTGATTCGCGTCGCAATGCAACCATGGCGTAAAGCGACAACGACAGGAGTTCCAGCCCCAGATAAAGTGTCAGGAAATGACTGGCGGAAATCATCACCATCATGCCGAGCGTGGCAAATAACGCCAGACTGAAGAATTCGCCGCTAAGCATGCCGCGTACAGAGATATAGGCACGCGAATACACCAGCACCGTAGCGACGGTGATATACACCAGCATCTTCAGTATGTCGGCCATGGCGTCATCCACGAACATGCCCGAAAACGTATAAACCACACCGGGCACGGAAGTGCCAAAAGTAATCAGCGCACAACCGAGCAGCGTAATTTGCGACAGCAAGTAAGCCACATAGGGCTTTTTTTCGCCCCATGCGATATCGGCCAGTAACACCACGCATACCATGACCAGAAGAAAAATCTCCGGGTAGGCGGGGGCGAAATCAGGCGGCATAAAATTCATTTAGTGTCCTCGAACAGGCGGAACTCGTCTCATTAGCACTACAGTTT
Organism: Nitrosospira multiformis; assembly: GCF_900103165.1. NCBI lineage: Bacteria > Pseudomonadati > Pseudomonadota > Betaproteobacteria > Nitrosomonadales > Nitrosomonadaceae > Nitrosospira > Nitrosospira multiformis. The sequence goes on along the minus strand of NZ_FNKY01000001.1, from coordinate 1,534,881 downwards.
GCTGCGGGCGACATGCGCCAGCAAATCGTCCACCGTGGTATGCATGACCTCCGTGAATGGCGACGGGTAAAGGCCCATTCCCAGTACCGCCACTGCCAGAACCGTCAGGATCAGAATCTCGCGTCCGTTAATATCCTTCAGCGCTTCCACTCCGGGACTCGCCACCGCACCGAACACGACTCGCTTGTACATCCAGAGTGTATAGGCGGCGCCGGTAATAAGGGTGGTGGCGGCAAGGAAGCCATACCAGAAATTTACCTTGACGGCGGCCATGATGACGATGAATTCACCGACAAAACCGCTGGTCCCGGGTAACCCCGCATTGGCCATGGCGAACAGCATGAAAAATGCGGCGAATACCGGCATTTTATTGGCTACGCCGCCATAGTCGGCGATCTGACGTGAATGCAGGCGGTCGTAGAGCACCCCCACGCATAGAAACATGGCGCCGGAAATGAAGCCGTGCGAAATCATCTGCACCATCGCGCCTTCAAGTCCATAAGCGTTAAACAGAAAGAAACCAAGCGTGACAAATCCCATGTGCGACACCGACGAATAGGCAATGAGCTTTTTCATGTCCGCCTGCACCAGGGCAACGAGTCCGATGTAGACAACCGCAATCAATGACAATACGATCATCATGGTTGAGAGATACTGGCTTGCATCCGGCACGATCGGCAGCGAAAAACGCAAGAAGCCATAACCACCCAGTTTCAGCAATATCGCGGCCAGTACCACCGAACCGCCGGTGGGTGCCTCCACGTGCGCATCCGGCAACCACGTATGCACGGGCCACATCGGCACCTTTACCGCAAACGCCAGCAGGAACGCGACGAATATCAGGATTTGCGGCGTCAGCGGCAGCGGCAGCTTATGATAATCCAGTATCGAAAAACTGCCGCCGGAAACCTGGTAGAGGTAGATGAATGCCACCAGCATTAACAGGGAACCCAATAGCGTGTAGAGAAAGAACTTGATTGCGGCATACACGCGGTTGGGACCACCCCAAACACCAATAATGAGAAACATCGGGATCAGCGAAGCTTCCCAGAAGATATAAAACAGAATCGCATCGAGTGATGAGAACACGCCATTGACGATACCCGACATGATAAGAAACGCACCCATGTATTGGGATACGCGCTTGCTTATCACCTGCCACCCCGCGATTACCACCAGCGGTGTGGTAAAACAATTCAGCAGAATCAGCGGCATGGCGATGCCATCCACACCAAGATGATAATGAATATTGAAATGCTCGATCCAGGCGCTATGCTCCACAAACTGCATGGCGTTCATCAGCGGATCAAACTGGGTATAGAGCGGAATTGCCACCAGCAAGCCCGCTACCGATCCAACGAGTGCAAGCCATCTTGCCAGTTGGGCATTACGGTCGCCACCGGTGGCAAGCACGCCAATGCCGGCAAAAATGGGCAGCCAGATGACTAGACTTAACAGGGGAAGGCCAAACAACATGTTTATTCCGTTTTTTTATTCATTAGCGTGTAGCAAAATGCCGGGCTGAAAACCGTAATAATATTTATCTGTTCTTGTTTTCCTAGGACCCGTACAACCAAAAACTCATCAATACAAATACGCCAACGATCATGGTGAACGCATAATGATAGATATAGCCGGACTGAAAGCGGCGTACCAGCATGGCGATTCCAGCCACCGCTCGTGCCGTGCCGTTGACAAAGAATCCATCAATGACTTTTACGTCGCCGAATTTCCAAAATCCGCCACCCAGCGCGCGTGCGCCACCAGCGAATAGCCAAGAATAGAACTCGTCAATAAAATACTTACGATCGAGCAAGGTATAGAGTGGCCCGGCTGCCTGGCTTATTTTCCCCGGCAAATCGGTATTCACCCTATACAGATACCACGCGGCGAAAATGCCGCTGACCGAGAACCAAAATGGCAGGGTTGTAACAGCGTGGGTCATCATTCCCCCTATGCCATGGAATTCCGCCGACATTTTCGCGAGGGCTTCATGCTGGGGCAGGATTTGTATGGCACTGCCGAAATAGTCTCCAAACAGCATCGGCCCGATCAGCCAGCCCGCACCGATGGAAGGTATTGCCAGGACAATCAATGGCAACGTCACTACCCAGGGTGATTCATGAAGATGCTCTTCGGTGTGATGATCCATGCGCGGCTTGCCATGGAAAGTCATGAATACGAGACGGAAGGTGTAGAACGCGGTAACGAACACGGTGGTTACCGCGCAGAAGTAGGCAAAACCCGCACCAGGAATAGTGGTGAAATGCACGGCCTCGATGATGGCGTCCTTGGAAAAGAATCCGGAGAAACCGGGCACACCCGCGCTTGCCACTGCGGCGATAAACATTGTCCAGTAGGTGATGGGCATGTATTTCTTGAGGCCGCCCATTTTTCGCATGTCCTGTTCATGATGCATGGCGATGATTACCGAGCCAGCGCCCAAAAACAGTACCGCCTTGAAAAAGGCGTGGGTCATGAGGTGAAAAACCCCCGCTGAATAAGCCGATGCACCCAGCGCCACAGTCATGTAACCCAGTTGCGACAGGGTCGAATAGGCCACCACACGCTTGATGTCGTTCTGCACAATCGCCACCAGGGCCATGAATAGCGTGGTAATACCGCCAATCACCAGGATGAACGACAGCGCCGTCTCGCTTAATTCAAATAATGGCGACATGCGAGCCACCATGAAAATACCCGCGGTGACCATCGTCGCGGCATGAATCAGTGCGGAAATGGGCGTTGGGCCTTCCATCGAATCCGGTAGCCAGACGTGTAGCGGAAACTGTGCAGATTTACCCATTGCGCCGACAAACAGCAAAATGCAAACCACGGACAATAGCGCCCACGGCGAATCGGGAATGACTTCAATCGTCTGCGTCATGAGTTGCGGCGCCTGGGCAAATACCGCCGCATAATCCAGCGTGCCGAAATACGTCAATACCAGGCCGATACCGAGTAGAAAACCAAAATCGCCGACACGATTGACCAGAAAAGCTTTCAAGTTGGCATAAATCGCGGTAGGACGGGTATACCAGAAGCCGATAAGCAAATAAGAAACCAGTCCAACCGCCTCCCAGCCAAAGAAAAGCTGGAGGAAATTATTCGACATCACCAGCATCAGCATCGAGAAGGTGAAGAGTGAGATATAGCTGAAAAAACGCTGGTAACCCGGATCCCCATGCATGTAGCCAATAGTGTATACGTGCACCATTAACGACACGCCGCTCACCACAACCATCATCATGGCCGAGAGTTGATCGATCAGAAATCCAACCTCGAAACGCGTATCACCAGAAATCATCCAGGTATAAACGCTGCCGTTATAGATGTTTCCTTTCAATACATCCATGAAAACGGTAATGGATGCGACCACGCACACCATCATCAACACAATGGTGGTCCGATGACTCCAGGCTGGCCCGATCATTCGGCCGAACAATCCGGCGATAAGCGCTCCCGCCAGCGGAGCCAGCGGAACCAGTAGGTAAAGTTTTTGCATCTCAGTCATTAAGATTCATCTTCTTGTTTTTAAAACACATGTCTCTGATTACGGATCTGATCCAGATCGTATGATTACCCCTTGAGTTTATCCAGATCATCCACATTGATCGTACGCAGATTGCGAAACAGAACCACCAATATTGCCAGCCCGATGGCGGATTCCGCCGCAGCCACGGTAAGAATGAAAAACACAAAAATCTGCCCCGACACATCTTGCAGGTAATGCGAAAATGCGACGAAATTCATGTTTACCGCCAGGAGCATTAGTTCGATCGCCATCAACAGGATGATTACATTTTTCCTGTTGAGAAAAATCCCGACAATGCTGATGGCGAACAGAATCGCGCCGAGGACAAGGTAATGGGATAATGAAACCAAGCTAACGACCCCTTTTTCAGAACAACATCAAAACAACGTCATACAACCGCTTTTTATTCTCTTTTCCGGCTTTATTCTTTCTTCTCGGATGGCATCGATACCATCCGCACCCGGTCTTTACGCTTTACCGCCACCTGCTTCGCTACGTCGAGACTCTTGAGACCGGTACGGCGGCGCAAAGTCAGGGCTATGGCGGCCACTATCGCCACCAGCAAAAGTACCGCCGCCAACTCAAACGCATAAACATATTCGGTATAGATCAAACGGCCCAGTTCCTTGGTATTGCTGTAATCCGCAGGGCGCGAGGATGGTGCCGGCATTTTATCAGCGCCAAACTGCTCGCCCATCAGCACCATCACCATTTGGGCCGCCATCACCAGCCCCAGGAACGCGCCGACCGGAAACCACTTCCAGAACCCCTCACGCAGTTGATCGAGATTGATGTCAAGCATCATGACCACAAACAGGAACAGCACCATCACCGCCCCGACATACACCAGCACCAGCGTAATCGCGAGAAACTCCGCTTCCAGCAGCAGCCATAGTCCGGCAGACGTAAAAAAAGCCAGTACCAGCAGTAATGCCGAATGCACCGGGTTACGAGCGGTAATGACGCCCAATGCGGATGACACCAGCACGGCCGAAAAAAAATAAAAAGTGATATCTTGAAAACTCATGTGGGCATTTCTATCAATTCAAAGCTCTGTAGGTCGGGTTAGCGTAGCCTTGCCTTATCTGACAATTCAGCCGGCAAATTCCCTTCATTTTCCAATTCATCGGTAGCCCGCATCCGCCGCCCTGTCTTTTGCTATCTGCTCCTCATATCGATCTCCCACCGCCAGCAACATTTGCTTGGTATAGATCAAATCACCGCGCTTCTCGCCGTGATATTCGAGAATCCGGGTCTCGACAATCGAATCCACCGGACAGGATTCCTCGCAGAAACCACAAAATATGCATTTTGTCAGATCGATGTCGTATCGTGTGGTACGGCGGGTTCCGTCATCGCGCTGCTCGGATTCGATAGTGATCGCCAGCGCGGGACACACCGCTTCGCACAGCTTGCACGCGATACAGCGCTCTTCTCCATTGGGGTAGCGGCGTAGCGCATGAAGACCGCGAAACCGGGGGGATTGCGGCGTTTTCTCTTCGGGAAAATGCACCGTAATTTTACGCGCAAACATGTATCGCCCGGTCAGCATCATCCCTTTGACCAGTTCAAACAACAGGAAAGTACGGAAAAAATCCTTGACACGGTTCATGGCTTTCTCCTGTCTCAGTGGAACCACAGGTTAAGTGGAAAGGCGTTCCGAACGGACGGTGGAAATTGCATTATCAAACCCAGCAGCAGTATCCAGACAAGCGTGATCGGAATGAACACCTTCCAGCCAAGACGCATGATTTGATCATAGCGGTAGCGCGGAAAGGTGGCACGGAACCAGAGAAAACAAAACAATAAAAACGATATTTTCAGCACCAGCCAGATAAAACCTGGAATCATGGTAAATGGTGCGATATCGACCGGCGGCAGCCATCCTCCCAGAAAGATAATGCTGGCAAGCGTTGCCACCAGGATCATATTGGAGTATTCCGCCAGAAAGAATACCGTGAACGCCATGCCGGAATATTCAACATGGAATCCGGCGACGATTTCCGACTCACCCTCGGCCACGTCAAACGGAGCACGATTGGTTTCCGCCACGCCGGAAATGAAGTACACCAGAAACATGGGAAACAGTGGAATAAGATACCAGTTGATAAAACTCCCGCCCTGCTGGCCCTTGACGATATCGCTCAGGTTCAGGCTCTGCGACATCATCAGCACGCATACCAATGCGAAGCCCATCGCCAGCTCGTAAGAAACCACCTGCGCGGCGGACCGCATCGCGCCGAGGAAGGCATACTTGGAATTGGAGGCCCAGCCCGCGATGATAACCCCATAGACTCCCATGGAAGTCATGGCCAGAATATAAAGCAGGCCCGCATTGATGTCGGCCAATACGACCTCGGGAGAAAACGGCACTACCGCCCACGCCGCCAGCGCTGGCGCGAATGTCAGCACCGGAGCCAGCACAAACAAAAACTTGTTCGCGCCACTGGGAATGATGATTTCTTTCATCACGGCCTTCACCGCATCCGCAATGGGCTGCCCCCAGCCGCCCAGCCAGGGAATACCGAAGAAAGTCACGCGATTGGGTCCGACCCGCAGCTGCATGAAGGCGATAATCTTGCGTTCCGCAAACGTGAGATAGGCCACGGCAAGCATCAATGGCAATATGATGGCCACGATCAGCAGCGCGTTCTTCGTCAGAACGAAAAGAGCAGGACCCCACTCCGAACCAAAAAGGTCCCCGAATAATTGTTGCGCGTATTCCATCAAATCACTCTGGTTTCTTGCATTACAATCTTTCCACTACTATTTCACCGAACATTTCACCCAATGCCGCGGTCAGGGGATGTGCGCAAGCCACCCGCACACAATTTGAAGGCAGCTTGTCGTCCCGGGCCGCCGGCAGTTGCGCTTCGCCCTCGCCCTGTTTCAACCTTACATTGTCACCCGGATTTATGCCGAGCGTATCCATCAAATCACCCGGCATCCAAGCCAGCGGCGTGGCGGCATCCCGTGTGCGCTGCAGCGAATCGGCACGGCGCACAATAGGGTCGGCCTGATGAATCGGGACTTCACCGATGCGCTGAATTCCGCCATTCTTCGGCTCATTCATCAGTCCACCTGTGGCGAAATTTTTCAGATTGTTGCTCAGGCGGGCGCTGATATCGCCACCTGCCGGAAGAATCTCCGCACGCACCTGCTCCGGCGTATCGTAGGCAAACCCATCAAGTTCCAGCATGCTGCCCAATACCCGCAGGACTTTCCATGCAGGACGCGTATCGGCAAGGGGTGCGACCACGCCATTGAAACTTTGCACGCGGCCCTCGGTATTGATAAAGGTACCCGAGGTTTCGGTGAATGGCGCGATCGGCAATAGCACATCCGCATAACCACCCTCAAGAACGGCACGGTTTTTGTATGCGCTCATCACCACCACCAGCTCCGCCGCGTCCAGTGCTTTCATCGTCTGATGCGGATTGTAGCTATCCAGCTCCGGCTCCAGATTCATCAGCATGTAGGCCTGGCATGGTTGCGACGCATGTGTGGCTGCACCCGTCCCGAGCATTTGCGAAGCATTCATGTTTTCCGGTTCAGGCTGGCCGGAATCTCCGGCAGCCGCGCTCAAGCCGCCGTGGTCAGGAATTGCCCCGGCAATATAGGCGCCGACACTATTGGCGGCCTCGCCCAATACGCCAAACTCCGCCTCGACAATATGCGCAATATGCTGCGCCAGCCCGTGAATATCCGCATATTGCGGATGATGCTGCGCCATGTTGCCAAGAAAAATCGCGGCGGGCTTATTATCAATGAGGCTGGCCGCCATCGCCCGCGCGGCATCCGTCACGCCGACGGAATCCGATGCTGCTTTCGCTGCATCGGGAATCTCCACCTCCTTCAGCTCGGCGGCGGCTTTCAAGACCTGCGCCAGCACCGCCGCCATTGCGGCAGGTGCGACGATGGCACGATTAACCACCTTGGTCAGCAGATCGTCATCCACCGGATTAACGAGATTCAGTTGAGCGCCCTGCTTCACCGCCTGGCGCAAGCGCTGCGCAATGAGAGGATGATCCTTGCGCAGGGTACTGCCGATAACCAGCGCCGACTTCAGATGGGAAATACCGGCAACACTCATTCCCAGCCACGGCGCGCCTTGCAACTGTTGATCCGCGCGGAAATCGGATTGACGCAAGCGATGATCCACATTTCCGCTACCTAATCCCCGCACAAGTTTTTGTAGCAGATAGAGTTCTTCCAGTGTGCTGTGAGGAGAAGCCAACGCACCAATACTCGAGGCGCCGTGTTTCTCTTTTACGGCGCTCAATCCATTTGCAACGAATTCCAGCGCGGTTTGCCAGTCGCATTCCTGCCACTCGCCATTGCGCTTTATCATCGGTGTGCTCAGGCGCTCGTGCGAGTTTAGCCCCTCATAGGCAAAGCGATCCTTATCCGACAGCCAGCACTCGTTGACTTCCTCGTTCTCGCGCGGCAACACGCGCATGACACGATTCTGCTTCACCTGAACCACGAGATTGGAACCAAGACCGCAATGCGGACTCACTGATTTCCTGCGGGACAGCTCCCAGGTACGGGCCGAATAACGGAAAGGCTTGCTGACCAGCGCGCCGACCGGACAAAGATCGATCATATTGCCGGATAACTCCGAGTCCACCGTACTGCCGACAAATGACAGGATTTCCGCATGTTCGCCGCGGCCCGCCAGACCCAGCTCCATGATGCCGGCGATTTCCTGGCCAAAGCGCACGCAACGGGTGCAATGGATGCAGCGGGTCATATCGGTGGAAATCAGCGGACCCAGATTCTTGTTCGCTACCACCCGCTTGGCTTCGGTATAACGTGAGGCGCTCGCTCCATAGCCCACTGCAAGATCCTGCAACTGACATTCACCGCCCTGGTCGCAAATGGGGCAATCCAGCGGATGATTGATAAGCAGAAATTCCATCACGCCTTTCTGTGCGGTTACCGCCTGTCCGGAGTGCGTAAAGACCTTCATGCCCTCCATGGCGGGAGTGGCGCACGCGGGTAAGGGCTTGGGCGCTTTCTCTACTTGCACCAGGCACATGCGGCAATTGGCCGCGATGGACAGTTTCTTGTGATAACAGAAATGTGGAATATATATACCCAGCTGGTTGGCACCGTCCATGACGGTACCATTCTTGGGCACAGATACCTGTTTTCCGTCGATTTCGAAATTGATCATTGGGCACTTATTCTCGGATTAATCGCGAATAGACGCAGCTAAAAAAGAAAGGCAATTTTTTATCCATGCTTATGCGGTTACACCATACATCTCTTGTGCTCAATATGGTAAGCAAACTCATCCCGGAAATGCTGAATCATGGCGCGTACCGGCATGGCGGCCGCGTCACCCAGTGCACAAATGGTCCGCCCCTGAATATTGTCAGCAACATTGTTGAGCAGATCGAGATCTTCCATCCGCCCCGTGCCGGTTTCAATTCGATGCACCACACGATAAAGCCAGCCGGTTCCTTCGCGGCAAGGTGTGCATTGACCGCAGGATTCCTCAAAATAAAAGTATGACAATCGCTCCAGCGCTTTTACCATGCAGGTAGTGTCGTCCATAATGATGACAGCGCCGGAACCCAGCATGGAACCGGCTTTGGCAATGGAGTCATAATCCATGTCGGTCTGCATCATGATGTCGCCGGGCAACACCGGCATGGATGAACCTCCGGGAATACATCCTTTCAGTTTTCGGCCGCCACGCATGCCGCCCGCCATTTCCAGGAGGGTGGCAAACGGCGTACCCAGCGGCACCTCGTAGTTACCAGGCTTGTTGACATGACCTGACACCGAGAAAAGCTTAGTGCCACCGTTGTTGGGTTTGCCCAGCTGCAAAAACTTCTCGCCACCGTTACGAATGATCCAGGGCACTGAGGCGAATGTTTCGGTATTGTTAATGGTGGTAGGTTTACCATAGAGTCCGAAGCTCGCCGGAAAGGGGGGTTTAAAACGCGGCTGGCCTTTCTTGCCTTCCAGCGATTCGAGCAGCGCGGTTTCCTCGCCACAGATATAGGCGCCATAACCATGATGATTGTATAACTGGAAACTGAAGTTGGAGCCCAGAATGTTATTCCCCAGGTATCCCGCGGCACGCGCTTCGTCTACCGCTTCCTCCATGCGCTCATAGGTATCCCAGATTTCGCCATGAATATAGTTATAACCCGCCTTGATACCCATCGCGTAGGCGCCGATGATCATGCCTTCTATCAGGATGTGCGGATTGTGACGCATGATATCCCGGTCTTTGAAGGTGCCCGGCTCGCCTTCGTCGGAATTGCATACCAGATACTTATCGCCCTCGTACTGCTTGGGCATGAAACTCCATTTCAGCCCGGTCGGAAAACCCGCGCCGCCACGTCCGCGTAATGCGGATTTCTTGACTTCCTCGATGACTTTCTCAGGCGGAATTTTCTCGTCCAGAATTTTTCTCAGCGCGGCATACCCGTCGCGCTGCTCGTAATTTCTAAGCCGCCAGTTCTCGGGATCCGATGGATTCAGTCCCGCCAGCAATACCTGCGTAGGCTGGGTCATTTGTTCAGCTCCTCCAGCAATTGGTCGATACTGTCGTTGGACATGAAGCTGCACATGCGTTTGTTATTCACCAGGAGCACAGGCGCATCTCCGCATGCCCCCATGCACTCGCCTTCCTTCAATGTAAATTTTCCGTCGGCGGTGGTCTGATTGAAACCGATACCCAGTTTTTGTTTGATATGGGTCGCCGCATCGTTGGCGCCGGAAAGTGCGCAGGGAAGGTTCGTACAGACGGTAAGCTTATGTTTACCCAGTGGCTGAAGGTTATACATGTTGTAGAACGTCGCCACCTCATACACGGCTATCGGCGGCATGCCAAGATAGCGGGCAATGAAATCCATGGTTTCATTAGCCAGCCATCCTTTCTCATCCTGCGCGATGGCGAGCGCCGACATTACCGCCGACTGTTTTTGATCGGCGGGATATTTGGTGAGCTCATGGTCAATTTTTTTAATGGACTCAGGGCTTAACATGTCAATTTGGCTGCTTCACTGTCTATCCGGGTAACGGTCAATGGATCTGTCTGTTTATCTGTCGATTTCACCAAATACAATGTCTTGCGTACCGATAATGGCCACCACATCGGCGATCATATGTCCACGCGACATTTCATCCAGCGCCGCCAGATGGGGAAAGCCTGGTGCGCGAATTTTAAGCCGGTAAGGCATATTGGCGCCATCCGATACCAGGTAAATGCCGAATTCACCCTTGGGGTGCTCAACCGCGGCGTAAGCCTCACCCGGCGGCACATGAAACCCCTCGGTAAAAAGCTTGAAATGATGAATCAGCTCTTCCATGTTCTGCTTCATTTCAACGCGTGCCGGTGGCGCGATCTTGTGGTTGCCGGTTATGACGGGTCCCGGGTTCTTACGCAGCCATTCGACACACTGCCGGATGATACGGTTGGATTGACGAAACTCTTCTATTCGCACCAGATAACGATCATAGCAGTCGCCGCTGACACCGACCGGTATGTCGAAATCCATCCGGTCATAAACTTCATACGGCTGTTTTTTCCGCAAATCCCATTCCACACCCGAACCGCGCAGCATCGGACCGGTAAAACCCAGGGCCATGGCACGTTCGGGCGAGACCACACCGATGCCTACCAGCCGCTGTTTCCAGATACGGTTGTCGGTTAGCAGTGTCTCATATTCATCTACATAGGTAGGAAAACGATTGGTAAAGTCTTCGATGAAATCCAGCAGCGAACCACTACGGTTCTCATTGAGAATTTTGGTACTTTTTTCGTTGTGGATTTTCGACGCCTGATATTGCGGCATTGAATCCGGCAGATCCCGATAGACACCACCAGGACGGTAATAAGCGGCATGCATTCTGGCGCCCGAAACCGCCTCGTAACAATCCATCAGGTCTTCGCGGTCGCGGAAAGCATAGAGAAACACGGTCATTGCGCCCACATCCAGCGCGTGCGCGCCCAGCCACAATAGATGATTGAGTATGCGTGTGATTTCATCAAACATCACGCGAATATATTGCGCACGTAAAGGTACTTCAAGTTGAAGCAGCTTCTCAATGGCCATTACATAGGCGTGCTCATTGGACATCATGGACACGTAGTCCAGCCGGTCCATGTACGGCACTGACTGAATGTAGGTTTTGTATTCGGCCAGCTTTTCGGTCGCGCGATGCAGCAGGCCGATGTGCGGGTCGGCACGCTGTATGACTTCGCCATCCAGCTCCAGCACCAGGCGCAACACGCCATGCGCCGCCGGATGCTGCGGACCGAAATTCATGGTGTAGTTGCGTATCTCAGCCATATTTAAGAAATCCTTTCCACGGAGATCTCATTCGCTATCCCCATAATGCTCTTCGCGGATTACGCGCGGCGTGATCTGGCGCGGTTCAATGCTGACCGGCTGGTAAATTACCCGCTGCTGGTCGGGATCGTAGCGCATCTCGACATTTCCGCTTAACGGAAAATCCTTGCGGAACGGACTGCCGATAAACCCATAGTCTGTGAGAATGCGACGCAAATCGGGGTGACCCGTAAAGACGATGCCGTAAAGATCAAATGCCTCGCGCTCGAACCAGTTGGCGGATGGCCATATGCCAATTACCGAATTCAGAACCGGGAATTCATCGTCATCGGCGAATACCTTGACCCGCAACCTGCAGTTATGGCTGATGGAAAGCAGGTGATACACGACAGCGAAACGTTTGCCCTCCCAGCCGTTCCCGGAGGGAGATTCGGAACCATAGGCCGAATAATCCAGACCACATAAGTCGGCGAGCATTTCAAAACCCAGATCCGGATGATCGCGCAAAGTCTCCATCGACCACAGCATATCCGCGGGAGACACCGTGATCGTTAATTCGCCCAACCGCTCGCTGATGTTGCCAAGCTTATCGGCCAGCACATTTTGAAGGCAAAGGGCGAGCGTTTCCAAGCGGGAGGAAGACATAGTTAACTCAGCGGGCGATGGTATTGGTGCGGTGGATCTTGTTCTGGAGCTGGATAATGCCGTAGAGCAATGCTTCCGCCGTTGGCGGACAGCCGGGAACATAGATATCCACCGGCACGATACGGTCACAACCCCGCACAACGGAATAAGAATAATGATAATAACCGCCACCGTTGGCACAGGAACCCATGGAGATTACCCAGCGCGGCTCAGCCATCTGATCGTAAACTTTGCGCAGTGCGGGCGCCATCTTGTTGCACAATGTGCCGGCTACAATCATCACATCCGACTGACGTGGGCTGGGCCGAAAAACGATGCCGAAACGATCAAGATCGTAGCGTGAAGCGCCCGCCTGCATCATTTCCACGGCACAGCATGCGAGGCCAAAAGTCATCGGCCACATGGATCCGGTTCGCCCCCAGTTAATGACATTATCCAGACCTGTGGTAACAAAACCTTTTTCCATTACGCCGCCGTTAGTACTCATAGCATTAATCCCATTCCAGAGCACCTTTTGTCCATTCGTAAATAAAGCCAACGACAAGGATGCCAAGAAAAACCATCATGGCGACAAAGCCGAACATGCCGATCTCATTCAACACCACCGCCCATGGAAACAGAAAGGCGATTTCGAGATCGAATAGAATGAACAAAATGGCAACCAGGTAATAGCGTACGTCGAACTTCATGCGCGCATCTTCGAACGCTTCGAAACCACACTCGTAGGGTGAAAGTTTTTCGCTATCGGGGCGATTGGGAGCGAACAGCCAGCCAAGCGCCATGGGCACCACACCGACGGCAAGGCCGATGAGAATGAATAGCAGGATAGGAAAATAATTTTCGAGCATCGATATTATCAAAAATAAAGAACTAGAAACCAGGTTACCATTTATGCTCTACGCATCTGTTTACTCTGATTCTCAGCCCTATCCCATAATTGGTGCCGACGGCGAGACTCGAACTCGCACAGCTTTCGCCACCGCCCCCTCAAGACGGCGTGTCTACCAATTTCACCACGTCGGCGGCTTAACTTGAGTTCTAGTCAGAGGCGCAATTTTATTAGAACGCAGCTTTAATTAATTGTTCAATTAACTCATCAGAAATGTTATTTCGGTATTTCAGTGGCCTTGGAAGCTTCTCCTTCAGCAGGAGCTGCCGGGGCCGGCTCTACCGGCTTGGCTGATTGAACCGGCACCGCTTTGTCCATAACCCCTCCTCCTTCTGTCTTGTGGCTGGAAAGGTAGGTAAGCCCGAGACTGGTGATAAAAAATACCGCAGCCAACGCCCCTGTTGTCCTGCTCAGAAAATTTGCTGAACCACTGGCACCGAATAAACTTCCCGACGAGCCGCTGCCAAAGGCGGCTCCCATATCGGCCCCTTTGCCATGTTGCAATAAAACCAAAACAATTACAGTTATGGCCGTCAGTACATGCACTACCCAAATAAGTGTTTCCAACGCCTACTCCAAAATGAATTAATTATTTGCCGCCCGGCAGATCGCGATGAATTCATCGGCAACAAGCGAAGCGCCGCCAATCAATCCCCCGTCGATATCCGGCATGGCGAATAGCTCCTCGGCATTATTTGCCTTGACGCTGCCGCCATAAAGAATCTTTAACCCGGCAGCCACTTCGGGACTGTGAGCGGCGATTCTATCGCGAATGAAGGCATGCACATCCTGGGCCTGACTGGGTGTAGCGGTTTTCCCGGTTCCGATAGCCCATACCGGCTCATAGGCCAATACCGATTGAACCAGCGCGTTGATGCCCGCCGATTCAATAATTGCATCCAGTTGTTCCGCTACCACTTGCTCGGTAATGCCAGCCTCACGCTGATCCAGCGTTTCACCAACACATAGGATAGGTATCAAGCCGGCCGCTTGAGCCGCTTTGAATTTAAGCGCCACTGTACGACTATCTTCACCATATAATGCGCGCCGTTCCGAATGACCGGCAATAGCATAACGACAGCCGAAATCCATCAACATGGCCGCCGATACCTCACCCGTATAAGCGCCTTTGTCATACTGGCTTACATTCTGGGCACCCCACTGGATAGGCGTGTCCCGCAGCAATGTTTGTGTCTGAGCGAGGTAGGGATAAGGCACGCATACCGCAAAACCGGCGTTACGCAGGGCTGCCGTTCCCGCGACGATTGCGCCCAGCAAGTCCTGATTCTGCGCCATTCCGCCATGCATTTTCCAGTTGCCTGCAACCAGCTTCGAACGCATAGCCATCATCGCCGCCTTTGTCCTTAAAAGCAGCGAATGTTACCTGTGAATGGGTATCGGGTCAATCAGAAGGCAAGGGATACCGCCCCGAATAAAGTTCGAAAATACTAAAAACCGTGGATGAGAATGGAATGGCTGGAATGAAGGGTATTGATCCCCTGTGATTTGCAGGAACGGGCGCTGAGAACCGTTCAAGTGCATCGCAAGATATTTGTAATATAAATAATATCTTCCGCGTTTGATATTTCTTATGTCGAGAACGCTAGAGCGGTTACCTGTCGGATTTAGGTTCAACCAAAACGACCGGTAATGTAATCTTCCGTCTGTTTATTTTTAGGCTTGATGAAAATAGTGTCGGTCACATCAAATTCGATGATTTCACCCAAATACATATAGGCGGTGTAATCCGATACACGCGCCGCCTGTTGCATATTGTGAGTAACGATGAGAATGGTAACCTTGTCTTTCAGGTCAGCGATAAGCTCTTCGATGCTGGCGGTGGCGATAGGATCAAGCGCCGAAGTAGGCTCGTCGAATAAGAGGATTTCAGGATCCGTGGCGAGCGCCCGGGCGATACACAAACGTTGCTGCTGGCCACCCGAAAGATTGTAAGCAAGCTGTTTCAAACGATCTTTCACTTCGTCCCATAATGCCGCGTCGCGCAATGCCTGTTCCACTTTCTCATCCAGCACCGCGCGCTGCCTTACCCCACGCACTCGCAGGCCATAAGCCACATTTTCATAGATGGATTTTGGAAATGGGTTGGGTTTCTGAAAGACCATACTGACACGCATTCGCACTTCGATCGGATCCACGTTACGGGAAAGAATATTGACGTTATCCGGGTGCAGAATAATCTCGCCTACATAACGATTCCCTGGATAGAGGTCATGCATACGGTTGAAGCAGCGAAGATAAGTGGATTTGCCACAGCCGGACGGACCGATCAATGCGGTGACCTGTTTTTCATGCAACGTCATGTTAATGTTTTTAAGCGCGTTAAATGCGCCATAATAAAAACTCAGATCTCTGACTTCGGATTTGCACGGAATCGGTGTGATATCCGCAACGGAGTTGTCTCGCGGGAAATTCTCTACCATTTGATATTCTTTCGCATGCGATAGCGCAAATAAATAGCTAATGCGTTCATGGTGAGCGTCATCACTACCAGAACAAGTCCCGCCGCCGCTGCGTTGGCCTGAAATTCTTCCTCCGGCCGCGACACCCAGTTAAACATCTGGATCGGCATCACTGTGAATGACGCCATCAGCCAATCAAAAGACAAAAAGGGAAATTCCGCTGTTATCGGGGACGGCGGCAGGAATGCGATGAAAGTCAGCGCGCCAATGGTGATGATGGGCGCTGTTTCTCCAATCGCACGGGCAAGACCGATAATGACGCCCGTCAAAATACCGGCTGCGGAATACGGAATAAGATGATCAGAAACAGTTTGCCACTTGGTTGCCCCAAGTGCATACGCACCCTCGCGGATAGCCACGGGAATCGAACGTATGGCCTCACGGGTTGCAACGATCACAACTGGCAGGATCAATAGTGCCAGCGCGAGGCCCGCCGACAAAATGCTCTGTCCGAATCCCAACTGATGCACGAACAGGCTCAACGCCAACAGCCCATAGATAATGGACGGCACACCTGCAAGATTGGTCACATTAATTTCAATAATCTCGGTGAGGAGGTTTTTAGATGCATACTCCTCCAGATAAATGCCCGCTCCAATACCCATCGGCACGGCAGCCACCGCCGTCACCATCATGACCAGCGTCGTTCCGACCCAGGCAGACAATATACCCGCCGAACCCGCGCGGCGCGATGGGAAAGAACTAAAAAAATCCCATGACAAACGCGGCATCCCGTCGATGAGCATGCGGGAGAATAATGCCATGAATGTCAGTATCGCAATCATCAGCACGAGTACCCCGATAATCATAAAAATGAGATCCCAAAGCTTGTGACGTGCGATGATGGCACGAATCTCGTTCAGGTTTTTTTCATCTCTCATCAACCGGATCCGGGGAAAAATCAGTAAGGTATATTCATTAGAAGACCGCAAATCAAGCGGCAGAAAAAACCAGGCTGGTTAAATACAGAATTCCTATAAGACTCAATAAATCTCGCGATACCGCTTGCGTAGCAGGTGGCCAATAACATTGAATACCAGCGTTAATAGCAGTAATGTAAGTCCGGCGGCAAAAATGGTCTGATAGCCAATGCTGCCATGGGGCAGATCGCCCAAGCTTACCTGCACAATATAGGCGGTGATTGTGGCCGCTGGCTCCATTGGATTCCATGTGAGGTTCGGCTGCATGCCGGCAGCTATCGCCACCACCATGGTCTCTCCTACCGCACGGGAGATACCAAGAATATAGGCGGCGGCAATGCCGGAAAAGGCGGCGGGCATCACTACCCGGATAGCGGTCTGGAGTCTCGTGGCGCCCATCGCATAGGAGCCCTCGCGCAGGTGCATCGGCACCGCACGCATGGCGTCCTCCGCCATGGAGCTGACATAGGGAATAATCATGATGCCCATCACCAGGCCGGCGGAAAGCAGACTGAAGCCGGGTAACTCGGGGAAAATTTGTTGCAGCAGGGGTGTAACGAACAGTAACGCGAAATAACCGTAAACCACTGTTGGCACACCACCCAGCAGCTCAAGAAATGGCTTGGCGATTTCACGCACGGCAAAAGGTGCGAATTCGGAAAGATATATGGCAGTTATTGTACCCATGGGAATCGCTACCGATAGCGCCACAGCGGAACTCACGACGGTCCCGGAGATCAATGGGAGTATGCCGTAGTGCGCATCGTCAAACAGCGGTGTCCATTGGGTATCGGTGAGAAAATCCCAGAGCGGAACGTGTTCAAAAAACACAAACGACTCTTTCACCAGCATCACCACGATGGCGATCGTAATTGCAACTGAAACAAACGCCATCAGGAATAGCGTGGCCTCAATGAAACGTTCACCCAAGTGACGACTGTAACTATACCCAAGTTTTCCGGGCTGATTGGTATCAGTGGGAGACTCCGTGGTCACAAACAAATGCCTCAGTAAAAGTTGGGTTTTTCGAGGAGGCTAGATATTACGATGGATATGTTACAGTCTCGTGACATTCACCGTCTCGTGACATTGAGAGAAGCACTAACCTGAAACCCATCTGAGCGCTAATAAATAAGAAGATTAAATCAAAGAAGTGACCAAAGATCCCTTTTCGACAAAATTGTGAATTGTTATGAAGCCATCTGATTTACCGTTAAAACCGTCAGTCACTCACAGGCAAGCCAAGTCTCTCCGATGATCCAGGTTATTCACAAAATCTCTGATTAATTTTTTAATAACACTCGACCAGCGTCATACGGTATGACGAGTTTGCCGACTCATTGAAAAACTTCAAGTAAGCTGAATATTGACTGCGTGTAGCATCCGCAGCACCATTGGTACGGATACACCGCGTTGGATTCCGGGCAAAGATAGACATCAACACGTGGCAACGCAGAATTACATGCGGCCTACCATTACCGGGAAACCGCATCTGGACTGATAAACCTTATCCATTAAGCCGGAATACTGTCAGGCCGAATCACCCCTCCTCCTCTTCCTCCTCCTCGTCGTCCTTATCCTTCTTTTCAGGCTTGAGGACCATTTTGCCTTCCTTGCGGCTGGCATTGAGGTCGGTCTCGGCGACTTCCTTGTGCACCAGGTTCTGATGGCAGTCGATACAGGTGGCCCCTTCGGTCTCCATCTTCTTGTGCGCGGCCTTGGCATCAGCCCCCGGCGGCTGCGGGTTCTTGTGGCATTCGCGGCAGGTGTTGCTGTCCCACTTCTTCAGGTTCATGCGCGCATCGTGCGCCATGATCAGCCTGCGCTCGTTGAATTTCTCCAGCGTGGAGTAGTCGTTGGCAAATTCCAGGTACAGTTCGCGCGCCCCATCCACCACGTGCGTCGCCACCGCCAGGTGGAAGTTCTTGAAGCCCTGCGGGATGTGGCAATCCTTGCAGCCCGGGTTGGCGCCCAGGGCGCCATAGTGCGAGGAGGTCTTGAGCTCCTCCGCCGGATAGGACATGGAGTGACAGCTGGTGCAGAATTCGGTGGTGGAGACGGCGGCCTCGCCGCCGAATACCACCGCTACCATGACTACCCCCAGCAAGGCACCCGTGAGCAGGGTGCCGCCCGCGCGTATTCCCATCAGTCCTCCGAGCCTTTCTCGCCGACCTTGGCCGTGGACTGGAAGTCGTCATGGAACTTGAACTTCGGATCGCCTTCGAAGGTGCCGTCCAGTTTGTAGTGCTCGTGCATGGCTTTGACGTCCTTGACGTATTTGTCGAAGTTGAAGGTGTATTTCTTGTCCACTTGCGGGGTGAACGGGGTGTAGGGCTTCTTGGTACCCTTCCAGCCCGAGCCTTCATAGTTCAGGTGGCAGGCGTTGCAGGATTCTTCAAAGGCGAAGTCCTGTCCCGCTTCCGCCAGGGTCGAACGCGGCGCGGTCTTCTTCGATTTCTCGTAGGCCGCTCCCGCCTTGCGGTGGATGCCGCGATACTTGGCGCCCGGGCCGTGGCAGGATTCGCAGCCGACGCCGCTGGTGAATTTGCTGGGGTCCTCAACCGTGTAGCCGCCTTCCTTGCCCCAGCCGTCGACGTGACAGCCTACGCAGTCCTTGTCCTTGGTGTAGTCCTTCTTGGGGTCGAGCTTGGCCTTTTTCTTGGCCTCAGCCTTGGTGTTGGGCTTGAGCGAGTCCATGGCCTTGGCGTGCGCCGTCTGGCTCCATGATTCGGCCTGGCTCTTGTGACAGGAACTGCACTTCTTGCGGCCTTCAAATGATTGTGCGGAGGCGCTGCCGGATAGCAGCGCAAACATGGCGGCAGCGGCGAGGGCAAGTGTCAGGGAATGGCGCATGGTCTTCTCCTTCGGGCAAATATATCCGTTGATCGTTGTTATATGTATAAAACCCAATTATGCCGGTACTGTATCGCTGGTTGCGCTAAACGGGTAGCACCAGTACCATCACTCTTTGTGGTACCACTGGTACCGCCGCGCGTGCGCCCTCGGTCAACCAGCCTGGCCCGCCTCAGGAGGCGGGGGCGGGAGCGGCCGGGGCGGGAGCGGCCGGGGCGGGGGCGGTGTCAGAGTGGGGAGCGGTGTGGGCGCCGGCGGCGTCAGCGGGGGCGGGAGTGGAGGGTGCCGCCGCGGCGTCCGCGGCGGAGGGGATTTTGTAGACCCAGTAGCCGCCCTGCTGGTAGATGAGTTGCAGGACGGTCAGGTCCAGCGGCATGGAGTTGGTGAAGGGCAGCATCTGCGCCAGGAGGCTGTGGCTGCTTTTTTCGTCGCGCAGGAAGTAGCCGCGCACCATGCTGTCGGAGAGGGATTGCAGGGTGTAGGTGGCGAAGTTGTTTTCCTGCATCCATTTCTTGAGGTAGCCGATCATGCCGTGCATGTTGCCTTCCATGGGGAAGTGCTTGTAGGTGATGTCGAATTGCTCGGGGCGCATCAGTCCCAGTTTATAGAGGTCGGTGACGTGGATGACGATGTAGGCTTCCGAGGGGGCCTGGTCCGGGGTCTTGCCCGCGCTGTCCTGCAGGCCGGCCAGTTGGCGCAGGAGGGCGGCGCCCTTGACGGGCTCGGCGATGAGGGCGTCGACGAAGTGCTGGAAGTTACGCTGTTCGTCAGCCGAGGCCGGGGCGCCCCAGAATTGGTCTTCGTAGTGACGGACGGCGTCGCTGTAGGCCTGCCAGGGCAAGGGGAGGATGAGGGGTTCGCCCAGGTGCCGGGTAAACAGGGTGTCGCGCCCGGCCAGCAGTTTGATCTGGCGCGAGGTGTCCCACCACGCCAGGATGCGCGCGTCCTTGGCCGCATACTTGTCGATGGCGGCAGCCAGCGCGGTCAGTTCATTGAGTTTGCTGTCGAGGGAGATGAGCAGTTCGCTGCTGCGGTTCTCCCAGCTGATGAGGATGGGCGGGGTCGCACCGCGCCGGGCGGTGGTGGCCAGGGCGATGGGATCGTTCACGCCGTCGGCGTGGATTTCATATTGGGCGACGGTGAGGTCCGGCCAGGCATCGAGGCCCAGCGGGCCAAATTGGGTGCTAGCTCCTTCCTTGACCAGGGTGTAGCGGTAGGGTGCGGGCGCCGGGTTGAACCAGAGCCAGGCAAACCAGATGAGTAAAAGTAAACCTCCCGTCACCAGGAGGATGCCCAGTGACGGGAGGAGTTTAGTTCCCAGCCCTCCCCGTGCTGCGGGGGAGGGGGTTGTGGCGGAGGAGGCGGTCAATGCCCGCTTTTCTCGCGCCGGCGCCAGCCAGCCAGCGCGAGGGTGCCGGCCAGCAGCATGCCGCCGCCCAGACCGCCCAGCGAGAGCTTGTCGTCCTTGCTGTCAAGATCCAGCAGGCTGGTGCGTTTCGATTCCATTTTGGCTACCCGTGCCTGCAGTGCCGCCATTTCGCGTATCTTGGTGTTTTCGTCCATGATTTCGACGTAGGCGCGGTTCATCGGTCCCCAGCCTTCGGTGTAGGTCCAGCCGCCCGGGTTGACGTGGGCCAGGCCGACGTGCAGTTTGGGCAGGTCGTTTTCTCCCATTTCCAGCGCTTTCAGTTCGATCGCCGCGGGGTTGTTGTCCTTGGACCAGTAGAGCTGGGTGAAGCCGGCGAACATTTCCTTATCCGGTGCCATCGGCGCCGGACGGTTGGTCTTCTGCCCGGTGAGCAGGCCATCCTTGTAGAGTTGCTCGGCGACGTTGTGCGCTTCCTTGAATTTGGCCAGGCCGTGCAGGGTGCCTTTGTCCATGAATTCCAGGTAGGAGCGGGCAAAACGCTCGGAGTGGCAGGAGGTGCAGGTCTTGACCCAGGAGTCCAGGCGCGCTTCCGACCATTCGCTGTTGATGTTCTCGGCGATGCCAGGTACGGCAGGGTAGTTGGCCCAGCGTATCTTGCGGGTGACGTTGTGGCTGTATTTGCCTTCATATTCGAAGTGGCAGCCCGCGCAGGTCGGGGCGGTCTGGCCGCCCTTGGAGTAGGCGTCCTTGAGTGAGACTTCCCAGTTCCATTTGTCGCCCATCATGGTGACGATCTTGCCGTGCTTACTCATGGAGTAAGCTTCCCAGTTGTTGTGGTCAACCCCGCTGTGGCAGGTGGCGCACGCTTCGGGCTTGCGCGATTCGGCCGCGGAGAATTCGTGACGGGTGTGGCAGGAGTCGCATTTGTTCTGGTTGGTGTGGCACATGCTGCAGCCTTCAGCGATCTCGCGCTGCGGCATGGCGGCAAATACCGCAACTTCTACGTTGGCTTTCCAGTCCAGCGCGTGCGAGGGCCGTCCCGACGGCCATTGCTTGTTCGGCCAGATCATGGTGTCGCGCTCGGATTCGCGTTCGGCAAATTCCTGCAGGTGGCAGGTGCCGCAGACGTCAGCCGTGGGCATGCGCAGCTCAGTCATGTGGTCGGCTTTTTTCTTGGTGTTGATGTCGACGTGACAGTCAATACAGCCCACTTCCTTCAGCTTCTCGGTCGCGCCCAGCCGTCCCATGGAGCGCAGGTTCTTCTCCACGTCTTCCAGCTTGGCTTTCTTGTAGTAGATCGGGCTGTCCGGCTTGAGGTTGCGCACTTTGTCCAGGTTGGCATGCGTGCTCTTCTTCCACGCATTCACCCACACCGGCGATTCGTCCGTGTGACACTTGACGCATTCCTGGCGCTCCGCCACTTCCTTCATCGAGGTCGGTGGCTTGTAGAATGAGGCCGGGTCCATGTACATGCTGTACGGTACCGGTTCCCAGTACTGCGCCAACGTCCCACGTCCCGCCCCTTGTGCCGGGTCCTTGTAGCGCTTGGTCACCGCTTCATGCAGTTCCTTGGGCGTGGCCGTTTGTTCCAGGTTCAGCGCTTTGTACATCTCCTTCGGGACGCTGGGAAAGTTCGCCCATGAAGACGCCGCCAGCAGCGCCCCGCATGTCAGCGTTATGAGCCTCAGCCCAAGCTTGACAACCATCTCTCTTCTCCTTTTTTCCGTGGTCCATAAAGCACCGCAAGTTTGGCTGCGGCAATGTAATGCACGGGATATCCCCATGATCTTCTCTGTTCTGTCCCCGCCTGGGACAAAGACATCTATTTTTTATATTAAAACAATTTTATTGTGCCCGTACTTTAGCTCTGGTTTGTGTAAACAGGTAGCACCAGTACTACGACTCTTTCTGGTACCACGATCATCGCTTCAATTACCCCATACAATCAACCACCGGAAATGAAAACGCAGAAACCCTTTTCTCGTTATCACTTAAAATAGTTTTATGCGTACTCGAATGCTTCATCAGGTTTTCAGGTTCTCATCTACTTCATCACTAGCCAGAATACCAGGCTAGCCAGCACGCCGATCAGCACGATACAGAGAGTAAGCAGAATCTTTATCCGGACTCGAAATACTTCGATGGCTTCGACAACAAGCGCGTTTTGTTCGGCAAGCGACTTGATTAATTCAGTAGACGATTTTTGTTCATCGCTCAATTCAACGAGCCTTGCCTCTAACAGACGGACTCGTTTATTCAGGTTGGCAAGACTGCTGCCGGCCGTTGCAGCTGAAGACTCTGTTGAGGATTCCGCGAAGGTGGTTGCGTCAGCCTTTGTCGCCGAAAAGAGGCGTTTTGCCGCTTTGACGATATGCGGTGCCGACTCCAGCACATCCGCCCATGGAATAATCTTTAGCGCCGTCATCCAGATTGCCATGTATTAAGCCTCCACTCTCAAGCACATCCGATAAAAACCAGCTACGCATAAGACTTACATCCTGGCCAATACCGCTGCTACAGTGTCACCCATCGCGGCAGGAGTCGGGCAAATAGTGATGCCCAGTTCCTTCAATACGGCTACTTTCTCCGCGGCGCTTTCTCCGGCCGACGAAATGATCGCGCCGGCATGCCCCATGCGACGGCCTTCTGGGGCGGTTAAACCTGCAATGTAGGCAATTAACGGCTTGCCCATATTTTCCTTAGCGAAAATACCGGCCTCAACCTCTTGCGGTCCGCCAATTTCACCGATCATGATTACTACTTTGGTTTCAGCATCCTCTTCAAATTTTTCAAGAATATCACGATGTGAGCTACCAATAATTGGATCGCCGCCAATACCCACCGACGTCGATATGCCGATTCCCAGTATTTTCATCTGATCAGCCGCTTCATAGCCCAGTGTGCCGGAACGGCCGACAATGCCAACATTCCCCTGAATATAGATATGCCCAGGCATGATTCCCAGCATCGCGCGTCCCGGACTAATTGTTCCGGCACAGTTCGGACCTGTCAGAACCATTCTTTCCTGGACAGGAAAACGACGCAAGAAGTTCTTGACGGTCATCATATCCTGAGTGGGAATACCATCGGTAATCGCCACACAGTATTTAATGCCAGCGTCAGCAGCTTCCATAATTGAATCCGCCGCGAATGCCGGCGGAACAAACACGATGCTGGCTTCGGCCCCAACCTGTTGTACAGCCTCTTTCACCGTATTAAATACAGGCAGATCGAGGTGCCGCTGACCACCCTTGCCCGGGGTAACTCCCCCCACGACATTAGACCCATAACGAATCATATCCCGCGCGTGGAAGGTACCGATTTTACCGGTGAAACCTTGAACGATGATACGTGTACTTTCATTAACCAGGATTGCCATCTATTTTCCTTTACTCTCTTCCGCAACGACTTCATTGCGAGCCCGGACGACTTTATCAGCCGCTTCCGCCAGTGTGCCTGCCGTAATGATGGGCAAGCCGCTCTCAGCAATAATCCGCTGGCCCTCTTCAACATTTGTGCCTGATAACCGCACAACCAGCGGGACGCTCATATCGATATTCCTGACCGCATGCACGACCCCTTCGGCGATCCAGTCACAACGATTAATTCCGGCAAATATATTGACCAGCATTGCCTTGACACCTTTGTCAGCCAGTACCAGACGAAATGCTTTTTCCGTACGCTCCGCGGACGCACCACCGCCAACATCAAGGAAGTTCGCGGGTTCACCCCCGGCAAGCTTGATCATATCCATGGTGGCCATGGCCAGACCCGCGCCGTTAATCATGCAGCCGATATCCCCATCCAGACCCACATAGCTAAGGCCATGGTCCGCAGCCGCCACCTCTCGGGAATCTCCCTGGGTTTTATCCCGCAACTCGGCAATCTCATGACGGCGAAACAGAGCGTTGTCATCAAAACTCATCTTGGCATCCAGTATGATTAATTCGCCGCTACCGGTGATAACCAACGGATTGATTTCCAGCATACTTGCATCAAGGTCGCGCAACGCACGATAGCAGCCTCTTATAGTTCTGACGGCATGAATGAGTTGCGTAGCCTCCAGCCCCAATGAGAATGCCATTTCGCGCGCCTGAAAGTCCTGGAGACCGACAGCAGGTTCAATGTAAATTTTTTTGACTGCTCCGGGATTTGTTTCAGCTAATTCCTCAATTTCCATTCCGCCTTGGGCGGAACCAACCATGACGATGCGTTCCGAGCTTCGGTCAATCAAAAAACAGAGATACAGTTCTTTAGCGATATCCGTTCCCGCTTCGATATACACTCTTGAACAAATCTTGCCCGCAGGCCCGGTTTGATGGGTAATCAAATTTTTTCCCAACAGCTCTTCCGCAGCCTCTTCAACTTCATCATGCGTGCTGCAGATCTTGATGCCGCCCGCTTTACCACGCGCTCCGGAATGAATCTGCGCCTTTACCACCCAGACATTTCCCTCGATCTCTCTGGCACGCTGGACACTTTCTTCGGGACTATAAGCTAAACCACCTTCTGCGATCTTAACGCCATATTTTGCCAAAATCTCTTTCGCCTGATACTCGTGAATGTCCACTACATCACCTTAACTGTTTAAGAAAAAAATAATTCTAATTCACTTGAATCTTAATCGGACCCATAAACAAATCAGCCCGTTACCGCGGAAACGAGTGACAAACCGGAAATAACCGACGCTGCGTCCGGGATTATGCGTATTTCCATCGTGAGTAACACTCCTTCGCCATGCGCGGCAATGCATCACTCATCCGCGCCGGTAGAAGCCACCACCGAAGGAAAGGGCCGCGACAGACGGGTGGTTCCGGGGGTCGCTAAAATATCATTATCAGGTTTTTGCAGCGATTGCTTCTGCCATTTTAACGACGTTGTTGGCCATTCTTGCCGAGGCAGCATCAATCAATCGACCATCCAGCGCAGCCGCTCCCTTGCCTTGAGCCGCCGCTTCCGCTAACGCGGCCAGAATACGGTGCGCTTTCTCAATTTCCCCGGCAGGCGGTGTGAATACATCATTTGCGAGCACAATTTGTGACGGATGGATAGCCCATTTGCCTTCACAACCCAACGCAGCGGCTCTTTTAGCCGCCAGTTTATAACCATCGGGATCCTTAATATCGCCAAAGGGGCCGTCTATAGGACGCAGGCCATAGGCACGGCAGGCAACTGTCATACGACTGATGGCGGCATGCCATTGATCGCCTGGATAATCCGGATTGAGTCCGCCAATATTCGTCGTTCTGGCACGATTACTGGCAGCGTAGTCGGCCACACCGAAATGCAGCGCTTCGAGACGGCCCGATACGCCATTACGGGCAATATCCTCTACATTAGCCATGCCCAAGGCAGTTTCAATCAGCGCTTCAGTACCAATTCTATTCTTTAGCCCCTGTTGCATTTCCAGCTGATTCAGCATGGCCTCCACCATATAGACATCAGCATAAACCCCTACTTTTGGAATCAAAATGGTATCAATTCTGTGGCCCGCTTGTTCGACCAGATCAACTACGTCGCGAACCATAAATTGCGTATCCAGACCATTTATACGCACTGAGATTGTTACGCCATGACCTTTCCAATCAAGATCATTGAGCGCTTCGATTACATTTTTACGTGCTTTTATTTTGTCATCGGGAGCGACCGCATCTTCAAGATCAAGAAAAATGAAATCCACGCCGCTTTTCATCGCTTTCTCAAACATACCCGGGTTCGATCCCGGAACAGCCAACTCGCAGCGCTGCACACGTAGGACAGAAGCTTCATATAATGTGTGACTCATTTTCTCCTTCCTGATTTAGGCAATTTAATTGACAAGGTCCGAATTTTTATTTTCCCCGGATGAATCAAGAAAAATAACACCCGGCATTTATTAAATAACCCGCCATTCTACTTTTGAAGACAGCAATGTCAATTTTTTACGTTTATCGAGAAAACTGATGTCCTATCGGACTTAAAGAAAATCGGTCGCAAAACTTTCGATTCTCCAAGTCCAACAGGAGTTAACATTTTCGTCCTAACGCTCTGAATCGACTTTCAAGATTATTATTTTTCAACCGGGTAACGTGCTTTGAGTGTACTTCCAATCCCTATCGATGCGATTAAGTGCTTGATTCGTCCAGCCCGCGTCTCTGAATACTTAAACTCAAATTATCCATGAAATCTTTTGAAAATCTACTCGAGTTGCCACACAAGACAGTACCGAGAAAGTGTAAAGGCTATCAAGCAATTCATGGAGATAGAGCAGAGAGATCAAGCCTCGAGACGATAGCTGACAGTTTAAGCGCAACCAGTTTTTTCGATTGTTGTCTGATAAACGTTGAGGAAAAATAATGACGTTTATAATTGAGAAAGATCCGGGATTGATTCCACAAATCCACTCAGAAATATTGGATCCCCGTGTGAGTAGAATGAATTATCGTAAAAATAGTGAATTATTTTATAGCCACCTGGCAGTTACGTCGCTCCTTGATCCCGATGGTAAGGCATTTTATTTTCTGGGGGTACAATACGATGTAACACAGCGTATTCATGACAAGAAAAAGATTAAGCGATTGACTGATCGTCCTGAATCCTTGAGGAAATAATCTCCAAAACCAACATGCATATTCCTCGCAGGCTGTCTGAAACGAAGCCAAGGAGTCATAGAATGTCACACAAGTCATCTAATGAACGCTTCAAAAAGGCCATTGACGCATCCCTCCGGCCGGTATTAGTGGGTGGTCTGAAAGGGATCGAGAAGGAAAGCCTGCGCATCACCCGCGCCGGATCCCTCTCGCAGCTGCCTCATCCGCGTCAGCTCGGGGCTGCATTGATGCATCCGCATATCACCACGGATTATTCCGAGGCGCTATTGGAATTGATCACGCCGGCATTAGCGGATACAGGCCAGATGCTGGGGTTTCTGACGGATTTGCATCAATACGTCTGCGCGCACATCGGTGATGAATTGTTGCTGGCAGCCAGCATGCCGATCGGCGATTTGCGGGACCCGGTCATTCCCATTGCCGAGTATGGTACCTCCAATGTGGGGAGGATGAAGCATATCTACCGGCGGGGGTTGAGCTACCGCTACGGCCGTTGCATGCAGGTCATCGCCGGTATCCATTTCAACTATTCGCTGCCCGAGCCATTCTGGCCGCAATATCAGCATTTCATGAAGCATTCCGGCGATCTGCAATCGTTCACGACGCAGGCGTATATGGGAATGATCAGGAACTTGCAGCGTTATGGCTGGCTGATCCTGTATTTGTTCGGTTCGTCCCCGGCGGTCGGCAAGAGCTTCATCGATAGCCGTCAGTCTGCGCATGCCCGCACTTTGGAGAAGTTCGATGAGACTTCTTATTACAAGCCTTACGCGACTTCTTTGAGGATGAGCGAGATCGGCTATTTGAATCCGGTTCAATCGATGTTTCATATTTCCTTTAACAGTATGGAGGAGTACATCCGTGACTTGCGCCGGGCGACTACGATCCCTTATCTCGGCTACGAGCGGATCGGGGCAAAGGTGGGCGGCCAGTACCGGCAGTTGAATACCCATTTCCTGCAAATCGAGAACGAGTATTACACTTCGGTGCGGCCGAAGCAGCCGACGCGACCCAATGAGCGGCCGCTGCAGGCGCTGGGAAGCCGGGGGATTCAGTATATTGAGATACGCGCGGTGGATGTCGATCTGTTTGAGCCTGCGGGTATTTCGATCGAGACCATGCGCTTTCTCGAGGCATTGAGTCTTTTCTGTTTATTCCAGTCCAATGCGGGGCATGACTTGAGGCAGCATGAGGAGATTAGCGGGAATGCGTTGGCGGTGGCCAACCGGGGCAGGGATCCGGAGCTGAAGCTGTTGGACCATGGGCGGGAGATTCCGCTGCGGCAATGGGCGCTGAGGCTGTGCGGGCAAATGCAGGAGATCTGTGAGATCCTGGATTATGGCGATCGCGATAAACCCTACACCCAGGCGTTGAGCAAACAGGTCGAAGTGATCCATCACCCCGAGTTGACCGCTTCGGCCAGGATGCTGTCGGCCATGCGGACGCAAAAGATGTCGATTACCGAGCTGGTGTTGCAGAAATCCCATGAATACACCCGCGACTTCAGGCAGTGTACATTGGATGCTTCGGTGAAGAGGCGCTTTGATCTCGAGGTCGAAACATCGCTGGCGCAGCAGCAACAGCTGGATGCCACGCATGAGATTCCTTTCGATCACTACCTGAGCAACTATTTCCAGGATGCCGCCGCCAGCAGCATGCTTTCGCAGAATCTACCTCAAAATATACCGGACGGTTTTCTCAAAACCCGGAATTAGCGGTTACCTTTACGATCGATTTCTTAATCTATCGTGTGATTAGGGAACAGGTATTGCAGCCAGTGGCTGTTTCCGGAAGGTATTGCGAAGGTTACCGGCTATGAAATTCCACACCTGCGCCAGATTCTTTACCCGCTTAATCAAGGGCGGCAACGGAATGGATTCGCAATCGAGACGATCAAGGCCCATGATTGATTATTCTATTAATAATCCATGACTTGCGCTCTCCTGTGGACAGGAGCAAAACTAAGGTGGCTGTCGTCTCTGATACCTTGATACGGCACGATTGTGATCCGCCAGATTATTGGAAAAATGCGATTCCCCATTCCCTTTTGCGACAAAGTAAAGGGCATTGGTTTTAGCGGGATTCAACGCTGCCTGAATCGAGGCCAGTCCCGGCATGGCAATGGGGGTGGGTGGCAAGCCACCGCGCGTGTACGTATTGTATTCCTGATCGGTCAGAAGATCTTTCTTACGCAGGTTGCCGTCAAATTTTTTTCCCAGACCATAAATAACAGTTGGATCAGTTTGCAGCAACATGCCTAATCGCAACCGGTTGATAAATACCCCTGCCACCATGGTGCGATCGCTCTCCCTACCGGTTTCTTTTTCAACAATTGATGCCAGGATCAATGCCTGATAAGGATCTGTCAGGGGCAGATCCGCGGCGCGTTCGGCCCATGCCGTATTGAGATGGTTCTGCATTGCGTGGTAAGCACGCCTCAATATGGTGATGTCGCTGCTGCCCCGCGCAAAAAAATAGGTATCGGGAAAAAACAATCCTTCCGCTGGCGTTTCGCCCGCGCCGATTAACCGCAGGATTTCCTTGTCAGCAAGATGAGTGGTGTCGTGCCGGATGGCTGGATGCGCGTCCAGGATTTGTCTAAGCTGTGAAAAAGTCCAGCCTTCTATAAATCTGATCTCACTCTGATTGATGTCGCCTTTGGTGATACGTTCCAGTAATTGCAGTGGGGAAGTGCTTGCCGCAATTTCATAATCTCCGGCCTTGAGTGAAGATGCAAGTCCCATCACCCGCGACAACAGGACAAAAGACCAGACATCGTGCAAAACGCCCGCATCGACTAATTGCTTCGCAACGCTTCTCAAGCTGCTACCGGGTTCGATGGAGAACTCGTAGGGAACAACGGGAAGCTGAACGGGTTTGTTGATCTGATAGGCAAACCATCCAGCAAACAGGATTGCACTGGCCAGCACAAGGAAAATGATGCGTTTTAGCGTCCGCATGCGCTACAACGATAAGTCAAATCTTACGGAAGATCAGCGTACCGTTTGTGCCACCAAAGCCAAATGAATTTGACATCGCCACATCAATCTTCATTTCTCGCGCGGTATTGGGAACGTAATCCAGATCGCATACCGGATCCTGGTCGAAAATATTGATGGTGGGAGGAGAAATCTGATGATGCACCGCCAAGGCAGAGAATATGGCCTCAACCCCGCCCGCCGCACCCAACAAGTGTCCAGTCATGGATTTTGTGGAATTAACCACAAGTTTCTTCGCATGCTCGCCAAAGCAGCGCTTCACCGCAATGGTTTCCGCAATGTCACCCAGCGGAGTGGAAGTGCCATGCGCATTAATGTAATCCACTCCGGCGGCTTCTATCCCTGCATTTCTGAGTGCACTGGTCATGCAACGCGCAGCGCCCTCGCCATCTTCAGAGGGAGCAGTCATGTGGTAGGCATCAGCACTCATGCCGAAGCCGGCCAGTTCAGCATAAATCTTCGCTCCCCGGCGCTTGGCATGTTCCATTTCTTCCAGCACCAGAACCCCCGCCCCCTCACCCAGCACAAAACCATCCCGGTCTTTATCCCACGGCCGGCTAGCGGTAACGGGATCGTCGTTGCGAGTCGACAGGGCCCGCGCCGAAGCAAATCCGCCAATGGCGAGCGGTGTTACGCAGGACTCCGCACCACCCGCGACCATTACATCCACATCACCGTATTCGATCAGACGTGCCGAGTCGCCAATGCAATGAGTCGCAGTGGTACAGGCGGTGACAATCGCAAGATTCGGCCCTTTGAATCCGAACATGATGGACAGGTTACCGGCGATCATATTGATGATGGTACTGGGAATGAAGAAGGGCGAGATCTTGCGCGGACCACCCAC
This sequence comes from Nitrosospira multiformis, assembly GCF_900103165.1. NCBI lineage: Bacteria > Pseudomonadati > Pseudomonadota > Betaproteobacteria > Nitrosomonadales > Nitrosomonadaceae > Nitrosospira > Nitrosospira multiformis. The sequence continues at coordinate 1,503,439 of NZ_FNKY01000001.1, read as the reverse complement.
GTGATAAGTGTCGTGGGTATTCTCTATCATCGATAAGCCTCCGATTCCGGAGCCGATATTAACGCCGATACGCTCGGCATCTAGGTTCGTACCGGCTATCTCCCCGAGACCCGCGTCCTTGACCGCCTGGATTGCCGCAGCCATGCCATAGTGGATAAAAATATCCATCCGGCGCGCATCTTTAACAGAAAGATAATTTGTGACATCGAAATCCTTGACCTCACCGGCAATCTGGGACGCAAATGCGGAAGCATCGAAACGGGTAATGCGGGTAACACCCGATTTTCCCGCGACAACATTGGTCCATGCATCCGGAACGGTGTTTCCGATAGGCGAAATAATACCCAGACCAGTGATAACTACCCTACGTTTGGACAAAGTGACTCCGAGTCGGGGTGTGCTTAAAGCAGGAATTAGTTGGAGTGAGAATTGATATAATCAATGGCCTGCTGAACGGTATTTATTTTCTCTGCCTGCTCATCGGGAATTTCGCACTTGAATTCTTCTTCCAACGCCATGACCAGCTCCACGGTATCAAGCGAGTCGGCGCCCAGATCATCCACAAAGGATGATTCGTTTTTGACATCCGCCTCATTCACTCCCAGTTGCTCGGCCACGATCTTTTTTATACGCTGCTCTACATTTTCCATCTAGATTCCTCTTCTCCGGTAAGAAAAACGTCGTCATTCTAGCAAGTTTTCGGTATTAATAAAATCAGAACACCATCAACCATAAAATGAGCAGCCAGGATGCATCCTGATAGCGTGCACCATTCTGCATTAATTTAAAGTACTGCCATTAATCCATATACATTCCACCATTTACATGAAGCGTCGCACCGGTAATGTATCCCGCGTCCGGTGAAGCGATAAATGCAACTGCTGAAGCGATTTCTTTGGGCTGTGCCAATCTGCCCAGCGGTACGTGCTGGATCAGGTCTTGGTGCTGTTTGCCGGTAAGTGCGCGTGTCATGTCGGTCTCCACGAAACCTGGCGCGATGCAATTGACGGTAATGTTGCGGCTGCCCACTTCACGCGCCAGGGATTTGCTGAAACCAAATATCCCGGCTTTGGCTGCAGCATAATTCGCCTGTCCCATATTGCCGGTAGCTCCCACTACCGACGAAATGTTGATGATGCGTCCGTACCTTGCTTTCATCATGGCTCGCAACACTGCGCGGCTCAAACGAAAAACTGATTTAAGATCAGTTTCCATGATTTCATCCCACTCTTCGTCTTTCATCCGGACGAGTAAATTATCCCGGGTAATACCGGCGTTATTCACCAGTATTGCGATATCACCAAATTCCTGACGTACCGTATTAAGAACGTTTTCAATCTGGACCGCATTATTTACGTTCAGCATCACGCCGCTACCTTTGATGCCCTCCTCTTTCAGGTAATGGCTGATGATCCGGGCGCCATCTTCGGTGGTGGCGGTACCAATCGTAGTGGCACCTTGCCTGCCGAGTTCAAGCGCAATCGCCTGTCCGATACCCCGGCTGGCGCCGGTTACGAACGCTATTTGATTTTGCAGCATCATTCTCCAGTATGTTCAATACGAATCACTCTGCGCGACAAACGCCCAGCTTCTTCATCCTACATTAATACAGCCGCAGCATGCTGAAGTGCCACGCCATCCGTCAGTGCAAAACTCTGCACATTTCCATCTATACGCTTGTTAAGTCCCGACAACACTTTACCTGGGCCGCATTCCATCACATGAAGAACACCCGCTGCGGCAAAGGAGCGAATAGTTTCTGTCCATCGCACTGGTTCGCATAATTGCCGCACCAGAATTTTCTTTATTTCAGCGGGCTCATCGTGCTGTTGCACATCCGCATTGTGCAATACCGGGATTTTTGGCTGCATGAGCGTCACCAGCTCCAACTTTTGTTGCATTTTCTCGGCTGCTTCACTCATCAAAGAGCAATGTGAGGGCACACTCACTGGCAACATCAATGTTCGTTTTGCTCCATTCGACGCCGCCAGTTCCATGCCGCGCATCACCGCATTTCTATGTCCCGCGATTACGATCTGGCCAGGCGAATTAAAGTTTGCCGGCTCCAGCAATTCCCCATCAGAAGCACTGGTAACTTGCTTGCACACCGTGCGCACCAGCTCATCCTCAAGCCCCAGGATCGCAGCCATACCCCCCACACCTTCCGGGACAGCCTGCTGCATCACCTCTGCCCGAAAACGCACCAGTAACAGTGCATCGGCAAAAGCCAATGCTCCCGAGGCTACCAGTGCGGTATATTCTCCCAGGCTATGCCCCGCCACAAAAAACGGCTTCGCATCTCCCAGGCTTTCCCAAGCACGATATACCGCAACACCCGCCATTAACATCAGCGGTTGGGTGTTAACTGTTAGATTGAGCTTATCAACCGGGCCATTTTCGGCCATCGTCCAGAAATCCTGCCCGAGAATATCGGATGCTTCGGCAAAGGTCTTGCGCACGATGGGAAAATCGGCATATCCATTCATCATTCCCACTGATTGAGAGCCTTGGCCAGGAAACACGCATGCAAATCTTACGGGGACTCCCATTGACGTTCCCTCGTTAATAGAACAGATAAAAAAATTGATAATCCACTAACTACAGGCCGAAAATAAATAAGTGATGAATATTCAATTGAAAAATAAGTCAACTGCCGGATCTAGCAGCCTGTCGGACTTAAAGGAACAAGTCCGACAGGCTGCTGGTTTATTGACCACCTCATTTACAAATATCCGCGCTTTACCAACGAATCAGCACTGCCCCCCAGGTGAATCCCCCTCCTACGCCCTCCAGCAGCACATGCTGGCCGGATTGGATGCGGCCGTCACGTACGGCTGCATCCAGCGCCAGGGGAATAGAGGCTGCGGAAGTGTTACCTTGCCGGTCCAGGGTAACAACCACTTTTTCCATCGGAATCCCCAACTTCCTGGCGGTGGAGACGATAATACGGATGTTGGCCTGATGCGGAATCAACCAATCAATATCAGATACTTGCAGATTATTCTCAGCCAGCGCCTCATATACCACTTCTTCCAATACCTTTATCGCAAACTTGAAAACCGTATTACCTTCCATCGTAACGAATGGCGTGCCCTGCACCTTGCCGCCGCAGACACTCCCGGGCACCGCGAGGATTTTGCTATGGCTGCCGTCAGCATGCAGATGACTTGAAAGTATTCCAGGCTGATCACTCCGAGTCAGTATGACGGCGCCCGCGCCGTCACCGAACAGCACGCAAGTGCTGCGATCAGTCCAGTCGAGTATACGCGAATAGATTTCGGTACCAACCACCAGCGCGGTGCGGCACTTTCCGGCGCGAATAAACATGTCTGCCGTGGCAAGCGCGTAGACGAAACCACTGCATACCGCCTGCACATCAAATACCGGGCAACCCCTGACCCCGAGCTTATCCTGCAAAATGCAGGCGGTGCTGGGAAAAATCACATCCGGCGTGGTAGTGGCAACAATGATCAGATCGATATCCACAGCCGTAACACCCGCTGCCTCCATTGCTTTACGGCTCGCGTTGAGCGCCAGATCACTGGCCATTTGATTGTCCGCTGCGATGCGGCGCTCCGCGATACCGGTGCGAGTACGTATCCACTCATCACTGGTATCCACCATGCGCTCCAGATCATGATTTGTGAGAATTTTTTCCGGCAGATAGCTGCCTGTCCCCACAATTCTGGAATACATCATGTCGGATGCTCCTCCGGCATGGATCTTGGATAAGAAGACAAACTTTCCGGCTGATGCGGCAACTTTGCTGCGCGTGCACTCAGATGGCGCAGCATCCCGCCGCGCACTTCATCCACTGCGCGCGCAATGGCGAAAGTGAATGCATAACTGTCCGCCGCGCCGTGGCTTTTGATAACAATGCCACGCAATCCCAGCAGGCTCGCGCCATTGTATTGGCGGTGATCCACTCGCCGTTTGAATGCCTTAATGACCGGCAAGGCGACAAGTCCCGCGAATTTCGTGAGAAAATTTCGCTTGAATTCTTCGCGCAGGTAAGTGGAAAGCATCTGTGCTACCCCTTCCGACGTTTTCAAGGCAACATTGCCGACAAAGCCATCACACACAACCACGTCGGTCGTTCCTTTATAAATGTCATTGCCTTCGATGTTCCCGTAAAAATTGAGTCCGCTGTCCCTCAGCAATTCCGCAGCCTGTTTCACTACTTCATTACCTTTAATCTCTTCCTCGCCAATATTCAGCAAGCCGACGCTGGGTCTCTTTTTATTTTCAACGGAGGATACCAGGGTAGCCCCCATGATACCGAATTGAAGCAGATGCTCGGCGCTACAATCCACGTTGGCGCCCAGATCAAGCACATACGTGCGTCCCCGTATCGTAGGCAACACCACCGCGAGCGCAGGCCGGTCAATGCCGGGAAGCATCTTCAATACAAAACGTGAAGTTGCTATCAATGCCCCCGTATTACCCGCACTCACACAAGCTTGAGCCTCACCGTTTTTCACGAGATCGAGCGCAACTCGCATCGAGGAATTTTTCTTATTGCGTAACGCCAGGGCGGGCGACTCATCCATACCCACCACCTCGCTCGCGGCGTGAATTCTAAGTCGCGGACTGGGTGCAAATTTGATGGCGCGCAATTCCGACTCAATGGCGTCGGGCAATCCCACCAGAACAATATCCGTTCCGGGATTATGATGGAGATAATCGACGACTGCGGGAACCGTCACATGAGGGCCGTGATCGCCACCCATGCAGTCTATAGCTACGGTAATATCCAATATTGACGCCTTTGAGACCGGGGATAAGCCGGAATTTCGATGTCCCCGGAACAATGGGGCGAAATTTAATCTTCCTTGGTCTTGACGACTTTCTTGCCGCGATAATAACCGTTGGGACTGATGTGATGACGCAAATGGACCTCACCGGTTTTAGAGTCCACCGTCAACGGCGAACTGGTCAAAAAATCATGTGAGCGGTGCATACCGCGCTTGGATGGAGATTTTTTGTTTTGTTGGACTGCCATGGTGTTTCTCCTTCTTAAATATAAGTTTCAATGCAGCTTTTTCAGGTGCGCCAACGCGGAAAATGGAGTTTTTTTACCCGCTGTATCCCCGCTACCGGCCGTGATGATCGCGCATTCACTCTCTCTATGACGCGGCGAAATCGGCAGACTCAGGATTATTTCATCCTCAATCAGCGCCAGAACATCCATGTCGGATCTCGCCAAAATAACATCAATCGATTCGTCTTCATCGATACGGGAAAGTTCGCTTTCATTACTTGCCAGCAATAAATCCGTCCGCACATCCAGTACGTGCTTGAGTTCCCCGAGACAACGCTGGCACTGGAGGTTTATGGATCCCTGAACAGTGATTTGCAAAACCGGTTCGCCCTTACTCAGAGTGCCGGCAACGGTATACTTCAATTCGCCGCAATTACCAACCAGATAATCCTGCAAGCGCCCAAGCTCGGAAATCGAGATTTTACCATGATGCACGCCGGCATTACGGGCAAAATCGATGGCATCTATGATGAGATGTCCTGGCATATAAGTCTTTATAAAATCAAATTGCGCACATCCCGTCATTGCCCCGCCAGTCAGGTTGCGGGTTGCCTGCCGGCCGCGCGCTGCGCGCCTTCAGTTGGTAAGTCAACGCTTTTAGTATTAGAATCCCGAAGCTGCCCAACTGCCCATACGGCGCGCATAATATATTTTTTGCCTCCGGGTGTCAAAATCCATCTCACAGCAAACTTGAAAACACAACAAACCGCTCAACGACTTATATTGGGATCCAGCTCCATTTATCGCCATGAACTACTCAAACGCCTGCAAATTCCGTTTGAAGTATTTAGTCCGGAAATTGACGAAACCCCTCTGATAGATGAGATTCCAGAAACCACCGCGCTTCGCCTCGCGGCTGCAAAAACGCGTGCGGTTGCGGCAACCTATCCTGATGCGCTCATTATCGGCGCCGATCAGGTAGCAGTGCTGGAAGGCATCCAGCTCGGCAAACCATTGAACCGTATCAATGCAAGCAGGCAGCTACAATTCATTCGTGGGAAAGAAGTGGTATTTCATACAGCGTTGAGCCTCTTCAATGCCCGCAACGGCAACATGCAGACACGACTTATTCCTTCCCATGTCAAGTTTCGCCAATTAAGCGACCAGCAAATCGACAACTATCTCGATAAAGAACAGCCGTATCATTGTGCGGGAAGCGCCAAGGCAGAGGGGCTGGGTATCGCATTGATCGAACGTATGGTGAGCGACGACCCCAGTGCGTTGATTGGCTTGCCGCTGATCGCACTGGTGGAGATGCTGGCATATGAAGGTGTAAGGATAGTATGAACTCCGGTACGCTCTATCTCATTCCCGCCCCGCTTGGCGAAGGTGATATTGCCTGGATGATCCCCGCCGCCGTAAGGCAATGTATAACGGGGCTTGGCCACTATGTTGTCGAGCATCCAAAAACCGCCAGACAATTTCTGAAACAGATTGGCTGTATCCTGCCGTTACAGCAAATCAGCATGCAGGTGCTAAATGAACATACCCAGCCCAAAGAACTTTCAGGCTTACTTACACCATTGCTTGCGGGAAATGATGTCGGGTTACTATCTGAAGCCGGTTGCCCCGCGGTAGCCGACCCTGGTGCAGGATTAGTGCGTCTTGCTCACCAAAAGAATCTTCGGGTGGTGCCGCTGGTGGGGCCATCTTCCATATTGCTGGCACTCATGGCGTCTGGATTGAATGGCCAGCGCTTCGTGTTTCACGGCTACCTCCCGGTAGAGAAAAGCCAACGTGTCAAGACAATCGTTGAGTTGGAAAGAGACTCGATAGCCCGCGATCAGACCCAGATATTCATTGAGACCCCGTATCGCAATCAGAAGCTGCTGGAATCCCTTGTTTTTACCTGTCACGATGACACAGTTCTCTGCGTTGCTAGCAATCTCACGCTGGCAAGCGAGTATATTTCAACCAGAACAGTCAAGGAATGGAAAAACACTTTACCCGATCTTAATAACAAGCCTGCCATTTTTTTGCTGCAGGGTTAACTAGGACCTGTTACCGCAATCCCCAACCACTTCCTGTACTGATCAGCGTGTCCGCCATCACCGCCCCAAAGCGCTTGGCGAAACGCTCGGCAAATCCTTCCCGGGCCGTGTAATCCACGATGTGTTCGGCCTTGATAATTTCGCGCGCCACATATTCGGCGCTACCCATGGCATCGGCAAGTCCGAGGTCGATACTTTTCTGGCCGGTCCAGACTATGCCGCTGAATATTTCCGGTGCATCCTTCAGACGCTCTCCCCTGCCTTGCCGGACCACCTGAATAAACTGCTCATGGACATCACCCAGCATCTCTTTGGCGTATTCTTCCTGTTCGGTGTTAGGCGGTGAAAAAGGATCAAGAAAACCCTTGTTTTTTCCCGCCGTGATCAATCGCCGCTCGACGCCCAGCTTCTCCATTGCACCGGTGAAACCAAAACCATTCATCAGCACGCCGATGGAACCAACAATACTGGCTTTATCGACGTAAATCTTGTCAGCTGCGGCGGCAACATAGTAACCACCGGAGGCGCAAATGTCCTCAACTACAGCATAAAGTGGAATTTGAGGATATTCGGCGCGCAAGCGGCGGATTTCGTCGTTGATGTAACCCGCCTGCACTGGACTGCCGCCAGGACTGTTGATACGCAGAATCACGCCCTGCGTTTTCTTATCCTTGAATGCACTCTGTAAGCCCATGTTCACATTATCCGCGCTGCCAATGCTGTCGGACGAGATAATGCCACGCAGCTCAACCAAGGCAGTATGTTTGCCGGAAATGGACATTTCGCTGTCACCCAGCCATCCCAAACCAAAAAATAAAAGCATGAACAGATAGACAAACGTGAGCGATTTGAAAAATATGCCCCATTGCCGTGCCTTGCGCTGTTCCCGCACGGAAGAAAGCAGAAGTTTTTCAAGTACCTGCTTATCCCAGTTTTCGTTGTGATTATCTGAATCCGCCATGATTTGTTTCATCCTTCCAGTGAAATAACCAGCAAATCCATATAGGCATAGTTGCTGCTCATAAAAATATTACCCTCTCGCTTTTCGATTTTGTAGCCCTATAAGTGGTAGGGCGTGCGTCACCAAAAAATCCAAATCGCAGTATGGATGAGACGGATCAAGTATAACCGCGAATCATGGAATTCACTTTCTATCCGGTCTAACAGACTGGCGTGAGGATAATTTGCGGTTATCCGGTGAATCCGCCGCCACTGTCGACATCCAATCCATTCAGAAATTCCTGTAAATCTTTCGCCAACGGCGCTTCCAGAAGCAAACTCTTACCCGTCACGGGATGCACCACTTCAACCAGGAAGGCATGCAGAAACATACGCTCCAGATTTGGTTTTGCGGCGCCTCTCGCCAGCTTCTTGTTCAAGGTGAAATCCCCATACTTGTCATCACCCGCTATAGGGAAACCGAGGTGAGCAAGATGCACCCGAATCTGATGAGTACGGCCGGTTTTTAGTTCCGCTTCCAACAGACTGAAGCCCTGCCAGGATTTCTTCAGCGTAAATACCGTATGAGCCGTCATTCCCCCGATTTTATCCCGTGCACCCGTGGCAATGACTACACGCCGTTCTCCGGCGGCCGTCACGTATTTGTTGAGGGGCAGTTTCACGCTTTGCCGCGCATTATGCCACCTGCCCTTCACCAGCGTCAGGTAACGCTTTGCTATCAATCCCGCACGGATTTGACGGTGCAGGTCCACGAGTGTCGCGCGGCTTTTGGCAAGGAGCAGAACTCCGGAAGTTTCCCTGTCCAGCCGATGAACCAATTCCAGGAATTTCCAGTCTGGGTGCTGAGCACGCAGTTGCTCTATGACACCGAAGCTCACACCGCTGCCGCCATGCACCGCAAGCCCTGCCGGCTTGTTGATTACCAAGAGTGTTTCATCCTCATATAATACCTTGAATGGAATAAATGCGGATTTGGTGATCTTCTTTTTGGAAAGAGGGTTATCCTGCGCTATTCTCACCGGCGGAATACGCACAATGTCGCCCAGCTTGAGCGGATGGCCGACGTCGACGCGCTTGCTGTTAAGCCGTACCTGTCCACTCTGCAATAACTGATAGATATGGCTTTTAGGCACACTTCTAAGGCGCTTCATCAGGAAATTATCTATGCGCTGGCCGTCGCTGTCCTCCCCTACGATTTCCTTGATTACAGCGCGTGGAGGAAATTCTTTGCCTAAATCCTTAATTCTACTTATACTTACCAATTCGAAGTTCCAGCCTATCCTTTATCCGGTGCGCAAAATGGCGCTGTTGATGAGATTTTGTCCGACAGAGACAAGAGCCGACTTCGAAAACCTGGTTAATGTCGCTCACCAATAAAGTAGCGATGGTAATTGATTTGCGCGCTCAAAGCACACGTAGATTTCAGTTTTCAGTTTCGTAGCGTCCGCTTGCCGGAACAGCCATAGTCGAAACCTGATTGAAACTTAATTTTCCGGTTCTGCTTGTAAGAAAGCAGGGCCCCCAGTGACAAGCCAGAGAAATAGTCATCTTTAACAAGCAGCCCGACACCATGATCAAAGTTGCCTGACTAAAAAGTTCTCGTATACGTGCGTCGGACACAGTCTCCGTCACGCGTAGGCTGTCTGCCCGTGACCAGAGCGCGGGAGGCATAAAATGAAACGCATGTTATTTAATGCGACACAGCCGGAAGAACTCCGTGTCGCCATTGTTGACGGTCAGAAGCTTATTGATCTCGACATTGAATCCGCCGGCAAGGAACAACGCAAGAGCAATATTTACAAGGCAGTCATCACCCGTCTCGAGCCCAGTCTCGAAGCCGCTTTTGTTGAGTATGGCGGCGAACGCCACGGTTTTCTTCCATTCAAGGAAATTTCCCGCTCTTACTTCAAGGACAATGCCGACCCGGCCCGGGTTCGCGTTCAGGAAGTGCTGCATGAGGGCCAGGAACTCATCGTGCAGGTGGATAAAGACGAACGCGGGACTAAAGGCGCGGCGCTCACTACTTATATTTCACTGGCGGGCCGTCATCTGGTTCTGATGCCCAACAATCCGCGCGGCGGCGGTGTATCACGCCGCATCGAAGGCGAAGATCGTGCGGAACTGCGTGACGTAATGTCGCAACTGAATGTCCCTGCGGGCATGAGTATTATCGCCCGCACCGCAGGAATAGGACGCAGTGAAGAAGAATTACAGTGGGACCTCAATTATCTGCTACAGCTGTGGCGAGCTATTGAAGACGCCTCGAAGAATCAGAATGGCGCTTTCTTGATTTATCAGGAAAGCAGCCTTGTAATCCGCGCCATCCGCGATTACTTTCATCAGGAGATCGGCGAAATCCTGATCGATACCGAAAGCATCTACGAGCAGGCCTGTCAGTTCATGAGTCATGTCATGCCCGCCAACGTAAACCGCGTTAAGCTCTATCGCGACGATGTACCGTTATTTTCACGTTTCCAGATCGAGCACCAAATTGAAACGGCCTATTCACGCCAGGTGACGCTGCCCTCGGGTGGCGCGATCGTTATCGACCATACCGAAGCACTGGTGTCGGTCGACGTAAATTCCGCACGTGCCACGCGCGGTTCCGATATCGAGCAAACCGCGCTGAACACCAATCTGGAAGCCGCTGATGAAATCGCACGGCAACTGCGCCTGCGTGACTTGGGCGGACTGGTGGTGATTGATTTCATCGATATGGAAATCACGCGTAATCAGCGTGAAGTGGAAAATCGTCTGCATGAATCATTACGTTATGATCGTGCCCGCGTACAGATGGGCAAGATTTCGCGTTTCGGCCTGCTCGAGTTGTCGCGCCAGCGCTTGCGCCCTTCGCTGGGCGAGAGCAGCTACATTTCTTGTCCACGTTGCCATGGCACGGGACACATTCGCGGCACCGATTCCTCCGCATTGCATATTCTCAGGATCATCCAGGAGGAGGCGATGAAAGAGAACACCGCCGTGCTTCACGCCCAGGTACCGGTTGATGTCGCCACCTACCTGTTAAACGAAAAACGAGCGGAAATACATGCCATTGAAGCACGATTGAAGGTTAATGTCGTGTTAATCCCGAACGTTCATCTGGAAACTCCGAACTACAACATCACACGTTTGCGCCATGACGATGTGAAGCTTGGTGAAGTTCAAACCAGCTATCAGATGGTAGAAAAACCAGCACAGGAAATTGCTTTGCCGTCAGCCGCACAGGAAGCCAAACCGGCACGGCAGCAGGCGGCGGTGCGTGGCATCACGCCATCACAGCCAGCTCCGGTACGTGAGCAAAAATCACTCCATGAGCCTCAGCAACTCTCGTTTATGGATAAAATATTTGGCTGGTTCAAGCAAATGAGCGGGGAGGAAAGGAAAGTCCAGCCGGAACCGATCACGACCCAGCCGCAGCGGCCAGAGCGCGGACGCGGGCGACGCGATCGCGGCCGTGAAGGACGGGATGGTGAATACACTGAAAAACCGCCACGTGGCGGTCAACGCGCACGTGAGGAGCGTGGCGGCGAGGCCCCTGGTATTTCGAGTCCGGCCAAGGAAGCCGCACCTCAGCGGCTCGATCGCGGCGAACCAAAACTCCAGGGCGAACGATCCACTCAAAAAAAGCAGCAGCGCGCGCCGCGTGAAGAGAAAATCCGGACCGATGCCAAGTTACCCGCAGGGGAAGAGCGGCCAGCGACCGAAGACCTCTTGCAGCAAAGCGAAGATGGCGGACGCCGCCGTCGTCGTGGTGGAAGGCAGCGTGATCGGGGTGAGCGCTCAGAGCGCCTTCCGCACGAAAACAAACAAGCCAATGGGCGAGATCTCCATCCACAACATGCAGCCAACCAGGCTACGCCGGAAGGAAACCTTCCATCGGCGGCAGTCGCCATTCCCGCATCTGTACAGGGGGCTTCCGCGCTTATTGCTGCTGCTTCCTCCGTGCGAACAGTGGATATCCTCTCAGAACCGGAGACCGCATTCACTCCCGCATCGTTGCAAACGAACGAGACCATACCCATGGTAGCGGAGCCGGCGGCACTGGACGAATCATTGGCACCCGCCAATGTACCCATATTGGTTGAACCGGAAACCGGAGCCGGCGAACAGCTACCCGTGCAGGAGCCCGTTCCGGAATCTCCGTCTGTCAATGCGCCTGCCCTCGTCACCCTGGCGCTGGAACCCATCAAGGATGAAGCTGGGATACAGGATGGAATTCCCGCGCCAGCGCTTGAGACAACATCCGCACCAGAACTGCGAGAATCTCCGCAGCCTCAAGCGCCGCAAGTCACTGAATCACCGAATCTGGCGGAAAGCGGATTGATCATGATAGAGACCATTCCGGAAAAAATAAAACCCGTGGAGACTGATGCAGCAGAGGAACCCACTTTGACGGAGCCGCGGCGGAAAAGATCCACTCCCCCACCATTGGTGGAGCATAATGAACCGTTAGTACAAATCGAAACGCATAAATAAACAACCCGTCCCAAAGGGGCGGGGTACTACTCGTAATCTAGGGCCTGTTTGCAACGCCACAAATGGCGGAAAATTCGACCCGAAGAAATAAAAAAGGCGGAAATGACTTCCGCCTTTTTTATCTTACCGTGACAAATCTGCGCAGAAGATAGATTTAAATTTACTTTAACCTAAGTCGACCCTGTAGCCAGCTCACGAAAAAACGCAGGTGACGCAGGTATTCTTTGCGGCGCTTGGTACTAAACTGAATAGTGGCCAACTGCCGAATTCAGGGTTCAATTATCTCTTCATTACGAATTCTATCAAGCAACCCCCTCCCCGCTTCCTCTACCAAGTTCAGAACGTGTTCAAAGCCCTGGTGTCCACCAAAATAGGGGTCGGGTACTTCTGTTACACCTTCAGAAAACTGTTTGCCATATTGCATCAGCAGCCCGAGCTTATGGCTGTATTGAGGCGGGCATTCCCGCTTGAGTATGGCAAGATTTCCCCTATCCATCGCCAGAATATAATGAAAAACTTCGAAATCCCTCTCATGTATCTGCCGCGCACGTAATTCTCTCGCATCATAGCCACGCCGCACGGCTGCTCTTTGAGCCCTTTCATCCGGCGGCTCGCCAGTGTGAAAATCATGGGTACCGGCGGAATCGATATAGATCGCCTCTTCAAAGCCGGCGGCCTTGACTTGATGTCTGAACACCGCCTCCGCGGTAGGTGAACGACAAATATTACCCATGCAGACAAAAAGAACTTTAATCATTATTTTTCCAATCAATACGTTATAACCAATTTCTTAACCAGGATATATCGTCAAGATAAGGCCGGCACAGTGTGGAAAACTCCATAGGGGCTGATGTTAAAGTGTACCAAAGATGAGATAGGATTTGGGTGGATCGGAACATCCGGTCGCATACCTCCAAGCAATCGTGCCACCTATTCCTGTTTTGACTGCCCTTGCGACTCCCCTATATACATCTCTCATATTTCATCTCGATGTTTCTTTACCATTCTGTCCATTTCATGCCCATCCCCGGCTTCGGGATAGCATAAACGGAACAATATATTTGCCCGCTACGCACGGCAATAAAACGTATTGACCGTATAAACAGCGGAGGTATACAGTAGAAATAAATACTCTCTCCAAAAGAAGAAAAAGGAAGGAAACCCATGCCGGAGAAAAAAATCGTCGACGTAACGGAACAGAAGCGGTTGAATGACGCCCGCGAGGCGGGAATCCCGTGGAAGAAATGGGGACCCTACCTCAGCGAGAGGCAGTGGGGCACAGTCCGCGAGGACTACAGCGAGGACGGCAACGCGTGGGACTATTTTTCCCATGATCAGTCGCGCTCGCGCGCCTACCGTTGGGGCGAGGACGGGCTGGGGGGAATCTGCGATGAAAAACAGCGGCTGTGCTTTGCCCTCGCTCTGTGGAACGAGCATGACCCTATCCTGAAGGAGCGCCTGTATGGGCTCACCAACAGCGAGGGCAACCATGGCGAGGATGTCAAGGAGTACTACTTCTACATCGACAGCACGCCCACCCACTCTTACATGAAGTATCTGTACAAGTATCCGCAGCGGGCGTTTCCCTACCGCGATCTTATCGAGAAAAACCGGGGACGGTCACGGGAAGAGTTCGAGTATGAATTGCTCGATACCGGCGTGTTTGACGACAACCAGTATTTTGACGTGTTCCTGGAGTATGCCAAAAACGGCCCGGAAGACATACTCATCCGTATCACCGCTCACAATCGCGGGCAGGAAGCAGCCCGGCTCCGTCTGTTGCCGACGCTGTGGTTCCGAAACACGTGGTCTTGGGGCACGGATGATCAAAAGCTCTCACTGCGCATGGTGGCGCCAGGTACGATTCAAGCCTCCCACCATGAATTGGGCGAGTACTGGCTGTATTGCGATGGAGCGCCCGAGCTACTGTTCACGGAGAATGAGAGCAATGCGCAGCGCCTCTGGAAGCAACCTAATGCTTCTCCCTACGTCAAGGATGCGTTCCACGCTTACATCATCTCGGGTCAGGACGAGGCGGTGAATCCCGCGCAGGTAGGGACCAAGGCCGCAGCCCACTATATTCTCGACGTGCCCGGCGGCGAAAGCAAGACCGTCCGCCTCCGTCTGACAAACGCCAGCATGGACGATGCATTTGGCGGTTTCGAGCCGATATTTGACAGCCTGATCGCCGACGCCGACGAATTCTATGACCGGATTTCACCAAACTCGCTGAACGAAGATGAACGCCGGGTGCACCGTCAGGCACTGGCGGGAATGCTGTGGAGCAAGCAGTATTACTATTTCGACCTGGAGCAGTGGCTGAGCGAGCACAATAGTCATCCGCTGCTCGAATCCGTCCGGCACGGAGTGCGGAACACAGAATGGTTCCACATGCTCAACGCCGACGTGATTTCAATGCCGGACAAGTGGGAATACCCCTGGTATGCGGCCTGGGATCTGGCCTTCCACACGTTGGGTCTGGCACTGGTGGATTTCGATTTCGCCAAGGAGCAGCTTCTGCTGATGCTGCGTAATCTCTATTTTCATCCCAACGGACAGATTCCCGCCTACGAGTGGAACTTCAGCGATGTGAATCCGCCGGTGCATGCCTGGGCTACGCTGTCCCTCTACAAAACGGGGCGCGCACTCGGCCGGCCGGACCTTCGTTTCCTGGAACGATCATTTCAGGGGTTGATGCTGAATTTCAACTGGTGGGTGAACCGGAAGGATCCCACGGGGCGCAACGTCTTCGCTGGCGGCTTTCTGGGGTTGGACAACATTGGCGTATTCGACCGGAGCGCACAGCTTCCAACGGGCGGAACGCTGGAGCAGGCGGACGGGACGGCCTGGATGGCGTTCTACTGCCAGTGCATGCTCGAAATGGCCCTTATTCTGTGCGAATACGACACAATATACGAGGACATTGCCTACAAATTCATCGAGCATTTTATCTGGATTTCCTATGCGATGGACCGCATCGGCGAACATCACGACGAGATGTGGGACGAGCAGGACGGCTTCTTCTATGATCTGCTGCGCCTGCCGGACGGCCAGGCGATGCGTCTAAAAGTGCGGTCGATGGTAGGACTGCTGCCGCTGTGCGCATCCACGGTATTCGGGGCGAACGTGGCGATGCAACATCCGAAGCTGACGGAGATGACGGCCTTGTTCCGGAAACGCCATCCGGAGGTGTTTTCCCACCTCGCCCCGACTGAAGAGGGTTACATCGGCTATAAAGGGCGGCGACTGGTATCGATCCTCAGCAAAAAGAAGCTTAAGCGAGTGCTCGGTTACCTGCTCGACGAGAACGAATTTCTCGGGCCGCACGGAATTCGTTCACTTTCGCGCTATCACCTGGATCATCCGTTCAGGTTCTGGGTGGGCCATCAGGAGCTTAAGGTCCAATATCTGCCAGCCGAATCGGATAGCGGAATGTTCGGCGGGAATTCCAACTGGCGGGGTCCGGTATGGATGCCGGTCAATACGCTGATTATCCGGGCACTATTGAATTTATATAGTTTTTATGGTGACGAATTCAAGGTTCAGTGCCCGGCCGGTTCCGGCCAATACATGACGCTGTTCGAAGTCGCGCAGGAAATCTCACGCCGGCTGGCAAGCATTTTCCTGCGCGATGCCGACGGACGGCGACCGGTCTACGGCGGAACGGCCAAGTTCCAGGAAGATCCGCATTGGCGCGACCTGATTCTGTTTTATGAGTACTTCCACGGCGACAACGGAGCGGGGCTTGGGGCCAGCCACCAGACGGGCTGGACCGGTCTGATCGCCTCCCTTCTGGATCTCTTTGGTCGCCTCGACGCCGAGATCGGGCTGGAGACCGAACGCGAGGACATATTTGACCGGCTCGTGAAGGAGCAGGCGGGTGGCGAGGACGAGACCGGGAAATAAGATGAAAACCTGCGCTACCCCGGTATCTTTCCCTGCTTCAGGTCGATACTCGCGTTTATCTGTCGGACCGCGCCGCTGAGTTAGGCCGGCCGGCGGCGATTATCACTTATCTGACACCGGGGTTGAGTTTTTTCCATCAAGAGCAATTCGTGGGCCGGAAGACACGGATCCCAGTCTATTTGCGGCGAGGGCGGGGGAGCCGGGGGATCATGCTATCGCCGAATTTTATACTGCGTTGCTCGAGTGCCTGCGGGACCCGGTCTTTCGTGAAGGCAGCTGGCGGTTGCTTGAGTGTCGTCCCGCTTGGGACGGCAACTGGACCTCGGACTGTGCGATCGAATGGGGACGGCGATTTATGAGAGGAATGGAAGCGATCTGGCCATGCAAGGTCTTTATGTGGACGCGCCGGCATGGGCCTATCACGTATTTGACATATGGGGGCGGAACATTGGGTTGGCTCAGAGGATGCGGACGAGCACGATAAAAAAACCACGGGCCATTGATCCAGCTATACGATATGATGCATTTTGTCATTCCAAGCGTTACCAACCTTTTTCCCCTGTTGTTCCCAGCGTGAGTCCCTTTTTATTTTACGAGGAGAAATGCATTGAACACCTATAGTCAGAAAATACTCAATAATTCAAGAGAATGGGTATTATCGTTATGCGTTGTTGGCGCGCTGCTTTCCGGATGTGCCTCCATGGAGTCGGAGTCGAATAAGGCCAAGGACAAAGTGGTCCAACCTGCGCCTGATGCCGGTTTCATCGAACACCCCGAGCGACAGAGTAAGCCCACCGATCTGCCGTTCCAGAAAGTTTGGATTAAGCCCGGCTATGATAAAAGTGGCTACCACGAACTGATTGTCGCGCCGGTGAACACCCGGTATATGCTGGAGATGGACTGGCTTCACAGCGCAGGTTCAGCCAACTGGCTCAGCGATGTCAAAAAGGATATCGAAGAACTCGCGCTCTACTTTCATGATCAGGTAGTGAAAGAATTCAAAGAGGATCCGAATCACCGCTTCCGGGTTATCGAGTATTCCGGTCAACAAAAGCGCCCGGGGACGCTACGCCTGGAACTGGCCCTGATTGAAGTCAACCCTTCCCAACCCGTATTGCACGCCCTCGCCTGGGCCGGGCCTCCGGGAACCGGCACCGCCGCCGGGGCGGTCAATCAGCGCAGAGCCGCGTTCGAAGGCCGGTTGCGGGACCTGAACACCGACGAGATCGTGGCGACCTTCGCTGACCGCGACACGCAGGATGCCGGTCCACTCGATCTGACTCGCCTTACCTGGTACGGCCCTGCCAGAGGTATCCTGGACCGATGGGCGCAGCAGTTTGTGAAAATCGCTAATCGCAAGCCCGGCGAAGCGGTGACCGATCCGACTGCATATACGTTGCGGCCTTTTTAGCAACCGGCCGGACTTGAAGAATCGAAGCGAAAAAGTGACTGAAGAGGACAGAGTTTGACAATTTTGAAGGCCAATAGTTATTCTATTGCCTTTATGGGCCAAAAGCGGCGAAATATGGACCAGCCACATGCTTTCAGCCAATTTACTTTAAGTCCAGTCTGGCAGACTGCCAGTCTATGCGGGTCAGTTCTCCGGCTACGGGAGAGATCTAAAATGTCGCGCAGTTCGTCAGCCATGCATTATACTGAATGTATTAAGCTAATGTTTGACGTCCGGGTAAAGGATGTAAGCCTGTTCTTTCAACCGGCTCAGGCAATGAAATAACATTTCACACAAAACTCAACCGACCAACCTTAACTTCCTAGGGAGTAATAAATAATGAAGAAAAATTTAACGAACATGCTGCGCTCAGCTTTGTTGATTATCGCCGCGACACTGGCGCTGCCCGCATTCGCCGAAGATGACGCTGCTCCGGCAAGCAATATGGAAATTTTGCGTGACAAGGTCGTTGCGGATAAGAAATTTGTTGTTGCGAATAACATGAAGCTGACCGAGGCAGAAGCAAAAGCGTTCTGGCCTATCTATGACGCCTACCAGCAAGATCTGCACCAGATCAACGAACGCTTGGCGAAGGTAATCAATGATTACGCCCTGGCCTATAACAAGGGAGCGTTACTAGACAATACGGCAAAGAAACTGCTTGATGAAGCAATCGCTGTCGAATTGGCGGAAGTCAAGCTGAAACAGTCGTATGCACCCAAGCTCAGCAAGGTTCTTCCTGGAGTAAAGGTGGCACGTTACTTGCAGATCGAGAACAAGATCCGGGCCATTGTTCGCTATGAACTCGCTGCCGCTATTCCATTGGTGGAGTAAGTCAGAAAGGTTCAGCGTAACCGGCTTTCAGGTAAATAAATGGGATTTTTCTTAAATATACCTATACCAGAGGCAAGGAAAATGATTTTGAAATCGATAATGTCAATAGCGGTGTTGGCAGCCCTCGTCAGCGCCCCGGCAATTGCGCAGCAGGTCATCTATCCTGCAAAGGGTCAATCGGCGGCGCAACAGCAGAAGGACGAAGCCGAGTGTTACACATGGGCCAAGGGACAGACAGGCTATGATCCGGCACAGGCCACCGCGTACGCATCAGCGCCCCCACAGCAGGAGATCGGGGGCGAGCGGGTAAGGGGTGCCGCTCGCGGGGCAGCTGGTGGAGCCCTGATTGGCGCGATTGCCGGTGACGCCGGCAAGGGGGCCGCGATTGGCGCTGTAGGAGGAACAATGGTGGGTGGCGCAAGGCAGCGTCGTAAGCGGGACGAGAATGAATACGCTGCAGCACAGTACCAGCAGGCCGCAGGACAACAGCAACAGAATTTTCAGCGTGCCTATGGCGCCTGCTTCGAAGGCCGGGGCTATACGGTAAGGTAAACCACTCCAACCATGACGGTTCCGGATTGACGAGCTTTATCGTCAACCACAATGGCATCGTCTATGAGAGGGATTCGGTCCGAACGCAGCAAAAACTGGGCAGCAATTTCGCCAAGGCTACTCCAGCCAGGGGGTTATTCTGAGCCAAATCGCCACCATCGTTAGCTTGACAATGCTCGGCTTGCTGATGGTGGCGACCGGCGGCTGGGGCGTACTCGCCCTCACTTATTCAGGGCCGCATAGCGATATGGTGCGTAGCAGCCTAGCCGCGGCATTTGCGGTGGCATCGCTTGCGGCGTTGATTGCACTTGGCTTTCCCCGCTGGCGCTGGCTTGCCCTTGCCGCTTACTTCGTGCTGTTCGCGGTGCTGGTGGTATGGTGGCGCGGCATCGAGCCGTCCAACGAGCGCGACTGGCAAACCGACGTGGCGGTGTTGCCTTACGCCACCATCGAAGGCGATGTGGTCACGATGCACAACATTCGCAACTTCGACTACCGCAGCGAGACCGACTACACCCCCGCCTACTACGACAAGCGCTTCGATCTGCGCAAGCTGGAAGGCATCGATCTTGTGGCCGTCTACTGGATGGGACCGGCCATCGCCCATATATTCGTAAGTTTTGCCTTTGCCGGCGGCGACCACTTGGCCGTTTCCATCGAGACGCGCAAGGAGAAGGGAGAGGACTATTCCACCATCAAGGGTTTCTTCCGGCAATATGAACTCTACTACGTGGTAGCCGACGAACGCGACGTCATACGGCTGCGCACCAACTATCGCCGCAATCCGCCTGAGGATGTCTATGTATACCGGCTGCAAGGCCCGCTTGAAAATGGCCGGCGGGTGTTTCTGGATTATATAAAAAAGATCAATGCACTCAATAACCATCCCGAGTTTTACAATACCCTGACAACCAACTGCACGACCAATATCTGGCTCCACTCGCGGGTCAACCCGGAACATCTGCCCTTCAGCTGGAAGATCCTGGTGAGCGGCTATGTTCCCGAGCGTGCCTATGAAACAGGGCGCCTTGATACCCGCATGCCGTTCCCTGAGCTCCAGCGACGCGCCCACATCAATACCCGGGCGCAGGCGGCGGACAGCGCAGCGGATTTTTCGCGCCGCATCCGGCAGGAGCCCGGGATGACGGCTCCCGCAACACCTCAAACCTCGCGTTGAATGGGCGCTGACCATCTGGAAAAATACAGCACAACCGGAACACCGCGTGGAAGAGAACATTTACTTTTTTCCTCACCAAGCCGCGTCCAATCTGCTTTAATGAGATTGTAACTTTAACTTTATTAATAGCTGAAACAATCAAACCATGATGACACGTGCTGACTATCTACCCATAAAAATTCTATGGTTGATTTCCTTTCTCTTAATTTCCATTTTCTTATCCGGTTGCGCCAGTATCAGTAAAGGCGTGACGGCAGCCATTCTAGAAAAATCCGAAAGTGCGGATACTCGCCTATGTCAGGTGTGGGGCCAACCCTTTTCAGGTATTGAACCGGGACTGGCCAAAAAACAGGGGAAAACCAAGGTTCTGATGGTACATGGCGTAGGCGATCATATTCCAGGGTTTACCACCCAATTTCTGGGAAAATTAGCCAAGGAGTTGGACCTGAACGTTCGTTCGGGAGCTCCTAAAAATATCACCATAACGACACCATTGTTCCCCGACATGAATCTTGGCAATTTGCGCATAGTGCGCCTGCTGAATGAGAAGAATGGCAAGGAATTTATATTTTACGAGCTCACCTGGTCGGAAATTACCCGAGAAGAGAAAAAGCTGCTGGCCTTCGATAATTCCGGAGAATACGAGTTTCGGAGAGCTACCATGAACAGCATGCTAAAGAAATTCAGCAATGATACAGGCCCCGATCCACTTATTTATTTGGGAAAAAGCAGAGTGCCTATTCAGGCGGCGTTCGCGCAATCATTCTGCTGGATGGTAAAACATGACTGGAAAAACATTCCCGAGAGCGGTAAACATCCATGCCTTGGCTTGGACGATGCTACCGATACCGATACCTATAATATGATCAATGATGACTATATTTTTATTTCACATAGCCTGGGTAGCCGTATCACGATTGATGGCATGCAGCGTATTGCTGGAATGCTGCCAAATCAGGAAAAAATCCGTGCGGCGGAAAACATAAAAATTGGCGTGTCTGAAAAGGTGATCCAGGCACTCCGTAATAAGCGCATCCCTATTTTCATGCTGTCCAATCAACTGCCGATGCTGCAATTGGGCAGAGAGCTTCCCGAAGTAACCGGACAGATAGCAGAATATTGCGAACCTGAAGGTCCTAATTATCAACAGCGCTTAGTCAGTGAAACATCCATTATTGCCTTTAGTGATCCCAATGACTTATTAAGTTACGGGATACCTCCAGGGTTTAGTGAAAAATATCTTGACTCCAGACTATGTCCACGCATCACTAACGTCAATATCAATGTGGCCAAAACTATCGATGCCTTCGGTATCAGCGGTCTTGCCAATCCAATGTACGCCCACGTGGGTTACGATACAGATGATCGTATTGTTGCCCTGATTGCCAGGGGAATCGGCAATCCCAATACATCGCCGCTTATTACGCAAAAGTGTGAATTTACAAAAACAGTCGAGTAAATGACAGCGTGGTGCCTCAAATGATCAAGACCGCTATAACTGCTCCCATTCACTCAATAACCCCCAGCTAAAGCTGGGGGTTATTGAGGCTTCAATGTGTGAGTCACAGCCTACTCGCGACTATTCTTTCTCTATCCTTAATCTGGATAAATACGCGTGATTTTCGAACCCTGCAAACCTAAACCAGCCATTAACCCTTTTTGATCGAAAATGAATCCATAAATGCTATCTTGCAAGGTGCTCGTAGTTAAACTCCTGCCCATTCCTTCGTCCACGAGAACGATACTCGGGCCTACCCCCACTTCAAAGCCTCCGGACTTGTCAAGATACTTGAGGGAATCATCAGTCATAAAAAATAATGCGTAGCCAAATTTCTGTATGCCAGCTTGAAGACCATACGAACCAGCCACGGTGTTGTAATAGGCAACTGTCTTGCCGTTCTTACGCAAGGCCCCGCCGCCTCCATATTGCGCGCCGCCTATGAAGCCGGCTTTGAGAATAGTTGGAAACACCAATATGCCTTTCGCTTTCGCTGCAAGAGCTCTGGCAGCCGGAGTGGATGCGTAAAGGTCATTCAATGCCCTGTCAGCACCACGATCTATCTCCGCTTTGGTACCCGACAGCGGACTTCCCGTGGATTGGCAACCGGTAAGGGCGAGCAGGCTCATCAGTAATACACTTAACAAAGTTCTGTTCAACATTTCTTTATCTCCTTATAATTAAACAACCACCCGGATAGTACGACGGGATTTTTTCACAATCCCCCGTAATATGCAGCATAGCATATGAGCTATTGGTTGCAAGGATTTGCCCCGCTGATGCGTAACGCCGACTGGTTTTTTATTATTTCACAGATAGAATAATTGCTGTCCCTCCCCCCTGCTTCGACAACCGGTTCTTCATCGAGGCTAAAAATGCTTAACAGTTTAAACCGACCTTAATAGGGAAAATAAATGGATAAGTTGGCTAATGCCCGAAAGGGATATCCGGCGCATGCTGCGTGCTACCGCTCTTTTCTGGTGCCCCTGCTGTTGTCGTCTGTCGCGGCCTTCGCGGCTCCCCTGCCCACGGCCAAGGAGGTCATTACCGCGCTCTCACTTAAACAGGACCAGGTTGCGAAGCTCGATGGAGGCGACGTCATTGCGCTGGAGCTTGGCGAGGCCACTCAGAAAGAACTCGCAATGGGCTTGGCCATTTACCTGCCGTCACCACCGGCGAAACTTGTTGCTTATTTCAAAAGCGGCAAGTTGGCTACAATCGACCCCGATATCATTGCGCAGGGGCAAGTGCGACCGGATCCCGTCGCCGATGATTTCAAAGGGTTTGGTTATACATTTAAGCAGAGCGACGAAGCCCGGGATCTGCTAAATGCCAAGGCGGGTGACCGGTTTAATTTATCCAGTGCGGAAATTCAAGGTCTTGCATTGCTAAAGAAGAAATTAGCGAGTGCTGATAAAGCCGCCTTGGTGGCCGCGGCATCGCAACACTACCGGGAGATTTTATTGCAGCGCTGGCAAGCTTACCACAAAGAGGGCCTGGCAGGTATTGCACCTTACGCCCGTGACGGAGCTGAAGCTAGCCCGGCAAAGGAATTGCAAACTGCGACCGCCAGCAGCAAGTTGTTCGAAAGCTATTTCCCCGATCTGTACAAGGCTTGGCTGAATCATCCAAATAAATTGCCTTCCGGCGTCGAAGAGCAATTTTATTGGCTTAACCGGAAAGTAGAGGACCGGCCTACGGCTATACTCAGCCACCGCATCCTGCAAACTTCCGATACTGGTTCGGTAATTCTCGCACGGCAATTCTATGTCGGGCACTCCTACAACTCCAGTCAACTAATCGTCGGCTGCCTGCCTTACCGTAACGGCTCCATCATATTTTACGGCCACCGGACTTCCACTGATCAAGTTGCCGGCATGGGCAGCAGCTTAAAGCATAGCATTGGCCGCGATCAGATGAAGGGGGAAATGACCAAGAATCTGATGAGACTGCGTTCCTCAATTCAATCTTACTAAGGCCAGCATTATGATGACTCGAAATATAATCTCCTGTTGCGGAAACACATGGCGAAACCAGGTGGGACGTATGAGTCAATTTAATAACGGGTCATTGATCCTCAGTCTATCCGCACTGGTGATCGCGGTGCTATCCGCTACCGGGATTGCA
This sequence comes from Nitrosospira multiformis, assembly GCF_900103165.1. Classification (NCBI taxonomy): domain Bacteria; kingdom Pseudomonadati; phylum Pseudomonadota; class Betaproteobacteria; order Nitrosomonadales; family Nitrosomonadaceae; genus Nitrosospira; species Nitrosospira multiformis. The sequence continues at coordinate 1,479,427 of NZ_FNKY01000001.1, read as the reverse complement.
GAGGCCAACGCGACCGAGCGGCGGTCACAGGCCGCCGCACAATTTGCCAAGGGCAAAGTCGAAGGGTTTGAACTGCAACGCAAGGATTTCCGTTTCTTCGGCTTTACCGCCTGGTTGAAACGCGGCGGAGAATGGCACATCGAAGGACCAGTCCGTCACCGTGGAATGCTCTGCGGCACCTACGAAGCCGGAATGCGTTTTGGCGTCGGCAAGCCCGATTGTACAGATGTGCAGTGGGTTTCCGGGGTCCGATACGTGACCTCCCAGTACCAGTGCAACAATGCTGAGATGACCCACTCCGGCACGGAGATTGATGAGTCTCTAATAGGACCGTTTGATGCCATCACTTGTGCCGAACAGGTGATTCGCTGCACCGGCAACTGCAAATAGCAAGACCCGCATCCGCAGCGGACGGATGCGGGTCTTGCATTCTAATTTCCCAGCTGAGTTTCAGGTGTATATTAAACGTGCCGGCTACGGCCACAAATCGCTATTCCTTGGGCAGCTCGCATGCGGAGCCACCCCGCATATCGCAAAACCGCCACCGCGTCTTCTTTGCCCAATAAGCGTAAGCCTGCTCGACGTCTTCCCATGACTTCAATGATTTCCAGGCGTATTTACCGCCACCGCGGCGATCAACTGCAGCAGCCAGTAATTCGCCAGTCTGGCTGTCTGTCGCCTCCCCTTCAACCGATGCGCTGCCGACAAGGGCCTCCGTGCCAGTGAGCTGCTTTTTCCCTTTCGACATCAGAATTGAGCCTGGATGCACCGCAGTGACGTTGTCCAGCACCGGAATATTCTTGCCGGCTTGCGTGATCCCGACACGAATCCTTATTACTCCCGGACCTGGCTCCTGGACCATGGTGTAATCCTTGCTCAATTCCTCATTGGTGCGTGACCAGAGGTATTGGGACAAATAATCTGCGTCTTCCTTGTCAAGATCCTTGGCGCTCGATTTCTCCCCACGATAAACTTGAATCGGCTCCAGCAGGACTTTCGTATAAGATTTGAACTTGGCCTTATCCGGCGTGAAATACACCATCGTCGCCTCGGTTTCGTTCGCCGCTGTACGCAGCTTTGAATAGTCTTTCAAAAACCCGCTTGGCTCCGCCTTTCCAAACCCTCCAGCCTGTTCGGAAGTGGCGCATGCCGTGAGCATCACCGCGCATAGCCCGCCCAACATCAATCGCTGCATATTCATATTCATGAGTAGCCTCCATTAGATTGTCTACGCCGTGATTTATCCCTCACGGTGAAAATGATTCTATGCAACTTGCACGGGTAAAGCAATCTGATTATTTATCCCTGATTCTCAGTCCAGAATTCCGCGATTGAATTTTCATCACACGGTTGGGGGGAGTCGAACGGTACCGAGTCAGGCCGGTTGCAGCACTTCAGGTATAAACACATTACTAGCAATCGCATCCCCTGCCGCACCCATTGCTGGACAAAGGCTAGTACGGGAGTACCGCATCCGGTTTGGCCCGCAAAATGACCGCGCGGAAATCATCCTGGATACGTTTCAAGGCTGCCTCGTTGTCCGCCTCAAAGCGTAGTACGATCACAGGCATGGTATTGGATGAGCGAGCCAGACCAAAACCATCCTTGTATTCCACCCGCAGTCCATCGGTAGTGATGATGCGCTCCGGGTTATCGAAGCGAGCGGATTCCTGTAACTGCGCGATGACGGCGTAGTTTTCGCCTTCTTTCAATCTGATCTGCAATTCCGGCGTGCTGATCGCATCGGGGATGGCATGCAGGACAGCGTCGATGTCCTCATGGTAACTGAGCAATTCCAGCAGACGGGCACCGGCATAGAGGCCATCGTCGAACCCATACCAGCGCTCCTTGAAAAAAATATGGCCGCTCATCTCTCCCGCCAGCAGCGCGCCGGTTTCTTTCAATTTGCCCTTGATGAACGAATGTCCCGTTTTCCACATGACAGGCTTGCCGCCATGACGCTCGATCCATGGCGCCAGATTGCGGGTGCATTTCACATCGAAAATAATCTGGGCGCCGGGATTTCTGGATAACACGTCGGCGGCAAACAGCATTAATTGGCGGTCAGGATAAATAATGCTGCCGTCTTTAGTAACCACGCCGACACGATCGCCGTCGCCGTCGAAGGCAAGTCCGATTTCCGCGCCGGTGGTTTTGAGCGCTTGAATCAGGTCGCGCAGGTTTTCGGGAACGGACGGATCAGGATGATGATTGGGAAATGCGCCATCCACTTCGCAAAACAGCTCGATTACCTCGCACCCCAGTCCGCGATACAACGTTGGCGCATAGGCACCGGCTACACCGTTGCCGCAATCGATGACAACTCTCATCGGGCGCGTCAGCCTGACATCGCCGATTATGCGCTGGAGATAGGTTTCGGAAATGTCATGCTTACGGTATTCGCCTTCTCCATGAATAAGATCATTGGTTTCAAGACGTGAACGCAGGGCCTGGATGGATTCAGCGGCCAGGGTTTCACCACCCAGTACCATTTTCAAACCATTATAGTCGGGTGGATTGTGGCTGCCGGTGACCATTACACCGGAATAATCGCACAGCGTATGGGCTGCAAAGTACAGCATGGGGGTGGCGACCATCCCTACATCGACCACGTTAACACCGCTTTTCTGCAAACCCCTCGCCAGCGCCAGCATAAGATCCGGTCCTGATAATCTGCCATCCCGGCCTACCGCTACCGATGTGAGTCCACGAACGCGTGCCTCGGAACCAATAGCATGCCCGACGGCTTCGACGATTTCGGCCGTCAGCGTTTTACCTACGATACCTCGAATATCATAGGCTTTAAAAATTTCGTGTGGAAGGTTATGCATGGGAGTTTCGTGAAACTACGCTCCACTCAGTGGTGTCCCGCCACCACACCGCCCTTGAGCGTGTAGCGTGTGCCGCAGTAGGGGCACAGCGCTTCACCCGTATCTTCTATTGGTAAAAACACGCGCGGATGCGAGTTCCATAATAGCATTGATGGCGTGGGACAATGCAGCGGCAGATCGTCCGCAGTGACTTCGATTTGGCGCTGTTTGCTATCGTTAACTTGATTCTGCATCGACTGCTCTCTCGGATGGATCATTGGATATTAATCAGATGTAACCAGACATAGTCAGACGTAAGTAAGCCAGGCGGCATGCTTCTCGGTCTTTCCATTGACACAGTCGAAAAACATGGCTTGCAGTCTGGCGGTGATTGGGCCACGCTCACCGTTACCGATACTGCGATTATCAAGCTCGCGAATCGGTGTAACTTCAGCCGCGGTGCCGGTGAAAAATGCCTCATCAGCACAATAAACTTCATCACGGGTAATACGCTTTTCAATCACCGGGATTCCGATTTCCGCAGCCAGCTCTATGATAGATGCACGCGTAATACCTTCCAGACAGGAGGTCATGTCCGGCGTGTAGAGCTTGCCATGCTTGATGATGAATATATTTTCACCGGATCCTTCCGCCACATAACCATCCACATCCAGTAGCAGGGCCTCATGATACCCGTCATTGACGACCTCCTGGTGAGCCAGGATTGAGTTAGCGTAGGTGGCAACCGACTTGGCACGGCACATATTGATGTTAACGTGATGGCGCGTGAATGATGAGGTCTTGACACGAATGCCATTTTCCAGACCATCCGCCCCCAGGTAGGCACCCCACGGCCAGGCGGCGACAGCCACATGCACGGAGAGCGTCTTGGCGGAGATGCCCATGGCCTCCGAGCCGTAAAAGGCGATCGGACGGATATAGCACGATTCCAGGTTATTCTGCTTTACCATATCGCATTGGGCTTGCATCAGCGTTGCCTTGTCATAGGGCATTTTCATCATGAAAATATGTGCTGAATTGAATAACCGGTCGGTATGTTCCCGCAGACGGAAAATTGCGGGACCTTGGGGTGTCTGATAGGCACGCACGCCTTCGAATACCCCCAAGCCATAGTGCAGCGTATGGGTAAGTACATGTGTAGTAGCATCGCGCCACGGAATTATTTTACCATCGCTCCAGATCACGCCGTCGCGGTCAGCCATTGACATGCAGAGACTCCCAAGGAAAATTTCGTATCCAGGTATTCTAACGCATTTTCATGTGAAAAAATGAAACACCCGAGGCCGCGTTAGCGCTGATTTTACGTTTATTTCCGAGCCCTATAACGAAATTACGGAGCTTAAGAATGACGCTGTGTTTTAAATACCTCTTCCCATAGACGCAATACCGCATCAACGTTATCCCTCAAATAATCCAATTCGACACGCGCAAACTGTTGTGATTGGTTACCTGCTGACGGGATACCCCCAAGACCCGAATCCCCGCTTAATCTTAACCGATGCTGTACCCGCCGGAATTCCCGGTAAGCCCGAAGCGCCCTTTCCCCCGTTTCCACGTGAATAAGCCCAAGCTCGCCAGCAAGTTTCAGCAGTCCGATATTACCGATATTGTTCGTCAATTCCGGATAGTCGCAAGCATAGCCCAGGACCAGATATTGCACGATAAACTCAACATCAATAATGCCACCGCAATCATGTTTGATATCGAACAATCCGCTTGAATTGGGATGGGCGTCCAGCATTTTTTGACGCATCCTCAAAACCTCACATGCAAGATTCGCCAAGTCGCGCCGCTGGGAAAGGACCGCTTTGCGGGTATGCTCGAAAATCTCTCTCACATGGGCATCTCCTGCCACGAAACGTGCTCTTGTCAAAGCCTGATGTTCCCACACCCAAGCCTGATTTCGCTGATACTGATCGAATGCGTCGAGGGAACTTACCAGCAAGCCGCTGCCACCGTTGGGACGCAGCCGCAAATCGGTTTCATACAATAACCCGGCCGATGTATAGCTGGTAAGCCAGGAATTAACACGCTGGCATAACCTGGCGTAGATTTCCGGTGCATCGGGGTGCGGATCGTCATAAAGAAAAATGATATCCAGATCAGATGCATAACCCAGCTCTTTTCCACCCAGTTTGCCGTAGCCGACGATACCAAAAGCCGGAGCATCCCGATGCTTCCTTCTCAACCCTGACCAGGCCAGGCGTAACACGGTATCGAGTATCAAATCGGCCAGGTCGCTCAGGTGATCACTCAATGTTTCCAGTGGCAGCAACCCTTCCACATCCTTGGCCAGCAACCGGAATACTTCGGCATGGTGAAAATGCCGCAGCACATCCATTTGCTGCTCGATATCGTCATGCCCGGAACCGCCAATGTCGCTTAATTGCCGAGTTAACCTCACGCTTGACTGAGACCAGTCGGGTACGCTTTGGAAGTCGGCGGGATTAAGCAGTTCGTCCAGCAAAATAGGGTGCTGGCTCAGGTACTCGCCAGCCCATTGACTTGCGCTGACAAGCTTGGCTACGCGCTCCAGTGCCTGCGGATATTCCCGTAATAGCGCGAGATAGGCGGCACGCCGGCTTATGCTTTCAAGCAACAATAACAAACGTTCCAGGGTAATGTCCGCAGTTGGGAATTTAGCAGCCACCTCGATCAGGGTGGGGACAAGCGCATCGACCCGTTTTTTACTGGTTTTGGGCAATTGACGGTAACGGGCGCTGGCACGAAACCCCTGCAAGCATCCGAGAACTCTTTCCGGGCTGGAAAATCCCATCGTAACCAATTGTGCTGTGGCAGCTTGGGCTCCAGCCCCTTCCATCACTTGTTCCTGCCACAGCCATCCGAGAGTATCGAGTTTTTGGGATTTCTGTGGCGCCGCAAATATTTGCTCAAAGTGGCCGGTTACATTGCGGCGATGACTGTCGAGTTCCCGCAAAAAATCGTCATAGCCAGGAAAACCCATTGTGACCGCTATGAGCGCCTGATCGGCGGGACTTTCCGGCAACGTCTGGGTCTGCTGGTCGTCGAGGTATTGCAAGCGATGCTCAAGATTACGCAGAAAACAATAGGCATCGGAAAGTTCTTCGGCTGCTTTGTCCGATAGTTGGCGTTTTTCCCGCAGAAGCTGCAATACCGCAAGTGTGGGACGAACGCGCAGATCGGCGTCACGCCCGCCGCGAATCAGTTGAAATACCTGTGCAATGAATTCGATCTCGCGAATACCGCCTGGACCCAGCTTGATATTTTCATGCATTTCGCGACGGCTGACCTCCTGACGAATTTGCGAGTGGAGATCGCGCATCGATTCGTAGACACCGAAATCCAGGTATTTCCGGAATACGAACGGTCGCGTTATCTGCTCCACAAGGGCTGATCCTTGCGCGCAGGGTTCTGCGATGACCCGGCCCTTGATCCAGGCGTAACGCTCCCATTCGCGTCCCTGTGTGACGAGATATTCTTCCAGCATGGCAAAACTCATTGCCAGGGGACCACTCTCTCCATAGGGGCGCAACCGCATATCCACCCGAAAAACGTAACCGTCGGAAGTCATATCATTAAGACTGGCAATCAGCTTGCGGCCCACGCGAGCAAAAAAATCTTGATTGGAAATACACCGGATACCGTTGGTCTCACCATCTTCCGGATAAATGAAAATCAGATCCACGTCCGATGAAACGTTAAGTTCGCCTCCACCCAGCTTGCCCATGGCGATCACCAGCATTTCCTGGGGAGTTCCACTCTCGGCACTTCCGGGTTGACCGTAACGGTCAGGAGCGGCTAACCACGCATGATGACGTCCCAGCGCGAAATCGATGGTGGTTTCCGCCAGATCGGTCATGCACGTCATGACTTCGGCAAGATCGGCCAGTCCGCCCAGATCACGTACCGCCAAGCGCAGCATTACCCGTTTACGCAAGCTACGCAAGGTACTGTTTAGTTCTGTCTCATCATTTGCGGCATCGGGATTTGCATGCAGAAATGCCTGCATCTCTTCCCGGAAGAAAGAGTGATGCACATTTTGTCTGAGTTCCGTCAGCAACTCGGGCTCGCTTTCCAACAAGCGCTGCACATAACGGCTGTAGGGTAAAACAGACTCAATTATTTTTTCGTGGGAATGATCGGCATGCATAGTTTAGGATTCGGAGTTACAATAAATTTTTCAAAATGGCAGCTATCCAGCAGCATGGCATAATTCGCCCGAACGATTGAACAAAGCATGGCGTCACCGTATCTACTTCGTTAATTACTAGACCGGATGGGAGATTTTGTAAAAGATGGCGTGGCTATTCATACGCTCGACTGAATAAAATTTCCATATGAAACAATAAGCCAGCGAAGACACGCGAATTTATGAAACATCCGGGCTAATTCTTTCAACTGAGTAAGCTTTGTATCTTCCCCCGCCGGATACGAAAAAAACACCGTGCCTGAATATAAAACTGGAATTATTTATTGAACCCATCGGTAATTTTACCTCTTGCAAGAGGGAGTGGCCGTCTATTCCGGTTATTCACGTGGATGCTGATTGTGGCGACGATCGGTTTCTCTTTCCTGCTGCTATCATTACGCTACTGGCTGCTACCCGACATTGAGCGTTACCGGGATACTATCGCCTCCGTCATCAGCCAAGCTTCCGGGCAGCACATAACCCTCGGTGGAATCAGCGCGAACTGGGATGGATTTCGCCCTCATATGATGCTGCGCACCATCAAGGTGCATGATAAAGCAGGCAACATTTCATTATTGCTACATCAAGTGGAAGGCACGCTTTCGTGGCGCTCATTATTGCATGGTGAATTGCGGTTTCGCGAAATCGGAATCGAACAACCCGACCTGATCGTGCACCGCGACTCCTCGGGCGCGATCCATGTGGCGGGCTTCGCGCTTACCAGTGAACTGACGGACGACGCAAATGGTTTTTCTGATTGGTTGCTGCGTCAGCGGCAAGTCATCATCCATAACGCCAGCATCCTCTGGCAAGATGACCTGCGCGGCGCCCCTGAGCTGGAGTTGCTGGTCAACTTGCGCCTTGAAAACCATGGAAATCGCCATCGCTTCGGCATCCGCGCCACTCCCCCCGCCGAGCTTGCCGCACAACTGGACATGCGTGGCGATTTTACCGGTGAATCATTGAACATTCCCGAACAGTGGCGGGGCCAACTGTTCGCGCAAATCGATCATGCCGATATGGCGGCCTTGCGTGTCTGGCTGCCCTTCCCCCAGGAAATAAAATTTAGCCGCGGCGTTGGAGCGTGGCGCATGTGGACTCAAGTAGACCGGGGAGACATAAAAAAATTGACGGCTGACATGCACCTGAATAATGTTGAGACGCAACTGGCGGAGAACTTGCCCGAGTTGAATCTCATCCGTTTGCGGGGCAGGATTGGTTGGCAAAGGGTCAATGACGATACGAAAGAGGGCATGGAACTATTTGTGCGCGGACTGGATGCAACGGTTCGCGGCGAAGGAGAATTACAGCCGGTAAATTTCTCACTGCGGCTGATTTCTCCTCGCGGCACCAAATCCGGGGGTGGAAGATTAAGTGTCGAAAACCTGGATCTGAAAGTTTTGGGGGATTTGATGGAGTATTTGCCGATCGGTCAACCACTGCGCGAGCAGATTGACAGGGTATCGCCTCGGGGAGAAATTCATCATATGCGGGCAAAATGGGATGGGGAATGGCAAAGACCCGTCTATTTCAGTGCGAAAGGGGGGTTTGCCAATCTGGGCATGAGAAAACATGAAAGCCTGCCAGCCTTTAGCGGTGTTACCGGAAATATCGACATTACGGAACGAGGCGGTACTCTGAATCTTAATTCTCAACAGGTCAGGGTCGAATTGCCCCATATATTCCATGAACCGCTGGTGCTGGATGTCTTTACCGGCCAGGCAAGCTGGAAATTTTTGCCCGAGGGAAACTCCATCGCATTCAAGTTCAACAACATTTCTTTCTCCAATCACCATGCGGCCGGAGTAGCCTATGGGAGTTATCGTTTCATTCCAGGTAAACCCGGTGTAGTTGATCTGACGGGCCACGTGACCCGTGTGGATGCCGGCTATCTACGGCATTACACGCCCATAACGGCAAATCATTACGTCCAAGATTGGCTTGGCAAATCCATCGTTGCGGGAGAATTTCTGGATGCGCGGCTGCATCTCAAGGGCGATCTGGTCGACTTTCCTTTCATTCGTGGCAATACCGGCATATTCCGGCTACATACGAAAGTGTCGGAAGTGGTGCTGGATCATATCCCGGGATGGCCGCGCATAGAGAACATATCGGGGAATCTGCAGTTTCAAGGCAACGATATGAAACTTGACGCTTCGCAGGCAAGTATCTCAGGTGCGAAATTAAGCAAGGTGAAGCTGCAAATTGCAGACATGACTGCATCCGATGCAATGCTGGAAAGCCAGGGTGAGGCAAATGGCCCAACGAGTGAGTTTCTGAAATTTGCCACAAAATATGTAGTAGACAACCAAGCCAATAGTTTCGCCGATGATGTCAGCATTACTGGAAATGGAAAATTATTGTTTAAGCTTGATATTCCCCTGCACAACAAGGGTGATATCAAGCTGACCGGAAACTACCGGTTCATCGACAACCAGATCAATCCTGGTGCGCACATACCCAACATCGGTAACATCAACGGTATTCTCGCTTTTTCCGGCTCCGAGATAAAGTTAGAAAACGTTACTGCCCAATTCCTTGGTGGACCCATAACTGTCAATTCCACTACCACGCCTGGCGAGGGCATGCATCTGTCCGCTATTGGAAAAGTCAATCCGGGCAACCTGTATCAATTCTCGCCGAGCGGAGCCGTGAATCCCGCCGAGGTATGGACACGGCATCTGCGCGGCACCACTGATTGGCGAGCATCCGTTCATATACATAACAAGTTGGTAAATATATCTATTGAATCATCGCTGCAGGGCATGACTTCGACACTGCCTGAGCCTTTTTCCAAAGCTGCTACGGATAGCACGCTGCTTCGCTTTGAGAGAAGGGTATCGGAACAGGGAGATGTCCTGAGTTTTAGCTATGGCGGACTGGCAACTGCAAGGATCAGGCGTAGTCAAGATAAGACAGGCAAATATCATGTAGAGCGTGGCGTCGTGAATTTCGGTACAAGAGCCGCCATATCACCTGAAGGAAAGGGAATATCGTTGACTGGCACCTTGCCGAGGCTGGATCTGGACCGTTGGCGAAATCTGCTCGAACAATTCAGTAGTGACGAGGCGGCGCCGCCTCTGAATCTTGCAAGAATCAACGCTCATATCGGCACACTCGACATTCTGGGTAAGCGCCTCAACGATATTACACTGAACGCCAGCAAGGAAGATGAATTATGGCATTCCACCGTCACAAGCAGGGAAATCAAAGGTGGCGTTAGCTGGGACTTGACGGGCAATGGCAAAATAGTAGCGCGCTTGAGGGCACTGACAATACCCGCTGACTCACCGGCCAACCCGAACCTGGTAACAGCAGTGCAGTATCGAGAAAAAAACCCGCCTGCGCTTGATGTGACCGCGGACAATTTTGTTATCGGCGAGAAACTCCTGGGCGAACTGGAATTGATAGGCGGTCAGCAGGAGCAGGGTTGGCGTATCGAGAAGCTGCACATAATCAATTCAGACGGTTCCCTGACGGCACGGGGAATATGGCAAAGCCGTGCCACTCCACCGCGCATACAGACCACCATTACACTGAATGCATCCGACATTGGCGAGCTTCTGGCGCATCTCGGCTATCCTGATCGCGTGAAACGCGGCAGCGGCAAGCTTGAAGGAGAATTGTCGTGGCAAGGCAGCCCGCAATCAATCGACTATCCCACATTGGCTGGCAGCTTTAAGATAAAAGCAAGACGTGGGCAATTTCCCAAATTTGAGCCGGGAATTGGCAGGCTGTTCGGAATGTTCGATCTGCGAGCACTCCCTCGAAGAATAACATTGGATTTTCACGACGTCTTCAGTGAAGGATTTGGTTTCGACGAGATTTCCGGCGATGTTAAAATAATTCGTGGGGTGGCAGCTACCGACGACCTCAGAATCGAAGGGCCCGCGGCAAGAGTTATCATGGATGGGGAATTGAATCTGGAGGCGGAAACACAAAAGCTGCACGTGACGGTCACACCCTCACTCGGATTAGTCACTCCGGTAGTTGGCATCGTAAGCCAGGCATTGCAAAACTCGCCATCCAGGTATTACAGCGTAACCGGTACCTGGGCGGATCCGATCATGACCAGAATACCGCAGTAAGCCAAGAACAGCTCCTGCTCAATATTTTACCGAAAGGCTGTGGTGAAAGCTGGATTTCAACGCTATTCACGCCGCTTATGATAATTTTTGGACCGGTCTGGTATGGAACCTCAATTTTCACGCATTGCCCAGCCTGGCCCTATGTTCCAGGCACATGTGCTGTGTCACCTCATCTTCTTTCATCCTCCGGGGCGAAATTGCTACCAGTGCGGATTTGAAATCCCCTTTATCATCAACACGAATTGGTAAAATGACTCATACTGCGAACCTCCAATCGCAAAATACAGGCCTCGCGTGTCAACGGTATTGCGCTTAAAGGGTTTATTAAGACATTCTTTTGAGTTACTCTGTTTCTTACGGTTGGATTCATCACAGGTGCTGCCCTCTTCAAAGGGATGGAAGCTTGGTTAAGTGCGGCTTACATGCTGCAACCGCATCTTACGCTGTGCGAGTACCGGAATATATGACCGCAGCGATTCCGCGGTTGATCCGGCTGGCGTTCGAATAACGCGAGGACTTATTTTTGCCGCTCATGGAAATCAGGTACGTAAATAATGCTCGATAATCTAGCCATTCGTACTGCATCCGCGCCGGGAAAAGCACACGATGGTTCTATTCGCATTGCCGCCATTCAGATGGCGGCAGGGCCCAATGTATCCGGCAATCTGGAGGAAGCTGCGCGACTGCTTGATATGGCCGCCTCCCAGGGAGCAAAACTGGCGGCATTGCCGGAATACTTTTGTATTATGGGAATGCAGGATGCCGATAAAGTCGCGGCGCGCGAGCAGGATAATCATGGGCCGATACAGGAATTTCTGAGCCAGACCGCTAAACGCCTCGGTATGTGGCTGGTAGGCGGTTCCGTACCATTGGCGTCCTCCAGGCCCGACAAGGTACGGAACAGTTGCCTGGTTTATGACGACAAAGGCAAGCAAGTGGCACGTTATGACAAAATACACCTATTCGGTCTTGAACTTGGCAATGAACGCTATGCCGAGGAGGAAACTATCGAGGCGGGTTGCGGAGTGGTTGCCCTGGAGTCACCGTTCGGCCGCATCGGTCTTTCCATTTGCTATGATCTGCGCTTTCCGGAGCTTTATCGTTCAATGGGAAAGGTGGACATCATTTTTGCCCCGGCAGCTTTCACTGCAACCACCGGCAAGGCGCATTGGGAAACATTAATTCGTGCCCGCGCCATTGAAAATCTTGCCTATGTTGTTGCGCCCGCTCAGGGAGGCTATCATGTTAATGGCCGGGAAACGCACGGTGACACCATGATTGTTGATCCATGGGGAGTCGTGCTTGATCGCCTCCCTCGCGGATCGGGCGTAGTCATTGCAAATATCAATCGAGAATATCAGGCAAGCCTGCGCAATAGTCTCCCCGCATTGAAACACCGCACTCTATATCACTGCTAATCTCTCACCGATGATTTTTCCTGACCCGGGACACGCCATGATCACAGAAACCGTCACCCAGCCCAATGATCTCTTCGCCACTGCCAACAGTTGTCTTCTCGCTCCCCACGAGATCGATACAGCCGGATTACAGCAGGTGTTTGGGCAAATGCTTGCGCATCATGTCGACTACGCCGACCTGTATTTCCAGTATAGCCGCGCGGAGGGCTGGGCTTTGGAAGAAGGCATCGTCAAGTCAGGCAGTTTCAGCATCGATCAGGGCGTGGGCGTACGCGCGGTGAGCGGTGATAAAACCGCGTTTGCCTACTCTGACGACATCAGTATGCCCGCGCTTGCCTCGGCGGCACAGGCTACCCGTGCCATTGCCCGGCAGGGGACGACACAATCGGTGCAGGCAGTCAGACGCAGCGTAGGACGAGAGCTTTATCTGCCTCAGGATCCAATCGCAAGCCTTAAAGATACGGACAAGGTGGCGTTGCTCGAAAAGCTTGAGGGTTATGCCCGCGCCATTGACAAGCGTGTTATTCAGGTCATGGCATCTCTTGGCGGAGAATATGAAGTGGTACTGGTAGCGCGCAGTGATGGCGTTGTGGCGGCGGATGTGCGGCCCCTGGTAAGAATCTCGTTACAAGTCATTGCCGAGGAAAATGGCAATCGCGAACAAGGCATGGCCGGTGGGGGCGGACGCTTCGACTACGCTTATTTCACTGATGACGTACTGCGGGATTATGCGGCGAAGGCGGTGCATCAGGCCCTCATTAATCTGGCTGCAAAACCCGCTCCTGCCGGAACCATGACGGTGGTACTTGGCGCAGGCTGGCCGGGAATATTGCTGCATGAGGCCATCGGGCATGGATTGGAAGGCGACTTTAACCGCAAGGGCAGTTCGGCATTTTCCGGCCGGATCGGCGAACGCGTCGCAGCCACCGGCGTGACTGTGGTGGACGACGGCACGATTGCGCGGCGGCGCGGGTCGCTGAATATCGATGATGAGGGAAACCCCACTCAATGCACCATGCTGATCGAGAACGGAATACTCAAGGGCTACTTGCAGGACAGCCTGAATGCGCGGCTGATGAATGTACCTGTCACAGGCAATGGGCGGCGCGAATCATTCGCCCACATCCCCATGCCACGCATGACAAATACCTATATGCTGAACGGCGACAAAAGCCCCGAGGAGATTATTGCTTCAGTGAAGCATGGTCTGTATGCGGTGAATTTCGGCGGTGGACAAGTGGATATCACGAGCGGAAAATTTGTCTTCTCCGCTGCGGAAGCCTATATGATCGAAGATGGAAAAATTTCTTATCCGGTGAAAGGCGCGACTTTGATCGGTAATGGCCCCGATGTGCTTACGCGAGTTTCAATGATAGGCAATGACATGGCGCTCGATCCCGGCGTGGGCACCTGTGGAAAGGAAGGGCAAAGTGTACCGGTAGGAGTAGGTCAGCCAACACTACGTATAGATGGCCTGACAGTAGGCGGTACCGCCTAAGGGTAACCGAAATAAGTCTCCGTGGAGCATGCTGTCTGACACGCGTGAGATTCAAAGATGGCCCCGCTTATCAGAGGTGGCCTCGAATTCATACGCTATCCTCCAATTTTACGATTTGGGTACCTGCCAGCCTGTCATGCAGAAACTGATGATTACGGTCAAATAATGCCCAGAGTATTCCGCAACCAAAGAAAAAAATACCGATCACCGCAAATAAATAGCGTGCAATCGCCTGCTTTAACGAAAGCTGATTACCATCAGCGCTGATAACACGAAATTTCCAGGTTTGCATGGGCAGCGTTTGCCCACCATGGGTCCAGTACCAGGAAAAATAAGTGCCTGCCACCAGCAGCAGATAAAGCTGAAATGCGGGTCTGAAAAAAATGGAACCGGTGTCGCGAAAGATAAGATGAAAAACGAAGCCAGCGATAAGCAGAATCGCGAGCAAGAGCAGCGACTCATAAATCATACTCACCAGCCGCCGCCAGAATCCAGGTGCGGAAATTTTCATTTATTACCAGAATAACGCGCTAAGCAGGCTATTTGCCGCCTCGCTGATCTTCGGGAATCTGCTCATAATCTCGCCATTTCTGCTTTATTTCCTGGCGCTTGTCGGGTGGCAGCTTTTTGATTGTTTTGTACTTTTCACGCACCAGCTCACGCTGCTCAGGGGTCAGCGAATACCAATCGCGCATCTGCAACTGCGTGCGATGCTGCTCTGCAGGCGTCATTCCTGGATAGCGTTTAGCAATGCCCAGCCATTTCTTTTTTTTTGTGGCGTCCATACTATCCCACTCTTGCGCAAGCGGAGCGAGAACTTCCCGCTGCTGAGGATTCAATCCATTCCAGACAGGCTGACTGGATTCAGATAGTGCAGGAGCTGAAAGCGACATGCATAGCCAGAACGCTACCGCTAGGGGCGATCTAGCCATGCATCAAACTCGTCGTTGAGATAGGCGTTGATTGGGAGGTCATCAACTAGCAACATTATGTCAATTTCCTCGTTTTCATCGCTCTGCTGTAGCGTCTGCCAATAGATCACACTTAAAAGAGCGAATAGCAAAGTTACCAAGGATAGCAATTTTCTCGTTTTAACGTGCGAGTCATGTCCGCCTCGTGCGGAAACACCGTGACCGGCCGTGACGATTTCCTCGGCCATATGATAATTCTCGAGAGCGGCTCTGCGTGCCGATTGCAGCTGATTCACCGTGCTCTGCTTGATATCATGCAGACCATGATCCAGCAGCCGCGTAACTTTTCTCCCCAACTCCGGTTCATTCATAGATCAATTCCTTCTTTTCTTAATATAGTAGCAAGAGCATGAGTTGCACGCGAGCAATGAGTTTTCACGCTTCCTTCAGAGCACCCCATAATCGTTGCGGTTTCCGTAACATCCATTTCCTCCCAGTAACGCAGCAGGAAGGCTTCCCGTTGACGCGCCGGAAGGGTTTCAATGGCTTTCTCAATCAAACTGACAAGTTGCGCTTGCTCCAATTGCGCATGAGGATCATCAAAATCCGACTTTCCTTTTACCCGCAAAGTTTCCAGGAAGTCATAGTCTTCATCATCCTTTTCCTGTTTAGGTGTGAAAGATGAGAAAAGTGTAGTCCACAAGGAGCGTGTTTTCTGCCGCCGGTAAAAATCCCGTATGGTATTTTGCAGGATACGCTGAAACAGAAGCGGAAGCTCTTCTGTTGGCTTGGCGGCATACTTCTCAATGAGCTTCGTCATGGAGTCCTGGACAATATCCAGCGCCACATGTTCGTCGCGTACCGCAAATAGTGCCTGTTTATAGGCGCGTCGCTCGACTTCGGCCAGAAAATTTGAAAATTCCTGTTGAGTAGCCAGGACAATTTGCCTATAAGTAGATGAAAAAAATGGTAGAAAAACAACATATACCGCCAATAATGTTAGCAAATTTTTTCTGGTTTCCGAAAGAATTTACTAAAGAAGAGGCCGAACACTAATTAATCAGCACTGCAAACTGTTTGAATCAACTTTGGTTGATTCCGTTCAATGATGGAAAGCATAGCTGTCCGGATATATGAAATAGCGAAGATCTGACCAAGGGAATTTCAGTCCCAAATTGTCATCATAATTTAACCGATTCTAACTGCGACAATTTGCCGCATTGTGGTACGCGAATCTCACGCCTATTATTCCCTTTCCCGGTTTAATTGAGAACTGCCGACGAACAGACTTGTAATGCAACAAAAATATTCTCAATACCCTGCATGCTGCGCATCAATTGCAAATTAAGTGGTAAAATATTATGAGTGCGACTGATTCTTAATTAGATTTACATTACTTAATGTTCAATATCTTCAAGTCCATAATCGTTATCTGCTCGTTGCGAACCGGCGGTTTAGGCGTCATGGCCCGCACCCCGCATCGCCCCATGATGGGGGGGTTGCTTCTCGTATTGGCGCTCACTTTCATGAACGCTAGCGGTGCAGCTGAAAGCGTTCGTCCATTCACACTGGGAAGTCTTGAGAAAGTTCTTGGCGCTCGCGAAGATAAGCCTTTCATCCTCGTGTTCTGGTCGCTTGATTGTCAATATTGTCCAACTGAATTGAAGATGCTGAGTGAACTCAAGCGCAGCCACCCGGCACTGGATGTCGTTCTCATTGCCACTGACTCAGTGAGTGATGCACCACAGCTTATCGCGCGAACGGAAAGCTATGGAATGAACAAGGCCGAGCAATGGGTTTTTGCGGAGGACATGCCAGAGCGCTTGCGTTTTGAAATTGATCGCCGCTGGTATGGCGAAGTGCCGCGTACGTATTTTTACGATCGAAAGCATCAACGTGAAGCCAAGACTGGTCTGGTCAGCAAGAAGTTTTTTGAGGACTGGATAGCTCGCAATGCCGTGACTGGCTCCGGGCATTGAACGCATGATAATCAAGCAAAATCCTGCCTTTTTACCCGGCCTGATGTTTGTTCTTGCCGCGCATGGTGCGTTATTGTATTTTCTGTTTAAGCAGCAGTTGATTCCCCCACCGGAGCAATTAGCGACGCTGATCGTTAATTTTATTCCGGCAACCAGGCCGAAGGAAGAGCCCAAGGCCGAGCCGCCCCCACCCAAGCCTCAACCGGTAAAGAAACCGCCGCAATCACGCCAATTGGTAGCGGAAGCGCCGGTATTGTCCCCCAGCGAGCCGGTGGCGCCGCCCACTGCGCCAGAACCAGAGCCGGAGCCAGTTCCGGAACCGGTAGCCGTAGCGCCCCGTCCGCAGATGGCGGCCGGCCCGGTCACGCTTTCCTCGGAGCTATCGGTCGCATGCCCGGAATTGAATGCACCTGCCTACCCATCTCTTTCACGCCGGCTTGGCGAAGAAGGAAAACTGGTGCTACGGGTCGAGCTGGATGAGATCGGTCGCATTAGTGTGGCGCAGATCATCAATAGCAGCGGTTTCAAACGTCTGGATGAGGCCGCCCTGGCTGCAGTAAAGACCTGGCGCTGTACGCCGCCCCAGCGTAATGGCCAGCCGGTAAGAGCCATTGCGCTGCAACCCTTTAACTTTGTACTGCAAGGAGATTGATCTAATGGAACAAGGACTCGGATTCTCAAACTTTCTCGCCCAGGTAGATGGCGTCGGTATCAGCGTACTGGTACTACTGCTGGCACTTTCGGTGGCAAGCTGGTACCTCATACTCACCAAGAGTATTTCCAACTATCTGACGGGACGGCACGCTGACGCTTTTCTCAAGCGCTTCTGGAGCGCCAGTTCATTGCAAGAGGTAAACTCGACCTTGAAAGAAGGCTCCGACAATAATGCATTTGCCCAACTTGCGCAGCTTGCGATGAATGCCGCGGTTGACTCCGAAAAACACGGCTTGCAGAAACTGGCTGCAGCGGGCGGAGCAAGCGAGTTCATTACACGCGTACTGCGCAATGGCCTTGATCAGGAAGCGACCCGCGTCGAGAACGGTCTCACGGTGATTGCCTCGGCGGGTTCGGCAGCTCCCTATATCGGGTTATTCGGCACAGTATGGGGCATTTACCACGCGTTGGTGCAAATCGGACTTTCCGGTCAGGGTACCCTGGACAAAGTAGCCGGTCCGGTGGGCGAGGCGTTAATCATGACGGCGCTGGGACTGGCTGTGGCGATTCCGGCGGTATTGGCCTACAATACATTTGTGCGGCGCAACCGGATATGGCTGGCGCGTCTTGATGCCTTCGCGCATGATTTGTTCGTATTGATCGCCGTTGGAGCCAAAACGAATAGCTCCGCAGGGGATGAGCGTCAACTGCGCGTAGTTGCCCCCATGATTACCCCCAGTGAAAGGAGGTTGTAATGGCATTTGGCAGCATGAATGGCGGTAGCCGCCAGACACCAATGACCGAGATTAATGTCGTGCCGCTGGTGGATGTAATGCTGGTACTGCTGGTAATCTTTATCATTACCGCGCCATTGCTTACACATTCGGTTAAAGTAGATCTGCCCAAGGCATCGAGTAGTCCGAATATCACTAAACCGGAGCATATCGAATTTGGTCTTCGCGACGATGCAAGCCTCTATTGGAATGGTGAACCCGTGACGATGGATCAGCTCGCACCGCGTTTCGCCGCAACGGCAAAACAAGACCCCAATGTCGAACTCCACATACGTGCCGACAAACATGTTCACTACGAGTATGTGGCAAAGGTTATGTCTATTGCGGCGAAAGCCGGACTGGTACGAATCGGATTTGTTACCGATCCGTCACTACAGTAGCAACCGCTAGGCATGGCTAGAATCGGAACATCGCTTGCTGAAAATTCGATCGTTGTCTATCTGATTCCTGGCAAGCAATTTGCGGCCTCGGCGGCCATGACTCTATGCCTGCCGTAATGCGGTTTCGCGGTTGGCGCCGCTTTCTGATAAATCTTTCAATTGTCGCCGCGGCCCTATTTCTGGGCCTTGTGTCATGGCTTATCGCCAAACCCACCGCAACGCGCTTGCATGAAACTGTGCCGGGAGAGCGCATGACCTTCGCTGCGACGCCAGATATCGATATCAGCCTGGATGCCGACAGCACCGTAACAATCACCAACACTGAACCTCCTCGCGTCGAATTGCTGCGGGGCAACGCTTATTTCGACGTCAAGGGTCATGACGTCGGCAAACTGCAGGTAAAGGTAGGCACCACCTATATAAAAGATATCGGCACGCGCTTTAGTGTCAGCAAGCGAATGGATGGCGGTAGCGTCGCCGTCGCGAGCGGACAGGTCGAGATTCAGGTGGAGACGGGAAAGTACCTGGTTGGCGCTCATGAACGAGCAGATTTCAATAATACGAACGTTACCGGACAAAGGGTCATCGCTGAAGCAGATATCGCACCATGGCGTCCCCGCCGGTAGCAGATGTGCTGCCGCACTGCCTGATGAAAAACCAGCAGTACTCCGTCACCGTATTTTTTTCCTGGCGGTTCAACCGTCACTTTCTTTACACATGTATCACAGCGGATAACGAACGAGCGCACTCCCATGAAACCCGTTGCCATCTTCAGGCAATTCCCCACTGAAGGTCCGGGGTATTTCACTATGTTCCTTGATTCACATTCCATTCCATGGCGGCTCGTAAAGATCGACGCCAATGAGACGCTTCCGGTGAATACAAATCAGTTCCGTGGACTGGTGTTCATGGGTGGTCCCATGAGCGTGAACGACGATCTACCCTGGATTGCACCGGTACTTGCACTCATCCAGCAAGCGGTAGCGAACGATATCCCAGTATTGGGCCACTGTCTTGGCGGACAATTGATGTCAAAGGCACTGGGCGGCACGGTAAGCAAAAGCCCAGTCAAGGAAATCGGCTGGGGCGAGGTCAGCGTCGCGGATAATGCTGTTGCCCGCGAATGGTTCGGAGAAGCATCCAGATTCGAGTCGTTCCACTGGCATGGTGAAACCTTTACACTTCCCGACGGCGCGACTTGCCTGCTTTCCAGCCCCTATTGCAAAAATCAGGCATTCGCGTTGAATATGCACTTGGGAATGCAGTGCCATGTCGAAATGACTGAAGACATGGTAAAAGCCTGGTGCGAAATAGGTGCTGACGAAATTGCCGGCAGTTCCGGACCGGCGGTGCAATCGGCAGCGGCTATACAAACGGATCTGCTCAACCGGGTGTCAGCACTCAATCAGATCGCCCATCGCTTATACGGAAAATGGATTTCCAGCCTGATATAGCAAACTATTCTGGTGCAGAATAAACTTGTAAGTTATTCACGGAAATTCTGAAATTGCAGCGGAAATTCCGTGATCGACTTCTTTATTAGTTGTATTGCTTCTTGCAAGGTATCGCGCTTCGCGCCTGAAATACGCACTGCCTCACCTTGGATGCTGCCCTGTACCTTGAGTTTGCTGTCCTTGATAAGCCTGATAATCTTTTTTGCCAGATCGCTTTCCACCCCGGTTTTAACCGTGACTTGCTGTTTAGCTTTATTGCCGCTGACTTTTTCTACCTCCCCCTTGTCCAGGCAGCGCACGTCGACACCGCGCTTCGCGAGCTTGGCCATCAGAATGTCCAGTACCTGGCCCAGCTTGAATTCATCATCAGCATAAATAGTAAGCGTATAGTCCGTCTGCTCCACACGCGCATCGGACCCCTTGAAATCAAAACGCGTGCCGACCTCCTTATTCACCTGGTCAATCGCGTTTCTGATTTCCTGTTTGTCTACTTCTGAAACAATGTCGAATGACGGCACCAACGCACTCCTTCAATTACCCATGGCAGCATGCTTGACCCCGAAGGCAAAGCCAAATCGTAAGCCGCTAATTATTTTCTTCTTTTCAAATTTTCCGCAATACGCATGCGTAGCGCATTCAACTTGATGAATCCCGCCGCATCGGCCTGGTTGTAGGCGCCCTTATCTTCCTCGAAGGTGGCAATGCGTGGATCAAACAATGAGTCCGTTTTGGAGTCTCGTCCAACCACGATCACATTACCTTTGTAGAGTTTCACTCGCACCCAGCCGTTTACATGGCTTTGGGATGCGTCAATCATGGTTTGCACCATTCTGCGCTCCGGACTCCACCAGTAGCCGTTGTAAATCAGGGCAGCATAACGTGGCATCAACTCATCCTTCAAATGCGCCACCTCCCGGTCGAGGGTAATGGATTCAATGGCGCGATGAGCACGCAGCATTATAGTACCGCCGGGGGTCTCGTAACAGCCGCGGGATTTCATGCCGACATAGCGGTTTTCGACCAGATCCAGGCGTCCGATCCCATGCTTGCCGCCTAATTGATTGAGTTTGGCGAGCACGCGCGCGGGAGAGAGCTTTTTCCCATTCAAGGCGATGATATCGCCTTGCTTGAACTCCAGATCGAGGTATTCCGCCTCGCCGGGCGCCTTCTCTGGCGAGACGCTCCAACGCCACATCGATTCTTCCGGCTCCTGTGCAGGATCTTCCAGAATACGGCCCTCATAGGAGATATGCAGCAGATTGGCGTCCATACTGTAAGGAGAGCCACCCTTTTTCTTCATTTCCACCGGGATGCCATGCTGTTCCGCATAGTTCAGAAGCTTCTCCCGGGAGGTAAGATCCCATTCACGCCATGGCGCGATCACGCGGATATCGGGTTGGAGCGCGTAGTAGCCGAGTTCGAAGCGCACCTGGTCGTTACCCTTGCCCGTTGCACCATGCGAAACTGCGTCTGCTCCGGTTTTACGCGCAATTTCAATTTGCCGCTTGGCAATCAGCGGGCGGGCAATACTGGTACCGAGCAGGTATTCTCCCTCATAAACGGTGTTGGCGCGGAACATGGGAAAAACAAAATCGCGCACGAATTCCTCGCGCAGATCGTCGATGAAAATTTCCTTCACTCCCAGCTGTTTTGCCTTTGCGCGCGCAGGCTCTACTTCCCCCCCTTGGCCGATGTCCGCAGTGAAAGTAACAATTTCACACTGGTAGGTATCTTGCAGCCATTTCAAAATCACCGAGGTATCAAGTCCGCCAGAAAAGGCTAAAACGACCTTGTTAACTTTGGGTGCACCACCGTTCTTAATTTTTTTCATGCTTGACTCATTGATAAAAACACTCGGAATTGTTCGCAATACGCTGTACTTCAGGACTCTTGGAATATAATTCTGCGGGCTTTCCCGCTTTCACTCCGGCAGGCTGCTAGGAGTGTGCTTTACTAGAATTTGGATTAGCAGAAGCACCGCTTAATCTTCCCAACAACAAATATTCCATCAGTGCCTTTTGTGTGTGCAGGCGATTCTCGGCTTCTTCCCATACGATCGACTGCGGGCCATCAATGACCTCCGCGGCCACTTCCTCGCCCCGATGTGCCGGCAGGCAATGCATGAACAAAGTTTCTTTCTTGGCACAGGACATCATTTCAGCATCCACGCGAAAATTGGCAAAGTCTTTTTTCCGCTCTTCGGTTTCGGCTTCGAAACCCATACTGGTCCAAACGTCCGTGGTGACAAGGTCGGCATCTTTTACAGCATCATGTGGATCGGCGAATTCCTCATAGTGACCGGTTCCATAAAGCCCGGCTCGTTCCGGCTCGACTTCATAACCAGGTGGGGTCGAGACGTGTACGTTGAAATCGAATACTTCCGCCGCCTGAAGCCAGGTGTTGCAAACATTGTTGGAATCCCCGATCCACGCCACGGTCTTGCCCGAAATGCTTCCACATCGTTCGATGAACGTAAAAATATCACCCATGATTTGACAGGGGTGATACTCGTCAGTCAGTCCATTGATCACCGGGACTCGCGAATGTGCGGCGAAACGCCTGATAATATCGTGCTCATAGGTACGGATCATGACGATATCCACCATGCGTGAAATGACGCGCGCTGCATCTTCCACTGGCTCGCCGCGCCCTAACTGGGTATCTCGGGTGGAGAGATAGATCGCCGCACCGCCCAGCTGGTGCATACCCGCTTCGAACGATAAGCGGGTGCGAGTCGAATGCTTGTCGAAAATCATCGCCATGGTACGATCTTCCAATGGCCAGTACCGGCGGTATTGCTTGAACTCATGCTTGATCCAGCGCGCCCGCTCGAACAGATACTCGAATTCTTCCCGGGAGAAATCATTAAACTGTAAAAAATGATTGATCTGCATAATTATTCCTGAATCATGGATGGAGACCTTCGAAGCCGGAAACATGAACTGAGGATCTCACGTTTCACTTTTCATGATTCTGATTCTCCGTCATGCCATCAGGAATTCCTTCACCAGCGCGGACAAGGTATCCACCACTTGCTCCGCCTCGCTCCGTTGCATCACGAGCGGCGGCAACAGGCGCACCACTTTATCCGAGGTCACGTTGATCAGCAGCCCTCGTTTTAACGCTTCTTTCACAAGCTCGCCGCAGGGTTTGGAGAGCTCGATACCGATCATCAACCCCTGTCCCCGGATTTGTCTGACATCAGGCAAGCCGGCCAGTTGTGCTTTAAACATACTGCGCATGAAATCACCCACTTCCATCGCATTTCTCAGCAAATCTTCTTCTTCGATTACCTGAAGCGTGGTGAGTGCAGCGGCACAGACCAGGGGATTACCGCCGAAAGTGGAAGCGTGATTACCGGGTTTGAATACTTCCGCCGCGGTACCCTTCGCAAGACAAGCGCCGATGGGGACACCCGAACCCAAACCTTTAGCCAGCGTTATTACATCAGGCATAATGCCGCTGTGTTGAAAAGCGAACCATTTACCGCTACGGCCGATCCCGCATTGCACCTCGTCCAGCATCAGCAGCCAGCCATTCTGATCACATAGATGACGCAAACCTTGCAGGTAACTTGCCTGGGGCACGTTGACTCCCCCCTCGCCCTGATAGGGTTCAACCAGTATTGCGACAACATTCTTGTTGTGCACAGCCACTTGCGTCACGGCTTCCAGATCATTGTAAGGTACCCGCGCGAAACCAGTGAGCAATGGCTCGAAACCGGCCTGCACCTTGCGATTTCCGCTTGCGGTCAACGTTGCCATGGTGCGTCCATGAAAGGATTTTTCCATTACGATAATGGTGGGCAGATCGATATTCCGGCCATGACCATAAAGCCTTGCCAGCTTGATCGCTGCTTCGTTCGCTTCCGCACCTGAATTGCAGAAAAAAGCGTTGTCCATACCTGACAATGCCGCCAGCCTGCTGGCCAGTTGTTCCTGTCTGCCTATATGGTAAAGATTGGAGGTATGGATTAGCGTCCCGGCCTGTTCGCAAAGCGCCGCGACAAGTTTTGGATGACAATGTCCCAGACCGCACACCGCAACGCCCGCAAGCGCATCGAGATAACGCTTCCCCGTTTCATCCCACAGCCATACGCCCTCCCCTCGGGCAAAAGTGACAGGGAGCTGCAGGTAGGTGTTCATCAAATTTGACATAAGTACGTCTCTATAAATCCAAATTTTATCGTGATACTACATTCTGCCATTACGTATCGGTAAATCTATGTGCCGCGCAAAAAATTTCTTGTGCGCTTTCAGCCGGCACCCGGTTGGCAATAAGCGGACTTTGGCTTCTCATTTAGAAAGATGCTCATAATCCTGGAAACACCTTACCTATAAACAAACATGTTTTCCCAGCGCCAGAATGCAGCACGGCGGCATGAGCCGCCGTGAACTGTTTGTTTCTTGCACAATCGGTATCTTTACCTATTTAACCAGCTTTTTCAAGCCTTTTTCCTCAGCGGCCGTCAGCAGCCGCAAACACGGCAGATACCCATCATAAACGATCCCATGCACTTCAACACGTTTCTGTGAACGCAACATGCTCACCAGATATTGCACGACGGCTTGCGTGATGGTTTGTCCCGGCACCAGCACGGGTATGCCGGGCGGATAAGGAGTGATCTGATCCGCGCATATCCTGCCATCCAGATTGTTGTTTACTCTCTCCTGCTCATCCAGCAGCGGCATCAGTTCACCCCCGCAGTAGAATGCATCACGCGGCAGATATTTCAGATCGGTAAAACCGGGAATTTCCGGGGTCTGATAGAGCCGGCGGGGCGCGCGGCCTTCTCGCGCAATGCGCATCAGGGCATCATAGAGCCGCGAAACCTTGCTGCGGGTAGTGCCGATGGTAAGTAGTAGCGTCAAGGTATTGAATGTGGATTTTTCCACCTGAATATTATAACGCTCGAACAATTCCCGGATTAAATCCTCCACCGTGAAGCCGCAGCGGGAAATGTCAACGGTAACCTTGGTGGAATCAAGCTGAATATTGTCATGCTTGACTTCGTCAGGCAGCAAATCAGGCAGCTCCAGTACCCGGAATACCCCGGTGGAATTGATTTGCGTACGCACTTCCTTCGCCAGCTCCAGCGTACGGGAGAGCAGTTTGTATCCTTCCAGCATCGCCTGCTTGCGTGCCACGTCAAGACTTGCAATCATGCTGTATTGCGGACTGGTGGATGTATGCATGTTGAAGTTCTCCCGAAACAAATGCTCTTTGAAGCCGGGGTCGTTGACATGAATCATGCTGGATTGAGAAAAAGCCGACAGTACCTTATGCGTACTCTGGGTAGCATAGTCTGCGCCCGCTTCCATTGCGGTTGGGCGAAAAGCCGGATGAAAGCGGGCAAATCCGTACCAGGCTTCATCAATGATCACTTTGATTCCCTTGGCATGCGCGGCCTCGATGATAGGCGGCAAGTCGTAACGCAGACCATCGTACGTACAACTGGTGAGTATGAGCGCCTGTGCATCCGGATGTTCTTCAATGGCGTTGAATAAGGTCTGCTTTGGCACCGGTCCATAAACACTGAATTTCTTGTTGACCGACGAGTCAAGATAAATCGGATGAGCACCGGACAACACGACACCGTGATGTACGGACTTGTGGCAATTCCGATCCAGCAGCAACTTCTCGCCGGGAGCGAGCAACGTCTGGAATATCACCTTGTTCGCGGTGGAAGTACCGTTGGTGGCAAAAAAGGTACGCCGCGCGCCGAATGCCTTTGCCGCAATCTTCTGCGCCTCCGCAATCACGCCGGAGGGTTCCATCAGCGAATCAAGCATCGGTACCGACACCGACAAGTCCGCACGAAAAATATGCTCACCAATGAACTGATAGAAATCACTGGCCCAAGGGCTGTCACGGAGCGAGTCACCGGAAGAATGCCCCGGCGTATGCCAGGCATCTTTTGCCATGAGCACATAACTTTTGAGCTGGTCATAAAACGGCGTGCGTGCTTTTTCCTGAAGCTGAGCATTGAGAATGCGGTACATCCCCCGATAATCACGCTCCTCACGGTAAAAGTAGCCGTCCACCGTTTCGGAAAAGAGCGCATCCACCACTTCATCCTCTTTTTCCTGTGCGATCAGGATATAGATATCCAATTCCGGACGAAATCGGGTGATTTTCTGTACCAGCGTCAACGCCGTCATTTGCAAGTTACGCGATCCCTTTTCACCGTTTTTCAGGGTATAGAGCGTATCGTCGACTACCACCGACTGAATGTCGCCATCCTGCTCGATTGCCTGCAGTGCTTCGCGCGCGGTGGTAACACCGGCAAAAGTGATACCTAACGGATTTTCCAGGGATTTAGCTGCCGCATTCAGCCCCTTGATAAGTTCCTTTAATATCAGTTTCTCATCGTTGATGACGAGAATCCGGCTGACTGGTCTCTTCATGAAATACTGCTTTCAATATAAAAACCGCTTTATGCGCTAAAACCACATTGATTGCAAGTACAGAAAGATATTTCAACCCAGATAATCCATCAGGACGCGAGATGATGGTGAGGCAAGGTTGCGAGGCAGTTTTGCCGGTTGGGAGAAATCCATAGCTGGGTCTATGGACGCCACGCCAGTGGCAAAAACGGCGGCGAAAATGGCCGCAAACGGACCGTCAGTATTCGCGTAGGCTCGGGGGGCTGTTTAATGGATTATCCGGGTTCAAGTCAGGCACCCTGCAGCAACATTGCTGGTGCACACTTCGATTGTGGTGACCGAATGCAGTCAAGACTGAAACGGTCTATATTAAGAAACATGAAACCGATCATTTCTGTTTCGCATCATGTTGTGGCGATGATGCTGCTTCTTCTGCTGCCAACTTTCGTTCTGGCTGCACCCGTGATAGTACTGAAAGTACAGGGTCCGATCGCACCGGCCAGCGCTGACTTTATCGAACGCGGTTTTCAACGTGCCGCCGAAGAGAAGGCATTACTCATCGTGTTGCAACTGGATACACCCGGCGGCCTCGATGGCTCGATGCGGCAGATCGTGCGCGACATTTTGGCATCACCGGTCCCCGTGGCGGTTTTTGTGGCACCGGGCGGAGCGCGAGCAGCCAGTGCCGGGACCTATATTCTTTATGCCAGCCACATTGCCGCGATGGCTCCAGGCACCAATTTAGGGGCAGCCACACCCGTTCAGATCGGTGGCTTACCGGAATCGCCCGAGCCTTCAACCGGGCCCAAAACCAAGCCGAAGCCATCACAGGGCTCACCCGCGGCACAGCCGGACGAGAGCCACGATCAGAATGCAAAAGATGACAGCGTGCCGCCGCAAGATAAGATGTCGCGCAAAATGATCCATGACGCCGCCGCATACATCCGTGGGCTTGCGCAAATGCGCGGGCGCAATGCGGAATGGGCGGAGCGAGCTGTGCGCGAAGCGGTAAGCCTGTCAGCGACTGAAGCGCTGGATCTCAAAGTCATCGATTATGTGGCTACTGACGTGGTGGATCTATTGAAACAGGTAAATGGCAGACAATTCACCATACTGGGTCAGAATCTCACCCTGGACACGGTTCCGGCCACGGTGAAAATCGTCGAACCCGATTGGCGGACGCGATTACTGGCGGTAATCACCAATCCCAGCGTGGCATATATACTGATGCTTATCGGCATATACGGACTTTTCTTCGAATTTTCCAATCCCGGGTTTGTATTACCCGGTGTGGCAGGCGCTATCTGCCTGCTGCTTGCCATGTACGCATTTCAGCTGCTGCCGGTGAATTATGCCGGCCTTGCCTTGATCCTGCTAGGTATCGCATTCATAACAGCGGAAGTCTATCTATCAGGCTTTGGCGCATTTGGCATGGGCGGCATTATTGCTTTTGTCGTCGGCTCATTGATGCTGATTGACACCGATATGCCTGGCTACGGCATTTCCTGGCCTGTGATTGCCGGAATCACGCTAGCCAGCGGATTATTCCTGATCTCTGTCATCGGCATGGCGCTGAAGTCGCGGCGTAGCCCCATTGTCAGTGGCCGTGAAGAATTGATCGGTGCCGTGGGAGAGATGCTGGAAGATATCTCGGGAGAGGGTATGGCGCGCATTCATGGCGAAATATGGAATGTACGTTGCGCCCAACCTCTAATCCAGGGACAGAAGGTGCGTGTAACAGGAATGGACGGTCTGGTTTTACAGGTCATTTCAGCGGAGAAAGAATCCTCAGTCTGACAAAAGGTGAGGTGGAGCGAAAAGCCTTTGTGGATCACATCTCTAAACTGAAGAATGAGCAGTCAACTGTTGGATTCAGGATAATCAAAGGAGACATTCATGTTCGCCAACTTCGGATTTGGTACCCTTGTCATTATTCTCATCGTGCTGTTTACAGCATTTCGCATCTTGCGGGAATATGAACGAGGCGTCGTATTCATGCTTGGCCGCTTCCACAAGGTAAAAGGTCCGGGCTTGATCCTGATAATTCCCGGCATCCAGAAAATGGTACGAGTCGACCTGCGCACTGTCGTAATGGATGTACCCAGCCAGGACGTGATCTCGCGGGACAATGTCTCGGTGAAAGTCAGTGCGGTGGTGTACTTTCGCGTAGTCGATCCGCAAAGAGCCATCATTCAGGTGGAGAATTTCCTTGCCGCCACCAGTCAGTTCGCGCAAACAACTCTGCGCTCCGTGCTGGGCAAGCACGAGCTCGATGAGATGCTGGCGGAACGCGAGAAACTCAACATGGACATCCAGAAGGCGCTTGACATTCAGACCGACGCCTGGGGCATCAAGGTCTCCAACGTCGAGATCAAGCATGTGGATATCGACGAATCCATGATACGCGCCATTGCCCGCCAGGCGGAAGCGGAGCGCGAGCGGCGCGCCAAGGTCATTCATGCCGAAGGTGAATTGCAGGCATCGGACAAATTGATGCAAGCGGCACAAGTTCTTTCTCAGCAAACCGGCGCGATGCAACTGCGCTATCTACAGACTCTCACCAACATCGCTACGGACAAATCCAATACCATCATATTTCCAATACCGATGGATTTGGTATCGGCACTGACGGATTCCCTCAACCGTAATCCCAAGAAGACCTCTGAATAAATCCTCTGCGGCGTGCCACTGACAAGCCAAGGATATATTCGATGACCCCCAGGTTTTCCGAAAATAGCGGCACTGGCAATGCACAAACGAAGGGTAAACGAAAAGAACGGAGAGAGCGAAGAAGTCCGGTGAATTCTGGACTTCTTTTCTTGAATGCGATTAACCGATCAGGCCATCGCTTTGATAGCGGCAGACAAGCGGCTCTTGTGACGAGCAGCCTTGTTCTTGTGGATGATTCCTTTATCGGCAATCGAATCGATGGTGCCAATGGATGCCGCGAACGCAGCTTGTGCGACAGTTTTGTCGGTGGTCCCAACAGCCTTCCTCACATGCTTGATCGCGGTGCGCAATTGGGAACGCAGACTGGTGTTGTGGTCACGTTGCTTAACATTTTGTCTCGCACGTTTTCTCGCTTGTGCACTATTGGCCATGTAAATTCCTCGAAATTGACGACTGCTTAAAATCTTTGAATATTACGGATATTTTCACCATATTGCAAGGAAAAACCACGCGGCCCGCCCTCGTCAATTGAACTGGCGGCGCGAAAATCCAGCGAAAATCCATCTGAATCCCGGTTGTTCCAAAGCAAAATCAGTGATACGCGGCCACAACAGAAGCATTCAGGTTAACATACTCCCCCATGAATCTGCTCAAAACCCTTGCCACCGTTAGCGGGATGACGCTGATATCCCGTATTTTGGGGTTTATACGCGATGTACTGATCGCGCGTATTTTCGGTGCCGGAATCGCGACTGATGCATTCTTCGTTGCCTTTCGCATTCCCAACCTGTTGCGCCGCCTGTTCGCAGAGGGTGCGTTTTCGCAAGCATTCGTGCCCATACTTGCGGAATACAAAAATCGCCGCACCCCGGAGAAAACACGTGAATTAATCGATCATGTCACAACACTGCTGTCGATTACGTTATTCCTGGTTACATTGATAGGTATCATCGCCGCACCCCTCATCATATACGTAAGCGCGCCGGGATTCGCGGCCAGCCCGCAGAAATTCGAGCTGACAGTCGAGCTGCTGCAAATTACCTTTCCCTACATCCTGTTCATCTCATTGGTCGCCCTGGCAGGAGGGATACTCAATACTCACGGCAAATTTTCGGTGCCGGCACTCACCCCGGCATTGTTGAACCTGTCGTTCATCGGCTGCGCTTTGTGGCTTGCGCCATTCATGGATCCGCCGGTACTTGCGCTCGCCTGGGCAGTATTCATCGGAGGCATGCTGCAGCTCGCCTTCCAGGCACCATTTCTAATGCGTCTCAAGCTGATGCCGCGTCTGCGGCTGAAATCCCCTGATACCGGCGCATGGCGCGTACTTAAGCAAATGGGTCCTGCGGTGTTTGGCGTCTCCATCGGACAGCTGAGCTTGCTCATCAACACAATATTTGCCTCATTCCTTATTACGGGCAGCGTATCGTGGCTCTACTACGCCGACCGGTTGATGGAATTCCCGGCCGGCCTGCTGGGTGTCGCGCTGGGAACAATATTGCTGCCCTCATTGTCCCGCCACTACGCCGACAATAGCACTGAAGAATATTCGCGCCTGCTGGACTGGGGCCTGCGCCTGACCATGCTGTTAACGCTACCTGCAGCGCTGGCGCTGGCGCTGCTCGCCACTCCGCTTATCACCACGCTATTTTATCACGGCGAGTTTTCCGTCAATGATGTGTGGATGACGCGTAATGCGCTGGTGGCTTACAGCTTGGGACTGTTGGGACTCATCCTGGTAAAGGTGCTCGCTCCCGGATTCTACGCACGGCAAAATATCAAAACACCCGTGAAAATCGCCATCATCACGCTTATCGCAACCCAGTTAATGAATCTCGCATTTATCATGCCATTGCGCCATACGGGGCTGGCGCTATCCATTGGTCTGGGTGCGTGCCTCAATGCCGGGTTGCTCTACTATAAACTGCGTAGTCAACAGATTTATCAACCCCAACCGGGATGGGCAATTTTTCTGGCCAAGATATTGATGGCGCTCACAGCGATGGGTGGCGTATTGTGGTTTGCCTCGGGTAGCGACGCGTCATGGTTGCTGGCCCCCACCCTGGAGCGCGCTGCCCGGCTGACATGGGTAGTAGTGGCCGGTGCTTTAAGTTACTTCGCTATGTTATGGCTGCTCGGTTTCCGTCTCAAGAATTTTACGCGACGCGACGCGACATAAGCCGAAGCCGGAGTTGAAACAAGAACTGGAATAAAATCCGCCTGCATATGCCTGTCGATACCTACAATCATTAATTACCGCGGTACAATTTCCTATCTTACTAATCGTGCACCTCAGCCGTAAAAACAGTATGTTCAAATTACTGTTTTCCCTCGGCGCCCACGCCTCTAATTCCTTTCACGGAACCCACATTAAGAATCGTAATAATAGATAATATATGCTATTAAATTAATATATTATAATATATATTAGATGTTTGTCATTGACATCCAGAATCATGGTAAGCACTCTTTTTAAAAGTGAATTTTACTGACAGCAGCACGCAAAAACAGAAGCTGCGCCGCACATGAGAAAAAAGTTCATTTTTAACCCGAATTAGCCCTATAATGGCGACGCTTACTTTGTGCTAGCTGCACATAATTTATATATTTTAAACATGGCCCACCTCGTCAGATCTTCCACCTTATCATTATTCCTTCTGGGATTTCTTCTTAGCGGTTGCGCCACAACCAATAAGAGCGCAATGACTAGCGAGAGCGTTTCGGCTAATAGCGCTGCCGCCACGAATGCTTCGGCTGACTCTGGCGCCGCCGCTACGAGCATGCCGACTGATACGAGCGCTAGCACCAGTACTTCGGCTGACACAAGCACAAGCACAAGCGCTTCAGCCGAGAAGAGTGCCGCAACCAATAGTGAAAAAAGCGCACCGGAATCAGTAAGCGGTCCCGTATTCAAAAATGGCGCGCCAACCGCCTATCCGAAATATACTGAAAAGAAAGACCCGTGGGAACCCGTGAATCGCAAGATATTCGGGTTTAATGAGTCGGTTGACAATTATGTGTTCAAACCGGTGGCAAAGGGCTACAAGTGGCTGGTGCCCGATCCGATTGAAACGGCGGTGGGAAACATTTTCTCCAATTTGAATGATGTCCCCGTAACAGTTAATAACCTGCTACAGCTCAAATTCGGTAATGCACTGACGAGCACAACTCGCTTTCTCGTCAACAGCACCCTCGGCCTTGCAGGCATCGTTGATGTGGCTAGCGATATTGGCCTGGAAAAGCGCGACGAGGACTTCGGGCAAACCATGGGCTATCATGGTGTCGGAAGCGGACCTTATCTGGTGTTGCCCTTTCTTGGTCCCAGCACGACTCGGGACGCTGGCGGCCGTGTGCTTGACCTGGCTACCGATCCGGTTTTTATAGGCAGCTTCTTTGTAGCACCTTTTATCGGTCCCATAGTTGGCGGAACCCGGGCCACCGATACACGCGCCGGATTGCTTAAATCCGAGAAAACGCTGGATGAAGCCGCATTGGATAAGTATGAGTTCGTACGTGATGCCTACCTCCAGCGGCGCCGCAGTTTAGTGCATGACGGCAATCCGCCCAAGAGCAAAGAAGATATCGAAGAAGATTGAGCGATCCTGAATATTCAGGATCGCAGTTCCGCTCCGGGTAAAGAAGTCCGCGCTATACAAAACAGCGCGACGAGGGAGCGGACTCTTCTCGGGGGAGGAAATACCTCCCCCGCTATCCCGTGTATGCTCAATCAAGCTCATTTTCTGAATTGAGTCTTGTCTCAAAAAATGGCGGGTTGTATAACGCTTTCCGCCGTTTATTCCCAGAATTATAGGTAAACCCCTAAATCAAGACATTGCACGTAATGCTGCGATACGTGCTTCGAGTGGCGGGTGCGACATGAATAGTCCCTTGAGGCCGCCATCTCCTCCGGAAATGCCGAATGCCGCCAGCCTCTCCGGCAGCTGCGAGGGTTCATGCTGTTGTTTAAGACGTTCCAATGCGGCAATCATTTTGTTCCTGCCAGCCAGTTGCGCACCGCCCGCATCGGCACGAAACTCGCGCTGGCGACTGAACCACATGACGATCATGCTGGCAAGTATTCCCAACACCATTTGGGCTACTAAAGTTGTGATCAGAAAAGCCGGACCGTGGCCCCGCTCGGTTTTAAACACAACTCGATCCACAAGGTGGCCAACCACTCTCGATAGAAAAATCACGAAGGTATTGACTACACCCTGAATCAGCGCAAGTGTTACCATATCGCCGTTTGCGACATGACTTATTTCATGCGCAAGTACCCCTTCGATTTCATCTTTCTGCATGCTATGTAGCAGACCGGTGCTAACAGCCACCAGTGCATCATTGCGGTTCATGCCGGTGGCAAAGGCATTCACGTCGGGCGCATCATAAATCGCCACTTCCGGCATGCCAATTCCGGCAAGATCGGCCTGACGCCTGACAGTTTCCACCAGCCAGCGCTCGGTTGGATCGGAAGGCTGCTCGATCACCACCGCGCCAGTCATACGTTTTGCACTCCACTTGGACATGGCAAGGGAAATCAGAGACCCACCAAATCCAATCACTCCCGCCATGATAAGCAGAGAATTGAAATCTATGCCGCTACCCTCCGCATCCAAAATGCGGTCCACGCCTAACAGGCGCAGGGTAATGCTCAGTACCAATAGAATCGCCAGGTTGGTAATTAAAAATAAGAAAATTCGTTTCATAGAGGTAGATTCCGTTTTTATCCATAGGGGAGACGGATGGTAAATGGGGCCGTGCATTCAGTTTTCAAGTGCGGGACTGCTCTCTACCACCTATTGCGACCGGCAAAAAAATATAAACCGCCAAGCCACCAAAGATCAAGAAAAAAATCGCCGACCAATCCGGAAGATTGAGCGATGCGAATTTCCAGATCGCATCTGCGCAGTCTCCGTTTGCTTCGAACATGGTGGGCCACCATTGCGCAATGGGCAGAGCATTCAAGAATTTTTCTTCCGGGCTGATACCGCATTCGAATGCCTCGGGATAGCGCACTAGCCATGCCTGACGCAGCGCAACCACCGCCCCGGCGAATGCGAAAACCACCATCGCACCACTGTATATCCGGCGGACCGTTACCTGGGGATTATGGAGAAACGCCAATAGTGCGGTTAAACCCACTAACCAATAGGCCACGCGCTGGACAACGCACAATGGGCACGGCAAAAGGTTTTTTATCAGTTGAAGATAAAGGGCGTAGCTGATCAGGCTGGCACAGCTTAGAAATATCAATAAAAAAATCGCTCTTATTCCCGGCTTCATCGACTAATTATACGGCTGTTAAGATCTGCGGCCTGCCGGCTTAGCAGAAGGTTGAAATTTCCCTTGATGCCTGACCGCCAGCTGCTGATAGCGCGAATTGGATTCGGCAAATCCAAAGATCGTGACCGTCTACGGCTGGTAGCAGGTAATCAGGGTAAGACAGTCTGCCCAGTTTGAGCGAGCGTTCCACCATCGCCTTGGCTATAATTATTCTTACAGAAGTTTCGAGCCAGATGGCTAAACGGATGGAGCGAGCCGCTCCAGAACGCCGGTGAATACAGCCTGACGGGGACATGCTGCAGACTGCTACCAGACTGCTACTTTGGCGGCTCTTTCTCCGCAGCCGAGGAGCCATAGAACTGGGTGCCAAGCTCAATCAGGGCGCGGCCCTGATTTCGCCGGTGCCGATTGGTATCGCGCAAGGAATAGACGCAGCCGCAATATTCTTGCTGGTAGAACTCTTCCCGCTTGCTGATTTCAATCATGCGTGCCGAGCCGCCGCCTTTTCTCCAATTGAAATCCCAATAGGTGAGTCCATCATAGCGTCCCGCCGCACGGCGACCGCAATCGTTGATCTGTTCCATGTTCTTCCAGCGCGAGATACCGAGTGAGCTCGTCATCACGGGAAAGCCATTCTCGGACGCGTACAACGCCGTGCGCTCGAAGCGCATATCGAAGCACATGGTGCATCGAATGCCGCGTTCGGGCTCCCATTCCAACCCTTTGGCGCGGGCAAACCAGTTTTCCTTATCGTAGTCGGCGTCGATGAATTCGATCCCATGCTTATCCGCAAATCGGACATTCTCGTCCTTTCGCAGAAGGTATTCCCGCTCGGGATGTATGTTCGGATTGTAGAAGAAAATTGTGTAGTCGATATTGGAGGCCAGCATGGCTTCCATGACCTCTCCCGAACAAGGCGCACAGCACGAATGCAGCAGCACTTTCTTGTGGCCGCCTGGAGGAATAAGGTTTGGTCGTATCATTTCATTCATGGCAACAGGCTATCAGACTTGCGCGTAATTTTCCACCGTCAGACACGCACGATTCTTCAAGTTCATAGGCTAGCAGCCTGTCGGACTTGAAGAATCTTAGTCTGTCTGGTGTGTAGTATCCGTTTCTCGAACCCTCCGCATTCCACCTGCAACCATCTTATATTCCAGCAAACGGCATTCCAGCGCGCCGTTGAACAGAGGCGTGCGACGTGAGGCGGTCAAGCGTATACATTTTGGCAGAAGCGGATCAGCGGTAAAAATATAAGCGTTCCAGCCACTGAATTTTTTCTTCAACACATCTCCCAGTTTCGGATAAAACTCCAGAAGCCTTTCCGACTCACCCAGGCGAACCCCGTAGGGAGGATTGGTGACAAGAAAACCCATCGGTGTGGGTGCGGAGATCTCCAGCACATTCGCCTGCTTCAGGGTAACAATCTCGGAAAATCCCGCGGCGGATAAATTTGCACGAGCATCCGCCAACACGTCACCATACAAATCGCTGCCGAATAAGGGCTGGCGGACTACCGGTTTTTGCCGCGCCGTGGCGGCATCCTTAAGCTGAACCCAGAGTTTCTCATCAAATTTCTTCAGCTTCTCAAAAGCAAAACTGCGCCCCGCTCCAGGGGCGATATTTAATGAAATTTGCGCTGCTTCCAACAGGAAGGTACCGCTGCCACACATCGGGTCGAGCAGTGGAACGCCTGGCTGCCAACCCGTCAGATTCAAAATTCCGGCAGCCAGATTTTCCCTTATAGGAGCGTCTCGGGAAGTTTTTCTTAGACCGCGCTTGAATAATGCATCGCCGGAGGTATCCAGATATAAAGAAAACTTCTGCGCATCAAGAAAGCCGTGAATGCGTATATCCGGCCGCACCGTATCCACACTGGGACGACCGCCGGTAATCTCGCGAAATTTGTCGCAGACCGCATCCTTGATTTTTAGGGTGACAAAATCGAGACTGCGCAATGGGCACTTGATCGCAGCCACATTAACCCGGATAGTGAGCGCGGGAGCAAACCATTCAATCCACGGCAAGGCGCGAGCGATCCTATATACGTCAGTTTCACTCGCATAAGGCTGGCTTGCAACCTGCCAAAGAACACGGCTGGCAATGCGGCTTTCCAGATTAGCCCGGTAGCAGATTCGCCAGTCGCCCTGAAACTGTACCCCGCCATCGCGTCCCCGCACAGAAGAAGCACCGAGTTGTTCCAGCTCGGTGACGAGTACGGACTCCAGTCCGCGCGGGCAAGGAGCGAAAAAATAATGAAGCGTCACTGCTGCAATGGCGTTACCGGTACCACCAGGACTACGACAGCATGGCTCATTTTTCAGACCATACGCCATAAGCGAGCATTGCCCATGCACTCAGAAACGCAACACCGCCAAGCGGCGTTATCGCGCCGAGTCCGCGTATCCCCGTCAAACTCAGCACATACAGACTGACTGAAAACAGAATGATTCCCGCGACCATCGACCAACCCGAGAACACGATCAGTCTGGATTTCGGAAAATGCAGCAATATCAGACCCACCGCGAGCAGGCCCAGCGCATGATAAAAATGATACTGTACCCCCGTTTGATATACCGCGAGCATATCTGTGGAAAGTCTCTGTTTAAGACCATGCGCACCGAAAGCGCCGAGAGCTACGCACAAAAATGCATTGATAGCGCCGAGCATGAGGAAGGTTCTTGGCATTGGAGATAATTTTCCTGGCAAAAAAGGCTAAACAAAATAAAGTAGCCGGGGAATCGTATAGATTAATACTGAAAAGCAGTACCTGGCGTACTGAGGATTAATGCGGGGTATCAGGCATATCTCAAGTCTGCATTACCGCACCCTAAATGTCCACAATGATCGTAAATTTTTTATAATCACGTTGATGTCAGCGTTGGGGCGCGTCGGATACGCCATACTACTCACCTTTCTCCGACACGTTTGCCTTGCTCCACCCTTTGGCAAATTTCATCCGTATGACATCGCCGACGTCTATCTGGCTACTATCTCTCAGTATTGTGCCATCAGCGGTATACGCGATACTGTAGCCGCGCTCCAATACCGAGGCCGGATGAAGATGCGCAAGGTTGGCCTGCTGACGCCGTAAACCCGTTATGAGCATCTCGATGCGGCTGGCTCCTGCGCGATTCAACCGAAGGCCTAGTTCCTGCTGCCGTTCGATCAGCCGGGAGATATCAGGCCGGATAACGGCAATGCGCCGATCAAGGTCGCGTAAGCACCAATACCTGATCTCGGCGTTCCGTTGCCACGAACCAGCCAGCCGTTCGCGCAAACGCTGAAGGTGTGCCAGCTGGTTATCAATCCGCTCTCCAGGATGCACCAACCGGCCTGCGAGCAAATCGGTATTCTGCATGCGGCTTTCAATCCCGCGCCGCATATCCCGCTGTACGCGGCCATACAGAATATTCGCACGATGCAGCAATTCTTCCCGATCCGGGCAGACGAGCTGGGATGCGCCGGTTGGCGTAGGTGCGCGAATGTCGGCAACAAAATCAGCAATGGTAAAGTCGGTCTCGTGACCCACGCCACTGATGATGGGAAGCGGACAAGCAGCAATCGCCCGTGCCACAATCTCCTCATTAAACGCCCACAGATCCTCGATACTGCCACCGCCTCGACATATAATCAGTACGTCGCACTCGGCGCGGCTTGCAGCCTTCTGAATAGCCGCCGCAATTTTTATGGCCGCACCGGCACCCTGCACCGGCGTGGGATATACGATCACCGGCAGCGAAGGCATGCGCCGCCGCAATGTGACCAGCACATCATGCAATGCAGCGGCGGCTGGAGAAGTAATGATACCGATCTGTTTGGGGAATACCGGCAGTGGTTTTTTCCGCTCAGGCTCAAACAGCCCCTCTTTTCCCAATCGAGTCCTGAGTTGCTCAAAAGCCTCGAACAACGTACCTGACCCCACCCGCCGGATGGTCTCGATATTCAGCTGAAAATCTCCGCGCGCTTGATACAACGTCACAAGCGCACGTACCTCCACCTGCATGCCATCCCTGGGCTCCCAGCCGAGATACTGATTTTTGTCCCGGAACATGACGCAGCGTACTTGAGCGCTTGAGTCTTTGAGAGAAAAATACCAGTGACCCGAACCGTAGCATTTGATATTCGAGATTTCGCCGCTCACCCATAACAATGGAAACGCCTGCTCAAGCAAGTCCTTGGCACCACGGTTTAATTCACTCACACTCACGACGGTGCGAGCAATCTCCATTTCCATAAGAAAATTCATCTTGACATTCTACAGTAATCCACATTTGTAACAGAAATTGCGTAATTGCCCCGGTCAAACCCGCATGAATCCTATCGATAGGGATAACTATCTGTTTTACAACGATTATATAGAAGTATAAAAATTAACCTACCCAAAAAATATTGTTATGGGAGGCCGACTTAATGCCCTTATCTGCAAATTATCCACAAACTTATCCACAGCAATTGTGGACAAGAAAATAACTCTTCTTATCCTCTTATCCTTGCCGAAATTACATGAGCAAGATACATTATCCTAAATCCGGTAATTGAACGAGCGGTGGGAGTATGCGGCTTTTGCGGCTGGATTTGAGATTATGGCTCTGATTTTACGCACCGGATTACTAAGGAGACTGTCGCGTGTTCGCTTTGATTCAAGCTGCCGGCTGGCCAATCTGGCCGATTATCCTGGCTTCCGTCGTTGCCGCCGGCATTATTGGTGAACGCATTTGGACCTTGCGCCTGAGTGTGGTAACGCCGAGAGACCTCCTGCCAAAGGTAGTGCACGAATACCGTAAAAGCGGTGTCAGTGAAGATATGCTTACCCGTCTCCAGAATCACTCTCCCCTCGGACAGATTTTTGCGGCGGGTTTGAGAAATGACCAGAGTACGCGCGAAATCATGAAAGAATCCATCGAAGAAGCGGGGCGTTCAGTGGCGCATGACCTTGACCGTTATCTCACCACGCTGGGAACCATCGCTTCCCTGAGCCCGCTGATGGGTCTGTTCGGAACCCTGGTCGGCATGATCGAGATTTTCGGTGTGAACACGCCTTCTACCGGAAGCGGCAATCCGGCACAACTTGCTCATGGTATTTCCGTGGCGCTCTATAATGCGGCATTTGGTATCCTGGTGGCTATTCCCAGCATGATTTTTTATCGTCATTTCCGTGCCAAAGTCGACGCGCTGGTGGTGGAAATGGAATTGCAGGCACTCAAGCTGGTGGAAATCATACACGGCGAGCGGCGTGATTAATCAATTATCGTCAGTTGCCACGACACTGCTAATCCTATGAATTTCCAGCGCGGCAGACAAAAAGAAGAGCCTGAAATTAATCTGGTGCCAATGATCGACGTATTATTGGTCATTCTAATTTTCCTGATGATTACCACGACTTACTCGAAATTCTCCGAACTTGAAATCAATCTGCCCCAGGCGACATCCGGCAAGCCTGCTGACCGCCCTAATGTCATAGACGTCTCGATTAGCGCTGCCGGAAGTTATATGGTCAATCGTACACCCGTTAAACATCCCAGCGCTGAAGGACTCAGCAGTGAATTGCGCGCCGCAGCGGGGGATCGCCCTGATCCGGTAATTGTCATTAATGCGGATGCGCACGCCACGCACCAGTCGGTTATAGCGGTTATGGAGGCTGCACGCCTGGCGGGATATGGTCACATTACTTTCACGACAGAAAATCCCTGATAGCATTCCCGCAGTCATAGAAACGGACGTTAAAATGTACGACTTTTGCGAATAAGAAATTGGGATTATCCTGAATCCGGTAGTTGGACAGGGTGAAGCGTACAATTTTGGTGCAGCATAAGGCACAACCACCGGATTCAGGGTTATGTAGCTGGCTGAACGTGAAGGCTGATCCCGCCTGGTTAAAAAGATCTTATAAAATTGAGGTAATAACTTATGGACGCAAAATTGCTTGATATTCTGGTATGTCCATTATGCAAAGGACCACTGCTTTACAGAAAATCGGAAAATGAACTGATCTGCAAAGCGGATCGGCTGGTTTTTCCCATTAGGGACGGTATCCCGGTGATGCTGGAAGACGAGGCACGCAGGCTGTCTCCCGAAGAAGAAGTTTAGCGTTCGCCTGATAATCGAAATCCGGGTAATTCTTTACGC
The DNA here is from genome assembly GCF_900103165.1 of Nitrosospira multiformis. NCBI lineage: Bacteria > Pseudomonadati > Pseudomonadota > Betaproteobacteria > Nitrosomonadales > Nitrosomonadaceae > Nitrosospira > Nitrosospira multiformis. The sequence continues at coordinate 1,438,781 of NZ_FNKY01000001.1, read as the reverse complement.
AGAACCTTTCCGCAGAACTTAAGACCCCCAATACAATGAAGAATCCAAATACCACCGCTATCCTTGGCGCTCTCGTGGCTGATTCCGCCGCGCTTGGCCTTCACTGGCTCTACGATCCAGCGCGCATTGCGGAAATTGAAGCTGCCAGGGGGTTAGTGTTTCTGCACCCTGATGCTGACAATTATGCGGGTTCTAAAGGGTACTTCGCCCATGGCAGCAAATCTCCCGGAGACTCAACCAGCTATGGCGAGACGTGCTTGTTGATGCTGAAGCATCTGGCAAAACATGGAAAATTCAATCGTGTCGGGTATCAGACCGAATATCGCGCACATTTTGGGCCCGGCGGTGCATTCGTGGGTTATATCGACTCCCCTACCCGTCAGACTTTGCGCACGCTGTTATCAACGGAGCCCCCGGAATTCCCGGCGGCGTCCGGTGCCGATGATGATCAGCTTCCCGCCCTGGCAGCGCTCCCGGCGCTGGTCGCGGCTCACGTCGGGACGCTGGATGGGCTGCTTGGACAGATCGAGGAAGCCGTGCGCGTAACCAATAATAATGAACTGGCGGTCGCCGCGGCGCGGTGTTCGGCGGCGGCCTTGTTTGAAATGCTGCAGGGTACTCCGATTGGCCAGGCATTGGCGAATGCCCTGCCATTTGCGGGGGATACCCTCACCCCCCTGCTTGAAGAGGTGCTCGCCCTACCCACGCTGGATTGCGTTGCGGTTGCACAGCACTTTGGCATGTCTTGCCATGTCGCGGAAGGCCTGCCGGTAATTTTCCATATTGCGCAACACGCGTCCGGCTATCGTGATGCAGTCGAGTCCAACATTCGCGCCGGCGGCGATAGTTGCGGGCGCTCAATCGTGCTTGGTGCCTTGGTTGCGGCACATGCGGCAACACAGAATAGCTCCGGATCCCCTATTCCACTCTCATGGCTGGCACGATACGGAAAGTTTGCCGCGGCTGCCGACGCGTTTGCGGCACTCTGAAACTTGCGCATTCCCCTCTGAGATCACTTTACCGTATTTCGGGCATAATAAACCGGATAGCATGAGCCAGCCGTTAATGAGTCGAGGAAGAGACGCATGAATTGCGACAGTGAACTGGATGTGCGCGGGCTGAACTGCCCCTTACCTATTCTGCGAACAAAAAAATCCCTGGCGGAAATGACTACCGGGCAAGTACTAAAAATCCTGGCAACCGATCCTGGTGCGGTGATTGATTTCCAGGTCTTCGCTGATCAGACAGGTAATGAACTTCTATCCTTCTCGGAAACAGCCGGAGAGTTCATGTTTTATTTTAAAAAAAAATAGATGTACTAGTGACTAATATACATAGCAGTATCGCAACATAACGTATTTCTTTGAATCCTGTACTTTGAATCCTTGAATCTATTTATTACCTCACCAGCCACATCATTATGCCTGTTAATTTCATACCCTCGCTCCCCGAACAACTGCTTCCGATAAAAGGCGTATCTCTCGGCATTACAGAAGCCGGAATCCGGAAAACCGGCCGTAAGGATTTGCTCGTGATCACACTGAATGAGGGTACAAACGTCGCCGGCCTATTTACGCAGAACGTTTTTTGCGCCGCGCCGGTAGTCATTGCTAAAGAGCATCTTTCGAATCCGGATTCCAGATCTTCGATCCGCGCATTGGTCATCAATACCGGTAATGCCAATGCAGGCACGGGTAAGGAGGGGATTGCACACGCCCGCGCCACTTGTGCCGAGCTCGCCCGATTGCTGGGCTGTGGCAGTCATCAGGTGCTGCCCTTTTCCACCGGGGTGATCATGGAGCCCCTGCCGCTGGAAAAAATTGTCGCGGGCTTGCCCGCGGCGATAGCCGACCTCAAGCCGGACAACTGGTTCGCTGCCTCCCAGGCAATCATGACAACCGATATCGTCTCCAAGGCGGTCTCGAAGCAGATTTCACTCGACGGCACGACCGTGACTGTTACCGGCATTGCGAAAGGCTCCGGGATGATCCACCCCAACATGGCAACAATGTTGAGTTATATAGCCACCGACGCGGCCTTGACTCAACCGCTGCTGGAGGAAATCGTGCGGCATGCAGCGGATAAGTCATTTAACCGCATCACCGTGGATGGCGATACTTCCACTAATGACGCTTTCATTCTGATTGGCACAGGTCATGCCGGCAATCCGGCAATCACGGATAAAGCAAGCTCCGGATTCACCGCACTACAGGATGCGGTAACAGAAGTTGCGGCGCAGCTTGCGCAAGCAATCGTACGTGATGGGGAGGGCGCCACCAAGTTCATCACCGTACGAATTGAAGGCGGTAAGACACCAGACGAATGCAACCAGGCTGCATACGCCATTGCTCGCTCACCGCTCGTTAAAACCGCTTTCTTCGCATCCGATCCTAATCTGGGCCGAATACTCGCGGCTATTGGTTACGCGGGTATAGATGGGCTTGACGTGAACAGGTTGCAACTCTATCTGGATGACGTATTGGTCGCAGAGAATGGCGGCAGGGCATCCGGCTACCGGGAACAGGACGGACAGCGAGTAATGAAACAATCTGAAATCACCGTGCGGGTTGTGCTTGATAGAGGCTCGGCGTCTACCACGATATGGACCTGTGATCTGTCTTATGATTATGTAAAGATCAATGCGGATTATCGAAGTTAGCCCATACACCTGTGCAATAGGCAATAATCAGCGAGGCAAGGCAGGCCTCAAAACTAACCGTATAAAAGACGATAGTTGCGCGCCCTGACAAAGCGCACAACTATCCTTCCTTTCAACGACCCGCGCTTTCAAATCCTATCACCGATGCTGGCCGGATAAAGTGGTCAACATCGGGTATTCCTATTCGCCCATGGGTTTCATGTGCTGCAGGTTTTTCCCACCCCAGCCTGCTGCGTATTCACCCGCCAGCGGAGCTTGACCGGGATTTCCGTATCCCTGACCAGACCCTTGCGAATGACTACGCTTATATTTCATTCTCATTTTATCCGCTTCGTCCTTGTCGATATACCCGTCTCCATTGGCATCCATTTTTTCAAACATTAACTGACTATGGCGGGCATGCTCTTCCTTACTGACTCGGCCATCTTTATCGGTATCCGCCATGGACATTCCACATCGGCCTTCACCGGATTTCTTTTCACCATATCCTTCCTTTTTACTTCCCTCATGATACTCCGCCACCATGTAGCCTTTACCTATGGATTGCACGGCAAAAGGACTCTCTCCCGCGGAGGCGATGGGCGCAGCGCTAAGCGCAGCAGCAATGGCGGTTCCAAGGGCGAGAGAAGTAATTGATTTTTTGCTGGGCATCTTATTCATGGTATTTTCTCCTGGTTGTCGTACTTGGTTTTTGATAGCAAGCTTTCAAAAAGGCACGCGCTTGCCGCTGGTGGTAACTCATTAGGAAGATCTGTTTTTAAAGACCTGCGCATGAGCGATCTGTTACGCTTCGGAAAACCGATACCCTTGCGGATACTGCTGTAACACACTAAATTGTCGCGTTTCCCAGGGTACCGTTCCGTACGATAGCGCACATAAGGGAGATGCTCAAGTGCAAACCCCAAGATCGTATGGCGGTGCCGTCATCAGGAGCACTGCCCCTTGAAGAGATTTGGCAATTACCTGTCGAATAAACTGTATGATCAGGAATCGCGGGGGTCAGGTAGATCGATGATAAATGACTATTCCTGGCTGATTATTATTCAGATATCCACTATTAATGCACATGAATAGCCGGGACACCCTATACAATCGCGCCGAAACGTTGCTCTCCCGTCTGGAAGGGCTGCTATCCGCTGAACAGCCTGACCCCGGCTGGGATACCGCTGTAGCGTTCCGGTGGCGAAAACACGGCCACACCGGGTTCATACAGCCTGTCACCCACCCTCATCGCATTTCGCTCGATGCATTGCGAGGCGTCGAGCGGCAAAAAGAACTGCTAGACCGAAACACCTATCAGTTCGTGCAGGGCTATCCCGCCAATAACGTACTGCTTACAGGCGCACGTGGTACAGGCAAGTCGTCGCTGGTGAAAGCAATGCTTAACAAGTACGCCACCGCCGGATTACGTTTAATTGAGGTGGAAAAGCATGATCTCACCGGCTTGCACGATATCGTCGAAAAGATATACCGGCGTCCGGAGCGCTTCATCCTGTATTGCGACGATCTGTCGTTCGAATCCGATGAGCCTGGCTACAAGGCATTGAAGGTGGTGCTGGATGGTTCCATCGCTACCGCCTCAGAGAATGTGCTGGTCTACGCCACTTCCAATCGCCGTCATCTGATGCCGGAATCCATGCGCGACAATCTGGATACCCGGCATATCGAGGGAGAAATCCATCCAAGTGAATCTGTCGAGGAGAAAATTTCGCTGTCGGAACGCTTCGGTCTATGGCTATCATTCTATCCTTTCGATCAAGATCAATACCTTGACATTGCCGGCCAGTGGCTCGCCTATTTCGGTATCGAGGAAGTGACTCCTCCCATACGCGAAGCGGCGTTGCAATGGGCGCTGGGACGGGGTTCCCGAAGTGGACGCGTCGCCTGGCAGTTCGCGCGTGATTGGGCAGGGAAACAGAAAGCGGGATTCGGCGGGGAGCGGTAAGAAATTCCTTTCACCATGTTTCATCCTTCTGATATTGTCAAAGTCGCCGCCGCGGTCATTACCCGGCCTGATGGCAGCTTCCTTCTCGCTCGCAGGCCTGCAGGCAAGCCCTATGCCGGTTACTGGGAATTCCCCGGCGGCAAAGTGAAGCCTGATGAATCGCTGTTGCATGCACTCAGGCGTGAACTGCTGGAAGAACTGGGCATACATGTCGAACATGCCTATCCCTGGATCACCCGCACGTTTACCTATCCCCATGCTGCCGTATGTCTGCATTTTTATCGCGTGGTGCAATGGCATGGTGAACCCTATCCTCAAGAAAATCAGGAATTGTCGTGGCAGTTTGCGAACAATGTCGCAGTTGAACCCATGCTGCCGGCCAATGCGCCGGTATTGCGAGCACTCGATTTGCCGCCGGTTTATGCAATTACCAACGCAATGGAATTGGGAATAAAACTTTCATTAACGCGGATAGAACATGCGTTGCAAGCGGGCTTGCGGCTGGTGCAGGTACGTGAAAAGGGAATGATGAAAGAAGCGTTGCATGTTTTTGCTGGTGAAGTGGTTAAGCTGGCTCATCGTTACGGCGCTAAGGTGTTAATAAACGAGGACATTCGCTTGTGCCGCGAAGTTGGTGCGGATGGAGTCCATTTCCCGTCATCACAATTGATGAATCTTACGGAGCTGCCCGGCATCGACTTGTGTGGGGCATCCTGTCACAATGCGGAGGAGCTTTTTCAAGCCGAGCGATTAGGTATGAGTTTTGTAGTACTTGCGCCCGTGCTGCCAACATTGAGCCATCCTGAATCGAAAACGTTGGGATGGCAAAAATTTGCCACGCTTGTCCGGGAGTGCTCACTTCCAGTATATGCGTTGGGCGGCTTGCGCCAGGAGGATTTAACCACGGCATGGGAACATGGCGGCCACGGCATCGCCATGATGCGAGCTATTGTGTAGACATTATTTTTTAGTGAATGGAGCTGTATTAACAGTTTGCAGTTTGCCAACCCAACTTGAGCCAGCTCTCTATTTCTCATCCTTCTTTAATGTCTCACCTTCTTGTTTCTCCGATTCCGGAATACGATAGGATTCGGTGGCCCACTGTCCCAGATCGATCATCTTGCAGCGCTCCGAGCAAAATGGGCGGTAACGATTGGCGGAATTCCAGATAATAATCTTACCGCACTGGGGGCAATTGACGACGGGTTGCTTCATATAAAACATCCGGGCTAATTGTAGAAATATTATAGATTAAAATGAGAAATCGCGACATTTCCCCTGTACGGATAACCGGGGGTAAGTATAAGACCGAAGAAAAGATAACGTATCCGGCGCTGGATGACCCAAGGTTCTTACGATTTCCGCCATGCAATCAATATGTTTTCTTATCAATATTTATTTTCCAATACATACTATGCTAAAATGGTTAAGTTTTTTACAGGTTTTTTTTAAAGATTACAAACCGGAAAACGGGACTGCAAAATATGGCAGACATTGAAAAAAAACAGGAAATGAGTAGCCGCCGGCGTTTTCTCATCGCCGTAACTTCGGTAGGGGGCGCGATCGCAACCGCCGCCGTCGCAACACCCTTCGTGATGGCCATGATGCCCAGTGAACGCGCCAAGGCGGCCGGGGCGCCGGTTGAGGTTGATATCAGCAAAATTGAACCGGGCATGCTATTGATGGTGGAATGGCGTGGCAAGGTTGTGTGGATATTGGACCGCACCCCCGAGATGCTGGCCACCCTGAAGAAACTTGACAATCAGGTCACCGACCCCAAATCGGAAAAACCCCAGCAGCCTGCTTACGCCCAGAATGAAACGCGCTCCATCAAGCCGGCAATTCTGGTAGTGGAAGGTGTCTGCACCCACCTGGGATGTTCTCCCGTTTATCGCAAGGACATCGCGCCCGCGGATCTTGGAGCCGACTGGCTGGGTGGTTTTTTCTGTCCCTGCCATGGTTCCAAATTCGACCTGGCGGGCCGCGTCTACAAAAGTGTTCCCGCACCAACCAATCTGCTTGTTCCTCCTCATATGTATTTGAGCGACAACCTCTTGTTGATCGGATCTGATAAGGAGTCCGCATAATGAGCAAGCGACTGGATTCAATGAGGGAATGGCTGGATGCGCGCTTTCCTTTAACCGAGACCTGGAAGTACCATCTCGCCGAGTATTACGCACCGAAGAATTTCAATTTCTGGTACTACTTCGGCTCACTTGCCTTCCTTGTGCTGGTGAACCAGCTTCTCACCGGCATTTTTCTCACCATGAACTACAAGCCGGACGCCAGCATGGCATTCGCCTCGGTCGAATACATCATGCGAGACGTCGATTTCGGCTGGCTGATCCGCTACATGCACTCCACCGGCGCATCCATGTTCTTCGTGGTGGTCTACCTGCATATGTTTCGCGGAATGATGTATGGTTCCTACCGGAAGCCGCGCGAGCTCCTCTGGCTGATCGGCATGGGCATCTTCTTTATCCTGATGATGCTGGCGTTTACGGGATACATTTTGCCGTGGGGCCAGATGTCCTACTGGGGCGCCCAGGTGATCATAAGCATGATTGGCGCAATCCCGGTGGTCGGACAAACCCTCTCCAACTGGATCCTGGGCGATTTCATGCTGTCGGATGCCGCGCTTAACCGTTTCTTCGCCTATCATGTGGTGACCCTGCCAGTCGTGCTCGTGACGCTGGTATTTGTCCATGTCGTCGCATTGCATGAAGTTGGCTCAAATAATCCGGACGGCATTGAAATCAAGGCAAACAAGGATCCGGTAACCCATATTCCGGTGGATGGCATCCCCTTCCACCCGTATTACACGGTGAAGGACATTTTCGGGGTGGTTGGGTTTTTAATCGTGTTCTGCGGCATCATATTTTTTGCACCGGAGATGGGCGGTTATTTCCTTGAGTATAATAATTTCGTTCCCGCCAATACGCTGCAAACCCCCGATCATATCGCCCCGGTATGGTATTTCACCCCTTACTACTCCATGTTGCGGGCGGTTACCGTCAACTTTCTCTGGGTAGACGCAAAACTCTGGGGCATCGTGCTGATGGGCGCTTCGGTCGCGATCTTTGCCCTGTTGCCCTGGCTGGACCGCAGCCCCGTAAAATCGATTCGTTATAAGGGGCCTTATTTCAAGATCGCCCTCACGCTTTTCGTCATTAGCGTTTTTGTGCTCGGCTGGCTCGGCACGAAATCCCCCACGCCTCTCTATACGCTGCTGGCACAAATATTCACGGTCATCTACTTCGCCTTCTTCATTCTTATGCCGTGGTACAGCAAGATAGACAAAACCAAGCCTGAGCCGACAAGAGTGAAAGAATGAGAAAAATAGCCCATATTTTATTTATTTTCTGTCTGGCTCCCCTTGTCGCATTTGCCAGCGGTTCCGAAATGAAACTGGATAAAGCGCCCATTCATCCCACGGATAAGCTTTCCCTGCAACGCGGCGCACAGGCTTATGTCAATTATTGCCTGGCTTGCCACAGCACCGAATACATGCGCTACAACCGGCTCAGAGACCTGGATCTCAGCGAAACTCAGATCAGCGATAATCTGATATTTACCGGGCAAAAAGTAGGTGAACTCATGACGGTCGCCATGAGGAAAAAGGAAGCTAAACAGTGGTTCGGCTCACCTCCACCCGATCTGTCGGTGATTGCCCGCTCTCGTGGCGCAGACTGGCTCTATACCTATCTTCGCAAATTTTACCGTGATGAATCGACAGCGACCGGCTGGAATAACCTGTTATTCGATAAGGTTGCCATGCCCCATGCACTCTATCAATTACAAGGAATACAGTCTGTTGCGGTTAAAACCATCGATGACGGCCACGGTGGCAAGCATGAAGTCAAGGAATTGAAACAGGATGCACCCGGCACGCTTTCGAAAACTGAATATGATATGTATATCGCTGATCTGGTGAACTATTTGGTTTACGTGGGGGAACCTGCAGCCACAAAACGGGTACAATTGGGAATTATCGTGATGCTCTTCCTGTTCGCCATGCTGGGGCTGACCTACGCCCTGAAACTGGAATACTGGAAGGATGTCCACTAATTATCCCAATTTCGCCGAAGGTGTTTAGTTCAATTATGTTGGGAAGTAACAATTTATGATGACGCTGTACTCAGCCACCACCTGCCCATTCAGCCATCGCTGCCGTATCGTGCTGTATGAAAAGGGAATGGATTTTCAGATTATCGATGTCGATCTTCACAACAAGCCGGAAGATCTGGCGGTAATGACGCCCTATAGCCGGGTGCCGGTACTGGTGGAGCGCGATCTCATTTTGTATGAATCCAATATCATCAACGAATACATTGATGACCGCTTTCCCCATCCGCAACTCATGCCCGCGGATCCGGTAATGCGTGCCCGTGCACGGCTGTTTCTGCATCGCTTCGAGCAGGAACTTTTTTGCCATATCGACTTCGTCGAGAGCAGCAATCAGAAAACATCAGATAAGGCGCGCGCGACGATCCGCGATAATCTGACGGTGATTGCACCGGTATTCGTCAAACAGAAATATATGCTGGGAGATGAGTTTTCCATGCTCGATGTAGCGATTGCGCCACTTCTTTGGCGGCTAGATCACTATGGCATTCAGTTGCCCAAGCAAGCTGCGCCACTATTGAAGTTTGCCGAGCGTTTGTTCAGCAGACCGGCGTTCATTGATGCGCTCACCGCTTCCGAGAAAGCAATGCGCAAATGAAAGAGCTTTCCACCAAACCCTATCTGATTCGCGCCATTTACGAATGGTGTTCCGAAAGTGGTTATACCCCCTATCTATCGGTGAAGGTGGACGGCCAGACTCGTGTACCAAACGAATTTGTGAGGAACGGTGAGATCATACTCAACATCAGTTTTGATGCGGCGCATCATCTTACGCTAGGCAACGATATCATCCAGTTTTCTGCCCGCTTTAGCGGCTTATCGCACGAGATCTCAATACCGGTGAATGCAGTTCAGGGAATTTTTGCCAAGGAAACCACACAGGGTATTCTTTTCCCACCGGAGGAGGATGCAGATACGGCACAACCTGCGAATGACGTTGAGAATCCGGATAAACCGCCGTCATCTCCGCAAATTTCGCCCGCCCTTATGGGTAAAAAGCGTCGCTTCCAGGTCATCAAATAATTCCCGATCGTTTTTGCAACGCCCCTTCACAAGTTTGCTCCCTCGCTTTCCAATCTCTATAATGACACCCGCGCCGGCATAGCTCAGTTGGTAGAGCAGCTGATTTGTAATCAGAAGGTCCCGAGTTCGACTCTTGGTGTCGGCACCAATAATAACAATGGCTTACTGTGAGGAAGCTATTCTTTATTTATGATCGGGTAACGCCGGGGTAACTCTCTAGGAATGGCCTACGTAAAATCCGGTAAATACCTACAAAAAGTGACCGATCAGTGCTAGAGACTGTTAATCCGCAGGTCCCAGGTTCGAGCCCTAGTTGTGGATCCATAGAATAATAAATATAAACAATTACTTACATAATTATGTAAGTAATTGTTTATTTCAACCCCGCTTCCTGAAATTTTCAATTTCCCAGAAAATTCGAGGGTACATCTTGAACTAGCAGATAGCTAGCAGATACCACTGGCCCATTCGCCGGCATGTGCCATGACCTGCCATTCACGGATTCGCCACCAAGGCGCCAGGCCTCCAACAGGTCATCGTCAGTACTCATCGGCAAGTCGCTGGGGCGTGAAGTCATGAGCGACAGTTGGCTGTCGCCTCCGGCTAAAGTCGTCCAAGTCGTATCGCATTCTGAAAGTTGCTGTCGAAAATTCTTACAGGTCGGCTTTGGGTGTGGTCATCGCGACCATATAAAACAGGTACTTGACCTTTTGGTCCGAAACTTGCATCAAATCTTCAGCATTATTCGTTCGATATAAAGCTTCGACAAGATTGTCCAGATTGATGCCATTGTTGTGGCTAACGTTGCGGAACCGAACACTTTTCCCCTGGTCTGCATTGGGTTCATCGAAAATTTAGGCCTGACACGATGAACAACAGCTTTGGTTAGAGAGCTCCTTCGATAGGGACGTAGCGAATAGCGCCGCCCGTTGAACGTCCGCTTCGGATCAGCCCAGTCCGCGAGTTTTGTCTAGGGTGCCATACATACTCATCCATTCATCTACATTTTCACAATTAACGCGACAGAACCAATCAAAGGAGGCCTACATGAACGAAATGTCGAAACTTGTTGCATCTGAAGCCAACTGTATGGGTGTTACGTATTTCATTAGGGTGGAGATGCGAGGACTGATCGCATTTGGTCTGGTTATCTTAGGCTTGCTTCTCGGCGGAGACAGGGAAGCGAGAGCCGCACTACTCGTCGGGCTCACGACGTCGAATCATCTGTTAACTTTCAATAGTGCTACGCCTGGCGTGATCAGCCACAACGTGGCTATCACTGGCTTGCAGCTCAATGAAGAAATCGTAAGCATCGATCGGAGACCAGCCAACGGACTAATCTACGGGGTGGGAAGCACCAATCACCTTTACACCATTGACATGATCAGCGGAATGGCGTCCCCGGTCGGCAACGCCTTTGCCGTGGCTCTCAGCGGCACAAAGTTCAGTGTTGACTTTAATCCCGAATACGACCGCCTTCGCCTAGTCAGTAACACTTCGCAAAACCAGCGGATTGATCCCGACAGTGGAGCGGTGGTCGACTTCGATCCGGCGACGCTAGGTGTGCAATCTGACGCAAACTTGGCCTTCGCCGCGGGGGACCCCAACGCGGGGAGCGCTCCCCACATCGTCGCGAAAGCCTATAATAATAATTTTTCCGGTGCGGACGAAACCACGATGTACGACATCGACTCTGTGTTGGACATCCTTGTTTTTCAAGGCGGCCATCCTGGCAGCGGCATAGGCACCCCCGGGGGCAGCCCGCTGAACCCAAACCTTGGAGTACTGACCACGATAGGTGCGTTGGGCTTCGACACGTCGGAATTGGCCGAGCTTGAGATCACAGCCAATAATGTCGCTTTTGCCGTGTTGACAGCGCCTGGTAGCCTCTTTTCGGATCTGGTCACGATTGACTTGGCTTCTGGAAACGCCACTTCCATCGGTGCCATTGGTGGTGGTCAGACCTTGCGTGGCCTCACGTCTTTGGCCACCGTGCCAGAACCCAGCACTTTAGCGTTACTCGGCTTGGGAGTCTTTGGATTTGCGATGCGTCGGCGGCGGATTCTGTCGCACATTGTAATCAATGCATTCAGGTAGAACGCAGCAAGACGCAATCCATACGGTGCAATAGGTGGTTAGCCTTATTGCATCGTTATGATGCATACGCCAGCGGTGGTTACAGTATGAAGGAGATCAGGGATCATTTCAGATTGCATTACTCCCGGGTGAGCCGTATTGTGAAACAGCAACGATTGGCAATGCCAAGAAACAAGACTTGAGTCCGCCGTCTTTTTTATGTCATGCCAGAAGCGCATTCCATACCGTATGCCCCACTCTTTTCTGTACGGCGCCGAACGGAAGACCGGCGCAATGAGATCCGATAATTACTATATTATTCCCATTGCAGCCGCAGGCTAGGCATCGTCCAAATCCCAGTTCAAGTGGAACAATTTGCGTCTCATGAACCCCATTGACCGATGGAGGGAAGAACACAAAAGATCCCCATGAACTTTCTTTCGGAAATTTGACCGGATAGTTTTATGCATTCCGGCTAGCAATATCTTTATGACAGGAGAAAAATATGTCTGAACTGGTTGTAGTGGGTTTTAAAGATGCCGAAGAAGCCGATCGTGTTTTGTTCAAGCTTGCCAAATTAAAAAAGGAACACCTGATAGATCTTGAGGACGCCGTTGTCGTCATCCGCGACGAGGCCGGCAAGATCCACCTCAAGCAGAGCATTAATCTTACCACTACCGGATCGACGACCAGTTCCAGTTTTATTTTCATTTCCGGCAGCTTATGGGGAGCCCTGGTCGGACTGCTATTTCTACATCCCTTTGCCGGCTTTATATTGGGCGGTGCAATCGGCGTCGGGGCAGGTGCGCTGTCCGGCTCGCTCTCCGACTACGGCATCGACGATGATTTCATCAAGTCGTTGGGCAAAACCATTCCCATCAACTCGTCGGCACTTTTCATTCTCGTACGTAAGGCGCAGCCGGAAAGAGTTCTGGCGGAGCTCTCTGGCATTAAAGGCAAGGTCATGCGAACGTCCCTGTCTCCCGAGCAGGAGAAAAAGCTTCAGGAAGCCCTGGCAGATTCAACACCTCCCATCACAGCATAGCTGAGATGTAGGGTACAATAAGCAATGCGCATTGCACCGTATGGCGGTTCCGATGCATGCCTGATTATCACTACGCTTCAAGTAGTCCAGTAGATCCTACCTGGGGTCAGACGGGCGGGGCATGTATTCCAGGGCCGTTACAAGGCGATTATCGTGCAGAAGGAATCGTACCTGTTGGAACTGGCCCGCTATGTTGTCCTCAATCCGGTCAGGGCTCGTATGGTGCATGCTCCAGACCAATGGTCCATGGAGCAGTTATCGCGCCACGGCGAGGCTGTGTGAGAGACCGTCCTGGCTGACAATCGACGGGCTTCTGGCTGCCTTTTCTGAGCATCGTCGCGAGGCCATACGGCGTTACATGGATTTTGTGGCAGACGGTAAACATCAACCGGGGCCGTGGGAGAAATTGAAGAACCAGATTTTTCTGGGTTCTGATAAATTTGTGGCGAGCCTGCAGCGCACTCTCGATGCGGATGCTTTTTATCGAGAAATCCCTACCGCCCAGCGACGGCCACCACCAAAGCCGTTAACCCAGATCGACGAGGCACATGGACGAGACGAGGTGATCTTCGATGCTTATGCCACGGTGGTTACAGTATGAAGGAGATCGGGGATCATTTCAGATTGGATTACTCCCGAGTGAGTCGCATTATGAATGAGCAACGACTAGCAAGAAACAAGACTTGACCCCATCGTCCAGCTCAGACAGCCCACGTAGCAGACCAAACCCCAGCACAATAAGAATGCAAAAGAAAAGACGATGACGAATGTTTCTATCCCCGACATCACGCTCAACGATGGCACTACCTTGCCCGCCATCGGCTTCGGCACCTATAGACTGAATGGCTCAGCCGGAGTAGCAAGTATCGTCAGCGGCATCAAGACGGGTTATCGGCTGCTCGATTCCGCCTTCAACTACGAAAACGAGGGCGCCGTTGGCGAAGCGATCAGGCGAGCAGGCGTTCCGCGCGAGGAATTGCGCGTGATCTCGAAGCTGCCCGGACGCCATCATCGCTTCGACGAGGCGATCACCACCATCGAGGAATCGCTCTACCGGGCGCAGCTCGATTACTACGACCTTTATCTTATCCATTGGCCTAACCCGAGCAAAGGCCTCTATACCGAAGCTTGGCAAGCCTTCGTCGAGGCAAGGACGCGGGGGCTTATCCACTCCATTGGCGTGTGTAACTTCCTGCCCGAACATCTGGAGAAGATCATAGATGAGACGAGCGAAACGCCGAGCGTCAACCAGGTTGAATTGCACCCATACTTTCCACAGGCCGAGCAGCGCATGTGGGACAAGTCCCATGGCATCGTCACGCAATCATGGAGCCCGCTCGGTCGGGCGAACCAACTTCTTCAGGACGCAACAATCAAAGCCGTTGCCGATCGCCTCGGCAAGACGATCCCGCAGGTGATCCTGCGTTGGCATGTCCAGCTCGGCGCAATCCCGCTGCCGAAGGCGGCCTCCAGGGAGCGCCAGATCGAGAATCTGTCCATCTTCCACTTCGAGCTCTCGCCTGAAGATATGAACGTAATCGCTACCCTCGCGCGCCCGGACGGCCGTACCTCCGATCAGGATCCCGCCCGATACGAAGAGTTCTAGGTTTCAAAATAGTAAAAATATAGAGAAGCCACACTTTTCCATAGCCCTTGAAACAATTTACCTGATACTGACTTCCACATGCATAGTTGTTCCGATTTTCCGGGCACGACTTGTTTCCTGGGGCCGACAATACCTGTTCGCCGCCAACGATAAAAATTGCCATTTGTCGCAAGAATTGCAGGCTTTTCTGCATATGGATATAGAAATTTAATGCCGTTTGGCTAATAGTTGCTTAATTTGATCCAAATCCTGTTGGATCTGTTCTACCGATGCAACCAGATAGATCAGGCCAAGGTAAAGCTTATATTTTTCCGGCTGACTTTGCTCATTGCCAAATGAATTGAGATTTTCAACAAACATTCTTTTTGCATCCGAGGCTGCTGACATGTTGAACTCCTTAAAAATGGTTGATAGGTCTCACTTTAATATTAGAAGGATCGCACGGATCAACGGGCATCACAACAGGGTAATGAACACCACGCCGTGACACCTGTCATATAGCCGCGTACTTGACTCAATCCCCTGCCTTCCAACCGCTTTCTTGAATGCTCATGGCATCCATCCGCAAGGGATTTTGTCATTTTAGAAGGGGAATGCTAAGATTGGCACAGGTATGTTTTCGATTTCCTTAATGGAAACAGTGTAGACGAGAGTATTAAACCTGACGGCGCAAATGATCCGGCATCAGGCTCCACTTAAATTTGAATTTGATCGATCAATGATAGGACTATGAAAATGGATGACTCATCGCTGCCGCCCAATGTTATTCCCTTATTCCGTTCTTTTCCTTCCAGAGACTTGAATTCAAAGCGGGAATATAAACGAAGGGGACCGGAAAGGCGGCAATATAGTAGAAGACGGCCCGATCCCAATAATCAGCAAGGCCCCGGTGAGAGAGAGCTACCCGACCGGCGCAGCCATGGCCGGCGCCATTGAATAGATTGATCCCGAGGTATTGAGAGTGCATCGTGCTCGTAGCCTCTTTAGGAGATATTGGCCATGAAACATGCGAAAGCATCAAATAAGGAAGTTATTGAACCCACTCAGCAAGTCTCGGGCCCCTCGCTTGAGGAACTTCAACGGTCTCATTACATCGTTGAGGCTCTTATGGCAACGCTGCCTTCCCACACTAAAAAAGAGCTTGTTGATCTTCTGCAAACGCTTGCCAAGGGTGGCGAATCTCAAGCAGCCATTACTTCGGCTCACCAAAGGGCTCTGCAGATTGTGTCCGATATTTGCAAACCCAATGCCGCTAATGCTAATGAACCCGAGGACGAGACAAATAGGGAGGAAACGGGGGAGAGACGGCAGCGTGACAGACGGAAGAAATAAGAATGCAGCATATCACCCGCAAGTAAAATTCAATCGATACGCGTTGGCAGTTCAGGGTTACCAATTTCTCACGCACCGCTTCTCCGATTCGCTTCCCCGCAGGCCATCAGTGACTTTTTAATGTCCCGGCTTGCTCCTTGCCCATCAGTCAGATAGGCGTACTTCAGTCCAATAGTAAAACCTGGCAATGCGGTTAACATGCGAGGGAATGATTTCTCCCGCTGATTGACTATTTTTCGTCTCTTGAACACGAGCGGAACGACGAATCTGGCGTTTCTCATTTATGCTCGCTTGGAGCAGGGATAGGCGGAGAGAATCCATGAACGGGCGTAATCGGTACGCAATTGGATTTACCTCATAACAGGCAAATATTATGACTGAGATGTCAACGTTCGACCAGACATATGAACTGGCGGATATGCTGATGGAGAAAGCGACAAAAGAGCAGCTTGCGGAATGCGCGCGACTGCTTGCCTTGAATCTTGCGCACCATCAGATAAACCATGGGGAAGTGCCGGTAGATCAAACACTGGCATTATTGCGTGCATTCGAGCCCGACAAGGAGCATCTGGATTTGCTCATTGACGGCATGGTGAACCTGATAGGCGTGCTATTGAACGTCTGTGGAGGATCGGGACAAACAAAGCATTGAGCTGGATTTTAGGAAAAGAATCGCATACTCCACCCATCCAGCTGCCAGATTCAGGTTGAATCAACGCCCGTCGCGCGAGTGGCACGATTTCCGGTCAAAAAAAAGCCCGGGACGGAATTCACCGTGGCCGGGCTCGGTGATCACTACCAGAGGAGATAGCGATCCAGGATGTTTACAAAAGGGGAAATGTAAACACCTGGAATGATCTTATCAGACCAACATGCAGGATTTATGACAGCGCCCCAATCAACACATTAAATCTAGTTTTTCTTTATTGTTTATGAATATACCAGCAAACGGGCATAAAACCCAAAGCAGCTACAACCCGTTCTGGTGTCATTACAAAACTATGACAAGGCCAATAATGAGGCCAAAAATCACTCTTGCCAGCATATTATCTTTTAACCAGTTGTCGACATTTTTTATGAAAACAGAACGATTCTTTTCCATGAGTTTCGGGTCGAACACCTTGGTCGGCCATCCGGTTTCAAGCTGGGGATTTTCATCGGGTTTTCCGAATTTCCTTACCAGAGAACCGGATAAGCGCTCTGCAACCCAACCAGATCCATATAACGATGCCGCAATAAGCAGGCAGTAAGGAAGTGCGACGAAAAATTTTATGGACTTATCGTGGTATTTTTCCATTAAAGGGAAGCCATAGTCATTTAATGAAATACCGATTAACCACAGGATGGGGAGAAACAGACAAACCATCAAAACATGAAAAAGCAATTGCTTCATAGTATCTCTCCTTTAATCCAACATGAGATAAGCACCTGGCAGTTGCCTGAAGAATAGCCTAATAGGGCGGACGAGCTCATGAATTACTTTCCCCGCTTTATGAAATGTATAGAATAATTCTTGCTCTATGTATATTTCATGATGAACAGACTGCCACACCATATGTCAAGAAGATGTCACATAGATGTGATTAATTTGTGAAATCTTGAATTTAGTGCTTAGGGATAATGACAAAAAATGCGGCCGTAAAGCGATCGATGCTAACCATAGTAAAATCATTATCTTACGTATAAGAACGGCACCTCGTGGAATCGCTGCGGCAACAAAATTGGGACATGGAAGTTGTGCCGTGGCCGGACCTGAATAGTGTGATCAGGCAATCGTGCTGAAAAGCGAATTATCCGATTAATGGATCAGAAAAAAGACATTCTGTTCACTGATCTTCACCCTAAATCCAGCAGTTGGATGGGTTGTGTGCTGCTGTGGGGGGTCACAGGGCAAGGGCGTAACGATACGGAATGGTGCAACACCGCGAGGATGGAGAGTGCCTTCCGCAGGAAGGTGTGACCCGCAACGGGACCGGATTTAAGTTCAACCTAAATCCGGCAGTTGGACGGGGCGGAGTGTGCGGTTTTTGGGGTGCAGGGCAAGGCGCAACGACGCGGAATGGTTATTCCATTCCAAGGAGTTGCAACACTGCCATGCGCCGTAAAAACCGTGCAATCTGCCCCGTAGCGAACTCACCCAGAAGGTGAGCGTGAAATAATACGAGATATTGTTATTAATCATAATACTGATCTATTAAATGAGCGGTCAACTGCCGAATTTGGGTTCAATACAGGATGGCGCATGTTTCATTCGGGATGCGAGTAGCAGGTGCCGTTGAATGGTCGATTGAATCACCCGCCAAATGACCGGTCCTGCCTCTTGAACCAGGATAGCGCGTGCTCGAAATGCTGGGGATCAAAATCCGGCCAATATTCGTCTCGAACATAAAAATCCGCATACACCGATTGCACCGGAAGAAAACCGCTCAAGCGGCGCCCGCCTCCCCATCGCACTATGAGATCCAGGCGTGAAACTTCGTTTGAACGCAGGCTCCCATTCTTAAGACCACCCAGGTCCCATTCCCAGCCATAGTTAATGAGGAGATTCACCTTCATCCCGGTGCCCTGGCGCTGCCTGAACACGTCCAGGACCTTGGGAAATTGTGCCGAGGTTTCATCACCAACGACCAGCAGCGCCGCGCCGCGCCGCGCAATCTCAAAAGCAAATGCCACGGATGCATCGGTAAATGCAAGCTTCTGAGCGGAAGGTCGCTTGGTATTATCCTGCGTAAAACAATAAATAGAAGCCTCGGGGATCCCGCGTTCTTTACATATTTCGTACAATGACAATCCCGGATCGATGCCATGAACATACCCCTGCTCTTTAGGCAAACCCTGGTCCAGGGCCCAACGGCGATTTCCGTCAGGAATGAAACCAATATGACGCGGGGTGCTGTTTCTTGCCATGGTGGTCCTCAATAGACGTGATCTGGGAGTTACACGGCTTCGCTCTGAGGCAATACCGATTTTTTTGCTTCTTCCGCCAAATACAGCCAAGTTTCCACCACTGTATCAGGATTAAGTGAGAGGCTCTCAATACCTTCCTTCATAAGCCATTGTGCCAGATCAGGGTGATCGGATGGCCCCTGACCACAAATCCCGATGTACTTACCCGCTTTAAGGCACGCCTGTATGGCCAGACGCAACAAGGTTTTCACCGCCGGGTCGCGTTCGTCGAAGGATTCGGCCACCAGGCTGGAATCGCGATCCAACCCCAGAGTCAGTTGGGTAAGATCGTTGGATCCGATGGAAAAACCATCGAAGTACTCCAGGAATTGATTCGCCAGCAGCGCATTGGACGGAATCTCGCACATCATGATCAGGCGTAGCCCGTTCTCGCCCCGTTTCAGGCCATTTGCCGCCAGCAACTCGACCACGCGTCTGGCCTCGGTCACCGTTCGCACAAACGGGATCATGACTTCCACATTGGTAAGCCCCATTTTGTCGCGCACTTCTTTCAATGCCCGGCATTCCAGTTCAAAGCAGTCACGGAAATTTTCCGCTATATAACGCGAAGCGCCGCGAAAGCCCAGCATCGGGTTTTCCTCTTTGGGTTCATATTGCTGCCCGCCAATGAGACTGGAGTACTCATTGGACTTGAAATCCGACAAGCGCACGATCACCGGTTTGGGAAAAAATGCGGCACCCAGCGTAGCGATACCCTCGGTCAGCTTCTCCACGTAGAAACTGACCGGATCACGATAACCCGCGCACTGGTTTTCCACTTCCTTTTTCAAATCCGGCGGGACATCGGGATAATCCAGTACCGCTCTGGGATGTACTCCGATCATGCGGGCGATGATGAACTCCAATCGCGCCAGCCCTACGCCATCGTTGGGTATGCGCTGAAAATCGAACGCCAGCTCCGGGTTACCCACATTCATGGTAATCTTGACTGGAGGCTTTGGCATCTGCTCCAGCGCGAGATCAATCACTTCGGTTTCCAGCACACCGCGGTAAATATTGCCGGTATCGCCTTCCGTGCAGGATACTGTAACCATTTGATTCTCAGACAATACGCTGGTCGCGTCACCACAGCCCACCACTGCCGGAATACCCAGTTCACGCGCAACGATTGCGGCATGGCAAGTGCGGCCGCCGCGATTGGTGACGATGGCGGCGGCGCGTTTCATTACCGGCTCCCAGTCGGGATCGGTCATATCGGTTACTAATACGTCGCCGGTTTGCACCCGCGACATTTCTCTGGCATTCAAGATCAGACGCACTGGCCCGATGCCTATTTTCTGACCAATTGCACGCCCCGATATCAATACTTCCGATTTGCCTTTCAAGCGATAGCGCCGCAATATCTCCCCGCCTGCCCGGGCCTGCACCGTCTCGGGCCGCGCTTGCAGGATATAGAGCTTACCGTCGATGCCGTCCTTGCCCCATTCGATATCCATCGGTCTTTGATAATGCCGCTCAATGACGAGTGCGTGGCGCGCCAACTCCTCCACATCCGTATCGGTGATGGAAAACCGCCTGCGCTCTGCTTCATCCACATCCAGTGTTTCCACCGGACTGCCGGTTTCGTGACTTGCGGCAAATTGCATCTTAATGAGTTTGGAACCGAGATTCCGCCGCAGGATCGCGGGTTTTCCCTGCTCCAGCGCAGGCTTGTAAACATAGAATTCGTCGGGATTAACCGCACCCTGCACTACGGTTTCGCCTAGACCATAGGCAGCTGTAATAAGTACTACCTGGTCAAAACCCGATTCGGTGTCCAGTGTAAACATTACGCCGGAAGCGCCGATGTCGCTGCGCACCATCCGTTGCACGCCGGCGGATAGTGCTACTTCGGAATGGGCAAATCCGTGGTGGACGCGATAGGAAATGGCACGATCATTGTAGAGCGAAGCGAATACGTTTTTGACCGCTTGCAGTAATTTATCCAGTCCTTGTATATTGAGAAAAGTTTCCTGCTGTCCCGCGAAGGAGGCATCGGCCAAATCTTCGGCGGTTGCAGAGGAACGCACCGCCACGGAGATGTCGTGGGTCTCCGCTTCCCGCAACATTTTCTCGTAGGCAATGGATATTTCCTGCTCCAGCCGCGCCGGTAATGGCGTCTCCACTATCCATGCACGAATTTGCGCACCGGCCGTCACCAACGCCTCGACATCTCCGGTGTCCAGGGTTGCAAGGGCATTTTCGATACGCTGCGCGAGACCGCGGTGAGCAAGAAAATCGCGATAAGCACCCGCTGTCGTGGCAAAACCGGTGGGAACCCGAACTCCCGCACGAGACAATTGGTTGATCATCTCCCCCAGCGAGGCATTCTTGCCACCAACGCTGCTCACATCGGTGAGGCGTAGTTCGTCGAACCAGACTACATATCGTGAATCGTTCATTTCCACCCCCGTTCGCACATTTGCGGCAGCATCGTGCCCGGCTGGATTGTGTTACATGTCAAAACGCGATATTTTGATCACAGTTACATTATTGGCGCATTACAACAAATGTCAACTATAGCGAGGCCACCCCGGCGCAGCGCATTCTTCCTCTCCGACCGTACCGGCATCACCATCGAGATGCTGGGGCACAGCCTGTTAAGGCAATTTGAAAACCTGTCTTTTACTGAAATCACCCTGCCCTACCTGGATACTACAGAAAAAGCTGAAACCATTGTGGCGCAGATCAATGATTGCGCCGTCCTGGACGGTATGCGACCCCTGATATTCAGTACGTTTGTGAATCCCGAGATTCGAGCCATTCTCGACTCCGCCAACGCCCTCCACCTAGATTGCTTTAATATTTTCATTAGTCCGCTGGAAACCGAGCTGGGCATACGTTCGTCGCATACCATGGGGCATTCCCATCGGGTGGAGGACGGTATGGATTACGGCCACCGTATCGAAGCGATAAGGTATACCCTGGAACACGACGATGGCATTTCACATAGAAATTGGCAGCAGGCCGGCATTATTCTGATAGGGGTCTCCCGCAGCGGAAAGACCCCTACCTGTCTTTATCTTGCATTGCAATATGGTATCTGTGCCGCCAATTATCCCCTTACTCCCGAGGATTTTCGCTACCGGCAGCTACCGGCAGAGCTCAGGAATCTGCGTGATAAGCTGTTTGGCTTTACCACCGATCCCGTACGGCTACACCAGATACGCAATGAACGCAAACCGGGCAGCGAGTACGCGTCTCTCAAGAATTGCGAATATGAAGTGCGGGAAGCTGAAGCGCTAATGCGCCAGGAAGGAATTCCCTACCTTGATGCAACCAACAAATCCATTGAGGAGCTGGCAACGGCTGTGCTGCATGAGGTGAAACTAGAACGCAAAATTTACTAATGCAAAATATCGATGGTGTGTGGGTAAGCTGTCATTCATCTTGACATACGCGGATCTTGGTCTAGATTGAAAACGTAGCGGGAATTAAATTTTCTAATTACGGGGAGAGATGGATCATGGCTATACCTATGCAGGGTGCGTGGACCGTATCGGTCAAATCGAAGAACGCCGCATTTGCACAACGCTTCGTTATTGCCGGGGCAGATTCCGGAAATGGTACCTATGCTGGTGACGTGATCACACCCGCTGTTCTCGTTACTGGAGACAATTGGCACATCCAGATTCAAAATAATCCTGGAGGGGGATTCATCGATTCAGCGGACCAGATCAAGTTCCCGACGGCCTCCGGCGGACAATATCAGTTCGATATCGAAAGCAACGATGCGGGTGGCGATGAGGACTTCAATGACCTGATCCTCACGTGCTCCACTCCCATTACCGCAACCGACTTTGTCGTCTACGGCAGCGCAACATCCTACAGCGGACTTTGCTTCTTCCCATGCAGGCGCGACTGGCTCATCATCGACTCCTGGGCCGCTCTAGGTCGCGCACTGACCTACCCGCCAATACGCAAGGCAATCGAGACTCTGTATCCCGAGCGGGTACGGGTCAAACCGATTCCACAGCCCGATCCGCCGCCATTCGTTCCAATGATGATTCCGCTGGACGAAAACAGGTTGATTCCGCCAAGGCGAGTACAGGTCATACGCCTGCCCGGTGAAAACGCGAACCGCGCGCGCGCCAGACCCACGGAAGCGGCGAGGCAGCCATTCCGTGTACGGACAGCGGCTATTACGGATGTCACGGCAGGCGCTACCCTCGCAATCGATCGTGTCGCTATCGGTTCCATACTCGACAGAGTCATTCCGATTTGCACCACTCAAACGCTCGCTGGATTTCCCATCAGCTTTGAAGAGTACGACCGTACGGGTACCGAACTGGGCGGGGGCGCATACTCTGGCACCGGCAATAGAGAGAATCTCGGTCAGACCGTTACAGATCGGAATGGCAACTATGTTTTTCGCTTCTCGCGATCAATCGCCGAGTTCATTGAAGAAAGCAGCATTGATGTCGGCACCGGTGAAGACGAAGTCGTGCAGTCAATGCCGGATCTCATTGCAAAAGTCCTGGATGCCATGGCGCCCGGGGGTGTTGCCTTCGAAAGCGCACCCTACTGGAATGTGCCGGTATTTAAACGCGTCGACCTTTGCTTCCCAAAGCCGGCACGAATGGGATGCCAGGGAGGCCGCAATATCCAGTCCTTGGGCGCCATCCGCCTGGGAATCTCGGATACGGTTTTCGATGGCGATGGACGCATCACCTGCACCGACATGTCACTATCTGACGTGCCACAAGCCCGCTGTGCCGCATGGGCTGGCAAGGTTCGTCTCTTCGGCTGCTTCATCGGCAGTGGAACAGCGGTCACGCAGTACACGATTCGCCACCGGCGTAAGGTGGGGATGGGATTCGGCGCATGGGAGTTCTATCAGGAGGGTATGTTCCTGCAGAAAATTGGTTTTCTGCAGCCACAACAAATCGGGCCATTCGATCGCAATCTCGAGGTCGTGAATGGTGGGGGCATGATCGCGGCAAAAGCCTATGACAACATTGAACAGAACCTGGCTTGGGCAGCCTCAGACTGGTTTCTAAAGGCGGTAATCAACACTGCCGGCGGCTCGCCAGCCTACGCACCCTCTCCCGGTACCGTCCAGTTCCAGATACAGGGATACGATGCCGCGGGAAATTTTGTCGTGGGCGCCACCGATACAGTTACGATGTATATTGATAATACGATACCCGACCTTGATCTGCCTTCCGTACAGATGGGAGCGCAAACGGGAGGAGACTGTGCGTTGTTCAGCCTCACTGGTGAACCCGATCCCGCAAAGCTCACCGTACTCTTCAAGGCGGTTCAGAACCGGGGATTCCTTGGCTCTTACAGCCTGACTGTGCGTAAAGGCAACATTGGCGGATTCCCCATCAAGAGCACAACGGGACCGGCAGGTGAGACAAGTGGCGCCCTCTCTGGCACTTACACTCACGGAAGCGCTGTCAATTGCGGTCAATTGTTCGGAACGCGACCACCAGACGAGCCGCTGGCTGATGCTGCCGATTATGTAACGGCATATATCATTCCGGACAGCGGCAATTGGCTTTCACCGGACCAGCCATTCTGCACGTTCTCCGTAAATGTTGGCGCAACGATGCGCCGAACCAACGGGTACAATTCGGCTGAAGATTCGTTCGGACCGGTACAGTACTTGCTTGGCATCCAGCAGTGAGGTGCGTTTCTACTGGTTGATTGTCGGGATACTGGCGGTCTGGAGAATTACGCACCTGCTCGCCGCTGAGGATGGCCCTTGGCAGTCGCTAGCCGAATTTCGGCGGCGAGCGAATAATGGATTCTTCGCTGAACTGTTCGATTGTTTTTACTGTTTGAGTCTGTGGGTCGCGGCGCCAGTGGCCTGGCTGATTGGCGAAGACTGGAAGGAATGGGTATTACTGTGGTTTGCACTTTCCGGTGCCGCCATTCTTCTGGAGCGAGCGACAACCAGGTCCAATGAAGTCCCGTTTGCGACCTACACCGAGGACCCGGAGGACGACGATGGGATGTTGCGGAAGAAATAGGTCTGCGCCACAGATCAAGAGAACAGAGGGGAGTATTCCCTCACGTATCATGCACACGCCCCAAACACCAAGCGCGCAATATTTTGAGTATGTCGGGAAGACAGGCCTCACCGCATTTGGCCCAATAACCGGCCGGCGTTACCGCTTCGCGTACGCTGGAATGCAGTTGCCCGTGGACGAACGTGATGCTGCATCACTGATGGGGGTGCCCAACCTGCGCAAGACCAAGCCCCCAACAACCCCTAATGGGGGCTAAGAGACCTCTGAACAAGAGCGTGTTGCCGGCAAACTCGGAGACTCATTCAAAGGTTCCGTAGTCACAAGAAATTGCGCATGCGTTTACCCGTGCTTGTCTTACGGGCTGACCACCAGTACGTCGCATGGCGTTTCGTAGAGAACATGCTTGGTAACGGACCCGAATAGCGCTTCGTCCAGCTCCGTTTCTCCGCGCTTGCCAATGACAATCAGATCGATACCGAGAGATCGTGCCTTGTCCCGAATCACGTCAGGCGGAGAACCGTACTCGACAATGGAAGTCACCCGGGTATCGCCAGATGCGCAGTCGACAATAATATTCTCCATGGCACAACGATCACGGTAAAGAACATCGGTGCGATAGAGCGCAATCGTTTCCGCTTCTAAACCACTTTGCTGCATTTTCCGTTCAAGCGGGGTCTCAACCGCATGCAGCACGTGAATTGAAACCTCTATCGGTGCTATTCCGGCGGGGATAACTTTCAGCGCCATCTGTAGCGCCAGCCGTGAAGGGTACGAGAAGTCCACCGGCACCAGTACGCGATGATACGGATCCCCGGCCTCCTGTTTTACGATCAGCAACGGATGATGACCCTTCCCGAGAGTTTTTGATGCGGTAGTACCCAAAAAGAATTCCTTAAGAAAACTTTCGCCCTGATCGCCGATCACGACCAGATCGGCCTGGTGGGATTCAGCGTAGTGATTGATCTCAATATGGGCTCTCCCGATCGCAACGTGATGCTTGACGTCCAATCCCTCGCTGGCAAGTGTTTCAGCCTTCTTTTGCAGTATTACCTTGGCTTGATTGTAGAGTCTCTGTTCCGTTTCCAGTGGAGTGTCCGTCATTAAATGCTTGAAGGCTTCAAGCGGAAACGACGGAAGAACGTGCAGTAAATACAATACTGCCTTGTGTCCGGCTGCCAGCTTCGCGGCGCGGCGCACCGCCTGATCGGCCCGGGAAGAAAAATCCGTGGCGACGACAATGCGTTGAATATTTTCCACAGTACAGGTTCCTCATAATAAGGCCTGACGCACTCTTGTGGCGTCAGCAGCCAGCTGGACTTAAGGAATCGAAGCGAAAAAGATACAACCGGCTTTTTTCTCTTTCGCCCGATACATGGCGGCATCGGCATTCGCCACCAGTTCCTGGCCCGTACTTGCATCACCAGGATACACCGCAACACCGATGCTGGGTGCAACGGTCAGCGTCAGATCATCGATAAACAAAGCTTGCGAAATTCGATCGAACACGTTATGTGCAACCCTTTGAATATTTGCGATACTCCGAGGGTTGACCAATAGATAAAGAAACTCATCACCGCCATAACGACAGACGGTATCTTCACTACGAACCTGTTCGTACAATCGCTGTGCCACAACCTGTAAGACCCTGTCACCGATGGCATGACCATGCGTATCGTTAATTTGCTTAAAACCATCCAGATCAATAAACATCACTGCCAATATCCAGTCGCACCGCCTGGCAAGGGCAATCGCCTGGTCGAGGCGATCGTTGAATAGCTCACGATTGGGAATTCCTGTAGCAAAATCGCGCAATGTACGTTGTTTTGCCTCCTCCACCACCTCATGCGCAATCGCCAGCACATTCTGTGAATCGGATAAAACATTTTGTGTAGTGGACAGCTCTTGCAGCGTTTCGATCAATTCTCGATTGAGCTTATTGCGGTCATCAATTTCCTGTGCCAGAACATTATTGACTTCATTCAGCTCACCTGCGCACTCATGCACCCTATCTTCCACGCTCTCGCTTTGTGCAAGCGCTTTTTCCGCCTGATGCAATGTAATACCAGCCGCCATCTCCTTCTTTATCGTTTCGTTAACGGTAGAAAGCTCATTAGCACACTTCTCCACCTTATCCTTCACTTCCAGGCTTTTTTCAAGTGCCTTTACCAGCAACGGAGAGCTATCCACCGTCGACGTCCGCGATGAGCCGTGATCTGAGGTCATATTGATTATATATATATCATGGGAATGCGATCTGCTTGTAACGCGTCAAAATCATTAGCAGCTCGCCGGATTTAAAGTAACCCCCGGAAAAACGGGGTCGCCCGGCTCCGACGTTCGCTCGAAATATTGACGGCCATAAAGTCTGGTGTCGTAAAAAGCAACGGCAATCATGGCGTTATCAAATAAACCTCCACATACTATCAGCGTTCTTCAGGATTACAACTGATTACACAATATATGCGGAAGTAAGAAAAACTCTCATAATACGAAATCATCAAGGATTGCTTTCTCCGGCGGCGATTATGGTAAGTATTCCCTTCAATCGGCAAGTCTAACCGGCAAATAAGACGATACCATTTCCATTGGCTTGGTATGTCAGCCAGATGTGCGCATGTTACAAATTCCCCGCGCGCCAGATATCGATTATTTTCATAATACAGTCTCCCGTTCGAATGAATCGATAGTGCTATACTCTCCGCTTCAACCCTATTTCAGGAGACCTTCATGAAGAAAATATTGACCCTGCTCACCTTGGCCATTCTTAGCTTCGGATTGGCCGCCTTTGATGCTGAAGCAAAACGCTTTGGCGGGGGTAAAAGCATTGGCAAGCAACGTGAAGCTGTGAGTCCGCAAGCCGCACCCAAGCCCGGACAAGCGCCTTCTGCCGCGCCCGCCGCAGCCGCAGGTGGCAGTAAATGGATGGGGCCCCTGGCGGGTTTAGCCGCGGGCGGATTGCTGGCAGCGCTTTTCATGGGTGGCGCATTCGAAGGTATCAACATGATGGATGTACTGATGCTGGCCGCGCTGATGGCCGCGGTATTCTTTGTCGTGCGCATGATGCGCAGGTCGCGGCAAGAACAGTCTACGCGTCCGATGCAGTATTCGGGTATGGAAGCAAATACCGGAAACACCCATGTTCCTCCGACGACCCCGGCGCCAGCAGCATCTACAGCAAGTACGACGGCCACGCCTGCACAAAGTGGCACAGCGAATATTCCTGCTGATTTTCAGGTGGAGCCGTTTCTGCGCAATGCCAAAACTTCGTTCATTCGCCTGCAAGCGGCCAATGATGCGCGCGACGTGAGTGATATCCGGGAATACACCACTCCCGAAATGTTCGCCGAAATAAGCATGCAGATCAACGAGCGCAACGATGCACCCCAAAGAACCGAGGTGATGACTATTAACGCGGATTTACTTGAAGTCGTTACCGAAAAAGACCTGGCTATCGCCAGTGTCCGCTTCAATGGGCAGCTACGCGAAGCCCCCGGCGGCTCACCGGAAGCGTTTGATGAAATCTGGCACGTGCAGAAAAACCTTAAGGACCCTGAATCCGTCTGGCTGCTGGCGGGAATTCAACAGGTTTCCTAGATTTAGTGGTCATGTTGGCATCCGTCGCGATAGCCCCGCTCAACCACCTGCTGCGTGGGGAAAGTTGGGCGCGCAAACGGTTACAACCCTGTGCGGGCAAGACTGCGCGTTTTCGCCTTCCGCCTTTCCTTAACCTCGCCCTGACGGTACAGGCCAGCGGCGAGGTATCCACCGCATCGAGCGGCGTCCCGGACGACGCTGTCTTCACCCTGACTCCCCGTTTATTGCCACGCCTGCTTGCCCATGAGGAGGACGCCTACCGTGAAATCCGGATTTCCGGCGATAGTGCATTTGCCGAAGAAATTCTCCATATCGGAAAAAACCTGCATTGGGACGTAGAGCAGGATTTAAGCGGGGTAGTGGGTGATATCGTCGCACATCGCGTGGTGCAGGCTGGCGACCGTCTGATGCATTGGCATACGGAAACCATTCGCAACCTGTCTCAGACGCTGGTGGAATATCTGACGGAAGAGCAGCCGCTATTGGCCAAACCCATTGATATGCACGGGCTTGTTCAGGAAATAAATGCATTGCGGGACGATGCAGCACAATTGGAAGAGCGGGTAATAGCCTTGGCAGCCGATAGGCTACAAGGTAACAAAACACCTCTATAAACCTGAGAAGATTATTAAGGAACCACTTCTTGAAGCGCGTTGCGGCAAACGCAGATCGCTTACTCAGAGGTTTCCAACTACGGATGAACTGGCGTTTTCGGAATAAATGCGTTTCTTTCGTCTTCTCAAAATACTCGCGGTAGCATTTCGTTTCGGCCTTGATGAATTTTTTCTCGGCCATGAGCGGCTGCGTTTCTTGCGACCTGTTGTCAAGCTGGCCACATTCTGGCGACGGCTGGATAGGGCTCGTGGTGAACGCCTCCGTCTGGCGCTGGAAGCGTTGGGACCTATTTTTGTCAAGTTCGGCCAAATGCTTTCCACCCGCCGCGACCTTCTGCCGCAGGATATCGCCGACGAACTGGCCAAACTGCAGGATCAGGTTCCGCCGTTTCCTTCCAGCCTCGCCCTTGCGACACTGGAGCAGATCTATGGGAAACCTGTCAACGAAGTCTTCCTGCTATTCGACGCGGAGCCGGTAGCCAGCGCATCAATCGCCCAAGTCCATCTGGCGGTGCTGCAAGATGGCACAGAAGTCGCGGTGAAGGTGCTGCGCCCCGGCATTGCCCCGATAATCGCTCATGATGTGGCATTGATGGAGACCGGCGCCTGGCTGGTTGAAGCGCTGTGGCCTGACGGCAAACGATTGAAACCACGCGAAGTGGTGAACGAATTTTCCCGGCATTTGGGCGACGAACTCGATCTCATGCGCGAAGCCTCCAACTGCAGTCAGTTGCGGCGCAATTTTCTTGATTCCCCCCTGCTTTTGGTCCCGGAAGTTTACTGGGACTACTGCTATTCCGGTGTCATGGTGATGCAGCGCGTAAAAGGCACGCCGATTAGCCACGTAACGGCATTACGCGAGCAGGGGGTGGATATCCCAAGACTCGCCCGCGTCGGCGTGGAAATCTTTTTTACCCAGGTATTCCGTGACGGCTATTTCCATGCCGACATGCATCCCGGTAATATTTTTGTTGGCAGTGACAGCCGTTACATTGCGGTGGATTTCGGCATAATGGGGACGCTTACTGACGAGGACAAGAATTATCTGGCGCAGAACTTCCTGGCGTTCTTTCGCCGTGATTACAAGCGCGTCGCAGAAGCGCACGTCGAGGCGGGATGGGCACCGAAAAATACCCGTGTTGATGATTTTGAAACTGCGATCCGTGCCGTTTGCGAACCTATTTTTGACAAACCGCTAAAGGAAATTTCCTTTAGCCGCGTATTGTTGCGTCTGTTTCAGACATCGCGCCAGTTCAACGTCGAAATCCAGCCGCAACTGGTAATGTTACAAAAGACCCTATTGAATATCGAAGGATTGGGGCGCGATCTCGACCCCGACCTTGATCTGTGGACAACCGCAAAACCATTCCTGGAAAACTGGATGTCTGAACAACTCGGCTGGCGCGGACTCACCCGCCGTTTGGGCAAAGAGGCATCAAGCTGGGCGGTAATGCTGCCGCAGTTTCCCCGTCTGCTTCATCATTCCTTAAGCGAAATCCGCACAAAGGAGCTGGAACAAAAAATGAGTGAATTTGTAGTGGAAAAAAAACGTCAGAATCGCTTGCTTTCCATCCTTGTGATGTTGTTGGCGGTAGCAATGCTGTGGCAGATGTTGCAATAAGGTTATAAGTTTCCGAGCCATCGGTTCTCCCCCATACAAGGAGACAAAAACCCGGCAAATCTGATCGTCCCGCCGCGGGCTGGATCCACCCCGCTCCACATCAACTCCACGAGGCACTCTATGAGTGTCATGTATATGCGGCGGCAATACCAGACGCGGCGATCTGAAAGAATTTTGGTAAAATCCCCGATTTTTCAATGGCACGACTATGTCGCTCCTGGAAATCCGTAATGTAACCCGGCGCTTTGGCAGCTACACCGCGGTCGATAATGTCAGCATTAGCGTTGAGACAGGTGAGTTCTTCACGCTGCTGGGGCCGTCGGGTTGCGGCAAAACCACGCTCTTGCGAATGATCGCCGGATTCGATCTTCCCGATTCCGGTCAAATTCTTCTGGACGGCAAGGATATGGTGGGCACGCCGCCGGAAAAACGCCCCGTCCATACCGTATTCCAAACCTATGCGTTGTTTCCGCATATGACGGTAGCGGACAATATCGCATTCCCGCTCAAGATGGCGAGAAAAACGCCGCAAGAAATAAAAACCAGGGTTGGAGACGCGCTGGATAGCGTGCGTTTACCGGATTTCGGCAACCGTTTTCCACACGAATTGTCGGGCGGGCAAAAACAGCGCGTGGCATTTGCCAGAGGACTGGTCAATCGCCCCCGGCTACTGCTGCTGGACGAACCGCTGGGCGCGCTGGATGCGAAGTTGCGCGAGGAGATGCAGATCGAACTCATCAACCTTCAGAAGGAAGTAGGCGTTACCTTCGTTTTCGTTACCCATGCCCAGAATGAAGCCCTGGCGCTGTCACATCGCATTGCAGTAATGAATCACGGCAATGTTGAACAGATTGACGAGCCCTCCAAAATCTACGGTTTCCCAAGAAACCGTTTCGTGGCGGATTTCATCGGCAAGATCAGCATGATGAATGCAAAGATCGTGGAAGCCGCACCTTCGCACCTGAAGCTTGATATAGGGGAGCTGGGCGAAGTGATCACTGCCGGGAAGGAAGGTGCAAAAGTGGGCGATAACGGCGTGATGGCAATTCGTCCCGAACAGGTTCGAATTTCCCATCCTTCGGAAGAGCCTCGGTTGAAGAACCATTTTATCGGCAAAGTACATGATTTTCTGTATATCGGAGATGTCACGACCTATATCGTGGAACTCTCCAATGGCGCTTATATCGAGGCGTTGCTGCCCAACTCATCACCGGGACGCGCCACATTTTTCGAAGTTGGGGATGAAGTCGGCGTCTCGTGGCGCCACGATGCGGGTATTTTCCTCAATGACTAAGGAAACTCCGAGAGAGAACCGTGCCGCCAGATTCCTGGTGAGTGGTCCGCCACTATTGTTCCTGGTGGTTTTCTTTGTCGCGCCGAGCCTGATCATGATTCTCACCTCATTCCGCTTTCCGGGTGAGTTTGGGGGCCTGGCACCCATTGCCGCGCCCGTGGGAAAAATTCCCGGCGAATATGGACTCACACCGGAGGCTTACCAGTTCTTTTTCAGCGACGTTCTGTATGCCAGAATTTTCCTCAAATCCTTCGGCGTCGCGCTAGCCACCACGTTGATTTGCCTCATTATGGCCTATCCGCTGGCATTGCTGATCGCACGCAGCGAAAAACGCTTCCGCAATCTGATGGTCCTGCTGGTGGTACTGCCGTTCGCCAGCAATTTCCTCATCCGCATTTATGCCTGGGTAATCATTCTCGGACCGGAATCCGCACTCAGCCACTTCATCAACGCCATCCTCGACGCATTCGGCATCGGGCCGGTGACATTGTTGTTCTCGCCGTTCGCGGTATTGGTAGGCATGGTTTATGTGCACCTGCCGTTCATGATATTGCCGCTTTACACCAATCTGGAGAAGCACGATCCCTCCCTGCTGGATGCGGCGCAAGATCTTGGCGCCACCGGGTGGCAGCGCTTCTGGCGCGTCACTTGGCCCTTATCCCTGCCGGGTGTATTTTCAGGCTCCGCGCTGGTATTCATTCCGGTGCTGGGCATGTTCGCGGTGCCCGATATACTGGGCGGTACGGGCGATATTCTCATCGGCAACCTGATCAAGGATCAATTCCTCGGTACCCGCGACTGGCCTTTCGGTTCGGCGCTTTCAATCATGCTGACACTGGCGGTGCTATCCATCGCCGGGCTGGCGACATGGTTCGCGCGCTCCGCCACCGGACAGCGCGTAGCATGAGCCGCGGCAGTATCTGGTTGTGGTTCGTAGCGGTGCTGATCTACGCCTTTCTGTATATCCCGCTCGCGATCGTGGTGATGTATTCGTTCAACGACTCCAGGCTGAATGCCGAGTGGGTGGGCTTTACACTGTCCTGGTACCAGGCGCTGTTCAACAACACGGAAATGCTCACCGCCGCGCGCAATTCGCTCATCATCGCACTCAGCGCGAGTTTTAGCGCCACCGTGCTTGGCACGATGGCCGGCCTGGCGATACATCGATACAAACTCAAGGTTCTGCCGATATTGGTATTCACGCCGGTGGCAATGCCTGAGATCCTGCTGGGTGTGTCGTTGTTGCTATTCTTTTTGCAAGTCCTGAACATGACGCTCGGCATGGTTTCCATCATCATCGCGCACACCACGTTTTGTATCGGCTTCGTCGCCATTATCGTACGGGCGCGGCTTCAGGGCATGGATGAAAGCATCTTTGAGGCGGCACGCGATCTCGGTGCATCCCGATGGGAGACTTTCCGCCTTGTTACCTTGCCGCTTATCATGCCGGCGGTGGTGGCGGGTGCCTTGATGTCGTTCACCCTGTCCATTGATGACTTCGTCATTACCTTCTTTACCAAAGGTGTCGGCGAACCGATACTCCCCATCCAGATCTATACCATGATAAAGGTCGCGGTGACGCCGGAAGTAAATGCCATTTCCACGTTGCTGATGCTGCTTACGCTGGTCATGATCATCATCGCGGCCAGGCTGGAATCGCGCACTTCATCGGGCGGAGTCAAAATGCCGCCCGGAATAGTAAAATAATGAGTTCACGGCGTTTGCTCACTTTACCGCTGATATCATTTTTATTGCTCGCGTGGCTGATTCCATTCGTTACGGGCTGTACAAGACAGGATCAGAATACGGCCAGCACGGCCGAAAATATTCTTCATCTATTCAACTGGAATAACTATATCGCGCCGCGAATAATCGAGCGCTTCCAGGAACTCTGCCATTGCAAACTTGCGCAGGACTATTATTCCGACAACGAGGAAATGCTGGCGAAGCTGGCGGCCGGCGCGACTGGCTATGATCTTATCGTCCCCACCGGCAACGCGATGGATACGCTTATTCGGCAGGGCGCACTCAAGCCGCTGGATAAATCGTTACTGCCCAATCTCAAAAACATCAATTCCGCATACCTCGATACCGCTTTCGATCCCGGCAACAAGTATTCCGTTCCTTATGCCTATACGCTTACCCTGCTCGGCTTCAATCAGGAAAAAATAAAGGAGCTCGGTTTACCTACCGATACCTGGGCAATCATTTTTGAGCCGAAATACCTGGAAAAAATCAAGGGTCGCGTAACCGTACTCGATAGTCAGCGAGAATTGATGGCGGCGGCACTAAAGTATTTGGGCTATTCGGTTAACGATACCGATGAGGGGCACTGGAAGCAGGCAGCGGAACTGATCGTGCGTGCGAAGCCTTACTGGGCAGCTTTCAGCAACACCAGCTATGTCAAGGAGTTGGCGGTAGGCAACCTGTGGGTGGCGCACGGATATTCTAATGACATGTTTCAGGCGGCGCTTGATGCCGCAAAGACGAAGCGTGAATTCACGATCAGCTACGCAAGCCCAAAGGAGGGCGCGGTGCTGGCACTCGACAGCATGGTGCTGCATCGAAGCGGGAACCGTCCCGATCTCGCTCATCAATTCATTAATTTCATGCTGGACGGAAGAAACTCCGCCGAGCTGACCAATCTCATCGGATCCGGCAATCCCAACACGGATGCAATGCAATATATCCGGCCTGAAATTGCCAACAACGAAGCGATATTTCCAGACACTGCATTGCTCAGCCGGCTGGAAATGCTTCGTGACCTTGACCGCAAGCAACGCCGTCTGCTAAGCCGGTTATGGACCGAAATAAAATTGAGATAGCCGGCGGCCTGTCCAGTCACAACCACACTTCGCCGATATAGCCATCCACCATGGAAATACTCATCCGTTCCGGTATAATCTTTAGCCACCCACTTCTAAAATATTTTTTATGAGCTACTACCAGCGGCACGTATTTTTCTGCGTCAATCAGCGCGAAGCGGGAGCAGCGTGCTGTAATAATCATGGCGCTCAAGTCATGCGCGATTACGCCAAGGATCGTGTCAAGGCGCTCAGGCTCGACAGCAAGAACAGAAGGGTGCGGATCAACAATGCGGGATGTCTTGATCGTTGCAATGAGGGGCCGGTTATTGTGGTCTATCCGGAAGATGTCTGGTATACGTATGTGGATAAGGAAGACATCGATGAAATCATTGAGGAACATCTGAAAAATGGCCGGGTGGTCGAACGGCTGAGAATCTGACACAGGCGAATTATAGGGCTGCGCTCATTGCTGGATTCACGTCCCAAAAAGTTTTTTATTGATGGTCCTGCGGGAAAGCTGGAAACGGTTCTGGCCAAGCCGGATATTGATCATCCACGCGGTATAGCCGTCATTGCGCACCCTCACCCGCTGTATGGCGGAACGATGAACAACAAGGTTGTTTATACCCTCTTCAAGACTTTGCTCGAACTGGGATTCATCGCAGTCAAATTCAATTTTCGCGGTGTGGAACAAAGCGAAGGTAATTGTTACTCAGGTAACGACAATGGGACGGGCGAGATCGAAGACGTGCTTGCGGTGGTTGAAACCACCGGAAATCAATTTGCTTCCGCCTTCAATGAGTCTCCGCCATTGATGCTGGTTGGATTTTCCTTCGGCGGGGCAATTCAGGCGTATGCCGCGCAACGGCTCAGGCCGCAAAAATTAATCATGGTAGCGCCATCGGTGGAACGATTGAACGTTCCACCCATCGCTCATCCCGGCGCCGGACAGGACATGGAACCTATCACGGATATCCTTATCATTCACGGTGATCAGGATGACGTGGTTCCTCTCAAGACTGTCCTGGCCTGGGCCGCCCCTCAGGAATTGCCGGTGGTTGTCGTTCCTGGCGCCGAACATTTTTTTCATGACCGGCTGCACATTCTCAAACGTATCGTTCAAGATTCATGCCGGCCCTGACTGTCATCAATCTGGAGGGTTTGCAAGGGATAATTGGAGGCTCACGGCGCAAAACCAGCTAAACGTTGTGGAGAACAGAATTATGTTTCGCTGCGCCAGGCAAACCCAATCCCCGCCGCATCGTTATGCAACGCCTACTCATCTTGCTCGGGATACTGCTGGTGTTTATGGGCCTCGCATGGCCGTGGCTGTCGAAACTGCCTTTCGGGCGGCTGCCGGGAGACATTATTATCGAACGGGAGAATTTCAGGCTTTACTTTCCTCTGACCACGGGCCTGCTGGTATCCCTTTTCCTGTCACTGTTGCTGTGGTGGTGGTCCCGGAAATAACCGCCCTTTTGAAAGGAAAGAATAATTGGATCTTTATGAATCTATGCTGTTTTGGTTCGTCAAGGAATTTCTAAAGGCCGTTTTAGGTCTTGGATTTATTCTAGGATTAATCGTTTTCTTACGATGGATCAGCAGTGATGATTGAACTTTAATCCGGCAGCGGGGCGGGGTAAAGTGCGCGATTTTTGGGTACCGGGTAAGGTGGACCGTCGCGGAATGCGACCGTGCGGGGCGGAGCGATGCCTTCCGCGGGAAGGTGCGATTGAACCATTTTGCGAGTCTCGCAATATTCCGGAGGTTCCTTAACTCGAGTTCATCTCGGACTTTCTCTTATTCATTTCAGGCTTTCTTTTGTTCATTTCAGACTTTTTTTTCACTTTAGGCAATTCGCGTTTGATCGGTTTTTTTTCCAAAATTTGTTCAGGCAGCGGCTGAGCCTTATCGGTGAGTGGTTTCAGGACGGGCAAGAGATGCTTCACGACTTGCGTGGAAAGCGCCGACGTGAATTTATAATCCGCGGCATCCGCACCCGGCACAAATGCGGTCATCGTTCCGAAAAAACGATCGCCGATGAAGAACACAAAAGTGGCAGAACGGTTTACTGCACGGGATTCCTTGACGACACCCGGAGACGAGAAGGTAATGTAACGGTGATCTCCCGTCCCCGTCTTTCCCCCGATCAGAATTTCATTGCCGTCCTCCTCCACATTACCATCTTCTTCCACCATGGCGCGGGCGAGTCGCGAAGCAGTTCCCGTCGCCACCACGTCGGTTAACACGCCACGCACCGCCGCTGCCAATTCAGGGGAAAAAATCCTTTCTCCTTGGACGGGCACCCGCTCGACGATGGTTTCGAAAGGCGTGCCCGCGCCAAAGTGCAGGCGTTCGATCAGCACCGCTGGAACCCGCACTCCGTCATTGAGAATGATGCCCATCAGTTCAGCAAGTGCAGCCGGGTGGTCCGCCGAACTCCCGATAGCGGTGGCGAGCGACGGCACCAGTGAATCGAAAGGATAGCCGAGCCGCTTCCAGCTGCGATGAATTTCAAGAAATGCTTCAATCTCCAGAAGTCCGCGAATTCGGCTATCCTGCGAGTTCTTGTATTTCGTCGTGAACAGCCAGCGGTAGACAGCTACCCGCTCATCAGTGCTGGCCTTGATCACATCCGCATATTGAGCGCCCGGATGAGTGGTCAAATAGCGCACCAGCCATAACTCCAGGGGATGGACGGTGACAATATAGCCCTGATCGGCCAGTGAGTATTTGCCGGGGCCGTAGCCCTCATAAAGATCTTGAAGAAAATCCGGGGTCAGGCGTTTAAAAACGGACCGATACGGCCGCATAAACTTCTCGAATTCCGCGAATGTCGAATCGGGATAAAGGTAACGGTATGCGGCTGCCAAACGGCGCGGCGTGTGCCGGAAGCTGGCAAAGAAAACGCTACGAATCATATCCGGTGTCGCCGTTTTATCCTTATATTTAGAATAAAACCGGTTAATGAACTGCTTACCTTCCTTGTCCGCGAATCGTCTGAGGTACCCTTCCCGGTCAGGGTCCCCGGCGTCCTTCAGTATCTTGGCGGACGAACCCGCAATGTGGAACATATAGTGGCGCACGATATCCCGCATCAGACGGATGTATACGAGATTGACTGACTTCAGCGTTGCCTCGCGGACGCTCAGAAACTTGCGATTGTCTTCACGCGTGAAATTGTGAAATACATGCGCACCGCCACCCGTAAAAAAACGTTCGTCAGGATTGGCCGAATAGTTGCGCTCCAGGGCGGCATCCAGCATGGTTGCCAGACTCTTGTCCGGGCTCTGCAGTAGATAACCGATCGCCCAGCGGCTAAGCATATCGCTTGGATCCACCTCTTGTTTAAGTAAAGATTTCTTGTCCAACGCCGCATATTTTCCATGCAGTGCTTCGACAATTTCAAGGTAAGTTACCAACGTTCTTAATTTCGCGGTGGAACCCAAATCAAGCTTGGTCCCTTTGTTGATATCCAGGGGTTGATCGAAATTATCAGCCTGAATCCGGAATTTCGCTCCTTCCGGAGTCAATTCCGAGAGCGTGAAGCTGTAGACAATCTTGCCCGGATCCTCCGTATCCAGCATACGGGACCCGTAAAGTCCCGCCGCTTTTGCATATTCCGGGTCTTTTAGCCGGCGCAGCATATCAGTGGTTTTCTGTTGGAGATCTTGGTCAAGAGTGCTTTGCACCGATAAATCCAGCCGGTCCAGATCATACATGCGCTTTAATCCGAGCAGGGACGCGAGACGCATGCGCACCGCATTAACGGCTTTTTGAGCGGAGAAGTTCCTGATTTCTTCAGGTGCCGCGGTATTGCGGAAGCGTAACGGGATTTCCAGCGCGGCATCCCTGAGGCTGGGAGGAATCACGCCAGCTTGGGCAAGCACCCGCAGATGACTGTTAGTAAGTTCTTCAAGCGACTTGCGTCCAGCGAGGAGATAATAGGAAGGTCTACGCTGCGCGATGATCAGACTTAGTACATGCTTGTAGAAGCGCGCCGGCTCGATAAGAGCATCACCTTCGACGAATTGGGAACCGAGGATATGATTGGTTTCATCAAAATCCAGGCCGTACCATACCCATAGACCATCTCCCAGTCCGTTCGCTTCGCCGAAACCTGCGGCACCGGCGAGGGGGACCGTATTGAGATAATCCACTACGATACGCTTACGGGCGGATAACGTTTCCTCCCCGTCCAGGTAAGCGCGCACGGAGGCGGACGCGACCTGCTGAAGTTTGTCTTGCGGCGTAATCGTCATTCCGTTGGGGGAATGGCGGTATTTCTCGATCTGTGTTGCCAGCGTGCTGCCCCCTACGACGCCGTGTTCGGGACGGAAGACCTGGATTATCTTGTCCAGTATTGCCCTGCCTAGCCGATCCCATTCGATAGCGGGATTCTTTCTTGGGCGAGTGGGATCCAGCAACTCGCGATTCTCGATGAATAACAGGCTGTTCGTCACCAACGATGGAACCGCTTCGAAGTTTTCGTAAGCACGGCTGGGGAATATGGCGCGATACAATGGTTGCCCCCCGCCGGCGGAAATTTCCAGGCCAGCCTGGGTTTTCTCGTGATAAGGGACAAACAAGCCCTGCGCAACAAGTTCCTTCATGCGTGCGGAAGCTCGTGCCTGCGCCTGCACATGAAAACCGTGTATGACGAGATTATGAAGCAGCTCCGGCAATCGGCTATAGCCCAGACGTATATCATAGGGTCCTGATTGCGGAAAATGGGAATCCTCACTCGGTCCGCTTTTTACTTCCCAGCTCAGCTCATCGGCCAACTTTCCGAGACGGTGTGCCTGGTATGTGGAAGTTTCCGCTTCCCAGTAGAGAAGGAAAGCGGCAATAGTCAGCGCGACGAGAAGCAGGATCAGGACAACAAGGGCAAGAAACTTGAGCGCACGCCTCACGATGGAGTTATCAAAACTGTATTTTGATCTCTATAGGTTATTGAAGATCCGGATATGGATTCAGTTCTACGCTACATTGCATGATTGATTGAGTAAGCGAGATATACGGCAGATTCATTGATATCGTTGATTTCTCAGCATTCGATACCATAAATGCCCGATAATCTCATACATTGCAGCAGTCATACGCTGCAACAAGGGAATTTTGAATCGCATAATAAACAATATGGATGGGAGTCTGCAACGGCATCTCGGAATTGTGAGCCTGACTCCCCGAACCGATGGAACCTTGATGGAATTCTTGAGCCTCTTCCTTAAAACAATTATCCTCCGCCCTTATGTATTCGCATTTCTCGCGGCATTCCTATTCTCTGCACCCCGCCTGATCGGTTGGCGGAGAACTTGGTATTTCTTCGTAATCGCATGGATTGTGGCACTTCTGTGCGAGTTCTCTTCCACCCGCACCGGTATCCCGTTTGGCTGGTACCACTATACCGGTTCGACCGTCGGACAGGAATTGTATATCACGGATATTCCATTTATGGATTCTCTCTCATTTCCTTTCCTTCTTTATGCGAGTTACTGCATGGCTCTGGCTTTTCTCCTGCCCGCCTTCAGCAAACGGAACACCGGGCGGGGCGGCATAATCAGAATGCAGTTCCCTCTCGCTACAAGAACGGGCTGGCCTGTTATGCTCCTGACCATTCTTTTTTTCGTCTTCATCGACATCATCATTGATCCGGTCGCGCTTCGCGGGGAGCGCTGGTTCCTCGGTCAGATTTATTACTACCCTGATCCCGGCACACACTTTGGTGTACCCGTGGAAAATTATCTTGGCTGGGCTGTTGTCGGCTTCCTCTCGCTTTGCGCCTATCTTCCTTTGGATCGCAAGCTCCTTCAGACCGGTCTCTCCATTGACCGGTCGGTGACCGGGCATATACTTCTGGGTTGCGGTCTCTATTATGGCGTATTGATCTTCAATCTCACTGTCACATTCTGGATTGGTGAATCACTTCTCGGCATGACGGGACTGCTCATTTATCTTCCGCTGACTTTGCTGCTGGCCCTGCGGCTCCTCGGTCACTCGGGAAGTTCCGAATAATTCCAGTCTGAGGAAATTCTACTCGCACAGGCAACACACCATATTTCATGGCCGCGCTCAAAACTGGCGCCGGGCAATACAGTACCTGAACTATCAGGCTGACGGGATATAATCAGGATAATACTTATCCATGAAAAGTAATTCCAGAATCCCCACCCTCAGACAATAAATTGGAGAATAAAAAATGAAGAAAATAACCTTGCTGTTAGCGGTTTCTGCATTGGCGAGTTTGGTTGGTTGCTCGAAGACCGATAGTTACACGCCACCCGAGAGTGCAAGCGGGGAAGATATATTCTACGCAAACTGCACCAAATGCCACAAGCCGGAAGCAGCCGGCAATGTGATGACATTGACTGCCGCCGTGGCGAACAAGGATGCCATTATCCAGAAAATACATAAAGGAAGCATGTCCATGCCCGCATTCCCCAATATCAAGGGTGAGTCAGCGCAACGCTTAGCGGAATTTATACTCTCAAACAGCAAAACCAAGTAGGCTACCGAGTGGAAAGCCATTATCCAAAATGGAAGAATACATAGAATGATAGCATGACCGCATCCGCGGGCAGCCTGCCGGATTTGAAGAATCGAAGCAAAAAATTAAAAATCCGGCGGAGCTGCTAAACACATCGTCTTCTCTATTACTTCAGTTTGCGGCGGGATCTCACTATGGTTATTATTAAGTGGCTGCTTATTATCATTGCCCTCGTGATCATCACGGGAGTCCTTGCGGGTCAACTCGGGCTGCTGAAGGGCACGCCGCCCACCGATCTGGGTGTGCATGAGGGAAGACTTAAGCCTCCCTCAAAAACCCCAAACAGTGTCTCAAGTCAGGCATCGCTCTACCCGGACCATCCTCAGCGTGCGTATGCCAGCATCGCGCCACTATCGATGAAGGATGACGGCGCCGCCACGCTGACCCGCATCGCCAGCATCATCAAGACGATGAACGGCGCGCAAATAGTCAAAATGGACCCCGATTATCTTTACGCACAATTTACTACCCGGATCATGAAGTATGTGGATGACGCCGAGTTTTGGTTTGACCCGGCTGCGGGCGTGATTCAAGTACGCTCGTCCTCGCGCCTGGGAAGCAGCGATTTAGGCGTAAACCGCGAACGTATCGAGTTCATCCGCCAAAAACTAGAATCTTCCTGAGTTTGCTTGATCAGCATGAGCCTCGGTTGGCCGCAAGCCTGGTTCCCGGAAACCGGATGCGCCAAGGCAAGCTGGCACCGGCACAACCGTTTCCAACTTCTACGCTTCCTATATGACCGCCGTGCTGCGCCAGATCTCCCGGCTCCTGCCTGGACTACTGATACTGACATTGCTGCTAGTAGGCACCGCATGGCTGGTGCTACGCGGCAGCCTGCCTCAATACGACGGAACAGTGGACATGACGGCGCTGACCGCGCCCGTAACCGTCGAGCGAGATGCGCTTGGCAGCGTGACACTACGCGCGCAGGATCGTCACGATCTGGTTCGGGCACTCGGTTATGTCCATGCGCAGGAGCGCTTTTTCGAAATGGATTTGATGCGGCGCAAGGCAGCCGGAGAACTGGCCGAATTGTTCGGGCCTGCCGCGTTGCCGGCGGACCGCAAAGCACGGATGCATCGCATGCGCGCACGTGCGTCGGCAATACTGGAAGGGTTACCAGCCATACAGCGCGAATTGCTCGATGTCTATCGCGATGGCGTGAATGAGGGTCTCGATGCCCTGATGGTGCGGCCATTTCCGTATCTACTGACGCGCGCACGCCCGCTTGCATGGCGCAGCGAGGACAGCATACTGGTCGTCAAGGCAATGTACTTCATGCTGAGTGGTGGCGATAATCGTCGCGAGCTTGCGTTCTCCACCATGCACGCAGCTCTCCCGGAAGCCGCCTATCGGTTTCTTACCGCCGGTGGCGGTGCATGGGATGCGCCGCTCTTCGGCACGGCGCTTGAGTGGCCACGGCTTCCCTCCGCAGACGAGCTGGATCTGCACAAGCTTGACCTTGGCCTCATGCACGACGATGAGTACAGCGACGACTTTCTTCCCGGCAGTAACAGCTTTGCGGTCGCTGGCTCATTGGCTGCTGGTGCCGCACTGATCGCCAATGAC
Source organism: Nitrosospira multiformis (assembly GCF_900103165.1). NCBI lineage: Bacteria > Pseudomonadati > Pseudomonadota > Betaproteobacteria > Nitrosomonadales > Nitrosomonadaceae > Nitrosospira > Nitrosospira multiformis. Next base: position 1,396,000 of record NZ_FNKY01000001.1, on the reverse strand, counting down.
ATGCATCTGGTTCTTCGTGTACCGAATATCTGGTTCCGCACGCGCCTGATCTATCCGAACACGCGCCAAACCGGACTCATGAACGATATCATCGGTGCCAGTCTGCCCGGTACACCCGCCATCGTCGTCGGCTCAAATCGCAAGATCGCCTGGAGCTTTACCAACAGTTATGGTGATTACGCCGATTGGGTTCGCGTTATCCATCATCCGGAGGATGCTTCCCGTTATCGCAGCGCGACGGGATGGAGCTCCGTTACCATTCAACGCGAAATCCTGCGTGCACGGGGCGGGGATGATGAGACGCTGGATGTGTACGAGACGGAGTGGGGTCCTGTCCTGGCTACCGACCACGACGGTACGCCGCTCGCGCTGGCCTGGGCCGCGCACCGGCCTGGCGCGGTAAATATGGAGCTCACTCTCCTGGAGCAGGCGGAAACCGTGAATGAGGCAATCACAATTGCGCAGAATGCGGGCATTCCGGCCCAGAACTTTATCGTCGGCGATCGGGATGGCAGAATTGCCTGGACCATCGCAGGCCGGATTCCCGCGCGGACCAGCGGCTATGATCCAACACTTCCCGCGGACTGGAGCAAACCGGATACCGGATGGAATGGCTGGCTCATGCCCACACAGTACCCGCTGATTGTCGATCCATCGGAGCGGCGTCTTTGGACCGCCAATGCACGTACCGTCGATGGTTTGCTGCTCGACCGGCTCGGCGATGGCGGCTACGACCTTGGCGCGCGCGCAATGCAAATTCGCGACGGCTTGCGCGAACATGACCGCTTCTCGCCAGCCAGCATGCTGGCGATCCAGCTTGATGATCGCGCATTATTCCTCGCGCGCTGGAAAAAATTTCTCGAGCTCACCTTGAATCGAATGGAACCAGCGCCCTGGCGCACCGAAATGCAGCAGGCGCTCCTCGATTGGAACGGACATGCTTCTACGGATTCCGTGGCTTATCGCTTGGTGCGCGCATTCCGCCAGGAAGTCATCGACAGTGTGCTCAGCGGCTTTGCCGCTGCCATCAGGCGCAACGACCCGAACTTTGTGCTGCCAAAGCTGAATCAGGCCGAATATGTGGTGTGGACATTGATCGAGCATCGTCCACAGCACTTGTTGCCGCCGGTTTACGCTGGCTGGGATGACTTGTTCGTCAGCTGTGCCAAACGCTTGGCCATGCGCATGCAAAGTCTGCCGGGTGGTATCGCCGAACGCAGCTGGGGCGAGCGTAACACCGCGCGCATCCGGCATCCGCTTAGCCGCATTCTGCCGGAATTTGTCGCAAACTGGCTGGACATGCGGAAAGACGCACTCCCTGGTGACATCCATATGCCACGCGTGCAAGCGCCGGATTTCGGTGCTTCACAGCGTTTTGCGGTCGCACCAGGCGATGAAGAGCATGGCTATTTCGAAATGCCCGGCGGACAGAGCGGCCACCCGCTCTCGCCATACTATGGTAGCGGTCATGCCGATTGGGTTGCCGGCAAACCAACGCCGTTTCTGCCGGGTCCACCCCGGCAGACCCTGCGACTTCATCCCGTCACACATCGTGCCACCAATGCGCCATGATGACTAAGATTCAAGCAAAAACCAGTTTGGCATGATGAACTGCACTATTGGGCAAGAAACCAATATCATCGATTTCCCATTGCTCCATTACAGAAGCTCACCCCGGTCTCGGCTCGATGGCCTGGATTCCCTTCTCGTAATGAGTATAGATATAGATGGGCAACGCCAACTCACCAAGATGATGCGCAACCAGTGGCCGCACCACATCCCAATCCAGTCCACCTGCGCCGGTGGCAAGACGCGGCAACGCCAGGCTGGTGAATTTGTCATTCTCCAATAGATAACGCAATTCACGCAGTGCCTCATTGACATACTTGGTTGTGGCACGCCCTGATCCGCTACCTGGACCATGCAACGCTTCGTGAGTAAGCAAATTGACAATGCGTTTACTCATCGCACCGGACCACACCCACGCATTACCGGATTTCGGCTGTGCAGTGTGGCAGTAGTGCCGGAAATCCTTGACCATGGCCGGCCATTGCTCACCCAGACTCAAGGCCAACCCGTGATTGAAATGATCATCAGGAGCAACCCCATGAGCGATGACCTGGGCATGACTCAACAGAATATCGCCCCTTACTTCATGAATCATGCGGCCTCCAGTAACGGGGACAATTAAAAACTCAGTATAGCAACTTAATTTTTATTTGCTGGCGCACCGAATCTGTAAAAAATTAGAACGAAATGCGTAAGAACCTGCTGTACCGAAACAGTATTTCGCGCACGTACCCTTATGCTTATTCATAAGAATTACAAGTCTGGCCAATAAATTGACAAACGTAATTTTTCATATTCGGGTTGACACGCAGCTTTGAGTTTTCTATATAAAAAGAGATACTATTTTTAGTGAGATCCAATCATCCATTGGAAACTTGGTGAAAATACTGTGCCGGTATGACTTCGCCATGGGTTCCGATTCTGAGGAGCTATCATGATTAAAATATTCTCTGCCCTATTCGCTACCGTATTTGCCGGCGTCGCATTTGCTCAAACGGTTCCCGCCCTGCAAACCCGGATCGTCGCGACAGGCCTTGAGCAGCCGTTGTTCGCCACTGCGCCCGAGGGGGATTCACGCCTGTTCATTGTCGAGAAAGGCGGTTTGATCAAGATCCTCGAGAATGGGGCAGTGCTGCCAACCCCGTTCCTCGATTTATCCGGCTCGGTCGATACCAGGGGTGAGCGTGGCCTGCTTGGCATGACGTTCGATCCGAACTTCGGGGATAATCGACGCTTCTATGTCAACTATATCGACAAGACCACTCTCAATACGGTGGTTGCCACCTATCAAGCCAGCACCGCCCAACCTAATGTAGCGGATGCCACCAGCTCGCAGACTGTGATCACCATTGCGCAGACCGGATTCAGCAACCACAAGGCGGGCTGGATTGGTTTTCGCCCCGGCGAGACTGGCAATCTTTATATCGGCACCGGAGACGGCGGATCTCGTGATGATCCAGATAATCGCGCGCAAAACCTCAAGGATAATCTTGGCAAAATGCTGCGTGTCGACGTAGCGGCCGACCGCTTCCCCAATGACACCACACAATATGGCTACGCGATTCCCGACGGCAATCTGGCGAATGGCAACCCCGGAATCAACCCTGAAATCTATGCTTACGGACTGCGTAATCCATACCGCGACAGCTTCGACCGGGAAACCGGCGCTCTCTATATCGCTGATGTCGGGCAGGACAATCGCGAAGAAATCAACATCGGCAGTGCCGGCGCCAATTACGGCTGGCGCGTGTTTGAGGGAACCGGGTTGAATTTTCCTAACGATACGCAACCTTCAAATCACACGCCACCAATCTTCGAATATGATCATAACGGTTTAGGCGCTTCAATCACCGGCGGCTATGTATACCGCGGATCGCTGATCGATGGCCTGCAAGGTACTTACTTCTTCGCCGACTTTGTTACCGACCACGTGATGTCTTTCCGCTTCATCGGCTCCGGCATTACGGACCTCACTGACCGAACCGCCGAACTGCTATCTCCAACCGGCATCTCCGGACGAATTTCTTCATTCGGCGAAGATGGCTTTGGTAATTTGTATCTGGTGAGCCTCAACGGCCAGATTGGAATGATTACCGCCATACCGGAGCCGGAAAGTTACGCGATGATGCTGGCGGGAATGATTCTGATAGCGCTATGGGTCAGACGTAGAGAGAATATGCCGGGATTAATATTATCTTGATATGCTTGCATCACGACGCGTGATGCCCAAATGCTGTCAGTCAACGCCAGATCACCACGCCTAAATACAGCACCATGAAGCTTAAGGCGATGTCCAGGAAGTCGCCCACCTGGCGGTGAAGCATGTCACAGTCTCCGGTAGTTTTGCGACAATTTTCGGCTCACTCGAAACGGTCAAAGCGGTAGTGAAGACGTACGCATCCTCTATCCATTTGTTGCGCACTAATCAGCTTTGGACTATCGCGATAACCTGTAGCGGGAAACAGCGGGCGTCCACCGCCCAACAACTCGGGAATGAGGTAGATTTCGATCTCATCCAGGGCACCTTTTTCCAAAAATGTCATTTGCAATTGCCCGCCTCCGGCCATCCATACGTCACCATCTTCCAATGCACGCAACTCAGCGATGAGAGCGTCGACGTCGCTGCGCACCTCAAGTTCCCCTTTCGGGCGATCGATGGGGCTTGAAGTAACAACCAAAACCCTTTGGTCTCCATAATTCCATGGAGTCGGATCGTTGGCGATAAAATCGTAGGTGCCGCGCCCCATAACAACCGTACGGATACCCTTGATAAACAACTTGTAGTCATGTTCTCCCAAATCCATATCGTTGTATTGGAAGAGCCAGTCCAGGTTGTCATCGTCGGTCGCAATGAAGCCGTCAAGGCTTGAGGCAATATAGCCGAGAATTCTCGCCATTCGTTCCAACCTCCTATTGATTTTATAAATGAATATACGTTTACAAATTATCCATGGCAAGATCCAAAAGCATATCTAACGAAGCTCCCCTTGACGCCGTGCTGGATCAAATGTTGTCCATCGATCCGTCCAATCTGACCTTCGCCTAGGCTGGCAAAGTTGCCGGGCTATCGCCAGCGACACTCGTGCAGCGCTACGGTGGCAAGGACAGCCAATTCGCCGGGCGCTACGGCCTGGGCCGATGGGGTGATCGATCCCGAAGATGCGTTTCAATCCTCGCCCAGCCAGTTCGCTGGGCGCTACTCGGCGGGAGCTACCCGGTAACGGTTGAGTTGATGTTTCAATCCTCACCCAGCCAGTTCGCTGGGCGCTACCTGAGGAAGAAGATATCCCCAATGGTACGACCTATGTTTCAATCCTCGCCCAGCCAGTTCGCTGGGCGCTACCAAGCTGATGTGGGAGCCAGACTTTAATACCTTTGTTTCAATCCTCGCCCAGCCAGTTCGCTGGGCGCTACAGCGGTATCTGCAGCAAACCTGGCGGCGTCGAGGTTTCAATCCTCGCCCAGCCAGTTCGCTGGGCGCTACAGACGCTGTTCCAGTGGTAGAGGTACCGGAAAGTGTTTCAATCCTCGCCCAGCCAGTTCGCTGGGCGCTACTCTCGTGCCACGGTGAATCTTGGATTTATATACACGTTTCAATCCTCGCCCAGCCAGTTCGCTGGGCGCTACGTTGTTTGCCACGTTGTAATTTGCCCAGTCATTAGAGTTTCAATCCTCGCCCAGCCAGTTCGCTGGGCGCTACACTTCTCTTCCTACTTTGAATCAGACCTTTATTGTTTCAATCCTCGCCCAGCCAGTTCGCTGGGCGCTACATGATCAGGCATGGATCAGTCTGCCCGACAGCAAGTTTCAATCCTCGCCCAGCCAGTTCGCTGGGCGCTACTAAGTTCTCGCCAGTTGAATTGCGCTCGGAAACCGTTTCAATCCTCGCCCAGCCAGTTCGCTGGGCGCTACCTAACCACCGAGGTAGAAAATGGCAGCGTCTACGTTTCAATCCTCGCCCAGCCAGTTCGCTGGGCGCTACATTTCAAATACGGCCATGATTTCGTGGATGAATTTGTTTCAATCCTCGCCCAGCCAGTTCGCTGGGCGCTACTGAAAACAATCTGGACACAGCCCATTGCGCTAATGTTTCAATCCTCGCCCAGCCAGTTCGCTGGGCGCTACCGCCATGTAGTCACCGGAGCGCCACCGACAAATTGTTTCAATCCTCGCCCAGCCAGTTCGCTGGGCGCTACGCTTTTTCTTCAGCAATTGCGCCCGGATTAGTTCGTTTCAATCCTCGCCCAGCCAGTTCGCTGGGCGCTACCCCGGAAGGTAGCCAGTCTGGTGCCATTAGCCAGAGTTTCAATCCTCGCCCAGCCAGTTCGCTGGGCGCTACGCACGATTATTTTACGTCTTGTTTACCTTGGCCGCAGTTTCAATCCTCGCCCAGCCAGTTCGCTGGGCGCTACCGCTGCCTTGACCGCCAATGTCACAGCCCTTGAAACAGTTTCAATCCTCGCCCAGCCAGTTCGCTGGGCGCTACTCGCCATGCTCGGCGAACAGGCGGTTCTTAATAAGGTTTCAATCCTCGCCCAGCCAGTTCGCTGGGCGCTACTCTTGCCTTAGATACCATCCGTCCGCCTGTAGTGCGTTTCAATCCTCGCCCAGCCAGTTCGCTGGGCGCTACTTCAGGAGCGGATGTCTAATACTGCGCATCAAAGGGTTTCAATCCTCGCCCAGCCAGTTCGCTGGGCGCTACTTTCAGTCATGCGTATACCCCTCTATCATTTTGTCTGGTTTCAATCCTCGCCCAGCCAGTTCGCTGGGCGCTACTACATCGGCATCGGACGAACAGTACGAATCTGAAAGTTTCAATCCTCGCCCAGCCAGTTCGCTGGGCGCTACATCATAGAATTAGCATCTTGTTGAAGTTGCAAACGTTTCAATCCTCGCCCAGCCAGTTCGCTGGGCGCTACTAGTGTCCGGCACCTTTTCAGGGGATAAGGGTATGTTTCAATCCTCGCCCAGCCAGTTCGCTGGGCGCTACCGGCGGCTAATGACGATAAGGGCGCAATCGATCAGTTTCAATCCTCGCCCAGCCAGTTCGCTGGGCGCTACCAACGCTATCGGCGGGCATGTCGGTTGATTTTTCAGTTTCAATCCTCGCCCAGCCAGTTCGCTGGGCGCTACACCAGTCCAACCCAGGTAACCACACCATGCTTCAGTTTCAATCCTCGCCCAGCCAGTTCGCTGGGCGCTACCACGGACTATCGCGCTGCGTTAGTAGCTATTCAGGTTTCAATCCTCGCCCAGCCAGTTCGCTGGGCGCTACATGATGTACCACCCGACTATAGGAGGTTTTATGATGTTTCAATCCTCGCCCAGCCAGTTCGCTGGGCGCTACCTGAGGCAACCGACGATGGAGCACCTGTTGAAGAGGTTTCAATCCTCGCCCAGCCAGTTCGCTGGGCGCTACTTCGGAATGCGACATCGTTGAATATCGGATTTGTGTTTCAATCCTCGCCCAGCCAGTTCGCTGGGCGCTACGACGACATGGATCAACCCCTGCAGTCGGTGAAGCTGTTTCAATCCTCGCCCAGCCAGTTCGCTGGGCGCTACAGTATAGCGAGTACCGCCTCGCGCGTCGCGCTCAAGTTTCAATCCTCGCCCAGCCAGTTCGCTGGGCGCTACTACAGCTCATTACCACCAGTCTTGGAATGCAAACGTTTCAATCCTCGCCCAGCCAGTTCGCTGGGCGCTACAATAGCGATACTCAGCCCAACGCTCCTGATATCCGTTTCAATCCTCGCCCAGCCAGTTCGCTGGGCGCTACGCAGAAGAAGTTTCAGTTTCCTGATAAATCTTAGGTTTCAATCCTCGCCCAGCCAGTTCGCTGGGCGCTACGTATAGCGAGTACCGCCTCGCGCGTCGCGCTCAAGTTTCAATCCTCGCCCAGCCAGTTCGCTGGGCGCTACCTGTGCGCGCGTGAGTTCCAGAAATCCATTGCAGTTTCAATCCTCGCCCAGCCAGTTCGCTGGGCGCTACGGTGAGTGGGAAGTATTGCCAGCTGGAACTTTTACAGTTTCAATCCTCGCCCAGCCAGTTCGCTGGGCGCTACACGGCGCGAGCGCACAAGGCATGTCGATATTAGGTTTCAATCCTCGCCCAGCCAGTTCGCTGGGCGCTACCATTGGCAGCCAAGCGGATATACTTCGTGTAGTCGTTTCAATCCTCGCCCAGCCAGTTCGCTGGGCGCTACGTATGACGCCGTAACCGGGGTGCTTGCGATCACGATGTTTCAATCCTCGCCCAGCCAGTTCGCTGGGCGCTACGATCGGTGTCGAGCAAGCCAGTGTCGGTAAGGATGGTTTCAATCCTCGCCCAGCCAGTTCGCTGGGCGCTACTCTTTTAGTAGATGAGGGGTATAATGTCCAAATAGTTTCAATCCTCGCCCAGCCAGTTCGCTGGGCGCTACACATGGCTAACATGATTCAGGGGTGGGTTGACAGTGTTTCAATCCTCGCCCAGCCAGTTCGCTGGGCGCTACTTCGGCCTCGACTTCATTGATCCGCTTCAGGTTCGTTTCAATCCTCGCCCAGCCAGTTCGCTGGGCGCTACAAAATTACGGATGGAGATTCAACCATTCCTAACACGTTTCAATCCTCGCCCAGCCAGTTCGCTGGGCGCTACCATGGGCATATTCTGTCTGTGCGCCATTTAAATGGTTTCAATCCTCGCCCAGCCAGTTCGCTGGGCGCTACCTCGTCCCATGGCAGGCCATTTACATCTCGCGCGGGTTTCAATCCTCGCCCAGCCAGTTCGCTGGGCGCTACGCGAATTGATTTTCTACATAAAGAGGGCGTGATAGTTTCAATCCTCGCCCAGCCAGTTCGCTGGGCGCTACGTTTCAATCCTCCGATCATCGCTTGGATTGTGGATGTTTCAATCCTCGCCCAGCCAGTTCGCTGGGCGCTACAAACCATGACGGATAACATTTCCCACGTGATCATGTTTCAATCCTCGCCCAGCCAGTTCGCTGGGCGCTACTGGGGGGCAATCCGCCCTAGCTCGATCAATTAAGGTTTCAATCCTCGCCCAGCCAGTTCGCTGGGCGCTACGTCAATTTCTCTTCAATCCGCAGCGGCACATTAGTTTCAATCCTCGCCCAGCCAGTTCGCTGGGCGCTACAGGTCGTCCAGGTAACGACCTTCGATGTGGGGCAGTTTCAATCCTCGCCCAGCCAGTTCGCTGGGCGCTACCGGCGCGCATGGATAAGAATCCCGCCGTGCTTCAGTTTCAATCCTCGCCCAGCCAGTTCGCTGGGCGCTACCTGATCCGCTCGTTGCCGATAATTCGATTGAACTCGTTTCAATCCTCGCCCAGCCAGTTCGCTGGGCGCTACCCCTCACCCGAGGGCTTTTTTACGTCCATCGAAAGCGTTTCAATCCTCGCCCAGCCAGTTCGCTGGGCGCTACGCGGCTGGCTTATGCCTTAGAGGCTGGTGGAGAGGTTTCAATCCTCGCCCAGCCAGTTCGCTGGGCGCTACGCTGAGCAAATCAGAGAGGTATTACTACGATCATGTTTCAATCCTCGCCCAGCCAGTTCGCTGGGCGCTACCTTTGTCCGGACCGGAATACGAGGGCTCGAAACGGGGTTTCAATCCTCGCCCAGCCAGTTCGCTGGGCGCTACATGGCGGCTGCTGGATATCCAGATCTAAATGCGCCAGTTTCAATCCTCGCCCAGCCAGTTCGCTGGGCGCTACATCAGAGTCGGCAAGAGATCAGATGCAAGCGAGGTGTTTCAATCCTCGCCCAGCCAGTTCGCTGGGCGCTACCGGCGTCTGTATGGTCCGTTTGTCATGGATATCCCGGTTTCAATCCTCGCCCAGCCAGTTCGCTGGGCGCTACGCGGCCATTTCGGTAGCATGTTCAATGTCTACAGCGTTTCAATCCTCGCCCAGCCAGTTCGCTGGGCGCTACCCATGCGCCATCCTTCATAATCGCGCGGGAACTAGTTTCAATCCTCGCCCAGCCAGTTCGCTGGGCGCTACCTCAGCACAACTCTACAGACGGAGACGCATGGTATGTTTCAATCCTCGCCCAGCCAGTTCGCTGGGCGCTACCCATATAACAGGGATAACCTATGACTACAGAATTGTTTCAATCCTCGCCCAGCCAGTTCGCTGGGCGCTACGATTCAGGTACTTGTCAACGTGGATCTCTTCGGAGTTTCAATCCTCGCCCAGCCAGTTCGCTGGGCGCTACACCTAACTGAGTCCGTACCGATCGGACTATGGTATGTTTCAATCCTCGCCCAGCCAGTTCGCTGGGCGCTACGCGGACGCTACGCCAGCAAATATCACGAGACACAAGTTTCAATCCTCGCCCAGCCAGTTCGCTGGGCGCTACCGTGGATAAGTTCCTATCTTATTAAATCTATAAAGTTTCAATCCTCGCCCAGCCAGTTCGCTGGGCGCTACCGACATTGATCCGCGATTTAAAGCCTCATTCCATGTTTCAATCCTCGCCCAGCCAGTTCGCTGGGCGCTACACGCCTACACCAATACAATTATGGGCGGAAAATTGGTTTCAATCCTCGCCCAGCCAGTTCGCTGGGCGCTACAATTTTGCAAATGCCCAGGATTCGGCCTGGATGAAGTTTCAATCCTCGCCCAGCCAGTTCGCTGGGCGCTACAGACTATTTCTGGCATACAAAATTCACTTCTGATGTTTCAATCCTCGCCCAGCCAGTTCGCTGGGCGCTACACTCAGGAGCGCATGTCCAATACTGCGCATCAACGTGTTTCAATCCTCGCCCAGCCAGTTCGCTGGGCGCTACGGTCTAAACCCTATGTTATCTGTTGCACCTGGTGGGTTTCAATCCTCGCCCAGCCAGTTCGCTGGGCGCTACTTAAGTGTGAGGATCAATCTCTCACTCTGCAAAGCGTTTCAATCCTCGCCCAGCCAGTTCGCTGGGCGCTACTTTTTATTATGAGACCTTCTGCTCGCCGTCCTGTTAGTTTCAATCCTCGCCCAGCCAGTTCGCTGGGCGCTACAGTACAACTACAACTTCATCATACAACAGAAAATTTTCCTGCGAATGCGCGAACCCCTTGCCCTTAGTTCGAATAAGCGATCTGAAAAATAGAATCTGCATGGAATTTCTCATATTTGCCAGATACCTGGCCAAAGCGCGAACACCCCCACTATTTCGCCATCACTTAGGGTTCGCGCGCCTCAAACAATCAGAGGTCCTTCAAAATTTACTGCCTTGAAATTTCCGTATTCCTTCACATGCAACTCAACCGGTTCAGTCAAACGGTATATGCGAAGATTGTCCTCTTTCTGCTCCATTTCTGCTAACAACCGTCGCTCCAGCTCTTCGTACTGCATCAAATCAACCCGGCACTCAAACACCGATTTTTGCACACGCTGCCCTATCCCTTCGCATATCTTCGCCACACGCCGCAGCCTTTTTCGCCCTTCCCGGGTTTCGGTTGATACGTCGTAAGTCACGATAATGAGCATGGTTACTTCGCCAGAAAGGGTATATATCCGTCCATCTCGCCGCGTATGGTTCGCGCCAGGAAACGCGCCTGAAGTTGCGGCAATAACCCTATAGATATTTTTGTCTCCAGCAATGGATGGGTGATTTCCTCCTGCTTGCGCTCCTGATATGCCACCACCACAGCCTTTCTCGCATCACCTTCCAGATATACCGCTCCGCCTTCACGTTCCTTGAGATCATCGGCGGTAATTTGACCACGATTAATCAAAGTCAGGGCCAGTCGATCCGCCAAAATAGCGCGGAACTCCTCCATCAAGTCCAGCGCTAACGCTGCCCGTCCGGGACGCACGGCATGGAGAAAACCCAATTGAGGATCCAGTCCCACGCTTTCCAGTGCCGAACGGCAATCGTTCATTACCATCGAGTAAAGAAATGATAGCAGCGCATTGAAGCGATCACGAGGCGGACGGCGCGAACGTCCGTTCATCGTAAAAAACTCACGTATGTTACGACGCACGAGACACGGTAACGCAGAGAAATAGATCTTCGCGGCATCGCCCTCGATTCCACGCACCACATCGAGATCGCCAGTTACCGATAGATTACGAATCGAACGAGCCAAAGACTCCGCCGCCCCGCTCAATACTTTCTGGTCATGTTCGTCGTCCGCTTCGCGCGCACCACGCATCAGCACCTGCCGAGAATTCCGCAACTTTCCCGCAATTACTGCCTGTGCCACTGCTAGAGAGAATTGTCCGTCACCCGCCATGCGATACTGTGCCTGCCGCAGCAGGATATTCCCGCTCACTGCCCCTTCCAACCGCGCCTTGAAGCGTCCGTTGCCATCGAGCAGTACCAGACTGATGCCGTCATCGGCACAACGATGCATCAATGCGGGAGAAACCATAATATTGCCAAAACAGACCACGGAGCCAAGATGGTGAAGCGGCACTTGCATTTTCTTTTGACGCTCCACGTCAATCCGTAGCGTATCGTTCTCCAGATGCACATAGGCATGAGGTGTCATTACGTAAAGCGTATTGAGGATTTGCCGCATACTGGTTTAATCGGGCATAAAAAGAGATGAACACAAGGCCGTTTGCGCTGGTTTAGCCGTTAACGCTTCCGGCTGGCAAATATCTTTCAACGAACACTCCTTGCAACGTGCGTCGTTCACTGGCGGCGGCAGTCTGCCGGAAGCCAGCAAGACGCGTACCGCCTCCGTTACCTCTTCTACCTGACGGCGCAATGCGTCAGTTATCACTACCTCTCGCCGACGGCGGGAAGAGTGGTGATAAATCGCCCCACGCGGGATTGATTTGCCTGTCATTTCTTCCAGGCAGAGCGCCTGCGCGGCGAGCTGCAAATCATCGTGTACTTTAGCTTTGCGTGGACCATGCTTGGTCTCCACGGGATAAATACTGCCATCGTGGCGAAACTCTACGACATCACATCGGCCCGTTAAGCCAAGACGGTCGGACCAGATTGGCAGCGCCCGCTCCACACGCGCACCCGGTTGCGCTTCCCATCCTGGCTTATCCACATGAGCATGCACAGCATCACCTCGGGCCGTATGAACGTTGCTGGAAAATTGCTGCTCGACATGAATCAAGGCGCACTGTCGTGGACAGTAGCTGAAGTGCTGTAGCGCGGAAATCATGATGGGTTCACTGGAGTCGTCAACCATTACCAGCCTTCGACGTTTACGTTATGCCCTTCTTTCGAGCCTTATTCAAAAACCACCAAGAATTTCATGAGACAAACCATCAAGCGTATCAAGCTGCATGCCGCCATCAGGCTGCACCGCCAGACTGCGATGTACTTTAGCTGAGGAATATTGACCTGATTTGCAGTTGTGTTTCCACCAAATCACTTTCAGAACTTCCATGCTTCCCGCTGGCCTTGCAGATGACTCATCGTTCTCTAATAACTTTGGTAGCAACTGCTTGATGGTTTCAGCATCGGCATCGCTGAACCCTGTTCGTTCAGCCAATTGCGGATTCATGCTGCCATAGAAAACATAAATTCCCTTGTCAACCCGATGTTTCATGCCCATTGTATCGGAACCGCGTTTGCTGCCGTCTCCTTCGCCGCTAACGCTTTTGGTGATCTGTGTGCTGCTGATATCGACTGGTTCCACGCTGAACGCAGACTGAACAGTGACGGGGCCACGAATGCCAATGGATACGCCGGTATCGCCTTCGCTGTCAGCTTCCCTTTTGCTTTTCTTGTCAGACTTGAACGCAAAAAGCTGACCAAATGCACGAACGTCGAACCATTGTTCACAAGCCAATTTTGCTGTCTCACTTGAGCCAAGTTTTTTTCCAAGTGCAGCATCTGCTCTAGCTTTTAGGCTTCTGGCACCGTCTATTTTTCGATCATCGGACTGTACAAAAATACTTTGGCCACTCTCCAGCAATCGATCTCTGAGCTTACGTTTAATACAAACGTCGGTAATTTCCCCAAAGCCGTCGTAGTCGGCGCGTGGGCGGTTTCCGTTAAGTGGATCACCGTTAGGGTTGGCGTGAGTAACGCGCAGGACAACGGCAAAGTCGATTTTGTTTTGCAATGTGCTCATAATGTCTTCCTTAATTGATTTTGGCAGTAGTGGTTTCAGTATTCTCATCTTGCTCCGTTTCAGGCTTGATTCGGAGTGCCTGTCGTTGGCAGTGATAACCCAGCAAAAACTCCCCAGATAGTTTTCTTTCATCCATGAAGTCGTCACCCTGAAACAAACAGGTGACTTCATCAAGTTGCCTTTCCCTTGTATATAAAAATCCCGGTGCTCTTGAACGGAGGCGCGACTTGTAGGGAACCAATGAAAGCTCAATGTTTCGCCATGTCGAGTTCGGATGATCGGCGAAACGCTGCATGAGTTTTGCAGCCGATGTATCTCGTGACTCTTTTGTCATATCGAGCGCAAATTTCTCGATATTCTCCGCAATTGCCAAAAGTCGGCCATACAAGTAATCGCGGCTGGTTCGATTCAGTTCTAATGCCATTTGGTAACCCCTTTTTTTGTGATAGCCTTTAAATAATGCACAGGCAATGCCCAACACTTTTTCCCACTCATCCTCATATATCTTGCCATTGCGCTTTTTTCTTTCCATCCCTAGTCTGTTGCAAGCCCTTCTGGTTACTGATTCCACCAAATCACGAGGGATCAGGTGCCCATCAATAATGCAGGGTAGTAAACGTTCTACAGTTGCTTTGAGTAGCTTCTCATTCCTGCTGCCGAAAGCAGCCTCAGCAATATCCTTAGGGGCTGGAGCACCGATGAACTTCACTTCCTTACCAGAATCCTGACCATAGTTTTGATACCAGGCATGGTCTCTATGCCATGCCTCAATTCGGTCAAGAAATTCGGTGTGGTCGAGTTCTCGATAGTAGGTCATCGCCATACGACCGGGGGTTGCTGAATCCAGCCCCATCACCATAACTTTATTGGTAGAACCGAGTTCAGCACGATACCCAGCAAGCAACCTTGCAAGTCGCTGCCCAAAAGCTTGTCCTGCATCACCTTGATATACTTGCTCGTGCAATTGCTGGGTATCCGGACCATCTGTTTCGACACCAAATAGCTCGAAAGAATTGTCCGTCGGGGCAGGTATTCTTTTGCCGGATACAGTCCACGCGACAACAGCCTGATCGCCATTTCGGTAAGCCTGCTTTCGTTTGGAGTCAATCAACCAGCGTAGCGCGTTATGTGCTTTTTGTGTGACCTCAAAGCCCACACCACATGCTTGGTCAGCATCAACAAATCTCCCGCGAAATGTAAAACCGCTGGTGTCATTGGATGAAATAAATTTCGCTTTATCCGCACCATGTCTGAGTTTGGAAGGATGTTGCTCGGCCAAACTCAGATTTTCACCTGTGACCAGACACAAACCTTTGTTATCTTTTTGGCTGGTGTAAAAACCAATCCAGGCATCTATCAAACCCTGATCTTTCCATGTTTCCGGCAATGCTTCCCCGGGGGTTTCTACTCGCCAGCGAATGACAGCGCCGTCAGGGGGGTTGCCATTAGGCATGATGCCAAATATCGATGGCGCTTCTTTTTTATCGCCTATCCACTCCGCCAGCAACTGTTTATCCTCATCAATGGGTAAGATTTTTTCTCGCACAAGATCGTCAAGCAAATTCCCCTTTTGTACATAAGTTTGAATCGCAGTTATTTTTGGA
Organism: Nitrosospira multiformis; assembly: GCF_900103165.1. Lineage (NCBI taxonomy): Bacteria > Pseudomonadati > Pseudomonadota > Betaproteobacteria > Nitrosomonadales > Nitrosomonadaceae > Nitrosospira > Nitrosospira multiformis. The sequence continues at coordinate 1,380,798 of NZ_FNKY01000001.1, read as the reverse complement.
TGCGCGAAAGATGAATTCGCCCAGTCGGACAAAAGAGACAGGTAAATCTTATGAGGTTCTGTTGGCTCGCCTGCAAATCCCGATTTAACCACACCGCCATACTTAATAAAATCACCCGCAAGGTATTGGAGTTTGTCACAAAGCGGATGACTGACGGGCTTGCTTCCTGCCCGACCAACAGATGCTTCTGTGCATGGTACAAGTGTCACGCCTTGCCCTTTCGGAATTACATTGGCGCGTAAAAACCGCCCATTGTTGTCAAGGCTCACCTCAATGTGGGCTTGTTGGGAAGTGTGGCATATTGGTTCCAGTGATACATCGCTATCCGATGAATCTCTCTGACTGGCACATTGCCCATACGTCTCATAAAGTTTCTGGATCCAGCTCATACCAACTCCCGCAAAGACAAAGGTTCCTCGCTTTCTACACCAAGAAGATTCCGGCCTTGCTCAAATTTCTTGACGGACATTTTCCTGACAAGCTTACGAACTTTACAGTTCTCTGGGCGAATAAATCGAATCACGCCATTCACCATTGTGGGTTGCCAAAAACGAGTGTGGAGATTATTGCCGCCAGTCTCATCAGGATAATCAAACCCATGAAACATGAGCCCATAAGCAAGCTCACCAGCGGTGTCGTAAGCTCCTTCACCCGAGCCAAACTTGCAGGGTTCGACATAGCCTTGGCAATCTCGGGTGCCAAGGAAAATGTCTTGGCGACCGCCACGTTCCAGCATTCGCTTGGCAACGATATGATGCTTGGCTTCGTTGCGGTCTTCCGCCAGCTCAGACCTGTGCATATTCCATTCAAAATGTGCTTTCACCTGATATTCAACATCAGACAGAAAGGTGTAGATCGCCAAAGTGTTGCCACCACCATACTCGAGTGGCTTGGTGCCTTTGGTCTGAGTGCGAATGCGCTTCATCACCCGAACTTCGTCAATCACCCAAACAATGGTGGGCTTCCAGTAGATAGACTTTGCAACACCTTTGAGCGCTTCGTAAGTCGGGATATGGTAGGAACACTTCTCGCCTCCGATTTTTGTCAGCGGATCAGTAAAGAGCGCGAATCGCCCCCAGACCTTGAATTCAATGCTGCTTCTTCTGAAATCAGACACAATAAACCTCCATTTTCCCTTCGGGGGTTAAGCTCAACCCGAAATCCTCGTTGTAGTAGCGGGCGTCTGCAAGATAGAGAATATCCACCCCCATCTGTATCTCATGCGAGGCTTTTTCTTTTTGAAGCTTTTCTAACTGATGAGGAAATACGTTGACGGTATATTGCTGCGCCCGGCGCAAGAGTTTAAATTGTTTTTCAACATCGAATGCCCCGCATAGCTCACCAATCAATTTTTTGCCTGCACTTCCGTAAGGAACGATAACGCCGCGGGTTGGCGCATCAATCGACTTGAACGCCTTGGCGGCAGCCATGAATGACTGGCGAAGATACAGATTGAATGGCGAACCCTGACAGCGGTGAAATTCTTCTGCTGCATTGGCATTACCAGCAAGCAGGTTTAGCAGTGTGTCGTCATGCCCCAATACTTTACTACCCACTGGGTAATCCATTTCGCCACGGCGCTCCGCAAAATAATAGTTGAAGTAGCACGCTATTGCGGTCGGCCCAAGCAAGTCGTTATCAAATCGGGCGGGGTCTTTTTCAAACTCGTCGAGAAGCCGTTCCGTAATGCGCTGTCCACAAGCGATATCCGTGAGCATATCTACGCGCTCTTCGCTGAGGTTGACGACATGGACATGCCCAATATCTCGCCGCCCGTTCCGGTTGCATCTGCCCGCTGCCTGCGCAATGGAGTCCAGTCCCGCAACCGAGCGGATAACTGCACCAAAGTCCACATCCACACCCGCTTCAATCAACTGGGTGCTGATGCATAGTATTGGCTCCTTGGCTTCAAGGCGTTGCCGAATTTCATCGAGAATGAAGCGGCGGTGGGCTGGGCACATGTTCGTGCTCAGGTGGTAAATCGGCATGGCTGCCTTCTCATCGCGGCATAACTGAAATAGCGCTTGGGCTGATTTCTTGGTGTTGACGATCACCAAGCAGCTACCGGCTTTCTTGGCTTCTTCCATTGCAAGCGTTGCAACTTCTTTATCTGACCAGCCACCGGGCTTTCTCCGATTGAGAACTTCGACCCGTTTGAGCTTCCTGAAAAGCTCACCCACATCAGGCATGATTTCATTGCTTGGTGGGATGCGTAGCGCTCCTTTTGATTGCTCCACCATATCCATGAGTGGTTGTGTGGCTGTGCACAACACGACTGTCGTGCCGCAATGCTCGACTAGATAATTGATAGCGTTGCAGAAGAGGTGAATGCAATTGACGGGGAGCGTCTGTATTTCATCAAAGACCAATACAGCATTCGCCAATTGATGCAGTCGCCGTGGCCCGCGTGTACCTGCACCAAACAGCGTTTCAAGCATCTGCACGTTGGTAGTGTAAATGACCGGCGCATCCCAATTTTCGACCAACATTTTGGTTTTCCAATTTTCCTCTTCCGGCATGAGATTGGAATGATGCTCAAGCACAACGTTATTGGATTTCGCACCATCCGGCTCAAGAATTTTCCGAACCACATCTGCATTCTGGTCAATGATGGAAGTAAAGGGAATGGCGTAAATTATCCGATCCATCTTGTGCTTTTCAGCGTGATGCAAAGCGAAGCGTAGGCTGGAAAGTGTCTTGCCTCCGCCTGTAGGAACTGTCAGGGTGTAGATGCCTTTCCCATTCCCCGCTTTGTCCCGGCAATGTAGAGAAATATTAGCGCGAAGTTTGTCGATGGATTGATTGGCCACAAAACTTGATAGGTAATTATCAAGCCGATATATCAAGTGTGTCCATTCGCTGTATTGTCCGTTCCGCCTTGTCTTTGCAGCGTGAGGCTTTTCAAAATCAGCACTATTCATGCGGTCAGCATCAATCAGGCAGCTAAATAAGCATCGAACTAACAGCCCCACCTTGAACCGGATAATCTGCTCATCCCCGAGTTCTTCTCTACGCACAATTTTGCTAATGGATTCTTTAATACCTTTAATGATTTCAGGGCTATTTGCTAATTCACGGAAGCGCACCGTAACGGTATTATCCATTTTCGCGATAGCTTCCTGAAGATGGGTGCGATTATCGGACTTGTTGATTCTTTTTGTGAAACGATCTTCTCCAAAACTGCTGGTGTCAGAGGATAGGCAATCAATCAAACCGGAGTGATGAGAGGCAATACACAAGGAGAGTATTTGACCTACAACCCGTCCGATTTCACCGTGGTTGGCAAGCTCCTGCCAAACGAGCTGAGCTCCGGCAGTGGAATGATCCACTTTTCCTTTCATGCCTCTTGCATCGATAAACTCATCTTCATCTTGGTCTATCAAACCAACGGCGGATTTCAGATAATGCTGAAACTCACTGCTATATTTGCCTAAATCATGGAGCAAACCAATCAATTCACCCTGATCCTGCAAGCCGATTTTGGCTGCCAAGGACTTCGCAATACGCGAAACTTCAAGTAGATGGACCTCCAGACTTTGGACAGCTCCATCCGACTTTCGTTGATGCGCGATGTATAAAGCGGCATTACTCATGGTAGCTGGTGCCCATACTGATCATTTATGCTAACTGAGCTTGGTTGTATAAAGTGGTCCCATAATCAAGGCCCATTGCGCCCTGAGCATCTTGCCGCTCATAACCGCTGGCAGATCTTTATGTAGTCCTAAAAGCTCGCTGAGTATTTGCCAAGGTCGTGCCATAAACCTGCGAGTTCCGCCCACTCGCTGGCACCAAACGTATGAGCGAATCCACCTGCCAAGCGAGAAACTTTTTGTAAATGGTCATTTAATAAATGCTCGTACCAGACGCCATCGGCATCTTTCCTGACATGAGCCATAAGTATATGGCTCATGTCATCCACTTCATCTTGATTCTCATTTGTCATTTTCTTGTTTACTCCGCCATCTTATTCCAATACCTAGCGCGGTAACCATTATCCCTTTTTCGCATATAGCAAAGCCTTTTTGATACTATGTATCATAGATTTCGTCGTCACAATTAGACCAAAGTACTACTTTCCGAGTTTGAGATAGTCTCTGCGCTGTTGATTCCAAGCGGCGGTGTCAGCCATGTGCAACAGTGTTATTTCAATTGATTGGTGAGTTACGCTATGCTTCAACCATTTTGCGTAAGATCTTTCGATGGGTTACGTTACACTCCACCCATCCTACGCAAGCAGCATAAACAATGAATCTGCCCTGATTTTGCTTGGGCTCCAAATTATCGTTTTTATTGCGGCTTCATTAACGCCACACGCTCAAAATCTGAAGTTTCTCTTCCTAAATACCAACTTGAAAAACGCAATGTCTTGACGTTCAGGTTCGGCACCATGTAATGTTCGGCCCTGATTGAGCGTCTTGGAATTCCTATCTTTGAGCACCGATCCCGCCACACACGAGCTTCTGCATGACATTCTCAAGCAGGTCTCCCGGTCGTTTTACCTCACCCTTAACGTGTTGCCGGCAGGGGTGCGCGATCAGATGGGACTGTCGTATCTGTTTGCACGCGCGGCCGATACCATCGCCGATACGGATCTTATCGATCGTGGGCAACGCCTGAAATACCTGAATCAGTTTCGAGCGCAGTTTCAAACTCATAAGATTGACTGGAAGGCTATCCAGGAGATTCAGGCCGTACTTATTCCTCATCAGAAAGACTCCGCTGAAAGCATCCTTCTCCAGCGGCTGGAGGACTGTTTGAAATTGTATGAAACATACTCCGCCGGAGATCGGGAGCGCATTCAATGGCTGATGGAGGTCCTGCCCAATGGAATGGAAATGGATCTGACCCGGTTTCCCGGTGAATCAGCCGGGCAGCTTACTGCATTATCCACGCTGGACGAGCTGGATCAGTACACTTACTATGTTGCAGGTTGTGTCGGAGAATTCTGGACCAGGATGGTCTGCGCGCATAGCCCGGAAATGGCCCGGTGGGATGTCACGAAAATGTCCACCATGGGTGTGAGATTTGGAAAAGGGTTGCAACTTACCAATATTGTAAAGGACATCGCCCGTGACCTGCATAATGGCCGCTGCTATGTGCCGGAGCCGCTCCTGCAAGAAGCCGGATTGCGGCCTGCTGATTTGCTGGATGAAGACAATCTGCCGAAATTCAGGCCCGTTTTGAATCGGCTCATCCAGCTTGCCATGGCACATCTGGATGAGGGTTGGCGGTACACCCTGGCTATTCCTCGATCCGAGATTCGCCAGCGATTAGCCTGCATGTGGCCAATTTTATTGGCTGGCGAGACGTTGAAACGCGTCTTGGTTGCTCCTGATTTACTCAACCCCGCCGTCAATGTGAAGGCGCCCCGCGGCACTGTGTATCGTGTAATGGCAATAACAATACTTACCTGCGCCAATGAATACGTAGCGACCGCCTACTGGAACCGTCTCAAAGGTATCTTGTCTGAGCCGTAGACCCGCGGGCGCGTCGGCGCAACCTAACCCGGTAATTTTTCCGGAGAATTCACGAGAGCCCAGGCGGGGCAAAGCACGCAATCCGAAGATAATGCCGGCAAAGACGCGTTAGGACGCAGTCCGGGTAACAATCATTAAAAAATATTCTTATGACAACCCCACCCCCCTCCATTGGATTCATTGCTGCTGTGGACCGCTGGCTCGATGCCAATATTTTCGCATTGGGACGGGAAATGCGTTTGTCGTATCTGCCGCCGCTCATGGTCTATGCCGCCGCCGGCATTTCCGGCCTAACAGGGATCGTGGGCACATTTTACGTCAAGGAGCGGCTGGGTCTTTCCGCCGAGTTTCTGGCGGCACTCGGGTTCTGGATGATGCTGCCGTGGGCGTTGAAAATGCCGCTCGGCCATCTGGTCGACCTGGTATGGCGCTGGAAGGGGCTGCTCGTATATCTGGGTGCAGGCCTCATTACGGTAAGCCTGCTGATCATGATCGGGCTGCTTGGCCACACGGACGCAATGCGCGCCATAGCCACGGTGGAAGCCTGGTACGTTACCGCGGCATTGCTCGCCCCTATCGGCTACGTACTGCAGGACGTGGTTGCGGATGCCATGACAGTCGAAGCGGTGCCGCGTACGGACGAGTATGGGCAGCCCCTGGCGCTGGATCATCGCAAGTCCATGCATGTCACCATGCAAACGTTGGGGCGTGTTGCCATTATCAGCGGCGGAGTGCTGGTTTCGGTGATGAATGTCTTCCTGTTGCAGGGTGTCGGTGAGCTGCCCGAAGCGGAGAAGGCGGCCACTTATCTGTCCATCTATGAGCTCGCCCTGATAATCCCCCTGGTTTCGGTTTTCGGGGTTTTATTCGCTACCTGGCTGCGGCGGCGTGATATGGCGCGGTTTGCGGCATTAGGGCATAGCCGCGAAGAATGCGAGGCATTGCTTGGTGTCGATAGCGAGCCGCCTCCGGTCAACTGGTGGATTCTCGGCGGCGGATTGGCCTTTACCGCGGTCTCCCTGAGCGTTGGTCTCAGTCGCGTTGCCGGCGGGGAAGAAATCGTCTTCTGCGTTTCCATGGCAATCGTGCTATTTCTGATGTGGCGGCTAACCGGAGAACTCGAACCCCAGGCACGCAACGTGCTGGTGGGTACCGCAGTTTTGATATTTGTATTCCGCGCCATGCCGGGGCCGGGCGCCGGTTCGACATGGTGGATGATCGACGACTTGGGTTTCGATCAACAGTTTCTTGCCGCATTGTCGCTGATTGGCGCGACGCTGACGCTCGCCGGAATGTTCATTTTTCGCCGCTTCATGGCTGAGCGTTCGATTGCCTATATCATCGGCGCACTTACCATCGCTGGAACCTTCCTGTCATTACCGGTAATCGGCATGTATTTCGGCTTGCATGAGTGGACTGCTTCCCTTACCGGCGGCGTCGTGGACGCCCGGTTTATCGCCGTTATCGATACCGCGCTGGAGTCGCCCCTGGGCCAGATCGCCATGATCCCGATGCTGGCATGGATCGCCAACTCGGCGCCGGAAAAGCTCAAGGCGACCTTTTTTGCGGTAATGGCCTCATTCACCAACCTTGCTCTGTCTGCTTCGCAGCTTGCAACCAAGTACATGAATCAAATCTTTGTGGTTGCCCGCGAGGTGAAGGACCCTGTCACCGCCGAGATCACGGTACCCGCCGATTATAGTGAACTGGGCCTGCTCCTGATCACCGTGACCGCCATCGGCTTTGCGCTGCCGCTACTGGCCATTTTACTCGTCAAACGAACACGCTTTCGTAACGCCTGAATCGGTTATCCCGATTAAAAATGCAGACGTGTTATCAAGGATCTGCTTTCCGAATTACCCATCACTTGACAACATTTCACCCGGAGTACATCATTCGACGGGGTGAGGGATTGAGCTTCCAGGAAAGAAAGTATTAGCTCGATCGGATTTCCCGCCCATCCGACACTTGGCTCGAACAAAGCCATTGAATTTCCTGTTCTTCAAATCAAGCCCTCCTTCCGGGGAGCGGGAAGAAATGCAACCAATCTCGCGACAAAAAGGCGGTGTAACGCTGTTTACACTGTTGCTGATCATTTTTGCGGCATCCATGGCATATTGGCTCTGGCGCGCCCATGCCCAGGTATCCTTGGAGATCGAGCTCGCCTGCCGCCTGCCCGCCGCGGAGGCCTGCGTTTCGGCCAAGGCTCGCTATATGAACAGCTTCTATGCCGCATGGCTTGCACAGATGTTTCCATGGATTCTTCCTTTCGTACCAGCCTTCATTTACGTATTCTTTTTCCGCTGGCTGCGCAAAGACCGGAAGCCTTGAGGGCTCGCTGCTTCCTATTGCTTTTCGATGGATGCGGTCAGCGGCAGCTCTCTTTGGCGGGATATGCCAGCACTCTGCGCAGCGCCCCCTGAAGATAGCGCGCTGGCTCGCACGCCCAGCAACCGCAGCTTCCGATTCAGCGGCGCGCGCCGCAGGCATTCCTCGGCCGCCCGGCGAATGATAACGGGATCGGCGGTAGGAAGGGATAGCGTAAGGTCGCGGGTTACGGTGCGAAAGTCGGCATACCGCAACTTGATACCGATGGTACGGCCGAGGTAACCCTTACGCTGCAGGTCATGTGCCACATCGGTACATAGCGCCGTGAAAATTTCCGTGAGAATGGAACGATCCTGGCGGGCATGGAGATCCCGTTCGAAAGTGGTCTCCCGGCTGATCGACTTGGGCTCGGCATGCGTGATCACCGGACGGTCATCAATCCCGTGAGAAACGTCATGCAGCCAGCGAGCATAGGCAGGGCTGAAGTGCATCTGCAGAAATGAGGGCTCGGCTCCCGCCAACTCGGCGATGGTGGTGATGCCAAGCGCCGCGAGCTTCTCGGTTGCCTTGGGGCCGATACCATTGATTTTCTTGACCGGCAAAGGCCAGATCCGGCTGGGAATATCCGGCAGGCCCAGAATGGTGAGGCCATCCGGTTTTTCGAGATCCGAACCGATTTTCGATAACAGTTTGTTGGGTGTCACGCCGATGGAACAAGAGAGCCCAGTGGTTTCATATACCGCCTGTTTGATGCGCCGGGCAAGCGTCATCGTATCGCCCGGCAGCTCGCTCAGATCGATGTAGATCTCGTCAATGCCATGATCTTCGATCCGGGGAGCGATCCCGGCTACGGCAGATTTAAAAAGCCGTGAATAATGGCGATAGGCGTGAAAATCTGCGGGCAGCAGGATCGCATCCGGCGCCAGTTGCGCAGCTTTCATGAGCCCCATGCCGGAGAAGACGCCGAAAACGCGGGCCTCGTAAGTGGCTGTGGTCACCACGCCGCGTCCGGCGTAATCGCGCAGCCGTGCGAAAAGGCGGTTGCCATTCTTGAGGAGCGCCGGTTGCCGATCACTCTGTCCACCAATCACGACAGGAAATCCATGTAACTCGGGGTAGCGCAGCAATTCGACCGACGCGTAGAAAGCATCCATATCAAGATGAGCTATGCGCCGAACCATTTTACCAATCTACCTGCTCAAAATGTAAACAACAAATTCCTTGACGTTAACCCGAACCAGCGGTTGACCGCTCATTTTTCAATTAGGCACCCTGTCCACAAAGACTCTTGACGCATACTTGATCTTCCACCTTGTGATGAGTTCGCTACAGGGCGGATTCAGGTTAATCAAACTTTCCGTAGTGTCATGAGTGGTGGAGTTGAAAGCGCGGAGCGAGTCCCCATCAGTCCCGCCACGGTGACGCCTATCATTCCCGAAAGCAAGCCGGTCAGCCATATCGATGGGTCGAAAGTGTAGGTTAAATTCAACGCATATTCACCGATGACATAGCCCAGCGCACTGGCCCCCGCTGCGGCGAAAAGTCCGGCCAGCCCGCCGAGTATGGCAAATTCGGCGGCCCAGGCGCGTGCTAATTGGCTACGCTTGGCCCCCAACGTACGAAATATGGCGGCCTCGTGAATGCGTTCGTCCTGGGTGGAAGCAATCGCGGCATACAGTACCGCCAATCCCGCCAGCAGCGTGAACAGGAAAACAAATTCGACCGCTTTGGTCACCTGTTCAATCACCTTGTGGACTTGACTGATGATAGTTGCCACATCGATCACAAGCAGATTGGGAAAGGCTTTGATCAGCTTGTTTGTCACCTCCATACGCTCCGGTGGCAGATGAAAACTGGTGATGTAGGTCGCCGGATATTTTTCCAGTACGCCGGGCGGTGTAACCACAAAAAAATTAACGTGAAACGTATCCCAGTCCACCTTTCTCAGACTGGTGATCGTGGCGGAAAACGTGCTGCCCGCCACGTCGTATGTCAATGTGTCGCCAAGGCCGACACCGACCGTTTTTGCGATACCCTCCTCCAGGGACATCATCGCCTTTCCCTTATCTCCCTTTTTCCACCACTGGCCCTCGATAATCTGGTTATCGCTCTGCATTTCCTCTGCCCACGAAAGATTGAATTCGCGCTCAACCAGCCGTCTGGCGCGGATGTCGGCATAATCCCCGGCCGCTATGGCCTTACCGTTGATCGCTGTCAGGCGCCCGCGAACCATGGGAAAAACCGGCGGCCGCCTGAGGCCATGCTGGTCAAAGAATGCGGCCAGCGGCTCCAGCTGGTCATCCTGGATATTTACCAGAAAATGATCGGGTGCGTCCGGGGGCAGGCTGGTGCGCCAGTTTTGCAGCAAATCATCTCGAATCAGTGTCAGCGCCAGCAACGCCATCAATCCCAATCCCAGCGCCACTGCCTGCACCACGCTGGCGGTGGCGCGCCGCCGGATACTTGCCAATCCATAGCGCAGCGCACCGCCTGTTTGACCCCGCATATGCGCCAAGGCTTTTACCAGTAGAAATCCCAGGGAACCAAAAACCGCTATTGCCGCGGCGAATCCGCCCATGACGGAAGCACCCAGACGCACGTCGCCAGCTTTCCACATGAATAGTGCCGCTAGCGCTATCAGTCCCAACGCGTAACCCGTCAGACTGTGAGTGTTTGTCATCCCGATATCCCGGCGCAATACGCGCAATGCGGACACGCTGCGCAAATTGAGTAGAGGCGGCAGTGCAAAGCCAAGCAATAACACCATGCCGGTCAGCAATCCGTGCACGCCAGGCCACACGCTGGGATACGGCAATTCCGCCTTCACCAGCCCCGAGAGCCAAAAAGTCAACGCTTCCTGTGCGAAAAAACCGAGTAGACAGCCGGCCCCGCTGGCGATCAATCCCAGTGCGGCGAAATGCCACAGATAGAGGCGTAGCATTGACGCCTGGCTGGCACCCAGACAACGCATCACGGCACAACCGTCGAGATGGCGCTGCGTGAAACGGCGCACGGCAAGCGACGCTGCCGCCGCTGCCAGCACCACGCTTGCAAGGGCGGCCAGACTGAGAAATTTCTCCGCCCGCTCCAGCGCCGACTTGATTTCAGGGCGGGCATCGCGGATGCCTTCGATTCTTTCTCCCAGTGTCAAATGCGACTGAGCCCAACTCCGAAAATTTTCCACCACGCCATCTTCTCCCGAAACCAGAAGACGATAGCCAACCCGGCTCCCCTGCTGCACCAACCCGGTCGCAGGCAGATCAACCTTGTTGATCAATACACGCGGCCGCAAATTAATGAAACCAATCGAATAGTCCGGCTCCTGCGTTATCAACGCAGTCACAGTAAAGTGTGCTGCGCCCAGCTCAATCGTATCGCCCCGATTGAGCCCAAGACGAATCATGAGCTTCTCATCTACCCATGCCGATCCGGGTGCGGGAATTGCATTGGCGATATGCGTAGGCCGGGGAGATGACACATCGCTGAAATCTTCACTGATGCGCAATTCGCCTCGCAGGGGATAGCCGGCGGTAACCGCCTTGATCTCGGTCAGCAGACTGGTCTCCCCCTTCGCGGCCATGCTGGGGAATTTAATCGCGGTGGAAACAGTCAGTCCGCGCCGTTTCGCTTCATCCGCATAATGCGGGGACAGGGGATGGTCGGCAAAAATTATCAGATCCGCGCCAAGCAGCTGATTGCCTTGGCGGGAAAGCGCCAGTTGCACCCGGTCGGCAAAAAATCCCACCGTGGTCATACCACCCACGGCGATTACCAGCGCAAAGGCCAGCACGCGCAATTCACCTGCGCGCCAGTCACGGCGAAGCATTCGGAAGGAAAGCTTAATGATGTTCATAAGGGCATTCTATAGATACAAATGCCAGTCCGATACGGGTTACTCAAAAATTCCACCATTTATATATTCATCATATATACGCTTTACTATTTCTTTGAACCTTTCCTTATTTAACGAACCTCTGAATTCATTGCCGATTTTTCAGACTTAGTTGTCAACTAAGTTGCCAAAAAAAACACTCCGCGGAGAATTTTTACGGGGAGTATCAAGCTTAAATCCGCATGGCTACTATCATTAAATAGGTGCGGCAATATGACACATGCGACAACTTGCCGCGTGTGACAATATGCCACATTCCTAATTTTATCGATTTCCATTATATTTTCCGCCAGCAGTCATACGAGCGCCTGCAATAAGCTCACAAGCTTTTGTCATAAGATTAGAGAAAATAATATGCCACTGGCACGATCTGGCCTTGTCTTCACTGACACCGGCCACTCAAATGAAAATAAGGAAAATGAAAAGAAAAAAAACCGCAGTCACCGTAACATCCGCCGTCGTAATAATGATCTTCTCAGGATTTTCAATGGCACAGAGTACAACTCCAGTTCCGGGCACTACACTATCTCCGGTTGTCGTGACGGCTAATCCGATTATTGATCGCGTTCTCATCGACCCGTTTTCGAGCACATCTGCAGTGGTCAGCGAAAGCCAGTTACGCGACCAGAATGCATTCGATCTGGCCACGGCACTTCGCCGCACCCCCGGGGTGCAAATATCACGCTATAACCCGGTGGGCGGTTTTGGCGGCGATCAGGGCGGCGCCGTCTATATTCGCGGAATGGGCGTAAGCCGTCCAGGCAGTGAAATCAAGACTTACATTGATGGCATCCCGTTTTACATGGGAGTATGGAATCATCCATTGCTCGACCTGTTACCGGTCAATGGCATGCAGTCCATCACTGTCTACAAAAGTCCGCAGCCGCAAATCAACGGTAACAACTTTGCCTCGATCAACCTGGAAACCAAACGCGCAATCGAGGATGGTATTCAGGCCAACGGAAGAATATCCGGGGGCTACTTTAGCACCTTCATCGAGCAGGTGGATCTGGTCGGCCGCCGGGGTAACGTGGATTTCATGCTGGCACAGGGTCATGCCCAGTCGAATGGTCACCGGCCCAATGCAAGCGGCGAATTGAATAATGTAATGGGACGCATTGGTTTGCGGCTGAATGCCAATTGGTCGATTGGCACGAGCTTTCTTTATGTCAATAACCAGGCACGCGATCCGGGTGACAATCGTCTCCCAGTACCTGCTGTGGCGCCGCAATACAATACCCAGGCAGGAATGGTCTCTGTTTTTGCATCGCATCGTCATGGTAACTGGCGTGGCGACCTTCGTGTTTACCACAACAGAGGAGAAGGCAACTGGCTGCACCAACCCGGACTGGAAGGGAATCAGTTCAATAATTTCCAGATGACTGGCGTTCGCTGGAAAGAAGAGTTCTCTTTATGGAAAGGTGGGGCTATTATTGCCGGACTGGATAGCGACTGGGTCTCGGGTGATTCGCGATTCAATCGCGTGGCGCCAGCACCGCAGGGCAGCTTTAATTCGCCGACTTTTCGCGTTACTTCGCCCTACATTGCACTGAGCCAAACGATCGATCTAGGCAAAGGCTGGTCACTCGTGCCAGCAATCGGCATGCGCGTTTATGACCATAGCGAATTTCGAACCAGAACCTCGCCACACGCCGGCCTGTCTCTGATATCCGAGAGGATTACGGTATTTGGTAATGTGTCGCGCGGTATCAATTATCCGGGTTTGGATGCGCCGATTCTCTCCTCCCTGATTCCCCCGCTGGGACAAAGCTGGAAGCAACTCTCCGCGGAAGAGCTCAATCACGCCGAGGTCGGCGTGAAGTTGACTCCCATGGAATCAACGCAGATCGACATCAGCCTGTTTATCGATCAGGTGAAAAATCGCTATATCTTTGGCTTCCCGCCCAATGTTCCGCCCCCTCCCCAGTTTTTGAATCTCGGTACCTATGTAATGCGCGGCGCCGAAATTGCAATCAGACAAAATATCACGCCGAACTGGACCGTATTTGGCGGCCTGACCCTGCTCGACCCCAGCATCGACAATTTGCCCTATACACCCAAGCGGGCGGTCACAGCGGGTATAAACGGGCAGATGGGGCCCATCCGCCTGACAGTCGATACTCAGTATCAGTCCAGTATTTTGGCGCTGAGCCGCCCGCGCGCGGCGGGAGCCATCAACACCGAGGAAGTCGATTCATTTGTAATCATGAATGCGCGTGTATCTCACCGGATGCCGATGCTGGGTAAAAGAGGTGAAATTTTCGTGGCCATGGAAAATCTTTTGGATGCCAACTATGCCTATCGCCCAGGGTATCCCATGCCGGGACGCTGGGGTCAAATCGGCTTATCCGCGAGCTTCTGAATACGAAGGCACGGTTATAAAGCAAGGCGTGGGTAATGGATCTCTGTTGAGACCGGTGAGTATTGATGACGAGTTTTATGTTTTAAACATGGAGGTTTTTGATGCAGTTGCTACCACTAGTACACCCTTCTGAAGACTTGACCAACGATGAAATTTCTCGGTACAGCCGTCATCTGTTGATTCCCGACGTTGGTCTGGAAGGACAACAACGCCTCAAGAACAGCAGAGTCCTGGTGATAGGCGCCGGGGGTCTGGGGTCCCCGGTGCTCCTGTATCTCGCGGCAGCCGGAGTGGGGACTTTGGGAATCATTGACTTCGATATTGTCGATGAATCCAATCTGCAAAGACAGATCATTCACGGACAATCGGATATTGGCAGATTCAAATCCAGGAGCGCGAAAGACTCGGTCAACGAGTTAAATCCCTATGTTCACGTTCAGCTTCATAACGAACGCCTCGAAGCAACCAATGCCGTAGAAATAATCTCGGGTTATGACCTGATTGTGGACGGAACGGATAATTTCTCCACGCGCTATCTTGTCAACGATGCCTGTGTGCTTGCGGAAAAGCCCTATGTCTGGGGATCCATCTTCCGATTCGAAGGGCAGGCTTCCGTCTTTTGGGAAAATGCGCCGGGTGGAGGCGGTCTGAACTATCGTGATCTGTACCCCGAACCGCCGCCATCCGAAATGGCGCCCTCATGCGCGGAGGGCGGAGTATTAGGCATCCTCTGTGCTTCGATCGGGGCAATCATGGCAACAGAGGCTATTAAGTTAATTACCGGGCTGGGTGATACCCTGCTTGGCCGGCTTGCTGTCTATGATGCGCTGGATATGACCTATCGATTTATTCCGATACGGCGGGCGCCCGTGAGAACTCCCATAACCGGATTGATCGATTATCAGGAATTTTGCGGACAAAAGCGGGCGGTAACTGATAGTAAAACGGATGTGCCGGTAATCAGCGCATTGGAGCTAAAAAAAATGCGGGAAAGCGGCACAGACTTGCAGTTGATCGATGTGCGCGGAATCGAAGAATGGAACATTGTTCATATCGAAGGCGCCAATCATATCCCCAAAAATAAAATAATGTCCGAGGATGTCTTATCCCAATTCAATAAAGAGGATTTCATTGTACTTCATTGCAAGATGGGCGTTCGTTCCAAGGATGTTCTCTTTGAGATGCGCAAGCAAGGCTTTACAAACGTTAAAAGCCTGGATGGCGGGATTTTAGCGTGGATTAGAGATGTGGATCGGTCTCTACCTCGTTATTAGTCGAGGCGTGTAAGCAAATCACCGTTTCTATTTTTTCATCGTAACCGTTTACTCTGCCACCGCGGTCCTGCTCTACCTAGCGCGTTGACTGGTTACCCATCATTCACCAGATTTTGAAAAATTGCTTTTTTTGGCAGGACAGAGATTTTTTGTCGTTTCGATCAACATACTTATATCAGGAGTTGAAAAAATATGCTGACCATACACGCTAAGCTTGTTGAGGCAATGATTGCTCAAGCACGCAAAGATCATCCCATCGAGACCTGTGGCGTCATCGCCGGCCTCGAAGGATCCAATCTTCCATTACGTCTGATCCCCATGCGGAATGTGGCCCGCTCAGAGACTTTCTTTGAGTTCGACCCGCAGCAGCAGCTGCAGGTCTGGAGAACGATGGAGGCGCGAGGTGAAGAGCCGATCGTCATCTATCACTCGCACACCGGTACGCAAGCCTATCCGAGCCGTACCGACGTCAAGCATGCGACCGAGCCCCGCTCCCATTACGTCATTATTCCAACAGACGCCAGGCATGGAGAAGAGATTCGCAGTTTCCGCATCGCGGACGGGATGGTTACCGAAGAGCGGGTGAGAATACTGGAGTCATACAAAACAGGGTGGGAATTGGCAATGGTGGCTTAAGAAACTCGGATTCCATAGCGAGCTTTGACGTTAACCAAAGTCAAATCTTTATCAGCCTTACTATCTTATCCACGATTTCTGGTTTCTCTCAAGAATGAATTTCCAAAGGAATAAATATGCCAATCACCGTGAATATCCCAACCATACTCAGACCGCTCACCAACAATCACAAGCGTATCGAAATTTCCGGTTTCAATGTTCTTGAAGTCATCGAACAGATGGAACAGCAGTATCCGGGCGTCAAGGAAAAACTGATCACCGAAGGAAAAGCGCACCGCTTTATCAATATATACGTGAATGATGATGACATTCGTTTCGGTAACGGTCTTTCCACAAGCCTGCGAGATGGCGATTCGTTAACCATTCTGCCCGCCGTCGCCGGAGGATAAACGGAATCCAACCCTTTTTCATATATAAGAAATATGAGCATGAATCGAACATTAACGGGTTGTGTGATAGCGGGCGCATTAAAAAACCCGGCGCCTGATTTTACCGCCATCGCATCTTCGCTGATTTACCAGTCTACCGCACTGGGCATGGAAATCGCTCCAAACGAGAATTCGGCGGACAATGCCGTACTCTCGTTTGAATTCAAGACTCCTCATACCACGCCTGTCATATGCGGCGTGACGAGATGGGATGACACCTCCAGGCAAGCTTCTGTGACTGAAAATATCATGCAGGCGGCTTGCGGGCTCATGTCGGTGCATGGACGAGCCAGCGGTAAATCTCGACCTCTGGGGTTGAACTACGTCTCAACCTTGACTGCCGCATTGGCACTCCAGGGAGGAGTGGCTGCCTCGATAGGTCAGCTACGAGGCCTTTCGGTGTCCAATAGCAGTGTTTCGATGGCATCCGCAGCCCTGTTGAGCGTGGGGCAGTATATAGCGGGGGCCACCGCTTCAGAATCTCCCGAAACGCTATTGCCGGACCAGATTTCACATCCTGCCTGCCTTCCCTTTGTTTCCTTGGATGGTGTCATCTTTGAACTCGAAACACTTGACGTCGGACCCTGGCAAAAATTCTGGACCGAGATCGGTGTGAGTTCAACAGTGGCCGGCAAGGGATGGATGGCCTTTTTGCTGAGATATGCCAAAGCTGTATCTCCTCTGCCTGAGGAATTGGTTAGCGCAATATCGAAATTTTCTTACTCCCATATTTCACAAATATGTATCCGCACTGGCATGGCTATTTGCCCGGTGCGCTCGATCGACGATAGGGCCAAAGACAATGACAGTAAATACGTATGGCTTCAGGGTCCGTGGGAATTCGTTTTCGAGACAAACCTCAACGGCACGGCGTCAAGTCGTGTCACCAATGACTTACCGTTGAGTGGACTTACCATCATCGAATCCTGCCGGCGGATTCAAGGCCCCCTTGCGGGACACCTGCTCGCACTTCTGGGTGCGACGGTTATCAGGATAGAACCACCGGGTGGTGACCCTCTGCGAGGTATGCCACCGATGGCCGAAGGCTGTTCTGCACGATTCGATGCGCTCAATCGCCTTAAAACCATTCGGGAAGTGGACATCAAATCTCCAGCCGGGCAAGCGGAAATCAAGGAGTTGGCGCGCCATGCCGATGTATTCCTGCATAACTGGGCACCCGGTAAAGCGGTGCTGTTAAATCTCGACCATGATGATTTGGCTACGATCAATCCTTCCCTGATTTATGCCTATGCCGCCGGTTGGGCGACAGACAGCGCCGCACATTCCCCTTCAAGTCCAATGCCCGGCACGGACTTTATGGCTCAAGCCTACTCCGGCATCGCCAAAAGAGTCGCTGAGGCTTCCGGCACGCTTGGCGGATCGTTATTTACGGTACTTGATGTACTAGGAGGCGTTGTCGCGGCACAGGGAATCACTATCGCACTGCTCAATCGATGTATGAATAATGCAGGCGGGAAAGTCACCTCATCGCTGATGAGCGCGTCAACACTTTTGTGTGCAGATGATTTTCAGAACTTATATAGCTTGCCGGGCACTGGCTCAATCCCCGGAAGCATTATCGACAATGTCTATGACACCAAGCAGGGAAAAATTGCGATCGAGTGCTGTGACCTGGAAACGCTGGTGAGATTATCCGAAGTGCTTGAAGTCGGCATCGGTATGGAAGATGATTTTGAGCAGTGCCTGAGTGACCTGTTCCTGTCAAGAACGGCGTATGAGTGGGCTGAGATTTTTGAACAGGCACGCGTACCTTCAGCCGTTGTTATTGAAGATCTCGCTGACTTGCAGACCACAGCGCATCTGCAGCCAGGCTTAAGTCCTGGCTCTTATACAAGAGTTAATTCTCCCTGGAGTTTCAAATGAATCATTCTGGCGTCATAGATATGGTTCCCGCTGAAATTCGCAAGCAGTGGGCCCAAAATGGAATTTATCCTGATAAATCCGTATATGAATTGTTTTGCGAGCATGTACGGCGGCACCCCGACAGTCCGGCAGTTATATCTCTCGATCAAACCATCACTTACGCAGAGCTATTGGATAAGATCCATCGCCTGGCTGGCAGTCTCAAAGCGCTGGGGATTGTTTCCGGAGACGTTGTGGCATACCAGCTCCCTAACAGTTGGCGTAGCTGCGTAATCGATCTCGCGGCGGCCGCATTGGGCGCGATTGTGGCGCCTTTTCCCCCAGGGCGCGGCCGCCTTGATATCCAGTCCTTGCTGAGACGGTGTGACGCGCGTTTAATTGTTGTCGAGCAGGAATACGCCGGAACCGATCTATGTAAGATGATTGAAACAATACGGCCGACTGTGCTGTCACTCCGTATTCTCGTTGTTGATGGAAGAAGCCGAAAAGGCTGGCACACAATGGATGACCTGTTTCAAGCCGAGCCAGTTGAATTAAGTCAATTACCGGAAGTCTCTCCCGAATCACCCGTTCGCCTCCTGATCTCATCCGGAACCGAATCCGAGCCGAAATGGGTTGCCTATTCGCATAATGCGCTGGCTGGTGGACGGGGACGCTTTCTGCAACGAATACATCCTGACGGAGGTACTTTCAGGGGACTTTATTTAATGCCGCTTGGCACGGCATTTGGCTCAACCGCGACATTCGGCATTTTGTCCTGGCTCGGCGGATCGGTTATTGTTCTGCCGCAATTCGATGTCGCGGCTGCCATTCAGGCCATCGCGGAGCTGAAGCCGACCTACATCTTTGGCGTCCCCACCATGTTTCAACGCATCGCCGCGGACCCGGCATTATCTAAAATCGATACCTCCAGTCTGATGGCTATTATCAGTGGCGGAGCGAAAATCGATGAAGCCTCAATCCGCCGATGTACCGACGCATTCAGATGCGGGTTTATCAGCTTATACGGATCGGCGGACGGTGTTAACTGCCACACTACCCTTGATGATGATTTGGAGACTGTTTTTCGTAAAGCGGGCCGGCCTAATCCGGACGTCTGCTCCATCCGCATAGTCGATGACCAGAAGCAGGAGGTGCCGCAAGGTTGCATCGGTGAAATTACCGCCAGAGGCCCGATAAGCCCGATGCAATATGTCAATGCTCCAGACCTGGATGCGCTATACCGGGATGAGGAAGGCTGGGTTTATACCGGAGACCTTGGTCTTATTGATAATGACGGATATCTGGTGCTGTCCGGTCGTAAAAAAGACATCATTATTCGTGGCGGGATCAATATCAGTCCCGCCCAAATTGAGAATATCGCAGTCTCTCATCCAGCCGTTGTCAGCGCCGCCTGTGTACCGGTTGCCGATCCGGATCTGGGGCATCGCGTTTGTCTCTGCCTGGTATTACGCGACGAGGTCGAGCGCCCATCGCTCTCCCAATTCGCCCGCTACCTGCGTGAACAGGGTCTGGAAACCAACAAGCTTCCGGAATATTTACGCTACTACCGGCAACTGCCACTCAGTCCGGCGGGAAAGATCGATAAAAAGCAGTTAACCGCGGAAATCGAATTTGTCCAGCGCATGACTGAACCCGGCTTTGCTCAATGGGCACATTGATGCCGGAAATACACGAAAAATCGGCACACACGGAACTAGCCAGAGTACTTGCGAGCGAAGTGAGAAAGTTTGTCGATGAAATGATCATTCCAAACGAATCGCGGTTGGCTCAAGACGGAAATGCATCATTTTGCCTGCAATCGGAATTGGCCGAGAAAGCCCGCTATGCCGGACTATGGGGTTTGTTTTATCCACTCTCCCACGGCGGAAGAATAGCGTCTCTGGAAGACTATCTGATCGTCGCTGAACAGGAGGGGCGCTCGGAATTCTCCCCGGCCATCCTTGGCAGCCACTCTGCACTCGATGCGCATATGCTGCTGAAATTTGGCACCGATGAAATCCGCCAGAATTTCCTGCAACCCATGGTGGCCGGGAAAGCCATTCCAAGCTACGGCATGACGGAGCCGGAGCATGGCGGATCGTTTCCCGCCCTGATAACGACCTCCGCATATCTGTCGAATGGCAACTGGACTATCAATGGCAGAAAATGGTTTGTCGGCAATACGGACCGGGCGACTTTTGTCACTGTCCTGGCGCGCACGGCCGAAGAAAATACAGCACCCGGCAAGGCCCTTTCCATGATTGTCGTTCCGGCTGATTCACCTGGATTCAGGGTCGAGCGTCAGATTACCGTGATGGACCGCTCCCTGGGTCAGGGCGAGATATCTTTTAGTGAGGTGCGGGTCCCTTCGCATAATCTGCTGGGTACCCGCGGCAGCGGTATTGATTTAATGAGCTGGCGGCTCGGAATGGGCCGCCAGCTTCGCTCAATGAACTGGGTGGGATTGGCGCAACGATGTTTCGATTTAATGGGCGCCCGAATTAATTCTGATCGTGGCAGATCCGCCCGGCTGCCAGAGAAGCAGCTGGTGCGCCAACATGTTGCCAAGGCGTACCAGGCTATTGCAAGTGCGCGTGCGCTCATCCGGGTAGCCGCAAGGGGTGTCGATGCCCGGCGTTCAAATGATATCGAGATCAATATCGCAAAAATAGCTGCATCACAAGCTTTATGCATCGCCTCGGACTCTGCGGTACAACTATATGGCGCCGAAGGCATCAGCGATCTTACCCCGCTTTCCGGTATCTACAGAATAGCGCGCACGTCGCGCATCCTTGACGGTTCGGATGAGTCGCTTATCAGTTCGGTGGGCCGCCGGCTCATCAATTTCTATAAAGAAGAGGACGTCTATTACTTTGACTGATTCGATTCTTGCGAGCTTTCCGAATATTTCCCGTGACTTGCCTGGATACAGTGTACTGGCGGTGTGCTTTTACTCGCTTGCATCATGGTACCGGCGCCAGTACCTGCTCATCGGCGGAGGGTACGGACAATGCCGATAATGACCGTTACCACCCGGCACACAGTGATTGTAGACATCGGGTTCCGGATTGTCCTGGTATTTGCCATGGCCTTGCCTATGCTGATCTTATATGCCATCAGCACCCTTGGGCCGCTCCTTGGCCGCGACTTACGCTTTGAACCCGCACTACTGGGTTACCTGGTAATGAGTTCATTTGGCCTAGCGGCCATCTTATCACTCTGGGCGGGTGCTATCGTGGATCGCATGGGTTCACGTTATGCGTTGATGGTGCTTTTCTCTGCCATCGCGTTGGCTTTCACCCTGATGGCAACAGTAAAAGATTTTTATGGATTAGTGGCGGCGACTGCTATCTGCGGTATCGCCCAGGCACTCGCGAACCCTGTCACAAATTTGCTGATCGCGCAGCAGGTTCCGCCTGATAAGAAAGCAAAAGTCGTGGGGCTCAAGCAATCCGGTGTTCAGGTAGCGGCCCTCTTCGCCGGCCTGATACTCCCCGGTATCGCATTTCAATATGGCTGGCGTGCCGCATTGGGCATGATTGTTCCGGTCGCGCTGTTATTCGCAATCTCGACGCCTTTGTTCACTCCCGGGAAGCGCGGCGGAACAGTTAAGGGCTTCATGTTCTCGCTGCCAAATTCGCTCCTGCTGCGGTTGATGGGCATTCAGTTTTGCGTCGGAATATCGCTCTCTGCCTTCGTCACATTCCTGCCCAGCTTTGCCATCCGGCAAGGTATGCCGTTATCCCTGGCCGGCACCTTGATTGCGGTTTTTGGCGTGATGGGAATCATCTCCAGGATAGTGTTGACGCCTATAGGAGCGAAACTCAAGGACGAATCGCTGCTTCTGCTCATGCTGATAACGATTGCAGCTTGCACGATAGCAGTGACGATGCTAGCGAGCCCGGAAACCCACTGGCGGCTATGGATCGGCGCGATTGGCATGGGACTTACCGCGGTAGGCACCAATGCAATAGCAATGAGCATGTTGATACGAGATCCGGCTTTTGGTCCGGTGACTGCCGCATCCGGCTTTATTTCGGTTGCCTTCTTCGGCGGCTTCGCGCTGGGCCCGCCGCTGTATGGCGCCTTGTCCAGCTATTCCGAAGGGTCGCTGGGCTGGAGTACGCTGATTGGTGTGCTTCTATGCGCCTGCATCATGTCGTTGGCGTTGGCCTCCACGCGCCGGAGCAAGACACAGGCATCAACCATGATGGTCTGCGCCGCTGAGCGTACGAAGGCCGCGGACATTTAAAAACTTTACAACTTCATGAGCGAATAAATCGGGAGCGGTTCTCATCGCACTATGCTGCTGTCCCGGGAGGATCTTGATCGCACTGCAAGCCAGAGCTTGGTGAAGCGTTTCGGCAATAAGATGGCGACGTGAGGGACTTTCGCCACCGAGCAGGAGCAAAACAGGAATTCGCAGGGCATGAAACCGGAAGGGTTCGAAGACGTAGCGGTCAATACTCTGCAATTCGCGGTGAATCGTGTGAGCTGCGGCGATTCGTTCTGGCCAGTGCAATCCAGCCTGCATGGCAGCAATCTCATGGGATGGTGTTTTGACGATGTCTCGAAAAAAAAGCAGCAGTGCTCCCTCTCGATTTCCCGCATCCAGCAACGTTTGCATGGATCTGTCAAGTTCGGCCGACCAACCGCTCCCAGCCAGCGAAATGGGTGGCTCATAGAGGACAAGTCCGCCGATGTTTGAAGTCAGGTTTGCAGCTTCCAGGGCACAGAGCCCTCCGAAGGAATGTCCGAGGAGGTGCACGGTACCCCCTATGGCATCAATGACCGCGGCGATATCTTCGCATTCGCGTTCGAGTGCATAGCGGTTGGCGTCGCCGCTGTGGCCACGTCCCCGCCGATCGATGGTCCACACATTGAAGTGGCGTTCAAGCGTGGCCAATACCGGTGCCCATGCGAAGTGATCGCCAGAGGTGCCGTGCACAAGTAACAAGGTCTCCCCTACGCCGCCATGCCAGCATGCGATGGGTACTCCATCCTTGGAGGAAATCAATTCCATGATTTTTCTGATTGTGAATTTTTTTGACTGTGGAC
Organism: Nitrosospira multiformis; assembly: GCF_900103165.1. Taxonomy (NCBI): domain Bacteria; kingdom Pseudomonadati; phylum Pseudomonadota; class Betaproteobacteria; order Nitrosomonadales; family Nitrosomonadaceae; genus Nitrosospira; species Nitrosospira multiformis. The sequence continues at coordinate 1,357,477 of NZ_FNKY01000001.1, read as the reverse complement.
TTTTTAAACGAGAAACAAAATTGAGCAAGCGGAAGAATTTAAGCCCGTGCCTGTAAATAAACAAGTCAATCCACACAGTATGCGGCTAAAACTGTTAATTCCATGGATTGTTATGGGGTCCATGTTACAAATCAGCAGCGCATTGGGTGCTGAAGAACCCAAATTCCTGGGTCAGATCAATCCCTACCTGCGCATCACCGGCGAATTTTATGGCAGCTACGAGGCATGGAACTATTTTCGGCCCAGCCCAGCAATGAATAATAACAATTCATATGATTTATGGGCACTGCGCGCCAGGCTCGGAGCGCTGCTCACGACTTCATACGTCGATGGCTATGCACAAGCCCAATACGTTGGTTTATATGGATTGCCCAATGATGCGGTTGCGTCACCCGGTGGCCCTTTAGGGCTGGGTGGCGCCTATTTCCTGGCAAATCAGTCCACTAATGCCAGCAATATTTTTCTGAAACAAGCTTATCTGAATTTCAAGTTCAATTCACTGGGCCTGCCTGGGACATTCTTGAAGATTGGCCGATTCGAGTTTATGGATGGCATGGAATACAGATCTGGCAATGACAAGTTCGATGGACTCAAAAGGGCACGTGTCGCGCAACGCCTCGTGGCGTCGAATATTGTCCATGTGGGGCGAAGCTTCGATGGCTTTAACGCTGTTTATGACCGGCCAGCTTTCAATATCACGGCAAGTGGCATGCGCCCAACCCAGGGTGGATTTACCGTCCAGGGGCAAAATGAAATTAGCGACATCAATCTGTTTTATGGGGCGCTCACCAGCAAGAAGGATGCGCTGCTGCCGGGAACCGAGGGTCGACTCTTCTATATCAATTACGATGACAAGCGTAACACTCAGGTGGTGGACAACCGCCCCGCTGCTGATCGACCGAGGCTTGATAGCCAGAACCTGAATATTCATACCATAGGCGCTCACCTGTTGACCCTTCATCAACTGAACTCGGGCAGTGTCGACGCTTTATTGTGGGGAGCTTATCAGTTTGGCGATTGGACCAGCCAGGACCATCAGGCTTGGGCTATCGCTGCCGAGGCCGGTTACCAATGGACCAACCTTGACTTTAAGCCATGGTTGCGTGCCCATTATTTTCTAAGCTCGGGCGATGATGATGCAAGCGATGGCAAGCACAAAACTTTCTTTTCGGTGCTTCCCAATGGGCGCGGCTATGCCAAGTTCCCATTCTACAACCTGATGAATATGCAAGATGCGTTCATCCAGATGACCGTCTCACCCACTCCACAGACCCGGGTAACCATTGACTTGCATCATCTGTCACTCACCAACTCGGCCGATCTGTTCTACGGTGGGTTGGGACCGACGTCGAGCTCGGGAGCATTCGGCTATTCAGGAAAGCCTTCAAGCGGCAAAAGCGACGTGGGTCAATTGGTGGATATCAGTTTCACACATGCTCTCACCAAGGAACTGTCATGGAGATTCTATTACGGGCATGCCTTCGGCGGCAGCGTCACCCGAAATATTTATAGCGGAAAAAAGGATGCCGACATGGTCTACGTAGATTTCAACTTTATTTTCTGAAAAAGGATGACTCATGCACCTATTGGAAAGGAAGTCCTGGAACACCGACGAGCAGCTGTTGAGCCGGGAAGAAATAACGAATGCGCTTGCGTTGATGATTCATCGCATGGAGGCCATTGATTCCCGCTGCACAGATGGTTTTCCTCTCTATTCACCAGGAACTGCAGATCAGTGGGTTATCTCGTCGGGAGGCTCCTGGGTGGGAGGATTCTGGAGCGGATGGTGGTGGCTGCGATCACGGATAACAGGATCAGCACTGGATCTACGCAAGGCGTCAGATATCTGTCAGCGCTTATCCTCGAAAATCAGCGTCGACACTATTAACCGCAGCCTGATTTTTTGGCACGGGACATCCCTCGGCGATGTCTGGTTTGGTAATAGCGCTGCACGCGAGCTCACGAAAAAATCTATTGCCGCAATTGCGAGTTCCTATGACCCGGAAATAAATTGTATTCCCCTTGGCACCGGCATGGGTGGCGGAAAGGAAGGGAATCAACGAATTACGATAGACACTCTTGCCGCCCTGATCCAACTTCTCAACCGCAGTGAACATAGCGTTTATCATCAAATCTCACGTTGTCATGCGGATACCCTATTGACTGCATGCCGCAGCGATGGCGGCGCATTTCACCCAGGCGCCTACTTTAGCCACGGGAGTTTTCGAGCTGCTGATCACGCCGGCAAGTGGTCTCGCGGCCAGGCCTGGGCCATGTTGGGATTAAGCCGGGCGGCGGCACAATGGGGGGAACCTTACTTGACCCATACCCATTCCGCTTGTGAATATTGGAGACGTTCGCGGCCTGAGTCTTTGCCGCCGGATCGACTGAACCATCCATCAGGACTTTGCGACCCCTTGTCCTCTGTAATCGCGTCGCTGGCAATGCTCTCCCTCGCGGACCTGATACCTGATGGAGAACAATGGCGTGCTCATGCCCATCAACAGGTTACCGCGATCATTCGCAGCCAATACTTTACCGGGCTTCACGGAAATAGCCATCATCAGAAAAATGGAGACCGGGTGGCTTCGGGAATATTCTGGGGTTGCTGCTACAAAACCAGTCAGGGAAAGAACGAACTGGTTGAGTCGGCCTGGGGCAGTTATTTTCTCATGGTGGCGCTATGTGTTCTCGTTGATGTCATCCAGCCGGGCCATTGTTAACAATATCTGTTACGCAATGATTGCTAAATTCCAAAACATCTATGAATGAAGGATATGAAATGATGAAATGTATGCCTTTTGGATTGATCAGCCGGTTCACCTCCTGCTTATGTTTGATTCCGGCAATCTTTACTTCCTCCCTAGTGATCGCTCAGGAAACCGGGCATGGATCTATTCTCCTGCATGCCGCGCGGGTTTTCGACGGCAGCAACATCAGAACGGATACTTCAGTGTTAGTGATAAACGGGCAAGTGGCTCAAATCGGGACACGCGAATCATTCAAGTCCAGTAATGCCAAAGTCATTGATCTGGGTGATGCAACCATACTACCCGGTTTTATCGAATTGCATGCCCATCTCTCATTCCAGAATGTTCCGGCTGATACCGTTCTGAAACATGGCATTACAACGATTCGGGATGTGGGTGGACCGGTGCACAAGCCATACGGCGGGAACGGCAACCTGCGTGTATTAACCTCCGGACCGATTATTACCGCACCGAATGGTTATCCCATTCCGATGCTGGGAAAAACAAACATTGCCACGGAGGTTTCCAGCGAGAAAGAAGCGCGGGAGACTGTCCGTGATCTTATAAATGGTGGCGCAGTCGTGATCAAGGTCGCACTGGAGCCCGGTGGCGAGGCGGGCGCCCCCTGGTCATCCGGTCATGGTCATGACTCTGGTCATGGCCACGGTCATCATCATGATCAACGGAGTGTAGAACACGCGCACGCTCATCCCAAGCCTGCCCATAACGCTTTGAAGCAAGCATGGCCGCTATTACCAGAAAATATCGTGAAAGCGATTGTGGATGAAGCCCATAAAAATAATCGTAAGGTAACAGTACATATTGCCGAAGCAACCGGTGCGCGCATTGCCATCAACGCGGGTATCGATGAATGGGCCCACGTGCCTTGTGACATTATTCCTGCGTCGTTGCTAAAAAAGGCGGTGGAGCAGAATGTAAAAATAGTCACTACACTGGATACCTTGTCCAAATGTTCGGGCGTGGCTCACAATGCCGGCACTTGGGCGGCGCTGGGTGGCGAATTTTTGTACGGGGCTGAAATTGCGCATCCGGATATTCCCTGGGGAATCGATGCGCAGGAGCTGATCTATATGAGGCAAATGGCAAAAATGGGACTGATCGATGTCCTGCGCGCTGCGACATCCAAAGCGGGTCAGCACCTGAATTTGCCGCTGCTGGGTACCTTACAATCCGGTGCGCCGGCCGATATTATTGCGGTGAAAGGCGATCCCGCCCAAAATCTGAAAATTCTGGAATATCCCGATCTTGTTATTTCGGGGGGCAAAATCGTGGTGAATAATTTTGGAAATTAATTGCTGGTTCGTCATCGGCATACAAGTCACCTTACGGCAATTCTTGCCGCGGCCAGGATTCCCGATCCGTCTCGAATTTGAGCGGCCCCTTGCCGGAAAAGCGATCCAGATAAAGATAGATCACGGGTGTAATGAAAAGCGTAATGATCTGCGAGAACAATAGCCCCCCGACCACGGCGAGACCCAGCGGTTGGCGCAACTCGGCACCTGCACCCAGTCCAAGCGCGATGGGAAGCGCCCCCATCAGTGCCGCCAGGGTGGTCATCATGATGGGGCGAAAACGCAACAGACAGGCAGTCCGGATCGCTTCGCGCTGCGGCATGCCGGCATTGCGCTGCGCATCGAGCGCGAAATCGATCATCATGATGGCATTTTTCTTGACAATACCGATCAGCATCAGGATACCGATCATGGCGATGATGGATAGCTCCATATTGAATAACCACAGCGTCGCCAACGCACCCACCGCCGCGGAGGGCAGCCCGGAAAGAATCGTGAGAGGATGGATGTAGCTCTCATACAGCACGCCAAGCAGCACGTAGATTACCAGCAATGCGGCAACGATCAATACCACCTGGCTCGCTTGTGAAGACTGGAACGCCGCGGCATCGCCCGCATAGCTGGTCAGAACACTCACCGGCATATTCAGTTCGCGCTTGAACTGGTCAATACGAGCCGAGGCATCCCCCAGCGCCGCGCCGGGAGCAAGGTTGAAGGAGATGGTCAAGGCCTCCAGTTGCCCCGCATGATTGATAGCGACCGGCCCTACCTCGCGTTTGACCGAAGCAACGCTCGATAACGGAACCAGCACACCATTTTTGGCGCGCAAATAGATCTTGTTAAAAGCACTTTCGTCAGCACGATCTTCGGCGGTGACCTGCAAAATGACTTGATACTTATCGGTTGAGGTAAAGATTGTGGAAACCTGGCGCTCGCCGAAGGCGCTATAAAGTGCGGAACGAATATCGGCCATTTGCACACCTAACAGGTTGACCTTATCGCGATCGATATCGAGTACTGCCTGCAGCCCTTTTAGTTGAGAGTCGCTGGTCACATCCCGAAAGATGGCATCTTCACGCATACGTGACATGAGGCTATCCGCCGCGGTGCGCAACTCGCCGGCACGTACGCTACGCATGACATATTGATAGCGGCTCTTGCTGGTGCGGCCGCCAAGCCTGAGATTCTGAATGGGGTTTATGAAGACATTCACGCCTGGGACGGCACTCACGTCCCGGCGCAAGTTCTCAATGATCTTATCAAGGGACGCTCGCTCCCCACGCGGCTTAAGGGTCATGAATAGCCGGGCGCTATTGCTATCGGTAGCGTTGACAATTAATGTATCGACCGCGGGATTGGCGCGAATGACGTCGCCGGTACGCTGCAATAGCTCGGACATGGCGGGAAACGAAATATCCTCCACAGCCTCCACTGTGATCAGGGCCTGACCGATATCCTCGGTAGGAAAAAAACCTTTGGGCAGCACCATGAACAACAGACCCGTCGCAACGAAGGTGCCGACGGCAATACCCAACACCACCCGGTGATGATGGAGCGCCAAATCAAGCATGCGTTCATAGACGCCCAGTAGTTTAGTAAACCCGCGCTCGAACCATTCGGTCCATCTCAGGCTGCGTCCTTCGCTTTCATGCCCGGTAATATAGCGGCTGGTCATCACCGGAACCAGCGTGAGCGATACGACAGCGGACATCAGGACGGCGATCCCCACGACGGCGGCAAACTCATGAAAAAGCAGCCCGATCACACCAGGCATGAAAAAAATCGGAATGAAAACGGCAACCAGGGAGAGGGAAATCGAGATGATGGTAAAACTTACTTCCCTGGATCCCTGCAAGGCGGCCTGCAGAGGCGACATGCCCTTCTCGATGTGGCGTACGATATTCTCCAGCATCACGATGGCATCATCCACTACCAACCCGACCGCGAGCGTGATGGCGAGCAATGAAATGTTGTCCAGGCTGTAATCAAAAACGCGCATCAGCGCCACTGTTCCCAATAGCGAAATCGGCAATGACAGCGCCGGAATCAGCGTGGCGGAGGCCTTGCGCAGGAACAGGAAAATCACCAGCAAGACGAGGACAATGGTTATCCCCAGCGTGACCTGCACATCGTGGATGGATTCACGGATCGAAACCGAACGGTCGCTGGTCAGTGTGAGCTGAACCGAGGACGGCATCTGCGCGACCAGTTCCGGAATGACCGCCTTGATGGCATCAACCGTGGCAACGGTATTTGCGCCTGGCTGGCGCTGCACCGACAGCGTGATGGCGCGTTCGCCGTTGACCCAGCTTGCAGTTTTTACAGATTCTACGCTGTCTTCAACTTCCGCCACCTCCGACAGCCGTACTGGATTGCCGCTGGGGGAGGTGGCGATAATCAGTTTCGCAAATTCGGCGGCATTGTTGAGCTGGCGATTGGCTTCGATGGTGAGGCTCTGACGTGGACCTTCGAGCGTGCCAATGGGAGAGTTGGCATTTGCGGTGCGCAGGGCGTCAGCGACGTCGTCAAGCGTCAAATCACGGACCGCAAGCGCTTCCGCGTTCACACGCACACGCACAGCGTATTTCTTCTGGCCATTGATCTGTACCTGTGCCACACCGGTAATTGTCGATAGCGTTGGCGAGATAAGATCTTCGGCGAAACTGTTCAGATCCGATAGCGACATCGAGGGCGACGTCAGGGCAAGATGAATAATGGGAGCATCGGCAGGATTGATCTTGCGGTAGGACGGGGGCGCAGTCATTTCGATTGGCAACGATCGCTGGGCACGCAACAATGCCGCCTGCACATCAATGGAAGCACTGTCGATATCACGATTCTGGTCGAACTCCAGTGTTATCGTGGTATTGCTCAGCGTGCTGGTCGAACTGATGACCGAGAGGCCGGAGATGGTGGAGAATTGCCGCTCGAGTTGGGTCGCCACCGATGAGGCCATCGTCTCGGGACTTGCACCCGGAAGCACCGCGCTTACCGTGATGGTGGGCGAATCGTAACTTGGTAGCGCGGCAATCGGTAAACCGCCGTAGGCAATGATCCCGGCAATGACGGCAGAAGCCGATAGCAGTATCGTCATTACCGGACGGCGAATACACAGTTCGGAGAGATTCATCCTAAATCCGGCAGTTGAGCAGGGTGGAGTGTGCGATTTTTGGGGTGCGGGGCAAGGCGCAACGATGCGGGATGCGACCGCTTAGGGCGGAGCAGCGCCTTCCGCAGGAAGATGCGATCCCGAAGCGGGATGAGCGGTCAACTATCGAATTCAGGTGCAATTGCCGATCCGTTGATTGACTCATCATCTAGCTGCCAACTCCAGCCTCACCACTACGGGGCTTGACCTCTGTTACCACGCTGCCCGGCCTGAGATTCTGCGCCCCTTCAACCACCACACGCGTACCCGGCGCGACGCCTTCTCCCTCTATTACGGCAAGCCCGTCCTGAATCAAACGTACCTCAATGGTCAGCGAGTTCGCTTTGCCATCTTCTCCAATTACGTAAACAAATTTCCTATCCGGACCATTCTGCACTGCCTGCACGGGAACCGTAAGGGCGCCAGCCAGTGTGCGCGGCGTCAGCGTTACGGGAACAAACATGCCCGGCCACAGATGCCTGTCCGCGTTGGGAAATTCCGCTTTGAGACCAATGGTGCCACTCGCCGTATCTACCATGTTATCGACAAATATCAACCGGCCCTGGCGTGTTTGCTTTCCGGCCGCATCCAGCACTACATTAACGGGTACTTCACCTTTGGCGAGCGCTTGTTGCAAAGAGACAAACTCGCGCTCCGGCAAGGTAAAACTGACATTGATCGGATCGATCTGTGTGATGCTTACCAAGGCATCATTCGGTTGTACCAGGCTGCCTTGATACACTGGAATGGCACCTGTGCGCCCGGCAATAGGCGCGGTGATTTCGCTGAAACCGCGAGTGACGCGATTTGCCTGCACCGTCGCCTGATCCACCGAAAGTAGGGCGCGGAGCCCGTCTACCTGGCTCTCCGCCACCTCGAGCGCAGCCTGCGAAATAAAGTTTTGCCGAAACAATTCGCGCTGGCGCTCAAGATTACGCTCGGCATTCGTCAAATCAACCCGGGATTTGGCCAATTGTCCTTCAGTCCGGCTGAGATTGGCGTCCTCGGTGCGCGCATCAAGCGTGAACATCTTCTCGCCCTTTTGCACAAATTGCCCTTCCTTGATATGCACGGCTCTAATCATGGCGCTAAGCTGTGGCCGCACCGCCACCATCTGCTGTGCGGTCACCGTGCCATTGGCCGTCAACCTGACCGCCATATTACTTCGGGTAGCCAAGGCGGTGGCGACATGAATCGCGCTATTGCCCCTGTCACGCTTACTCTTCACATCCGCCGCACCACTCTGGTTGCGCCAGATCCAGGTAGCGGCAATCAACACAACGAACAAAATCCCGGCCATTGTGACCCATGCACGCCGCCTGGTACCCGGCACCGGTTTTGTTTGGGGCTTGCCTTCCATCGAGCCGGTCAATTTATAACCCTTCCCCCAGCCAACCGTATCCGCCATGCGCAGCGGCTGGAAATGGCTTCGTCATGCGTAACCAGAACCAATGTCGTTCCCCGTTCGCGGTTCAGTTCAAACATGAGTTCTATGATTTGTGCACCTGTGGCAGAATCCAGATTGCCGGTAGGTTCATCAGCCAGCAATAATTGCGGCTGCGTGACAAATGCGCGTGCAATGGCAACGCGCTGTTGCTCACCCCCGGACAATTGCCTGGGATAATGCTTTAGACGCATTCCCAACCCAACGCGTTCAAGCAATTCCAGTGCGGCAGTGCTTGCATTGTTTGCACCGGCGAGTTCCAGCGGTAACATTACGTTTTCAACCGCGGTTAACGCGGGCAGCAACTGAAATGACTGGAATACAAAACCCAGCATGCGTCCGCGCAGTGCCGCCCGCGCATCTTCATCCAGCAAAAAAATATCTTCTCCATCAAGATGAACCTTGCCGCTTGAGGGAGTATCTAATCCTGCCAGCAATCCCAGCAACGTCGATTTACCCGAACCCGATGCGCCCACCACGGCAACGGAATCGCCCGCATTTACTTTAAGGTGAATGTCCTCCAGAATGGTGAGCTGATCGTCGCCAGTGCTGACTCGTTTGGTCAAGGCGATTGCCTGCACAATAGGCTTTTCAACAAGGTTATCTGTCATGAAATATTTCCTGATTATCCTCTATACGCTATTTACTTTTATCTCCACCAACTCGGGCGCCACAGCCGTGCCCGGAGCCGCGGCCACCCCAGCGGGCACTACCATTATGGTGTTCGGCGACAGCTTGTCTGCCGGCTACGGCCTGCCGCAGGAGGCTGGATGGGTCAGTCTGCTGAAAAAACGGCTTCAAACGCAATCGCAGATTCACCTAATCAACAACAGCATCAGTGGCGAAACCGCGATGGGTGGACGCAATCGTATCGAACAGGCGCTAAAAATCCATCGCCCGGACATCGTCATTCTCGAACTCGGCGGCAATGACGGATTGCGCGGCGCATCCATCGATTCCATTCGTGACAACCTTGAAGCCATTATTGAAGCCTGCCAGAGAAATAACGCTACGGTGCTGTTGGCGGGGATGCAACTACCGCCCAATTATGGTATAGCATACACACAAAAATTTCAGGATATTTACACGCAGCTGACAAAACGCCACCGGCTCAAACTGGTACCCTTTCTGTTGGACGGTTTTGGCGACAAGCGTGAATTCTTTCAGGCGGATGGAATACATCCGAATGGGCACGCACAACAAAAAATCATGGAAAATGTGTGGAAAGTATTACGAACAATGCTTAAATCACAGCCGACCATTGCTGATGGACGCCCCTGAAACTTTACATTGACCCGGTGCACTGTTGAGCTATACTTATAATGCGAGTGTGGTTTTTATCCTTGATCCCAATTTAGCGCTTCACTTAAAAAGATGACACCTTTTTTCGGCGAATTGATAGGTACCTGCCTGCTGGTCGTACTTGGGAACGGTGTGGTAGCCAATGTCGTATTGAGTAAAACAAAAGGCAATAATAGCGGCTGGATTGCCATTACTCTGGGATGGGGAGTTGCTGTATTCGTCGGCGTGTATGCGGTGTCCACTATAAGCGGTGCGCATATCAACCCGGCGGCATCCATTGCTCTGGCTGCCGCGGGTAAATTCGCGTGGGGCGACGTACCCACTTACATTGCCGGACAAATGCTGGGTGCGATGATCGGTGCGCTGATCGTATGGGTGACCTATCGTCAACATTTTGAACAAACGCAAGATGCGAACGCGAAACTTTCCGCATTTTGTACCGGACCCGCGATAAGAAGTCCTTTCAATAACCTTGTCTCCGAGATTGTCGGAACATTTATATTGATTTTTGGCATTTTGCATATGGTTGCCCCGCAGAGCAGTCTTGGATCACTGGACGCCCTGCCAGCCGCTTTGCTGGTATTCGGCATCGGTTTATCACTGGGTGGGACGACGGGTTTTGCGATTAACCCGGCTCGTGACCTGGGGCCGCGCATTATGCATGCCATTCTGCCAATACCCAATAAAAGGGACAGCGATTGGAGCTACGCGTACATTCCAGTGATCGGCCCCATAGTTGGAGGCCTTCTTGCTGTTTCTATTTTTAAATTGTTGTGATCAAGTTTCTTGCGAGAGTCAAAAAAAGGAACAGAATTTCTCGATGCAGATTATGTTAACACTTTGACCCATCTCAATTTTTATTCCACCTCTTCAATCTCTTCCATTCGCGCAGAAGTTGAATCCCCGGTACTTTGATATTGCCGGAATTGTCCCTGCCGTTAGCGGTACCCAGGCGGCCAGCATGCTCGCCGGCTTGCATTAATGATGCGAATGCAGCCCCTCCTCACCTGATATGATCCGATTGGCATCGCCATCGAATACCCATGATTCAGAGCATAGTGAGATATTGAAATGGTAAATTCACATCTGGCAGAATCAGGGACACGCTTAAAATAGCTGCCCGGATATTGGAAAAACAGATCTGGTATCAATAAACACACAGGAAAACCATGGATAGCTATCAGCATATCTTACTGGCAGTGGACCTTTCCCCACATGGCGATTATGTGATCCAAAAAGCACAGCATCTCGCAAATATTTTTCATGCGAAACTGAGCATTATTCATGTACTGGATAATATTCCAATGCCGGATACGGCCTATGGCACAATTATTCCGCTGTACAAAGATTCATCATACGAATTGCTGGAAGCGGAGAAATCCAGGTTGATGCAACTCGGTGACCAACTGAATGTCGACCCTGGCTGCCGCTGGATGGTCTGGGGGGTCCCGGGGCAGGAAATCGTGCGGATTGCGGAGCAGGAGCAGGTGGATTTAATTATTGTCGGCTCGCATGGGCGTCATGGCCTCGCTCTATTGCTGGGATCAACGGCAAACAGTGTCCTGCATCATGCCACATGCGATGTGATGGCAATCCGCTTGCAGGACGAAACCACACACAAGCAATCTGCCGGGAGAGATAGCGCACACTCCATCACATTGAATCCGAAGACCGCCTGACGCCCGCAACCTGCCAGACCTGAAGAATCGATAATTTGGAGAGGGTTCCGGTGGAAGTTTCAGGCCGGGACCCGTGCTACCAGAATTTCCACCAGGAATCGCCGGTCGCCGCGGTCGAATCAGGGAAGAATCGACTGTTAGGGAAATTTTTTGTCATCACGCGCGCGGCGTCGTCACGCAAATCGGTCATTCCCAGCGCATCATAGGCTTTTATCATGATGAATAGCGCTTCCTCCGTGGCTGGTGTCTGCGGGTATTCCTTGAGGGTAAATTGCGCACGATTCAGAGCGGCGACATAGCCGCCTCGTCTCATGTAATAACGCGCTACCTGCACCTCGTTTAGCGCCACTACATTCACCAGATGCTTCATGCGTTGTACCGCATCGGGCGTGTATTTGCTATCGGGAAAACGGGTAACCAATTCCCTGAAATTATCGAATGACTCACGTGACGCCTTCGGGTCGCGCTCGCTCATATCCTGGCCGAGAATCTTTTCCGACACGATGCCCATCAGCCCCAGGTCATCATTAAAATTCGCCAACCCTTTGAGGTAATAAGCATAGTCCACGTTCGCATGATTCGGGTGCAGCTTGATGAAACGGTCGGCGGCGGCAATAGCCGTGGCCTGTTCGCCGTCTTTGTAATGCGCATAGCCAATCTCAAGCTGCGCCTGCTGCGCATAGCGTCCGTAGGGATAACGGGCTTCCAGCTGCTCGAATAGTTTAATTGCGGCCGAGTAATTTCCACTGGACATCTCCGATTTCGCCTCGGAATAGAACTTGCTGGCAGACCAATTCTTGGAATCGTCCGGGTTGTTCTGTTTTGGCAGCAGGCCACACGCTGATAGCAGCAATACCAGAAATAAAGCTACACTACGCGACATGGCAAATTCACCGGAAAGTAAGGACGAATATTATTATTATAGCGCAAAGCCCCCTATCGTCTGAATCGGCTGACAGCATCACCGAATTGACCATCCCCCCGGATTACGCGGGAATGCGGCTTGACCAGGCGCTGGCGCGCCTGCTGCCCGATTGGTCTCGCAGCCGGCTACAGGGTTGGATATTGGAAAAACGGATTAGCGTGGATGAGCGGGAAGCCATTCCCAAACAAAAATTATGGGGGGGAGAAAAGATACAGGTCAGGCAACCCATAAGCGGTCACATCGAAACCGCTTATGCCGCCGAAGCCATCCCGCTTGATATTATTTACGAAGACGATGTGCTCATGGTTATCAACAAGCCGGCCGGATTGGTTGTACACCCCGGCAGCGGCAACTGGCAGGGTACCCTCCTGAACGCGCTGCTGCACCACGCGGCGCAACTGAGCGCCGTGCCGCGTGCGGGCATCGTACACCGGCTGGATAAAGAAACCAGCGGGCTGCTGGTGGTGGCGAAAACCCTGGAAGCACAAACCAGTCTGGTGCGGCAATTGCAAAAACATACCGTGAAGCGTGATTACCTGGCGTTGGTGCTGGGCCATGTTTCCGTCGAGGGGTCGATTGACGCACCGGTGGGACGGCACCCGGTACAGCGTACGAAAATGACCGTTACCGCGAGCGGCAAGGAGGCACGTACCCACTATCGGGTGGTGGAAAAATTCGATGGCTGCACCCTGCTTCAGTGCAGCCTGGAAACCGGCCGCACGCATCAGATTCGTGTGCACATGCACTCCATTGGCCATCCGCTGGTGGGCGATCCGGTTTATGGCGGCAAGCCGAAAAAAATCTCGCGAGAAACAGGACAACTGATTGCCGGTTTTCCAAGACAAGCGTTGCATGCACAAAAACTGGAGTTATCCCATCCGCAACACAGCAGAAGAATGATGTGGGAGGCGGCATTACCCGAGGATATGAACCGATTGCTGCTGATGCTGCAACAACATCGCGAACGTAATTCCACGCTTGTCAATTCACCTGCATGAACGACTGGATCGTTCCAGACTGGCCCGCACCCGGCAATGTCAAGGCGCTGTTTACCACACGAAATGGTGGGGTCAGCAGTGGACCTTACGCCAGTTTTAACCTGGGAGATCATGTGGGCGACGATCCTGTAGCGGTCGAACAAAACCGCTCTCTACTGTGTCAAATTTTGCCGGGCGAACCCCGGTGGCTGAAACAGGTACACGGCACGACGTCTGTCAGGATCGACGATTATGATTGTTCAACCCCCTGTGATGGTGACGCCGCGTTCAGCCGATGCGCCGGCAACGTCTGTGCGGTGCTTGTCGCCGATTGTCTGCCCGTCCTATTGTGCAACCATGCAGGTACCCTGGCCGGCGTGATCCACGCGGGCTGGCGGGGAATGGTGGGAGGAGTTATCGAACGCACGCTATCGGAGATAAACCGGGCAGACGGGATAGACCTCCGGATCATGGCATGGCTCGGGCCTGCAATCGGCCCTCGCCATTTTGAGGTGGGTGAGGAAGTGCGCCAGGCATTTATCGAGCATGACAGGAAATCCGCTATCGCTTTCCGGCCACACCACGCTCACAACGGCAAATGGTTCGCCGATCTTTTTCTGCTGGCGCGACAGCGATTGACGGAAGCCGGCGTCAACGAAGTTTACGGTGGAGGCGAATGCACCTTCAGCAATCCGGAAAAATTCTTTTCCTATCGCCGGGACGGCAGTACCGGACGAATGGCAGGATTGATCTGGCTGGATAGGTGAATATGCGGCGAAGCCCTGCCGCCATTGCCCCTTTTGCTTCGGTTTTACACCCCGCAAAAGCGTATAATCCCGCATTTTCCGAAAATCATCTTTAAGCCTGAATCCAGCGGTAGACCGCTCATTTTTCAGCTCGTTTCCAGTTAAGCGCCATGACCCGTAATGATGTACTGCATCACTCCACCTTCACTTTCTTAGTGAATTCGCTACAACTGCCGGATTTAGATTAATGTCTGTTCTCACGTGGATCATCATCACGACTCTGTTTGGCGGCGCATTAAGCGTATTGTTCGCTGCCGCGCTGACACTCAATACCCGCGTCTCGTGGGTACAAATGCTGGTTTCATACGCGATAGGGGCGCTGCTGGGAGCCGCATTTCTCAACGCGTTGCCGGAAGCGCTCGAGTTATCAAAAGATCCCGCCCAAATGACCGGCACGGTGCTATTTGGCATCCTGCTATTCTTCATTCTGGAAAAACTGGTGTTGTGGCGCCACTGTCACCTGGAAGAATGCGAGGTACATGATCCACTGCACGGGACCGCCGATATCGTGGCCGCACCTGTGAACGATCACGATCATGGCCGCAGCGGCATGTTGATCATGCTGGGCGACACGTTTCACAATTTTGTCGACGGCATACTCATTGCGGCGGCGTTCATGGCCGACATACAACTGGGTATTGTCACCTCTATCGCCATTATTGCGCATGAGATTCCGCAGGAAGCCGGTGACTTTCTGATTCTGCTCAATTCCGGTTATACTCGCCGGCAGGCGCTGCTTTTTAACCTGTTATCCAGCTTTGCCACGCTGATCGGCGCCATGTTGACCTACTTCATGTTGCAAGACATGAATCATCTTCTCCCATCGCTGCTGGGATTGGCCGCGGCCAGTATGATTTATGTGGCAATGTCCGATTTGATTCCCGGCCTGCACAAACGCCCTGAAATCGATGCGACCATACAGCAGGTTGCACTTATCACACTGGGCATCAGTTCCATCTGGCTGGCCGGCAGCCTTTTCTCTCATCATGCCTGAACCATCGAATCGCCAGATCAGTTAACCGGTCGAATCAGTCGAAGCTCTCATAGGCTGAGCAGGCCCTGTTCCGATACTTTATTTCTTTCATAGCCAATATTTCAGTAGCCATGTCCTCTCCCAAACCCTTATCTCCCAAAGTCGGTTTTGTCTCGCTCGGTTGCCCCAAGGCGCTGGTCGATTCCGAGCAGATTCTTACCCAGTTGCGTGCCGAAGGCTATGACATCTCCTCCACCTACGAGGACGCGGACCTGGTAGTCATCAACACCTGCGGTTTTATCGACAGCGCGGTGGAGGAATCACTGGATGCCATTGGCGAAGCGCTGGCGGAGAACGGCAAGGTCATCGTCACCGGGTGCCTCGGCGCCAAAGGCGGCGGCGAAGTGGTCAAACAAGCGCATCCACAGGTGCTGGCGGTCACCGGCCCGCATGCGTTGCCGGAGGTCATGGCGGCGGTACACATGCATCTGCCGCAGCCGCATGACCCTTATACCAGCCTGATCCCCCCGCAGGGGATACGTCTCACTCCCAGGCATTATGCCTATGTCAAGATCTCCGAAGGCTGCAATCATCGTTGCACTTTCTGCATTATCCCCTCCATGCGCGGCGATCTGGTCAGCCGTCCCGTTAATCAGGTGATGCAGGAGGCGGAGAATCTGGTTAACGCCGGTGTCAAGGAGTTGCTCATCATTTCTCAGGACACGAGCGCCTATGGCGTTGACGTGAAATATCGCACTGGCTTCTGGCAAGGCAGGCCGCTCAAAACCCGCATGACCGAGCTAGTACGTGCTCTGGGGGAATTCGGCGTGTGGGTGCGATTGCACTACGTCTATCCCTATCCTCATGTCGATGAAGTGATTCCACTGATGGCCGAAGGGAAAATTCTGCCCTATCTCGACGTGCCGTTTCAGCACGCCAGCCCGCGCATCCTGAAGGCGATGAAACGCCCCGCCAGTTCCGAAAACAACCTGGCACGCATCAGACAATGGCGGGAGGTTTACCCGGATATTACGCTGCGCAGTACTTTCATTGTTGGTTTTCCCGGCGAAACGGAAGCGGAGTTTGAAGAACTTCTGGAATTCCTGCAGGAAGCGCAACTGAACCGCGTCGGCTGCTTCGCCTACTCGCCAGTGCAGGGTGCTGCAGCAAACACGCTGCCCGATCACATCCCCGAAGAGGTAAAGGAAGAACGCCGCGCCCGCTTCATGGCGGTGCAGAAAGAAATCAGTACTGCGCTGCTTACCCGAAAAATCGGCAAACACATGACCGTGCTGGTGGACGAAATACAGAAAAACAAGGCCATCGCTCGTAGCAGCGCCGATGCGCCCGAAATCGATGGCGTGGTTTACATCGATAACGCAAAAACAATGAAACCCGGCGAGTTTATCGAGGTCGAAATTACCAGCTCTGATGCGCATGATTTATGGGCCAAGGGGATGGTTGCATAATACAACCAGCGTGGGGCGTAATAAGCGAAGCGCATTGCGCCGCATGAGTTTCCTCAACACCGGAAGCAATGGTATGCCATTGCACTCCAAAGCATGTACAGCGAATCAAGGGACTATGACTTGAATATCGAGCAAAAAATTAAATCAATTCATGCGGGAGATTAATTTGAAAAAGATTCTTGCTATTGCGCTGAGCTTAATTGCCACGACGACGGTGGCGGCAAACGAGGTCGATAAACGCCGGATACTGCCATTTAATGAAATGCAACGCGATCATGTGCTTACCGAAATGCGAGCCCTGCTAACCGGAACGCAGAATATTCTGGATGCACTTCTAAGGGAAGATATGATAGCGGTCGCGCGTTACGCGAGACCGCTAGGCATGGGGATGACGCACAAAGCCGAAGACCATCTCAAGGCGATACTACCGAAGGAGTTCATGCAGCTTGGCATGTCGGTACATAAGGATTTCGACCAGATCGCCATGGATGCTGAATCCTTGAAAGATCCCAAGCATACGCTACGGCAATTGAGCGAATCCATGAAAAAGTGCAATGCCTGCCACGCCGGCTATCAGATTCGCGTCAAGGAGCAATCCGCTCAACCGGGAATGCATTCTTCCCATCATCAGCATTAGCAACGCAAAACGCCAGCAGTATTTGACGTAACGGGAGGAGATGGCAAAACGGCTGCCGGTGAGTTTGTATAAAAAACTACTCAGCAGGCGTAATTTTACCCGAATGTTTCATAAATTCACGTGCCCTCACTGGTCTCTCGTTTCGTAAGGAAGCTTTTTACACGAATTTATGAAACACCCCGGAGACGATGCAAAAAAATAATCAGGGTCAGGGCAAGATTTCATGTCTTGAAAATATTACCCCGATCCTGATTTTGCCATTGTTATTATTATTCTTACTGCATTATTATTATTGTTGCCCCTTCCATACTTCCTGTTTCTCTTCCCTGAGCCTCTAAAAAACCAATCAATAGCGCGACTCGACCTCGCTAACTCTTCCGCCGCCTGCTTGCCCATAACCCGGCCAAAGCAATGCCGAGTAAGGCCGCGGTTCCGGGTTCCGGTACCGTGGTTTGCGGATCTGGATCGGGAGGAGGAACCACCACGGTTCCTAGCGTACCCGTAATCTGGCTGAGCTTGAAATAGTCGTACTTACTGTCGGGGGGGCTATGCCGAACAGTGTCCTGTAGTGACGGCGCAAAAATCAGATAACGGCCCGTCTCATCCCCAGAGACAGATTTTGTTGTATTAATGGCAACATTATTGAAACCGCCTGAGCTGTTGAAACCGAGACCTGAGAGACTTGAGAATGTTTGTCCTGTAAAGTCAAAATTCGCCCCGAGGCTTGCTCCGCCAATCCACCAGCGAATATCGGAATCGTTATCCCTCCAGCCAATCTGGAAACTGTCAAGGTCAAACAGCGAATTGCTAAACTCAAAGACAACGAGATCATCCCTTCCATCGTTATCAATCGCATGGTCGGGCGAATCATTTTCGTTATTTGAGTAAGACCTGCCCACTTGATCAGGGTTCTTGACACCTATTCCACCGCTATAGACAGTGATCGTTGCCTTCTCGAATGCGCCTGATCCTGCATTATCATTGGTAGCATAGGCTCGAGCCGTAAGTATTTCGGTGCCTTTAGTAAATGTGCAAGCATTTCCCACACCATTGGTGCAAGCATCTGCTGTCGTGCTTGAGTTGCTAATCGTATCCCATGTTATGACGGCTGCAGTGGCAGTGCCGGCCAATCCCGCACTCAGAATCACCGCCCCCCCTACAATCAACTTTTTCACTTTTATCTCCATCCTCAGGTACGTTTAAGTTTTATATTATTGCACCAATATCCTTTAAGCAAATCTTGTGCCAGATATTAATAATAATATGCAACAGCTACTTACCTATCTATTCAAAATTAAAGAGATGGCTGATGTAAAGAGCTCCGACACTCGCGTGGGGCAGCATTATGCTGGAGTCCCAAGCTGAATGTTACGAAAAAATGGTGGAATACTTAGGGGCGCTGATAAAAGAAGGTGGAGGAAATTCGGCGGTTAAATTGTGGTCAAACCAACATGGCGCATAATCTGGTTTTTATAATCAGCCCTTAACCTGCCCAATGAGGTACTCGGTGCTTGACCTGAAAACCTTGAATGGGTTCTACTACAAAAGACTACAATTCGACGCTCCTGGAATGTTCGAATCCTATTGGAGCGGGCAAAACACCGTCGCTAAAGGGCGAGTAGAAAATGGTTGAGATTGGGCTATGAAAGCCCGATTACCGTATTATGTATCGTTTATATCGACCACACCCAACCATGATGCCGGAGAATCAAGGTGATTCGTTAATGGTATTACATCGTGTAACCAGTGAGAATGGCGCACCGCGGTTGGTACTTGCCGGTAACTACACTCTGGCTAACCTTGGGCAGCGGTTGCATACGCTGCCCGCCGAATTGGTTGCGTATGCGGCCGACACCGAGTTACGGTGGGATTTGACCGGAATCGAGCAAATGGACGATGCCGGAGCGGTGCTGCTGTGGCGAGCGTGGGGCTCGCGCCGTCCTTCCCATTTATTGTTGCGGCCGGAGCACGAGAGATTATTTAACCGCATGAAGGAGGCGCCGGCCCCGTCCGCACCCGTTCCACGTGATTTGCTGTGGCCCATCACAAATCTCGGGAAGGCGTTTTTTTTGCTGTGGGAACATTTGACCGGTCTCGTTATGCTGATTGGTCAAATGCTGCTGGATGTAATATATCTGGCCGGTCACCCCGCTCATATTCCGTGGCGTGAGATTTCGGCAAATCTATACCGTACCGGCGCACAGGCGCTGGGTATCACCGCGCTGGTGGGATTTCTCATTGGGATCGTGCTGAGCTTCCTCTCCGCCAGGCAGTTGCAGACGTTTGGTGCCGACATATTCATCATCAATATCCTTGGCGTCAGCATTATTCGTGAACTCGGCCCCATGCTTGCCGCAATATTGGTGGCCGGACGGTCCGGTTCTTCCATGACCGCACAACTGGGCGTGATGAGGGTAACCGAAGAGCTGGATGCGTTGACTGTAATGGGGATACCTCACAGTCTGAGGCTAATCCTGCCAAAAGTGATGGCACTGGGGATAGCGATGCCGCTGGTCGTATTGTGGACCAGCGCCGTCGCGCTGGTGGGCGGAATGGTTGTTGCCGAAATTCAACTGGGACTCAGTTATCAATTTTTCCTGAATAAATTGCAGGACGTGGTGCCGGTTGCCAACTTATGGCTGGGGCTGGGCAAGGGCGTGGTGTGCGGTATGATGATTGCGCTGGTTTCGTGCCATTTCGGCTTGAGAATCAAATCCAATACCGAGAGCCTGGGCGAAGGCACCACAAATTCAGTCGTAACGGCGATCACTGTCGTGATTATTATTGATGCGATTTTCGCCGTTGTTTTTTCCAATGTTGGATTAAAGTAAGGCGATCTAATGACGAACGGCGAGTGCCTTATTGAGGTGGAAGGATTGCATACCCGCTTCGGTGACCACGTAGTACACGAAGATATTAATCTTTGCGTATATCGCGGGGAAGTGCTCGCACTGGTGGGAGGCTCCGGCAGTGGCAAGACTACCTTGATGCGGCAAATGCTGGGTCTGGAGATGCCGACGGAAGGTATTATTCGGGTTTGTGGCGAACCCCTGCATAGCCATGACCGTGAGAAATTGCAAGGCATGCGCAACCGCTGTGGAGTGTTGTTTCAAAAAGGCGCACTATTCAGCGCACTATCGGTGTTTGACAATATCGCGCTGCCGATGCGCGAGCTGCGCACAATGGACGAGAGCATGATATGCGATCTGGTCATGCTCAAACTGAAAATGGTGGATATCGCACCGGAGCATGCGAATAAGATGCCCGCTGAGCTTTCCGGCGGCATGATCAAACGCATAGCGCTGGCGCGGGCCATAGCCCTGGATCCGGACCTGCTGTTCCTGGACGAACCTACCGCCGGACTGGACCCGGAGCTTAGCGAGGGATTCGTCGAACTGATCCGGACAATGCGCACCGAGTTGACGCTCACCATTGTCATGGCGACGCATGATCTGGATACACTGGTGGCGCTTTCCGATCGCGTAGCCGTCCTGGCGGAACAGCGTATCGTGGCGCTGGGCAGTCTGCCGGAGGTTGTGGGTACAAATCATCCATTCGTTACAAACTTTTTCCGCGGTGAGCGTGGCCGGAAAGCGCTGGGATGTACCGGCGATGAGCCCGAAAGCATTTGCGACGTTTTATAGGGAGTTGTTATGGAAAACCGTGCCCATGCCCTGACGGCGGGTTTATTCGTAATTCTTCTGAGTGCGGCCATCGCAGTGGCTACGATGTGGTTCAGCGGAGGGACTGCCACGCGTGACAAATATCTGCTGGTATCGGAATTCCCCGTTAACGGACTTAACCCCCAGGCGGTGGTGCGTTATCGCGGGGTGAGTATCGGCAAGGTGGAGAGCATCCGTCTGGATCCAAAAACTCCGCATTTGATTCTAATTCGCATTGCTGTGGACCCAGACCTGGAGCTAACCAAAAATGTATACGCGCAGCTTGGCTATCAGGGCTTGACGGGGCTTGCGTTTGTGCAATTGAATGACGACGGCAAACAAGCTGAACGATTGCAGACCGACTCCGACAATCCCGCGCAGATTCCCTTTCGTCCCTCCGCACTGGATAGCATAGCCGAGTCAGGGCAACTCCTGCTCAGTAATGCAAATGGATTGATGGAGCGTCTGAATCTGCTGCTTAGCGATCAGAACCAGACCCGGTTTTCGCACATACTGGAGAATACCGAGGGTTTAACCGGCCGTTTGCGCGGCGCTGTCAGCCAACTGGAACCTGGACTCAAGTCCCTGCCTGGCCTGGCAGCCGACGCAAGTTCGGTATTGAAGCACACCGATCAGTTGATAATCGATCTTAACCAAATCACGGCAAAGATCAATCGGCAGGGAGGACCTGTCGACAGTCTGTCTCATACGGCAGGAGAACTGACCGACACCATGCATAAACTGCGTGAAGCTACCGAAGGCATCGCACGTAATTCCCGTAGCGTGGATCGCGTTCTGCTGCAACTGGAAGAGCAACCCCGAAGCTTACTGTTCGGCAGATCGCCACCGCCGCCGGGTCCGGGAGAGGATGGCTTTGTCTCACCCCAGGCATCCCCTCAGGGAATTTCCAAATGATAAAATTTTTATTTCCGGTTCTTGCAGTTCTGCTGCTTGCGGGATGCGCAACTCCCCGAGCTCAGACACCCACGGCGGTATATGACTTCGGCTTGGAGCGGCCATTCATTGCATCCGATTCCGCCGATACATCATCCAGCCCGCCACAGCTATTCGCGAGCCTGCTGGTAGCGGCGACCTCTCCCACGTGGCTGGATAACCCTGCGATCCAATATCGGCTGGCATATCATGATCCCGCGCGATCATATACCTATGCAAGCAGTCGCTGGGCGGCGGCACCCGCGACTTTGCTCACGCAGCGAGTCAAGGGTTACATTGCCGGTGTCAGTAATAAGGGAGTGGTAAGCGCCGGTGACGGCGTGCGGACGGACTACATGTTGCGCCTTGAACTGGAAGAATTCACCCAGATATTCGATACGCCCCATCAAAGCCGCGCTGTAATCAGATTACGTGCCAGCCTCATCGAGCGTAATACTCGTTCATTACTGGCACAGCGCAACTTCGGCACGGAACAGGCAGCGCCCACGCCCAACGCCGCAGGTGCGGTGCGCGGTCTGACCGAAGCAAGCGATAAGCTGATCGAAAATCTGGTTAACTGGCTTGGCGAGAAATTACCCGAGGAGACGAAAGCACTGCCGGAGAATCCTTGACCTTGACGATTTTTTATTTCAATGATCCAAATACTCTCTGCAGAACCTTGTTATCCTGACCCATCGGTTCATTACGAATGAGACGTTCCTCTTCCGCCATCATCAGATATAGCCCATCCAGCGTTTTTTGTGTAACGTAGCCTTCAATGTTTGCATATTTTTCCGCTATCAGGCCAAATTTTCCGCCTTTTCGGACAAAATCATTATATTTCTTGGCCAAATCCACTTGGTTTGTGGCGTTTTTCACAATAGGCAGGAATTCTTGAGTGAGTTCCTCTGAAGCGGTGTCGCGAAAATATTGGGTGGCCGCATCGTCACCCTCGGCAAGAATTTTCTTGGCATTCTCCACCGGCAACTTTTCCACTGTATCCACCATCAGCGTCCTGGCTTCAGCCGCTGCCACTTCTGCTACGCGGTTCATGGTGACGATCAAACCATCAACATGCTTGCTCGCACCTAAAGTTCGCATAACCCCTTCCAACTTTTGTAGCGTGCCGGGTAAGTAAATTTTGACTTTGGGATTATCAAGAAATCCGTTCGCGACGCCTAATCTGTCTACCGCCACATTGACACCTTGAGTAAGCGCCTGCTTCAAGCCATCAGCCGCATCGTCATCGGATAGCGCTTCAATTCCGGTGGCGAAGGCAGGCATGGAAACCAGAAACCAGGCAAAAATGACGGCAATGGTGCGCATGGTGCAACTCCTGTTGGACGCTTGGCTGATTAAGTGAACCGCTATCCTTGAATGAATCGCTATGCTACGCCCGCTTCATGCGCCTGCTGATCGGCATGGTAACTCGAGCGCACCATCGGACCACAGGCAGCGTTGCTATAACCCATCTCGATCGCCGCACGCTCGAATTCCTTGAATCCTTCCGGCGGCACATAGCGCAAAACAGGTAAATGTCCAATGCTGGGTTGCAGGTATTGGCCGATTGTGAGCATCTCGACATCATGTTTACGCAAATCGCGCATCACTTCAAGAATTTCCTCGTCAGTCTCTCCCAAGCCCAGCATTAACCCGGATTTTGTGGGAATGTCCGGGAAACGTGCCTTGAAGTCTTTCAGCAATTTGAGCGAATGCGCGTAATCAGCACCGGGGCGGCACTGTTTATAGAGGCGCGGCACTGTTTCGAGATTATGATTCAACACGTCAGGCGGGCAGGCGAATAATTTATCCAGCGCGACTTCCAGCCGTCCACGGAAATCCGGCACAAGAATTTCTATTTTTGTCCGCGGCGAGTGGGTGCGGACTTCACGTATGCAGTCCACGAAATGCTGCGCACCGCCATCACGCAGATCATCGCGGTCCACACTGGTTATGACGACGTATTTCAGCTTCATGGCTGCAATGGATTGCGCCAAATGCAAGGGTTCCTCGGCATCCGGTGGCGAGGGCTTGCCATGTGCCACATCGCAGAAAGGACAACGGCGTGTGCAAAGATCGCCCAATATCATGAAGGTGGCGGTACCTTTGCCAAAACATTCGCCGATATTGGGGCAGGAGGCTTCTTCGCACACGGTGTGCAGTTTTTGTTCCCGCAAAATTCTTTTGACTTCGTGGAATTCCTGACTATTGGACGAGCGTACCCGGATCCATGACGGTTTACGCAGCAACTCACTGTGCAATTGTGGTGCAATTTTGATGGGATTCCGTGCGGTTTTAGCCGCACCTTTCTGGCGAGTTTCAATTGTCATGGCAAAATAATCTCATTCCTCAATAACGGTACATTTAAATGATTATTTGTGTTGCAATATATGCTGTACCGATACTTTCCGTTTGTACTGCATCGGACTTTCCATTCTTCAAATCCCGAAAAGTCTCATTTGCAATTTACCGGCAAGTTCTCCGCTCAGCGTTTCCAGTCCGGCTGCCACCCCAAGATCTCTGGTCTGCGTTACCTGCAATCCCGAATAGCCGCAAGGATTAATTGCGGCAAACGGGCTCAAATCCATATCCACATTGAGAGCCAGACCATGGTAGCAATAGCCGTTCTTTATTTTCAACCCCAACGCCGCAATTTTTGCACCGTCTACATATACCCCTGGAGCATCCACACGGCCTTCGGCACCGATACGATAATCCCGCAGCAAGTCTACCACGGCACCCTCCATTCTTCTGACCAGCTCGCGTACGCCGAGTTTAAGGCGGCGCATGTCGAGCAACAGATACGCGACAATTTGACCGGGACCGTGATACGTAATCTGTCCGCCGCGATCTGTCCGGATCACGGTAATACCGTTGTTATGGAGCAGATGCTCCGGCTTGCCCGCAATGCCCTGGGTGTAAACCGGCGTATGCTGCAACAGCCAGATCTCATCAGGCGTATTCTCCGTGCGAGATGCTGTAAAGTCTTTCATCGCCTGCCAGGTGGAAAGATAGTCCGCCAGGCCGGAGTATCTTTGAACCTTCAATTCCGATCCCTGGCTTAATTCCACCGGCCTGATTCCAGGCATAAGATATCCATGCTCCAAAAGCATATCCGGAAAATTACTCAGAGTCCAAATCTCAGGATGCTCAAAGCGCCATGACCACCATGGGGTGAGCGCACAATTCTTGATATAACGCATCCAGTTGCTCACGGGAAATGGCGCGGACTGTGCAGGTTAGACTCAGATACGTATTCTTTCTGCTGAACTTGACCTCCAGGCTTGCCTCATCGAAATCCGGGGCGTGGCGCTTCACAATCATCAGCACCGCTCGGGTAAAATCTTGCCCGCCATGCTCCACCGGAATAGCGGTAATGGAATCATCCGCAAAAGGCAGGATGGCATTGCTTTTCTGGTAAACGGCCGGCTTGGCCGGTAAACCATCCACGCGCCCCATGATCTTGATGGGAAAATCACAGGGGTATTCGATTAAGGAGGGCTGCACGGAAGTCTCCATAGGCTGAGAACACTAATGGTTTCCTTCGAATGTTGAAGTACCACCCCGCATTACGGTGCTCTTGTAATTCTGATAGAGCTGGTGCAGCAGGGTGAACATCGCTCCCGGTCTACCGTCGCCCACTGATTTTCCGTCGAGACGAGTAATGGGCATGATCTCCTTGGTCGAAGATGTCAACAGAATTTCCTGGGCAGTACGCACCTCGTACTCGGACACCTCTCTCACTTCGTGCGGGATCTCATTGGCGGACGCAAGTTCAAGTACCACGTCATAAGTAATGCCAGGCAGCATCAAATGATTTTTTGGCGGAGCCAACAGTATTCCATCTTTTATCACAAAAATATTGCTCGCCGCGCCCTCAGTCATAAAGCCCTCCCGCAACAGCACTGTTTCTATCGCGCCTGCATCAACTGCCATCTGTCGCAATAACACATTGGGCAGTAAGGAAATTGCCTTGATATCGCAGCGGAGCCATCGGTTGTCGCTGGCTGTAATAGCGGCAACGCCGGTAGCGAGCCACTCTGCCGGCGGCGCCAGCAGCGGGTTACTCATGATGAATACCGTAGGCATAACACCCTTCGGAAAAGCATGATCACGCTTGGCTACGCCACGAGTAACGTGCAAGTATAGAGACTGATCATCGCTCTCGTTGCCAGCGATGATTCGTTCCAGCAAATGACTCCATTCCTTGTTGGAATGTGGATTTGACAAGCGAATGCCATCGAGGCTGTGCTGCAAGCGGTGCAGGTGCTCAGCCAGACGAAAGGGCTTGCGGGAATATACAGGGATCACTTCGTACACACCGTCACCAAAAATGAAGCCCCTGTCCAGCACGGGAATACGGGCTTCCTCGATAGGCATAAAATCACCGTTGAGATAAATCATGACGATCCTTGTATATAAAATCGGTAAGGGAGCGCATACGGTCTAATTAAATAACAACTGCATACTATCCCAGGCACGGCCAAAAAAATTTGCCGCACTCACAGTCTCCAATGCTACCAAAGGATGTTCTGCCATAGGCCTGTCATTGAGCGTGAATTTTACCACCCCCACTTTTTGTCCCGCACTGATGGGAGCAATCAAAGGCTGCTTGTATTCCATCCTGGCTTTCAGTTTATCGGCCTGGCCCTTGGGGAGCGAAAAATAAACGTCATAGCCAAACCCGGTCTTCAGCTTGTTCTGCGAACCCTTCCATAGCGGAATGGTAGTCACCTCGCGTTCTTTGTGATACAGATGCACGGTATCGTAGAACTGGAAACCGTGATTCAACAGGCGCTGACTTTCCATGGTACGCGTATTATCGGAGGCGGTTCCCATCACCACGGAAATCAACCGCCGATCGCCGCGTTTTGCGGAAGTAATCAGGCAATAGCCGGCGGCGTCAGTATGGCCCGTCTTGATACCGTCCACATTGGGATCTAGCCACAGCAGACGATTACGATTGGGCTGCGTGATCTTGTTGTATGTATACTCCCGCAACGAATAAAGCGGGTAGTATTCCGGAAAATTACGGATCATGGCCGCCGCCAGCAAAGCAAGATCTTCAGCGGTAGTGTAGTGATCAGGATGCGGCAGCCCGGTGGAATTGGCAAAGCGTGTGTTCTTCATGCCCAAACGTACCGCCTCCTTATTCATCAGCTGTACGAAAGCGCTCTCTGAACCGGCGATAGCTTCCGCCAGTGCTATGCAGGCGTCATTACCTGACTGCACGATCATGCCGCGCATTAATTCGTCAACCGTTACCGGCCTGTTGGGTTCAATGAACATGCGCGAACCTTGCGCGCGCCAGGCACGGTCGGACACCGTTACGGCTTGCGTCAACGTGATACGCTTCTGTTGCAGGGCTGAAAAGACAACGTGCGCCGTCATCAATTTGGTGAGCGATGCGGGTTCCACGCGCTCACGCACATTCAGGCTGGCTAAAGTCTGCCCGCTCTGAAAATCGGTGAGAATGTAGGATTTGGCGGCTACCGATAAAGGAGGTTGCGGCACCACATCATACTTGGTTTGCTGGGCGGCTACCGGGAGCACTGGGAGCATTACAAAGCACAGCAATAACGAGAATAAGCGTTTCATGGCAAACTGCAAAAAACGTTATTATATCCCAGCCACGTGGAACACGTACCGGCTGCAACAGCTATCTGCGTTACTGTTTGCCGCGGCACACGCTCAATCCGTCATTCCAACCCATTCGATACTGGGTATCGGTGGAGAAGCGGCGTTCGTCCTTGAATCCGTAGGAAGTTTTCTTGGCGGTTTCGCAGCCATCAATATAGCCATCCTTGAAGGCGGGTGAGTAGCCTGTAAGATTATAGGCGGGTCGTGTGCTTGGCGGCGGAGGTCCTGAAGGACGCTGACCCTGCCCTGTCGTTGCACAGCCCGTAATGATCATAACCAAAAAGATCGCCGTAATTAAACGCATCACTATCTCCCCCGTTTCCTGGAATTCGCCTGCGGCTCACCACGGTAAACCAACGGTCAGCCCATCAGTCAAAGTTATTCCGCGAAACAAATACCGCCGGTTGAAACTATCAGCGCCTGCGTCCACCTCCGAAGATGCCTCCCAAAACGCCCCGGAAGATCTCGCGGCCAACCTGCGAGCCGATTGAACGCGCCGCGCTTTTGGCAGCCGCATCGAGAATCCCCGGGTGTTGACCGCCCCGCGGTCCGGTTTTGCCGACAAGCATACCACCCAGCATGTCCATTATGCCGCCGCCCTGCTCAAGCTGAGTCTGTTGAGGCTGTGTTCTACTGCTTGCCTGTGGCGCTGCCTTACCCTCATCTTGACTGGTTGCGGTGCGGCTTTTGATTATTTCATAAGCCGATTCGCGATCCACTATCTGTTCATAATGTCCAAAAATAATAGACGATTTGATAATGGCCGCACGTTCCGCATCGGTGAGCGGGCCTATTCGCGAGGCTGGTGGATAAATGAATGCCCGCTCAACCATACAAGGGCGGCCCTTCTCGTCCAATAACGACACAAGTGCCTCGCCAACCGAGAGTTCCGTAATGGCCTTCTCGGTGTCGAAATCAGGATTGGCGCGCATGGTTTGCGCCGCCGACCTGACTGCTTTCTGGTCGCGCGGCGTAAACGCGCGCAAAGCATGTTGTACACGATTGCCAAGCTGACCCAAAACACTCTCGGGTACATCAAGCGGATTCTGTGTCACAAAATACACCCCGACCCCTTTGGAGCGTATCAATCGCACTACCTGCTCGATTTTCTCCAGCAGTGGGCGGGGTGCTTCGTTGAATAACAGATGGGCTTCATCAAAGAAGAATACCAGTTTAGGCTTCTCAGGATCGCCAATTTCCGGCAGGTGCTCGAATAGTTCGGACAATATCCACAGTAAGAACGTCGAGTACAATTTAGGCGAATTCATGAGCTTATCGGCGGCGAGAATATTGATCATTCCGCGACCCTGGCTGTCAGTTTGCATCAAATCGTTGATGTCGAGCATCGATTCACCAAAAAACTGACCGCCTCCCTGTTGGTCGATCTCAAGCAGCGAGCGCTGAATCGCACCGATCGAGGCAGCAGAGATATTGCCATATTCAACGGTAAAATTTTTCGCGTTCTCACCGATAAACTGCAACATCGCACGAAGATCTTTCATGTCAAGCAGCAAGAGGCCGTTATCGTCCGCGATTTTGAATACAAGCGTCAGCACACCCTGCTGTGTATCGTTCAGATTGAATAGCCGCCCGAGCAGCAGCGGTCCCATATCGGATATTGTTGCGCGTACCGGATGTCCGGATTTGCCATATATATCCCAGAACGTGGCTGGACACGCCGTCCACCGCGGTTCGTCGAGTTTGAGTTGCGCCAGCCGCTCCTCCATTTTTGGGGAACTCTTGCCCGGTGCGGCGAGCCCCGACAGGTCGCCCTTGACATCAGCCATGAATACCGGCACACCGATGGAGGAGAATTGTTCAGCCAATACCTGTAGCGTAACGGTCTTGCCGGTACCGGTCGCGCCGGTGATAAGTCCATGTCGATTGGCGAAACCAGGCAGCAACGCGATTGGATGACCGGAAGTTGCGATCAGTAGTGGTTCTGGCATAAATACCCCGTAGATCGTAGGTGGTTTAATGAAGCTTCACGATTGCATCAGCATGCCTGATTTGGCCTGACTTAGCGAATTCACCATAAAGAGGCTACGTGATGCAAAAAGTCCTTGTTGATCATAGCACCGAGCTGAGAAATGAGGGAAAAATAAGCGATCAACTGCCGGATTCAGATCCGATATTTTACTTTTTCCTTATCCGGCCCAACTCGCAATCTCCAGCAGTAAGAGCAGCAGAAGCCACAGCACCAGCGTGCGCCAGATCAAGCCGACGGTACTTTGCAGAAAATCCATGTCAGCTTCTTCGCCCACGCCTAATTCCGGGCGGTGGTACTGCCCGGCGTGCTCCCGCAACGAATCTCCCAGGCGAACTCCAAGCGCGCCGGCCCCACTGGCGAGAATAATGCCCTCGGCTTGGTCAATCCACGAAGCAGCTTGTGCGCGCCAGCAATAAACCGCATCCTCAAAATTGCCGGCAATGGCGAAACTCACGGCGGTTGACCTTGCCGGTATCCAGTCTATAACCTCGAACGCCTTGGTCGCGAAATGGCCAAACGCGTCCGGTGCTTGCTCCGCCCGGCTGCCCCAACGCTCACTCAATAATTCCGCGAGACGATAGAGCACCGGACCCAGTGGCCCTGGCAGAACAACAAAGCAGACAATGATAGCGAATACATAGCGATGCGCATGAATCAGCCCCAATTCGATCGTGTTCCGCGCAATTTCCTGGCTGCCGAGTTCATCCACCGGTACGCCGCACCATCCCCTCAACAACCTGCGGGCCAGAAGTAGATCCCCATTCCTGAGCGCATCCTTGATCTCAGTGAATAAATCACCAAATTGACGAAATCCGATGGTGAGATAAAGTATTACCACATTCCATGCCCACGCCAGCAGCGGGCTGAGGTTATACAAGAGATAATAGATCCATCCCGTGAGTATCAGTACCGGAACCACTGCGACGATCCAGGCGGCAACGCCATGACGGCGCGCCCCGGTATTGAAGTAGCGTTCCAGCGCGTCAGCATAGGAGAGAAACAGCAAGACGATGCGGTTTCGATCTCCGCTGGGACGCCATTGCTCCAGCAGAAGAGCAAAAATTAGCGAAGATAAGGTCATTGCGAAAGGGCCATGATTGTCTTTGTCAACCCGATTTCAGCACCGATTTCAGCAGCTTGCCCATTTCCGCCGGATTGCGTGTCGTTCTGATCCCGCACGCTTCCATTACGGCAAGCTTTTCCTGCGCCGTGCCCCTGCCGCCGGAGATAACTGCTCCCGCGTGTCCCATGCGCCTGCCCGGTGGCGCGGTTACGCCCGCGATGAAACCCACCACTGGCTTCTTCATATTGTCCCTGACCCAACGGGCGCAATCCTCCTCATCGGAACCGCCGATTTCACCTACCATTAAAACCGCATCCGTTTCATCATCGTCGTTGAATAGCTTCATGACATCCAGATGCTTCAATCCATTCACGGGGTCGCCGCCAATGCCGATACAAGTGGATTGTCCCAGTCCCTGCTCCATCAATTGCGCCACTGCTTCATATGTCAGGGTGCCGGAGCGCGACACCACGCCGATACGTCCCTTCTTGTGAATATGGCCAGGCATGATACCAATCTTGATTTCGTCGGGCGTGATAATACCGGGACAATTAGGGCCGATCAGCCGGGTTTTTCGCTCCCGCATGTTGTGGCAGGTGCGCAACATGTCGCGAACCGGGATACCCTCGGTAATACAGACAACCAGATCCAGTTCTGCATCCACTGCCTCGTCAATCGCGGCAGCGGCAAATGGCGGTGGCACATAGATCACCGAGACCGTCGCCCCGGTCGCCTGCTTCGCTTCTCTCACGGTGGCATAAACCGGGATACCTTCGAAATCCTCACCCGCCTTCTTCGGATTTACCCCGGCAACAAAACAATTCTTTCCATTGGCGTAGTCGCGGCACATGCGGGTATGAAATTGCCCGGTCTTGCCGGTAATGCCCTGCGTCATTACCCGGGTGTTCCGGTTAATCAGGATCGCCATAACTATACGCCCCCTTCCGCCGGTGCCGATACCCTGGTTGATGCCTCGGTCAATTGGGTCGTCACCTCTGATACCAAACCGGCCGCTCTCACGGCCTTCTCCGCAGCATCCGCCATATTACCCGCCGAAATGATCGGCAGGCCGGATTCGGCGAGAATCCTTTTGCCCAGATCCGCATTAGTGCCTTCAAGGCGCACCACCAGCGGAACATTCAGCTTCACTTCCCGCGCCGCGGCAACCACACCCTCGGCGATCACATCACATTTCATGATGCCGCCAAATATATTGACCAGTATGGCCTTCAATTGCGGGTTACGCAGCATCAACTTGAACGCCTCTGTCACCTTCTCGGCGGTCGCGCCCCCGCCCACATCGAGAAAGTTGGCAGGGCTTCCGCCATAGAGCTTGATGATATCCATGGTTGCCATCGCCAGGCCCGCGCCATTCACCAGGCAGCCGATATTGCCATCCAGCGAAATATAGGAGAGATCATATTTAGACGCCTCGATCTCCGCCGGGTCTTCCTCGTCAAGATCACGCAAGGCGGCAATCTCAGGATGACGAAACAGTGCGTTGTCGTCAAAATTCATTTTTGCATCGAGCGCAACGACATGATTATCAGCGGTGAGTATCAGCGGATTGATTTCGACCAGGGACGCATCGGTGCTGTCAAATGCCTGGTATAAACCCTGCAAAAGGGTGCGCGCTTCCGCAGCGGCGGATTCCGGAAAACCGATCTTGCGTACGATGTCGTCAGTGTCATACGCACTGAGCCCAGTCATGGGGTCGATAAACACCTTGTGAATTTTTTCAGGCGTCCTGGTGGCGACTTCCTCGATATCCATGCCACCTTCCGAACTCGCCATCAGACAAACGCGCCGGCTGCCCCGATCCACCACCAGGCCGACGTAAAGCTCGTTTCTGATCTCGGCGCCCCGCTCGATAAAAAGCCGTCGCACAACCTGACCCTGAGGGCCGGTCTGATGCGTAACAAGCGTCATTCCCAGTATTTTCCCGGCAAATTGCTTCACTTCATCGAGTGACTTTGCCACTTTCACGCCACCCCCCTTGCCGCGCCCACCGGCATGGATTTGCGCCTTGACCGCCCACACATCGCCACCCAGCTTTCTGGCGGCATCCATCGCCTCCTCTACGCTGAAACAGGCAATCCCTTCGGGTGTGGCGATGCCGAACTCACGCAAAATCTTTTTAGCCTGATATTCGTGGATTTTCATGGTCCCTCCGGCGATTCGGAAAATGAAGTATAGCGTAATAACTTTACAGCGTTACCGACAGAAGAAATGGTTTCCCAGTTAACCGTATGGGTTCTTGAACGGATGGCACTGAAAGTGGGACAACTGGCGTGATATTCGAGTTTATCCACCCATGGTCACTAGGGCCTGTTAACACTTATAGCACACGCGCCCAGCTCGGACACACCGCGTGCGGAATAACAACAGGCTCGTTGGCTTACTGGCTATCGCCTTCATTCATGAGTTTAAAGTCAATAGGCGTGCAATCACCTACCATCACGCTGCTTTTATATATTGACGGGCCACCTTTGCTGACAAGAATAGAAAACCTGGCTGCCCCGCTGTTTTCTTTAAAAAACGAATAGATTTGAGACTCTCCGGAGTCATGATAATGAATCAGAAAGGCTGCCTCTGTTTCGTTACGGCGAAGCGGAAACACCTTTGCGCCATCCTGAGTTGTCGAATGATTCCGCGCGGTGGAATCAATGAAAATAATATCGAAATCATCCTTTCCAAACTTCCGCAGGGTAAAAGCGCCTTTCGGTACAGTATCCATCTTCCAGTCACTGTCTTCCTTAGACAACACGCCCATGTGCGCAAAATAGGCATGGCCCGCGGGGTTTATGCATGTCGTTACCTGTTGAGCAAAGAGGATGGCGGGTAACATTGATAACGGGAAAAATAGTAACGCTTGAATGGTTAAAAGGGTGCGCATAAATTTAACTGGACAGGCCGAGCCTTCCCCGTCAAGCAGATAGTTCAAAAATAGGGATTCTAAAGCAATAATTTTATTTGGCCCTATTTCTCATAACGGTTATTTTTGCGCTTTTTTGGATGCAGGGTCTTTTCTTTCGGCTCCCAATTTTTCGCGCGGCCCAGCGCCTCGTTCCAGCATCCGCGGAGTTCGGTCGCGCGGGCGCGCGGCATCCTGGGTTCGAAAACTCTCTTGACCTGCCAATGCGCGGCGATCGAGGCAGTGTTTTGCCAAAAGCCGACCGCGAGTCCCGCGAAATAAGCGGCGCCCAGCGCAGTCGTCTCAACCACTGCAGGGCGCACCACGGGTACACCAAGCAGGTCAGCCTGGAATTGCATCATCGGTTCACTGCGCGACGCGCCACCGTCGACGCGCAGCTCCGTAAAGGGCTTACCGGTGTCCGCGTGCATCGCATCGATCAGATCCGCGACCTGGAAAGCAACACCTTCAAGTGCGGCGCGCGCGATATGCGCGGCACGGGTGTCACGCGTGAGGCCGATTATCAACCCGCGCGCGTAGGGGTCCCAATGAGGGGCGCCAAGTCCGGTGAAGGCCGGGACAAGAACTACGCCACCGCTATCCGGTACCGATGCCGCCAGCATGTCCGCCTCCTGCGCGGAACGCACGAGTTGCAGCCCGTCGCGCAGCCATTGCACAATCGCGCCACCGATGAAGACACCACCTTCCAGCGCAAACTCCTGTTTTTCACCGATTTTCCACGCTGCCGTGGTAAGCAGGCGCTGCTTGGACGCGACCGGCTTGGCACCGATATTCTGTAACAGGAAACAACCGGTACCGTAGGTGTTCTTCGCCAGCCCGGGCTGTACGCATAGCTGCCCGAAAAGAGCCGCCTGCTGGTCACCTGCCGCGCCCGCTACCACGATATGTGCAAGGCCGGGCACAGCATTGATTGCGCCATACACTTCGCTCGAGGAGCGCACCTCGGGCAGCATGCTCTCCGGGATGCGGAAAAGCTTGAGCAGATCCTTATCCCACGCGCCGGTGTGGAGGTTGAACAGCATCGTTCGCGATGCGTTGCTCACGTCGGTGACGTGCACCTTACCGCTAGTCAGTTTCCAGATGAGCCACGTTTCCACCGTGCCGCAGATGAGCTTACCCGCCTCCGCTTGAGTGCGCGCATCGGGGACATTATCGAGAATCCAGGCGATCTTTGTTGCGGAAAAGTACGGGTCGAGGATCAATCCGGTGAGTTTCTGAATCGTTCCATCATGGCCCGCAGCGCGCAACTCATCGCACATTCCGGCAGTGCGGCGGTCCTGCCAGACGATAGCGTTGTACACAGGGTTGCCGGTTTCCCGATCCCACACGATGCTGGTCTCGCGCTGATTGGCAATACCGGCGCCAACGACGTCGCGCGGCCCAATATGCGCGCGATCCAGCGCTTCCATGGCTACCGCTATTTGAGTGAGCCAAATCTCCTGCGGGTCGTGTTCGACCCAGCTGGGCTGGGGAAAAATCTGGCGTATTTCCTTTTGCGCAATGGCACGGATCTGACCATCGTGATCGAAGATAATGGCGCGCACACTGGTCGTACCGGCATCGAGGGCGAGGATGTAGCGCATGCTATTAAGACTCTGACCAGATTCAGATTACGGTGACGAATAGGTTCTGTCGGGTTAACTTGCCGATCCTGCCCGGCAGGCAAATGCTCGCACGGGCGCGATATGCAGCGGTGGATCCTATCCTGAAGCGTGCCCGCTCGAAGAGGCGGCGAAAGTCAGTTTCTGGCATTTCACCGCTGATAACCGCCAATTACATTCATGCGTCAGCTTCCAAGCAGAGTGATGCCGAGCGCATTTCCAGCGACCCGAAGTTCCTGATCGAGCGTAGCCAACGGTAGCTCAAGACGCTGAGCCAATTCCAAGTAGGCTGCATCATATAGGGTAAGCCGGTAACGTTCGGCTAGCCGCATCGTTATCGTCCAAGCCTGATCAGCGGTTTCTTGATCGAGACTAACAGGCAAATCGCGCAAGAACCCCGCAAGCTGATGACGCTGCGTGCCATCTAACCGGCCTCGTCGCTCAGCCATGGTTAGAGCATTAAGAACTTCCAACGGCCAAAGCGCCGGCGCGGTGGCCCCGGTTTCAGTAATTTGATCTAGTAGTGCAAGAGTCGCGAGAGTACGTTCATCCTCGAAACACCAGGTCAAAGCCACCGAACTATCGAGGACCAGACTCATGGACGTCCTTCATTAACGAGATCCTTGATGTTGAGGCCATTCAAAGTTACCCCTTGACTCGCCTCAAGCAGACCACGCGCAGCTTGGCGTGCTCTCGCGCGATTAAAGCCAGGCTCAGCCGGAACCAATCGTGCCACAGCTTTACCATGTCGGGTGATAAGAACTTCTTCACCCCCCTCGACCCAATCAAGCAGAGTGCCCAGCTTATTTTTTGCTTCGAACGCTCCAATCTCACGCATAATATGCCTCTATAATCTAGATTAAGTCTAGCTTTTAGTATATACCCAAATTTAAACCCGCCCTAAAATAACGAAGTAGGAACCAGAAAATGATATTTATCTCTGTTGATCCTCACTTTGATATTCCTATCATTTCAATTACAAACAGTCAGTTATCCAAATAAACGTAGTTCGCGCATTTACTGGCCACTTTACTGCGTTCGCAGTGAGTGGGGTGAATAGCCCCTACCGCCGCATCTGGACGCCTCAAAGACCACGTATAGCCCCTGATAACCTGCATACATGGGTTGCGCCGAAGCTTTCCCAGCGTAGATTGGAGCAAGCCGGGATCGAATTTTTGCCGGTGCAAGCGGGTTATGCGTGACAAACCGAGCATGGTCGTTTGCTAATCCCCCCAAGACGGGGAAGTCTTGGAAGGTGATTTTCCATTGACCAGCTCGAATCCCCTTTCATGCATGCAGGCCAATACATAATCATCAACATAACTCAACCAAACGGCAGTCCAGGCGTCTGCGTAATTATCCTTATCGGCCTTATTCTTTGCCACAACTCGACATTCGTTTAGCGCCGTCATGTAACCTACCTTTTCTCCTCCACGGGTATATTCTCCGTAGTAAGAGGATGGAGTCGTCGAACATCCATATAGCCCCACGAGCAACAGAACTACAATTATTCTCACCTTTTTGGCTCCTATTGAATAACAGACTGTAGTGGTCAAGTAATTTCAGACACCAGGATAGGTGGTATTGCTGCCATTTCTCGTTCGTAAGCAGCGGGCGTTGGATAGCCCAGTTTTGAGTGCAATCGGACGCAACTATAAAAACCAACGATATATCCGGTAATATCGAGTTGGCCTTCGCCATGATTGGCATAATCACGTTGCCATACATGCTCCATTTTCAAATTCGGAAAGAAGCGTTCCATCACGGCATTGACGCTCCTGATGCCTGCTATTCCAGACTGGCATATTAACTGCCGCGATCCGAATGGAGCAGCAACCCAGGCGCAGGCTCGTGCGAATTCCGGCTCAAACTGGACACGCATTCCACGGCAAACTGGACGGTAAAATTAAGATGTCGCGGTACGCGGGATAACCGTGACAACCTCGGAGATTTCTCCGGAGAGCCACGGGCCAACAACTGGTTAGCCATGCGCAAGATTACAGAAACACTCCGGCTACATCACGAATGCGGTCGCTCCAACCGGGATATTTCCCACACTGCCGGAGCGTCGCCGACCCCAGTTTGCGATTCTCTTCGCCGCGCCAGGGCGGCTAACCTACTTCTCCCAATTTTATAGCCAAACCATCATGCCCATTTCGAAGGGGTGCGTCAGCAATGGATGAGAAGGATAAACACGAATGTAATATTCCAGTTTTCCGCATAAATCCGGGGTAAGATTCAACGTAAACTGATGCTCACCCGATTCTTCAATACCGGAAAACTCAAACTTGAAGTGTTTGAAATCGCATAGCTTGCTCTTTTTGAACTGACGGCAAATCAGCAGTTCCACCACCACATCCTCAGGCTGCAAGCCGTTCAGTCTCACCGCGACATCGAAGTACAACGCCTCGCCAAAACTAATACGCTTGCCTGGTGTGTCCAGGCGGCGTATCGATACGCCACGCCACGCCTTTCTCACAAAAGCCTTCCAGGCGGCGATTTTTTTTGCGCCGCTGAAATCTTTATCGGCGTAAAGCGCGCCCTGCCTGCTGGCCGGCACATAAAAATTTTTGGCGTACTCACCCACCATGCGTGCAGCGTTGTATCGCGGCAGCAACGACATCATCGAGTTTTTGGCCATTTTTACCCACTCCGGCGAGTAACCGAATTTATCGCGGCTGTAATAAAGCGGCACTACGTGATCTTGTAGCGTTTCGTAGAAATCCCTGCTCTCTTCCTTGTCGCGTAACGATGGAGCCATATTCTCCGGCCCCGGCTTGATAGCCCAGCCATTCTTGCCGTTATAGCCTTCTCCCCACCAGCCGTCGAGGACACTCAGGTTAATCGTCCCGTTTATACCCGCTTTCATTCCCGAGGTACCGCTGGCTTCCAGAGGATATACGGGGCTGTTAAGCCACACATCCACTCCCGCCACCAGCCGGCGGGCAAGGCGGAGATCATAGCCCTCGACCAGCAGAAGCTGCCCCTCGAATTCGGGACGCTGTGCAATCTGGCTGACGCGCCGGATCAAATCCTGCCCCGGTACATCGGCAGGATGTGCTTTACCCGCAAAAATCATCAACACTGGCCGTTCTTGATGAATCACAATTCTCCGCAGCCAGTCAAGATCTTCGAACAACAGCGCGGCGCGTTTATAAGTAGCGAAGCGGCGGGCAAAGCCGAGTGTCAGAATATTTGGATTAATGGGATCAGTGAATCTGAGCAAGCGATCAAGATGCGCTTCAGAGCCATGATTGCGCGAATTCTGTACGGCAAGACGGGCGCGTATGCCGTAGAGCATTTGCGATTTCAACGTTTGCCGCACGCTCCAGAACAAATGATCAGGGATAGTCTCTATACGCGACCAATATTCAGGATCGGTTATATTGGTGCGCCACTCATAGCCGAGATAGCGATCGAATAAATCAGACCATTCCTGCGCCAGAAAAGTTGGCACATGAACACCGTTCGTGATGTACGCCATCGGATTCTCTTCCGGCTCGATCTGAGCCCATAAATCTTTGCAGATACGCGCAGATACGTTGCCATGTATCTTGCTTACGCCATTGTGGAAGCGCGAACCGTGAATGGCGAGGGCTGTCATGTTGAAGTCGTTGCTGCCTGGTACACGGCCCAATGAAATAAGTTCCTCGCGAGTGATCTTCAGGTCTTGGCAGAATCCCTCAAAATATGCCGATATCATATCATCGCCAAAATAATCATGTCCCGCCGGGACTGCGGTATGAGTGGTAAATACGGTATTTGCCGCAACCGCCTCCAGCGCACTGGCGAAATCCAGACCATGCTGCACCAGATTACGCATGCGCTCCAGCATCATGAATGCCGCATGCCCCTCGTTGATATGCCATACCGTCGGTGTTATTCCGATATCTCGCAGTGCACGGGCACCACCAACGCCGAGTATTATTTCCTGCTCGATGCGCATGATCCTGTCGCCGCCATAGAGTTGATGAGTGATATCACGATCGCCCATTGAGTTTTCCGGCAGATCAGTATCAAGCAAATAGAGCGTAACGTGACCGATTTTAGCCCGCCAGACCTTCACCACCACCTTGCGGTGCGGCAATTCCACCTCGATGCGTACTTCTGAACCGTTCTCATGCAATACGGGTACTACCGGCAGATCCTCGAAATCCGAGTCGGTATAGGTGACCTGCTGGTTCCCATGATTATCGATAGTCTGGAAAAAATATCCTTGACGATAGAGTAACCCGACACCGATCAATGGCAAGCGCAAATCACTCGCTGCCTTGCAATGGTCGCCGGCCAGAATGCCAAGACCTCCGGAATAAATTGGAAAACTCTCGTGGAATCCAAATTCGAAACAAAAATAGGCTACTTGATCATTTGGCTGAAAACCTCCGCCGCTATCAGGGTGTGCCGGCCCCGACTGATAGGAATCATAGGCAGATATTATGCTGTTGTAATTAGCCATGAACACCGGATCTTCTGCCGCTTTCAGCAGTATCGATTCGTCCACACGCTTGAGAAAAGCCTTCGGATTATGCCCCACTGCTCCCCAGAGTCCGGGATGCAGGCGCGAAAACAGCGAGCGCGTGGAGCGATCCCAGCTGTACCAGAGGTCATTGGCAAGCTCCTCAAGGCGCGCCAGACGAAGGGGGATTTTTGGATTGACAGCAATAGTGAAAACGGTGCCGGAAGACATGCGTGATTTCCTTGAAAGAGTTGGAAAAAGGTTATCTCGATCCAGAGATCCCGTTTATCCTAAATCCGATAGCTGGACGGGGTGAAGTATGCTGTTTCTGGAGTGCAGGGCAAGGCGCAATGACACGGAATAGCCGTTCCATTCCGAGAAGTTGCAACGCAGCCATGTGCTGCAAAAACGGGACGATCAACTACCGGATTTAGGATTATTCTATGTTTTAATAAAATGTTCGCGATAATATTTCATCTCGGTAATGGAATCGTAAATATCCGCCAGCGCTTCATGCTTGCACTGTTTGGTCAGCCCCGCCGCGATCTCCGGCTTCCAGCGTTTTACCAATTCCTTCAGGGTGCTCACGTCGAGATTACGATAATGGAAATAGGCTTCCAGCTGCGGCATCCAGCGGGCCAGGAAACGCCGGTCCTGGCAGATCGAGTTACCACACATGGGAGAGACCCCGGGTGAAACGTGTTCTTGCAAAAAGGTGGTCATGCGTGTTTCCACCTCGGCCTCATTCAGCCTGGATGCCTTGACCTTGTCTATCAGACCGGATTTGGCATGGGTGGATTTATTCCAGCTATCCATTCCATCCAGCACCGCTTCCGGTTGCGATACCACCAGTACCGGCGCTTCAGCCAGCACATTCAATTGAGAATCAGTGACTACCAGAGCGACTTCGATGATGCGGTCATTTTCCGGGCTCAACCCGCTCATTTCCATATCTATCCAGATGAGGTTATTGCTATCTTGTGCCATAATTGAACCAACCTCCTGAATTTTCAATCTGTAATTGTGTCATATCGATGGAGCCTCGTCATCTTTCGTCAGGCGCATCATCGGCTAATATATACATGCAAACCTTTACAGCCGTATTTCTCGTTACTCTGCTGCTCACGTTCTGTACGCGGATGTGGCTGGCAACGCGGCATATTCATCATGTCCTCGCCCATCGTGATAGCGTGCCGGCGAATTTTTCTTCACGCATCAATCTTGAAGCGCACCAGAAGGCAGCGGACTACACCTGTGCGAAAACTCGCCTGGGTTACGTCAGCATATTGCTGGAAACAATACTTTTGCTGATATTTACCTTGGGAGGCGGGCTGAACGTCCTGACCGCATTCTGGTCAGGCTGGTTGAACGATCCGTTGGCTCATGGCATGGCGCTCATCATCAGCGCCATGTTGCTGATGAGTCTGGCCGGAATTCCCATCAGCTATTATCGGACCTTTGTTATCGAACAACAATTCGGCTTCAACAAAATGACGCCCCGCATGTTCCTGAAGGATCTCGCCAGCCGGACTGTGCTGGGAATGCTGTTGGGCATACCCCTGCTATTTTCCGTTCTATGGTTAATGGAAAAAATGGGCGCAAACTGGTGGGTATATGTCTGGCTCGCATGGATGGGCTTCAACCTGGCGGTTCTGGCCATTTACCCCACCTGGATCGCCCCCCTGTTCAATAAATTCACGCCACTGGAAGATGCTCCACTGAAGGTGCGTATTGAACGGTTAATGCAGAAATGCGGCTTCAAGTCCAGCGGGCTTTTCGTGATGGATGGCTCGCGTCGAAGCAATCACGGCAATGCATACTTTACCGGCTTCGGTAAAACCAAACGGATCGTTTTCTTTGATACCCTGCTCTCTCGTCTGGATGGATCCGAGATTGAAGCAGTATTGGCCCATGAATTGGGACATTTCAAGCGTCGTCATGTTATTAAACGCATCCTGTGGACGTTTGCCATGAGTCTGATATTCTTGTGGGTACTGGGTTATTTGATGCAACAGGACTGGTTTTACCGGGGATTGGGCGTCTCCGTTTCCGCTATCCCTTCAACCGCAATGGCGCTACTTTTGTTTTTTTTGATCATGCCCGCATTTACCTTCCTATTCCAGCCGATGGCAAGCCTATACTCACGCAAACACGAGTTCGAAGCGGACGAGTATGCGGCGCACAATGCGTCTGCCAACGATCTCATACGAGCGCTGGTCAAACTCTACCAGGACAATGCCGCAACGCTTACTCCCGATCCCTTGCATTCGGCGTTTTATGATACGCATCCGCCGGCAGCAATGAGAATAGCGCGACTACAAAACCTGGCGCATAATTGATGCTCACCTGATATTTACGCAGCCTTGAAAATTCAAAACCCCCGATAACGATACTGATCAATCGGAAGCGTGACTAAATATACTGCCCTATTGTTGATATTTTGAGAGATATTTTCAGCATCAGCATCAGCAAAGCGTCGCGATAAAACGGCGTAAACGGGCACTCGCGATCAATGGTCGCAAATTTAAAGCTTTTTGGGGGGGGTTCTTCCTTTTTTAGGTTGCTCTTTCTTATACCCGGATATCGGCTTGATTAATCACTAACCAGCAGGAGCGCTAATGGATACTATTGTCAATGATCTGGCCACTAAACAATGCAAGCCCTGTGAAGGCGGGATGCCGCCGCTTTCACCCGCGGAAGTCGCCATATTGAAGGATCAGCTTGATGGGTGGGAGTTTTCCGATAAGCTTATTGCGAAGACCTACAATTTTAATAATTATTATCAGACAATGGCTTTTGTCAACGCAATTGCATGGATCTCGCATCGCGAAGACCACCATCCGGACATTTTGGTCGGTTACAATAAGTGCCACGTGGAATACACCACACACGCCATCAA
Source organism: Nitrosospira multiformis (assembly GCF_900103165.1). Classification (NCBI taxonomy): domain Bacteria; kingdom Pseudomonadati; phylum Pseudomonadota; class Betaproteobacteria; order Nitrosomonadales; family Nitrosomonadaceae; genus Nitrosospira; species Nitrosospira multiformis. The sequence goes on along the minus strand of NZ_FNKY01000001.1, from coordinate 1,314,875 downwards.
TGGATTGTCCGAGAATGATTTCATTTGTGCCGCAAAAATAGACACGCTGTTCAAGATTTGAGCTCAACTCGCCGCGTCTCTACTTCATCATCAATTTCGGGACAGATAGTTGCCGCATTCGGGAGGCATTTTCTTGTTAAAACCGCGAGCCATACTCCGCTTTCCTGCGTGATGCGCGGAAAAAAAGGGGGGGCAGCGTGTGGTGACCAGGTGGAAATCAAGCTCACTACGGCAGGACAGGGTGTCATAGAAACGATTCTGCCCCGCAGCGCCTTACTGTATCGGAGCGACGTTTACCGTGAAAAGATCATCGCCGCCAATGTCACGCAGATGGTCATCGTGGTGGCAGCCGTGCCGAGCTTTAGCGAAGAACTTATCAACCGTTGTCTCGCGGCCGCCGAGAATCAACGTATCAGGGGGCTGATTGTACTCAACAAGGCTGATCTCATCGAACCTACGCGCACTGCCGCTGCCTCACTTTCGCTTTACCGGGAGCTTGGTTACCCCCTGTTGCAAATTAGCGCCAAGACCAGCGTTGCGCCTCTTCTGCCCTACCTCAAAGGCCAGCTTAGCGTTCTGGTAGGTCAATCCGGCATGGGCAAGTCCACCCTCATCAACACGCTGATTCCGGATGCAGAACGCGCCACCGCCGGTATTTCCATCGCACTTGATAGCGGGCGCCATACGACTACCCATGCCCGGCTTTTTCACCTTGATGAAGATACCCGCATTATTGATTCCCCAGGAATGCAGGAATTTGGTTTGCATCATATTGATGGGAAAGATTTGGCTTGGGAATTTATCGAATTTCGTTCCTACCTTGGACAATGTAAATTCAATAATTGCCGCCACGCCGATGAACCTGGCTGCGCGCTGGGAGAAGCGGCGCGAGAGGGGAAAATCAGCGGGCGGCGCCTTGATTTTTATCGCAAGCTGGCTATATTACCTGGTGCCATGTCGCGAGCTTAAATCTATACCCTGAAAGGCGGCGGATACATATTTTTTTGCTATAGTCGAATAGCCGTTGAGCTTATGACCCTAAGCTCAAATGATGTAGAACGCCGTCGCTGATTTTTGGTGTTTAAGTCATGCTGCCTGCTACGCTTCGTTAACGGCTACCTGACGCCTACCCATGTCAAGCTGGAAGCGATGCAACGGCAAATCACCGAATATCAATGATTCCCTCTCAGTGCTGCGCTTAGCATTTGCATCGGGTTGCGCTTCAAATGTTCGCAGCCATTCAACATACTCAGCCGGCAAACCATGCTCGACGGCCCCCGCTATAACGGACGCTTTATACCACTGGTATGGCAGGAGAGAAGCTTCCTCGTAGCTCGCTACGTACGTTAACGCGGTATAGACACCGGTCGCGGTAACGATCTGGATATTCGCTTCGCTATATCCGGTTCCGAGGCCCTCTGCCTTGTCAAGACTCGGCTTTTCTTTTACATTTATCTTGAAAAGAACGCCATAAGCCCGATCTTTCAGATTGCCCGTTGCTTCGAGATCGCATTTGCCGGACCCATCGCGGCTCACCTTGTCAAACGAGAATCTTCGTCCCTGGACGAAACCAATATCTATTGCTACAGCGGACGGCGCTCTATCCGATGCATGAAGTCTCCGGGATAACATATTTGCGCCATATGCAAAATAAAGAAATGTGCTGGTTGATGTAGAGGTTTTTAACATGATTTTATATATATAAAAGGTTAAAAAAATTTAAAAATGCCAAGATGCAAAAATAAAATAAATCGTCTAACACTTAACAATTAGGATAAGAATTATCCGTTTACATCGTTCATCTTATGTAATGGGACTGATTATTCGGCATACTTTCCTAACATTTTTTCCTACTTTTAACTGAAAAACACCGTGTTCTACTTCGAGCAATTCATTCATCTTTTACGGCTGGTGCAACTACTTTCTGATTCTAGAGATTTGCGTCATAAGTGCTCCCCGTGTTCATTTCGGGAGAGTAGGCGCCCTCACATTCTTTGCGATTATGTTCAAATTTTTTCCATGCGCTGACCCGCTCTTTCTTTTTTTGGTTATTTGCATAACGAAGAACTTTGCCATAATCGCTCCACGCCTTTCTTTGAGCTAACCGTCGTTCTTTATAGCCGGGAATATCCCAACTGCTTCTTTCTAAGTCACGCCGTGTTTCAAGCGCACTTTTGACAGATGACGACCAGATATCAACCATAGCCACCAGCGAGTTATCACGTTCGTCAATAGCGTTCTGTATGCACGAAACATCTATCTTGGGTGTGCCCTTACTTGCCGCGTCCTGCGCTAAAACCGGAAATCCAATACACATTACACCTGCGAGCAGCAGTACTTTAACCAAACCATTTCTCATGTAACTTCCAAAAAATGCAAACCCGCGGGCGTGGATGAGGCAGATTTGCTACCGATCATAATTAATCTGAAAGTCCTGTATTTCAAACCCGCTTTCGCCTGCCCGCCAAATCGAGATGATGCTTCCCGTTATGCAGGAACGCGACTGGTTAATTGCTTCGTGCGGCGCGCTAGGGGACTAAAAAGCTCGGGGCATACGAGCATTAGGTAAGTCCCCATAAACAGGCAAAAGTCGATAGCAAACCGGCCCATATCAAAATCCTTTGATGTCAAAACGGGAAAAGCCCACAGCAGCACAAGAACCGCGGTCAAAATTAAGGCAAAGGTCGTTTTCATGAAAAATGCTCCTAAAAAGTGCTGTTTAAGAAATACCGCGCTAATCATTTAACTCTAATTAACTTCACAAATACTTAACATAAAGTATACATATTTTTCACATATTCACAAGTTTTTTACACTTTATCCACATATTTTTCACATTCTGATTAAATTTTTTTGGGCGCCTGAATTTTTTAGTGGGGGCGAACCAATAAAATTGAAATATCAACGGTATTTACCAGCTGTCCGGCCACCGAACCAATGACAAGCCGCTCCAAGCCTCGCCGGCCCTTTGTTCCTACCACAAGCAGATCGGCTCCCCACTCTGTGACCGCATTGGCGATGGCTTCTGAAACGCCATTCACACCATATTCACCTTCCGCCGGCAATAGACGCGTTTCCACTGCGAGTGCATTACCAGCGCTGGACTTGGCCCTCTCCAGCAGGCCCACACCGCTTTGCTGGCCGGTGTTGCCATGGGTGTCACCATTGGAGGATTCCGCCATGGCATGAACGATGCATAGTTTGGCACCATCTGTGACAGCAATATGCAGGGCCTCCTGCAAAGCAACTTGGGACGTTTCATCATCGCCAATAGCTACCATAACCTTTTTGTACATACTGACTCCTATTATTAACTATGACAAAGTGGCGGGCGTTTAATCGCCCGCCATTGCAGCGATAAGGCTATTCGATCAGTCAGCACCGCCATTTGCGTTAACGGAGAATTTCTCAAAATACTTCTTGACAATGACCTTGCTCGGTATTTTGCCAGCTTGCTTGAAAACCAGATAATTAACCAGACCATGCACCGCCATGGCGATCAGCAGACCTTCGAAAATGCCCACTTTATAGACCAGCAACCCGCAAAGGGTGGCGAGTATCATCGCATATTGGCCGTAATGCGCCACGTGCCACAGTCCCATAATCATTTTCCAGCCGGAGAAAATCATGATGGCCGCCAGTGAAAACTTGGGAAGAAACTCAAGATATTGTGAGTTCAGGACAAAGAATGTGACCACGATGCCAACGATAAGGACGGAGAACTTGGTCATGGCACCGGCTAACCTGTTAGTGGTGCTTTTTGCCAGACCGTCCAGATTGGTCATGCCGCCGAAGAAGCTGGAACCCATATTGGATATCCAGATAGCCAGCAAACTGTTATTGGTGTTGCATTTGCGTTTTAGCGGATCTATTTTCTCGATGGCGGCGTTGCTCATGACCTGCTCTATCACATCGATCACCGCCAGCATGGCCGCAAAGCCGATCACATACATCCAGGTCAATCCGCTATCGAAGTTCGGCATCGGCAAAGCCAGTGCAAGATCTACATCGTCCACGTGCAACATGGACATGGGCATGAATTGTGCGAGTGCGATGCTTGCCCCAATCAGGAGAAAATAGGGAATCGCTGGCTTCGTGTCCTTGAATTTTGAAAACAGATACACGAACATGGAAAAACCGGCCAAGGATACGAGTGCCATTTGTATACGCGCGCCGTTCCAGAATGCATCAGCCGACTCTTGCTCGGCAGGCAGCTCATAAGTAAATGTCAGAAACTTGAGGGCGATCTTCAATCCGACCCCTGCCAGCAGCCCTTCGACAAGATAGCTTGGCACTGCCAGCAAAATATATTTTTGCCAATCATATTTCCATATCACCGCTTGCATGGCGGAGGTCAGGAAAATAACAAACGCCATGTTTTCGATGCCAAAGCTGTGAACCCCCATCGCCAGGACTGGCGCCAGGCCCGCCGCCACCCCAGGAGTACCAATATAGTTGCCCGGCCTGATGAACGCATTGATCCAGCCGATAAAACAGGCGAACGCAACGGTTGCCAGGGCGACCTTGATGGGATATTCGGACATCAAGGCGATACCCACGGACAGGGGAATCGCCATGGCTCCCGTTATGATTCCCGCCTGGAAATCGCGGGCAAGGTATTTAGCTTGAAACCCCGCTGATCCCACGGGGACCACAGGCTCCGATGCCCCGCTGGATTGGTGATCATCCGATGGCACAAGCGGTTTTTCTGAAGTATATGAACTCATAATACCCATCCTTTTTAAAAAAATTTATATATCAAAAAGATTTACATACAAAAAGAATAAAACCGTCACGGCACCTGTTCCATCTTGATTAATCCCTGCTGCCCGTACGGATAAATGAAGCAGTTGATCTGACGCATATGACCTTATGAACGGCGTATGCCAACCGCTCCTCCGATAATTTCAACCCCTTCGCTTATACAACCGCCTTTGCTGAAAACGTTATCTTCATTGCCGCGTTCCATTAATGCCTTAAACACGGCGCTAACATATCACTACATCTGTGAAGAAACTGTCTTGTATTTGTAAAGATTTTGTGAAGTTATTTAAGGATTGATCTCTGAGGAAATTATGTATTGAAATTATCCGCACAAAGGAAAGCAAGAAGTTTTTCTAATATTTATCTATTAATCAATATATTATACTCTTTGATTTATGATTATTTGAAAAATGCCTGAGGCATCGCACCATTCGAATAAAAATAAAGAATTTCTCATTTGTGATCTTTATTTGAAAAAAGTTATTGTTGAATCGGTATCGAATTGTATAGCTCCAAGTTTCGCTGGAACGTGGATAAGAGCTGTGCTTTGCAGATAGATTTGCACAGTCTCCACCAAGCCAATAGCGGGCGGAGAAGCCACTCGGTAGAGCGCTCGAGCGCTGGCTAAGGCAGACCTGTGGCCTCTGCGCGTTCGGCAAACTGGCGAAGTGGTTTAGGAAAGCTTGGGCTGGTTCGCAACGAAAAGTGGTGATGGCTTGTTAGTGATCTGTTGGGAATGGGGATGGGAGCGAAGCTTTAGATGCGAAGCCCGGTAAAGCCATTTGTACAGCGAATGCCCCGGCTCTGAATTCTCTGCTTGACGAGACAGCTTGCGCAAAGGCAAAATCTTACCGCTGATACGATAAACTTATTAAGGACAAAAACATGCATACATGTAGTCACGCGGTTATTGGATGTATGGACTTCCGGATTCAAAATACCATGACGAAGTTGCTTGAACATTTAAATGTTCAAGAAGGAACGTTTGACCGCGTGACGTTTGCCGGCGGCGCGGCCAACATGGAACAGCTCAAGATCCATTTGGGGCTTTCCAAAAAACTGCATGACAGTTGTATGGCGGTGCTTTCCGTGCATGAAGATTGCGGCGCCGGTGCCGTCAAGGAGGATCTTTTCAAGGCGGCGGACACTGCCCGCTCTCTGGGATTCGAGCCAAAGTTGTTTTTTATTAAACTCGACGGAACCTGGGAAGAAGTGAAGGAAGCCTAACCGTGTGCGTAGGATCGCTTGCCTGAAGCATGGCGGGAGAGGAATTAGCTGAATGCGCGGGTATAACATTCCATTCGAGCTGCCGATTAGGCGTTCTTCCACGCACGCCCTGATATCGGTAGGGATGCTCAGTACACGGATATAATGAACCCTGGATTTACGGCATTGATACGGGGCTGTTGGCGTTTTTCCCTTGCAATGCCTACTTCCTCTGAGTGATTCTTTTCCATGCCTGCACTACCTCCACATCGGTTCTTGGATGCTGTACAAGTTTTGACCATCCGTGACGTCTGAGTAATTGATACACCGTCGACGTCGATACCGACCTGCCGACGCACCGTTCAAGCTCCGCTTTCAATTGTTGAATATGCAGGACGCCTGTATTTTGAGACTCGATAATGAAAGGAGTAAGAAACTTCACTTCTTCGTCCAGGCTCATTCGCGCATGATTACGAAGCCCTTTTTTTGTTTTAATTTGCTCAACACCAGCCTCAATACGTTGAAACCGCGTCCGTAATTTTCCTGTACGGCTTTTAGAAAGGCCGATGATGATAGCTGTCTGTTCCAGCGAGAGACCGAACTCCAGCGGCAAAAGCAAAGCCTGAGCCGCCCGCAGGGCATCAACCGTTTTTGCCGTCGCGATTTTTTCCTTTGCTGCCTTCACAAATTCACGTCCCGTCACAGGTCTCGCCATTGCATACTCATATCAGGGTGAATAAATAAAACCTATCGAATGAAACTTGGATAACCATGCAATGATTCCGTCTCTTCTGATCAAACAAATACTTCCGATCACTCGGCACTATGTCAAACAACGACGCCGCATGTTGACAGAGCATTGATCACCAGATCGGTGGAGCTGCCGGGAGAATGGACGTTCCCAGCCAAATTTTCAGAGGTAAAATCTTTTGCCATCAGAGGCACCAACGCTCAAAAAGTCTTTTCTGCTTGAGTTTGCCTTGCCAGTACGCAATACAGAATAGTGGGTGAAGATTTGCCGCGGCGGCTGGTTTGTCGCTAAAACCGAAGTAAGCTCAATTTGTTTAGGCGTGTCGGAAAAGCGTCTTCCGCTTTTGACGGCTGCCGCGATACCACCAAATTCCCCCTGAAAATAACGGTTCCCACTCGCCCTTGTCACCCAAGCTAACTATTTCGAGAACAAAAATGGAACCCCTCGAAAGTATTTCAGTCTTTTCCAGTGAGCCCAGCTTGCAGGATCAATGCAGCTGTCGTGAAACTCCAGGAATACAGTTGCCATCACTCATATTTTCCGTAATGACTGGCGGAACCCACAAAAAATCCCCCGGTACTTGAAGGGGGAGGTTATTCGGCATTCTTATTAAATTTAGCATAGGGTTCCGCCGTATTAATGGGTGTGGCTTGTACCATTAATAAGCTGGACAACAGTGAGATCTTAATGCCGCCCAGCAATATTTTTCGCAATATTTGATGCTGTAACATGACCAACCACCGAATATTAAAAGACAGACTTTACTTATCTGAAGCATTTCAAAATTTAATAGATGAATTAGTATGAAGCTGCCGGTCCAATCACCCATTCGCAATCCGAAATCAGGCACATTCCACCAAACTCCTTTAACCTGGGGCGCAGCGCCGTAACAAGTCTCTCCGCCTGTTTTTCTTCACAAGCGAGAATAAACATGGCATTCGTCTGCTCAAAAAAGATATCGTCAGGACGCCGTGTACCGCGCGAACCAAGTCCACCCGCTTGCTTGATGAATGTATAGCCGCGTACACCGACGTCATTCAATATGTTTATCAGCTCTTCGAGCTTTTCCTCATCAATTACGATCTCCAGCCGTTTCAATGTTATCGTGGCATTCATTGTTTCCTCCTAGAAGTGAAGAGTGTCGTATAACCGCGCCACTCAGTATTGATGTAACTTGCTACCGAAACGTACTATCACCCGGACAACGTGCTTTCCTAATTCATTCCGTAATGATAGTACGTCCATCGTTTTTTGCGCGAATCATGCCGATGCTTTAAAACATTGCTTTGAAGAATTTCGCCATTTCAAAGTAGATCGGTACCCCGATGAATATATTGAACGGGAAGGTCACGCCCAGCGAAGCGCCGATCGATACCGCCGGATCCGCTTCCGGCACCGCGATACGCATGGCTGCGGGGGCCGCTATGTAGGAACAGCTGGCGTACAGCACAGCCAGCATCATGGTGCCGCCCAAGGATAACTGGAATATGGCGCCCAGGAATGCGCCAAAGAATCCGGCTGTTAATGGAAACAGTATGCCGAACCCGAGCAGGAACGGGCCTTTTGCCCTGATTGCCGATAACCGCGCTGAGGCCAGCAAGCCCATTTCCAGCAGGAACAGGGCCAGCACGCCCATGAACAGGTCCATGAACATCTTATCCAGCGGCGAGACAAGTTTTACTATTCCAGCGTAATAACCGACAATGACCCCGCCAACCATCAGAAAAATACTCGTGCCGGTCAGGATTTCATGCATCAGCTTGCCCCACTGGGTTTCGCCCCCAGCACCACGCCGCGCCAGGACCGTGCCAGTCACCAGCGCCGGTATCTCCATCAGCGCCATGATCAGGACCATGTAGCCTTCGGACGTCTCCTTGATCCCATCCAGGAAAGCAATGCCTACGGCAAAAGTCACCGCGCTCACCGAACCGTAGTGGGCCGCGATAGCGCCAGAATCGGCCTGACTGAATTTCCCCAGCTTCTTCAATATGGGATAGGCTGTCAGTGGCACCAACGCCGCGAGCACAACCATCGACAGGGCGATTGGCAGCACCTCCGTGATCTCGTACTTGGCCATCGACACTCCACCCTTGAAACCGATGGCGATCAGCAGGAAGATGCTAAGGCTTTTGTATAGGGCCTCGGGGATCTTGAGGTCGGATTTGAGCACGCCGGCTAAAACCCCCAAGATGAAGAATATCACTACAGGTTGTATAGTCGCCATTGCGTTATCCTCCTATCGTCATTATTAATCTTGGTAAAGATTCGCGCGATTTTCCTAGCGCTGTATTGCAGCATTTCTTATGTAGTTTCATTTTCTTATGGCGTTCCATCAATCTACCCCTCCCCGAATGTGCTTGTGGTGACATTACTATTACTATCGCTATGAATCTTCTAATCGAGAACCAAGCCGTTCATCATGTCGCCTTCACTTCTTCCCAGGTTCCATCGAGTTTGATAAAAAACAACTTTGGGTCGAATCCCAGAGAGCGTGCGGTGTCAGCTGCCTTGAAAAGATCCTCCTTGACGGCGCCGGCGCCACAATCCTCATGCACGGAAAGCACCGCCATACAGCTGTCATGCAGTTTCTTGGAAAGCCCCAAATGGATCTTGAGCTGTTCCATGTTGGCCGCGCCGCCGGCAAACGTCACCCGGTCAAACGTTCCTTCCTGAACATTTAAATGTTCAAGCAGCTTTGTCATGGTCTTTTGAATCCGGAAGTCCATACATCCAATAACCGCGTGACTACATGTATGCATATATATACCCTTATCTCGTTTAATTTAATGAACACCAAGATCACTGAATAATTGTCGCTTCTATTCCAAATGCTGATGGCTTGCATCAGTATTTACAGCTTGAGATGACCTTAATGGCTTACTGCAGTAATCTATGGAACAACCATAATATTTTATTTAAACCACATGAAATCATTAGATAACCTTCTGCATTACAGTTGCTATATTAATATTACAGTTGGGTTTATGGTCCACAGATTGCCACAGTAGATGTGAAGAGAATGTCGTGCATATGTGATAAATTTGTGAAACCAGTAAATAAATATCACTTGATCTTCATGTAACGAATAGCGCCGCTTAAAATAGAATTTACGGCCAAGTGTATTCTCAAAAAAAATGCCATGGACAGCGATTGCCTCCACACAGAAGGCAACTCGACGGCATCAATGAGGAAGAGTCAGAAACAAGAAGGAGATAGGCCGCCGGTATTACGCCGGCGGTGGCGGCAAACAACTCAGAATAGCGTAAGGGGGAACGTCTCCGTTAAGCCACGTTGCCGAGCGAATTCGGGATTAAAAGGCGCATAAACGGATCGTAGGGTGACCCGCAAATGCTGCAGAACAAAGCACAATGAGTGCTGATTCTTAGAAGGAAGGCTATGACGGAAAGGTAATGTGGAAGGTGGCTCCTTTTCCTGGGGTACTTTCAACCTCTATGGTCCAGCCGTAGTGATCACAAATACGCTTGACGATGGCAAGGCCGATCCCCAGCCCCTCGCCCTGGCTCGATCCGCGGAAAAAACGTTCATACAGAAGAGGCATATAAAAGGGTTCGATTCCGATACCGGAATCGGAAATCGAGAGCCGGTTTCGACTGAAATTCACCCGGATGAAACCACGTTCGGTATATTGCACCGCATTGCGAAGCAGATTCACGAGCGCGGTATGAAGCGCCTGCCGATTTAACGTGAGGACAGCTTTTGGTGCTATCGCTACCTCGAAGATAAGGCGCTTACGATAGATTTCCGTGCACACGGGCTCCACGGCGTCATAAACACACTCGGCGAGTGCGACCGGCTCCATGATGCCTAAGGCCTGTTCACGGGCGAGAAATAGCAAGGCCTGCAATTGCTCACCCATGCGCGTCGCTGCGGCTTCGATCATCCCAATGCGGGAGCGCGTTCGTTCGGAGAGATTGGGCTCCGTAACCAGCAGCTCGCAACTCGTCAGGATCGTGGTAATCGGAGTACGCAATTCATGGCTGACATTGGCGGTGAATTCCTGCTCACGCCGCAGCATGCGCGTAATACGGTTCTGATAGTCGTCCAATGCATGGGCGAGCTGTGCCACTTCCTCATCCTGCCCCGGCTGTATCATGGTTGTACCCTGTACATCGCCGGGCGCAAGGTGCCTTACCCGTTCAGCAAGGTCAGTGACTTGTTTGACAAGCAATCCCGCAAGCAGGTATCCCACCACGAGCGCGACACCCACCACCGAGAGAAGGGATAACACGATAAGCAGCCTGAGTTCCTGTTGCCGCTGGTCATGGAGTCCGATTTCATAGGCAACGAGAAATTTCACGCCATCGACATGCCGTACCGCGACACGAACCTCCTCCGGACCCCGGAAAACCTTGTGGCGCCTGTAATTGAGGCCTTGCAAATAAGACGGAAGCTGGGATTCCTCGATGGAATCATGGACAATGTATTTCTCGAGATTGGATCCGACCTGCGGTACAAAATCTGCACGCTCGCGATAGCGCTGGAGCAGGTAATCCATCTCGGTTTCGATGATCTGTTCGATATGCGCCTCTTCGATATCGTCGGAGGCGATATAAAGACTGATACCGAGGGTCCCAACGACAACTATGCAGAATACCGCAAATGCCAGCGCGACACGCAGGCGAAGGCCGCGCTTAAACCCCGGCACGGGAAATGAGGCGGTAGCCGAGGCCATGCACTGTCTCAATCGGATCATAGCCGCCAGCCCGGGTCAATGCACGGCGCAATTCGTGCATATGACTGCGCAAGGTATCGCTGGTTCCCTGCGCATCGCCCCAGACTTCCGACTCCAGTTCCCTCCGGCTGAATACGCGGCCAGGTTCCCCCATCATGAGCGCAAGCAGGCGGATACATTTTGGCGGCAATTTGACGGCTGCGCCGGCAAAACGGACCGACAATGTTTTTGGATCAAACGACAGATCATCGCTTTCCAGTATGCGACTGGTAACTTTACCTCCATGCCGTTTGTGCATCGCGGACAGACGCGCCTCGACCTCCTTCAGCGCGAATGGCTTGACCAGATAATCGTCCGCTCCGCAATCAAAACCTTTCAGCTTGTCTGCCAGCGTATCGCGCGCTGTCAGCATTAACACGGGCGTATCGAGATTCGCTTCCTGGCGAAGCTTCCGACACAGGGTAATGCCATCCATGCCTGGTAAACCAAGATCGAGCAGAATACCGTCAAATCGCTGCGTAACCGCGAGATGCAAACCCGTAATGCCGTCCGCGGCGGCATCAACACTGTGGCCGCGGGCTTCCAGGAAGTCGTAAAGATTAGTGGCAATCGCGGGATCGTCTTCAATAATAAGTATGTGCACGAAAGATTCCTATCGAGAATATGAGATAACGAAGGCTCAACCGAACTGACAAACTGCACCAGGAAACTGATGTATCCTGCTTTTTATCAATCATCATTCCACTATTTCATATGAAAGATGAAGTAATCACCCCCCGCGCCCATGCAATATCCCGCATGGTGGGGCACCCCCTTCTGAAAGATATATCATTGTAGTCTATACCCTTTTTTAAAAAACTAGTAGCCTCTCGGACATAAAGAATTGAAACGAAAAAGCGACGGACGAGAACAGATTTTGACGATTTTGAAGACCAATACGGGCTCTATTGGCTGAAAAAACAGCAAAATATGGGCAGGTCAGACGCTTTTTGCAGCCGATTCTCCTTGTCCGACAGACTGCTAGTGCGGACGATATTTTCGACTGATACTGTGAACAGCCTCCACTAACGTCAGGGCACTCTCAGGCGGCGTAAACTGGGAGATGCCGTGCCCGAGGTTGAATACGTGACCGTAGCCGTCACCATAGGCGGCAAGAATCTTTTCCACCTCTGCGGTAATGATTTCCGGTGCGGCAAACAGCACCGCGGGATCGAGATTACCTTGCAGCGCGACTTTGTGACCCACGCGCCTGCGTGCCTCACCAATATCGACGGTCCAGTCCAGACCCACCGCATCACAACCACTGTCGGCAATGCTCTCCAGCCACAAGCCGCCACCCTTGGTAAAAATAATATTGGGAATGCGTCCGCCCCCATGCTCGCGCTTGATTCCGGCCAATATCTGACTCATATAACGCAAAGAAAATTCCTGATAGGCGGCATGCGACAATGCTCCGCCCCAGGTATCAAAAATCATCACCGCCTGGGCACCGGATTCGATCTGTGCATTCAGATAGGCGATTACCGCCTGTGCGTTGATATTGAGTATGTGGTGCAGCAAATCCGGCCGCTGGTACAACATGGTTTTGATTTGGCGGAAATCGGTGCCGCCGCATCCTTCCACCATATAGCAGGCAAGCGTAAAGGGGCTGCCTGAAAAACCAATCAGCGGAATGCGATTATCCAGCGTCTTGCGAATTTGCGAAACAGCATCCATCACATAACGCAAGTGCACCGAGGGATCAGGCACCGTAAGCGCACGAATTTCCCATTCCTCGCGCAATGGACGCTCAAACTTGGGGCCTTCGCCCTCGGAGAAATAGAGCCCCAGTCCCATTGCATCGGGAATGGTAAGAATATCCGAAAACAGTATCGCGGCATCGAGCGGAAACCGCGCCAAGGGTTGCATGGTAACTTCGGTGGCAAAATCGGGATTCTTGCACAGCGCCAGAAAATTACCGGCGCGGGCCCGAGTCTGATTGTATTCAGCCAGGTAACGGCCCGCCTGTCGCATCAACCACACAGGCGTGTACTCGGTAGGTTGCCGCAGCAGGGCTCGCAGCAGGGTATCGTTTTTTAATTTTGTCATCGGGATCTATTTAATTTCTAAAATTCGATAGGGAAGCGTTCCTGGTCAAACATGTGTTCGGATCGTAGCCCCGCGCGCATGAACCAAATTCCATCGAAGCCCAATTCGCAGAGGGTGATTGCTGCTTTCCCGAACTGTCGATATTACCAGCGATTGGCCTTCGGGTACATTATCCCTGATGAATACAATCGCGATATTGACGATTAATGCCTCACATTTGGCATTTGTTCCAACGTTGGCATTCGGCTGAAGACCTCATCATTTACCTGGCACCCCGCCACACTTGAAGCTTGAAGTGGAAAGTGACTGGGGGAGGAAAGATTCTTCTCCATGGAACACGTTGCCGGCAAATTGGGAGCTTATGAGAGATTCCTAGGTCTCATCAATAGCGAACAATCGCCGATACTCCCGAATAGCATAACGATCGGTCATGCCTGCTATGTAGTCGGCAATAACGTGGTGTTTATCCTGGGAGTATTTAGTCTGATACTTAGGCGGGAGTAACTGGATATCGGAGTGGAACGCGTTAAATAGCATCTCGACGGTATGACGCGCCTTTGTACTCATGCGCGCGACCCGGTAGTGCCGGTAAAGATTATCGCGCAGGAATTTTTTCAATTCCTGCTGTTCCCGCAGGATCTTATTGCTGAAACCAATCAGTACAGGCGCGGCCCGTACCGCGGATAAATCATCCGGATGCGCATCGGCGATATTGATCGCGCTTTGCCTGATCAGATCCGCTACCAGCGTATTGATCATGCGCCGTACCGTTTCATGAATCAAGCGCCGTCCCGAGATGTCGGGATACTGTTTTTTAGCCAGCGCCAGGTGCCGGGAAAAAAGCCCGATCTCCTCAAGCTGTCCCTGCGTAATGAGACCTGAACGCAAACCGTCGTCGACATCATGATTATTGTAGGCTATCTCATCGGCAAGATTGGCAAGCTGCGCTTCCAGCGATGGGCGCTGGTCGGTGAGAAAACGTTTACCTACATCACCAAGTCTTCGGGCATTTTTCCTGGCGCAGTGCTTAAGTATGCCTTCGCGCGTTTCGAAGCACAGGTTCAAACCATCAAATGCCCCGTAACGCTCTTCCAGCACATCTACCACCCGCAGAGACTGTAAATTGTGCTCGAAGCCGCCGTAGTCTTTCATGCAATCATTTAACGCATCCTGCCCCGCGTGACCAAATGGGGTATGGCCTAAATCATGCGCCAGGGCGATAGCCTCAACCAGATCTTCATTAAGACGCAGATTCCGGGCGACGGAGCGGCCGATTTGCGCCACCTCCAGGCTGTGTGTCAAGCGCGTGCGGAAAAGATCTCCCTCGTGATTGACAAAAACCTGGGTCTTGTATTCGAGGCGGCGAAATGCGGTGGAATGAATAATGCGATCACGATCGCGCTGGAACTCCGTACGGCCGGGGGACGACTCTTCCTCGATACGCCGGCCGCGCGAATTTATCGAGCATACCGCATAAGGCGCCAGCTCATGCATGGGCGGTACATCCCAGAAGTGTTTCAGTGAGGACTCCAGCGGGCACGTCGGAGTGAACCATCGCTTCACCAATCCGCTGGAGCAGGATGAAACGCATTTTCCCGCCCGCTACTTTCTTGTCCAGCCCCATCAAATGCAGATACTTTTCCGGACCCAGATTGGGAGCGGCGACAGGAAGTCCGGCTTGCACGTAGATGTTGCGGATACGCTCGACGTCGATCTGGCTGATCATACCCATGCGCCGCGACAATTCCGCCGCTAGTACCGTACCTGCCGCGACGGCTTCACCATGCAGCCACGTGCCATAGCCCAATGCATTTTCGATGGCATGACCAAAAGTATGCCCCAGGTTGAGCAGTGCGCGGACACCGCTTTCATGCTCATCGGCCTCCACAACCTCGGCTTTATTCCTGCAGCTGCGGTATATTGCTTCGATCAGTACCTCAGGATCACGCGCCAGAAGTTTTGTCATGTTCTGTTCGATCCACACCAGAAAAGCAGAATCCCGGATCAGACCATACTTGATCACCTCGGCAATACCTGCGCGTAATTCTCTTTCGGGCAGGGTTTCCAGTATCGTGCTGTCAGCCACCACCACCTTGGGTTGATAAAAAGCACCGATCATGTTCTTGCCAAGCGGATGGTTAATACCCGTCTTGCCACCGACCGAAGAATCAACCTGCGCCAGCAGCGTGGTCGGATATTGAATAAATGGCACGCCACGCAAATAGGTGGCGGCGGCGAAGCCGGCCAGATCACCGACAACTCCCCCACCGAGCGCGATAACCGGGGTGCCGCGTTCACAGCGGTTTGTCAGCAGCGCATCAAAAATGAGATTGAGTGTTTGCCAGTTCTTGTACTCTTCCCCGTCGGGAAGAATGATGGGGACTGACGCCACATCTTGCTTCTCCAGTGCACTACGCAACCGTTCCAGATAAAGCGGCGCCACCGTGGTATTGGTCACGATAGCAACGCGCTTCCGCGGTAGGTGGGTCATGATAAGTTCGATCTGGCTCAAAATGGCGCTGCCGATATGTATCGGATAGCTGCGCTCGCTCGGTGTAGCATCAAGATCTACCGTAATGGTTTTCATGGATTAGCCGGTTTGGAAGGACTTTGAAGGGTTTCCGAGGGGTTTGAATGCATGATCTCGCTTTTCTTCTCTATCCGCTGATAGAAAGCGTTGCATCCGGAGAATTTCATGAAGGATAGCAATTCTTAAAATGGTTTCACCACGACCAGTATCACCACCACAATCAGAATCACCACCGGAATTTCATTGAACCAGCGGTAATAAACGTGACTATGGCGGTTGCGGTCATACTTGAAATCGGCAAGCAATCTGCCGCAGTAGAGGTGGTATCCAATCAGTACGATCACCAATGCAAGTTTGGCATGCAACCATCCGCCGGAAATACCGTAACCCAGCCAAAGCCACAGGCCAAAAAGAATCGTCAATACGGCACCTGGTGTCATGATGCCATAATAGAGCTTGCGTTCCATCACCTTGAAACGCTCAATGCCGGACGCATCATCGCTCATCGCATGATAGACGAACAGGCGAGGCAAATAAAAGAGCCCGGCAAACCAGGTCACCATAAAAATAATATGTAGCGATTTTATCCAGAGCATCTGATAACCTAAATCCAGCAGTGACCGCTCATTCCCGGTTCATTTGTCAATTAAGCGACATGATCCGCAATGACTCCTCGCATCACTTGACCTTCACCCCTGGCGGGTTCCAATGAGACGAGACCAACTATCGGCTTCAGGATAATACTATAGCCGATCGGCATCATCGAATGGATTAAGCGATCTTCGGAAATAATTATCATGCAAACTACCCCGAAACCAGGAACGAGTTTCTGGGACATGGGTCGAATTATAACCGACCGATAGCAGGCGATATGCCTTGTAATGACGATGAGACTCAGACTTGAACGAGTATACGAGCCACCCCCACACCCGGATGGAATACGCATCCTCGTCGACCGCTTGTGGCCACGCGGTCTCTCGAAGGCTAAGGCCGGGATCGATTTCTGGGCCAAGGAAGTAGCGCCCTCGAATGAGTTACGCGACTGGTATCAACATGAGCTGGAGAAGTGGCCTGAATTCCGGCGCAGATACCAGGAAGAGCTTAAGAACAACGACGCGGCTGTCAAGGAACTCATCGCGAAACTTGGAAACGGAAACGCCACGCTTCTCTTTGGTTCCAGGGAGCTCAATCACAATAACGCCGTCGTGCTAAAGGAATATCTGGAAACATTACGATAAAGGCGCCTTACACCCGGACAAGCGGTACTACATCGCGACTACTTCCAAATCGGGCTCTATCGACCTCAACAAATTCTGAATGCCTCTGAGCGTGCCCGAAATTGAGCTCGGGCAAGTGCCGCAGGCGCCCTGGTAGTGAACGCTGAGTTTGTTGCCGTCGAGGCCGAGCACATGAAGATCACCGCCGTCATTTTGCAAATAAGGACGTATCTCCTCATCAAGCAGCGTATTGATCGTTTCAAGGCGCTGCTGGTCCTCCGGGCTCAAACCGGCAATGGCGCTGGATGCCGCCGCAACGGTAGCAGCTGACTGCGAAGTCGCCGCGGGCGCGGCCCGGATCGGATCGGCGACTTCGCGGGCCAGATCCTGCCAATCGGCGCCACCATCCTGCGTAATCGTGATCCAGCGATCGACATAAAATACATTGGTTACATGATCGATATCGAATAGCGCGGCGGCAAGGGGATCGTCCTGGGCCTGCTCGGCATTATCGTACGAGTGCGTCACGCCCCAGGTCAATGGCTCCTTGAGAATGAATTTCAACGCATTCTTGTTTGGCGTACCTTCTATCTCAGATATCTTTGGCATTTTTCCTTTCCTGCTTCCTGTTAAGCATCACCGATTGCGGCATGCATCGGATCGTCTTCAGCCTCCGTGGATGTGGTGGTCACCGAATTGAGCGCCGCCTGCAAGGTATGCCACGGCAGAATTGCACATTTGACGCGTGTCGGAAGATCGCGTACCCCTGCAAAAACGGTGAGCCGGCCCAGATGATGATCACCGTCAAGGTTGAGCTTGCCGATTGCCATATCACGAAATTCCTGAATCAATGTTTCAGCGTCCGCCCGTGTCTTGCCTTTTACGACGGCAGTCATCATTGAGGCCGATGCCTTGCAGATCGCACATGACTCACCATGGAAAGCAATACGATCAATGCGCTCCCCGTCAAGATTGAGTGCAATATCGAGGTGGTCACCGCACAGCGGATTATGACCGACGGCGTGATGACTTGCGTTATCGAGCGTACCGTAATTGCGCGGCTTCTTGTTGTGGTCGAGGATAACCTCTTGATAAAGTGATTTCGTACTCATTACGTGAAAATCTTCTGTACGGTGCGAAGACTCGCGATAAATGAATCCACCTCGGTCAGCGTATTGTAAAATGCAAAAGAGGCGCGTGTCGTTGCCGGCACCTTGAGACGCAGCATCACCGGCTGCACACAATGGTGGCCCGTACGTACCGCGACTCCATCCTGATTCAGGAGCGTGCCGATATCATGCGGATGCACGCCCTTGACCTCAAACGACAGCACCGCGGTTTTCATTGCGGCGGTGCCAATAATACGCACACCCGGTACACGGCTTATCTGTTCGGTCGCATAGTTGAGCAGATCAAGTTCTTGCGAAGCAATGGTATCCATGCCAACCGACAATAAATAATCAACCGCGGCACCCAGTCCGATCGCAGCCGCAATCGGGGGCGTACCCGCTTCAAACTTGTGCGGGATAGTATTGTAGGTGGTCTTTTCAAACGTCACCGACAAAATCATATCCCCGCCACCCTTGAACGGCTGCATGCGCTCGAGCAACTCGGCCTTCCCATAAAGAATGCCAATACCCGTCGGGCCGCACATCTTATGACCTGAGAACGCATAGAAATCGCAATCGAGGTCCTGCACATCGACTTTCATATGCGGCACCGCCTGCGCCCCATCGATCAGTACCGGTACCCCGCGCGCATGCGCGAATGCAATCATGGATTTGACCGGATTGATCGTACCCAGCGCGTTCGACACGTGCATCACGCCAACAAATTTCGTGCGCTCGTTAAAAAGTTTCTCGTACTCGTCAATAAGAAGTTCGCCCGCGTCGTTGATGGGCGCAACACGGATTTTTGCTCCTTTCTCTTCCGCCAGCATCTGCCACGGCACTATATTCGAATGGTGTTCCAGCGTAGTCAGAATGATCTCGTCACCAGCGCCGATGAACTTGCGGCCGTAGCCGTGCATCACCAGATTGATCGCATCCGTGGTGCCGCTGGTAAAGATAACTTCCCTGTCTTCGCGCGCATTGATGAAGCGCTGCAACTTGCGGCGTGATTCCTCGTATTCCGCGGTTGCCGTTTCCGACAGGTAATGCACTCCACGATTGATATTGGCATGTTGCGTGGTCTGATAACGCACCAGACGGTCGATGACTGGCTGCGGCATCTGGCAGGATGCCGCATTATCGAAATAGACCAGGGGTTTACCGTCGATCTGGAGCTTGAGAATCGGAAAATCAGCGCGAACTTTCTCAATATCAAACATCAAATCGAATTGTGACTCCAAAGCGGATTCTATAAGCTGCATAATTCAGTTTCTCTGAGTTTGCTCAAGTGCCGTCTGCTCAAGTCGATGTTTCAGCGATGCAATCGATATGCGATCGATGATTTCAGCGCCAAATGCATACGTCAGTAAGTTGCGTGCCGTGGTTTCGGATAGCCCCCGGCTCTTGAGATAAAATACTTCCTCATTATCGAGTTGGCCAACAGTTGCCCCGTGCGCACACTTCACATCATCCGCGAAAATTTCCAGCTGCGGCTTGGTATCCACGCGCGCCTTCGCATTCAGCAGCAAATTACGGCTCGACTGCGAGGAATCGGTGCGCTGCGCACCCGGGCGAACCATGATTTTACCGTTGAATACCGCATGCGCAGCCCCATCCACAATGCATTTATGTGACTGGGTACTTGTACCATGAGGTTTCGCATGGTCGATGCAGGTATGCGTATCGGCAAGCTGCCGTCCTGTGATCAACGCCAGTCCGTCAATGGTGCACTCCGCCCCTTCGGCCGCAAGCAGCGTGTTCAGGTTGTAGCGCGAGATGCGTGCGCCAAGCGCGACGCTGACTGATCGATAGCGGCTTGCATGCGCGAGCGACACCGCGCAATTCGCAATGTGAAACGCCTCGGTACTATCGCGCTGAACCCGGATGTGATCGACCTGAGCATTGTCGGCAAGCACGATCTCGGTCACCGCATTGGTTACGTAAGCATCTTCCTGCAACGCAACGTAATCCTCGATGACCGTTACCACACTGCCGGATTCGGCTATCAACAGGCAACGTGGATGACTTGCCGCCTCCTTTTGCGTCGCGATAAACAAAAGGTGCACCGGCTCATCAACCACTCCATTGCGCGGCACGATGATTAGCGCTCCGTCATGCAGGAACGCAGTATTGAGCGCCGTAAACACATTGTCTTGAAACCCGGCGTGACGGCCAAGATGCGGCTCTATCGCCGCTGTATACGCGGCTACCGATTCCGATAAATTGGTAACGACCAGGCCAGGGTCTTTAGCGCCATCTGGCTGCCGGGACAACTGCGGCGCGTACACGCCATCGACGAACACGAGCCGGATCTTGGCTTCTTCCAGATAAAAATGTTCGGCGTCCGCTGCGCTCAACGACGGCTCGGCCCGTACCGGTTGGAACGATAGCCTGGACAGCGGCGAAATGTCGGTAAAGCGCCATTCCTCATCGCGTGTAGTCGGTACTTTCAGCGTACCGGCACGATCGACGGCGTCGGCCCGCAACTG
The DNA here is from genome assembly GCF_900103165.1 of Nitrosospira multiformis. NCBI lineage: Bacteria > Pseudomonadati > Pseudomonadota > Betaproteobacteria > Nitrosomonadales > Nitrosomonadaceae > Nitrosospira > Nitrosospira multiformis. Next base: position 1,294,028 of record NZ_FNKY01000001.1, on the reverse strand, counting down.
ATTAAGCCATGCCAGCGGGCTTGATGGCAATTGCGGCTGCCCTTGAAGCAGGCTTTCAAGATAGCTGCTACCGGTAACCATGATCACGCTCATACTCTGGCCGCGGCACGTTGCTCGACGCTGACCCAATCGTAACCACGCATCTCAAGTTCCAGCGCCAGCTCTTTTCCACCCGTCTTGATGATACGGCCCGACTCCATCACGTGCACGTAGTCCGGCACGATATAGTTGAGCAGACGCTGATAATGCGTCACCAATATGATTGCATTGTCCTTGTTTGCGAGCTGATTCACGCCATTGGTGACGATCCTGAGCGCATCGATATCAAGGCCGGAATCGGTCTCATCGAGAATCGCCAACCGTGGCTCAAGCAACGCCATCTGTAATATTTCGTTTCTCTTTTTCTCTCCACCGGAAAAACCTTCATTGACACCTCGATCGAGAAAATCCGGATTCATTTCAAGCAACTTCATCTTTTCACGCACAAAGTCCTCAAACTCGAGCGGATCAAGTTCTTCCTTGCCGCGTTGGGCCTGCACGGTATTGTAAGCAAGACGCAGGAAATGGCTGTTGGCGACGCCAGGTATCTCTATCGGGTACTGAAAAGCAAGGAATAGGCCAGCACGCGCACGCTCCTCCGGTTCAAGATCGAACAGGTTGTTGCCTTCAAACGTCACCGAGCCATCGGTGACTTCATAGGCATTATGACCGGCGAGTACTTTTGCCAGGGTACTTTTACCCGAACCATTCGTTCCCATGATTGCATGTATTTCACCACTTCTGACCGTTAGATCGATACCTTTGAGAATCTCTACTCCGTTAACGGTCGCCCGCAGTCCGCGCGCCTCAAGCAGCGTTTTGCTGTCCTGATAAATCATCCGACACTCCCTTCGAGCTTGAAGCCGAGCAGTTTGGTCGCCTCGACCGCAAACTCCATCGGCAACTGTTGAAATACATCCTTGCAAAATCCATTAATAATCATTGATACCGCTTCCTCGTTGCCGATACCGCGTTGTGCAAAATAAAACAATTGATCTTCGCCGATCTTTGACGTTGATGCTTCGTGCTCGACTTTGGCAGTATGGTTACGAACCTGAATATAGGGAAAAGTATTGGCACTGCACTCGTCGCCGATCAGCATCGAATCACATTGCGAATAATTGCGGGCTCCGGCGGCGGTCGGCGCGATTCTGACGAGCCCACGGTAGCTATTGTTGGAATGACCGGCTGAGATACCCTTGCTGACTATGGTGCTGCGCGTATTCTTTCCCAAGTGAACCATCTTGGTGCCGGTATCGGCCTGTTGATAATGATTAGTGACCGCAACGGAATAGAACTCACCGACCGAGTTCTCACCCAGCAAGACGCAGGAAGGGTATTTCCAGGTAATTGCCGAACCCGTTTCAACCTGGGTCCATGAAATGCGCGAATTGACACCTTTGGCCAGACCGCGTTTGGTAACAAAATTATAGATGCCACCCAGGCCATTTTCGTCACCCGCATACCAGTTCTGCACTGTCGAATATTTTATATCGGCATTGTCGAGCGCCACCAGTTCAACCACCGCCGCATGCAATTGATTGGTATCAAACTTGGGTGCGGTACAACCTTCCAGGTAGGAAACCGACGCTCCCTCCTCGGCGATAATGAGAGTGCGCTCGAACTGCCCCGACTCCTCGGTGTTGATACGAAAGTAAGTTGACAGGTCCATCGGGCATTTGACGCCTTTGGGAAGGAAGCAGAATGTGCCATCGGTGAAGACCGCCGAGTTAAGCGCGGCGTAGTAATTGTCACCCACCGGCACCACGGTACCGAGGTATTGCTTCATCAGATCCGGATGCATATGGACGGCTTCCGAAATCGAACAGAAAATAATACCCACCTCGGCCAGTTTCTGCTTGTAGGTCGTTGCCACCGACACGCTGTCGAAAATCACATCGACGGCCACGCCGGCAAGGGCGGCACGCTCGTGCATCGGCACGCCAAGTTTCTCGAAGGTGCGCAACAACTCAGGATCAACCTCGTCCATGCTGCTCAACTTCTTCTTCGGTTTGGGTGCAGAGTAGTAACTGATCGCCTGGAAATCGATCTTCGGGTATTTAACGCTCGACCACTTCGGTTCTTCCATCTTGAGCCATTGCTGATAAGCCTTGAGCCGAAATTCGAGCAACCATTCGGGCTCATCCTTCTTGGCCGAAATCAGCTTGATAGTGTCTTCACTCAGTCCCTTCGGCGCAACGTCGGACTCGATGTCCGTAACAAAACCGTGCTTGTAGGGCTGGTTGACCAGATTTTGTAATACTGCACTCATTAGATTGCTCCAATATCGTTTACGTCGAAGAAAATTCTTCGTACCCGTTACTCGAAATTCTTTTGCACCTTTTCGCCACCTTGGCGCCCTCCGCCGACAGGTTAAACCTTGGCGGGTTCCTTCAAACTGAAGCTTTCGCCACAGCCGCACATATTGTCGACATTAGGATTCTCGAATCTGAACGAATCATTGAGTCCTTCCTTGACGAAATCAATACGCGAACCGTCGAGAAACGGTAAGCTGCCGGCATCCACCACCACATTAGCATTGCAAGACTCGAACATCTTATCGTCCGCGCCAATATCGTCCGCGTAATCAAATGTGTAGGCAAAACCAGAGCAGCCCACTTTCTTTACGCCGACACGCAAGGCCAATCCCTTGCCACGCTTGGCAAGCTGCTTCCGGATCTGTTTCGCGGCATTCTCAGTTAATGTTATCGCCATCACTATTCCCGCGCGCCATTCTAAATGATGATCGAAATAAACGTGTGCTATCCAGGTCGGATCAGGTCAGATCAGGCCGGATATACGGAGTGCTCACGTTCAGCCATAACACCACGCTCGGGCATGACCTTTCGCATATCCAGCATTGGGACCACGCCACTCTGCTTCGCTTGCCTCGCTCTCTGGTCATCAACCAGCTGCTTCAGCGTAATCGCGCCAAGGTGATCGAAAATCAGATCATTAAGCTTTATCCACAAATCGTGTGTCATGCACTTTTTGTCATTGTGGCAATTTTCCTTTCCGCTGCATTGTGTTGAATCCATCGGTTCGTCCACCGCAAGGATGATCTCGGCAATCGACACTTCCGCCATGTCCCTGGCAAGACAATAACCACCACCCGGGCCGCGCACACTGTCGACAAGCGCGCGTTGCCGCAGCTTGGCAAACAGTTGCTCAAGGTAGGATAGCGAGATTTGTTGACGCTGGCTGATTTCAGCGAGCGTCACGGGATGCGCGCTACGCTGCATTGCAAGATCCAACAGCGCCGTTACCGCAAACCGTCCTTTAGTTGTTAGCCTCATGGTAAGCTCCTCTTTACTCTCGTAAATTCAATCAATAGAGATATTAAACATAGCGGATCCAGCCAGTACCTCAGTGAGTACCTTTATCAATACATGACTGATTTAGTCAACTATAAGATACCTGATCGATTTAGTCAACTATATTTTACCGAAAAAACGGGTACCGCCGAATACACTTCGTTCATCCGGATTCGCACGTGTCGGGCGCAGCGGTGGCCGCCGAACAGCATGGAATTTGTGGGCATACGCCGCAAAAAACTTTGCGATCCGCCATAGCAAGCGCCATGCGATGCAGGTTCAGTGGTTAGGGAATCAGGAACGGTATGCTCTTGAGCACACAACGTTTAGCGGCGCCGGAGTCTCATATGAGATTTGACCAATTCTATTGCCTGGTAGCGAAATCGATTGCCATCGGTATCTTTCACCCACATATGCAGCAAGCCAATAAAAAATAGATGCGTATCCGTCGCTAATTGAGAAGGATCATGGGAGGCATGCAATTGCTTGCGAGCTTTTGCACGCTCATAAACCAGTTTAAGCTTTTCCTCGATACCGGAGCAGTTTGATAAAATTTGCCGCAAAACGGTAGCGAATTCGTCCACATATTCACACTTGATCATCATGATTTCGTAAATCTGCCGTGTCTCGATACTATCAGTCAGGTTCTGGATAGTGCCGCATAAAAAATTTTCTACACACGCAAGCGGATCTTCAGAGCGTTCCACCAGCAAGGTATCGTCCATGCGATCAATGAGTGGTAGAAATACCTGTTCGCGCATCGCCTGAAACAAGGCGATTTTATTGTTGAAGTGCCAATAGATGGCTCCGCGCGTAACGCCCGCCTGAACGGCAATGTGCTCCATCGTGGTGCGACTGACACCGCGCGTCAAAAATACCTCGCGTGCCGCCTGAATAAGACGTTGCCGGGTTAATTCCGCGTCCTCCTTAGTTTTTCGGGCCATCGTGCGAGTGAATTCCTTATTGACTATTTACACCGATAGATTTTTGTATATAATTTACATACAAACACGAATGTATGCAAGTATTCCGTTTTGATCCGCTTAGTTTGGTACGGATTTGGAACATTAAGTTTATCCGGCATGGAGTTAAAAATGGCAGTTCCCAGGCATTATAAGAATAAATTTCGTAGTTCATGGGTAATTCACTCAAAATTAGTCATTGCGCTGGTAATGGGCGTTGCGTTGGGCGCATGCGGCAAAAGCGATCAGGCGGCCAGCCAATCTCAGGCCGGCATGGCGCTTCCTGTCAGCGTGGTTGAAGTACAGCCCACCAGCGTGCCGATCAGTGCCGAAGCCGTTGCACAAACCGAAGGCGCCAAGGAAGTCGAAATACGGCCACGCGTTGGCGGCATTTTGCTCAAACGCCTGTATGAAGAAGGCACCGCGGTAAAAGCGGGTCAGCCCATGTTTCAGATTGATCCCGTACCCTATCAAAATGCCCTGGCCCAGGCAAGGGCGCAACTTGCTGAACAAAAAGCCCGTATCAAGCAGGCCGAGCGGGAAGAAAACCGTTTGCGTGATTTGCTGGATACGCAGGCTATCAGTCAGCGTGAGTATGACAACGCCGCCTCTGACAGTGCAATCGTCAGCGCTGCCTTACAACAGGCCGAAGCACGTTTACGCGACGCCGAGCTCAATCTTTCTTATACCACCGTGACAGCGCCGGTAAGCGGTATATCGGGCCGCTTCCAATTCTCCGAGGGCGCACTCGTGGAAGCCAACGCCAGCCTGCTGACCACGCTGGTTCAGCTATCACCCATATGGGTGCGCTTCAGTCTTTCCGACAGTGAACTGGCACAGCTTGGTGGCCACCTGAATGAAGAAAATGTACAACACGTTGTGCTGGTATTGCCAGACGGGACGGAATACGAAAAGAAAGGCAAGCTGAATTTTGCCGCCAGCCAGATCAACCCGGCGCTGGGTACACAACAGTTACGCGCGACATTTGAAAACACCGATCAGCGGCTGCTGCCAGGACAATTTGTCCGTGCACGCGTCATCACGGGTGAACGCGATGGGGTCTTTCTCGTCCCCCAGGTTGCGGTGCAGACATCCGATCTGGGTAAAAGTGTCTATGTAATGAATGAGAAAAACGAGGCGACGGTACGACCGGTAGTGGCGGGCCGCTGGATAGGCAAGGATTGGGTGATTCTTGAGGGACTCAAAGCCGGTGACAAGGTTATTGTCGATAACATTATCAAACTGCGTCCCGGTACGCTTGTGTCATCCCATGCGCCAGGAGGAGCGCCTGCGGCACCGTTGGTTGAAGCCCCTGCTCAATCCCCTGCCCAGTCCGACCCTGATAAGCAGACGTAGGCGGGAATCTCATGACCAGATTCTTTATTACCCGGCCGATTTTCGCATCGGTATTGTCCATCATCATCGTGTTGGCAGGGCTGGCATCCGCGATGCAGCTGCCCATCGCACAATACCCCCAAATAGCGCCTCCCACCGTGTTGATCACCGCGACCTTTCCCGGTGCGAGTGCTGATACCCTGGCTAAAACGGTTGCCGCCCCGATTGAAGAGCAGTTGAGCGGCGTCGATAATCTCCTGTACTTCAGTTCCAGTGCCGACTCCAGCGGTACGCTAACCATCACTGCGACCTTTGAGGTCGGCACCGAAATCGACCAGGCAACTTTCAATGTAAGCAACCGTGTCAATATTGCCTTGCCGCGCCTGCCGGATGAAGTCCGCCGCACCGGCCTGGTAATTCAAAAGCGTTCCAATGACATTCTGCTGGTCTTTATGCTGATCTCGAAGGAGAAAGGAAAGTACGACCCGCTATATTTAAGCAATTACGCCACGCTTAACGTGCTGGACGAGCTAAAACGCACCAAAGGTGTGGGTGACGCGCTGGTGTTTGGGGGGCAAGACTACTCCATGCGCATCTGGTTGCGCCCTGACCGCATGGCGCAGTTGGGAGTGACCACAACAGACATCGCCGCGGCTATTCGCTCACAGAATGCACAGTATGCCGCCGGTAAGATAGGCCAGGAACCGGCACCGGCGGATCAGCAACTGGTTTATACGGTTAACGCCAAAGGCCGCCTGCTGGAACCCGAGCAATTCGGCAATATCATTTTGCGGGCGGAGGGACCCCAGGGTGTTCTCTATCTCAAGGATGTCGCCACGATCGACTTGGGAGCGCTAAGCTATGACGTGCGTACGGCATTAAACGGGCAACCCGGCGCAGGTATCCCTATCTTTCTGAAACCCGGCGCAAACGCGCTCGACACGGCCAAAGCATTGATGGCCAAGATGGAGGAACTGAAGCAGTATTTTCCGGAAGGAATGGATTATGTCGTGCCTTACGACACCAGCATATTTGTTAAGGCTTCGATGTGGGAAGTGGTCAAAACACTCGGCGAAGCGATGATCCTCGTTGTTCTGGTTGTATATGTTTTCCTGCAAAGCTGGCGCGCTACGCTGATTCCCCTTATCGCAGTACCCATTTCCCTGATCGGTACCTTTGCCGGCCTGTGGGTGTTCGGCTTTTCCATCAATACGCTCACCCTGTTTGCCATGGTGCTGTCTATCGGGATCGTGGTGGACGATGCGATTGTCGTGCTGGAAAACATCGAACGTTTGATGGACGAAGAAAAACTGTCGCCGATGAAAGCCGCCATCAAATCGATGGAGCAGGTCGCGCGCGCCGTCGTGGCGATTGTATTGGTGCTCTGCGCGGTATTTGTGCCCGTGGCTTTCATGGGCGGCATTGCCGGCGAGCTATATCGCCAGTTTGCGGTGACAGTCGCTGTCGCGGTCACCATCTCGGGTGTGGTAGCCCTGACGCTCACGCCCGCATTATGCGCGATCCTGCTGAAACATACGCATGGCGAGTCCGCGTTCTTTCGCGCATTTAACAACGGCTTCAGCCGCCTGACCCATTTTTACATCCGTATGGTCAGCACCACCTTGAAACACAAGATTATTGGGACATTCGTATTCACAGGTATCATCGCTGTTGCACTCTACCTGATTAAAATAGTTCCTGACAGCTTTGTGCCGCCTGAAGATCAGGGTTATGTGGTGACCGCAACAATCTTGCCTGACGGTGCAACACTGGCTCGAACAACCAGAACCGCCGAAGCGGTGCGCGCCGCCATCGCGGAGGATCCGGCTGTTGCCCATGAATTTGTGGTCAATGGCTTCGACCTTATTGGCGGGGGCAATAAAACCAGCTCGGCTACCATGTTTGTTGCATTTAAAGACTGGTCCGAGCGCACCTCCACAGCGGAGGACATTGTCAAAAAGCTGTCTGGTATCGGCATGCAGCAGTCTGACGGCATAGCGATTGCGTTTAATCCACCGGCCATTCGTGGTCTGGGCACTGCGGGAGGCTTTGAAGTCTATGTACAGAGCCGCGCTGGCGCAACTCCCGTGCAATTATCGGGTGTCGTGAACAACTTCATTGATGCACTCAATCAGGAACCCCGTCTTGCCGGTATAGCCACTTTTTTCCGTCCTACGGTACCGCAATTCTTTATTGAAGTAGATGAAGCCAAGGCAATTTCACAGGGGGTATCGATTGCCGACCTGTATGCCACCTTGCAGAGCACCATGGGTTCGCTCTATATCAATGATTTTAATAAGGCCGGACGCACCTATCGCGTACAATTACAGGCTGAACCTCAATACCGCATGAAACCAGAGGATCTCGGCAGAGTATACGTGCGGTCACAATCCGGAGAGATGGTGCCTATGTCGGCACTCAGCACAATCAGCACCATTGCAGGCGCAGAGCAACTGGAGCGTTACAATGGCCTGCTTTCCGCGAAAGTAATGGGAGGCGGCGCGCCGGGTGTAAGCTCGGGCGACGCCATCAAACTGGTGGAAGAGATTGCGGCAAAGAATTTACCGGATAATTATCAAATTGCCTGGACAGCACAAGCCTATCAGGAAAAACGTACCGGTTCGGCGGCGATCCTTGCTTTCAGTTTCGCCATCATCATGGTGTTTCTTATCCTGGCGGCACAATTCGAAACCTGGACATTGCCGCTGGCCGTAATCATGGCGGTGCCTTTTGCGTTGGTTGGCGCCCTGCTTGCCGTTTTAATTCGCGGGATGCCTAATGATATCTATTTCCAGGTAGGCCTGATTACGCTAATAGGGCTGGCGGCAAAAAATGCTATTCTGATTGTGGAATTTGCCAGTCAGAAAATGAGAGAAGGCATGCCAGTTGCACAAGCCGCGGTTGAGGCCGCGCGTCTGCGCTTTCGCCCGATTGTCATGACTTCCATGGCTTTTGTATTGGGTATCGTGCCGCTCGTGATCGCCACGGGAGCGGGAGCTGCTGCCCGCCGCTCCATGGGTACCGGTGTGTTTGGCGGAATGATACTTGCGACCTTTGTCGCCACCATATTCATTCCATTGTTCTTTACCTGGCTTACCGGCAAGCAAACGGAGAAGCGGGTTAAAGATGCGCAGGCAGAAATGACATGATGCCACATTTAAGATTACCCCATCCGGTGGCGGTGTCTGCCTTGGTCAGCGGTGTTAAATCGATCGTTGCGGCCACTGCATCTTCCGCTACACCCGGAAAATTTACAGCGGTGGCTCTTTCATTGAAGACAGGATATTACCGCCGAATCCGCATACTGTTGTTACTTCCGAGCCTTCTGTTAGCATCCTGCGCCATGGGACCCGACTATTTCCGGCCTCCTATCGACACCGCCGAGAAGTTTCGCATGGCGGAAACGGAAGGGCAATCCATCGCCAATCTTCCCTGGTGGGAGCTTCTTCAGGATGAAGAACTTCAACGGCTCATCAACCAGGCCTTGCTCGAAAACAGGGATCTCAAGCAGGCGGTGGCAAGCATTGAGGAACTCCAGGCCCGCCTGAGCATCGCTCGCATGGATTTTCTTCCCAAAATGGACATCAGTGCCAACGCTCCGGCATTTGGCACGCTCGGTGGATTTCTTCGCCCCGGTTTTCCAACACCCTACAGTTATTTCGGCCAGACGACCCTGAATTGGGAAGTGGATATCTGGGGCAGGCTTCGTCGCTCCAATGAGGCCGCCCGCGCCGACCTGATGGCGCGCGAGGAGAATCGCCGGGCGATAGTGCTGACGTTGGTAAGCTCGGTGGCACAGTCCTATTTCGATCTTCTGCAATTTGATATGCAGATGAGTATTGCCCTTCGCGCCCTGTCGTCATGGGAAGAATCGGTTGCCATTTCCCAGGCACAACTGCGAGGCGGCGTGATTTCCCGCCTCGATCTGGATCAGTTCGAAGCGGAGCGGGCCAACGCCGCTACCCGAGTGGCGCAAGTAGAGCGGCAGATGGTTCAGAAGGAAAATGAACTGAGTGTATTGCTCGGAAAGAACCCGGTGCCGATTACGCGAGGCCACTCGCTGACGGAACAGCTGATGCCGCCGGAAGTGCCGTCCGGCCTGCCTTCCGAGCTGCTGCAACGGCGTCCCGATATTCTCCAGGCGGAGCAAACGCTGGCGGCGGCCACCGCCAGAATCGGGATGGCCAAAGCAGCGCGATTTCCCAAGCTCTCGATCACCGGTTTTCTGGGGGTAGCGAGCCCGGCCTTGTCAAATCTACTACTCTCCGGCAGCGAGTTTGGAGTGGGCGGACTCGGGCTGGCCGGCCCATTGCTGAATGCGCAAAGCCTGGGGTTCGACCAGCGGGCAGCTGAAGCCCAGGCGAGGCAGGTATTGGCCGAATACGAGCAAACCATCCTGGTGGCATTCAAGGAGGTGGAAGACGCCCTGGTGGCGATTCGCACCGCCAATGATCAGCGCAATGCGCAGCAGGAGCAGGTCAAAGCGCTGCGCTCAGCGTTGCGTGTGGCCGACCTTCGCTACAAGGGGGGCATTACGAGCTATGTGGATGTGCTCCTTGCCAAGCGTTTGCTGTTCGAGGCCGAATTTGCTCTCACGACTACACACCGTTTGCATCTGGTGTCCGTCGTTCAGCTCTACAAGGCCTTAGGCGGAGGCTGGATGCCGGGATGATCGATGCCGCGTCCTCAGCGGCCGCGAACAGGAGATTCGTTGGATTTCTACCTTTCGTTAACGTCTTGACGGCCATAATCTTATTTCCCGATACTTCATTTTTTCCGGGATAACCCAAGAGTCACGCATATGTACTTGACAATCCACTGGTTAATAACGCCGGTCATCAGAGATAGGGCTGTCATTGGTCGCATGAATGCCGGGTTACTTCCGATGCTTCTGATCCTGCTTGCCGGTTGCTCGGAGAAAGCGCCCCTTCCTCCTCCGCCCGTCCCTCAAGTAGAAGTCATTACCGTCACTACTCAAACGGTCCCGGATGAGCCGGAATTTATTGGTCAAACGGAGGCCTTCCGCCCGGTGGAGATTCGGCCGCAAGTAACCGGGATCATTAAAAAGGTCTTTTTTACCGAGGGCCGAAATGTCAGGAAGGATGACCCGCTGTATCTCATCGATCCTGTGCCCTTCAGAGCCATCTACCTCAGCGGCAAAGCCAGGGTGGCCCAGGCTCAGGCCCAGCTCGTCCAGGCTGAGCAGGACCTGGCTCGCGTGAAACCACTTCTTGAAGAACAAGCCGTCAGCCGAAAAAATGTTGATGATGCCGTAGCGGCAGTTCTGGGAACCAAGGCCGCGCTGGAGGCTGCGCAAAGCGATCTGGTCAAGGCAAAATTCGATCTCGACAACACCCTCATCACCGCTCCCGTGAATGGCCGCATCGGTCGCAGCCATTTCTATGAAGGGAGATTGATCTCCGCCCAGACAACCCTTTTGACCACCATTGACCAACTGGATCCCATGTATGTCAATGTGAGCGTTCCGGAAAGCTATCTGCTCCGGCGCCGCCGCGAACTCGCTGAACATAAAGTCGAGCGACCGGATATTTTTCAATTACGCGGCATCATGACGTTTTCGGACGGAAGTGTATATCCTGGGGAAGGGATACTGGATTTTGCTGATGTTACCGTACGATCCGAGACGGGGATGCTACAGGCGCGGTTTATGTTTCCCAATCCCGAAGGAGGGTATTCTCCCGGGCAGTCCTACTTTTATCCTGGACAGTTCGTCAAGATTCGTCTCAAGGGCTACATCCGTACCAACGCTATCCTCATCCCCCAGCGGGCCGTTCAGCAGGGACCCAGAGGATCGTTCGTATATGTGATCGATGCAGAAGACAAGGCCGAGTTTCGTCCGATTCATGCCAGTTCGTGGCGTGGGAACGAATGGTTGATCGAAGACGGTCTCCATTCTGGAGAACGGGTGGTCGTGGAAGGATTTCATCGCGTGCGGCCAGGAATTCAAGTGAGCGCCATCCCATACCAGAATGGAAAGACTTCCTCGAATAACCGTTCGGAGGAACAAGGCGCGCAAAAGACACCATGAGTCCCCATTTTTTCATTGATCGTCCAATTTTTGCATCGGTCCTGTCCATCATTATTGTGGTGGTCGGCCTGGTCTCGTTAAAGACGCTGCCCATCGCACAGTTTCCACAAATTACGCCGCCCATGGTGCAGATTGACGCGGACTATCCCGGTGCCAGCGCGGAAGTCGTCGCGGAGGCCGTGGCGCGTCCGATCGAGGTACAACTCCCCGGTATCGATAACCTTTTGTACTACGATTCCACCAGCACGAATGACGGGCATATGACAATGAGGCTCACGTTCGAAATTGGAACCGACGTGGATATCGCACAGGTCCAGACACAGAACCGGCAGCGCCTTGCCGAACCGCAGTTGCCGGACGAGGTCGTTCGCCAGGGCATCACCGTTAAAAAGACGTCACCGGATCTGCTGGCGGTCATTGCGCTGAGCTCCACCGACCCCAGGCATGACACCGTTTTCCTCTCAAACTATGCCCTGCTTCGAATTCTCGATAGCGTCAAACGGCTTCCGGGTGTCGGGGACGCCACCATCTTTGGCGGCCAGAACTATTCCATGAGATTGATTCTCGATCCCGTCCGGATGGCGCAACTCGATCTCACGCCGACTGAGGTTGCGGCAGTCGTGCGTGAGCAGAATCGGGATTTCCCGGCGGGAAGAATAGGCCGTGAGCCCACGTCTCAGGGCACGGAACTCACCATCCCGGTCATTACGCGCGGCCGAATGAGCGAGGTAAACGAATTCGAGGACATGATCGTGCGAGCCTATCCGGATGGCTCCATGGTACGAATGCGGGATATCGCGCGAGTAGAACTGGGCGCCCAATCTTATGACCTTGAAGGCCGATGGAATGGAAAGCCCAATACGTTTCTTTTAACCTTTCTTGCGCCGGGAGCCAATGCGCTCGACACCGTCCAGCGGGTTCGCCAGGAAATGGACAAGCTCACCAAGAGTTTTCCTGCGGGGGTGTCCTACGATATCCCCTACGACACCACTACCTTCATCGAAGTTTCCATCAAGGAGGTCGTGAAGACACTCGTTGAAGCGACCCTCCTGGTCATCCTGGTCGTTTTTATTTTTTTACAGAGCTGGCGTGCAACGCTCATTCCAGCCATCGCCGTTCCCATTTCGCTCATTGGAACGCTTGCCGGCATGGCGGCGCTGGGATTTTCGATTAACACACTAACCCTGTTCGGCATGGTTCTGGCCATCGGCATCGTGGTGGATGATGCGATCGTGGTGGTGGAGAATGTTGAGCGGCACATGACCCAGGGCGGCCTGTCGCCCAAGGATGCGGCTAAAAAGGCGATGGACGAAGTGACCGGGCCGGTCATTGCAATCGTCCTGGTGCTGGCTGCCGTGTTTGTGCCGGTTGCTTTTCTGGGTGGAATCACCGGTGAACTGTACAAACAGTTTGCGATTACCATCGCCCTGTCGGTGGCCATTTCGGGATTCGTGGCGCTCACCCTGAGCCCCGCGCTGTGCGCCCTGGTTCTCAAGCCGGGTCACGGCCAGCCCAAGGGAATCTGGAAAATGTTCAACCGGTCGTTTGACTGGGTTCAGACCCGCTACGTGGGGACTGTTGGAGTCATCCTGAAACGATCGGTGATAGCCCTGGTAGTCTTCGGAACACTGATAGCGGTCATCCTGGGCCTGTTCAAAACCATTCCGGGCAGTTTCCTTCCGGAGGAAGATCAGGGCTACTTTATTACCATCGTCCAACTGCCGGATGGCGCCTCCAAGGCACGAACGATAGAGGTACTGAGTAAAATCGAAAGTTACTTCCAATCGATTCCCGCCGTTCACTCGACAGATACGCTGGCCGGGCAGAATTTTGTTTTCGGGACGCGCGGGACGAATCAGGCAACGATGTTTATCCCGCTGCATCATTGGGATACGCGCAGGAATGCCGAAGAGCAGGCGCCCGGCCTTATTGCAGCGGCTTTTCAGGAATTTGCCAAAATCCCCGAGGCTTTAATCCTTGCTTTTAATGCCCCCTCGATCAGGGGCCTCGGTTCCACAGGAGGTTTTTCCCTCCAATTACAAGACCCCAGCGGGGGCGATTTTGCCGAGTTCGCCGCCGTCGCTGAGGAATTTGTAGCCAAGGCGGTAGAACATCCGGCGATCGCGGCTGCCAGCACGAATTTTCGTGTGAGCGCCCCTCGTCTCTATGCCACGGTAGACCGGGAGCGGGCAAAGGCGCTGGGGGTGCCCATTTCCGAAGTCTTCGATACCATGCAAGCTTATTTCGGGAATCTGTATATCAACGATTTCGTAAAATTCGGCCGTATCTATCGGGTGCAAACGGAGGCGCTTCCGGAGTATCGGTCCAGCCCCGACGATATCAGCAAGGTCTATGTGCGCGCCCAGAATAACGAAGGGCGCACCATGATTCCGCTGGACTCGGTCGTCACCACCGAATTTACCAGCGGACCGGACCCGGTCACGCATTTCAACGGGTTCAACACCGCGCTTGTACTGGGAGGCGCCGCGCCAGGATACAGTTCAGGACAAGCGCTTGAGGCATTGGAACAGGTCGCGAACGAAATCCTGATTCCCCGGGGTTACGCAATCGATTGGAGCGGGATATCGTTCCAGGAGCATAAAGCGGGAGGACAGTCCATCCTGGTATTTGCCTTCGCCCTGCTCATGGTCTTTCTGGTCCTGGCCGCACTGTACGAAAGCTGGTCCATTCCACTCGCAGTCATTCTCGCAATACCTTTTGGAATTTTGGGTGCGTTGCTGGCCATATGGACGCGGGGGCTATCCAATGACATCTATTTTCAGATCGGACTGGTGACGTTGATCGGGTTGGCAGCAAAAAATGCAATCCTGATCGTCGAGTTTGCCAATCAACGATATGCAGCGGGGGTGTCACTGGCTGATGCTGCGCTCGAAGCGGCACGTCTCCGTTTTCGACCTATTGTTATGACTTCCCTGGCCTTTATTCTGGGCGTGTTTCCCCTTGTGGTGGCTTCCGGCGCTGGTGCGGCGAGCCGGAACTCCATTGGAACGGGCGTGTTTGGAGGAATGTTGGCCGCCACATTTCTAGCCATCTTTTTTGTGCCGCTTTTTTTTGTGACCATTGGAAAGATCGTGCGGCGAAGTAAGGGTTCAACGGCTGAAACTCAGCGGGTTTTAACTGAGGTCCCTTCCTCCACAAAAGAAGAATCATAAATGTGCACCCGACAGGAAACGGCATGATGCAACACCATAATAAGGTCAGTATTCTATTAATCTCCAGCTTGCTCCTGGCATCTTGCGCCATGGGACCCGACTATTTCCGGCCCCCTATCGACACCGCCGAGAAGTTTCGTATGTCGGAAACGGAAGGGCAATCCATCGCCAATCTTCCCTGGTGGGAGCTTCTTAAGGATGAAGAACTTCAGCGGCTCATCAACCAGGCCTTGCTGGAGAATAGGAATCTCAAACAGGCGGTGGCGAGCGTCGAGGAACTCCAGGCCCGCCTGCGCATAGCGCGCATGGATTTTCTTCCCAAAATGGACATCAGTGCCAATGCACCTGCGATGGGCACCCTCGGCGGCTTCCTTATTCCCGGCTTCCCGACACCCTTCAATTATTTCGGACAGACGACCCTGAATTGGGAGCTGGATATCTGGGGCAGGCTCCGCCGTGCCAATGAGGCTGCCCGTGCCGATCTGATGGCGCGCGAGGAGAATCGCCGGGCGATAGTGCTGACGTTGGTAAGCTCGGTGGCACAATCCTATTTCGATCTTTTGCAATTTGATATGCAGATGAGTATTGCCCGCCGCGCCCTGTCGTCGTGGGAAGAATCGGTTGCCATTTCACAGGCGCAATTGCAAGGCGGGTTGATTTCCCGCATTGATCTGGATCAGTTCGAGGCGGAGCGGGCCAACGCGATGGCTAGAGTGGCGGAACTGGAACGGCAAATGGTTCAGAAGGAAAATGAACTGAGTGTATTGCTCGGAAAAAACCCGGTGCCGATTACGCGAGGCTACTCGCTGACCGCACAACTGATGCCGCCGGAAGTGCCAGCTGGACTGCCTTCCGAGTTGTTGCAACGGCGTCCCGATATTCTCCAGGCGGAGCAAACGCTGGCGGCGGCCACCGCCAGAATCGGGATGGCCAAAGCAGCGCGATTTCCCAAGCTTACGATTACGGGCTTTCTGGGGGTAGCCAGTCCGGCTTTATCCAACTTGCTGCTCTCAGGAAGCGAGTTTGGGGCGGGCGGACTCGGGCTGGCCGGCCCATTGCTGAATGCGCAAAGCCTGGGGTTCGATCAACGGGCCGTGGAAGCCCAGGCAAGGCAGGTGTTGGCACAATATGAACAAACCATCCTGGTGGCATTCAAGGAGGTAGAAGATGCCCTGGTGGCTATCCGCACCGCCAATGATCAGCGCAAAGCGCAGCAGGAGCAGGTTGACGCGCTGCGCTCAGCGTTGCGTGTGGCCGACGCTCGCTATAAGGGAGGCATTACAAGCTATGTGGATGTACTTCTTGCCAAGCGTAATCTATTCAATGCCGAATTTGCCCTCACGGCAACACACCGTCTGCATCTGGTGTCCGTCGTTCAACTTTACAGGGCTCTGGGTGGAGGTTGGTCACCCACCCCAAGCTAGTGGCCTCTATTTTGCCACGCCTGTTAAGCTTGGCATCAGCTCAGGCGCTTCCTTCAGTAAGAACGTTCTGAATGCCTGAGCCACGCTTGAAAGACGCTTATTTTTCCGGTGCACCACGTGCCAGTGACGCATGATAGGAAAGTCCTGTACATCCAGAATTTTCAGCCGCTTGGTTTCCAGCTCCAGTTCGGCGGTGTGCAATGACATGATACCGAGCCCCATTCCCGCCTGCACCGCCTGTTTGATCGCCTCGCTGGTATCGGTTTCCATGCCTCGGTTAATGGAAACATGATGTGCCATAAAGAAGCGCTCCATCGCTCCACGTGTGCCGGAACCGGGCTCGCGCACCAGGAACGTTTCCTGCTCCAGTCTTTTTACCGGAATTTGACGCACCTTGCATAGCGGGTGATCCGGTGGAGCTATGACCACGAGCGGGTTTTCCATGAATGAGTCAGTGGCGATATCCAGGCCATCCGGCGGCTGGCCCATAATGGCGAGATCGATTACATTGTCGGATAATTGCTTCAACACCGTTTCGCGATTGGAAACATTAAGGTTGACGGTAATGCCGCTGTAGCGCTGGCAAAACCTGGCCAGAAGGTGCGGGGCAAAATAATTGGCGGTGCTCACCACCGAGATATGGAGCTTACCCCGCTCGAGACCCTTCAATTCATCCAGCGCAAGTTCCATATCGGCCAGTTGCTGGGAAATCGCCCGGCTGTAATGATAAAGTTCGCGCCCGGCATCCGTCAGATAAATTTTCTTGCCCAGTTGCTCAAATAGGGGGAGACCGATGTTGTCCTCTAATTGTTTGATTTGCATGGAAACCGCGGGCTGGGTTAGAAAGAGATCTTCCGCAGCGCGCGAAAAGCTCAGGTTGCGGGCAACCGATTCAAAAACTTTTAATTGCCGCAGAGTGAGATGCAGCATAAGCTATTTCGACCAAGGTGTATTTTGAATGCTAATCTATAAGCAAAATATTATCATAACAATCAAAACATGTGACTGGTATTTATGATAATTCAGTCTAGAATTCGTTCTGTAGTACTTTTATCTACCTTTACGAGGAGAAACGAACATGAGTGGACAAGTTACCGGTAAGGAACGCTATAAATCAGGCGTAATTCCATACAAAAAAATGGGTTATTGGGATTCCGACTACGTACCTAAGGATACGGATATTATTGCATTATTCCGTATCACTCCCCAAGAAGGAGTTGATCATGAAGAAGCGGCTGCCGCTGTTGCAGGCGAGTCTTCCACCGCGACCTGGACTGTGGTATGGACCGACCGGTTAACAGCCTGCGAACTCTATCGCGCCAAGGCCTACCGTTCCGAACTGGTACCTAATACCGGCCCCGGCACCAAGAACGAAGCGCAATATTTCGCTTACATCGCCTACGATCTGGATCTGTTCGAGGAAGGCTCAATCGCCAACCTGACGGCCTCGATCATTGGTAACGTATTCGGTTTCAAGGCCGTAAAAGCGTTGCGCCTTGAAGACATGCGCATTCCGGTTGCTTACCTGAAAACCTTTCAAGGCCCCGCCACTGGCGTTGTGGTGGAACGCGAACGCCTCGATAAATTCGGGCGTCCCCTGCTGGGTGCCACCACCAAACCGAAACTGGGACTTTCCGGCCGCAATTATGGACGCGTGGTATACGAAGGTCTCAAGGGTGGTCTCGACTTCATGAAAGACGATGAGAACATCAACTCTCAACCCTTTATGCACTGGCGGGATCGTTTCCTCTACTGCATGGAAGCGGTCAACCGGGCTTCTGCCGCTACCGGTGAAGTCAAGGGACATTACCTGAATGTCACCGCTGGCACCATGGAAGACATGTACGAACGCGCTGAATTTGCCAAATCGCTTGGATCTGTCATTGTTATGATTGACCTGGTAGTCGGGTATACGGCAATCCAATCAATGGCCAAATGGGCGCGCAAGAATGACATGATTCTGCATTTGCACCGTGCCGGCAACTCAACCTATTCGCGCCAGAAAAATCATGGCATGAACTTCCGCGTGATCTGCAAGTGGATGCGGATGGCGGGTGTGGATCATATTCACGCCGGTACCGTTGTGGGCAAGCTTGAGGGCGATCCCCTCATGATCAAGGGCTTCTACGATACCCTGCGCGATACCCGTACTGTCAGGAATCTCGAAACGGGCCTCTTCTTCGATCAGGACTGGGCTTCGCTGAACAAGGTGATGCCAGTTGCTTCGGGCGGTATTCACGCCGGTCAGATGCACCAGTTGCTGGATTATCTGGGTGAAGATGTGATACTGCAGTTTGGCGGCGGTACCATCGGCCACCCGATGGGCATTCAGGCCGGTGCGGTCGCAAACCGTGTTGCACTGGAAGCGATGGTGCTGGCGCGTAACGAGGGCCGGGACTATGTGAAAGAAGGTCCCAAGATCCTTGAGGCCGCCGCCAAATGGTGCACGCCGCTCAAACAGGCACTGGATACTTGGAAGGATATCACTTTCAATTACGAATCCACCGACACTGCCGACTTCGTTCCTTCGACCACGGCCAGCGTCTAACCATAAAAAGGAGAAAATAATTATGATGACCAATGTAGGAAATCATGTCACGCAAGGGCAATTCTCGTTCCTGCCCCCATTGACAGATAAACAAATCGCGGCTCAAATCAAGTATGCGCTGAAGAACGGATGGGCCATCGGAGTCGAGTATACCGACGACCCCCATCCGCGCAATACCTACTGGGAAATGTTCGGCAACCCGATGTTTGACTTGAAAGATCCTGCCGGGATCCTCTCGGAAATCAATGACTGCCGGAAGACCTATCCGAATCATTATATTCGTGTCACCGCGTTCAATTCCACGCGTGGGGTGGAAAGCCCGACTATGTCGTATATTGTCAACCGTCCGAAGACAGAACCTGGCTTCAAGGTAGTTCGCCAGGAAGCGGAAGGCCGTAGCATTCGCTACACCATCCACTCCTACGCAACCGACAAACCGGAATCCGAGCGGTATTAAGGAAGACCCCCTTACTTTCAAGTAAGGGGATCTATTAATCGGGGTGCAGGTGGAGTAATTGATTAGCTGCTGTAATTTACTTGCGCCCCGTTTTCTTATGTTAATTCTTTCCTCTAAACCAATATTGAATCAGAGCGCGGGCTAAAAAGCTTACGTGCTTTGCCATGTGGATTAAACGTGAAAAAACAGACTAAAGAACCCGCTGCCTCCGATAATGATTCAGTCGATCTGGACGCCGAATTTCGTTCTTCCAATATCAAGGAAGTGCTGGATAAGCTTGATCTCGAATTGATTGGCCTGAAGCCCGTGAAAACCCGCATCCGCGAAACTGCGGCACTACTGCTCGTAGATCGCGTGCGTAAGAAACTGGATTTGACCGCTGGTGCGCCAAGTTTACACATGTGTTTCACCGGGAATCCAGGCACCGGAAAAACCACCGTGGCGCTACGCATGTCCGAAATTTTGCACCGTCTGAGTTATGTGCGTGAAGGACATCTTGTTTCTGTCACCCGTGATGACCTGGTTGGACAATATATCGGACATACCGCCCCCAAAACCAAGGAAGTACTGAAGAAGGCAATGGGTGGAGTATTGTTCATTGATGAAGCGTATTACCTTTACAAACCTGAGAACGAGCGTGATTACGGTGCGGAATCGATAGAAATCCTTTTGCAGGCAATGGAGAACAATCGTGAAGACCTGGTTGTCATCCTGGCGGGCTATAAAGACCGGATGGACAAGTTCTTCCACAGCAATCCCGGTATGCGTTCACGTATCGCCCATCATATCGACTTCCCCGACTATAGCGCCGATGAATTGCTTGCGATCGCCAAACTCATGCTGGCTGCACAGAACTACCGCCTCAGTCCCGAGGGCGAAAATGCATTCAGCGAGTATATCCGGCTACGAATGAAGCTGGAGCATTTTGCCAATGCGCGCTCCATTCGCAACGCCCTTGACCGGGCACGCCTGCGGCAGGCCAATCGCTTATTCGGAGGAGCAAAGAAAAATCTTTCGCGGATCGACCTGATGACTATCGAGGCCGAGGACATTCGCGCGAGCCGGGTCTTCAAGGAAGGAGCGGTTGATCTGGATGGCGATGAAGGTGCGAACCAGATACCACCCGCCAACTGATTGATCTGATATAGATTCTTCAGGTGCAGTCTGGGTTGGCAGATTCACCTGAAATTCTTCGTACAGGACTTGATCCTAAAATCCAGTCCAACCTAGCACTAACTTACCTTGAACCCCCGCAATACCGGCTTTCCCCGGTATACTATTTCCTCTCCGGGCCAGTAGGTGAGGCACCCTACCCGTCTGAAAAAACCATTGGCTAATTATAACTAACCATTTGCTCCTTTCTGGCACTTCTGGCGATGGCCAAGCTCGCGAATATCGCCGTACCCCCGGTTCTGAAAGAACCTTTCGCCATACGCTACCATTCCCAAATGCTGCATCAGGTAAAGGACTTGAGTTGTAGTCTCGCCACAGCATGCGGTGGGCTTATAGCGATAATTCCGCTACTGACGGTATATTCTCCTCTAGCGCTGGGACAACAATCAGTGCCAAAACCGCCGGTGCGGAGCGAACCCGCCTCAGCCCCGCAGACGGAAATAAACGATCCCGCGGAAGAGCATGATGGCCCGGCTCGGGAGCGTCGACTCTTTCCTCGGCTGGGACCTCAGCACCTCACGCCGGAGCAGCGGGAAGAAGCGGAGCATCTCAGACAACAGGCCGCCAAGTTCGGAACCGACCCCACGGCGATCGTGGGACGGGTACAGTTCACCTCCCAATACATTGATGCCCCGGAAGGCGGGCGAGTCCTCTTTGGCGCGGGCCGTGTCGATCTACCATTCCAGCGAAATTACGTGCTCAGCATATCAGCGCCGTATGTGAGTACGAGCATTCCAGGTCGTTCGGGTACCATGACCACGCAAGGCTTCGGTGACCTTTCCATCCTGACTGCATGGCGTGCGTACAACACGCCCGAATACGCCGTGCTGCTTGGCGTGATAACGACATTACCCACCGCTGAGGATGCGCGATTGGGCCTTGGCAGGTATACGGTCGGCCCGACCATCGCCACAGCCCGATTTCTTCCCAGATGGAAATCCTTGCTGATAGGGTCAATTACACAACAAATCTCCGTTGCCGGTGATTCTGTGAGAAATCCTGTCAATCTTTCGAGAGCAGTGGTTCAAGTCAACACAATTTGGGCCGACAAATGGTGGACCATCGCGCAGGCCGCGTGGCAGATCGATTGGGAACGAAGCACGGCCGGCAGCATGGTCCTTGAACTCGAAGTCGGCCGGAATGTAGTGGGGAAATTAGGGGTATTCGTACGTCCAGGTATCGGAATTTTTGGACAGAATCTTCGCGGTGCCTATGACTGGAACATCGAAGGTGGCATTCGCTATATGTTCCCCAGTTTTTAGCCCGGATATTCCATTTCACCCACCCAGCTACCGGATTTAGGATAATGCGTCCCACTCGCCTGGAAAAACCATCGGCTAATCGCAACGACTGGCAAACCATTCGCGCCTTGCTGCCCTATCTGTGGGAATTTAAAGGCCGGGTAGTGGTGGCACTGGCACTCCTGTTGATGGCCAAGCTCGCCAATGTCGCCGTACCACTGGTTCTGAAAGAAATTGTCGATGCACTCGACCAGCCGCAAACCCTGCTGGTCCTGCCGGTTCTGCTGTTGTTGGGCTACGGTGCGCTGCGCCTGTGCAGTACGCTGTTCGGCGAATTGCGCGATGCGATATTCGCCAAGGTGACACAGCGCGCGATCCGGCGGGTAGCCATCAAGGTGTTTGGCCACCTGCATGCACTGTCACTGCGCTTTCATCTGGAACGTCAGACCGGCGGCGTATCGCGCGACATCGAGCGCGGGACGCGCGGCATTTCCTTTCTGCTTAATTTCATGCTATTCAACATCCTGCCGACATTGCTCGAAATCGGTTTGGTGGCGGCTATCCTCCTTTCCAGATATGACATCTGGTTCTCAGTGATCATCTTTGTGACACTTGTCGCCTACATTGCGCTCACGCTAATTGTTACGGAATGGCGTATGATTTTCCGCCGGACCATGAACGATATGGATTCAAAAGCCAATACCCAGGCGATTGATAGCTTGCTGAACTACGAAACGGTCAAATATTTCAGCAATGAATCCTGGGAAGCGCGGCGCTATGACGAGCACATGCAGAAATGGGAAGCCGCAGCGGTGCGTAACCAGACTTCGCTCGCCGCACTCAACTCCGCGCAAAGCGCCATTATCGCGGTAGGCGTCACCTTGCTGTTGTGGCTGGCGGCCGATGGGGTGATCAAGGGCAGCATGACACTGGGCGACCTGGTACTGATCAATGCATTCATGCTGCAACTATCCATGCCGTTGCATTTTCTCGGATTTGTCTACCGTGAAATTAAACATTCGCTGGCGGACATGGAAAAAATGTTCAATTTACTGGCTGAGAGTGAGGAAATCAAGGATAAGCCGGGCGCAACCAGTCTCATTCCGGGAGATGCGGCGGTTCGCTTCGAGGGAGTGGATTTCAGCTATGAATCTAATCGCCAGATTCTGTTTGATGTAAGTTTCGATATCCCTGCAGGCCGCAACATAGCCGTGGTCGGACACAGCGGCTCAGGCAAGTCGACACTGGCACGGCTGCTATTCCGCTTTTACGATGTCACCAGTGGCCGGATTCTGATAAGTGGCCAGAACATCAGCCACGTGACACAGCAAAGCCTGCGTAAGGCGGTGGGCATCGTCCCGCAGGATACTGTCCTGTTCAACGATAGCATTTATTACAACATCGCCTACGGACGACCTGATGCAAGCCGCGAAGAGGTACTCGAAGCTGCCCGATCGGCACACATTCACGATTTTATCGAAAGTCTGCCAGATAAGTACGAAACCATGGTGGGAGAACGTGGATTGAAACTATCTGGCGGGGAAAAGCAACGTGTTGCGATCGCCCGCGCGATTTTGAAAGAACCTGAGATACTGATCTTTGACGAAGCCACCTCAGCACTGGATTCAAACTCGGAAAAGGCCATCCAGGCGGAATTAAAACGTGTTGCCATCAACCGTACCACGCTGACCATTGCTCACCGGCTGTCCACTATTGCTGATGCAGATCAGATCCTGGTTATGAGCAAAGGTAGTATTATCGAGCGTGGCACCCATCGGGAGCTACTCGCGGCAAGCGGCGCCTATGCGCAGATGTGGGAACTCCAGCAGCAGGAAGAACAGACGCGGCTGCAAGGGATAAACGACATCACGCAAAAA
Organism: Nitrosospira multiformis; assembly: GCF_900103165.1. NCBI lineage: Bacteria > Pseudomonadati > Pseudomonadota > Betaproteobacteria > Nitrosomonadales > Nitrosomonadaceae > Nitrosospira > Nitrosospira multiformis. Next base: position 1,270,436 of record NZ_FNKY01000001.1, on the reverse strand, counting down.
CCGGACGCCATACCAACGCTTGGTTAATGCTCAGCCGCCATTCAATCTTAGCGGAATTATCAGCTTATGGATCGCATCCGGGTCGATCGGCTTTACCAAATGGTGCGCGAACTCCGCATCCCTGATCCCGCCGCGAGAGCTATCAATAGATTGAGCATCCGGGAGGTTGCTTTCCGTAAACGAAAGATTGTTGGGTTCCAAGACATCCGTCCCGGATTTTTTATCGTGAGCATGTGTCATAAGAAAGAGATGCAGCCGAAAGCTGATGGGCTTGAAAATCTGTGCGGGACGCGTAAACGTATATGTTTGACACCCAGAATTGATTCGTATCACCGGTACATACCTTTCGGACCGATCGGTTTCATGTTCCATAAACGATAAACGCAATCCTGAACGATCATGCCGAGACTTAATGAACTCAAACCATTATAATCCTCCCTATTTTTGCTTCGGGTATTCCAAGTGTTCACTGCTTTATCAGTACTTCCTCAATATCTGCTGCCAAAGCAGACGCTCACCGAATTGGCGGGCAAGTTTGCCAAAGCCAATGCCGGTGGACTTACCACGTTTGCCATTCGGCGCTTCATCCAGCATTACGCGGTAGATATGAGTGAGGCGGTTAATCCTGATATCCATAGTTACCGAACCTTCAATGATTTTTTTACCCGTGCGCTACTGACAGAAAAGCGCCCCATAGCCCAGGCAAGCTATATTTGTCCGGTTGATGGTGCCATCAGCCAGTTAGGAGTCATCCGTAGCAACCAAATAATTCAGGCTAAAGGACGTAATTACTCGGCTACTGCGCTAATGGGCGGCGATAGCGAGCTGGCTGAAAGATTTCATGATGGCAACTTTGCAACCTTGTATTTAAGTCCCAAGGATTATCATCGGGTGCATATGCCATGCGGTGGCCGGTTGACTCGCATGATCTATATCCCTGGCACTCTATTCTCGGTAAATCCAGGTACGGTTCGGGGCGTACCCGGCCTGTTTGCACGCAACGAACGTGTGGTGTGCGTGTTTGAATCGGAACGCGGACCGTTTGTACTGGTATTGGTAGGTGCGACGATCGTGGGCAGTATATCCACCGTGTGGCATGGTGTCGTGAATCCCCGGCGTGCCGGCCAACTTCGCGACTGGCGATATGATTCACAGGCTCGGATGTTCGAAAAAGGCGATGAAATGGGCCGATTTCTCCTCGGCTCAACGGTGGTAATGTTATTCCCCAAAAACAGAATCGTGTTTAATCCGCTCTGGACACCCGGCCGAACCATTCGCTTCGGGGAAATGATGGGAACGGAAGCCGGCGGGATTCAATAATCCTGAATCGGCAACCAGACGGACCACCCAAAGGTGTTCCACCTTTTTGCCGATTGCCCGAACTATCTCCGCATCGCATCCGGGGCAAAATCAGCCTCATAACTGCCGCATGTAGGCCACGAGATCAGATTTCTCCTCGTCCGTGAGCTTGAGCTGTAACACCAGATTGAAGAACTCAACCGTATCTTCGAGCGTGAGCAAACGGCCATCATGCAGATAGGGCGGACTGTCCTTGATGCCGCGCAAGGTAAAGGTCTTCATCGGCCCGTCGCCCGGCTCATTGACAAAACGCTCAAGTTTCAGGTCGTGCATCTGATGATCGAGGAAAGCGGGCGGCTTATGGCAGCTGGCACACTGGCCTTTCCCGTAAAAAAGTTTCTCGCCGCGAAGTTCCTTCTCGTTTGCCTTAGCCGGGTCGAGCCGTCCCTGGCTATCCAGCTTGGGCGCGGGCGGAAAATCCAGCATATTCTGAAGCTGTGCCATATGACTTACGTGAATTCGATCAAAAATCGTAAGGCCTTTTTTCATCGAATGAATTGCGTCGCCATTGAAGTAAGCGGTGCGAAACTCAAATTCGGTAAAATCCTCCACCGATCGCAGGCTACGCTTGGAGCCGTGAATCTGCTGGTTAAACAGGCCGCGTAAGCTGACGGTGTCCAGGCGGAAGCGCCGTTCCTGTGGCCTGATATCAGGAGTGAGGTGAAATTGTCCGGTCGTGTGGCCATTCACGTGGCAATCAAAACAGGTAACCCCGAGGCTGGGTTGTGCGCTTTTGCGGTCATCAGTCGGATTAAACTCTTCCTGCGGGAACGGGGTCAGTAGCATCCGCAAGCCATCGAGCTGTACAGGTGTCAGAAGATCCTTGAACAGCCGATAGTAATTATTGATCGAAACCACTTCTCCCCGCGAAACGTCGCCCAACTCAGGCCGGTTCTGAAGAAAAATCGCTGGTGGAAATTCCGGCAGGAACGCTTCGGGTAAATCGAATTCGATGTCAAACCGCTCCAGCCGCGGAAACATATTGACTTGAACCTGAGGAAAAACCTGCCCGCCCGGGGTTTGTTTAGGATGGGGCAAGGCGGGATAAGGGAATACATTCTGGCTGCGTATTTCCGATGGAGACATACTGGCAAGTTTTTGCCAGCTCATTCCTCCGGCCAATCGTGCGGTTGGCCCCACCGCGAGCGGCTTACCGCGTGACATTTTCGCTTCCCGGTCAAGCCGGGGAGCCAGGTCGTAATGCCGAAGAAGCAATTCATGCTGCGTTTTCATGACCTTGGCGCGATCAGCCACATCGGCTTTCATCATTTCCTCAAACGTTTGCATCGGTTTTTTCGCGTTCAGCGGATCACGATAAAAATCAAACCCCAATATCTTTCCCTTATCGGGCTGATTGTCAAAAGCGGGCGATGAAGGCGCCGCGTTCGGCGCAGCAAAGATATTGGAGCGGTCATGCTCGCTCCTTTTCTGCTCGGGGCGCGTAATGGACGTTTCGCGAACCGTTTGAGCATTGCTGACAGCATCAGGCGCCTGCATGCTTCCCTGGCGCGTCTCATTGTTGGTTTGACCCATCGCGCTATTCATTCCCGCGCCTAAACCAGCGAGTCCCAAACCCAGGATAAGGATATTTATTCTTTTCATGATGATCTCCGCTATCTAATTGCGTCTAAATACGAACAATCACACGTAAGGCCGCAATAATCCTGAGTCCGGCAGTTAGACTAGGGCCTGTTAACACTTATTTCACACCCGCGACGGCGACGGATTTCATCCAGCACGAGGCATGAGCCGCGCGGCGGAGCGGGCCTCCGTAAGCGGCGAGTAACGAAGGGCTGGATGAAATCCGTCCCGTCCCTTCGGGTTGTTACACAAAAAACGCGGATGCCGTGTTGCGAAGCTTGGCCATAGGCCCACTATGGCCTGCGCTTCGCGCCTTGCCTCCGCATTTTTTGTGTAGCAACGCGGGTGCGAAATAAGTGTTAACAGGCCCTAGGCGCAGTGTGCGGTTTTTGAGGTACGGGGTCTCCGAAGATCAAGAACTCTGGCCACGCAGCAATAGTTATTATCCGGTTCTATCAGGACAGGTCTGTACGAAAACGCACACTGCAACCGCGAAATATTTGATTTTCACCACTGGGCCAGATCGCACTCGCAGCATACTGGCTGGCGTGTTTATGCGTCGCCTAACGGTAGGGGGTCGTCGCCTGGCGGCCAATCCAGGAAAAGCCGTTGATCACTGATAAGGGAGTGCCGGTTAGGAACTTTGATTCGCAGCAATCAGTGCCTGCGCGAACCGCAAGAGGAGATTCTGGAAGTCTCCACCCGATTCAAAGTCCTTTTTAAGAAAGCTCGCATTGATGCGGTAAGCGTTACCTGCACTTTGCACGACTTCACGCACCGCGCTGGTTTCAGCACCCAGGAAAAGGGAGATGCCGGTCAAACCCTCATTGCCGATGGTTCCAATCTGCGTGGATGAGCCATTTTCCATCTCATACCGGCGTGCAACGATACAGGTCGTCGGGAAATATAAATACCTGATAGGAAGCCGGGGCTCATAGATTGTGTAGCCTGCCGGCAACCACACTAATTCAAGAAGCGGTAACAGGCGCGTGTAAGTCGCAGGAGGTAACGCTGCAAATATCCTGTTCTGCCTGGGACCTTGGGTTGGGGGCATGGATGATTTTCTCAATCCCGGGAACCAATGCTTCAGATCCTGACTGTCATGTCCAGGAATTCCTCGTGCGAACCACTACGCGTCGATAGAACATCGAACGGTGAAATGACCTATTTTTTTTATCCCTTAGCTATTTTTTGCGGCCTGGACTGACGGCCCTCGCCCGCTGCTGCATTTTTCCCGTGCGCGGCGCCACCTTTTTGGCCCGCCAGGCTGGCTTCTTCAGAAGTGAACCGATGGGCGCTCCCCTTCTCATGAGCGGCTTTTCCACCCTTGCTCGCGATCTCCCGTTGTTTGTCTTTATCCATGGAAGCAAAGCCACGCTTGCTATACTTCCCCCCGCTGTTTTTACCCTTATCTGTACTCATGCCTGTCTCCTGAAGTGCGAACCTGCGTTTCCGTTTCCCCGCCTGCACTCTTTTTAATAACGACTTGCGTCGTATCGATGCCTTCGGAGGCCTTTCTCCGCGATAAAAAAAAGCGCGAGATGATGGCATATTAATAAGCAGGATGACTTCTAGACTGTACGGCGACACACATAAGGGCTGCTGAATAGTCCCTGCGGGGAGGCAGATGCGCAGGGTGTGCGTTCACATCCATGACGATCGGTTAAGAAATCATGGAAGCATATGAAAATAAAGATGAGATGCGAGAGGCTCCGCCTGGCTAGCCGTATGGCAAGCATCCCGTGAAAAAGCAAGATTTTTGACCGGATTACGAAACGGAAGGCTGATTCTGGTTCAAATCGGCATTGGCTTGCCGTCATTGAGCGCAATCCAGCCGCGAACGATGCGATAAAGCACCCAAACTCCCGCACCCACGGCTACGATGTAAGCGAGCACAATGCCGATCACTGTGATGAACAGCAACGCCGCTATCGCTACCCAAAGCAACGTATACCAGAATGTGCGTATTTGCCAGCCGAAATGCGAATCGAGATAAGTCCCGCGCACGTCGTCACGTTTTGCATAGTTGATGATCACCGCAATGATGGAAGGCCAGCCGGTGAGAAAAGTCGTAATAATGAGCGCTGGCCCGAGAATACCCATCAGGACGCTGAAACCGTGCAGCAAATAAATAATATGAGTCAACCGGACGAGGCCGCTCTCAGGGACAACAGATACGGTGCGTGGATGACTATCGATCATGGCCTATGCCTCGGCGACTTGTAAAAGATTTCTAGGTTTTCCCGGCATCTTCCGTATTCGGCCCATCCAGCGCCTGATCCGGAGTCTCGCCAGGCTGTTCCTTGCCTTTATCCAGTTTACGTTGTCTTTTTTCTTCCTGTTTCTTCTTCTTGATTAAATCCCTTTGACGCTTCTCATACTGAAAATTGGGTTGTGCCAACTTGATTACCCCTTTAGAGATATTTTGATGTAAAGCATTCGAGAATTCGACTCTTCCCGGTGATTTTATACATAAGCCAAATTTTCCGTCCACATAAAAAAAGAATAATCTAAAGGCCCTATGCAGGGACTTCAGAACTCGTTTCTTTTTTTGGAAATGACTGCAATGTACTCGCAGGGAGGATACCTGCTATTCAGGCTGTTCGCCAGAGACTACTTTAACGCACAGACTGTCTGTCGACATGAAAATTATTGAATTAAACCTAAATCCGGTAGTTGGACAGGGTGAAGTGCGCGGCTTTTGAGGTGCAGGGCAAGGCGCAACGCCGGAAAGCTGCTAGAGCGTAACCATACTCATCCGTTTCAATTCCTCCACCACGCCGCTTAGTGCTTGAAGGAAATTTTCCACCTGGGCCAGTGTGTTGCCACTGCCCAGACTGACTCGCACTGCACAACGCGCCAGCATCGGTTCCACACCCATCGCTTCGAGCACATGACTTTGGCCGGGGTTGACGCTGGAGCAGGCGGCACCACTTGCTACCGCGAAACCCGCCTTGTCGAGACGAACAACCAGCGTATCGCCTTCAATGCCCGGCAACGCAAAATAACAGGTATTGGGCAAACGCGATGCACTCAAACCAAAAATAACAGCACCCATCTCAACCAGTCCCTGCTCTAACCGCGCACACATGGCCGCAATGCGGGTGGCGCTCTCCGCCATCCGTGATTTGACCAGGCTGCAGGCTATACCAAACCCCACAATAGCGGGAACATTCTCGGTACCCGAACGCAACCCGTTTTCATGGCCGCCTCCGTAAATAAGCGGCTTGAGCAACAACCGCTTGTCTATAATCAATGCCGCCGCGCCTTTAGGTCCATAAATCTTGTGGGCGGACAGTGTCATGGCGTGTACGTTGAGCGACGCAAAATCCACTGGAATTTTGCCAAAGGCCTGTACCGCATCGGTGTGCATCCACGCGCCGCATGCCCTGGCTTTCTGCGAAATCGCCGCCACATCCTGAATGACGCCGGTTTCATTGTTCGCCAGCATCACGGACACCAGACCGGTCTGCTGCTCCGCCATGGCCTTATCGAAATCGGCCGGATTCACCCGCCCCAGATTATCGACAGACAACCGGCGTAAATTCCATTTCCCGTTGGCGGTCCGCGCCAATTCCTGGGCCGCCCGCATTACGCACGGGTGTTCAATCGCACTGACGATTATTTGCGCAGGTTTCAGATAGCCTGCCGCACCCTGAATGAACAGGTTATTAGCCTCCGATCCACCACTGGTAAAAACCACTTGGGCAGGCTGCACGCCAACCGCATCCGCTACTTGCTCGCGCGCCTGATTGACGGCCCTGCGGGCTTCCATACCACGGACATGGCGACTGGAAGGGTTGCCGAATTTTGTCTGAAAATACGGCAGCATTGCATCCAGCACGGTGTCGTCGACCGCTGTGGTGGCGTTGTGATCAAAATAAACGTCCATAGCCTTTTCTCATTCTCCTGGAGCGTCATTCCCTATCTGCATCCAAAGTCTGAAGAACTTATTGATCCTGAATCAAGCCAGAGCGGTTTCTTCGGGCTGTTTGCACGCTCTCATATCCTGCAATACCGCGATATCTTTTACTTTAGGGCTTGCCACCAGCTGTTCCAGCGTAACCAGCGCCAAGTAATCCCGTATTCTGACATTAAGACTGGCCCACAAATCGTGAGTCATACAGCGCTGGTCATTGTGACAATTTTCCTTGCCCCCGCATTGTGTTGCATCAATCGGCTCATCCACCGCAAGAATAATGTCTACCACAGATACTTCGTTCATCGGTTTCGCCAGCCGGTAACCACCACCAGGACCACGCACGCTGCCCACCAATTTATTGCGCCGCAGTTTTCCGAATAATTGCTCCAGGTAAGACAGCGAAATCTTCTGACGTTCGCTGATGCCCGCCAACGTAACAGGCCCATGACCGCTGTGCAAGGCAAGATCAATCATTGCTGTTACCGCAAAGCGTCCCTTAGTCGTCAATCGCATTTTCTGCTCCTCATGAGAATTTGATACAGAATCAACACGGAATACTATCTTGTGCAAATCTCTTGAATTATCGTCGTTCGCCGTCTTAATACCCGACAATGTTTGTCAAGTATATAAAGTCCCTCTAACTCAGTCAACTATTTTGTTCGGATGACGGGGGCCGCCTTATCCAGGGTGATTTTTCCGCCCCGGACTTCGGTACGTGCAGCCAATCCGCTGAAAAAACTTACTGTATACGTGTTGATGGCGATATCCGGGACTCACTCAAGGTTTTGGGTTTGTTGCGGCGACTGGATCCCCTTTTCGAGAGCGCTCAGCATCCCACGCAATAGATTGACTTCTTCCTTTTCCAATCGCGCACGGGCGAATAGCCGACGCATCCGTTGCATGAATCGTTTCGGTTCCCGGGGATCCAGAAAACCGCTGCTAATCGCCACCCGCTCCAGATGACGGTAAAGCAATTCCATATCGTTGAAATCCGCCGCGATGTTTGCCACGGGCGAAAGAGACCTTAATTCAGGCAACGCCATGCGCAATTCATAGGCCATTATCTGAACGGCACTGGCAAGATTGAGGGAGGAGTACTCCGAATTGGCGGGAATGTGCACAACAATCTGGCACTTGCTCACTTCCATCGTGGTAAGACCGGACATTTCCGTGCCAAAAACCAGCGCAACGGGATGCTGGCACGCATGATCGAGCAATTCGTGCGCTCCCCGGCGCGCATCAAAAACCTCATGCGAAAGATCGCGTGGGCGAGCGGTAATTGCCGCCGCCAGAACCGTGCCGCTCAGAGCCTCGTCAAGATTCGCGCAAACCTTGGCATCGTTCAATATATCCCATGCACCCGCGGCGCGCGCTTCCGCGTCTTTGTCGGGAAAAGTTCTAGGATTCACCAGGTAGAGCGAACTCAGTCCCATTGTTTTCATCGCCCGCGCCGTTGCGCCGATATTGCCCGGATGACTGGGATGGCTTAGCACGACACGGACTTTATCAAGCAGGTAGAGGGGATTCATATTATTCGGAATCCGGTAGTTGATCGCTTATTCATTAATACCATGTCGCACGGAGGGCTCCGTGAAGCGGGATCGGGCCGAGTGCTGGGAGCAGTTTGCGGCTATTTTTTTGCCGCCGTTTTTGCCACCGGCGCGGCATCCATAGATCCAGCTATGAACTTCTCCCAACCGGCAAAACCGTCTCGCAACCTGTCTCGCCATCATCTCGCGTCCTAATGGGTTATCTGGGTTAAAATCGCACTCTGCTCAATTCTGAATCCAAAAAAATGCATCCTATGCTCACTATTGCGGTAAAAGCCGCACGCCGCGCAGGCGGTATCATCAATCGGGCTGCGCAAAATCTCGATTTACTGCACGTTTCGCGCAAAGCGCACAATGATTTTGTCAGCGAAGTGGATAGCGCGGCGGAAGATGCCATTATCAAGGTGTTGCTGGATACTTATCCCAATCATTCGATTCTAGCAGAAGAGAGCGGCGCTCAAGGCGAGTCGGAATTCCAGTGGATTATCGACCCGCTTGACGGCACCACCAATTTTCTTCACGGTTTTCCGCATTACTCGGTTTCCATCGCACTGATGCATAAGAACATACCAGTCCAGGCGGTCGTATACAATCCTTCCGCCAATGAATTATTCACTGCCAGCCGCGGACAAGGCGCTTATCTCAACGATCATCGTTTGCGCGTAAGCAAGCGCACGCATCTTGGTGATTGCCTGATCGGCACCGGCTTCCCGTTTCGGGAGTTTTCGCACATGGACGCCTACATCGCCATGTTCAAGGATGTCATGCCACGAGTTGCCGGTATCCGCCGCCCCGGTTCCGCCGCACTGGACCTCGCCTACCTGGCTGCCGGACGTTACGACGGTTTCTGGGAACTGGGACTCTCTCCGTGGGACATCGCCGCCGGCTGCCTGCTCATCACGGAAGCGGGTGGCCTGTTGGGCGACCTGGAAGGCAATGCCACTTATATGCAGAGCGGCAACTTGCTTGCCGGCAATCCAAAAGTTTTCGCGCAACTGCTGCAAGTCATTGCGCCGCATCTGTCGAAGGAATTGAGAACAGATACAGGGAAGGATTAATGACCCTGGGTCCGTTGGATGGGATGAGCTGAACTTACCAGGATTGAAGGTCAAGTCACGCCAGTAATCCATGCGGATGATTGCGCCAGGCGATGCCGGCCCGGCCTTATCCCGCCTTGCCCCTATCCGCGATCACTTGCTCGATACCGGCTTGAACATGGTATCGGAACCTTCAATGTGAACTGCTTCATGCGGCGCGCAGTACCTGGGTTAAACTGGAATAGCGTGCTCGCCGGGGGGCACCGCGCAAAAGAGGAGTAACGTCATGTCTAATCAACCGGATGCGGAACGGCAGCGGCTCGAAAATCAGCGAACTGGCTGTGAGGACTGGCGTTTGTGGGGACCCTATCTGTCCGAGCGTGCCTGGGGAACCGTTCGCGAAGATTACAGTCCGGACGGTGACGCCTGGGAGTACTTCGATCATGATCAATCCCGTTCCCGCGCCTATCGTTGGAACGAGGATGGCCTGGGGGGTATCTCGGACGAGGCACAGCGGCTCTGTTTCGGGCTGGCGCTATGGAACGGCAGGGATTCCATCCTGAAAGAGCGTGCTTTCGGTCTCACCAGCAAGCAGGGCAATCGTGGCGAGGATGTGAAAGAATGCTACTTCTATGTTGATGCCACCCCTTCGCATTCCTGGCTCCATTATCTCTACAAATATCCGCAGTCCGCATTTCCCTATACACGATTGGTTGAGGAAAACGCGCGCCGTTCGCGCAAAGATCCGCCATTCAGCCTGATGGATAGCGGTGCTTTCGCCGATAGACGCTACTGGGACGTGGAAGTATGCTACGCCAAGGCATCGCCCGAGGAGCTACATATTCGTATCATTGCAACCAACCGGGGAGAAGACGAAGCGACATTGTGGCTATTGCCGCAACTATGGTTTCGCAATGACTGGGCATGGTCGAGGAACGGCGCCCCGAAACCGGTACTGCGTGCTCTATCCCCTTCCGGTGGCGTAGCCTGGGCGGTCGTGGCGGAGCACTCGATGCTGGGAACATACCATCTCTATGGGCGGCAGCATGCCGATGTTCTTTATACCGAGAATGAGACCAACCGCTCGCGATTGTGGGGCACGGCCAGCGCGGGATCGTATGCCAAAGACGCATTCCATCGCTACCTTGTCGATGGTGAACACGCAGCGGTGAATCCGGAACAGCAGGGAACCAAATTCGGCGCCGTGCACAAGCTCAGGGTTGCACCGGGTCAGGCCGGCACAATCGACCTGGTATTGTCGCGCATTCACCGTCCCCAGCCCTTCATTCATCATGAGAGCATCTTTGCCTTGCGCCGCTCGGAAGCTGATTCGTTTTTCAGAGGATTACTACCCGAAGCCAGCGTCCAAGATCACCGTATCCTCCGCCAGGCATTGGCCGGCATGATATGGAATAAGCAATTTTTTCATTATGATGTATCCACCTGGCTGCAGGGCGACGGGGTATCGCCACCCTCATCAAGAAAGCATGGACGCAATCACAGTTGGCGTCATCTCAAGGCAAGCCATGTGATATCGATGCCGGACGCATGGGAATATCCCTGGTTTGCCGCCTGGGATCTGGCTTTCCATTGCGCCGTCCTGGCGCTTATTGACGTGGACTTCGCCAAAGAGCAGGTTGAACTGTTGCTGCTTGAAACCTATTTGCACCCCAATGGGCAAATCCCTGCTTACGAATGGTCGTTCGGTGATGTGAACCCCCCGGTACACGCCATGGCGGCCCTCAAGGTCTTCCGCGCAGAACGGGTACAGCGCGGCAAGGGCGACACTACCTTCCTCAAACGCGTACTGCACAAGCTGTTGTTGAATCACACCTGGTGGATCAACCGCAAGGATGCTACCGGCACGAATGTGTTCGAAGGAGGATTTCTGGGGCTGGACAATATCTCGGTATATGACCGGTCCAAACCATTGCCTCCCGGCTATACCCTGAAGCAGGCCGATGCCACCGGCTGGATGGCGATGTTTTCGCTGCAGCTTACCGTGATTGCGCTGGAAATTGCTGTTGAGGATCCGGCTTATGAGAATATTGCCATCCAGTGTTATAGCCAGTTCCTGGCGATAGGTTACGCTATTGCCGGCCATACCGGTGCCTGCGTACCCCTCTGGGACGAAGAGGACGGCTTCTTCAAGGATCTCATGATCAGCCCGGATGGCACGGTAAATCGTATCGACGTCTTTTCATGGGTTGGCATCATTCCGCTATTTGCCTGCGAGGTGGTGGACGCACGCTTGCTCGAACACCGGACGCGCTTCAAGGCGCTGCTGTGGGAACACAAAGGAGGAATGTTTGATGGAAGCACCATATGCGCCTGCCCGGTGCATACCAATGCACGCGGGGAACATTTATTGTCGTTGGTAACCGCTTCAATGCTCGTAAAAATATTGCCGCGTATTTTCGATGAAAAGGAATTCTTTTCCTCGCACGGCATTCGCGGGGTCTCCAAGCGCCATGCCACGCACCGGAATCCGGAGCATATCCCCGGCATTGGCGATACCTTCATCCGTTATGTACCGGGTGAATCCGACTCGCCGATGTTCGGCGGCAATTCCAACTGGCGCGGACCGGTATGGATGCCGACCAATTATTTGCTGATTCAGTCCATCGAAAAACTGCACCGCTTTCTGGGCGATGCCTTTACCTTTCCTGCACCCTGTCTGAACGGCTACGAAGTTACCCTTAAATATGCCGCCACGATGCTGGCCGAGCGGCTCGTTGACATTTTCCGCCGAGATGAATCCGATCTGATTCCGGCCTTTCCCATGGATAGCCCGCATCAGACCGATCCGCACTGGCGCGACCTGCTGCTATTTCACGAATATTTCCACGGTGAAACAGGTCAGGGCCTGGGAGCTAGCCATCAAAGCTGGAGCGGACTGGCGGCAAATCTGGTGATGCGCCGCTATCATCAGAATATCCCGGAATTCTGGAAGCAGCAGGCGCCTATTGCTCCTTCGAAGTCATAGTTGCCTTCAGCTGCAAAAGTACGCGCACGTGGATTTATTAGCTACCGGCCAGCACGATCACATTGGGTCACAAAGGAATAATTCTGACGGGAATAGTGCAAATAACCGTCATCAAACCGCAACTCATCATCCTGTCAGAAGAGAAATTCATTGGATAAAAACCACACACCCATGATGCAGCAATACCTGCGCATCAAGGCGCAACACCCCGGCATGCTGATGTTTTACCGCATGGGAGATTTCTACGAGCTGTTCTTCGATGATGCGGAGAAGGCCGCGAAACTGCTCGACATCACGCTAACCCGGCGCGGCACGTCGGCGGGGGAACCCATCAAGATGGCGGGCGTGCCCTATCATGCCGCCGAACAATATCTGGCGAAACTCATCAGGCTTGGCGAATCGGTGGCGATCTGCGAACAGACCGGCGACCCCGCCACCGCCAAGGGTCCCGTGGAACGCCAGGTCACGCGGATCATCACGCCGGGCACACTGACCGATGCCGCGCTGCTGGACGAGAAACGCGACTGCGTGTTGCTAGCCTTATGCGTGCAAGAATCCATGCTGGGATTGGCTTGGCTCAATCTGGCCGCGGGGCAATTTTGCGTGATGGAGGTTTCGCCTGATAATCTGGCGAGCGAACTCGAACGCTTGAAGCCTGCGGAAATTCTCTTGCCGGAGTCGTTGGAGCCGGCCGGACTCAACGGCACGGGCACGGGCGCCCTCAAGAAGCTGTCCCTTAAGCGTCTGCCCCTATGGCAGTTCGATATCGATGCCGCTGTCCGCAGTCTCTCCCGGCAATTTGAAACCCGCGATCTTTCCGGTTTCGGCTGCGACGGGCTGCATGCATCTTTGGGTGCCGCAGGGGCGTTGCTGGAATACGCCCGCCTCACACAGGGTACGGGTATTGCTCATGTCAAAGCGCTACGGGTGGAGCGGGACAGTACCTACGTACGTATGGATGCCGCCACCCGCCGTAATCTGGAGATTTCAGAAACCATGCTTGGCGAGATGTCGCCTACATTGCTATCGCTGCTCGACACGTGTTCAACCAACATGGGCAGCCGTTTGCTGCGGCAATGGTTGCATCATCCGTTGCGTGACCGCATGGTAATCCAGAGCAGGCTTGATGGCGTATCTTTTTTAATCGGGGCGGCGGGATTGGGGCCGCACCTTCAGGTACGCGAGTGCCTCCGGCGTGTGGCTGATATCGAACGTATCACCGGGCGTATCGCGCTGGCATCTGCACGCCCACGAGATTTGTCAGGATTGCGTGATAGCCTGAAACGATTACCTCAAGCCATTACCGCCATTGCCGAGATTACGGACTCCTCCAGCGAGCATATGGTCAGGCTGACAAAAATGATGGAACCGGATGCGGCGCTTGTCAGCCTTCTGGAAAGATCGCTGCGCGAAGAACCTGGGGTCGTACTACGTGGAGGGGGCGTAATCGCTGATGGCTATGATGCCGAACTGGATGAACTGCGCGCCATACAAAATAATTGTGGCGAGTTTTTGCTGCAACTCGAAGCACGGGAAAAAACCCGCACCGGCATCTCGAATCTCAAAGTGGAGTATAACCAGGTACATGGCTTTTATATTGAAGTTACCCACGCTCACAGCGAGAAGATCCCCGATGACTATCGCAGAAGGCAGACGCTGAAGAATGCCGAGCGCTATATCACGCCGGAACTTAAAGCTTTCGAGGACAAGGCGCTGTCCGCAGAGGATCGGGCGCTGGAACGAGAGAAGCTTTTATACCAGGCGTTGCTGGATATGCTTGGGCCGTATATCGGGCATTTGCAGCAGGTTGCCCGGAGTGTTGCCGAACTGGATGTGCTGGCCGCCTTCGCCGAGCGTGCGCTCGCACTCGATTACGTTGCGCCGGTTTTTACCCGTGATGCCATGATCGAAATTGAAGCGGGCCGCCATCCGGTAGTGGAAAACCAGGTAGAGAACTTCATCGCCAATGATGTACAGCTCGGCGCTTTCGGCTACGCCAGGCGGCAAATGCTTGTCATCACCGGACCCAATATGGGTGGCAAATCCACTTATATGCGGCAGGTTGCGCTGATCGCATTGCTCGCCCATTGTGGCAGTTTCGTTCCCGCTAAAAGCGCTCGCCTGGGTCCGCTGGATCAGATTTTTACCCGTATCGGCGCATCCGACGACCTTGCCGGTGGCCGCTCGACTTTCATGATGGAGATGACGGAAGCTGCCAATATCCTGCACAATGCGAGCGCACAAAGTCTGGTACTGATGGATGAAATTGGAAGAGGGACTTCAACCTTTGATGGCCTGGCGCTGGCTTTGGCAATTGCCCGCTATCTACTGGAAAAAAACCGCAGTTATACCTTGTTCGCGACGCATTATTTTGAGTTGACGCGACTTGCGGAAGAGTTTGCCCAAGCTGTCAATGTGCATCTGGATGCGGTGGAACACAAACATCATATTGTATTTCTGCACGCCGTCACTGAGGGGCCCGCCAGTCAAAGCTACGGACTGCAGGTCGCGGCACTGGCCGGCGTGCCGGAGTCTGTGATCAAAACAGCCAGAAAATATCTGGTAAAACTTGAACAGGAAACAGTAGATAAGCAATTGCAAGGCGATTTATTCTCGGGAACAACCCCCGTCGCAAAAGCAACCCCGCCGGAACACCCCGCCCTTACATTATTAAGCGCGATTCAACCAGACGAGTTAAGCCCAAGACAAGCGCTGGAAAAAATCTACGCACTGAAAACGGCGCTCGAGAAAGGATAGTCTTAGGAGCTGGAACTTAATGTTCGTGACCATGATCTCCATGAACGTGGCCGTGAGACAACTCCTCCGCAGTCGCAGGCCGTACCGAGACAACCGTACAGTCAAAACGCAGAGCCTTACCGGCCAATGGATGGTTGCCGTCCACAACGACTTTGTCATCGGCGATATCGGTTACGGTAAATATCAAGACATCGTCGGAGTCTTCTTCGCCGCCTTCAAACTGCATTCCCACCACAATATTGTCGGGAAATGCATCGCGCGGCTCCACTCGCACCAATTGACTATCGTATTCACCAAAGGTATTTTCCGGCTCCATATAAACAGAGCAACTGTAACCCGCCTCCTTGCTATGCAATTCCTCTTCCACCATTGGAAAGATCCCGTCATAACCACCGTGCAAATAGGTGATCGGTGAGTCGGTTTTTTCCATAACCTCACCGGTCGAATCAAGAAGCTCATAGGTGAGGGATACCACCGTGTCTTTTTCAATGCGCATATTATTCAGGTCTGTGATTTAAGTTACTGCAATCGGTACGCGTGCAATCGCTTCTTGCACCCGCGCTTCAAGTACCCGCTGGCTCGCCCGTTCGCTATGTACCTCAAGCATGTTGGCGATAGTGAATATTATATTAGTAATATGAAACGAAATAAGGTTCCTTCTCAAACAAGAGACTAAATTTTCGCCTGTTGAGCTTTACCATTTATTATCAACTCCCTGACCGGCGCAAAACTATGACGATGGACCGCCGATGCCCCGTGGACCCGCAAGGCCGCAATGTGTTCCTTGGTGGAATATCCTTTATGGCGATCAAAGCCATAGTGGGGAAAGCGCTGGTGCAATGCCACCATTTCAGCATCGCGCGCCGTCTTGGCAAGAATCGATGCAGCCGAAATTTCCGGTATCAGACTATCGCCCCTGATAATTGTGGTGACGGGACACGTCAGACGAGGACTATGATTCCCATCCACCAATACTCTACCAGGAATAAATGACAGGCCTTCCACCGCGCGTTTCATGGCAAGCAGGCTTGCCTGCAGAATATTTAGCCGGTCGATTTCGTTAACGGATGCGAAACCAATAGCCCAGGCCACCGAATAGGTTTTAATGGCAATGGTCAGCCTGTTGCGCTGACTTTCACTGAGTGTTTTTGAATCCGCCAAACCCTCTATTCTATGGTCCGGATTAAGTACCACGCAGGCGGCGAACACCGGCCCTGCTAATGGCCCTCTGCCAGCCTCGTCCACGCCGCAAACCCGGTTGATCCCTTCAGCTGGCATTTCTCACAATCCCCAATTCTCGGTCGGTGACGATAAAGGAACCGGCCAGTGCCAACTGGCTGCGATCCCGCGCACTCAAGCGGACGATAAGGCTCGTCCAGGTATATCCGGTATATCCGCTACGGCTCCTTGCTTCGCACCGTGCACATCAACTCAGCCTCGGTAACAATACGGCCATCCACTTCCGCCTGGGCGGAATACTTCCAGATACCGATTCGCTGCCGCTCTATCGTCGCCTTGAGTATCAATTGGTCACCCGCCTGGACCGGTTGCTTGAAACGGGCCCTGTCTATGCCGACAAAATAATATATCGAATTTTCATCGACTTTCACATTCATCGTCTTGAGCGTCAGGATCGCCGCAGCCTGCGCCAGCGCTTCGATAATCAGCACGCCTGGCATAACCGGATGGTGGGGAAAATGACCGCCAAAGAAGGGCTCGTTAATCGTCACGTTCTTGAGTGCAACTATGTTCTTCCCTGGCTCACAGGAGAGAACGCGATCCACCAGAAGAAACGGATAGCGATGAGGCAGGTATTGCAGAATTTCATGGATATTCATAATCTTAAATCCGGTAGTTGGACGGGGTGGGGGTATTCGGTTGTCGGGACAAGACGCAACGTGCAACGGCACAAACTTTCAAACTCTCTTCCCTATGGATGGGTGATGGCTGACACCGTCGCGACAGCACCGGCTGGAAAAAAATTGACTGCTATTTGTCTGCCAGCGCTTTGATAACCTTCTCGGTAATGTCCATGCGCTGACTGCGGTAAACCAGATCCCGCAAGGGCAATATCAAGTCATACTTTTCCGTTTCCGCGATAATTTGAATTGCTTTACTGGCGCTCAGTTGCAGCGTGGCAACTTCGTCATTCTGACGCAAACTCAGGTCCTCGCGCATCTGCCGCTGGGCCCGCTGATGTTCTCGATTGAGCGTGGCGAGATCGCGCTCTTTGTTACGCCGATCCGCCTCCGGCATGGCCTTACCTTCTGTTTCCAGAAGCTCCTGAAGAATTTTCGCCTGTGATGCCATCTTCTTGATTTCCTGGTCGCGCGGCAGGAATTCCTTTTCTATCTTCTTCAACGCCCTGACCGCAGGTGCCGATTCAGCCAGTATTCTCTCGGTATCGACCACACCAATCTTGATATCATCCGCATGGGCGTCAAAGAATCCGCTGGCGAAAACGATAGTCATGCATGCCGCCGTCAAAGTTCGCCGCCATTGAACCTTATGCTTCAATTTTGTCTCCTGCTTATCCGTTTAATTAGAACTGCTGTCCAAATTGAAACTGGAACCGCTGCAAGTTATCCCCGGGTTGGTTATTTATCGGTTGGGCGATACTGACTTTAAGCGGCCCCATCGGAGAAATCCAGGTAACCGCAATTCCCGTGGAATAACGCAGCCCTTCCGCCTGAGGTATCTGGCCGTCAGGACCCCATACGGTGCCGCCGTCCAAGAACGCGCTCAGGCGCACTGATCTGTCGTTCCGCATGCCAGGCATCGGAAACAGTATTTCAACACTGCCCACTGCGCGCTTATTACCTCCCAGCGTTCTGTTATTGGCATCACGAGGACCTAACGAGCTGATGTTGTAGCCACGCACCGAAGTATTGCCGCCGGCAAAGAAATTCTTGAAAAAAGGAAGATCTTTTCCGTTGTAGCCATCACCGTATCCAAGTTCCCCGTGCAACAAGAGGGTAAAAATATTGGTGAGTGGATAATACCACTTGAGTTGATAATCCAATTTGTAATAGGTCAGGTCGCCGCCCGGCAAACCCGTTTCTGCAAATACCCGCTGAGTGGTACCCGAGGTGGTCCAGATGGCGCTGTCGCGGCCATCGCGCCGCCAGCTCAGAGTCAACGGTATGTTGATGGTGCTGCTTCCGAATTTTTCCACAAAATCGATATTACGTTGCGGGCTGTTAGGACCCAGATCGATTTTCGTATTTTCGATACCAAGACCGGTCATGATACTGTCATTCTCATTCAGCGGAATGCCAAAACGCAGGCCAGCTCCTGTGGTATCGGTATTAAAAGTACTTACCGAGGATAGCGAACGTGTATTGAGCACCCGCTTGTAAATATCAAACCCCCCGGTTATCCCGTGACGCGTAAAATAAGGATCCGTGTAGGAGAGCGAGTAGGTCTTGTTTACGCTGCCGGTATTGACCATGAGGTTGACGAATTTTCCGGTTCCGAATATGTTGTCCTGGGCAACGGAACCGCTTAGTATCAAGCCTTCCATATTGGAGTAACCCGCTCCGAACATGACGGCGCCCGTTGCCTTTTCCTTGACCTCGACGTTTACATCGATCTGATCGGTGGCATTGGGAACAGCCGGCGTTTCTATGTTGACAGCATTAAAATAATTCAATCTGTCAACGCGTAGCTTGGATTGGTTGATTTTGGAGGTTGAATACCACCCTCCTTCGAATTGACGCATTTCCCGTCGAATCACCTCATCCCGTGTGCGATTGTTACCTGTTATATTGATACGTCTCACGTAAACGCGGCGGCCCGGATCAATAAAAAAAGTAAACGCCACCTCGTGTTTTTCTTGATCCAGTTGCGGTGACGCATTGACATTTGCAAACGCGTAACCATCATCACCCAGCCGGTCGGTAATGAGCTTGACGGATTCGGTCAGCTTTTCCCTTGCAAATACGCTACCCGGCGCCAATTTTATGAACTTGCGCAATTCATCTTCCGGCAACAGCATTTCGCCGGCGAGCTTAATCTCGGAAACTGTGTATTTATTACCCTCGACGATATTTATCGTAATGTAAATATCCTGCATATCGGAGGTAATGGATACCTGGGTCGATTCGATGTTGAATTCCAGATAGCCGCGATTGAGATAAAAAGAGCGCAGAGACTCCAAATCGGCCCCCAGCTTCTGTTTCGAATACTGATCTTCCTTGGTGAACCAAGTCAGCAAGCCAGGCGTTCGCAGCACGATCGCGTCCAGCAACTCCTTTTCCTTGAAATTTTTATTGCCGACAATATTGATCTTGCGGATCTTGGCGGTTTTTCCTTCATCCACGTCAAAGTTGATACCTATACGATTACGGTCAAGTGGAGTGGTCGTGGTGGTGATCTTGACGCCATATTTCCCGCGGCTGAGGTATTGTTGCTTTAATTCCTGCTCGGCCTTATCCAGCATCGAGCGGTCAAAGATGCGTGATTCCGCCAGACCTGCCTGTTTCAACCCTTCTTTCAGCTTATCCTTCTCGAACTCCTTGGCACCGACAATAGTAATCTGAGCAATAGCCGGACGTTCTTCCACCACTACAAGCAGAACACCATTGTCCGATTCCAGTCGAACATCCTTGAAGAAACCGGTCGCATAGAGTGTCTTGATGGCGGTTGCGGCCTTTTCATCGTCAAGTGTATCGCCCACCTTAACCGGCAAATAACTGAACACCGTTCCCGCTTCAGTGCGTTGTATGCCTTCCACCCGTATATCCTTGACTACGAATGGCTCAAGAGCCCATGAAACCGAAGCGCAACATGCAGAAACAAGCGCCACGAGATATTTGACTTTCATACTTGACATTCATGCTTTAACTGGAGATGAGCCGACTGACATCGTTATATATGGCAAAAGCCATCAGGGTAAATAACAGCGCCATCCCTACCTGCTGACCAATCTCCGTAGCTCTGACAGAAAGCGGACTGCCCTTGACGATTTCGACGACATAATACATTAAATGGCCTCCATCCAGTATGGGAATAGGTAACAAATTCAACACCCCCAGACTGATACTGATGAGCGCAAGAAAGCCAAGATAAGACGCAAGTCCCATTTGGGCCGACTTACCGGCATAGTCGGCGATGGTAATAGGCCCGCTCACATTCTTCCACGATACTTCTCCGACCACCATTTTCCAGAGCATCTGGAGCGTAAACACCGACATTTCCCAGGTTTTATGCACAGCCTTGATTAAGGCCGGTCCGGCTGGATAGCTGACCTTTATCAGCAGTTTTTCCAATTCATCCTGATCGATTTTCGGTCCAATGCCGATTCTGCCGATTTTTTCTCCGTTTTCGGTGGTAGTATCGGGAACAACTTCTATATTGGTGATTCTGTTGTTACGTTGAATTTCCAGCGCCAACGGCACTCCCGGGCTGGTTCGTATCCTTTGCACCACTTCCTCCCAGAGCGTGGTCTTCGACCCATTCACCGACACGATCTCATCACCCGGCAGCAAGCCGGCGCGACTACCCGCGCTGTCCGCAGTGACCTTCGCAATAATGGGCTTTATTGCCGGTTGATAACTGCTCAGACCGATCTTTCGCAAAAAATCCCCATCCAGGTCGCCGGACTGCATACTGCTCAAATCCAACTGCCGCGAAACGATCTCTCCGCTCCGGTCAATGACGTCGACGATTACGGCAGGAGATCTTTCCACCGCATGCGACAACAGCACCCAGCGAGCATCCTGCCAGGTAGCGACGGGTTCGGTTCCGATCTTTACTATCGTCTCCCCCCTCTCGAAAGCCGCAAACGCGGCGGGTGTCGCGGGAGCGATCGGCCCTACCACAGGTTTCATGCCACTGACGCCCAGCATGAATAGCACCCAGTACAATATGATCGCCAGCAAAAAATTCGCGACCGGCCCTGCCGCGACAATTGCGAACCGGTGTGCCACCGGTTTGCGGTTGAACGATCGCGTCAGATCCTCGGGCGCGACCTCACCTTCACGCTCATCGAGCATCTTGACGTAACCGCCCAGGGGAAGGGCAGCCACTACCCATTCGGTTTGATCATTTCCCCAGCGCTTCGTTAATAATGGCCGGCCGAAACCGATGGAAAAACGTAATACCTTCACTCCGCACCAGCGTGCCACCAGGTAATGGCCGAATTCGTGAAATACGATCAGCAACCCCAGGGCAACGACAAAAGCAATGATTGTGGAAAAAAAAGTCATACCCATGCAAAACGACAACGATCATGACACAAAAGAGATTTCGGTAAAGAGACGATCTGCATGGTCGTCTCATCAAAAAAGAGACTGAGCCCACGAAATCGGAAGGAAAAAATCAGGCGGGTAACAAGCAGAGAACGAAAAAGAACACGCCGGTTCGTTAATGATAAACCTGCGGTCCATTTACCGGGGGTACGGTAAGATCTCATTCCTCGCCCGGGCCGCTTCGCCGGCTCCAGGCCGGCGCGTAAAACGGCTGCCGGGCCCGTTCCGGAAGCCGATAAGCCAGGCACCTTATACCAGGCAAGCCAGCCATTCATGTGCGGCTTCACGCGCCGCGTCATCTGCCATCAGCACATCATTTAGCGTGGCGATGTCCTTGCGGCTTACCGCCTCCATAACGTGTTCAATCATGGCTGGAATCGCGGTAAATGGCATCCGGCACTTGAGAAAGGATTCTACCGCCACTTCGTTAGCGGCGTTAAGGATTGCCGGCGCACTGCCCCCGGCGGCCAGTGCTTGATATGCAAGCCTCAAACAGGGAAAGCGTTTGAAATCAGGAGCCTCAAAATCCAGCCGCGCTACTTTGAACATGTCCAGAGGAGCTACACCGGTCTCGATTCTCTCAGGAAAACCCAAGGCATGGGCAATCGGGGTGCGCATGTCGGGATTGCCAAGTTGTGCCAGTACCGAACCATCCACATATTCAACCATGGAATGAATGATGCTTTGCGGATGGATTACCACCTGAATCTGCTCAGGCGCCGCATCAAACAACCAGTGGGCTTCGATGACTTCAAGGCCCTTGTTCATCATAGTGGCGGAATCAACCGAAATCTTCTGTCCCATCACCCAATTGGGATGAGCACAAGCCTGCCCCGGCGTTACATCATCCAATGAGCTGAGTGATAATTGCCTGAATGGCCCGCCAGAGGCAGTCAGCAAAATACGGCGCACGCCGGCCGCACCCAGATCTCCAGAGAAATTCTGTGGTAATGACTGGAAGATGGCGTTATGTTCGCTGTCTATCGGCAGCAGTGTGGCACGATTCTGCTTAACGACATCCATGAAAATCCGCCCGGCCATCACCAGGGTTTCCTTGTTGGCAAGCAGTACATGCTTGCCCGCGCCGGCGGCGGCAAATGTGGGGCGTATGCCAGCGGCACCGACGATCGCCGCCATCACTGTATCCACCTCGGGCAGCGACGCCACCTTCTCCAGCGATTCAACACCGGATAGCACCTCGGTGACGAGTCCAGCCGTACGAATCTCCGACTTCAGCCATTCGGCGCTGACCGCATCCAGCATCACCGCGTAGCGTGGCTGGAAGTGACGGCATTGTTCCAGCATTTTTTTTGCGTTATTGTTGGCGGTAAGCGCAACAACATGAAACCGGCCGGGATGACGTGCGACCACATCCAGCGTATTCACGCCTATGGTGCCGGTAGAGCCAAGAATTGTGAGATGACGAGTGGCTATCATAGTTCGGATTGTAAAAATAAGAGTGCCAAAGCAGCTATCGGCAGAGTTGACGTGAGCGCATCGATGCGATCAAGTATACCACCGTGACCAGGTAAAATATTGCCGCTATCCTTAACTCCGGCATGACGTTTCATCAATGACTCGAACAGGTCACCGATAATGCCCATCAGGACAAGCACGAGCAACAACGGAACCAGTAATAACCCATGGGCTTTTTCTCCGGCGATATAACTCCACGCCACGGCGTAAAATGTGACCGCCACCAGTGCTCCTGCCACCCCTTCCCAAGTCTTGCCGGGGCTGATGCCAGGCGCAAGCTTGCGCTTTCCCCATGCACGCCCCGTAAAATACGCCGCGGTATCCGAAATCCAGACCGTAGCCATGAAACCTAGCAGGAGCAACGGGTCGATGGCCCGCAGCTGAAATAAGGCAAGGCAAGTGGGCAATAGCAATATCCAGCCTGTCAATGACAATAGAATTGGATTCCTGATGGAACGATTAGATTTCAGCAAACAGGGAGCGCCCAGCACCCAGAATACCGATGAGGCGACGTAAAACCAGAGAAATAACGGCGTGTAGGGATCGGACAAAACCGCGTCGCTCAATGTAAACAATAACTCTCCGCCTACTATTGCGGTAAGAAGCAGATAAGTGATGGAATATGTGAGAGAGAATTTTGCGAGCTTGCTCCATTCCCATGCGCCAGCCACTGTCAGGGCAAGCAGCAATATCGTCCAGAAAACCGCTGATAGGTAAAACAATGCCGCCAGAAACAGGAGCAACATGATGGCGGCGGTGAAAATCCGGGTCTTAAGCATGGAAGGGGTTAGGCAAAAACAGTGCCGGCCAACAATTTATTGAAACTTCATCATTCTTTCGGCGGCAATCTCGCTTAGCTCCTTGGTGGATGACGCTACCTGGAGCTGTTCACTGGTACGGCCAAAACGGCGCTCGCGTTGCTGATAGGATTGAATGGCCAGATTCAATGCCCGCGTATCAAAATCCGGCCATAAGGTATCGGTAAAATACAGCTCCGTGTAGGCGAGTTGCCATAACAGAAAGTTGCTAATGCGTTTTTCCCCGCCAGTGCGAATAAACAGGTCGGGTTCCGGAGCATAGTTCAACGCAAAATACTGCATCAAATCCTTTTCTTCGAAACAAGCCGCCAATTCCGGATGTTGCTCCAGCATCTTGCGAACAGCTTGCATGATATCCCAGCGGCCACCGTAGTTGGCCGCGATGGTGAGTGTAAAGCGTGTATTGTTCGCGGTCAGCGCTTCCCCATTACGAATAAACTCGACTATTTTTGGTTCGAATTTTGACAGATCGCCAATTACTTTAAAGCGAATACCGTTCTCATGCAGTTTGACAACCTCTTGTTCCAGCACAGTGATAAAAAGTTGCATGAGGAATGTGACTTCATCCGCCGGCCGGCGCCAGTTCTCGCTGCTGAAGGCGAACAAAGTGAGATATTCCACACCGTGATCGACACAAGCCTTGATCGCAGTCCGCACTGTCTCAACTCCACGTTTATGCCCCGCCACGCGAGGCATAAAACGCTTTTTCGCCCAACGGCCGTTGCCATCCATGATAATGGCGATATGCCGGGGAATCATGCCGGCTTCAGGTATTTCTCGCGTTGAGCTGGTGGTAAGGGGCATGGGGAAACACAATGAGTTAGGGATATCTCAAAATCCCGAATTTCAAATACTCGGTTTCGCGGATTGCGTGCTTACCCTGCGGTGTGGCAATACTTCGTGGTCTCAAATCGCCATTAATTCCGCTTCCTTGGTCTGCAGCAGCTTGTCTATCTCTGCGATGTGACGATCCGTAAGCTTCTGAATTTCATCCTGTCCACGGCGCTCGTCATCTTCGGCGATCTTCTTTTCCTTGAGTAAATCCTTCAAATGGGCATTTGCATCACGCCGAATATTGCGCATTGCTACTCTCGCGGTTTCAGCCTCGTGCTTCACTATCTTGGTGAGGTCGCGGCGGCGTTCCTCGGTAAGTGACGGCATGGGAACACGGATTATTTCACCGACGGTTACAGGATTCAACCCCAGATCGGAATTCCGGATTGCCTTTTCAATTGCACTCAACATCTTCTTTTCCCAAGGGGAAACAGTGATAGTACGGGCATCCGCCAAATTGACGCTGGCTACCTGACCAATGAGCGTGGGGGTACCATAATAATCGACTGTAATGTGGTCGAGCAAACCTGTATGAGCCCGGCCGGTTCGCACTTTGCCCAGATCCAGTTTCAATGCTTCAAGGCTTTTTAGCATTTTTTGTTCAGCTGATTTCTTGATATCGGCGATCATGATATTTGTCAATTACGGTAAGGACAAGAATACTTTCTTTTGTCAGGGATCTTGAATAAATTCAAACCCGCACCAGCGTCCCCTCATCTTCACCCATCACTACCCGTTTCAATGCTCCCGCCTTGAAGATGCTGAATACATTGAGCGGCAACTTCTGATCGCGGCAAAGAGTCAGGGCAGTGGCATCCATCACCTTCAGGTTCTGAGAGATTGCTTCGTCAAACGACAGGTTTTGGTAACGTATGGCGCGAGGGTCTGTCTTTGGATCGCTGGTATATACACCATCCACTTTGGTGGCCTTGAGCACGATATCCACGTTCATTTCCATTCCACGTAACGCGGCAGCAGTATCGGTAGTAAAGAAGGGATTGCCGGTACCGGCAACAAAAATTACCACCTTTCCTTCTTCCAGATAGCGCATTGCCTTGCCGCGAATATAGGGCTCCACCACTTGATCAATACGCAACGCGGACTGCACCCGGCTTACCAGGCCGGCACGGCGCATGGCATCCTGAAGTGCCAGGCCATTCATGACCGTAGCCAGCATACCCATGTAATCCGCATTGGCACGATCCATCCCATCTCCCGCCGATGTCATACCGCGAAAAATGTTGCCTCCGCCGATAACCACTGCGATCTGGACACCCAACCGGCTCACATCCGCGATTTCTGCGACAATTCGCTCAATGATGGTGCGATTGATGCCATAGCTGTCCTCACCCATCAGGGCCTCACCGGAGAGCTTCAGCAGAATACGCTTATAGACGGTACTCGTCATGAACATCTTTAGTTTGTCTGTGAGGCCTGATCTTCTTTCATTTGGCTCACCTGAGCCATCACCTCGGCGGCGAAATCTCCAGACTTCTTTTCAATACCTTCCCCCACGACGAACAGGGTAAAGCCATTAACGGTGGCTGATTTAGCTGCAAGCAGTTTTTCCACGGTCTGATCCGCGTCCTTGACGAAGGGCTGGCCGAGCAACGTCACTTCAGCAAGGTATTTGGCAATACGTCCATCCACCATTCTTGCGACGATATCAGCGGACTTGCCACTCTCCGCCGCTTGCGCAGTATAGATCTGCCGTTCACGCACCAGCAATTCGGGTGAAACCTGTTCACGCGAAACGCAAATAGGCTTGCTCGCCGCAATATGCATGGCCAGGTCCTTGCCCAATGTTTCGTCACCGCCTGTATAATCGACCATTACACCGATTTTTGTGCCGTGCAGATATGAAACCAGGCGGCCATCCGCCACATATCGTACGAAACGGCGTACGTTGATGTTTTCACCCAGTTTCATTACCAGCGCTTTTCGGAAGTCATCCACATTTTCACCGCCCGGCAATGAGGCGCCTGCCAGCGCCGCCGTATCCGCGACGCCGCTCCCGGCCACCAATTGTGCCAGGCCACGGGCAAAATTGATAAAATCTTCATTCCTGGCAACAAAGTCGGTCTCGCAATTGATTTCCACCAAAGCGCCGCGCTTGCCGTCAGGCGCAATATACGCCGCCACCATTCCTTCCGCCGCAATGCGTCCGGCCGCTTTGCTTGCCTTGGCGCCACTTTTGATCCGCAGCAAATCTTCCGCTGCTTTCATGTCGCCACTGGTTTCAGTCAGAGCCTTTTTGCACTCCATCATGCCCAGGCCGGTCATGTCGCGTAATTCCTTTACCATTTGTGCGGTAATGTCCGCCATACTCGCTCCAAATACAAAATTAATTAAAGCCGCAGCCCATTCACATACCGGCAGCCATCTTGAAATCAGCACTGCCGGCACGCTGCTCGCAATTCATAGCCTAAGCTGATTGCTATTCCGCGGCTGTTGTCTCGTCCGTCTCCACAAATTCGTTTGTGATGATTTCCTGAACAATCTGGTTGCGTCCTTCCAGAATCGCATCAGCCACCCCTCGTGCATACAGGCGTATGGCCTGGCTGGAATCGTCATTGCCGGGAATTATGTAATCCAATCCCTCGGGACTGTGGTTGGTATCAACAACACCCACCATGGGGATACCCAATTTTTTGGCTTCGGTGATTGCGCCTTTCTGATAACCCACATCAATTACGAACATGGCATCGGGGATTCCCTTCATATCCTTGATGCCACCCAGGCTACGATTGAGTTTCTCCAGTTCGCGCTGAATATCCAGCGCTTCTTTTTTGGAAAGTTTATCTAGCGTGCCGTCCTCCACCATCGCTTCCATATCATGCAGGCGCTTGACGGATTGTTTTATCGTCTTGAAATTGGTCAGCATCCCGCCGAGCCAGCGCTGATCGACATAGGGGGCTCCGCAGCGGAGTGCTTCCTCTCGTACGATGTCCCGCGCCTGACGCTTGGTGCCGACGAAAAGGATGGTTCCCTTGTTGGCGGATAGCTGACGCACGTATTTCATCGCATCTTGGTACATCGCCAGGGTTTTTTCCAGATTAATGATGTGTATCTTGTTACGATGGCCGAAAATATACTGAGCCATTCTGGGATTCCAGAAACGGGTCTGATGTCCAAAATGAACGCCCGCTTCCAGCATTTGCCGCATGGTTACTGACATGAACTTCTCCTTTGGGTTGAGCCTCTACCCGCCATAGTCGCTCTATAAGAGAGCACCCTTGGAATAGGCAGGTATGTGAATTTAATCTGGGATTTAAGCTGAACCCGGAATGGGATAAGCGACGCAAAGCCAGATTAGCGCGGCATTATAGCATTGTTGCGGGGTTCACTCAATTTGAACCTGAGGAAATCAGAACATGCACTCTCGGAACTCTAAAATGCCTTTCTTCCATCAATCGACCCGGCTTATCGATTGCAACGGATCTAACGTGTATAGTAACGAAATACAGATGAGGTAATCGAATCCATACAAATCGATTTGATTATCCTGAATCCGGCAGTTGACCGCTCATTTAATAGATCAGTGTTGTGATTAATAACAATATTTCGTATTATTTTACGCTCACCTTCTGGGTGAGTTCGCTACAGGGCAGATTGCACGGTTTTTACGGCGCATGGCAGTGTTGCAACTCCTTGGAATGGAATGACCATTCCGCGTCGTTGCGCCTTGCCCTGCACCCCAAAAACCGCACACTCCGCCCCGTCCAACTGCCGGATTCAGGATTATGTGTGTCAACGTACATACCGGAATTGCCAATTGCGGGAAACTGGTGTCTCATGCTGATATACAGCATACTTTCTATTACAAAAAGGAGTTAACCATGGCAACCAATACTTCCAGGACCAAAGCGGATGAAGCACAAGCCGAGGTGAAGCATATGGCACAGCGGGCAGGTACGGCAGCATATAAGGTGGGAGACGCTGCCAGATCGGCTGGCAAGCGGGCGGGCGTCGTTGCCAGCGAGGAATTGGCCCATCTCCGTGCCGATCTGAGCGATCTGATCTCCCGTCTCTCCAGTTTATCGGAAACCGAAGTGGAAGAAGCCAAGGAAAAGCTGCTGGAAAAAATTGCTTCCACCAGGGAAGCGGCGACCGAGATGGCGAATGACGCCCGCGAGCAGTTCGATCATGGCGTTGAGTATTCCAAGGACTACGTGAAAGAGCATCCCATGCAATCGGTCGGTTATGCGGCATTCGCGGGCTTTCTGCTCGGCGTGTTGATTACGCGTCGCTAATTTCTCCTGGTGCCCCGGCACGTCAGTCGAGACAAAATCGCCATGTTTGAGACCATCAGGAAAGCCAGGCGCCTAGCCGCCATTGCGCTGGAACGTGTCGACGATTACCTTGAATTGATAAGAATATCCGTTGAGATTCAAGGACAGAGCTTGAAAAAACGGATAATCAGCTTTGTGATAGTGACGCTTTTCGCTGCCTTGAGCCTGATTTTTTTGGGCTTGGCCATCATAATTACTTGCTGGGATACACCTTATCGAGCGGCCGCCGCATGGGGAGTAATGGCCTGTTATGCCTTGATCGCCTTCGTGGCTTATATGGGCAGTCAAGATAAGACACGTCCTGCTTCCACCTTTGATACCCTGCGTGACGAAATACGGCAGGATGTCAAGCTGATGAAGGATGTGGTATGAGCGCTTCCCTCGAAGACGAGAGAAAAATACTGCTGGATCGGATGCATGCCAGCCGGGATGTCTATCGGTCCACATTCAGCCATCCGGATGAGAATATTCCCGCCGATACCTTGGACGCATTCCCGCGCAGCCATACGTTCAAGTTTTTAACGCGCCACCCCTATTCCGCTGCTTTGGGCCTGGTGGCCGTGCTGGCGATAATGCCGCGCGGCTCCTTACGCAAAGCGGCAAGAGGCGGCGCCGGCATTACGGCAGGACTACTGGGCAACAAGGCCAGAACATTGATGATACGGCAGGTACTGCCCTCAGTGGTACATTTGTTACGCTCGCACAACCCGCGCTCGCGGGAACGCCTTCCATGATGCGAGCCGCGTAGTACAGTTTAAGCACACCATGGAAATGTAATATCCTGAAATATATCGTCTCAGGCCTTTTTCGGGAGAACTATCATGGGTAAATATTTTCTCGCCTGGATTTTAGGCGTACCTGCGTCAGTTTTAATAATAATCTACCTTTTGATGAATTGAGCGCTGCTTATCCATATCCCTTACGGTAATTATTCAGGAGATGCAATGAATCACTTCCCGGCGTTCCAAAAGAAAACAGTACAATTATCGGCAATATTAATTGTCGGTATCTCTTCTCTGGCTCATGCGGAAACGTCTGTGGGACCCAAAGAAAAAAATACGAGCCCGCCCTGGGAATTATACGATACGGACAAGGACGGCTACATAAGCGCGAAAGAAGCGGAGGAGCAAAATATGCCCGCCAGGATTTTCAAGAGTCTGGATATTGACCGGGATGGCAGATTGAACAAAGACGAGTTCAGCGCGACACCGCCCATTCAGCCGGACTAACAAAGAGAGTTTCTTTAAATCTTTTTCTTCCACGTCATTCTTTCTCCACCGCATTGCCGGTTCCACAGACCGGAATCTGGTCTTGATTCTCTCGTGTAAATCATAATCGGGTCATTGCGCCCGCGGCCCTTCATACCAGTGCTGATTACAAGAAAAAGTACTTGGCTCTCCAGCTCAAGCACGTTTTGTCTATGCGCGATCCAGGGTATTTCCGCTACAATTACGCGCATGAATTCCACATATGCAACACTGGCGTCAGAAAAAACCGCGGATGACGCAAATGAGGCAAGCGGCAATATTTTCCTGGTGGGTATGATGGGCGCGGGGAAAACTACCATCGGCAAGTTACTGGCTCACTTTCTGGACAAAACTTTTTTTGACTCGGATCGGGAGATTCAGAAACGCACTGGGGTCAGCATCCCGGTAATATTTGAAATTGAAGGAGAAGCTGGTTTCCGCAAGCGTGAAACCGAAATGTTAGCGGAACTGCTGAAAAGCGAAAATATCGTGCTTGCCACAGGGGGCGGCGCAGTGCTGAATATCGAAAACCGTGAGATGTTAAAGCGCGGCGGCACGGTAATTTATCTGAGGGCGACAGTGGATGACTTGTGGCGGCGCACCCGGCAGGACAAAAATCGGCCATTACTTCAAACTTCAGATCCTCGCCGGAAATTGGCCGAACTTTATGCCCAGCGTGACCCGCTTTACCGGGAGACAGCACATATCATTGTCGAGAGCGGGAAACGAAGCGCCCGTCATCTGGCCCAATTGTTAGCACAGCAACTGGCCTGTTCTGATTTGATAATGGATAAAAAACAAATTAGCCAGAACGGCTGACTATTTCTGGCGGAGATCTTTTCCCTACTCGTCCATGGGTGCCTGATCCGGAAACAAAACGTCGGTAAAGCCGAATGTACGAAAGTCCGTGATTCGCATGGGGTAGAGGATGCCCTGCAGGTGATCGCATTCATGTTGCACAACACGGGCGTGAAATCCGTCAACCTCGCGATCGATGGATCCGCCATATTGATCCAGGCCCCGGTAGCGAAGTCTGGTAAAGCGTGGCACCATACCACGCATACCGGGTACGCTCAGGCAGCCCTCCCAATCCTGTTCCATTTCTTGCGTGAGAGGTGCCACCTCGGGATTTATCAGCACGGTATAAGGCACTTCTTCCGCATCGGGATAACGTGGATTGCGCTTCACGCCGAATATCACGACTTGAAGGCTGATTCCAATCTGCGGTGCGGCAAGCCCCGCGCCATTCAGCGCTTCCATCGTGTCATGCATGTCCTGAATGAGTTCGTTGAGTTCGGGTGTGCCGAATTTCTTCACTTTGCCGGCCACTTCCAGCAAACGTGGATCACCCATTCTCAATACTGGTTTAATCGACATCGAGCTCTACCACCCATTCGAGAATATTTCTGACACCTACCATCGCTTTTTCCAGAACAGCATGAGCGTCCTCCAGACGGATGGCATGAGCACTCGTTGCACGACCTGCGGCATAATTTGCCACGACTGCGATAGTCGCATAGCAGAGACCTAGTTCTTTTGCCAATGCCGCTTCCGGCATGCCGGTCATACCCACCATGTCAACTCCGTCCCGCTCCAACCGGTTGATTTCCGCGGCGGTTTCCAGACGTGGCCCCTGGGTGGCGCCATAGACACCACCGTCGATAACTTTTTCATTTGCCCGTTTTGCCGCTTCCAGCAGGCTTCTCCGCGTTATCGGGCAATAAGGCTCGGTAAAATCAATATGGGTAACGGGCCTGTCTGTACCGTCATAATAAGTATACTTGCGGCTATGGGTGTAATCAATTATCTGGTCCGGAATAGCGGCCGTACCAGGCGTGAAATCAGCGTGAATCCCGCCCACCGACGCAACAGATATCACTCGGGAAAGGTTCAATGATTGTAACGCCCACAGATTGGCACGGTAATTCACTGCATGCGGCGGGATAGTGTGGCCATAGCCATGGCGCGCAAGGAATACCACCTCATGATCATTGATTTTTCCAAAAGTCAACGGACCGGATGGTTCGCCATAGGGGGTTCTCATAATCTGTCGATGCGATATTTCCAGGCAGGCGAGTTGGGCCATACCGGTGCCACCTATGATTGCAAGCATACTTTCAGAAGCCAATTGTGAAGAAAATACGGGTATCAGGAAACCGCGAAAAACTCAAACTTTCAAACCCGGAATATGGGTTCAAATAATATTAAATATTACTATTAATCATAATACTATCTACCAGAATGAGCGTTTAATCACCGGATTCAGGTTCAATCCTTCAATGCATAAATCGCCGGCAAATTTCTCCATGCGCCGTGGATATCCATTCCAAAACCAAATGCATAGCGATTTGGCAATACGACCCCCACAAAATCCGCATTGATCGGCTTGGGTTTGTCGAGATCCTTCTCGGCAAAAACCGCGCTGTAAAATGCTGCCGCATCATGACTCATGATCCAGTCGCGGATCGCCGCAAGCGTAATTCCTTCATCGAGAACGTCATCCAGAACCAGCACCACTCTATCTCGCACATTTTCATGAGGAGTCACCTTCCAGCTGATTTTGCCACCCCGGATTTCATTATCATAGCGGCTGACGTGCAGATAATCGAAATTAAGCGGAAATTCCAGGAGCGGCAACAGTTGTCCAGTAAATACCACCGCACCCCCCATTACACTTAACACCAATGGATATTTTCCCGACAGCTGCATAGTGATATCCGCTGCCATGCGCCGGACGGTCCGTGATACGTCGGCAGCGGAATATATCTGCTCCGCTGCGCCGAGTATTCTCGTGGCTTCTTCGGAAGATAACATCAATACGATACCAGGCAAAACGACAGGAGGCCTGCAATCATGCAGAGGGATTGCGACGGCCGTACGTATCCAGATATTGCGCAAACTCCCTGCCTACTCCGGGATGCGTAAGCGCCAGCGCGATAGTCGCCTTGAGATAACCTATCTTGGTTCCACAGTCATAACGGATTCCGGAGAATTCGTAAGCAAGCGCCCGTTCTTCCTGTAACAGCGACGCTATGCCGTCAGTCAACTGAATTTCTCCACCTGCACCCGGTTCGATTTGTTCCAGATGATTAAAGATTTTCGGCGTGAGAATATAACGGCCCACCACGCCCAGGGTCGAGGGTGCTTTTTCAGGTGCAGGTTTTTCCACCATACCTGTAATAGGATGAAGCCTATTCATTCCCGGCCCGCATCTCACGATACCGTAATTCACCGTGTCTGCCGGTTCGACATTTTGCACGGCCAGTATCGAACAGCCGTTTTGTTCATATACCCCGGTCATCTGCTGCATGATTGGCTCATCACCAACCAGCAAGTCGTCTGCCAGCAGCACCGCGAACGGCTCGTTACCCACCGCAGGACGCGCGCACAATACCGCATGGCCCAATCCCAGGGCTTCCGACTGCCGGATATAGATGCAGGAAATATTTTTCGGCAGAATGCTTCGCAGTATTTTCAGCGTCTCATGCCTGCCCCGTGCTTCCAGCTCCGTTTCCATTTCGTAAGCCTTATCGAAGTGATCTTCGATTGCGCGCTTGTTACGTCCCGTGATGAAAATCATTTCTGTAATGCCCGCCGCAATGGCTTCATCCACCGCATACTGAATCAGCGGTTTATCCACGATAGGCATCATTTCCTTGGGACTGGCCTTGGTGGCTGGCAGAAAACGGGTACCCATACCTGCTACGGGGAAAACGGCCTTGGTTATTTTTGGCATAAGCTTACTCGATTAAGGGTTTTCAGAAATTGAACGTCCGTCAGTCTGTGAATCCTGCATTAATTGTAACAGCCCTGTTTCGTCGAGGATGGTTATCCGCAGCTCGACCGCCTTGTCATACTTGCTGCCAGGATCAGCACCGGCCACTATATAATCGGTTTTTCTCGAAACACTCCCCGAGACTTTCCCACCCAATGCTTCAATCTTTTCCTTGGCATCTTCCCGGGAAAGATTAGGCAAGGTTCCCGTCAATACGAAAGTTTTGCCTCCGAGCTTGCCCAGGCTGACACCGGAGCCCGCCTCCGCCTGCTGCATGCCCGAGCCTTCTTCCCACCGTACACCCCCGGCACGCAATTGCTCGATGACTTCGAGATTGTGTCGCTCGGCAAAAAAATCGGCAATGCTCTCGGCTACCACCGGACCGACATCCGGGACTTGCTGCAAGACTTCCCTATCCGCCGCCATTAATCGATCGAGGTTTCCAAAATACCGGGTCAGGTCTTTGGCCGTGGTCTCGCCAACGTTGCGGATACCGAGTGAATAAATAAACCTGGCCAGCGTAGTATGCTTGCTTTTCTCGATAGCGTTTATTATGTTACCCGCCGATTTCTCCGCCATGCGCTCCAGGGCTGCAAGCGCGGCAATGCCCAGTCTATAAAGATCCGCGGGCGTTCTGATAATGGCGTTATCCACCAGTTGCTCCACCAGCTTCTCTCCCAGGCCATCAATATTCATGGCACGACGCGATGCATAATGCAGGATCGCCTGTTTTCGCTGCGCTGGACAAAACAGTCCACCGGTACAGCGCGTCACTGCTTCTCCCGGCAAGCGTACTGCTTTGGCACCGCAAACCGGACAGTGACCGGGCATGACAAACGATTTGACATGCCCCGATCGCTTCTCCTTCTGTACAGCCACCACTTCAGGAATCACATCACCCGCCCGTCGCACAATCACGCTATCGCCGATCATCACATCCTTGCGCCTGATTTCATCCTCGTTGTGCAGTGTCGCGTTAGTGACGGTGACACCCCCCACAAATACCGGCTTCAGTCGCGCAACCGGGGTCAATGTGCCGGTTCTACCCACCTGGACATTGATTCCCAGCACTTCGGTTATCGCTTCCTGCGCCGGAAATTTGTGCGCCACGGCAAATCGGGGAGCTCGGGAAACAAACCCGAGCTTTTCCTGCTGAGCCAGATCATTCACCTTATATACGGTGCCATCTATGTCGTAAGGCAGGCATTCACGCATCCCTTCTATTTCACGGTGATATTCCATCAATGCCGCCACCCCATTCACCACGCTACCCTCACGAGCCACCGGAAAACGTAGCGACGCCAGATAATCCATTATGCGGCTTTGTTTATCATGCGGCACATTTCCATCGGGATCCGCGCCAATGCCGTACGCAAGGAACGTAAGCCTGCGATTAGCGGTCATACCGGGATCAAGCTGCCGCAGCGAACCGGCCGCGGCATTGCGAGGATTGATGAACTCTCTCTCATTTTTTTCACGCTGTTGCTGGTTAAGTTTCTCGAAATCGGCTTTCAGCATCAACACTTCGCCCCGCACCTCAAGCAGGGCAGGTGGGGAGCCACTACTCAAGCCGCCATGCAGATGCAAGGGAATGGATTTGACGGTACGCAAATTCAAAGTGACGTCTTCGCCGATGTATCCATCGCCACGGGTTGCGCCGGTGGTAAATATCCCATTCTCGTACCGAAGGCTAACGGCAAGCCCATCAAATTTTGGCTCCACCATGTATTCCACGCTGTCCACCCCAAGGGTCTGACGCACACGCCGGTCGAATGCGTCCACCTCCGCCGCCTCAAACGCATTATTGAGCGAGAGCATGGGTGTACGATGAACAATTTTCGGAAATTCCTTGAGCGGCGCAGCACCTATGCGCTGCGTAGGAGAATCCGGTGTAATGAGCTGGGGATAGCGTTGTTCAAGTTCCTGCAACTCTCGAAACAGGCGGTCGTATTCAGCATCCGGAATAACTGGCGCATCCAGTGCGTAATACTGATAGTTATGCAGTTCGATTGTATTGCGCAGGTTATGTGCCTGATGCCTGATGTGATCAGGAATGTTCATTCACGCAAACAGCCTCAACGCAATCTCGCCGCCGGCCGGAATCCTGCGTGCCAGCATCATGGATTGAATGGCACTCAACTGTTGTCTGATTTTGCCAATACCGCTATCACTCAGGGGCATATGATTATCATCGACCATAATACCCCCCAGGGTGTCAGAGAAAATCCCGGCGAGATGCATCATCTCATCAAAAATATTTTCGCCGTTTGCCACACGGGGCACGTCAAGCAGAAAAGTAATGCCATGAGTAGTAACCGTTCGCATGCTATCGGGAAGAAATGGAGAGGATTCATGATTATTGAGGGAAAACAATAAAGCGTTGTTTTCGTCGCGGGAACTGAACACACCATTGGCCCCCAGTTTGAAACCCGATGCTTCCGCTAAAACCTGGATCTTGGCACCGGTAAATACACTATTATCCCTGCTGATAATGTTGATGCCTATCATGACATCCACTTCCGCGCAGAATTGGTCCAGCGATAATGCCTGCGCGTATGCCTGGCGAGCATTGGGACAGTCCGCAACCGCATTCACGCGCGTCGCGAAGTTTTGCACCATGTCCTGGAACTCGGATAAGCTTACTTCGCTCACAGGACCGGCACGATCGGCAAGTTGCAGGCAGCCCCTCAAGCTAATATAGCCACCCTTACCAAGGGTCTCTATCGTGATTTCTTCCCAAGACGACTCTACAGTTCTTTGCCCCAGCCATCGCACCGGTTTGCTGAAATCGAATTTCCGCTGTAATACCTCTGCCAGTTCCGCATCTGCGATGAATGTTTTGGCACGGATGTTAGCGATATAATCGACCGCATCCACAACATGAACATGACTGGCAGGCGTCTGTTCATGCGAGGTGGCCGAACTGATTGAGGTGGTTGAGTTGGCTGATGCGATCAAACCGGCTGATATGGTCGAATCGGCTGACGTGGCCGAACCAGCCGACGTAACCGAAGAGCCATCTGGTATGGCCGCTACGGAGGTAACGTTCAGATCCGGCTCCGTAATTTCCACCGGTTCAGGTCCTCCGCCCGGCTCTCCCTGCAATTCCCGCAATAATTCCTTACCGAGTTGCGGTTCGACCCGTTCATCGTCCGCGACTGAGGCATCCGCCTTTGTCTTTAACAGTATATCTTCATGTTTGCGTGCGAAGGCTTCTTCCGCGCCCCGGCGGTAGCGCCGCTGCTGCATCCAGTTAAAGAAAACCACACCGAGCACCACCACGAAACCAATGGCAATCAGGCTGATCTGCAATTCGCTCATATCCGTCATGCCGGTCAGGTCGCCATGGCTACATCGTTCAGTCTGACGGCTTCTTCGATCTCTACCGCAACCACGCGCGAGACGCCCTGTTCCTGCATGGTGACACCTATCAATTGTTGCGCCATCTCCATCGTGATTTTATTGTGGCTGATGAACACAAACTGGGTGTGACGCGACATTCTCTTCACGAGATTGCAGAAACGTTCAGTATTACTGTCGTCGAGCGGCGCATCCACCTCATCCAGCAAACAGAATGGAGCCGGATTCAACTGGAACAGTGAGAACACGAGCGCCAGCGCGGTCAGGGCTTTTTCACCGCCAGACAGCAAATGAATGGAGCTGTTCTTCTTGCCCGGCGGCTGCGCAAAGATCTGTACACCCGAGTCAAGAATCTCCTCGCCCTTCAATATCAGCTTCGCCTGTCCGCCGCCGAATATGGTGGGGAACAATTCATTCAGGTGACCATTCACCTTGTCGACGGTCTCCAGCAGACGTTCACGGGTTTCACGGTCAATCCGTCGAATTGCATTTTCCAGAGTCTCCACTGCTTCTTTTAGATCCTGAGATTGCGAATCGAGATAGGTTTTACGTGCCTGGGCAGATTGCAATTCCTCCAGTGCGCCGAGATTAACCGCGCCTAAGGCAGTTATCTCGATATTGAGGCGGTTAATCTCGGCCTGCAAGGAGGAAGGCCGCGTTTTCCCGAGCACCCGTATCAATTCCTCCTCGTCCGCCCCCGCCTCTTTTAACTGCGCGCTAAACTGATTTTCGGTAATCCTTGCTTCCTGTTCCTTGAGGCGAGCGTTGTTAATGGATTCCCGCAACGGGTGCAACTTTTGCTCGGAAGTCATGCGCTCCTGCTCTATTCCGCGCAAATCACCGGACGCGCTTTCCAGGGCATTGCGAACCGCCGCCAGCTTCCGTTCCCGTTGTTCTCGCAATGATAACCATTCCTGAAGGTGATCATTCAGCGGACTTTCATCAAAACCGCTTTGATCATTCAGCAATTTTTCCAGATTGTCTCTGAGTTCAACGGCATTCTCGTTGATGAGTTGGACGGAATTCTCCACCTCGGCAATTTTATTCTGACAGGTTTTTTCATGAAACGCAGCTTCCTGCACCTCCTTCACCGCATTCTGCGCGAGCTGACGCTGAGCGTGCAGAAACTGTTCTGCCGCTTCACTCGCCAGCTTTTCCTTTTGCTCCTGTTCCCGCAAAACTCCAATCTGGACTCGATATTCCGCCAGTTTTGTTTCGGCATCCTGCATCCGGGCGGTTTCCGCGACCGCCTGTTGACCGATTTCCGCCAACTCTGTATCGATCTGACTCCGGCGCTGGTTGGCGCGCTCAGCCAACTGAGTGAGCTTCAATGCTTGCATTTGCGCATTATGGTGCTCTTGCTGGAGTTGTCCGGCGTCATAACGTAAACGCGATACGGAGGATTCCAGTTCGCGGCAATCTTCTTGCGCCGCCTCCAGGGCAGAGCCTTCGACCGAGAGGCGGGCGCTCAGCGCGTCCGTTTCGATTTTAATCTGGGCCATCTCCCGTTGCCGCGCCAGCACCCCATGCAATTGTGAATCCGGCGCATAATAAGTAAGGCTGTGACGCGTAAAAATATGGCCTTCACGTGTAACCAGCATTTCACCAGGAGAAAGTTTCGCTCGCTGCAAAAGACCGTCCCGCACCCCTTCTATCACAAATATCCCGCTCAACCATTCATCCAGCACAGGTTTTATTCCCGCGTTGTCGCAAGTCAGGTAGCGATGTAACGACATCCAGCCTTCCCTGCCCTCCGCCATATCATTTGCGTACTCGCCCTGTACCGGCAATCTTGCGCATTCAAACAACGCCCATTTTCCGGGAGGCGAATCACCTACCCAGTCATGCGCCGCTTCCAATTGTTCCAGCCGCGCACTGTTAAGACGCTCCCGCAGTACCGCTTCAAGCGCATCTTCCCACCCTTTCTCGATCTGGAGGCTTTGCCATAAACGCGGTGCCGCATCCAGTTGATGCTTGACAAGCCATGCATTTAACCCCTGGCTGCCTTCGAGCCGATGCTGCAAGCGCTGCAAGGCATTGAACCGGGCTTCCGTCTGGGTAATCTGTTGCTCCAGCACCTGCGCTTTCCGCGCCAATTCACGTTGGGCCTCATTCGCGGCCAGCAACAGGCTCTCGGTTTGCGCAAGCACTTCTTGTTTCTGTTTCAAGCCGGTTGCGGTGTCTTCCGTCTCCCTGTGCAAATGGGATAACTCTTCAACATTTGGCTGGAGCAGGGTATCTCGCTCCGACATTAATTTTGTGCGGCGCGCTTCAAGCTGCTGAAAGGTTTTTTCGGCATAAACACGATGGCTTTCTTCCAATTGCCCAGCCTGCTCAGCCAGGAGCAGGTTGCGCTGAGTTTCAGCCAGTTTTCCCTGGCACAAGCGAAAAGCGGAATCCGCCTGCGGCAGTTTCTCATTTTCCGTCTCGGCTTTTTGCTTACCGGCCTCGCGAGCCAGGTGCGCGCGTTCAAGCTCTCCATGCCAGTGATTCAAGCTGTCACCCGCATCCTCCACCTGTTTTTCATGGTGTTCAAGCTGACCCCTGACCATGGTGATTTGTTGTTCCATACGCTGATGATTTTCGCGCAGGTGCCGTATCTGCTGTTCGATACGCGCGACTTCCGCGTTGGCGGCGTAAAGCTCGCCCTGAGCCTCATGCAGGCTGTCACCGATGGCATAATGTTGAGCGCGCTTAGCTTCCAGGCGCTTTTCCGCTTCACGCAGGTTCGCGGTTTCGAATTCGAGAGCTGTTTGCAGAAACTGGGACTCTTTTTCCACGGCGGTACGCTGCATGGCAGCTTCCTGTTTGCGGGCTTGCCACAAAAGGTTCTGCGCCGTGTGTAGCCGGGCTGTCATATCTTTGAACTGACAGGCAATCCCGGCCTGCTCTTCCAGATGCAGCAACTGTTTTTGCAGTTCCTGGCAAATATCGCTCATCCGCAAAAGGTTTTCACGCGTATCTGCCAGACGCGACTCCGTTTCGCGGCGACGCTCGCGGTATTTTGATATCCCTGCCGCCTCCTCAAGAAATATACGCAACTCCTCGGGCTTTGCCTCAATAATACGAGAGATCATGCCCTGCTCGATTATGGCGTAACCACGGCCGCCTATGCCGGTGCCGAGAAAGATATCGGCAATGTCGCGGCGGCGTACATGAATATTATTGATGTGGTAAGTCGATTCGCCATCCCGCTGTAGCACCCGCTTGATGCAAATCTCCGCATAGCTCGACCACTGCCCCGCCGCCTTACCGAGATGATTGTCAAACATCAGCTCCACGCTTGCGCGGCCCACCGGTTTACGATTGGCGGAACCGTTGAAAATAACGTCCTGCATGGATTCGCCGCGTAACGCGGATGCCCGCGATTCGCCCAGAACCCAGCGCACCGCGTCGATTACATTGGATTTGCCGCACCCATTGGGGCCCACAACCCCGACCAGATCACCGGGAACAGGAATTTCTGTGGGATCAACAAAGGACTTGAAACCTGCGAGTTTGATATGAGAGAGACGCAATTTATCGTTCGCAAACAGTTATAATTGTGCAGCCCAACGTAAAATCTTAACGTCGTTCCTGAAAGGTCTCACTTGGGCGCAGACCATTCTAACCGATTTGACCGAGATAAGAGAATGCCCAGTCGTCCCACAAAAGAACTGGAAATCTTCCCCAACCCCACACCGGCGCGAGATTACCATATTCACATGGAAATTCCGGAGTTTACCTGCCTCTGTCCAAAGACCGGGCAACCGGATTTCGCCACCCTGATCCTCGACTACATTCCGGACAAAAGATGCATCGAGCTTAAGAGCCTTAAGCTTTATATCTGGTCTTATCGTAACGAGAACGCATTCCATGAGGCTGTTACGAACCGTATTGTCGATGACCTGACCGCCGCGTTAAAACCAAGATATCTGCGTCTCACCGCCAAATTTTTTGTACGTGGCGGCATCTTCACCAATATCATCGTGGAACACCGCAAATCAGGATGGAAACCTTTACCGTTAGTAGAGCTGGGTAAGTTTGAGGGTCAGTCTACAACACGCGGATAAATTGCCAGGGAGTAATGATGAAGATTCCGCGTTTATTTTGCCTATGCGTTATCGAGAAGCTCTCCTCAGCTCTGCCAATTTTTGAAATCAGCCTACGCTACATTCAAAGTTACAGATCTTACAGGATGGTCATGCCACTAGCCGGAAGCCCGCAAATACAACAATCCATAGCGTTCCTGGTTGTCAGCCTGGCGCTGGCAACCGCAAATGTTACAGCATATGGGGCGAATCCCGCTGAACGGCCAATTTCTCAATCTATCCCGGCGGAAGCACACGAAAAATTCGAAGATACTCCCATCGCAGAAAGCAAAATTGACGTACTCTCCGAAGAAACGAACGAATCAGACGATTCCGCCGCCGTAATACCCGCGCCTCCAGGCGATTTATGGGAGCGTATACGCAGCGGTTTCGCCATGGCTGAAATGGATAGCGATGAGGTGCGCAATGGGGAGGATTTCTACGTCAATAACCCCAAATACGTAAAACGCATTATTGAACGCAGTAAACGCTACCTGTTTCATATTGTTGAGGAGGTGGAGCGCCGCCGCATGCCCGCCGAGATCGCTTTGCTGCCTATTATTGAAAGCGCTTTCAATCCCAAGGCTTATTCTCGTAGCCATGCCTCCGGCATTTGGCAATTTATTCCATCCACTGGCAAGAACTACGGCTTAAAACAGAACTGGTGGCATGATGACAGGCGGGATATTGTCGCAGCCACGCGCGCCGCGCTGGATTATTTACAGAACCTCTATAGCATGTTTGGCGATTGGGAACTTGCGCTGGCTTCATACAACTGGGGCGAAGGCGCAGTGGGGCGCTCACTCATGAAAAACCGCGACAATGGGTTGCCGATGGATTTCCGGAATATCAAATTGCCACCCGAAACCCAGAGCTATGTGCCTCGATTGATCGCCATAAAAAATATCATCTCCAATCCGGCAATCTTTGGTATCGAGCTTGAATCTGTGCCTAACCAGCCTTATTTCGAGGAAGTCCCGGCAACTCGCCATATGGATGTAAAACTTGCGGCAAACCTTGCGGATATTTCCGTGGACGAGTTTAACGCGCTTAATCCCGCCCACAACCGCCCCGTCATAAATGTCGATGGATCGCGCATCCTGCTGCTGCCGGTAGATAAAGTAGACATTTTTACTGAGAATCTGAGGAATCATGACAAACCCCTGGTGTCGTGGCAAGCCTACCAGGCAAAAAAAGGAGAAACCGCCGAGAAAATCTCAGTGCGGTACGGCATTAGTGTACAGCGGCTGAAAGAAATCAATGACATAAACGGACACAGCAGGATAATGCCGGGGCAGACGTTGCTGGTACCGTTTAACGGTCGCGCTGATGGTGCGGATATTTCAATCATGAACAACAAACCTGTTGCACCAAGAATCTTCGAACGCGATTTCGTCTATACCGTCAAAAAAGGTGATGCGCTATTCGGTATCGCCCAGCGTTACGGTGTTACTGTGGCACAAATAAAGGCATGGAATGACGGTACCGAACGGCTCCTGATCGGCCAGAAACTCGTGCTCAAGCATACCCCGTTTGACAGAACACCCCTTCGCTCGTCAGAGAAAAGCGCCCTCCCCGCAAAAAAGAGTATGTGACGTTGCTGCCAGCCGCCTACCGGACTTGAAGACCGAAGCGAGAAACAATTAATTCTATCGGCCAAAAAAGCGGCGAAATACAGGCTGGTCCGATGCTCCTCCCCAAACGGCAATGACTTATCCTGAAGTTCCTTAGACGCTTTCGCTATGAATCCCGTCAAGATGAT
Source organism: Nitrosospira multiformis (assembly GCF_900103165.1). Classification (NCBI taxonomy): domain Bacteria; kingdom Pseudomonadati; phylum Pseudomonadota; class Betaproteobacteria; order Nitrosomonadales; family Nitrosomonadaceae; genus Nitrosospira; species Nitrosospira multiformis. Next base: position 1,227,359 of record NZ_FNKY01000001.1, on the reverse strand, counting down.
TGGCTCGCCCGGGTATTTTCCTACGACTGCGCATGGCATACATGCTCGCGAGGCCAAGACCGAGAAGCGCTAGCGTCGCTGGTTCCGGAACGGTGCCCACTTCCTCGGGAATAGTACTGGGAGGATCAACGGGATCAGGACTACCAGGACCACCGGAACCAGGTCCACCGGAACCAGGTCCACCGGAACCAGGTCCACCGGAACCGGGGCCGCCAGAACCAGGTCCACCAGAACCAGGTCCACCAGAACCGGGACCGCCAGAACCGGGACCGCCAGAACCACCACCAGAACCACCACCACCAGAACCACCACCGCCAGAACCGCCACCGCCAGCGCCGCCGCCACCAGAACCACCATTGCTCCCAGCGGAGAGGGTACGGCCACCTCCTCTGCTACCCGCGCCACCTAGGCCAGTCCCTCCGGGACAAAGGCCATCGTCCCGTAAGCCGGTCTTTTGCGACTGCCCATGATGCCGTTGCAGGCAATCGCCTCTCGGACCACGCGGCGCCGGGGAGGAGTTGTGGGTCTGATCCGATTGAGCCTGCTGGCCAGCGGCCTCCGGGCTTCCTCCATCTGGCCCCCAGTCCATCGAACCGAGGCCCAGGGTAGCAAAGAAACCAATAATTGTATTTTCATCCTCGCTTGATCCGATATCTTCATCGTTTGCGGCGATCTTGCCCAAGGGGAGATCGAAAATCGTGAAACCGGCAGCGGGCGAACTCAGCAACGGCGCTGCAAAGGCTGAGTAGAGGCCATAAAGCAAACTGAGCCCGCTAAAATTATCTAGCAGATTATTCTTATTAGCGTTCTCACTCCATACGGAAGAATTCACAGGAAATAATACGTTATCAGCTTCCGGGCGGCTCATACTGTACTTCGCGGAATAAATATCTTCATTCGCAGCACTCGCCCCATTGACTTGCAATATTGGGATAGCGTGAGCGCTCGCTGAAAATAAAACGATCAGCAATGCCGCTGCCTGAAATAAAAATTTTGCTGTGTCCATGATATGAAGATTCCGATGCCAGAGCTATTACGCTGAAACTCAGCGTTGAGTATGTTTGCATCGTAGCAATTCTGGCTAAAGGCACAATTGGACATTAGTACACCTCGCAGCCAACCGGATTTGAAGAATTCAGGCGAATGAGCAATCGGGTGAGGAAGGACTTTGAGGATTTTGAAGCCAGTGGCAGTTCCATTGGCCCAGGCAAGCGGTTTGGTCCGGAATATCTTTTTTAGGGCAATTTCCTTTAAATCCGGCAGCTAATGTACAGCCGACTTGGAAAATAATTGCAAAACGACCACCCCGGCAATGATAAGCGCCAGTCCAATGATAGCCGGGATATCAAGTGATTGTCCAAAAACCAGCCAGGCGATGAGCGCGATAAGTACGATACCGGCGCCGGACCAGATAGCGTAGGCAACTCCCACCGGAATAGTGCGCAAGGTCAACGACAGAAAGAAAAAGGCAATAGCATAACCTGCCACCACTAAAAGCGAGGGCCACAATTGTGTGAAACCATTGCTCGCCTTCAAGGCGGAGGTCGCCACCACTTCGCTGACGATTGCGATGGAGAGGAAAAGCCACTGCTTCATTGCTGTGCTCCTTCACAAATGGACGCCGGCCAAAATCCACAAATTCAATATCACTCCCCTATCAAATAGAGACAGAAACTCGCGATAGAGTGATAGGGGATTACATTAAATTGATGGCATCAGTTTCTGTAATTTAGCAGAAATTCGCAAGCAGGTTTCCCCTTGTCTCAGCAACATGCTGAGATGGCTGTTCATCTAGGGCCTGTTAACACTTATTTTGCACCCGCGATGGCGACGGATTTCATCCAGCACGAGGCATGAGCCGCGCGGCGGAGCAGGCTTCCGTAAGCGGCGAGTAACGAAGGGCTGGATGAAATCCGTCCCGTCCCTTCGGGTTGCGCACAAAAAACGCGGATGCCGCGTTGCGAAGCTTGGCCATAGGCCTACTATGGCCTGCGCTTCGCGCCTTGCCTCCGTGTTTTTTGTGTAGCAACGCGGGTGCAAAATAAGTGTTAACAGGCCCTAGAGAAAGCTTTCACCTGGTCGCGTGTCCTGCTGAACAGAGTAAAAGCATTCCTGCGATTAATAACGAAGAACATCATTGACTTTAGCGAAATGAGATTATCAGTCGACCCGAATAAAGGGCCAGGCACGGCAATCTCAATCATCGATAATAACAATGCTTTGTGTGGCAACGTACCGACCCCAATCCCATCTTTTCATTAAACTTTCTCGATTACCAATTCATTCAAACTAAAAAAAACCGTTTCTCAGATCATTTAACAAGAGGTGAAAAATGCCAAGAAAAAAAATGCTCACACTCTCCTGGTTATTCAGGCTGTACGGCAAAAAGATGACGGATGCTTCATGGTTCTTACCAATCATTGCGGCCATTTTATTTCACCCGTCCGTTGGCAGCGCCGCAATACCCGATGATTCCTATATTGCGGGTTACGCCGCAGGGGCCCTCAAACGTGATTTCAAGCTCGATCTCTCCTCCCTGGTGGTACGAAATGGCGTTATTACGGTGCCGGTAGGTGATTTAACGCCAGAAGACCGAACACGAATTTTGCAGACGTTATCGGAAATCCCCGGAGTTACCGGAGTAATAGCGCTGGAAGGCACCGGCAAAGAGGTTATAGCGCCCAACCCTGTTCAAACCGAGCAAGCAGCGGATAAAAAGCTGGAAAGCGCCCATCAGCAGGTTATAGCCGATCCTGCAGCGCCAGGCATCCGGAGCGCTCCCGAAAGTTCATCCGAAACAAATACAACCGTTTTTGCGACGGGCTTTCTACCCACCGGGCACCTGTTTAAACCATTACTGGCTGATCCGCGATGGGCTCACTTCTCAGCCGCCTACCGCAATTATATCGGGGATAATATTGACGGAAACAACAATGGAGCGGTCAGTTTTGGTGAAACGATACCGTTTTATCGGGCCAATCTGGGGAAGTCCATTGTGCAATGGGAGACAGGTCTGCAGGCCGGTGTCTTCAGTGACTTCAACCTGGATGCACGCTCATCCGACCTCATCAACACAGATTTTATTGCATCGGTTTACGCAAGTGTTCGCGCACGTCAATTTTCCGCATTTGGCCGTATCTTCCATCAAAGCTCGCATCTTGGCGATGAGTTCCTGCTGCGTACCACCGTGGAGCGCATAAATCTCAGCTACGAGGGGGCTGATCTCAAGCTTTCGTACGAACTCCCGTATGGATTGCGGGTATACGGTGGTGGGGGCGGTATTTTTCACAAACAGCCATCGACAATCAAGCCCTGGTTAATACACTATGGCGTTGAGTTCAGAAGCCCCTGGCGTATTGAGTTCGCGGCAATGCGACCGATTCTGGCGGTGGATATGAAAAACTGGGAACAAAACAATTGGAACCTCGACGTATCCGCCCGAGCCGGCGTGCAATTCGATAATTTTCAAGCATTCGGCCGCAAGCTCCAGTTTCTCGTGGAGTATTTTCACGGCAATTCTCCAACCGGCCAGTTTTATAGGGAAAGGGTCGAATATCTCGGTATCGGAGCGCACTACCATTTTTGAATTCAATTTGTATAGATGAATGGATGACGAGTGTTCTTTCCCGTCGCAGAGGATTGGAAAGGAACGCGAATAAAGCGGCAGGCGTTATACTAGAAAATTAAAGGTTTCAATCTCTAGTGCATGCCCAATATCATTATTCGCAATTATCCGTCGCATACCTTCGATACGCTTGTCCGAAGTGGCTTACATCCAGTACTGGCTCGCGTTTACGCTGCGCGTGGCATCGAAGAGCCGAATCAACTCGACATGGAATTGTCGCGACTGATTCCATTTGAGCGTCTGAAGAACGTTTCCACCATGGCGGTGCGCCTGGCCGACGCAATCCTTGCGCGGAAGCGCCTGCTGATTATTGCCGATTATGACTCGGATGGCGCCACCGCTTGTGCTGTTGGCATACGTGCACTGAGAAAATTTGGCGCGATAGTGGATTATCTTGTTCCCAATCGTTTCGAATATGGTTATGGCCTCACGCCGGAAATCGTACGGCTTGCCGCCGCTACCACGAATCGTCCGGACATCCTCATAACGGTGGATAATGGCATCGCCAGCGTGGAAGGGGTGGCGGAAGCCAATCGTCTCGGCATGCAAGTATTTGTGACCGACCATCATCTGCCTGGGGATGAACTGCCAGACGCCGCCGTTATTGTAAATCCCAATCAACGCGGCTGTGATTTTCCCAGTAAGCATCTTGCCGGAGTGGGCGTGATATTTTACCTGATGCTGGCGCTGCGGGCGGTGCTGCGCGCTAGAGGAATATTTGCACCTCCCCAAAAAGAACCTAATCTGGCCAGCCTGCTTGACCTGGTTGCATTGGGCACCGTGGCCGATGTAGTGAAGCTTGATGACAACAATCGTATCCTGGTGCAGCAAGGCTTGCAACGCATCCGCAGAGGACATGGCTGCGCGGGTATCAACGCACTGATGCAAGTCGCGCGGCGGGATTTCCGGCGGACCTCCACCTACGAACTGGGTTTCATGCTTGGGCCGAGATTGAATGCCGCGGGACGGCTGGACGATATGGCACTGGGCATTGAGTGCCTCATCACCGAGGACGAATCTCGCGCCTCGCAAATTGCCTTGCAACTCGACGCGCTTAATCGTCAACGCCGGGAAATCGAATCGGACATGCAGGACAGCGCACTGGTTATGCTGGAGACCGCGCTTTCCACGCAGCCTATGCATAATGCGACGCAAAACGCCACTGGCAAGACTCTGAATACCCATAGCTTGAGCCTGTTCAATCCGGGTTGGCACCAGGGCGTGATCGGCATACTCGCATCGCGCATAAAGGACAAATTCCATCGCCCCGTTATTGCATTTGCACCTGGCGGCGACGGCGAAATAAAAGGCTCGGGGAGATCCATTACAGGGTTCCATCTGCGGGACTCATTGGATCTGGTTTCCAAGCGTTACCCAGGCCTGCTGCTCAAGTTTGGGGGCCACGCGGCGGCGGCGGGGCTGACAGTACGCGCCAGCGATTTCGAAAAATTTCGTGATGCTTTCGAGCAAATCGCGCAGACATTGCTTACCCCGGCCGACCTCACGCTGGTTATCGAAACCGACGGGAGCCTGGATGAGTCCGAGTTGAGTCCGGAACTGGTACGGCGTCTTACGGAACAGGTGTGGGGGCAGGGCTTCACCCAGCCCGCATTCAATGCCTGCTTCCGGGTGGAAACGCAGCGAATAGTCGGAGAGAAGCATCTGAAGTTAAAATTGAGGAAACAGGAAACACGGCCCGGAGAGCGCGAATCGAACAAATCAGGCCGTCTCTATGACGCCATGCTGTTCTTTCACACGACTCCGCTTCCGGAAACGATAGATGCGGTTTATCGGTTGGAAATGAATGAGTTCAACGGCGGCTCCACCCTGCAATTCATTCTGGATTACTGGTTTCCATCCGCTTTAAGCACTGGCGCCTGATTATCGGTTCCTGAAAGGCAAGAACCTTGACGTGCTCATTTTGCCATCTGCCTCTCGTCCCTTGATCAGCCTGTTGAACCGGATGAACAGCGGCGCCACTTTTCCTGCAACAGTCAACCAGCCATACCGGACGCCGGCCCGATCACTGACACATAAACTTCTTTTCAATGGGGAGCGATGGCGTTTATCCTAAATCCGGCAGTTGGACGGGGCGGAGTGTGCGGTTTTTGGGGTGCAGAGCGAGGCGCAACGACGCGGAATGGTCATTCCATTCCAAGGAGTTGCAACGCTGCCATGCGCCGTAAAAACCGTGCAATCTGCCCTGTAGCGGACTCACCCAAAAGGTAAGCGTAAAATAATACGAAATATTGTTATTAATCACAACACTGATCTATTAAATGAGCGATCAACTGCCGGATTTAGGTTTATCATTCGCTGCCCATCGATAACAGACAATAGTATCCGCAGATGCCACTCAAGCTGACGATTCCCGCACCCAGATCAACAATTCGCTATCCCCATTTCGACGGCTCTTGCGATGCGCTCGCGCTCGCACAGCTGGCACAGCAGGCAAAACCGATAGCGATTATTACGGCGAGCGCGCTTGCCGCGCAAAGATTACTGGAAGAGATACCTTTTTTTTCACCCGAACTGAAAACTCATCTGCTGCCGGATTGGGAGACACTGCCATACGACACCTTCTCACCCCACCACGACCTGATTTCCGAGCGGCTCTCCACGCTTTATCAGCTCATGAGCGGCGCCTGCGATATATTAATCGTACCCGTCACCACCGCGCTATATCGCATGCCGCCGCGAGAATATCTTGCTGCGCACACTTTTTTTCTTAAGCGGGGAGAAACGCTCAATCTAAGCGCGCTGCGCAGCCAGATGACTCTGGCGGGTTACACTCATGTCACTCAAGTGCTATCGCCAGGAGAATACAGCTTGCGTGGCGGTCTGATTGATCTGTTCCCGATGGGCAGTCCGCTGCCTTACCGCATTGATTTACTGGACGATGAAATCGAAACCATCCGCACGTTCGACGTGGATACGCAAAGAAGCGTCTATCCCGTCACCGAAATACGGTTATTGCCGGCGCGTGAATTCCCTTTTGACGAAGAGGGCCGTGCTTGTTTTCGAAGCAATTTCCGCGAAAAATTTGAAGGCGATCCGTCACGGAGCCGCATTTACAAGGATGTAAGCAAAGGTGTCGCACCCGCGGGGATTGAGTATTACTTGCCGCTATTTTTTGCCCATACTGCGACGCTGTTCGACTACTTGCCACAAACGATGCCGCTATGCCTCCACCATGATATCTACCCGGCAGTCGAGAGCTTTTGGCATGACACGCAATCACGCTATCAGTTGCTACGCGGCGACCATGACCGGCCGCTTCTACCACCGGGAGAATTGTTTGTCACGACGGATGCTTTTTTTGGCGCGCTAAAGCCTTATCCTCGTGTTGAAATCCCATCCGAAATTCAAGGCACGGATCTCAATGCCCAGAATTTGACCCGTTTGCTGCCGCCCCTGCAAATCGACCGCCGCGCTGACAATCCCGCGGAGAGGCTTGCCAGGTTCATTCCGGAATTCACCGCCAGCTTCCAATCGCCGGCGGGGCGAACATTGCTGCTGGCGGAAAGCCTTGGTAGACGGGAGTTGATCCTGGATCACCTGAAGCAATATGGGCTATCCCCTGATATTTGCGATGGTTACGCACAATTTCTGGCAAGCACCCAATCCTTTATGCTCAGCGTTGCGCCGTTGCATAACGGGTTCATACTATCCGCTGAGGGCATGGCCTTCATTACCGAAAGTGAACTCTACGCAAGACATCTGCACGGCCGCCGTGAACGTGATTCGCGTAAAGCTACAGCGGTGGGTGATGCAATGCTGCGCGATCTCTCCGAAATCAAATCCGGTGATCCGGTGGTACATGAACAACATGGCATTGGCCGTTACCTTGGGCTGATAAGCATGGATCTGGGAGAAGGCGCAACCGAGTTTTTATCGCTGGAATACGAGGGAGGAGACAAACTTTACGTACCGGTCTCGCAACTGCATCTTATCGGGCGATATAGCGGGGCGGCGCCCGAAGCCGCACCGCTGCATAAACTCGGCAGCGGCCAATGGGACAAAGCCAAGCGCAAAGCGATGCAGCAGGTGCGCGATACCGCTGCGGAACTGCTCAATCTGTATGCTCAGCGGACCGCTCGTCTGGGCCATGCGTTTGGTTTCAGGCAACATGATTATGAAGCCTTTGTCGAGGGCTTCGGCTTCGAGGAAACACCCGATCAGGCAGCTGCGATTGAGGCAGTGATCGAGGATCTGACTTCAGGTAAGCCGATGGACCGATTGATCTGTGGCGACGTAGGTTTTGGTAAAACCGAAGTGGCGTTGCGCGCCGCGTTCGTCGCTGTTGCCGATGGCAAACAGGTTGCGGTGCTGGTGCCTACCACGTTACTGGCCGAGCAACACTTCCAGAATTTCTCCGATCGCTTCAGTCTGATTGCGGAGGAGTGGCCAATAAAAATTGCGGAGCTGTCACGTTTCCGTTCAGCCAAAGAGCAAACCCAGGCATTGAATGGACTGGCCAATGGGCAAATAGAAATTGTCATTGGCACCCATAAACTGATTCAAAAAGGGGTGAAATTCAAGAATCTGGGCCTGGTCATCATTGACGAGGAGCATCGCTTTGGCGTGCGCCAAAAGGAGCAACTGAAGAATCTACGCGCTGAAGTCGATGTACTGACACTTACCGCGACACCCATTCCCCGTACGCTTGCGATGTCGCTGGAGGGCCTGCGCGACTTTTCCGTGATTGCCACCGCACCGCAGCGGCGGCTTGCAATCAAAACTTTTGTCAGCCGCCTTTCCGAGGGGGTCATCCGCGAGGCGTGCCTGCGAGAACTAAAACGTGGCGGCCAAATATATTTTCTGCACAACGAAATAGGCACCATTCCGCTGATATATGACAAGCTTGTCCGGTTATTGCCCGAAGCGCGCATACAGATCGCCCATGGACAAATGCGCGAACGCGAGTTGGAACACGTGATGAAGGATTTCTATCAGCAGCGTTTTAATCTGTTGCTTTGCACCACCATCATCGAGACCGGCATTGACATCCCCACGGCCAACACCATCATCATCAATCGCGCGGACAGATTCGGCCTTGCCCAATTGCATCAGTTGCGCGGGCGAGTGGGGCGCTCACATCATCAGGCCTATGCCTACCTTCTAGTACCGGAGGAAGAGGCGCTGGGCACACAAGCCAGAAAGCGTCTCGAAGCCATTCAAACAATGGAAGAGTTGGGAGCAGGCTTCTACCTCGCCATGCACGACCTGGAAATCCGGGGTGCCGGGGAAGTGCTGGGTGAATCCCAAAGCGGCGAAATGCAGGAAATTGGCTTCAGTCTCTATACCACCATGCTGGATGCCGCCGTTCGATCATTGAAAGAGGGTAAAGAACCCGATATCCAGCATCCCCTGGGAGTCGCGACCGAGATTAACCTGCATGTACCCGCCTTGTTGCCGGAGGAGTATTGCAGTGACGTGCATGAGCGCCTGACACTGTACAAACGCCTGGCCAATTGCACAAGCGATGAGCAGCTGGATGACATGCAAAGTGAATTGATCGATCGCTTCGGCCTTTTGCCGGATCCTGTCAGAGCATTGCTGGACTGCCATCGCCTGCGCGCCGCCGCCAAGCCATTGGGAATCACCCGGGTAGAAGCTGGCATTGAGTATATCCAGGTACAATTTATCCCCGATCCACCGGTAGATGTCGCTAAAATCATCGCACTTATTCAACGCAGCCGCGAATATGAACTTTCAGGCCCCGATCGCTTGAAAATAAAGGTAAAGATTACGGGGGTGGTGGAACGGGTAAAACGAATAAAGAACTTGATCACAGAGTTAAGTAAATGAAAGTCCCGTAAAATCAAATATGCTTAAAATCCGTATTGCATTCCCGTACGATTCCGGCGCATATTGAGAACCGCTATAGGATTTTTTCAGTAGGACTTTCAAGCGTAGAATCGCTGCCTTCAGGAAAAATAATCCTGCGTTCGGGTATGACGTTCCCGTCTATTTTGAAATTTTTAGATATACTTATTCACATGGTGTGGTTAAAAAGTATAAGAAGCAAAATAATGGTTTTCGCCATCATAGCCACGCTTATTCCATCGTTGGGACTGGGATTGCTGTCGTTTCGGCAGAATGAGGCGCAGATCAGCGGTAACGTCACTCGTGAACTTCGTACGCTGACAAGTGACGCCAGTCGCGAAATAGAACTCTGGATTGATAAACGTGCCCACGAGGTGCGCGTATCGTCCACGTCCAATGCGGTCATCGACGGGTTATCGGCGATTGCCCGGCCGCAAGCGAATATCCGGGCAAATACGGTCACCAAGAATCCGCAAGCCCTGGCGCACTATCTGCGTTCAGTCCAGGAAAAGCTCGACACGTTCCGGGAACTAACCGTAGTGAACGCCGACGGGCAGGTCGTAGCCAGTAGTGCGGCAGTGGCCGCCGCCGTAACGCTTCCAGACGAGTGGTCGCCAAACTCTCTTACGGAGGGTCTCGTGATCACACCTCCTCATTGGGACGAACAATACACCACCACCACACTCAGCATCGCGGTTCCAGTATTATCATACGACAATCTCATAATGGGTGCATTGGTTGCCGTGCTTGACCTGCGTACGCTACAGCCTCATCTGAAAAGTGCCAAGAAATCGCCGCCGGGCGAAGTACTCCTGCTGGATCGGGACGGAAGAATTCTTGTCAGCAGTCAGATCGATGCGGAGAAGCTGAAGCAACTGGATACATCGGTACTGCGACGCTTGCAGTCACAACCCGGCGAGTCCCTGGTCTTCCAGGGAATGACGCATCGGGAGGTTATCGGACTCGCCGACGTATCCGAAAATCTGCCAGTCACCATCGTGGCGGAACGTGATCGCGGCGAGGTATACAGCGCCTGGGTAGAACTGCGCGATATGTTTCTGGCGCTTGTAGGTGCGCTGGTCATTGTAGTGGCGGCAGTGGCCTTTCAGATGGGCCGTTCGATTGTCGGGCCGCTGCAACGTCTGATTGGCGCGGCGGACAGGATCGCCGGCGGCGATCTTGAGGTGCGGCTGACTGCAACACGCAATGACGAGCTGGGACATCTCACACAGGTATTCAATCAGATGGCAGACAGGTTGCGTCATAGTCACGCCGAGATTATGGCTGCCAATCAAGCCATGCAGCAGCAGAATCAGGTGCTGGAAACACTCTCCATCACCGATAGTCTTACCGGCTTGTACAACCGCAGCAAACTTGACGCGATCCTCAGCGATGAACTTGCGCGTTTCAAACGTACCCAGCGAGAATTTACGTTGTTGATGATGGATATCGATTACTTTAAAACGCTCAACGACACTTATGGCCACATTACTGGCGATGAGATCCTGACAGCGGTAGCCCGAATACTCATTCAGTCGATCCGCAGTATTGATTATGCGGCACGCTATGGCGGCGATGAATTCATTATTATTCTGGTGGAAACGTCAACGGACCAGGCGCTGAAAACGGCGGAGCGCGTTCGCTCCCAGGTGGAAAACATGCGTTACAGCGCCAATGACTCGGTAATCGCAGTAACGGTGAGTATCGGCGTCGTGCAGTGCCAGTCCGGCGATATGACACCCACAGCGGTATTCGCTCGCGCCGATAGCGCACTCTATGGGGCAAAGCATGCCGGCCGTAATCGAGCTTTCTGCGTCTCCTAGCGGTCTATCGTACTTAAAGAATCGAAGCGAAAAAGTAACGGGGCGAGGACAAATTTTGACGATTCTGAAGGCCAATAGTTGTTTCATTGGCTGAAAAAAGCGGCGAAATATGGACCGGCCAGATAACTTTTGCAGCCGATTTCCTTTGAGTTCGGCGGACACTACTGGTGCATCAGAAATATCGCTTGTTTTAAGAATATACCCGCGAACTATTCTCGATTTGACGCCTGCGCAGGAAACCGCATAGAGTCACGACTGGATTATTCCCATTCCGCATTATTCGTCGTTGTTGTGAACAATACTACTTGCCCACTTGTGCTTCCACCAATGTATTCAGTACCCATCCCGACTGCCCATCGGCTGTCTGAATTCGCAGCCAGTCACCTTGATATGCCTCCGCTGTCATCAGGGAATCTTTCTTCGCTACACTCAACACCGCTGCGCTGAGCGCCGGGTTCTGGCGCAGATTGCTGTTGGTCGCGGCACGCAACGGGATGGGTACCTCGAACGGCGTTGTCACACGGCGCGAATCCGACGTCTTGAAAGCACGATTATTCTTTATCATGTCGATCAATCCGCGAGCGTACGCAGCGTACTCCATGGCCGCGACATGATTGTCTTCCGCGTAGGACGCGGCGGCAGCGCTCAAGAGACGCTGTGCCTGGCTTTGCACCACCTGCTCGGATTCTGTAAATGGAGATGATTTCAAGTTCTCCATGGCAACTTCAGCCTCCGCAATTGTCGAAGCGGCGGCGGGCCGTGTGGCCAACCGCCGAAGCTTCACCTGGGCGTGGACAGCCTGACTGCTTGTCTCCTGTAAAGTCTTGGCCTGATCCTGCTGCCGGGCTTGTTGAACGCGGATCTGCGCCTCTTTCTCCACCAGTATCTTTTGCAGGCGTTCGATTTCCTGCTGCTGCGCCTCTTTTTCCGCTTCCTTTTCCACTAGCAGCTTCTGCATGCGTTCAATTTCTTGCTGTTCCTTCATATTGGACTCTGGAGAGACGGCCGGAAGCTCGGGTGATTGAGATTTCAGAAGGAGACTGCATCCCATCATGTTTAAACCCAGCAACACCAAGGCTATCCAGCATAACATCTGTCCCGCTCGAACCTGTGGCAGCCTGTATGGCTTATCCATCTGTATCGAAAATCCTTTCACTTCCGTATCTCCCGGTTCCAATACTTAAAATACACGATGTATTATCGCGCAGTTCTCATTTCGCAGCTCAGCTTTATGTGATAGGCATCAGTACGCTGATAGACTACTTACAATAACGGTACAATATGCCTGGACTTTACCTTAACCGCCCGTTTTTAAGCGGTATTTTTTACCGCCATCACGCGGCTGGCCGCAAGTTTTGCGCGAGCCCTCGCCTCAACCGTATCGACACCATTTGCGAGCGCCACGCCCATGCGGCGATTGACGAACGATTCCGGCTTACCGAATAGACGCAAATCACTTTGCGGTATACGCAACGCTTCATCTACGCCACTAAACGCGATAGCCTTCTGATCCAGCTGCCCGTAAATCACGGCACTCGCACCCGGCGCGCGCAAATCGGTATTCACTGGAAGACCAAGTATGGCGCGGGCATGAAGCTCGAATTCGTTCTGAAACTGACTGCACATCGTTACCATGCCGGTATCATGCGGGCGCGGGCTGACCTCGCTGAACCAGACATCGTCACCCTTAACAAATAGTTCCACGCCAAAAATACCCAGGCCTCCGAGGTTATCGGTGATCTTCTCGGCAATGTAACGCGCACGTTGCAGCGCAAGTAGTGACATTGTCTGCGGTTGCCAGCTTTCCACGTAATCGCCGTGAATTTGAATATGACCAATCGGCTCACAAAAATGCGTCTCCACGTCACCATTCGCATTCATCGCACGTACGGTAAGCTGTGTTATTTCGTAATCGAAATCGATGAAACCCTCGACAATTACCCGTCCCTGATCCACTCTGCTGCCGCTGGCAGCATAGTTCCACGCGGTCTCTACTTCTCCCGTACGATCAATTTTCGATTGACCCTTGCCGGAAGAAGACATCACCGGTTTCACTATGCAAGGATAGCCGATGCTATTTTCAATCGCTGTACGCAATTCTTTCAGGCTGCTGGCAAAGGCATACGATGACGCTGGTAAGCCCAGCGTTTCAACCGCAAGACGGCGGATTCCCTCACGGTGCATGGTGAGTTGCGCGGCGCGTGCTGTCGGAATGACACGTGCTATGCCCATCCGTTCGATTTCTACCAGCATGCCGGTGTCGATCGCCTCGATTTCGGGTACGATAAGTTGCGGCTGCTCCTGTTCTATCAGTTTACGCAATGCGGCGCCATCCGCCATATTGACTACATGCGCGCGGTGCGCCACCTGATGACCGGGCGCATTCGCATAGCGATCAACGGCGATGGTTTCTATGCCAAGGCGTTGCAATGCGATAATGACCTCCTTGCCGAGCTCACCACTGCCCAACAACATCACCTTTGTGGCGGCGGGACTCAGCGGGGTCCCGATAATAAGCGGTTTAGTCATGATTCACCTGTTTGAACATTTTCGTTATGAAGGGTAGAACATAGATATATCCACTTGCCATTCTCATGGCGCGGAGCTATCTCATGGCATAGGGGTATCTTAAGGGCATTGTCAACAATTGGGCTAAACAATTGAGGCGTGTGGCATTTTCAGCTTACTGGAAACCTTGTATGGAAGTAAGCTGCAATTGCTGGCAAAATACGGGCTGTTAAAAAAACATCAGTATTCAAAACCACTCACACATTTCGGGGAAAGGTTGTTGCATGGGTAATCCGCGTACACCCATACCGCTTATGAGATCTTCTTATGACAATAACAAGATAGGCCCTCTATTGAGCAACGGGTTTGAGACAATCCATCGTACAAAAAACTTTTTTAATAATAACTGATATCTTCTATGAATCTCATTATTCAGGGCTCTGAGATAGCCAACCATGATTTAAGAGAATTGGCAAAGCTTGCTGGTGCTAACCAGATCGAGCGCATCACCGGTGAAGCGTTCCGGCTTAAGAATGCAAGCCGGCGGGAACATATCGCCGAATACTGTGCCGGTGCCGACTTGGACTTCGCTTTCGTTGAGCAAACGGCGCCTCTCGGGGACTTTGGCCTGGTGGCGATGGATATGGACTCCACATTGCTTGCGATCGAATCCATCGACGAAGTAGCTGACATGCATGGTGTGAAGGCACAAGTATCCGAAATTACCCTGAGAACCATGCGGGGCGAAATCATCTTTGCCGAGAGCTTGAGACAACGCACCGCATTGCTGCAAGGACTGGACCAGGATGCGTTGCAACGAGTTTACGACGAGCGCGTGCAATTAAGTCCCGGCGCGGAAAAAATGCTGCAACAGATGAAGTCGGCGGGCCTCAAAACGATGGTCATTTCCGGGGGATTCACATTTTTTACCGATAGAATAAAAACAAAATTGGGATTCGATTATACGGCCGCCAATACACTTGAAATTGTGAACGGAAAACTTACTGGCAAGGTACTGGGTGAAATTATTGGCGCGCAGGGAAAGGCCGACGTGCTCAAACGCGTGCGCGAGGAACTGGGATTGAAGCGGGAGCAAGTGATCGCCATCGGTGATGGCGCCAACGATCTTAGGATGCTGGAGGAAGCCGGCGTCAGTATCGCTTATCATGCCAAGCCCATCGTGCAGGAAAAGGCTACTTATGCAATCAATCATGTCGGCCTTGACGGAGTGATTAATTTGTTTGGCTAATCTTCGCCGCTTATCTCGACTCTCTGAATGAAGACCCGGGTTTGCCGCTAGGGCGGTTCACCAGGAACCATACAGGATTTACTTAATAGCTAAACGCAGCCTCAACAAGATAGGTGCGTTGGGGGTAAGGATGAAAAACATACGCTTGCATATTATTCACGTTGGTAATACCAAACGAAAAACGGCTTTTAATGCCGGATGCGAATTTATGCCGGTAATTTGTTTTTAAATCCACAAAGGTGAAATCGCTCTGAGCACCAAATACATTGTTGACAAAATCCTTGTTATCAGGATCATTAAACGAATCACTGGTGTAACGAACCGCGGCCGATGTATCCCAGTTTTCGGTAGCGTTATAGGTAACGAAAGCATTTACCCGCCAATGAGGTAAGCGGATGCGTTGTAACCCATCCATACTGTAATCAGCATTCTGTCCAAGTGAATTTGTGAATTTGATAATCCCTCCCCCATTGTCTACCTTTGCATTCATCCAAGTCCCATTGAACATGAAATCAAATTTTGAATCCATGATGCGGCGTTGGTTAAAGATGAGCTCAATCCCGGTAGTACTAGTTTTGGGGATATTCTGAAATGAACTTGATGTAATGGGGCCCGATGCCCGGAGTACCTGTTGGATGGCGTCCTTAATATCATCACGAAACACATTCATGCGCATATAGCCCCTTGGTAGACCGTACTCGATCATAAAGTTGTGATGAGTGCCATTCTCGGCTTTAAGATCCGCATTGGCTTCAGTAATACTAGTTGGCGAACTGAGAGACTGAAATAGTTCAGCAATTACCGGGAATCGATGAGCACGGCCAAACGAGTACCGGTATTTCCAGTTTCCCGGCTCGTAGCCCACAGAAACCTTGGGTGAAACTGCAAACAGGTCACGATCTGGCCTCGGTGTACTTACAGTGACTGCAGAGGAACCCGTACCGATGGTACTTGAGGCGACTCCATTCGAGGCCGACCACCATTCCCAACGGGCTCCTGCGGTAATGTCCCAGTCAGGCAAAAAGCGAATAGCGGACTGTCCGAAGAAGGCCTGAGTCGAAGTACGGCCAGAATTGTTTCTATTAGCCTGCAGCGCACCTCGCTGAAGCGTATCGAAATCTGTTAGACTATATTGCTTGAAGTTCAAATTGTACTGATCCCAGTGGTAGCCGGTTACTAATGACCATTTTGGATTGCCGAATAGCGCTGGAGTGCTCAGCTTAAGGTCGGCATTACGCCAATTGAATGTCTTAAAATCCTGAAGCTGGCCTGCGCCGGTATTGGCAGGATCGTTTTTATTGAAAAACGCCGTAGCGCGAGTATCTTTAAGCACATCGAAACTACTAACCGTTGTGTCGATATTCCAGTTTGGATTAAGTGCGCCACGAAGAGTCAAGCCCATATTTAACGTCTGGCGGTCATCCTTATTGCCGCCAAAACCTCTTTGCACCACGTCGAATCTGTCCCCTCCGAGCGAAGCATTACCAGGCGTGGCACAGGTGGGAACAGAAAAACAGGCTGGTGCAGGGCCTCCCCAGAACGGCTGTCCAGTTGCACTGCTAGTTACATAGTTGGCAGGGTTATTACCATTACGTGTGCGTTCCTCGAAAGCACCCGTAAAAATGGCCTGGAGTGCCGGTGTGAGATCGTAGCCCAGCTTGACTTTATATAAACTGGTATTCACTTTTTCTGGTCCTGTGTCTCCATAAATAATACTGGGGACACCACGTGTATCAGGAGTGCGGATGCCGCCGGTAACTGCTGTCCCGCCCGGGGCGGTATGCAAGCCCGTATTGTCAATGAAGTAACTCATAGGGTGACTTTGAGCTTCCAAACGATTGTAAGAAAACCACACCGTTAGAACATCTTTAATTCGGTTGCCGTAGGAGGCAAATTGACGGTCGCCCACGAATGTTCCTTTATCCGGCCCATAATTATTATATGGCTGCACAAAGAGACTGCTCTCAACATAGAACTCTTGCTTTTTCGGCATACGCGTTTTTATATTTACCACGCCGCCAATGGAATTACCGCTATATTCTGCCGAGAAGGGACCGTAGACAATATCCACTGCGTCAATCTCATTGGGGCCAACCATAGACCAACGCGGTGCTCCATTAAACGTTGCTTGTAGAAAGTTATGCAACGGCAAGCCATCGGCAAAAACCATATTACGTGCGGTCGAGAACATATCCGCACCACGAATCCCCAACACGCCATTGGGATCACCGACATAGCGCTGGCGTATTTGTAAACTGGGCTGATACTTAAGCACCTCCTCCGTGGTTTGCGCATTCTGACGTTCGATCTGTGCCCGTGTGACGCGAGTAGAAGGGGAGGTGTAATGCGAGTCTTTTTCAATCTCGCCGGTGACAACCATCTCCTTGAAGACCGTTTCCTTCTGGTTGTCCGGCGCCGGCTTATCCGTGCCTTTTTCGGCGGCTTTATCCTTATCCTTATCCTTATCCTTATTCTTCCCTTCGTCCTTGTCAGATGCTTCACTTGCCATTTCTTTTTCGACAGAACCAGGAAGTGGAACCGCACTCTGCGCGACCTGGCTCAAGTTTTGCGCTGGCGGGGTCGTTTTATTCGGCTGCGCGATTAGCCCATTGATGCCGCCAGTCGACTGAAATATTTCAGCGGACGGTCTGCTTTCACGGGAACCCCTTACGGTATTTTGCGACAGCGTATTTTTTTGTTGCTCCGAATCTTCGGCCCAGGCGGAAGAGACGTGAAGCACACTCGCCAAGGCGATAAAGATAGGTTTCATATTGATTTTTTCCTCGCCTGTTTTCTTATAACAACCAGCTTATGGCCGCTGTTTCTATTAAGCATTTCAAATATTACTTTATCAACTTTTCAGTTTTTCCCCGACAACGGGGCAATTTATGGCATTGGATCAGGCTGTATCCTCAGATTTGCCCGCAGAAAGGCACCGGCGGCCTTGCGGGACAAGATATTTTGATAGAGGCGATGACACGAATGATCGCTTACCATCGCCGGAGCCTGACAAAGCAGGCTCCGGTAAATCACTGCTCATTCCCTCAGGGGCTATCGCAAAATTGGCTGCCTACCGGGCTATGACGTCTATCGCCCTTGCGATGCGTCTTATGATCATCCGCCAGTTTTGTCAGCAACGCGTTTCGCGGAAGATTTATCCGAAGACTTCCCGGCGGTGAGACGGTCAAACGGCAGCACACGCAAGCCCTCCGCTGCTGTATTCCACACTAACAGCACCTTTTTTCCGTCAATCAACGGGATGGGATAATCCGTCGCTCCGGCGGATTCCATCAAACGCTGAGGCGCACTCCAGGACACACCGCTATCATTCGAATACATCATTTGTGCGGAATAAGAGCGACCGTCAAATTCACGCCAGGTGAGGAGAACCGTTTTACCCTCCGCAGCTACCGATGCATGATTTGCCTGAGCTGCGGGATCGCCGATAGGCATTGGCTGCGACTCCCAATCGCCACCGAGACGTTTGTAAAATAGTCCCTGACGGGCTGCGCCATTGGTAAACCAGACCAGATGCAACTGGCCTTGGCGATCGGCCGCAATGCCGCCCCCATTATGGGGACAGGCATCAATCTTCCACTCATCATCCGTGGCGCGCCGCTTTCCGCCTTTATCCAGATTTGCAATGGCGAAATCACGTGTGTTGACACCGAAAATGTTTCGCCAAAAGACTACCGGGCCTTCCTGCGTCCAGGTGAGTGCAATCCGGCAGCACTCGCAGGTATGCGTTTGGAATTTTCGGTTTGCGCTGAAATTAACGCCGTTATCATTGGATTGCGCGGTATAAACCGATACTCCGGAAAACTCCCCGCCTTGCTCCCTTGCCGCATCCCGATCACGTGCGTCGAGCCATGCCACCACGACCCTGCCAGCGCCATCGATGGCCAGCGAATCAAAACGATGACTGGTAATGCGATCGTCATCATTCAGGGTGGCGGGTTTCGAAAAGGTCCGGCCTGAATCTGCCGAACGTGCGAAACGAACATTGCCTGAATATTTCTGTGGCAGCGACTGTATCCAGGTCAGAAGCACGGTACCATCGCGTGCAATGGCGATCTTGGGACGATTCTCTCCATCAGCCGATATATTTTCCGGCTCAGGTGTCACGACAACAGGATTGGAAAAACTTTTTCCCTCATCATCCGACCGGGAAACCAGCAGCCGTTGATTCTCCACTTTCGCCAACCATAACCGGCCGCTTTCATCCAATGTTACGCCCACTCCCAGCGTCGTCTTGGGAGGCCGGGGTTTCGCATACGCCTGATCTTCCAAGGCCGGATCCGGGTGACTCGCGTGCACGGCGGCTGAAGTGCTCAGCAAAAGCATGACTCCAATATGATAAATCCGTTGCCGCCGCATAACTTCCTCCCATCACTATACCGGGCTGTGAGAATAATCCATTTCAGGAAGTATGAGAATGCGACAAATTGTCGCATTCGCCACGCGACATATACCCTGAGCCAGTTGGCGGTAATTGATTCTTATTGGTCATTGTGAGTAGACAACAATAAAAAACTATCCGGAGTCGGCTTGTTTTTAGTGCGGGTTCAACATTTTCTTCCTTCTCCACGTTGTTAAAAACCCTTTTGAGATTGGCGTTTTTTTTAGCGTTATGCTCGTGCATCATTCGTTCTTGCCGCATTTTCGAAATGAGCCACCCTGCAATAAATGGCCCACTGGCTACGAGCGCCGGTACAGCGAGCACAAATTGGGTAACGACATGTTCGCGTCCGGGTGCCAAGCAACTGCACGAATGATTTTAATGATGATAGCTTTTCTGCGAACTATTGCTATCCCTTGAAAGGAGAATTACATAATGATCCGTAGTTCGAAAAGTATGAATGCGGCGGTATTCGCGCGGGTAAGTTTCGTATTCCTGGCTCTTTTGAACTTGAGTGATTCACACGCCAATAGCTTGACAAACTTGTTCAAGGAAAGCGGTTTGGAAGTGGGTGGCTGGATCAATGGCGGTGCGACCTATAATGCGAATAATCCTTCGGATGGTTTCAATGGCACCGTTACTTTCGCGGACCGGGCCAATCGGTTTCAGTTAAACCAGTTCAATATATTTTTACAGCGCCCAGTGGTATCCCAAGGTAAGGAATGGGATATTGGAGGCCGTTTTGATTTTCTTTTTGGGACGGACGCCATCTACGCCCAGGCTTTCGGCATTTCCGCCTTCGATGAAAATACAGGCGAGCCTTCCGATCGGGGGAACTGGGATCTTAATTTGTGCTGCAAATCCACCCGCACTTACGGCATCGCACTACCGCAAGCCTATCTGGAGACGTATATGCCAATCGGTAATGGCCTCAATATCAAGGTGGGTCATTTTTATACGCCACTTGGTTACGAGACCGTTCCGGCGCCTGACAATTTCTTCTATACACGTGCCTATATCCTGAATAGCGGGGAACCGTTCACCCATACCGGCTTGCTGGGTAACTATACCGTGAATGATAATTGGTCAGTGCTAGGCGGTGCTACCACGGGCAGCGCAACCGGAGGCTGGGATGGCGGCTTTGATAAGCAGCTGGATAACTGGGGCGGATTAGGTGCCATCTTGTGGAGCAGTGACGATAAAAGAACCTCGGCTACCGTCGGCGGAACCTATGGCCAGTCAGCGACCAATGACCCCTGGATTATGTATAGCGTTGTTCTGCAGCATCGGATCACGCCCAGAACCCACATGGTCGTGCACCACACTCATGGCTGGGCGGGGAGTATTAATCTGCCGGAAGGCATCAAGAATGCCGAATGGTATAGCGTTAATACGCACTTAACATATGACCTTTTCCATGACCTTTCCATCGGCATTCGTGCTGAGCGGTTCAACGATAGAGATGGCTGGCGTGTCTTTTCGCCCTATCGGATACTATCCGCGACCAATAATAAGGGCGTTAGCTATGCCGGCAACATCCCTTTTATCAGTGCGCCTGCAGACTATTACGCAGTTACCCTGGGCATGAACTGGAAGCCGGCGAGGCGGCTGAAAATGAACTGGAAGCCAATGGAGAAACTGAATATCCGGCCAAATATCCGCTATGACAGGGCGGATGGCATTGAGGTGGCGTTTCGGCCGTTTGACGGCAGGAAGGATCAGTTCCTGTTTTCGCTGGATGCGACGATCCCTTTCTGATTCAGATCAACAAAAGCGGCAACAGTTTGGCAAACATCGCCCGGATGTCAGGAACGCTAGAACCCACCCACACCATCAGACGTTTGAGAGTCATACGCAACATGATTGGTGTGGAGCATGGAAGCTATCTGCCGATGCATAGCAGCGGCCTGCAGGGTTGCCTTGACTGTCTTTTCGTAATTGCGAATTAACGCGTGCGTATGCGATTGAAGATCTTGCGCCCGCCGGCCATAAATGTAGCTTTTATCCTCATAGTGCTCCAGCAGCTCCTTTTTTTCCGCTACCTTTGCCTGCATCTGCGCTGCCGCATCTTCATAATATCTTGCCAGCCTCTCATGATCGCTTTGGGTGGTGGCATTCTGGGCCGCTGTACGGATCTCGGGTGTGTCAAGAGGTTCGGCCGCCATCGCGATAGGGCTTAGCAAGGCCAGCAGAGCCGCAATCGATAAGGCAAGAATATTGGTTAGCTTTGTTTTCATGACAGCAGTGAAGCAAGTCGGAATAGAGTAGTTTCATCCTAACTCACCCAGCGTCATGGGTACATTGGGGAAACCCTGGTTTTATTCTAAGGAAAACCATTATTGTTAAAAATGACCATAATGCGCCAAGGGATTAATTTCCGCCTTGCAAGCCGGAACATTCGGCATGGTAACTAGGGCCTGTTAACACTTATTTCGCACCCGCGTTGCTGCACAAAAAATGCGAATGCCGCGTTTTTTGTGCAGCAACCCGAAGGGGCGGGAGGGATTACATACCAAGAATGCTTGCACCCTATCCCCTCATTTCGAGTTTATACCGTTGCCAGGCCGCTTCTTTCTTAAGTACAGTGTTAACCACCCGCATGACGCCGGCGATATTAACGGGCTTATTGTGGTACTCAATGCGTCCGGTCAGGGTAATATCCGGATGCAGCTTGCCGCTCTGGTAGAGCGACCATATTTCCCTGCCATAGTCAGTCGTGAGCAATTCGGGAGCAAAGCGGCCAAAGTAGGCGGCCAAGTTATCCATGTCGCGTACCAGTATACCGCGGGCGTTGTTGTTGGCCGCCGCGTCAATGGCCTGAGGCAGGTCGATGATGACAAGCCCGTCGCGGCCGGCAAGCACATTGTATTCAGACAAATCGCCGTGAACGATGCCGGCGCAAAGCATGCGCACCACCTGCCTGATAAGGGTGAGGTGGTGCGCGCACGCCTGTTCCGCCGTGAGCGCCAGATCATTGAGCCGGGGGGCGGCCTCGCCATTGGCGCCGGTCACCAGTTCCATCAGCAGCACGCCTTCGAAGAAATTATAGGGCCGCGGCACACGTACGCCAGCGGCGGCAAGACGGCACAAGGAATCCACTTCCACGCTTCGCCAGGCATCTTCCTGCGCCTTGCGCCCGTAACGGGTGCCCTTCTCCATGGCGCGGGTGCGGCGGCTGTTCTTCACTCTACGGCCTTCGGTATAATCGACACTCTGGCGGAAGCTGCGCGCGTTAGCTTCTTTGTATACCTTGGCGCAACAAATTGCTTCTCCGCAGCGAACCACGTAGACCATGGCTTCCTTGCCGCTCATGAGCTGGCAGATGACTTCATCGACGAGGCCCTCCTCGACGAGCGGTTCAATTCTTTTCGGAATTTTCATGAGCATTTCCGAGCGTGCAATACTTGCCGCAAGCCGCTCGTCTCCTTGTCAAATCAAATTAAATCCAAACCCGGCAGTTGATCGCTCGCCTTTCACTCATTTTTCAGTTGGGCGTCATGATCCACCGCGAGTTCTCGCACTACGATTCAAGTTAAATTGTAAGGAGGGAAGATCAGCTTGGGAATGTGACATATTGCCGCGCGACAACATGTCACACCACTTTGCACATTTCGGCGAAAACAGCCATCCAGAAATAGACTCTTGCCGAATGAGCCATCAGCGGATGCCCTGGCCGGCACTCACGTGCGGATAGCAGAAGCGCTTTCATTTCATTACGATGCAATGTAAAACACCCGCGGGTGAGTAATCTCAAAGTTGATGAGACCCTATGTTCAACTGATTTTCTTATCCGCGTGAATCAATGGCGGCAATCCATTGTCCGTGGGCGTTATGGCTAAACGACACTCTCATCATGATGCGTACTCTTGACCCACTCTTGTACCACCAGACTGCCTACCATATCTCCTTCAACGTTAACCGCCGTGCGGAATGCATCCAGTAAGCGATCAATGGGAAGGAGAATAGCGATAGCCTCCGCGGGCAGGCCAACCGATTGCAACACCAGCACCATGGTTACCATGCCGGCACTGGGAATGCCAGGCGCACCCATTGCACCGATCATGGCCATGAAAAACACGATCATCTGCTGCATGAGATTGAGTTCTATACCCACCAGATTGGCGACAAACAGCGCCGCGGCGGCCTCGTATAACGCGGTCCCATCCATGTTAAGTGTGGCGCCGAGCGGTACGACGAAACCCGCGATATCGCGTTTGACATGCAGATGCTGTTCCACACAGCGCAAGGTGACAGGCAAAGTGGCCGAACTGGAACTGGTGGCAAAAGCCGTTACCAGCGCCTCGCGCGCACCGCGCCAGAATTTGAGCGGCGCCATGCCGGTCACCAGATAAAGTATCAGTGGCAGCACCACCACACCATGCAATAGCGTAGTGCCCACCACCACCACGATAAATTTTATCAGCGTCGCAAGCAGGGCAGTATCCTGGGTGGCGACCAGTTGTAGCAACAGCGCCATGATGCCTAATGGTGCCAGCCGCATGATCCAGTCCACCAGCATCAGTATCAATTCCAGAAATTCCTGCAACAAAACAATAATATTGGCGTAGCGCTCGCCACCCACTACCAGAGCTATCCCCAGCAAAAGTGCGAAAACCACTACCGCGAGCACATCACCCTGAGCTAATGCCGTTATGGGATTCTGAAACAGTGAATGCAGAAAATGGGCAAAGAACTCGGGTAGAGACATCTGCTTGGCCTCAAAACCCCGCATGGCATCCTGAAACATCGCAAGCTGAAGTCCCTCGCCAGGGCGAAAAAGATTGGCAGCGGTCAATCCCAGTATCACCGCAAGCGCCATGGAAAATATAAAGAAACCCAGTGTGGCTTTCCATACCTTGTGCATCTGCCGGTGCGCACGCAAGTTGGCAACCCCAACCGCGATAGAGGTGAATACCAGCGGAATCAGCACCATTTTCAACAAATCAATAAACAATGTGCCGATCAACCTAGCGACATAGAGCCCGTTTTGCGCGACGGCTGATTCTTGTCCAAGCCCGGAAAACCCCATACCCAGCAAGATGCCAGCCAGCACACCGAATAGAATCTGCGTGTTAAGCGATATTTTCTTCAACGGTTGATTCTGTTTATGAAATACAATTTTCGGGCGAATAACTCGAAAGATACCTGTTCGCAATAGGATCAACTAAAGGATATCAACACGAAATGTTCGAAGACCTCGCAGACTCTTGCAGGCCGCGAGACAACAATACCAGATTTCTTGATCAAAAAAAGCCGGGTGATATCAGGCCTGGTGGATAATCGAATTAATGAGGATAGATCCGCGGCTCTATTTATATACGACAACCAATCCGCTTCTTGCTGCGTATAGCATCCAGCTTGCGAGTAAACGCATGTTGTTAACATTAACCTTGCGGAAATCGGCGCGGAATATTTTGGGTGGTTATAATCCCGTATGATTGACGGCCTTTCTTTCTCGCTTGTCACCCCCCCGTTAATAGCGTTTACGGTAACGCTTATCCTGATTGGGTGGTTGATAAAGAGCAGCGTCCTTAATGTCCTGGATCATCCTAACCCCCGCTCCCTCCATACCCGGGCCGTTCGCCGCACCGGTGGGCTCGGTATGATGTTGGGTGTAGCGGCTTCGTGGGGGTCTATCCCTGCGACCCTGCCAATTTCCGTATCGCTAGGCATCGCCCTTCTGGTGCTGGTATCTTTTGCCGACGATATTTTTGGTCTGCCTGTACTGGGGCGGTTGCTGATGCATGGCGCGGTGGCCGTCTGGTTCTCGGTCGCACTGCTACTCGAAGCGCACGGGTGGATGATCGTTACAATAATCACCATTTTGGTCATCTGGATGATCAATCTTTATAATTTCATGGACGGCTCGGATGGATTGGCGGGTGGTATGACGCTAATTGGTTTCACGTGCTACGGCCTGACCGCCTGGCTTGCCGGAGACGAATCATTTGCCGTGATAAACTTCTGTGTTGCCGCAACCGCTGCCGCTTTTTTGATATTTAATTTTTATCCCGCACGTATTTTCATGGGAGACGCCGGCGCGATTCCACTGGGATTTCTAGCCGCATCACTGGGTGTGATAGGCTGGGTGAATAACTCGTGGCCACTGTGGCTACCGGTACTGGTTTTTTCTCCATTTATTGCCGATGCTTCTGTTACGCTCGTAAGACGTTGCCTGAGCGGCGAACGATTCTGGCAGGCACATCGCGCTCATTATTACCAGCGTATGGTGCGTAGCGGTCTTGGTCATCGCAATACGGCACTGCTGGGTTATATTCTGATGCTGGGCTCGGGTGTCAGCGCAATGTGGGCCATGCACCAGGATATTACCGTTCAGCTTGGCGTCGGCGTGATTTGGGGCGGAATTTATTTGAGTATGATGATTGTGTCCGAACGGTATTTGGAGCCCTCTCCCGGCGACTGACAGAATGCCTTTACCCAAGCCCAACATACGCACAGCAATCGCTTTCGTTCATGATATCGCCGCAACGGTCGTAGCGTGGGGACTCGCTTATTCGTTCCGTTTCAATTTCGAAATACCCTCTTCATACTTGAAATCTTTTTGGGAAATCCTGCCTTGGGTCATCCCGATTCATGCGGCGACATTCCTATGGTTTGGCCTATATCGCGGACTTTGGCACTACGCAAGCTTGCCGGACTTGCGACGTATTCTGCTTGCGGTGTTGACATCGGCGGCGGCAGTGCCGCTGGTGTTATTCATGCTACAGATACTGGCCGGCACACCACGTACCGTGCTGCTGCTGGCTCCTATTCTGCTTCTGCTTATCATGGGAGGCAGCCGCCTGGCTTACCGCTTATGGAAGGAGCATCGACTCTATGGATTAAAAAAAATCGAGGGTAATCTTGTCCTGGTGTTGGGGGCGGGCGACGGTGCAATCGGTCTGGTAAAAGAGCTCGCCCGCAGCGTGCAATGGCGAGTAGCAGGATTGCTGGATGACGATCCCGCAAAACGCGGAATGATGCTGCATGGTTTCAAGGTACTGGGTCGCATCAACGAGCTGCCTGCCGTAGCGGAAAAACTGGGTGTGGCCCACGCCATTATTGCAATGACGCCCACCGCGATCGATCGCCGGAAGATTCGCCGCTCTCAACTTGACCGCCGTCATTCCGATCGCCTTCACCGCGATCGCCGGCATGCGCTGGAAATGTGTTCAACCGCTGGAGTCAAGGCCTTAATCGTACCTTCTTATGACGATCTGATCAGCGGCAAAATCACCGTATCGCAAATCCGAAATGTTGAGCTGGATGATTTGCTGGGACGAGATCCGGTGGTGCTGGATAACGACAGGCTGCATGACTTGCTGGCGGGAAAAACGATACTGGTTACTGGAGCCGGCGGTTCAATCGGATCGGAGTTATGCCGGCAGATTGCCAAGTTTGAGCCGTGCCGTCTGGTATTGTTTGAATTGAATGAATTCGTGCTCTATAACATCGAACAGGAGCTCAGAATCAGTTTTCCGGAAATGCCGATGGTATTCATGATAGGTGATATCAAGGACCCGGCCCGGCTATCTCAGGTGTTTACGCAGTTCCAGCCCGCCGTTGTTTTTCATGCGGCTGCTTACAAGCATGTCCCGCTGATGGAGCAGGAGAATGCCTGGCAAGCCGTCCTGAACAATGTATGGGGAACTTATGTCCTGGCGCGGACGGCAATCCAGCATGGAGTGGAAAAATTCGTACTGATCTCGACCGATAAAGCCGTCAATCCCACGAACGTCATGGGTGCCAGCAAGCGGCTGGCCGAGATGATTTGCCAGGCATTGCAGCAATCCGTTTGCCTGTCGGCGGGGGAAGATCCGGGTGATGCGGTCCAGAAAACATGTTTTGTCATGGTACGTTTTGGTAACGTGCTGGGTAGCACAGGCAGTGTGATTCCAAAATTCCGCGAACAGATTGCAAAAGGGG